>NZ_MACG01000066.1 GCF_001884035.1 Bacillus tropicus
CTTTCACTCCATGTTCACATAGGGGTCACATCTATCTTTTATAGTATATGTATCGGAGTTGTTCCTCCCTAATTTATAAGACATTCCCCAGTGTCTTGAACAACTTCCATCCCTAATTAAATTGACATAAATTGTCCCCTTCCTTAGGCCATCCTGTGTGATGGTCTTATTTTTTGTTTACTCTATCTTCTATTTAAAACTCCCTCTCTCTTTCACTC
>NZ_MACG01000067.1 GCF_001884035.1 Bacillus tropicus
TCTCACAGGGACAAGGTCCCAACTACCATCGGCGCTAGAGAGCTTAACTTCCGTGTTCGGTATGGGAACGGGTGTGGCCTCTCTGCCATCATTACCAGACTGTATTCATTTAAGACAAGAATTATTGTAACTCATTTAACTTTTAAAGTCAACAAGTTTTTTATATTCTTTCAAAACTAGATAACATTGCTTCATATTATATGGTTAAGTCCTCGATCTATTAGTATTCGTC
>NZ_MACG01000068.1 GCF_001884035.1 Bacillus tropicus
AAGTAAAAGTCCAAGAAGTAGTAAAACCTAAGGAAGAAGTAAAAGTCCAAGAAGTAGTAAAACCTAAGGAAGAAGTGAAAGTCCAAGAAGAAGCAAAACCTAAGGAAGTAGTAAAACTTAAGGAAGAAGTAAAAGTCCAAGAAGTAGTAAAACCTAAGGAAGAAGTGAAAGTCCAAGAAGAAGCCAAAGCGAAAGAAGAAGAAGCAAGAGAAATAGCCAAAGCTAAGGAAGAAGAAGAAGCAAGAGAAATAGCCAAAGCTAAGGAAGAAGAAAAAGCAAGAGAAATAGCCAAAGCTAAGGAAGAAGAAAAAGC
>NZ_MACG01000069.1 GCF_001884035.1 Bacillus tropicus
CTGTGAGAGTAGGACGTCGCCAAGCAAAAACCTAAGTCGTTTCGACTTAGGTTTTTTTGTGTTTATTTTTATTTACTTTTAGTCATCTTACAGAGGGAAAAGAATGAAAATTTCCACCACAAGTATATATTTAAAATAATGAGAGTAAAAAAAGAGGAATGATATAAATAAGCATTCAATCATTACAGCAATGACTGTGATAAAAAGGAATAAATATGAAAAGAGTATTATTGTCCTCCTTATAAATAAAATGAATATAAAGCATTCCGAGTAAGCATACAAACCGTTATGTATAGGATAGATCTCTAGAAATATATATTCTAATTGCTTATCCTTCTTGCATATAGTTACAATTATTCTTTTGAATATAACTAAAACACGAACGTTATTGGTGAGTAATAAAAAAACATTCGATTATTTGTTGACATTGTTTATAAAATATTGTTAATATAGCCATAGAAAGAATAATATATAAGACCTCATATAATCGCGGGGATATGGCCTGCAAGTCTCTACCTAACGACCGTTATTCGTTAGACTATGAGGGAAAGTCACTCGGTATTTTTCTATTCACAAGGGATACGTATGCCTGAGTAGAGCGCTTTCTCTCATAGTAAAAGAGAAACTGTTCTATTTCAGGCTTTTTTTATTTGAATCGGGGGGATTCTAATATGAAATCACTAGTTGGAGTCATAATGGGAAGCACGTCAGACTGGGAAACAATGAAATATGCTTGTGACATTTTAGATGAATTAAATATACCGTATGAGAAAAAAGTTGTATCCGCTCATCGGACTCCGGATTATATGTTTGAATATGCAGAGACGGCTCGTGAACGTGGATTGAAAGTTATTATTGCTGGAGCTGGTGGAGCAGCGCATTTACCAGGTATGGTTGCAGCGAAGACGAATCTTCCTGTAATCGGAGTGCCAGTTCAATCAAAAGCGTTAAACGGCTTAGATTCATTATTATCCATCGTCCAAATGCCAGGAGGGGTTCCAGTTGCAACTGTTGCAATTGGTAAGGCTGGTTCAACAAATGCTGGTTTACTTGCTGCACAAATACTTGGATCATTCCATGATGACATACATGATGCATTAGAATTGAGAAGAGAAGCAATTGAAAAAGATGTGCGCGAAGGTAGTGAGCTAGTATGACGAGAATCATTTTACCTGGAAAAACAATCGGCATTATTGGAGGCGGCCAGCTAGGAAGAATGATGGCATTGGCAGCTAAGGAAATGGGATATAAAATTGCTGTTTTAGATCCTACAAAAAACTCACCATGTGCACAAGTTGCTGATATTGAAATTGTTGCATCATATGACGATTTAAAAGCAATTCAGCATTTAGCAGAGATTAGTGATGTTGTCACATATGAATTTGAGAATATTGATTATAGATGTTTACAATGGCTTGAAAAACATGCTTACTTACCGCAAGGCAGTCAGTTGTTAAGTAAAACACAAAATCGTTTTACAGAAAAGAATGCAATTGAAAAAGCGGGATTACCAGTAGCAACGTATAGATTGGTTCAAACTCAAGAGCAGCTTACTGAAGCAATCACTGAGTTATCATATCCTTCCGTCTTAAAAACAACGACAGGTGGATATGATGGCAAAGGGCAAGTTGTTTTAAGAAGTGAAGCTGACGTTGATAAAGCGCGAAAGCTTGCGAATGCAGCAGAGTGTATTTTAGAGAAATGGGTGCCTTTTGAAAAAGAAGTATCAGTTATTGTCATTCGTAGTGTAAGTGGTGAAACGAAAGTATTTCCAGTAGCGGAAAACATTCATGTAAATAACATTTTGCATGAATCCATCGTTCCAGCTCGCATTATAGAAGAACTTTCTCAAAAAGCAATTGCTTATGCAAAAGTGCTCGCAGATGAACTAGAACTTGTGGGAACACTAGCGGTAGAGATGTTTGCTACAGCCGATGGTAAGATTTACATTAATGAATTGGCGCCAAGACCTCACAATTCAGGACACTATACACAGGATGCATGTGAAACGAGTCAATTCGGTCAACATATTCGAGCAATCTGTAATTTACCTCTTGGAGAAACAAATTTGTTAAAACCAGTTGTCATGGTAAACATTTTAGGCGAACATATAGAAGGGGTCCTAAGACAAGTGAATAGATTAACCGGGTGCTATTTACACTTGTATGGAAAAGAAGAAGCAAAAGCGCAGCGAAAAATGGGGCATGTTAATATTTTAAATGATAATATTGAAGTCGCTCTAGAAAAAGCGAAGAGTTTGCATATTTGGGACCATCAAGAACAACTGTTGGAGGGAAAAAGATGATTAGTCGTTATACACGCCCAGAAATGGGTGCAATTTGGACGGAAGAGAACAAATTTAAAGCGTGGTTAGAAGTTGAGATTTTAGCTTGTGAAGCATGGGCTGAGCTTGGCGATATTCCAAAAGAAGATGTTAAAAAAATTCGTGAGCATGCATCATTTGATATTGATCGTATTTATGAAATTGAAAAAGAGACACGTCATGACGTAGTTGCATTCACTCGTGCTGTATCAGAAACACCAGCATTAGGTGAGGAGCGTAAATGGGTTCATTACGGTTTAACATCTACAGACGTAGTAGATACAGCATTATCTTACATCTTAAAACAAGCCAATGAAATCATATTAAAAGACTTAGAAAACTTTGTAAGCATTTTAGCTAACAAAGCGAAAGAGCATAAATACACGATCATGATGGGAAGAACACATGGTGTTCATGCAGAACCAACAACATTTGGTTTAAAACTTGGTCTTTGGTATGAAGAAATGAAGCGTAACGTAGAGCGTTTCAAACAAGCTGCTAATACAGTTCGCGTTGGTAAATTATCTGGTGCGGTTGGTACATATGCAAATATCGATCCATTCGTAGAAAAGTATGTTTGTGAAAACTTAGGATTAGAAGCAGCACCAATTTCAACACAAACATTGCAACGTGATCGTCATGCTCATTACATGTCAACACTTGCATTAATCGCAACATCTATCGAAAAGATGGCAGTTGAGATCCGTGGTTTACAAAAGAGTGAAACACGTGAAGTTGAAGAAGCTTTCGCAAAAGGTCAAAAAGGTTCTTCTGCAATGCCGCATAAGCGAAATCCAATTGGATCTGAAAATATGACTGGTTTAGCTCGTGTTATCCGCGGTTATATGATGACAGCTTATGAGAATGTTCCATTATGGCATGAACGTGATATTTCTCATTCTTCAGCAGAACGCGTAATTTTACCAGATGCTACAATCGCGTTAAATTACATGCTAAATCGCTTTGGTAATATCGTTAAAAACTTAACTGTATACCCAGAGAATATGAAACGCAATATGACAAGAACATACGGCTTAATTTATTCTCAGCGCGTAATGCTTACATTAATCGATAAAGGTATGGTGCGTGAAGAAGCTTACGATATCGTACAACCTAAAGCGATGGAAGCTTGGGAAACACAAGTACAATTTAAAGAGCTTGTAGAAGCTGATGAGCGTATTACGAGCAAGTTAACACAAGAAGAAATTAATGAATGCTTCAACTATGAGCATCATATGCAACACGTTGATACAATCTTTGAACGTCTAGGATTAAACGAAGCGTAAAATTTCATATGGCACAGAATAGAGTCATTCTGTGCCATTCTTTATAAAAACATTATTCACATTTTTCAAACTACAGGGGGCTTGCGAAATGCAAAAGCTAGAATTGCTGTATGAAGGTAAGGCAAAAAGAATTTATCGTACAGAATCAGCAGATATGGTTTGGGTAGAGTACAAAGATAGTGCGACTGCTTTCAATGGGGAGAAAAAAGAGACGATTACAGGAAAAGGTCGTTTGAACAATGAGATTACAACTTTATTGTTCAGAAAGTTACAAGAAGTAGGAATTAAAACACATTTTGTTGAGAAGTTATCTGAGACAGAGCAACTTGTTAAAAAAGTGAGTATTATTCCTTTAGAAGTTGTCACAAGAAATGTAATTGCAGGAAGTCTTTCAAAACGATTAGGAATGGAAGAGGGAACTGTACTTGCAGAACCAATCGTAGAATTTTACTTCAAAGATGATGATTTAGGAGATCCGCTTGTAACGGAAGATCATATTCGTGTATTAAACGTTGCGTCGCCAGAGCAAGTAAGTGTATTACGAGATATGGCTCTACAAATCAATCAAGTGTTGATTGATCATTTCGCAAGCTGTCGTGTAAGATTAGTAGATTTTAAATTAGAGTTTGGTGTAACGGATGAAGGGGAAATTATTTTAGCAGATGAAATTTCACCAGATACTTGCCGTTTATGGGATGAAACGAGCAATGAAAAGTTTGATAAAGACGTATTCCGTCGTGATCTTGGAAATTTAACAGATGCTTATGAAGAGATTTTAAAACGTTTAGGGGGAATTTCACATGTATAAAGTTAAGGTATATGTAACATTAAGAGAAAGCGTATTAGATCCACAAGGAACAGCAGTAAAAGGAGCACTTCATAGCCTTTCATTCACAGAAGTACAAGATGTTCGAATTGGAAAGTACATGGAATTAACAATTGATAAATCAGTATCTGACCTTGACGCAAAGGTAAAGGAAATGTGTGAAAAACTATTAGCTAACGTTGTAATGGAAGACTTCCGTTATGAAGTTGAGGAGGTTGTCGCACAGTGAAATTTGCCGTAATAGTATTTCCAGGTTCGAACTGTGATGTTGATATGTTCCATGCAATTAAAGATGAGCTTGGCGAAGAAGTAGATTACGTTTGGCACGATACAGAGAATTTAGATGAATATGATGCAATTCTACTACCAGGTGGTTTCTCTTACGGTGACTACTTACGCTGCGGTGCTATTTCTCGCTTTGCGAATGCAATGAAAGCAGTACAGAAAGCTGCTGAGCAAGGAAAGCCAATTTTAGGTGTATGTAATGGATTCCAGATTCTTGTTGAATCAGGATTACTACCAGGAGCATTAATGAGAAACGAAAACTTAAAATTTATGTGTCGAACGGTTCAGTTACGTGTTGAAAATAATGAAACGATGTTTACATCACAATATGAAAAAGATGAAGTAATCAATATTCCAATTGCACATGGTGAGGGGAATTACTATTGTGATGAAGAGACGCTTAAAAAATTAGAAGAGAATAATCAAATCGCATTCCGTTACGTAGAAAACCCGAACGGAAGCGTTTCAGATATTGCTGGTATTGTAAACGAAAAAGGAAATGTACTTGGTATGATGCCACACCCAGAGCGTGCTGTAGATGAATTACTTGGCGGTGCTGAAGGGTTAAAAGTCTTTCAATCTATCTTAAAACAGTGGAGGGAAACATATGTCGTTAATGCTTGAACCAAATCCAACACAAATTAAAGAAGAGCGCATATATGCGGAAATGGGGCTAACAGACGAAGAGTTTGCCATGGTTGAAAAGATTTTAGGCCGTCTGCCAAATTATACTGAAACAGGATTATTCTCTGTTATGTGGTCTGAACATTGTAGTTATAAAAATTCAAAACCAGTGCTTCGAAAATTCCCAACAACAGGTGAGCGTGTCTTGCAAGGACCTGGGGAAGGTGCTGGAATTGTAGATATCGGTGATAATCAAGCGGTTGTATTTAAAATGGAAAGTCATAACCACCCTTCTGCTATTGAACCATATCAAGGAGCAGCAACAGGCGTTGGTGGTATTATTCGTGACGTATTCTCTATGGGAGCACGCCCAGTCGCTCTATTAAACTCACTTCGATTTGGTGAATTACAATCACCACGTGTGAAATATTTATTTGAAGAAGTAGTAGCAGGAATTGCAGGATACGGTAACTGTATCGGTATTCCGACTGTTGGCGGCGAAGTACAGTTTGATCCATGTTATGAAGGGAATCCACTTGTAAATGCAATGTGCGTAGGCTTGATTAACCACGAGGACATTAAAAAAGGGCAAGCGCACGGTGCTGGAAATACAGTAATGTACGTAGGAGCATCAACTGGTCGTGATGGTATCCACGGTGCAACATTTGCATCTGAAGAGTTATCTGAAAGCTCAGAAGCGAAGCGTCCAGCAGTTCAAGTAGGAGATCCATTTATGGAGAAACTTCTTATCGAAGCTTGCTTAGAACTTATTCAATCGGATGCACTTGTTGGAATTCAAGATATGGGTGCGGCTGGTTTAACATCATCTTCTGCAGAAATGGCAAGTAAAGCAGGCATGGGTATTGAAATGTACTTAGATGATGTACCACAGCGTGAAACAGGAATGACACCATATGAAATGATGCTATCTGAATCACAAGAGCGTATGTTAATTGTTGTGAAAAAAGGTAGAGAACAAGAGATAGTAGATTTATTTGAGAAGTATGGTCTTGCAGCCGTTACGATGGGGAAAGTAACGGAAGACAAAATGCTTCGTTTATTCCATAAAGGTGAAATGGTAGCTGAAGTACCAGCAGATGCTCTTGCAGAAGAAGCACCAATTTACCATAAACCATCAAAAGAAGCAGCATATTTTGCTGAGTTCCAAGAAATGAAAATGGAAACGCCGAAAGTAGAAAACTATAAAGAAACGTTATTCGCTCTATTACAACAACCGACGATTGCAAGTAAAGAGTGGGTTTATGATCAATATGATTATCAAGTTCGCACAAGCACAGTTGTTACACCAGGTTCAGATGCAGCAGTTGTACGTGTACGCGGTACAGAAAAAGGATTAGCAATGACGACAGATTGTAACTCTCGCTACATTTATTTAGATCCAGAAGTGGGCGGTAAAATTGCAGTAGCAGAGGCAGCACGTAATATCGTATGTTCTGGCGGGGAGCCACTTGCAATTACAGATTGCTTAAACTTCGGTAACCCAGAAAAACCAGAAATCTTCTGGCAAATTGAGAAATCAGTAGATGGTATGAGTGAAGCTTGTCGCACATTACAAACACCAGTTATTGGCGGAAATGTATCAATGTATAACGAACGTAGTGGTGAAGCGGTATACCCAACACCGACAGTTGGGATGGTTGGACTTGTACACGATTTAAAACATGTAACAACACAAGAGTTTAAGCAAGCTGGCGATTTAGTTTATGTCATTGGAGAGACGAAAGCTGAGTTTGGTGGAAGTGAATTACAGAAAATGATTCACGGAAAAATTTTCGGACAATCACCAAGTATTGATCTAGACGTAGAATTAAAACGTCAAAAACAAATATTAGCAGCAATCCAAGCTGGCCTTGTTCAATCTGCACATGACGTTGCTGAAGGTGGTTTAGCAGTTGCGATTTCAGAAAGTGCAATTGGTGCTAACGGCTTAGGCGCTACTGTGAAATTAGACGGGGAAGCAACAGCGGCATTATTTGCGGAATCACAATCCCGCTTTGTGATAACTGTAAAACGTGAAAATAAAGAAGCGTTCGAAAAAGCGGTAGAAGCAATTCAAGTTGGAGAAGTAACAAGTACAAATGAAGTAACAATTCATAATGAAGAAAATGAAGTATTACTTACAGCAAATGTAGATGAAATGAGAAAGGCTTGGAAAGGGGCAATCCCATGCTTGCTGAAATAAAGGGGTTAAACGAAGAATGTGGCGTTTTCGGAATTTGGGGGCATGAAAATGCGGCACAAGTTTCATACTACGGATTGCACAGTTTACAGCACCGTGGGCAAGAAGGCGCAGGCATTGTCGTAAATAATGGGGAAAAAATCGTCGGTCACAAGGGGTTAGGTTTAATATCAGAAGTGTTTTCAAGAGGTGAGCTAGAAGGATTAAATGGAAAATCAGCAATCGGACATGTACGATATGCAACAGCTGGTGGAAGCGAGGTTGCTAACGTTCAACCATTGTTGTTCCGTTTTTCCGATCATAGTATGGCGTTAGCTCATAACGGAAATTTAATTAACGCAAAAATGCTTCGTCGTGAATTAGAAGCAGAGGGCAGTATTTTCCAAACTAGTTCAGATACAGAAGTACTTTTACATCTTATTAAACGTAGCACGAAAGATTCTTTAATTGAAAGTGTAAAAGAGGCTCTAAATAAAGTGAAAGGTGCGTTTGCATATCTTTTACTAACTGGAAATGAAATGATCGTTGCATTAGATCCGAATGGGTTCCGTCCCCTTTCAATTGGAAAGATGGGGGATGCTTACGTTGTAGCATCTGAAACATGTGCTTTTGATGTAGTAGGTGCAACATACATTCGTGATGTAGAACCGGGTGAATTACTTATCATTAATGATGAAGGAATTCACGTAGATCGTTTCACAAACGATGTAGAACATGCAATTTGTAGTATGGAATACATTTACTTTGCACGACCAGATTCTAATATCGCAGGCGTTAACGTTCATGCAGCACGTAAAAACATGGGGAAACGTTTAGCGGCAGAAGCTCCTATTGAAGCAGATGTTGTTACTGGTGTACCAGACTCTAGTATTTCAGCTGCGATTGGCTATGCGGAGGCGACAGGTATTCCGTATGAGTTAGGATTAATTAAAAATCGTTACGTTGGACGTACGTTTATCCAACCTTCTCAAGAACTGCGCGAGCAAGGGGTTAAGATGAAACTTTCCGCAGTAAGAGGTGTGGTTGAGGGGAAACGAGTTGTTATGATTGATGACTCTATCGTAAGAGGAACGACAAGTAAACGAATTGTTCGTATGCTTCGTGAGGCTGGAGCGACAGAAGTTCACGTAAGAATTGCTTCACCGCCTCTGAAATATCCATGCTTTTATGGCATTGATATTCAAACGAGAAAAGAATTAATTGCAGCAAATAATACAGTAGAAGAAATCCGTGAAATGATCGGTGCAGACTCATTAACATTTTTAAGTGAAGATGGATTAGTAGATGCAATTGGACGTCCATATGAAGGGAAATATGGCGGCCTTTGTATGGCGTACTTCAATGGAGATTATCCAACAGCTCTTTATGATTATGAGCAAGAGCTCTTAGAAAGTATGAAATAAGAAGAAAAAAGCTTCTACTTCTTTTTGATGTAGAAGCTAGCTTCTTTCTTAAAACGGCCCGCACAGGATAGGGAGAAATTAAAAGACGAGGTGTAGATAACGATGGCGAATGCATATAAGCAAGCAGGAGTAGATATTGAAGCTGGATATGAAGCGGTATCTCGCATGAAAAAACACGTACAAACAACAATGAGAAAAGAAGTACTAGGCGGTTTAGGCGGTTTTGGAGGTATGTTTGATCTATCAAAATTTGCATTAGAAGAACCTGTATTAGTATCTGGAACAGATGGCGTGGGAACGAAATTGATGCTCGCTTTTATGGCAGATAAACATGACACAATTGGTATTGATGCAGTAGCAATGTGTGTAAATGATATTGTTGTCCAAGGAGCAGAGCCGCTTTTCTTCCTTGATTATATTGCTTGTGGTAAAGCTGAACCTAGTAAAATTGAAAACATCGTCAAAGGTATATCAGAGGGCTGTCGCCAAGCAGGTTGTGCTTTAATTGGTGGAGAAACAGCTGAAATGCCAGGAATGTATTCTACAGAAGAATACGATTTAGCTGGTTTTACAGTTGGGATCGTTGATAAAAAGAAAATTGTAACAGGGGAAAAAATTGAAGCTGGTCACGTATTAATTGGCTTGGCATCTAGCGGTATTCATAGTAACGGTTATTCTTTAGTACGAAAAGTATTACTAGAAGATGGAGAACTATCTTTAGATCGCATTTATGGACGCTTAGAGCTACCTCTTGGTGAAGAATTATTAAAACCAACGAAAATTTATGTCAAACCTATTTTAGAACTATTGAAGAAACATGAAGTATACGGTATGGCGCATATTACAGGTGGCGGATTCATTGAAAATATTCCACGTATGTTACCAGAAGGAATCGGTGCAGAAATTGAATTAGGATCTTGGGAAATTCAGCCGATTTTCAGTTTACTTCAAGAAGTTGGAAAGCTAGAAGAGAAAGAAATGTTCAATATTTTTAACATGGGTATTGGTATGGTAGTAGCGGTGAAGGAAGAAGATGCAAAAGATATCGTCCGTCTTCTTGAAGAGCAAGGAGAAACAGCTCGTATTATTGGACGTACTGTAAAAGGGGCTGGCGTTACCTTCAATGGGGGCACAGCACTATGAGTAGATTAGCAGTTTTTGCTTCTGGAAGTGGCTCTAACTTTCAATCTCTCATCAATGCGGTAGAAGAAAAAAGATTAGACGCAGATATTAGTTTATTAGTATGTGATAAACCGGAAGCACGTGCTGTTGGACGAGCACATTATCATCATATCCCATGTTTCGCTTTTTCAGCGAAAGCATATAAGTCAAAAGAAGGATTTGAAAAGGAAATATTAAAGAAGCTAGAAGAGTATGAAATTGATTATGTTATTTTAGCTGGATATATGCGTTTAATTGGACCGACTTTACTAGAAGCTTACGGCGGAAGGATTATTAATATTCATCCATCACTATTACCGAGTTTTCCAGGGAAAGATGCTGTTGGCCAAGCGTTAGAAGCAGGTGTGAAAGTAACTGGAGTAACGATTCATTATGTAGATGCAGGTATGGATACAGGGCCAATTATTGCACAAGAAGCAGTAGTTGTTTCTGATGGGGATACGAGAGAAAGCTTACAAAAGAAAATTCAACAAGTTGAACATAAATTATACGTAAATACAGTGAATCAAATTGTTCAATCTGTGAAAGAACCAACTGTTAACTAACATACAACCAGGGGTGAAGGATAAATGAAAAAGCGTGCATTAGTAAGTGTTTCAGATAAAACAGGAGTAGTAGAATTTGTTAAAGGTTTACTAGAACAAGGGATTGAAGTTATATCAACAGGTGGTACGAAAAAATTACTAGAAGAAAACGGCTTACAAGTAATCGGTATTTCTGAAGTAACTGGTTTCCCAGAAATTATGGATGGTCGTGTGAAAACATTACATCCAAATATTCATGGTGGTCTATTAGCAGTTCGCGATAATGAAACGCATGTAGCGCAAATGAATGAGTTAGGTATGGAGCCGATTGATTTTGTTGTTGTTAACTTATACCCATTCAAAGAAACAATCGCTAAACCTGATGTAACATTTGCTGATGCAATTGAAAATATTGATATTGGTGGCCCAACAATGATTCGCTCTGCTGCGAAAAATCATAAATTCGTATCTGTAATTGTAGATCCAGTAGATTATGATGTTGTATTAGCTGAATTAAAAGAGAACGGTGAAGTAAAAGAAGAAACGAAACGTAAATTAGCAGCGAAAGTATTCCGTCATACAGCAGCATATGATGCACTAATTTCTAACTACTTAACAGAGCAAATGGGTGAAGAAAGTCCTGAAACATTAACTGTGACATTTGAGAAAAAGCAAGACTTACGCTATGGAGAAAATCCACATCAAAAAGCAACTTTCTATAAAGCGCCATTCGCAGCAACTTCTTCTGTTGCATACGCAGAACAATTACACGGTAAGGAATTATCGTATAACAATATTAATGATGCAGACGCAGCGCTTAGCATCGTGAAAGAATTTACAGAACCAGCAGTAGTAGCGGTAAAACATATGAATCCATGTGGTGTTGGAGTAGGTACGGATATTCATGAAGCATACACACGTGCTTATGAAGCGGATTCAGTATCCATTTTTGGAGGCATTATTGCAGCGAATCGTGAAATTGATAAAGCTACAGCTGAAAAGTTACACGAAATTTTCTTAGAAATTATTATTGCACCTTCTTTCTCAAAAGAAGCTTTAGAAGTATTGCAAAGTAAGAAAAACTTACGTTTACTAACTGTAAATATTGAAAAAGCGACAAGTGCAAGTAAAAAACTAACTTCTGTACAAGGTGGCCTTCTCGTTCAAGAGGAAGATACGTTATCGTTAGATGAAAGCGCAATTTCAATTCCAACAAAACGTGAACCGTCAGAGCAAGAGTGGAAAGATTTAAAACTAGCTTGGAAAGTTGTAAAACATGTAAAATCAAACGCAATTGTTTTAGCGAATGATAACATGACAGTTGGTGTAGGTGCAGGACAGATGAATCGTGTAGGTTCTGCAAAAATCGCAATTACACAAGCTGGCGAAAAAGCACAAGGGAGCGCACTTGCGTCGGATGCTTTCTTCCCAATGCCAGATACAGTAGAAGAAGCAGCAAAAGCAGGAATTACAGCAATTATTCAACCAGGCGGTTCAATCCGTGACGAAGATTCTATTAAAGTGGCAGATGAGTATGGGATTGCAATGGTGTTTACTGGCGTACGTCATTTCAAACACTAATAGAGGAAGTTTAAAAAGTCCGGTCAAGATAACTGTCGCATGTCGTCGTTGCATTGTCAGTGCGGTACTCATGTAGGAAAGCTACACTCTGTGTCCTCCTGCCAAATGCGCCTTGACCTGCTCGGTTCTCTCGATCCTCCTTTTTAAACCTTTATTGATATGAAAGTTTAAAAAGTCCGGTCAAGATAACTGTCGCATGTCGTCGTTGCATTGTCAGTGCGGTACTCATGTAGGAAAGCTATACTCTGTGTCCTCCTGCCAAATGCGCCTCGACCTGCTCGGTTCTCTCGATCCTCCTTTTTAAACTTTGATTGATATGAAAAAACAAACTAGGAGCATAGCTTCTAGTTTGTACTTATTTAAATATTGGGGGATGAAATATGAATGTTTTAGTAATTGGACGCGGTGGGCGTGAGCATGCTTTAGCTTGGAAGTTTGCACAATCTGAAAAAGTAGAGAAGGTATATGTAGCACCAGGTAATGAAGGTATGCGAGATGTTGCAACGCCAGTTGATATTGATGAAAATGATTTTGATGCATTAGTTTTATTTGCTAAAGAGAATCATGTAGAATTAACTTTCGTTGGACCAGAAATTCCACTTATGAATGGAATCGTTGATCGTTTTAAAGAAGAGGGGCTTCGCGTATTTGGTCCGAATAAAGCGGCTGCTGTTATTGAAGGTAGTAAAGCTTTTACGAAAGAATTGATGAAAAAGTATAATATTCCAACTGCGGCATATGAAACTTTTACAGATTATGAAGAAGCAGTACAGTACATTCAAAAAGTTGGTGCACCAATCGTTATTAAAGCGGATGGCCTAGCTGCTGGTAAAGGTGTAACAGTAGCGATGACGCTGGAAGAAGCATTGCAAGCTACGAAAGAAATGCTACAAGATGTAAAGTTCGGCGAAGCCAGTAAGAAGGTTGTTATTGAAGAGTTTTTAGATGGACAAGAATTTTCATTAATGGCATTTGTGAATGGAAAAACTGTGTATCCGATGGTAATTGCTCAAGATCATAAACGAGCTTTTGATGGTGATAAAGGTCCAAATACAGGCGGAATGGGTGCATATTCTCCAGTACCACAGATTCCAGAATCGGCAGTTGAAGAGGCGATAAAAACGGTATTGCATCCAACTGCTAAAGCGATGATCCAAGAAAATCGATCGTTTACAGGAATTTTATATGCGGGACTTATTTTAACAAATGATGGTCCAAAGGTAATTGAATTTAATGCACGTTTTGGCGATCCTGAAACTGAAGTTGTATTACCCCGTTTAGAAAATGATTTAGTGGATGTATGTAACGCTGTATTAGATGAAAGTGAGTTAACGTTACAATGGTCAGATGAAGCGGTAATTGGTGTTGTACTTGCTTCGAAAGGATATCCGGAAGCATATAAAAAAGGTGAAATTATTAAAGGGCTAGATGCATTGCAAGATGTGATTGTTTTCCATGCAGGTACAGCAATGAAACATGGTGACTTTGTAACGAACGGTGGCCGTGTATTATTTGTTGCTTGTAAGGCGAATAGTTTACAAGAAGCGAAAGATAAGGTGTATAAAGAAATCGGTAAAATTGAGAGTGATGGTCTATTTTACCGAAGTGATATAGGATATCGTGCAATTGGGCATGAGATGGCGAAAAGTTAATATGTAAAAATCCCGCTGATATCTCAGCGGGATTTTTATGCATCTTTATCTTTTTTTAATTTACCTTTTTGCTTTGCCATTTCTCGAAGTAAATACTCGATGTGTGCATTGACGCTACGAAACTCATCATTCGCCCATTTTTCGATGACTGCGTGTAATTCAGGATCAATACGTAATGGAAAGCTTTTCTTTTTAGCCATAATGATTTACAACCTTTTAGTATAGGCTTCCTGTATTAATAACTGGTTGCGCACCTTTGTCTGAAACGATGGCAACTAATAAGTTGTTCACCATATTTGCTTTACGCTCGTCATCTAGTTCTAGTACGCCTTCCTCATCTAACATATGGATTGAATCTTTTGCCATCTTCACAGCACCTTCAACAATCTCTTTTCTAGCAGCTAATACTGCTTTTGCTTGTTGACGTTGTAGCATTGCATGGGCAATTTCTGTTGCGTAAGCTAAATGTGTTAAACGAGTTTCTAATACTTCTACGCCAGCGATTTCAAGGCGTGCTTCTAACTCACGTTTTAATTCTTCAGAGATTTCTTCAGTATTTCCGCGTAATGTAACGCAGGTTTCATCTTGGAAATTGTCATAAGGATATTTCGTTGCAACGTGGCGGATTGCCGTTTCACTTTGAATTTCTACAAATCGATCATAATGTTCAACGCCGAACATTGCTTTTGCAGAATCAACAACTTTATATACGATAACAGCTGCAATTTCAATTGGGTTTCCGTCGACATCATTTACTTTTAATTTCTTACTATTAAAGTTTTCAACACGTAACGATACAGTTTGACGGAACGCGAACGGAATCGTTAAAAATAAACCGTTTTGACGAATTGTTCCTAAATAATTACCGAAAAACGTAATGACTTTTGCTTGGTTTGGTTGAACAATACCAATACCTGTAGCAAGAACTGCGGCTAAAACAATAGTTAATGCTGCTCCTATAAAAATTTCTTGCACGAAGAAAAATACACCGATAGCGGCTAAAATCAAAATTCCAATAATCCCAAGAAAACCATTAACATAAAATACTTGTTTTTCTTTCATATGATCGCCTCCTGATATAAAAATGATATCACTTTTATATCATTTTAAGCAAGGGGTTTACACCTGATTTTCTGAATTTTATTGATTAGGTATATTTTATGTATATTTTAATGTTTAAAGCAAGAATGTATGTTCTGTTTCGTGGTAAAATAAAGAAGACTTAACCGCCCACTGCAGCAGCTAAGTCTCTTTGAGAGCATCTTGCATCGTGACAAATGATTCAAAGCGGTTTTGCCAGGATTATATCTTCAATCGCTGACTCAATCTCTTTGTCAGAAGCGTCATAACTTCCATTTGACTGTGGTTTGTCGTGATTGGAAGTTTGATTCACTTCTTCTTTAGTATGTCCCTTTTCGGCAAAATTCATGCTAGGCATTTTAAATGCCCCCATGTTCATGTATTTTCCGAATTTCCACATTTCAACAACAGGGCAGAAACGAACAATTCCCTCTGCAACTTTCATTGCACCAATCCATAACAAAATGTTAGACCAAGTGCACCAAGGTTTGCGTACGAGTTTCGTTGCACTACAACCGAAGAGGACAAGTCCGAGTGTAATTCGAATTAGGGCATTTATTGTACCGATATTTTGCTTCATTAGAAAAACACTCCTTTTATGAAATTTGAAATAGATAGTACTATTTCTCTTATTAGTATCCCGTTTGATTTTTGGGATATGTAATCCAACATTTGACGTGGAAAAAGATGTTGGATTGTGCGTGTGTGTAAGTAGCTTTTTTTGTTATAATGAAAGAATGCATAAAAGGAAGTTCAAAATTAAATCCTCTCGTTTAAAAAATGTGGAAGAGGGAATTCCAAATTTAATTCTCCGTTTTAAACAAATATTTAAGATGAAGTTAAAAAATCCTAATGAAAATAAACTGTTATTTTGAACAGAAATATATACAACTTGAGAAAAGAAAGGGTGTTTTCATGTACGATATTTCCGGGTGGAAACATGTATTTAAACTTGATCCGAATAAGGAGCTAAGTGACGAACATTTAGAAATGATTTGTGAGTCTGGAACAGATGCTGTTATTGTAGGCGGAAGTGATGGAGTGACAATTGATAATGTACTACACATGCTAGTTAGCATTCGTAGATATGCAGTTCCTTGTGTGTTAGAGGTTTCTGATGTAGAAGCAATTACACCAGGATTCGATTTTTATTATATCCCAAGCGTTTTAAATAGCCGAAAGGTAGAATGGGTAACAGGCGTTCATCATGAGGCTTTGAAAGAATTTGGGGATATTATGGATTGGGACGAAATTTTCATGGAAGGGTATTGTGTTTTAAATCCTGAAGCGAAGGTAGCACAGCTTACAGATGCAAAGTGTGATGTAACAGAAGATGATGTGATTGCATACGCGCGTTTAGCAGACAAGCTATTACGTTTACCTATATTTTATTTAGAATATAGCGGTACGTATGGAGATGTTGAACTTGTTAAAAATGTAAAAGCAGAATTGAAACAAGCTCAGTTATATTATGGCGGTGGAATTTCTAACGCTGAACAAGCGAAGGAAATGGCGCAGTATGCTGATACAGTAGTTGTTGGAAATATTATTTATGATGATATAAAAGCAGCGTTAAAAACGGTTAAAGCAGTAAAAGGAGAGTAGGTGCAGGCGTATATGAGTATGACAGATAGATTATTAAATGGTTTAAATCCGCAGCAACAAAAAGCAGTACAAACAACGAACGGACCACTTCTATTAATGGCAGGCGCGGGTAGTGGTAAAACACGTGTGTTAACACATCGTATTGCGTATTTACTTGGTGAAAAAGGAGTAGCACCTTGGAATGTACTAGCTATTACCTTTACAAATAAAGCGGCTCGTGAAATGCGCGAGCGTATTGATACACTTGTCGGACCGGAAGCAGAAGATATTTGGATTTCTACGTTCCACTCTATGTGTGTGCGTATTTTACGACGTGATATCGATCGCATTGGTATTAATCGTAACTTTACAATTTTAGATTCAGGTGATCAGTTAACTGTAGTCAAAAAAATTATGAAAGAGCGCAATATTGATCCGAAGAAATTTGAGCCGCGCTCTATTTTAGCTGGTATTAGTAATGCGAAAAATGAATTGTTATCTGCGGATAAATATGCAAAGAAAATTACAATTGCTGATCCATATGAAAAATTAACGAGCGATGTATATACAGAATATCAAAAACGTCTTTTGAAAAATAACTCACTAGACTTTGATGATTTAATTATGACGACGATTCAACTATTTGAACGTGTTCCAGAAGTACTAGAGTTTTATCAGCGTAAATTCCAGTATATTCACGTGGATGAGTATCAGGATACGAACAAAGCGCAGTACCTTCTTGTTAAACATTTGGCAGCACGTTTTAAAAATTTATGCGTTGTAGGTGACTCAGACCAGTCAATTTATCGCTGGCGTGGTGCGGATATATCTAACATTTTGTCATTTGAAAAAGACTATGAGAATGCGCAAGTCATTCTGTTAGAACAAAATTATCGTTCGTCACAAAATATTTTAAATGCAGCCAATGCTGTTATTGAAAGAAATACGAATCGTAAGCCGAAGAAATTATGGACAGATAATGCAGTTGGAAGCAAGATCTCGTACTATCGTGCTGCAACGGAAAAGGATGAAGCATACTTTGTGGCGAAAAAAATTCGCGACGATATTCAAATGGGAAAACGAAAATATACTGATTTTGCCGTGTTATATCGTACAAATGCGCAGTCTCGTATGGTCGAGGAGATTTTCCTGAAATCTAATATTCCTTACAAAATTGTTGGCGGTACGAAGTTCTACGACCGTAAAGAGATTAAAGATATTTTGGCGTATTTACGCTTAATTGGGAATCCAGATGATGAGATTAGTTTCGCACGTATTATTAACGTGCCAAAGCGTGGAATTGGTGCGACTTCTATTGACAAAATTATTAATTACGGTGTACAAAATGGAATTTCATTAACAGCTGTATTTGATGAGATTGAGCATGTTGGAGTAAGTGCAAAGGTTACCAAGGCAGTAAAAGAATTCGCAGGTTTATTACACAACTGGGTAAATATGCAAGAGTATTTATCTGTTACAGAATTGGTAGAAGAAGTTATTGAGAAAACAGGTTATCGCGATATGTTGAAAAATGAGCGTACGTTAGAAGCGGAAGGTCGCCTAGAGAACTTAGATGAGTTTTTATCTGTTACGCAAACATTTGAATCTCAAAGCGAAGATAAGAGCCTTGTTGCGTTCTTAACAGACTTAGCACTTGTTGCAGATATTGATCGTGTAGATGAAGACCCAACTGCTGGTGAGGAGGTTATTTTAATGACGATGCACTCAGCAAAAGGATTAGAATTCCCAGTTGTCTTTATTGTTGGTTTAGAGGAAGGAATATTCCCGCATACTCGTTCTCTTATGGAAGAGGATGAAATGCAAGAAGAACGTCGTCTTGCTTATGTAGGTATTACTCGTGCAGAAGAAGAGCTATATTTATCTAACGCGCAAATGCGTACTTTATTTGGTAGAACAAGTATGAACGCTGCGTCTCGATTCATTACAGAAATCCCGACAGAACTAGTGGAATCATTAAATGAAACAGCGCCAAAGCGTGAAACATCGTTTGGTGCAAAAGGCAGAACGGCAAGTAGCGGCAAAACGACAATCACAACGACAACGCGCTCTCGTTCAGCTTTCGCGCGTCCCGCAGCTAAGACGACAGGTGGCGAGCAAATTGGCTGGGCAGTAGGCGATAAAGCTTCTCACCAAAAGTGGGGAGTCGGTACAGTTGTCAGTGTAAAAGGTGAAGGTGATGCAAAAGAATTAGACATTGCGTTCCCAAGCCCCATTGGTGTTAAACGTTTGTTAGCAAAATTTGCACCTGTGACGAAACAATAGGAAAGGAATGAGGATATGTCAAAAGAGATAGCAAAAAAACGTATAGAAGAACTACGTGATTTGTTAAATACATTTAACTATCAATATCACGTATTAGACAATCCTTCTGTTTCTGATGCGGAGTATGACCGTAATATGCAGGAGCTTATAAAATTAGAAGCAGAGAATCCAGAGTTTATGAGTGAAGACTCTCCCTCTATTCGTGTTGGGGGAACGGTTCTTGATATATTTGAAAAAGTAACACATAAGTCACCGATGTTAAGTTTAGGAAATGCATTTAACGAAGGAGACTTACGTGATTTTGACCGACGAGTACGTCAAGGAATTGATGATACGAATGTAAGATATATCTGCGAATTAAAAATTGACGGACTTGCTGTTTCGCTTCATTATGAAAAAGGACGCTTTATTCAAGGGGCAACACGTGGTGATGGTGTAACAGGTGAAGATATTACCCAAAATTTAAAAACGATTAAAGCAATTCCGCTTCGTTTAAATGAAGAAGTAACGTTAGAAGTACGAGGCGAAGCTTATATGCCTAAGCGTTCATTCGTTAAGTTAAATGAAGAAAAAGAGCAAAATGGTGAAGATGTATTTGCGAATCCGCGTAACGCGGCAGCAGGTTCAATCCGCCAACTTGATCCGAAAATTGCAGCGAAGCGTAACTTATCTATGTTTGTATACGGTCTTGCGAATGTAGAAGAAAAAACAATCCCATCACATAGTGAATCGCTTGATTTCTTAGGTGAACTTGGATTCAAAACAAATCCAAATCGTCGTACATGTGAAACAATTGAAGAAGTTATAGCATATGTAGAAGAATGGCAAGAAAAACGTCCGCATCTTGATTATGAGATTGATGGGATCGTTATAAAAGTAGATGATGTTGCTCTTCAAGAAAGTCTAGGAACTACAGCAAAGAGCCCAAGATGGGCGATTGCTTATAAATTCCCAGCAGAAGAAGTTGTAACAAGATTAACAGGCATTGAATTAAGTGTTGGTCGTACAGGGGTTGTAACACCGACTGCAGAGCTAGAGCCAGTGCGAGTGGCTGGTACGATCGTTCGTCGTGCTTCTTTACATAACGAAGATTTAATTCGTGAAAAAGATATTCGAATTGGTGACTACGTTGTTGTGAAGAAGGCTGGAGATATTATTCCTGAAGTTGTGAATGTTATTTTTGATAAGCGTACTGGTGAGGAAGAAGAATATCATATGCCAACGCATTGCCCAGCATGTGAGAGTGAACTAGTTCGTTTAGAAGAAGAGGTAGCACTTCGTTGTATAAATCCAACTTGTCCTGCTCAAATTCGAGAAGGCTTAATCCATTTCGTTTCAAGAAATGCAATGAATATTGATGGACTTGGAGAACGTGTCATTACACAACTCTTTGATGCTGATTATATTCGTACATTTGCTGATTTATATTCGTTGACGAAAGAGCAATTATTACAGCTAGAACGATTCGGAGAAAAATCAGCAACGAATTTAGTCCAAGCAATTGAGAATTCTAAAGAAAACTCATTAGAGCGATTATTATTCGGTCTCGGTATTCGTCATGTCGGAGCGAAAGCAGCACGTACATTTGCAGAGCATTTCGAAACGATGGATGCACTTGTGAAAGCGACGGAAGAAGAACTAAAAGCAATTAACGAGATTGGTGAAAAAATGGCTCAATCCGTCGTGACGTATTTTGATAATGAAGATGTATTAGAATTATTACAACAATTTAAAGAGTATGGCGTGAATAT
Organism: Bacillus tropicus; assembly: GCF_001884035.1. Lineage (GTDB taxonomy): Bacteria > Bacillota > Bacilli > Bacillales > Bacillaceae_G > Bacillus_A > Bacillus_A tropicus. The sequence continues at coordinate 20,585 of NZ_MACG01000069.1, forward strand.
GGTATACAAAGGTATAAAAATTGCTGATTTACAAAATGTTGAGTCGTACTTCGCAGGAAAAACTGTCGTTTTAACAGGGAAATTAGAAGTTATGGGACGTAGTGAAGCGAAGAAGAAGATTGAGGCATTAGGTGGAAAAGTAACAGGAAGTGTTAGTAAGAGTACGGATTTAGTTGTTGCAGGTGAAGCGGCAGGTTCGAAATTAGCACAAGCGGAGAAACATAATGTTGAGGTTTGGAATGAAGAGAGGTTCTTACAAGAGCTAAATAAGTAAGAGGTGCAAACTTACCATGAAAAAAATAGCATTAGCGGTATTAAGCCTTGGCCTACTTGTAAGTGGGTGTAGTGCAGGTGCCGATAAAGATGAAAAAGTGGTTGAGAAATCGGGGAAAGCAAAAGAGCAAGCAATCGTCCCGAATTACTCTATTTCGGATGAATATTATAAGACGACTATTCCATTTGATGGAGGAAACGCACGTGGCTTAGTTGTGCAAGGAGTAAGTAATCGTCTTGATATAGATGAATTTGAAACAGGATTAATGCGTATTGCGAAAGAATCATTTAGTACGAAAGATCATTTCTTTAAAGGTGGAAGTGCTCTAGATGCTCAAACTATACAAATGCTTGTTAAAAGAAAGCGTACAGATGCTGAACAAAAGGAACTAGAGGACAAATTAAAAAAGGATGCAGTTAAATTTCCAAACATAGGGTTAAACCCAGCGTTAGGTGAAGGATCTGAATCATTAGAGGCAAAAAATAAAAAAAATCCAATATATATTTCAAATATTTTAGAGCATGATTATTATGTGAAAAAAGACGAGAAAGACGAGAAAGGCGAGCTCCAAGGCATTGTAGTTGGCTTAGCGATGAACTCGGTTCATTATTATGAGGAAGAGCATGGTTATCCGCGTGAGGCTAAAATCGAGCAAGAAAAAATGTTAGCTGAAGGGAAAAAAATGGCACAAGAAATCTTGAAAGTTATGCACGAAAAACAAGCTGACACAAAAAATGTTCCGATAACATTTGCAATTTATCGTCAGGCTCCGAAGTCTTCGCTCGTGCCAGGTAACTTTGTTTCTTATGCGAATGTCGAAAAAGGCAGCGAAACGGTTGAGGATTGGAAACAAATTAATGAGAAATATTATTTGTTCCCATCTGAACAAGCGAAAACAGATAATAAACGTGAAGACTTGGCGAGAGTATCAAACTTCAAGGCAAAATTAAGCGATTATTTCCAAGGTGACTATACAGCTGTTATCGGTACTGGTATGTATAGAGACGATGAATTAAGAGAAATAAAGCTTGATATTCCTGTCCAGTTTAATGGAAAAGCAGAAATAATTGGCTTTACACAATATGTAGCCGGGCTTGTTATGGAATACTTCCCGAATTATATGAAAGTACAAGTAACGATTAAATCTGTAGAGCGTCCAGAAGCGATTATTATACGTGAAGCGAAGCAAGATGAACCGTATGTGAAAATTTTAGATTAAATAGAAGGGCCGTTCCTTTATGGAACGGCTTTTTTTCTTGGGTAATTTTGTTATAATTTAAAATGTTATAAATAATGGGGTAAGGGGTAAAGCGCATGGACGAATTAAGTTTTCAAGTCATTATTTTATTAATTGCATTCGGTTTTTTAGCAGCTTTTATTGATTCAGTTGTTGGCGGTGGAGGATTAATTTCGCTTCCGGCACTTATGTTTGTTGGTTTACCACCAGCTTCAGCAATTGCAACGAATAAATTAGCTGCAACGATGGGGACGTTTACGAGTGCGATTTACTTTATTCGATCGGGAAAGGTCGATTTTAAAATTGTAGGAAAGTTAATCCCGTTAACTGTTATAGGGGCAGTAGCAGGTGCTTTAGTAGTAAAGTTTATTCCTTCAGATATTTTACGTCCGTTAGTGCTTGTGATGTTGGTGTTTATTGCCATTTATATTATTGCGAAAAAAGATTGGGGAAGTGTGTCTACCTATAAGAAGATGACGAAAAGAAAAACATTAATATTTTTCTTTGTTATTTTAATGATAGGTTTTTACGATGGATTTTTTGGACCAGGGACAGGATCCTTTTTAATTTTTGCATTTTTATTAATTGGTTTGGATTTTATTCAAGCGGCAGCATCTGGAAAACTTTTGAACTTTGTTAGTAATATCGTATCGTTAATCACTTTTCTGTTTCTAGACGTAATTCATTTTGAATACGGTATTATTATGGGATTATCAATGATTTTGGGCGCTTACTTTGGATCGAAGTTTGCAGTTCAAAAAGGTGTTGGATATGTAAGAACTTTATTTTTGTTAGTAACTATTTTATTGATTAGCAAAAATATTTTGGAATATACTCATATTTTGTAGAGTTATACATTTGTATAACTCTGTTTTTTTTATTATATTTTAAAAATTAATTAATTTTTAAAATATAAGTCTAGGAATATTTGAATAAATCTAAATTATCGTGTAGAATAATGTTGTAAAATGTAAACGTTTTTCTAAGGGGAGGCTAAAAATAATGGTAGTAGCATACAAACATGAGCCATTTACAGATTTTTCAGTGGAGGCTAACAAATTAGCGTTTGAAGAAGGTTTAAAGAAAGTAGAATCTTATCTTGGACAAGACTATCCATTAATTATTGGGGGAGAAAAAATCACTACAGAAGACAAAATTGTTTCTGTAAACCCTGCAAATAAAGAGGAACTTGTTGGTCGTGTTTCAAAAGCAAGCCGTGAGTTAGCTGAAAAAGCAATGCAAGTAGCGGATGAAACATTCCAAACTTGGAGAAAATCAAAGCCAGAAATGCGTGCAGACATTTTATTCCGCGCTGCAGCAATCGTTCGTCGCAGAAAACATGAATTCTCTGCTATTCTTGTAAAAGAAGCAGGTAAACCATGGAATGAGGCAGATGCTGATACAGCAGAAGCAATCGACTTTATGGAATATTATGGTCGTCAAATGTTAAAATTAAAAGACGGTATTCCAGTAGAAAGCCGTCCAATTGAATATAATCGTTTCTCTTACATTCCATTAGGAGTAGGTGTTATCATTTCTCCTTGGAATTTCCCATTCGCAATTATGGCAGGTATGACAACAGCTGCTTTAGTTTCTGGTAACACAGTATTACTAAAACCAGCTAGTACAACTCCTGTAGTAGCAGCGAAATTCATGGAAGTATTAGAAGAGGCTGGCTTACCAGCTGGCGTAGTAAACTTCGTTCCAGGTAATGGTTCTGAAGTTGGTGACTACTTAGTAGATCACCCTCGTACACGTTTCGTGAGCTTCACTGGATCTCGTGATGTAGGTATCCGTATTTATGAGCGCGCAGCGAAAGTAAACCCAGGCCAAATTTGGTTAAAACGCGTTATCGCTGAAATGGGTGGTAAAGATACAATCGTTGTTGATAAAGAAGCAGATCTTGAATTAGCAGCTAAATCTATCGTTGCATCAGCATTCGGATTCTCAGGACAAAAATGTTCTGCATGTTCTCGTGCAGTAATCCATGAAGACGTATACGATCACGTATTAAATCGTGCTGTTGAATTAACAAAAGAATTAACAGTTGCTAACCCAGCTGTATTAGGTACAAACATGGGTCCTGTTAATGACCAAGCTGCATTCGATAAAGTAATGAGCTATGTTGCAATTGGTAAAGAAGAAGGTAGAATCTTAGCAGGTGGCGAAGGAGACGATTCTAAAGGCTGGTTCATCCAACCAACAATCGTTGCGGATGTTGCAGAAGATGCTCGCTTAATGAAAGAAGAAATCTTCGGACCAGTAGTAGCATTCTGTAAAGCAAAAGACTTTGACCATGCACTTGCAATTGCAAACAATACAGAATACGGTTTAACGGGAGCAGTTATCTCTAACAACCGTGACCATATTGAAAAAGCACGTGAAGACTTCCACGTAGGTAACTTATACTTCAACCGTGGATGTACTGGTGCAATCGTAGGATACCAACCATTCGGTGGCTTTAACATGTCTGGTACAGACTCTAAAGCTGGTGGCCCTGACTACTTAGCACTTCACATGCAAGCAAAAACTACTTCTGAAACTTTATAAGAAATAGTAGAAGAGATCTTCGCAGTCTGCGAAGATCTCTTTTTTTGAAAAATTTTTTATATGTGGATTAACATAGTAATCAGTAGAAAAACTAATAAAGTAATAAGGTTTACTTCAGCAAAATGAGGTATATTTATATTTGCTGAATAGATTCTCTTTAAAGATAAGAAAAGTAGGTGAACAAAGTGGGAAAATATCAATTGGATTACAAAGGCCAGGTAGCTGTCGCAAAGTTTCATGAAAAACAGACGCCTGTCAAATTTGATAAAAAGCAGCAAATTGAAAAATTGCGTGCGGAGTATTTGAAAAAGAAACAAAAACAAACAGATAAATAATAGGAGAAACTAGTTAATTTGAATCAAAAAAACACTTGCCATATATTACCACTTGGTAAAGGGAACTAGCTAAACCCTATTAATACCGGGATAAACATGTAAATAGAAATAAAACAACGAGAAAAGTTGACTTATTAGTCACATTTTTTTGTATTCATTTTAAGGATTTCCTGTATAATACAATTTGAAAGAAAATCTATGGTTTGACAAGAAACACTCTTTTCGGTTTTGCTCACTGAAGGGAGTGTTTTTTTGTAGCTAAAAACTCCTCTGTACTCATTACATTTGCATATACGCCATTTAAACTAGCTAAAATTGTGTTATGAATATAAACGGCTGGTATAGTAGCATTCTTAAAAGAAAGGTCTTTTGTAGCACAAGCATCATGTATAACAGTACATTGCAAGCCAAAATCAAAAGCAGCCCTTACAGTAGCATCAATACACATATGAGTCATCATCCCGCATATGACGACGTGCTCAATAGCTAAACGTTGTAATTGTTCTAGAAGATCGGTTTCGCGGAAACTATTTGGATAATGTTTGAGTATAATGGTTTCTTCTCTAAGTGGACGTACGCTTTCATGAATATGCACACCTTCTGTATTGGGCAGGAAAAAAGTAGCATCAGCTTTTATTGCTACATGTTGGATATGAAAAATAGGTTCGTTTTTATTTCTAAAGAGTTGTAGTAGCTGACGGGCATATGCGCTTGCTTCTACTGGATTACGCAATTCCATCTTTCCGTTTGGAAAATAATCATTTTGAATATCAACGAGTAAAAGAGCTGTTTTCATATATTTATCTTCCTCCGATTTCATATTCAAATAATGTTATTCAATTAGTAGAGAAGATTATCCTTTTAAAAATTATGCGAGAAGGGAATTTTACATAACTTTTAAAATTGATATTTTCTTATCTAAAAATTTTAATAAAGAAATAATTTATATTTTTCTAAAAAATATATTGACTCTTATTATTCTGGGTTCTATAATGAGAATTAATTAAACGACAATTAAATCGATACATTCTTATCCAGAGAGGTGGAGGGACTGGCCCTATGATACCTCAGCAACGGGTTTTTTAATACCGTGCTAACTCCAGCAAGCCTATAAGGGCTTGGAAGATGAGAAGATGTGACCGAGTACATATAAGTGCTCTCCTTCTTATCTTTATGGTTGATAAGAAGGAGGGCACTTTTTATTTTACCTCGAGAGCTCTACTTCAAGTTTTTACAGCATATAGGAGGGGGAAAAATGATTTCTTTTAATAATGTAAGTAAAGTATATGAATCAGGTGGGCAATCTGTTCATGCAGTGGAGGATGTAACGTTATCAGTTGAGAAAGGCGAAATTTTTGGCATTATCGGTTTTAGTGGCGCTGGAAAGAGTACATTGTTACGCCTAGTAAACATGTTAGAGAGACCAACGGCAGGAACGATTTCAATAGATGATAAAGATATTACATCATTATCGACGAAAGAATTACGGAAGCTAAGACAAAGAATCGGGATGATTTTTCAAAGCTTTAATTTATTTAATTCAAGAACAGTGTTTGGGAATATTGCTTATCCATTAAAGTTAGCGAAAGTACCAAAGGATGAGATAAAAGAAAGAGTAAATGAACTGCTGAAGTTTGTAGGGTTAGAAGATAAAGCAAACAATTACCCAGAGCAGCTATCAGGCGGACAAAAGCAGCGTGTTGGTATTGCTAGAGCACTTGCAACATCACCAGATATTCTTATATGTGATGAGGCAACATCAGCTTTAGATCCAGAAACAACGACAGAAATTCTAAACTTATTAAAGAAAGTAAATCGAGAATATAATTTAACAATTCTTCTTATTACACATGAAATGCATGTTGTGAAAGAAATTTGTCATCGTGTAGCTGTAATGGAGAAAGGAAAAGTTATTGAAGAAGGAAAACTGTTTGATGTTTTCACACAACCGAAAACAAAGACGACTCAAAACTTTGTACGTTCTGTTATTAATGATCATTTACCGGAAAGTGTTCTAGCGAAAATTCAAAATGGTGGTCAGATTTATCGCCTAACATTTACTGGTGAGGAAACAGGACAGCCGGTACTGTCATATATCGCAAAAAACTATAACGTTGATGTAAATGTACTGTACGGAAATATTATTGAACTTCAAAATGTGCTATTTGGAAATCTTCTTGTAGAATTGCAAGGTGAACAGAGGGAGATTCAAAAAGCATTACAACATCTAAGACTGCAAGTGCAGCTGAAGGAGGTAGAAGCTCATGCGAGTTGATTGGAGTATATTTTGGCCGCGCATACTAGATGCGACGGGGGATACCCTCTTAATGGTAATTGTCACCCTTATATTTGCTACAATTCTTGGTATACCTCTAGGTTTACTTTTATATGTGACGAGAAAAGGAAACTTTTTAGAAAATAAATGGGTCTTTTCTATTCTTAATATCGTTATTAATACAATTCGTCCAATTCCATTCATTATTTTCTTAGTAGCTTTAAGTCCGCTAACAAGAAGTGTTATTGGAACAACGATTGGAACGGCAGCAGCAATTTTCCCAATGACGTTAGTCGCTTCAATTGGTATTGCGAGAATGGTTGAAACAAATCTTGTTTCTGTTCCGAAGGGAGTAATTGAAGCAGCTCAAGCGATGGGTGCTTCACCAATGAGAATTGTTTTTGAAATTCTTGTGCCAGAAGCGTTAGCGCCATTAATTTTAGGGGTTACATTTATGACAGTTGGTTTAATTGAATTTTCTGCGGTTGCTGGGCTTGTTGGTGGCGGCGGTCTTGGTGACTTAGCAATGACATATGGTTATCAACGTTTTGATACATCAGTTATGTTCGTAACGGTTGTGTTACTTATCATTCTTGTACAGTTAGCTCAAAACTTAGGAAACTACTTTGCGAAAGTCTTTTTACGCAGATCATAAAAAGGAAGAGGGGAAAAGGGAATGAAGAAAATTTTAGCATTTGCATTATCAGCGATTGTAGGGGTTTCAGCATTAAGCGGCTGCTCAAGTGGAGACAAAGGGGCAGGAGCGAAAGAAAAAGTAGTTCGCGTCGGTGTAACTGGAACGGATGGAGACGCTTGGGAAATTTTGAAGAGGAAAGCTGAAAAAGAAGGAATTAAAATTAAACTGGTTGAGTTCTCTGATTACACAACGCCAAATAAAGCGTTAGCTGATGGAGATATTGAATTAAATTCATTCCAGCATATTGCATTCTTAGAACAATTTAAAAAGGAGCATAAGCTAGATATTACAGCTGTTGGTACAACGCAAATTGCACCAATGGGTTTATACTCTGAAAAACATAAGAAAGCAAATGAAATTCCAGATGGTTCAGAAATTGCGATTCCAAATGATCCAACGAACCAAGCACGTGCATTAAAACTTCTTGATGCAGCCGGGTTATTAAAGCTTAAAAAAGACTTTGGTCTATTTGGGGATCCAAGCGGCATTGCTGAAAATCCGAAGAAGTTAAAAATTACACCGGTTATCGCACAGCAAACACCTCGTGTATTAAAAGATGTAGCGGCTTCAGTTATTAATAACGGTGTTGCTGGTCAAGCTGGATTAAATCCAGCGAAGGATCCAATTTTCTTAGAAGATCCAAAGAATGAAAATGCGAAGCCATATATTAATATTTTCGCAGCTCGTACGAAGGATAAAGATGATCCAACACTGAAAAAAGTAATTGAATTATATCATTCAAAAGAAGTAACAGATGCAATTAAGAAAGAAACAAATGATGGTTCAATTTCAGTAGATCTTTCACTTAATGAGCTTGAAAAAATCGTAAAATAATGATTGGGTTTAATGAACTAACAGAAGGAACCCCTCCGCTGTTAGTTCGTTCAACATATAATCTACTTAACAAACAAAACAAACCCTAATTCTGTACCTTCCAATTCTGTATAACATAGAATCCAATGTTTGTTAAGTAGAGTAATGGACCAGGAGTTTTCCTGGTCTTTTTTTATGAATGAAAGTAGCTAGCGAATAGTAAGGTAATCCAAATTATAATAGGATAAGAAAATAAGCTGAAAGCGAGTGTAATTAAGAATTTATTTTTATGAATTAAGTGTTTTTGGAATGAAAAAAAGAATATAGAAAAGATGGCAATGAAAGCTGCGGATATTACGCCAGGGTTATAGGAACGGTAAATGAAAAACAAAATAATATGTTGAACAGAGTTGAAGAAAATTGCCCCTTGTATAAAAAAAATCCAGTATATAGAAGACAAGAAGTTTAGTTGATATAGAGAGACGATAAGTAAAACAAAGAGAGTTAATATAGAAATCGCAATGGAAAATTGTTGACTAGTTATAAAAGCAATTGAAAATTGATTAGCAAGATATTGTGGCATTTGGAAATATTCTTCAAGGTTATGAATGAAAAATAATAAGGGAATTAGCCAGATTGTAAGAGGAGTAAAGTGTCTTGTAGAAAATGTTTTTATCAATTTACATCAGCTCCAATAAAGGTGTAGAAAGCCTATAGGAAAAGGCCTTCTACAAGGATATAATTATTCAATTACAATATTTTTTAAATTGCTATTATGTTGTGGTTGTTCGGTAGCATAAGAAGATAGTTCCTCTTGTAAAATATTTAGCATTTGCTTAGCTGATTGCTGAATTGGGTCAGGTAACTCTTCTAATATATGCATACCGACTTTTATTTTTGTACGGATGACCTTCCTTAGTAGTTCTTCATGCATGTACGACACCTCCAAACCGAATGTTAAGTACATCATCTTCAAACTTAGCCCCTTGAATAGAAAGGTGCGTTAATGTTTTTGGCAATGTGATATTTCGTTTCACAGAACCAGCACGAATGATAAGCTCATCACCTTTTTGATTTAATATAAGTTCACTTTTGTTAGAGAAGGGAATGGACAGAACGAAGATATACTCATCGCCATCTTTTTTTACATATTGAGTGCGTCCGTTAAACTTCACTTCAGTAGGACAATGATCCGTTTTAAATAAAGCAGCTCCTACGCGTTCTAACATAGGTAAACCAACAACTTCTTGTTCAAACATTGGAGCTTCGTAAATAGGAAGTGGATCAAAACTATCTTGAATTAATGTTTTATATTTCTTTTGGGTATCTTTCCATGCTTGAAAATAAGGATCGGTGACGGTGTTAGGAATGACGCGGTTGATCATAACGGCATCTACGTTATAATCGTATAGATTTAAATACGTAAAGCTGCGCTGTGCTTCTTTAATAACCATTTTTTCGGGATTTACAACGATGCGGATACTTGTTACGTCTCGGTTTGATAAAATATCTCTCATTTCTCCGAGCTGTTCAAGTGTATTTGTTAATTCGTTCATAATATCATCGGTTGGAAGGGGGACACCAAGAAGTGGTTGAGCTACAGGGCGAACAACTTTTAAAACTTTTCTTTTAATAGGAAAGAGTTTTTCCATCCACCAGCCGAGCATGTCTGGAAAGCTGAGCATTGCTAATGTTTCTCCTGTTGGAGCACAATCAATGATAATAACATCATATGTGTTTTGTTTATAATAATCGAGCACGCGAAGTAAGCTAATTAAATCTTCCATACCAGGAAACATCGTTAACTCTTCTGTTGTAATATCATCGGCTGCTTTGGAAGTGAAGAGTAGTGTAATATATTTCTGTAATTTTCCCCAGCCTTTTTCCATCTCATAAATCGTATTAATTTCTTGTGCCCACAAATTTTTACGAACTTCTAATGGCTCAGAAGATAGCTTTATACCAAATGAATCTCCTAAACTATGAGCAGGATCTGTGCTCATTACTAAAGTTTTTAATCCTTGTTTCGCACTTTGAATTGCTGTTGCTGCTGAAATGCTAGTTTTTCCTACGCCGCCTTTACCTGTATACAAGATAATTCTCATCATTCATATCCCCTTTGTTTCGAATTTCGAATATTACGAGTGTCGAAATATTTTTTTGAATAAAAACCCTATTAGGGTTTTTATTCAATCGGAATGTTTTTCATTTTAGGTGTAGAAACTTTTTCTTCTGTTTTTTGCTGTGACGTAGCGATGTGATTCATAATCTTTTGGAAGATTTGTAGTAAGAATGCTTTTTCTTCTTCTGATAATGCTTCTGTTACTAAGTTAAAGTAATGGGCTGCATTTTGCTTTACTTCTTGAACGAGTATTACGCCGTTTTCTGTTAAACGAATTAATACAATACGTCGGTCATTTTCATCACGGTAGCGTTCAATATATCCCTTTTTTACAAGGCGATTTACAACACCTGTCGTTGTACTCATTGGTATATCAAGAAGATCAGCAATTTTCGTCATTGTAATATCTGTATTTCGTTCCATCCAAAGTAAACAAAATACTTCTGTTTTAGAAAGTGTTAAATCTAGGCTTACCCATTCTTCAGGATAGAAAAGTTTCTTGGCGTTATCTAGCAGTAAGTCTAAAAAATGTTCATATTGCAACAATTAATTCCACTCCCGTATATTTCGAGGTTCGTAATATTTATTTTTATTTTATGTAGAATAGAAATAATTGTCAATGATTTTAATTGTTTTTTCAGATTAGGCAGAAAACTTTCTTTAAAATAGTATTCTTTTATGATAGATTTATAAATATAAAACTAGAATTTACATAAAAATCCATCATGGTAAATATACTTATCTATAATGGATGTACTGCTAACGAGGGGGAGAACGATGAGAAGACGTAATACGCAAGCGTTCACGTTTTTAGCATGGACTTCATTTGTTTGTGCGCTTTCAGGTATGCTAATTGGTATTTATACGCTAGATGAAACGCTTAGTGTAAAAGGATACTATTTAATTGGAACATTATTTTTAACGATGTCTTGTTTTGTATTACAAAAAACAATTCGTGATAATGAAGAAGATAACGAGAGATTTCCGAAAAATAAACCGTTAGATAAAGAGTAAATTGTAAAGAAAGGCATTTGCCTTTCTTTTTTTATGTAAAAATGGCGTAAGTACTCTGTGTTGACTTGCTTGAAGTACTGAAAATTTGGTATCATCAATAGTATTGTAGATTGAACGATATATTATGGAGGTGGCCTAGCCGTGTCAAGAATTTCCGTTGAGAATGTAAAGCACGTAGCACATTTAGCACGTCTTGCAATTACTGATCAAGAAGCAGAAAAATTTCAAAAACAACTAGATGCAATTGTTACATTTGCAGAACAGTTAAATGAATTAGATACAACAGATGTAAAACCAACAACTCATGTATTAACTATGAAAAATGTTATGCGTGAAGATGTACCAGAAAAAGGTTTACCAGTTGAAGAAGTATTAAAAAATGCACCGGATCACAAAGATAATCAAATCCGTGTTCCAGCAGTATTAGAATAGAGGAGGGGAATTTCGATGTCATTATTTGATCATTCAGTATCAGAGTTACATAAGAAATTAAACAACAAAGAAATTTCCGTTACGGATTTAGTAGAAGAATCTTACAAACGTATTGCGGATGTTGAAGATAACGTAAAAGCTTTTCTTACATTAGATGAAGAAAACGCACGCGCGAAAGCGAAAGAATTAGACGCGAAAATTGGCGCTGAAGATAATGGTTTATTATTCGGTATGCCAATCGGTGTTAAAGATAACATTGTAACTAACGGTCTTCGTACAACTTGTGCGAGCAAAATGTTAGCAAACTTCGATCCAATTTATGATGCGACTGTTGTGCAAAAGCTAAAAGCTGCTGACACAATTACAATCGGTAAATTAAACATGGACGAGTTCGCAATGGGTTCTTCAAATGAAAACTCAGGTTTCTACGCTACGAAAAATCCATGGAACTTAGATTACGTTCCAGGCGGATCTAGTGGTGGTTCTGCAGCAGCTGTAGCAGCAGGAGAAGTATTATTCTCTCTAGGTTCTGATACAGGTGGTTCTATCCGTCAGCCAGCTGCATATTGCGGCGTTGTAGGTTTAAAACCAACTTATGGACGTGTATCTCGTTACGGATTAGTAGCATTCGCATCTTCTCTTGACCAAATCGGACCGATTACACGTACAGTAGAAGATAATGCATACTTATTACAAGCTATTTCAGGCCTTGACCGTATGGATGCAACTTCTGCAAACGTTGAAGTAGGAAACTACTTAGCTGGTTTAACAGGCGACGTTAAAGGGTTACGCATTGCTGTACCGAAAGAATACTTAGGAGAAGGTGTTGGCGAAGAAGCTCGTGAGTCAGTACTAGCTGCTTTAAAAGTATTAGAAGGTATGGGCGCAACTTGGGAGGAAGTATCTCTTCCGCACTCTAAATACGCTCTAGCAACGTATTACTTACTATCTTCATCTGAAGCATCTGCTAACCTTTCACGCTTTGATGGCGTACGTTACGGTGTTCGTTCTGATAATGTAAATAATTTATTAGATCTATACAAAAACACACGTAGCGAAGGTTTCGGAGATGAAGTGAAACGTCGTATTATGCTTGGTACATTTGCACTTAGCTCTGGTTACTATGACGCATATTACAAAAAAGCACAACAAGTACGTACATTAATTAAAAATGACTTTGAAAATGTATTTGCTAACTACGATGTTATTATTGGACCAACAACGCCAACTCCGGCATTTAAAGTGGGCGAAAAGGTTGATGATCCAATGACAATGTATGCAAACGACATTTTAACAATCCCAGTAAACTTAGCGGGTGTTCCAGCGATTTCTGTTCCATGTGGATTCGGTGCTAACAACATGCCACTTGGTCTACAAATAATTGGTAAACACTTCGATGAAGCGACAATTTACCGCGTTGCACATGCGTTTGAGCAAGCAACAGACTATCATACAAAAAAAGCAAGTCTGTAAGGAGGCGAGCATAGATGAATTTAGAAACAATTATTGGTTTAGAGGTTCACGTTGAGTTAAAAACAAATTCGAAAATTTTCTCTGCGAGTCCAACAGAATTCGGAGCGGAGCCAAATACACAAACAAGTGTAATTGACTTAGGATACCCAGGGGTACTTCCTACTTTAAATAAAGAAGCAGTTAACTTTGCAATGAAAGCTGCAATGGCATTAAACTGTGAAATCGCAACGGAAACGAAGTTCGACCGTAAAAATTATTTCTACCCAGATAATCCGAAAGCTTACCAAATTTCTCAATTTGATAAGCCAATTGGTGAAAATGGCTGGATTGAAATCGAAGTAGACGGTAAAAAGAAACGTATCGGTATTACACGTCTTCATTTAGAAGAAGATGCTGGTAAATCAACGCATACAGCTGATGGTTCATTAGTAGACTATAACCGTCAAGGTATGCCTTTAATCGAGATCGTGTCTGAACCGGATATGCGTACACCAGAAGAAGCATATGCATACTTAGAGAAGTTAAAATCAATCATTCAATACACTGGCGTATCTGATTGTAAGATGGAAGAAGGTTCCTTGCGTTGTGATGCGAACATTTCTCTTCGTCCCGTTGGACAAGAGAAGTTCGGTACAAAAGCAGAACTGAAAAACTTAAACTCATTCACTTACGTACAAAAAGGTCTTGAGCACGAGCAAGTGCGTCAAGAAAAAGAATTATTATCTGGTGGTATCATCCAACAAGAAACACGTCGTTACGATGAAGCAACGAAGAAAACAATCTTAATGCGTGTGAAAGAAGGATCTGATGATTACCGTTACTTCCCAGAACCAGACTTAGTTGAACTTTACATCGACGATGAGTGGAAAGAAGCAGTTCGTGCTTCTATTCCAGAACTTCCAGATGCACGTAAAGCTCGCTACGTTGCAGAATTAGGCTTACCAGCTTATGATGCACACGTATTAACATTAACGAAAGAAATGTCTGATTTCTTTGAAGCAACTGTTGCAGACGGTGCTGATGCGAAATTAACATCAAACTGGTTAATGGGTGAAGTACTTGCATATTTAAACAAACAACAAAAAGAATTAAAAGATGTTGCATTAACGCCTGCTGGTTTATCTAAAATGGTTCAATTAATTGAAAAAGGTACAATTTCTTCTAAAATTGCGAAGAAAGTATTTAACGAATTAATTGAAAAAGGTGGAGACCCAGAGGAAATTGTTAAAGCGAAAGGCCTTGTTCAAATTTCTGACGAGGGTACACTTCGTAAAGTTGTAACAGAAATTCTTGATAATAATGAGCAATCTATCGAAGACTTTAAAAACGGTAAAGACCGTGCGATTGGCTTCTTAGTTGGTCAAATTATGAAAGCTACAAAAGGACAAGCAAATCCACCGCTTGTTAACAAAATCTTACTTGAAGAGATTAATAAGCGATAATAGTAGTAACTTTTAAAGATTAAGCAGAAAAACACCCGTACATGGGTGTTTTTCTAGGTTAATCAAACGTTTGTTTAAATGAGAGAAAATCATTTAAACAAACGTTTGATTAAATGTCAAAAGTGTAAAAATGTTTGTATAGCAACTATGGTATGATAGTTGCAAAAAGGTGGGAATAATGATAAATCTAGACATAGAGGTTTTTTTCATCTCATGAAATAATAGATAATTATTATTCGTTATATGTAAATTGTTGTGAGGAAATAGATGGACATAAATTTTTTTGTCAAATAAAACAAAACCATTGAAATGAATATTTACTTTTGATGGGCTACACGAATCGGGTTCTTACTGCCTGTTTGAGCGAGATAAAAGAAGGATAGGAAGATGAGAGGAGGTAGGCATGGGAATACTGGATAGAAGTTCGGTATGTTCTTTTTCGATACATAAAGAAATCTCCTGTGCTAATAAATGATGAAGCGAGCAAGAATTATTTATAATCCTACTTCTGGGCGTGAGCTATTTAAGAAGAGTTTACCAGAAGTATTACAAAAATTAGAACAAGCTGGGTATGAAGCATCTTGTCATGCGACAACGGGTCCTGGAGACGCAACTGTGGCGGCGAGGCAAGCTGCGGATCGTAAATTTGATGTTGTTATCGCTGCTGGTGGTGACGGCACGTTAAATGAAGTAGTGAACGGTTTAGTAGGGCATGAACATCGTCCAAAGTTTGGAATTATTCCGGTTGGAACGACTAATGACTTTGCACGTGCAATCGGTGTACCTCGTTCTATTGAAGAAGCAGCGGATATTATTTGTGAAGGAAAAACTGTGCCATTAGACCTTGGTAGAGCAAACGATACATATTTTATTAACATCGCTGGTGGCGGTCGTATTACAGAATTAACATATGAAGTACCGAGTAAGCTAAAGACTGTATTAGGGCAACTTGCTTATTATTTAAAAGGTATCGAAATGTTACCATCACTACATCCAACATATGTTGAAATTGAGTATGATGGAAAATTACTACAAGAAGAAATTACGATGTTTTTAATTACGAATACTCGTTCAGTGGGCGGCTTTGAAAAGGTAGCACCATATGCATCAATTAACGATGGCTTATTTGATTTATTAGTGCTGAAAAAAGGTTCGATTGCTGACTTAATTAAAGCAGCAACACAAGCGCAGCGTGGTGAACATATTAACAATCCAAAAGTACTATACACACAAGCGAACCGAATTAAAGTGCATTCACCAGATAAACTAATGATTAATTTAGATGGTGAATACGGTGGAGATGCACCGATGGAATTCGAAAATATATATCATTGTCTGGAACTATTTGTTCCTGAACATCAAGAGGATGCCCTGTAAAGGCATCCTTTTTATTATATAGAAGGATTGTAAATTGGAAGTTAGTTTGATTTTCATGGTATTTTTACAATTCGTTTATTTTATATCCATACTTTATTGATACACTGGAGGAGATAAGAGATGAGAGGTAGGGTGTGCTATGGAGAAGGTAAAAGCAATACTATTTGATAAAGATGGGACTTTAATGGATTTTCATTCAATTTGGATAAAAGTAGCTGAAGAACTTGTGGCGGAATGTATAAATTTATATGAACTGCCAAAGTCAATGCAGCCTACTTTATTAAAAGAGATCGGCGTGGAGGGGGTGTTTGTGAACCCTCGTAGCGCAATAGCGGCAGGAACAAGCCTTGATGTTGCAAAGGGGATTTGTAAGTATATTCCGTCATCTAAGGAAGAGGAGATGCATGAGTGGGTAAGTGGAAAATTATTTTCCCTTATGTATGAGCACCGTTCTTATATGAAAATGACGGCGGATTTACCGAGAATTTTACAAAGTTTAAAGGATAGAGGATTTATTTTAGGTGTTGTTACAGCTGATGATTTCGCACCGACAGAATTATTTTTAAAACAGTATCAATTAGAGTCTTTTTTTGATTATGTTGTAGCTTCAGATACATTTCCAGCACAAAAACCAGATAAAAGAATTGTAGAATCCTTTTGTGAGATGTTTCATTTAGAGGCATGTGAAGTAGCGGTCGTTGGAGATACACCGACTGATTTATATTTAGCGCAAAATGGCGGCGATTGCTATGCAATTGGAGTACTATCTGGTACAGGAGATCGTCAAACGTTAGAACCACTTGCTGATTTAGTAGTACAATCTGTTGGGGACTTTATTTGTCATTCAGGTGAGTTTGTTTGGGAAAAAGGAAAGTCTAATGTGTAAGAAAAATAAGTCTATAAAGACTCTTAATGAGTCTTTATAGACTTATTTTTTATGGCGAAATAGAAGGTATGTAGGATGAATACTGAAAAAGAATATTGGCATACATTTTGCAATGAAAAGAGAAAACAATGTAAAGAAAAGGATGGGGTACGTAATGAATACAAAAAAATTTGCTAAAGTAAATGAACAAATTCCTGGACCGAAAGCAGCGTCTTTACTAGAACGCCGCCAAAATATAGTACCAAAAGGAGTAAGTAACGGCATCCCAACGTTTGTACAATCTGCAAATGGTGCTCTTGTTACTGATGTTGATGGCAATCAGTACATTGATTTCGCTGGAGCAATAGGAACAATTAACGTAGGGCATTGTCACCCAGCTGTTAAAGAAGCACTCCATAAACAAGTAGATCAATACATTCATACTGGATTTAATGTCATGATGTATGAGCCATATATTGAATTAGCAGAAAAACTTGCGGCATTAGCGCCAGGGAGTTTTGATAAGCAAGTACTATTTTTAAATAGTGGTGCAGAAGCAGTTGAGAATGCGGTGAAAATCGCTCGTAAATATACAAAAAGACCTGGTATTATTGCATTTTCTAAAGGATTCCACGGTCGTACATTAATGACAATGACGATGACAAGTAAAGTAAAACCATATAAATTTGGATTTGGCCCATTTGCTCCGGAAGTATATAAAGCGCCATTTCCGTACGAATATCGTCGCCCGGAAGGACTAACTGAAGAGCAGTACGATGACTTTATGATTGAAGAGTTTAAGAATTTCTTCATATCAGAAGTAGCGCCAGAAACGATTGCAGCCGTTGTAATGGAACCTGTTCAAGGGGAAGGTGGATTTATCGTCCCGAGTAAGAAGTTTGTGCAAGAAGTACGCAATATTTGTTCAGAACACGGCATCTTATTTGTAGCGGATGAAATTCAAACTGGATTTAGCCGTACAGGAAAATATTTTGCCATTGATCATTATGATGTCGTTCCGGATTTAATTACGGTATCTAAATCATTAGGTGCTGGTGTACCAATTAGTGGTGTTATTGGGCGCAAAGAAATTATGAATGAGTCTGCACCAGGAGAACTTGGTGGAACGTATGCAGGAAGCCCGCTAGGATGTGCGGCAGCATTAGCAGTACTTGATGTAATAGAAAAAGAGAATTTAAATGATAGAGCGATAGAATTAGGGAAAGTCGTAATGAACCGATTCGAAGAGATGAAAAATAAATATAATTGCATCGGTGATGTACGCGGTTTAGGAGCAATGTGTGCATTTGAGCTCGTTCAAGACCGTAAGACGAAAGCACCTGATAAAACGTTAACAGCTAATTTGTGCACAGAAGCAAACAAACGCGGCTTACTTCTACTATCAGCAGGAACATACGGTAATGTTATTCGTGTGCTAATGCCATTAGTGATTACAGATGAGCAACTTGAAGAAGGATTAACAATCATTGAAGAATCATTGCAAGTCTGTTATGAGAAAGCAAATATTGCTCGTGTTTAAAAGTTAAATAATAAAACAGCAAACATTCTAGCTGACTCTATATAAAATGCAGAAAATTCACTTTATAATAAAGGTAGTGAAGTGAATCGATGGATTGGAAGTTAGGGGTGGCTAGGATGGTTGCAGAAAAGGAACGAGTGTTAATGGATTTACAAGATGTATTTGAATATGCGTTTGACGAAATTTTTGTGACTGACGAAAAGGGAATCGTTGTGCGTGTAAATAGTACATGTGAAAGGCACTATCAATTAGCTGCTAAAGAGTTAGTAGGTAAACATGTAAAAGAATTGCAGAAGGATGGTATCTTTTATCCATCAGCAACGTTAGAAGTAATTGAAAAAAAGAGGCCGATTGAACTCGTTCAAACGACAAAATCAGGAGAGTATTTACACGTTCGTACAAGGCCCGTTTTTGATGATGAGGGAAATTTAAGAAGGGTGATTAGTTACTCTCGTGATCTTACAGAACTCTATCAATTACGTCAAAAGGTAGAAGAAATGGATAATCAGTTAAAAACATATAAAAAAGAATTAAGAGAAACATATGAACATGAAGGACTTATTTTTAAAAGTATCGCTATGCAAAAAATAGTCGAGACAATCAAGAAAGTATCGGTGGTAGATAGTACTGTTCTCGTTTTAGGTGAGACAGGAGTGGGGAAGAGTCGATTGGTGCGTCATTTACATGAAGTGAGTAACCGGAAGAATGAAAGTTTCTATGAAATTAACTGTGCGGCATTGCCAACGAATTTAATTGAATCAGAGCTTTTTGGATACTCAGGCGGATCTTTTACAGGTGCGAATCGTGAAGGGAAAAAGGGACTATTAGAATCAGCGCATAAAGGAACTCTTTTCTTAGATGAAATTGGTGAAATGCCGCTTGAAATTCAAGCGAAGCTTTTGCAAGTGTTGCAAGAAAAAACGTTTCGCCCTATAGGCGGAAGAGAATTAAAAAAGGTGGACGTTAGAATTGTAGCGGCAACAAATAGAGATTTAAGTATGATGGTGAAACAAGGAACATTCCGTAAAGATTTATATTATCGTCTGAATGTCATTCCGATTTTAATTCCACCACTAAGGGAAAGAACCGAAGACATCTTGCCGCTCATTTATCATTATTTACAACACTTTAACGGGAAATATGGTCGGAATGTAAAATTAGCGCCTAGCACATTGCAAATGTTTGTTGGTTACCCGTGGGAAGGAAATAATAGAGAAATTGAAAATGTGATTGAGCGAATTGTTATAACTGCTGATGATATCGTTACGATAGAGGATTTGCCAATAGCGATGCAAGAATCAACAGTTGAACAGTCTGGTCAAAGTCTCTATAAAATGTTAGAAGAAGTAGAACGGAATATTATTTTGAAAGCATATAAAACATACGGATCGAGTTATAAAGTAGCGGAGTTTTTAAAAATAAGTCAATCTGCTGCCACGAGGAAAATAAAGAAACTTATAGAGGAGGAAGAGAACATTGGATAAAAAAGCGATGTTTGTAAATGTAGAGAAAAAGGCGATGTATATAAATGGTGAGTGGATTACATTGCAAGAACAAATCGAAGTAAATAATCCAGCAACGAAGGAAATATTTGCGACTGTACCAAAGGGTGGGGTAACAGAGGCAAAGCAAGCCGTTGATGCTGCGCATGAAGCTTTTAAATCATGGTCTAAGTTAACAGCGGCAGACCGTGCAGCGAAATTAAAAAAATGGTTTACACTTATCGATGAAAATAAAGAAGGGATTGCAGCGATTATGACGAGAGAACAAGGAAAGCCGTTTGCAGAAGCCCTTGGTGAAGTGAATTATGCAAATAGTTTTGTTGAATGGTATGCAGAAGAAGGAAAACGCGTATATGGTGAAATGATTCCTGCTTCTCATCCGAATAAACGTATTTTAGTTATGAAGCAACCAGTCGGAGTTATGGCAGCTATTACGCCTTGGAACTTCCCTGCTGCTATGATTACGAGAAAGGTAGCCCCGGCACTTGCAGCAGGCTGTACAGCGGTTGTAAAACCAGCAAGTCAAACGCCGTTAACTGCACTGAAATTAGCTGAATTAGCTCATGAAGCGGATATTCCAAAAGGTGTAATAAATATTGTAACAGGTAGTGCAAAAGCAATTGCTGATACGTGGATGGAAGATGGACGTGTTCGAAAAGTTTCCTTTACAGGATCAACGGAAATTGGGAAAGAATTAATGGCCAGCGCTGCACAAACGATGAAAAAAGTTTCACTTGAGTTAGGTGGTCACGCACCGTTTATTGTTATGAATGATGCGGACTTAGATAAAGCAGTAGAGGCAGTAATCGGTTCGAAATTCCGTAACGCAGGACAAACGTGTATATGTACAAACCGAGTATTTGTTCAGGAAGAAGTGTATGAAGCGTTTGTAGAGAAGTTCCAAAAGGCAGTAGGGCAGTTGAAAGTAGGAGATGGTTTCGGTGATGGAACGACTGTGGGACCACTTATTGACGAGAATGCAGTTTCGAAAGTACAAGAACATATCGAAGACGCTATTCAAAAGGGTGGAACAGTTTTATATGGTGGCCAAAAGGTTGCAGAGCTAGACGGACACTTTATGCAACCAACTGTAATTGGATTGGCGAATGATAGGATGCTTTGTATGAATGAAGAAACATTTGGTCCAGTTGCACCAGTTGCGAAATTTAAAACAGTTGATGAAGTAATCGAACGTGCAAATCATACGCCATATGGTTTAGCTGCGTATATTTTCACGAAAGACATTAGCCAAGCATTCCAAATTAGTGAAGCACTAGAGTATGGTATTATCGGTTTAAATGATGGCCTCCCATCAGTTGCGCAAGCGCCGTTCGGTGGGTTTAAAGAAAGTGGTATTGGTCGTGAAGGAGGTCATTTCGGTATCGAGGAATATTTAGAAATTAAATATATTTCATTAGGACTATAAGTAGTATACTAGAATCTCTATAAGGTAACAGAGAAGGAGATTCTAGTATGGTATATTGGCTATTATTACTCGTAACAATTATTTTTGAAGTAGCTGGAACAATTGCGATGAAACTATCAAACGGTTTAACAAAGCTCGTTCCAAGTGTACTTATTTTCGTATTTTATGGAATTTGTTTCAGTGTGTTTGCCATCGTTGTCAAAAAAATTCATTTAAGTATTGCTTATGCAATTTGGTCTGGTGTTGGGACATTACTTATTACAATTATTAGTGTGTACTTTTTTAAAGAGCACATTAGCTTATTCCAAGCATTTTGTATTCTTTTTATTGTGTTAGGAGTAATTGGACTTAAGGTTTCATCAGCATCATAAAAGGCTATCTTCCGGTGTGGAAGATAGCCTTTTATTTGTATTAAAATGCCCAGTTACCTTTACGGAAGATTGGTTCATGTCTTCCATCATCTGTAATACCATCGATATCAAGCTCGGCTGATCCGATCATGAAGTCGTTATGTGTAATACTAGTATTTGCTCCGTTTTCAGCAAGTTCTTCTTTAGACATTGTTTTTCCGCCAACTAAGTTGAAAGCATAAGCACTTCCGATTGCAAGGTGGCAAGATGCGTTTTCATCAAATAGCGTATTGTAGAATAAAATATTTGTGTTTGAAATTGGTGAGTCATGAGGTACTAAAGCCACTTCTCCTAAGAAGTGAGAACCTTCATCTGTTTCTACTAAATGTTTTAAAGCCTCTTCACCAGTTTCCGCTTTATAGTCTACGATACGTCCATTTTCAAATGTTAACGTGAAGTTATCGATAATGTTACCTGCAAATGCTAACGGTTTTGTGCTAGATACTTGGCCGTTTACACCTGTTTTAAGCGGCATTGTAAATACTTCTTCAGTTGGAATGTTCGCCATAAATGGTACGTTCTTTTCATTTAAGCTACCAGCACCAGCCCATACATGCTTTTCTGGAAGTTCGATTGTTAAATCTGTTCCAGGAGCTGTATAGTGAAGAGCTTTATAATGCTTTTCGTTTAAGTAATCAACTTTTGTATGTAACGTTTCATCGTGTTCTTTCCATGCTTCTACAGGATTTTCTAAATCAGCACGAGTAGCTTTAAAAATAGCATCCCATAGTTTTGCTTCTTGTTCTTCTGGTGCAACGTCAGGGAATACTTTCGCAGCCCATTCTTTCGTAGGAACAGAAATGACACACCAGCTTACTTTATCAGCTTGTACGTAATCACGGTATACTTTCATTGCTTCACCAGCTACTTTATGAGCTGTTGCGATACGAGTTGATTCTACACCTTTTAATAAATCAGGGTTTTCTGCATAAATAGACATAAATGCAGCGCCTTCTTTTGCTAATTCTTCACGAGCATGTGCTTTCCAAGATGGAAATTCAGCGAAAGCTTCTTCAGGAGCTAGATCGAACTTTAAGCGTGTTAACGTCTCATCATTCCAATCCACATATACGTGTTTTGCACCAGATTTATATGCTTTTTCTGTAACGAGGCGTACAAATTGTACAGCTTCAAGAGGTGCACTAATTGATAATGTTTGTCCTGGTTGAATATTAACACCAACATTGACTGCAAGAGCAGCATATTTCTCTAACGTTTGTTCAAATGACATATGTATAATCTCCTTTAATTTGAAAGATTTCTTACTATATATAATACAAGAAAATTCAAAAAATATATATAAATATAGCATAAAAAGAGAGCTCAAAATATATTGAGCTCTCATCGTTATTTAATCGAAGAAGCAAATTGTTCTACAGTCGTCGAATTGTGTATGCGAACACGCTTCATTTTTAACAATTCATCGGGTTCACCTTTTGTGATGAACTTTCCGGGTTTTGTTGTCGTAGCAAATTGATAGTATTTCTTCGTTTCTGCAACGACTTTATCATCTACATGACCGAATGGATAAGCAACTGCGATAACGGGCTTACCTGTTATTTTTTCTAGCTTTTCTTTCGATCCCTTTAATTCTTCTTCATAGTTTGTAATCTTCGGTAAGTCTGCATGTGTTGCAGTATGAGATTGCATGGAGAAAATGCCGGAATCAACCATTTCTTTTATATCAGATGTAGAAAGAGATCCTTCAACATCAACATTATTAACAATCATATATTCTGTTGCTGCCGGTTTAAATGTATCGTCTTTTAGCTTTTGTAAAACATGAAATGCGTTCATATTATTTTTCATACCGTCATCAAATGTAACGAAGATAGGTTTATTTACTTTATTTATATCGCCCCAGCGTTCAAAAGTTAGTAATGTATAGCCGTTTTCTTTTAAATATTTCATTTGGGCTTCAAAGTTAGCAGGTGATACGAATAAGTCTTTAATACCTTGACCGTGATAATCATCGATCGCATGGTACATAAGAACGGGAACCTTTTGCTCGAAAGTAATAGCAGATTTTGTGAGTGGAATGGTTTTTCCATCTTCTTTTATGCCTCTTGCTTCAATTTGGAACTCACCGCGTTTTCCTTCAAATTCTTTTATGTCAAAAGGAAGTGAAAATTGTTTTTCCTTTTCTTTAGAAGACAAAGATTTAGCAGTTTCCTTTCCATCAGCGGTACGCCAAATTTTATATTGTACCTCAGTTAAAGTATCTTTTATGTCTGTCATATGAATAGTAGTATTTGTAGCTTCGTGTGTAATCGGGTTATAAGAAATTTTACCTTGTTCTTGGACAGTCTCTTCTTGTTTCTTAGTCTCTTGAACCTTTTTCTCTTTTTTAGGTTCCTGGCTTACGTTACTAGTATTACAGCCTGCTAGAATGGCAGATGTACATAAAGCGATTGCTGCATATTTTCTCATAAAATCACCTTCTATTGTGTATTCTGTTATATACTTCTATTTAAAATCCCCACCACTGTAAGAGAGGTGGGGACATACCCTTGTTCATCATATCATTTTAGTTATGAGATAAGTTAGTGCCTTTTCATAGAACTATTTTTATCATCATTTAGTAAAGTTTCACTTTATAAGAGATATGAATTTTTCCATCGATGTATTAGGCCCTACAAAATGGCGTTTAATTAAGTACTGTTCGTTTGGCATCCCTTTTGTAATGTGATTACCGTGATCAGTAGTGACTGCGAACTCATAATATTTTTTCGTTTCTTCAACAGCTGGATCATTATAAGAACCTACTGGATAGGCGAGAGCGATGACCTTTTTACCAGTAAGAGCTTCAATTTTTTCTTTTGAACCACGTAATTCCTCATCATAATTATTGGAGTGAGCCATCATCGTATGATTAGCAGTATGAGATTGAATAGAAAAAATGCCTGAATCCATCATTTGTTTTATATCATCTGTTGATAGACGATTTGGTTTGTCTATCTCATTTGCAGTAAGGAATTCAGTAGCTGTAGGTTGGAATGTATCATCCTTTAATTTTTGTAAAATATGAAGAGCGTTCATATTATTTTTTCGGCCATCGTCCATTGTTATGAAAATAGGTTTATTTACACGATTTATATCATTCCAACGTTCAAACGTAAGCATCGTATAACCGTTATCTTTTAAATATTGCATATGTTTTTCAAATTGCGCAGGTGGCACGTATAAGCCATAATCTCCATCACTTGGTCCAGGGAATTTTTCAATTGCATGATACATTAAAATGGGTACATGTTGCTGGAATGTAATTTTAGATGTTACTAGATTTATTTCAGTATTATCTTCTTTAATTCCTACTGTTTCAATTTGAAATTCTCCACGTTTTAAATGAAATGTTTTTAAATGAAGTGGGAGGGCAAAATCACGATCTTTTTCTTGTGAAGTGAAAGTTTGTTTGCTTTCAGGTCCATCAGCAGTACGCCAAATGTTATAACGTACTTCTTTAAACGAATCTCTTAAATCTTTTGTGTAAAGCGTGGTATTTTGTGCGTTATATTCATACGGATCCCATGTAATAACTCCTTGTTTTAAAGGAAGTTCAACTGCTTTCGCTTTTTTTTGTTCAACTGCTTGTTTCGCCGTTGTTTCTTTTATTTGTTTATCACTAGTGCTACTAGTGTTACAACCTACGAGAATAGCAGAAGAAAGTAAAGCGATATATGTATACTTTTTCATTCTATCATCCTTCTATTGTGATTTAATTATCATCACTTATGTCATGAAACTATAGTTTTTATAAGTGACACTAATTCAAATTTTCGATTCTACAAATTTGAATTATACCCTTGTCCATCATATCACTATAGAATATATAGGGGAATATGCTTTTGGAATATTTAGGGAAAACTACCTTATTTTTTTCTGGTGTTATTTACATAAAAATACATAAAGAAGATAAAAAAACTCCATCCAAACTTCTTTGAGAAAAAGGGAAGTAAGGTGGAGTTTTTCATTAAATAAACAATCCAGCGATTGTTGCAGATAAAATAGAAGCGAGTGTTGATGCAAATAGCATTTTCCAACCAAATTTCGATACAACGCTTCCTTGTTTCTCAGAAAGAGCACGAATTGTACCAACGATCGCGCCAATTTGGCTAATACTTGCAAAGCTAATTAAGAATACTGTAACGATTCCAACTGTACGTGGAGATAATGTTGCTGCAACACCTTTTAAATCAAGGATTGCTACAAACTCGTTTAATACAATCTTCGTACCCATAATTCCACCAGCTGGGATAATATCTTGAGCTGGAATACCCATTAAGAATGCGAATGGAGCAAGTACGTAACCGAAGATTTGTTGTAACGTAACAGCATGTCCCATTGCACCTGAAGCGGCGCTAATTACGTAGTTTACAACTTCCATCACACCGATGAAAGCGATCATTAATGCGGCAACGATACCAGCTACTTTTAAACCGTCAAGCGCACCGTTAATCATTGCACCGATAAAGCTGTCTCCGAATAAAGTACGGTCAAACTTCTGAACTACTTCGTCTTCTTTTTTCGTATCAACAGGTGTTAATAACGAACAAACGATTAAGCTTGAGAATAAGTTTAATGGAAGAGCTGCTAGTACATATTTCGCATCTAACATCATTACGTATGATGCTGTAACAGAAGCAGAAACTGAGCTCATCGCAGAACAACAGATGATAAACATACGGTTTTTGTTAAAATGCTGTAAATCATTTTTAATAACAATTAACGCTTCACTTGAACCAAAGAATACAGAGTTTACTGCGTGGAATGATTCAACGCGTGGTAAACCAGTAATTTTTGAAATGGCACCGCCGACAACGCGAACGATGAATGGTAAAACACCTAAATAACTAAAGATAGAAAGTAGTGCTGAGAAAAATACGATAATTAATAATACGTTTAAGAAAAAGACAAAATCTCTTTGAATTCCATTAAAGAGAAAATCGACGCCTGTCGTACCAAGTTTAATTAGTTTGTTAAAAACTTTACTAATGAAGATGATAATTTGTTGACCAATTTTTGTGCCAAACATAAACCAACCGATTAAAATTTGGAAACCAATCATAATTGCAATTGCACGGAAGTTGATTTTACTTTTGTTGTTTGACAAAGCAAAACATAAACCTAAAACGACAAGAATACCGATAATGCTCATTACATATTGCATGTAGTTGCCCCTTTCAGAAGTTCGTATAAAGTTTGTACATAAAACGCTCGTTATATTACTAAAAATAAAACAAAGAGGTTTTATGTCATACGTAAGATGTCTGACCTTTTAGAAAAATAAAAATAAAAAAAGACCCATATGGATTCACTTTCATCTATGAGAGAAAGCTAATCAATATGAGTCCTTTTTTGCACATAGGCTAATATTCATTAGTTTTCCCCATAGTCCAGCAATTTAAGGTTGCCGGGTAGAAACTCTCGATCCATATTATCGAGTATATATGAGGTAACATCGTCCGTATTAAATTAGTAGTAGCGTAACATTAACAGAGAACTATCGTCAATAGCTTTTTTTCTTCCAATAGAAATAGACCATATAAGTATGATAAAATGTAACGCAGTGTTATGAAAAAGAGAGGTCGGAAAATGAGTACAAAAATGACGCCACCAGTTGAAAAAAACGAGTTTATAGATGTAGTATTTGAAGATTTAACACATGATGGTGCCGGTGTTGCGAAAGTAAAAGGCTATCCTATTTTCGTTAAAAACGGATTACCAGGTGAAGAAGCGCAAATTAAAATTATTAAAGTGAAGAAAAACTTCGCATTCGGTCGTTTAATGAAGCTTCATACAGAGAGCCCATATCGTAAAGATGCAGAGTGCCCAGTGTACAATCAGTGCGGCGGTTGTCAGCTTCAGCATTTAACATATGAAGGACAATTACAAGCGAAAGAAAAACAAGTACGCGACGTTATGCAGCGTATTGGCGGATTAGGTGATGTTCCTGTTCATCCTGTACTTGGCATGAAGAATCCGTGGGTATACCGCAATAAAGCACAAGTACCAATTGGAGAACGTGAAGGCGGACTTGTAGCTGGTTTCTATCGTCAAGGAACGCATGACATTATTAATATGGAATCATGTTTAATTCAAGCAGAAGAAAATGATACATTGATTCAAGAAGTAAAACGTATTTGTGAAAAGCACGGTATTTTGGCGTACAACGAAGAGCGTAACAAAGGAACACTTCGCCACGTAATGGCTCGTTACGGACAAGTAACAGGGGAAATTATGCTTGTCTTCATTACTCGTACAGCGGAATTACCAAATAAAAAAGCAATCGTTGAAGAAATTGCTGCGAAATTCCCAGATGTAAAATCAATTGTTCAAAACGTAAACCCGAAACGTACAAACGTAATTTTCGGAGACAAAACGACAGTACTGTACGGATCAGAATATATTTATGACTTTATCGGCGATATTAAATTTGCGATTTCAGCACGTTCATTCTATCAAGTAAACCCAGAGCAAACGAAAGTGTTATACGATAAAACGTTAGAATACGCAAAATTAGATGGCAACGAAACAGTAATTGATGCCTATTGTGGAATTGGATCAATCTCCTTATTCCTAGCACAAAAAGCGAAAAAAGTGTACGGCGTTGAAATCGTCCCAGAAGCAATCGAAGACGCAAAGCGAAATGCAGCACTAAACAATATGACAAACGCTGAATTTGGCGTAGGAGAAGCAGAAGTAGTCATTCCAAAATGGTACAAAGAAGGCGTAATCGCTGACACAATGGTCGTAGATCCACCGCGTAAAGGTTGTGATGAGGCACTACTTAATACAATCATCGATATGAAACCAAAACGCGTCGTATACGTATCATGTAACCCGGCAACATTAGCACGTGACTTAAAAGTACTAGAAGAAGGCGGATATAAAACGCAGGAAGTACAACCTGTTGATATGTTCCCGCATACGACTCATGTAGAGTGTGTAGCTTGGCTTAAGTTGGTATAATAGGAAAGCAGTTGATATAGGAAAATCTATACCATCTGCTTTTTGGTTTATTGAGAGTTTGAAATTGTATTCATAGTGAGAGGATTTGAATTTGAAATGATAGATAATTTTTGGCGTGATTTACCACGACCATTTTTCGTACTTGCACCAATGGAAGATGTGACAGACGTTGTTTTCCGTCACGTAGTAAGTGAGGCTGGGCGTCCAGATGTATTCTTCACAGAGTTTACAAACTCGGATAGTTATTGTCATCCAGAAGGTATGAAAAGTGTACGTGGCCGTTTAATTTTTACAGAAGATGAACAACCGATGGTAGCACATATTTGGGGAGATAACCCTGAATATTTCCGTCAAATGAGCATTGGCATGGCGGAACTAGGATTTAAAGGCATCGATATTAATATGGGCTGCCCTGTACCGAACGTAGCATCAAGAGGAAAAGGTAGTGGCCTTATTCTACGTCCAGACGTTGCGGCAGAACTTATTCAAGCTGCAAAAGCGGGCGGATTACCTGTCAGCGTAAAAACAAGACTTGGCTTTAAAGAGTTAAGCGAATGGGAAGATTGGTTAACACATATTTTCAAACAAGATATTGCGAACCTTTCTATTCACTTACGTACAAGAGAAGAGATGAGTCAAGTAGATGCGCATTGGGAGCTAATTCCAGAGATTAAAAAATTGCGTGATCGCCTTGCACCAAATACACTCTTAACAATTAACGGAGACATTCCTGACCGTAAAACTGGGCTGGAACTTGCCGAAAAATACGGCATTGACGGTGTAATGATTGGACGAGGCATTTTCAAAAATCCATTTGCTTTTGAAAAAGAGCCAAGAGAGCATAGCAGTAAAGAACATCTAGACCTTTTAAGACTACAGCTTGATCTTCAAGATCAATATGCAGAAGTATTACCACGCTCTATCACAGGGCTACATCGCTTCTTCAAAATTTATGTGAAAGGCTTCCCTGGAGCTGCTGAACTACGAAATCAATTGATGAGCACGAAGTCAACGGATGAAGTACGTACATTGCTTAATAAGTTTGAGGCGAGTGTTAACGTAGTAGAAGGTAGCGAAACGGTTTAACTTTTGAAAGTTAGAGGGGCTGGAGCGTAGTAATTTTATTAGTGTAAGGTGAACCGTATCGTAAGTAAGTGAGTGAGGTATTCTATATAAAACAAGGGTAAGAAAAGAATACAGGAGAAAATGATAGGTTGATCTTGATTTTCACTGATATTAGCATGTTTATTTTATCCCGCTATTTGCGGGCAGTAAAACTCCCACCTCAAAATTCTGCTAGTGCAAAGAGGTTAGGTTGGATTCAGGCTGATAATAGGTGGGGGATGAATCACCCCTCACTTATTAAAGTTGCACTTTATTACGCCTATAATTGGAGGCTATGCAAATGTTAAGTGATCAGACGAGATATTCTAGGCTCGCGAATATAACCAAAATAATAAATACAAAATTAGAACTACGTGAAGTATTGCAGCGTGTAACCATGGCAATATCAGAGGAGATTGTTAGGTGTGACGCTGTTGGAATTTATTTACCTGAAGAAGATGGAACATTTAGAGGGTTTGCAGGAAAACCAGAGACCATAAATGGCGTAACGCTCGATACTCAGGTAATTGACCTTGAAGTAGACTTACTGGCAAAAGAAGTTATTGAAACTAAAAAAACCATCTATATTCCTGATACCTCAAAGGATCATCGACCGGATCCGAGACCAGTCGATGCGTTCAAAATTAAGTCTTTATTAGCTCTGCCTATCTCATTTGGGCAAGAGTTATTTGGTCTTGTTTTTTTATTTGATTATGGAGTTCCAATGAACTTAACAGATTCAGAAATTCAAAGTGTTGAAGCTTATGTAAATATGGCGGCGGTCGCCATTCAAAACGCAAAAAATTTAACCCAAAAAGAAAATCTTATTGCCGAGAAGCAGCTGTTACTAAATGTTACCCGTGATTTATCAATGTGTTCCTCAATACAGGAGAGTTTTGATAAATGCTTTTTTTACTTAGGACAGATTTTAGAGAGTAAAAACATGGCTGCCCACCTTTTAGATCCGCTAGACAAAACAACGATTAAGACAACGAAGTTAAGCCCAGGCTGTGATTGGACAGAAGCGGATTGGATGGAGAAAAGCTATGAAGTCAAGATTCAAGAGGTTATTCAAACAAAAAATATAGATAGTAAGGACCTATTGATGCTTCCATTAGTTTCAATGGGAGAAGTATTAGGGATAATCGTCGTTGGTAAAGAGGGAAAAACTCATAATTACGATGATTCCCGAATTCAACTGGCAAAATCTATCGTTGATGCCACAGCTCCTACGTTTTCAAACTTGTTATATATGGATCAACTTGAAAGCATGGTGGAAGAACGAACGAGAGAACTAGCTGCTGCTAATGAAAAAGTCACAAGTGTGATTGAAAGTATTACGGATGGATTCTTTACTTTGAATAATAAATGGGAATTTACGTATGTAAATAAACATCAACATTTCCCACAAAGAAAAACAGCAAAAGACGTATTAGGTAAGAATATATGGGAGGCCTTCCCAAGTAGCGTAGATACAGTTATATATAAGGAGCTTCATCGTGTAATGTCAGAGCGAACTACAGTTCATTTTGAATTTTTTTCTACCTCTGATGAATATTGGAATGAAGTTATTGCATATCCGTATGATGATGGTATTTGTTGTATTTGTAAAAACATAACGGAAAAAAAGCAATATGAGCAGGAATTGAAAAGGTTATCCAACATAGATTTAATAGGGCAAATGGCAGCAGGTATCAGCCACGAGATTAGAAATCCAATGACAACAGTACGAGGATTTTTGCAGTTATTAAAAGAAGAGAACAAATATGAGAAGCATAATAACTACTTTAATTTAATGGTTGAAGAACTTGACCGTGCCAATTCTATCATTACTGAATTTCTCTCAATAGGTAATACAAAGAAATCAGATTTGCAGATGTTAGATTTAAACTCAATTATCCACGATATTATTCCTTTAATAAAGATAGATACGCATAATCAAAATAAATATATTCAAGTCGATACAAATGACGTTCCACAATTACTTTTAAATCGTAATGAGATAAGGCAATTATTAATGAACCTATACCGTAATGGCTTAGAAGCGATGAGTACAGGGAAAACACTAACCATTAGCACCTATAAGGAAGGGCAAAATTGTGCGGTGCTTGCAGTGCGGGATGAAGGGAAAGGTATCAGGCCTGAAGTATTAGAGAAACTGGGTACTCCATTTTACACGACCAAAGATAATGGAACTGGATTGGGATTAGGCATATGTTATGCCATTGCTGCCCGTCATAATGCAAAAATAGAAATTCAAACAGGATCGGAAGGCACTACCTTTTTTGTTAAATTTAATTATGATAATAATGAAAAATAGCCTCATTTAGATTCGTTACGGTGAACTGTATTACAAATAAAAAGTTAAAAATAATCAACATTTCAGGAGGAAACCCAATGGCAATGAGCAACAACGATATATTAAAAAGAGTAAGATACGCTTTAGATATAAAAGATATAGATATGGTAGAAATCTTTAAACTTGGCGGGATGGAAGTAACGAAGGAAGACGTAGTTGATATGCTTACTAAAATAAAGAGAGCGCCTCAGCACGAACCTGAAAACCCTGATGTGGAAGAAGATGAGTACGTACTAACATGCGATATGATGATGTTAGAGGCATTTTTAAATGGATTTATTACTTTGAAAAGAGGAAAGCAAGATCCGAAACCTGGACAACCGGCACCTGTACAAAGCAAAGAGAGTGCCAATAACCTTCTTCTAAAGAAAATGAAAATCGCACTTTCATTAACGAGTGAAGATGTACTTGATATATTAGATAGCGTAGGCGTTAAGGTGACAAAAGGAGAACTAGGCGCTCTATTAAGAAAAAAAGGCCATAAAAATTACAAAGAGTGCGGTGATAGATACGCAAGGAATTTCATTAAGGGATTAGCTGTAAAGTATAGAGGGTAATGAGTCTGTTAAAGCAGCAAATGATATAATAGGTAGAGTAGGGCGTTCGTATCCTACTCTTTTTTATTTGTAAAATAATACACTAGGTGATGAAATGGTACATACATATTTAGGTGAAACGATTAATTTTCATATAACGTATAAAAAGAAAAAGTCGGTGCGTCTTTTTGTAGATTCGTACGGAAATGTGGAAGTGCAGGCTCCAAAGGGAACACCTGTGGAATACTTAGTCCAGTTGCTAGAGGAGAAATGGGATTGGATCCAGAAAACACGTAAGGAAATGCAAGAGCGAGCGCTTGGACCACAGGAAAAGGATTATGATCAAGGAGAGGGCTTTCTATATTTAGGAAGTACGTATCCAATACAAATCTCTCAAGATGCAAGTATTACGCAAGACAATGCAGTGTTTGAAGGGAATAAGCTACACATTTATGTAAAAGAGCTTAAGGATGAGAAAATCCAACAAGCGTTAAAACGATTTTACTATAAGCAGTGTAAGTCATTAGTAGAGAAGAGTATTAAAGCGCATCAAAGTAACTTCAAAACAAAACCGCGTTCTATTCGTATTACAGATAGTAGCCGCACGTGGGGCACTTGTGATTCAAATTTACAGCTAACATTCAATTGGAAGCTAGCGATGGCACCACAGCGGGTAATTGATTATGTAGTTGTCCATGAAATGTGTCATATGGTTCATTTAAATCATGATCGATCTTTTTGGCGTCTTGTCGGGAAAATAATGCCTGATTATAAGGAGATGGAGAATTGGTTAGCGTTATCTAGTTGGAAGATGACGGTTTAGTGATGCACTTATTGTCAATTTTTGTCGGTAAGTCGATATATTTCGAGAATCGCTGATATATTTAGAGTTGCGCCGATATATTTCAAAAATCGCTGATATATTTCGAAAACCGCTGATATATTTGGAGTTGCAATCGATATGTTCAATGAATAAAAAGGAGATGTCACAGCAGACACCTCCTTTTTATTACTTAGCAATTATCGCCCAAACTTCACAACAAAATCTTCGTCTGTTTTCTCCATTTTATACCCACGATACCCCTCTGAAAGTAACGCCTGCTGCCCGCGAGCATCGCTCATCAGAACGTTCTCAATCTCTGTCCAATTTCTTACTTTGTCCTCACGCAATTCCTTCACAAAAACATACCGCATACTTCCGCCATACTTTTCTTTCAGTGCAGCAATCTTCATTCCTTGCGCAAACTTATCCTTCAAACTCGGAACGTTAAAAGGGGCAACGGTGCAGCAAACATAGTCGTATTTGCTATCTTCTTTTTGTAATTCGTTCATAATAACTGTCGCTAATATTTTTTGCATCCCATTTCCGCGGCAGTTCGGGTGAACGTTTGAGATTTCTTGATAGATGACGCGGTGTAGTTCCCTTTCTGGTAAGCCGATATCAAGCCCTAAATGTTCATCGTCGATAGGAGGGACAAGTAGGGCACGAAATGCGATGAGTTCGTTTTCGATAAAAGCACCGATCATCATGCCGTTTCCTTCTAGAATGTATTGAAATTCTTCTAACGAGAGTGGTTGTAAGCGACTTTTATCCTCTAGCGCTTCAACTACGACGTCTTGTAGTAATAAAATTTGATCGATGTTCTCTAGTGATAGTAATGTAACGTGAAATGACTCGTTATTTTGTTTTAATGATCCTTTGTATAGAACTGTCATGCGTTAGTCCTCCTTTAGCGTACAACGTCTTGAAAGATGGTTAGTTCTTGCAGGGTATCTTCGTTTACTTCAATGCCGAGTCCCGGCTTTTCGTTTAAGCGAATAAATGGTACGTCGTAATGTAAGTTTCCGATGTCTTTCGTGAACTTTAATGGACCTGTTAGCTCGACACTCGTAATGATTTTTTTCGAGAAAGCGACATGGAATCCTGCGGAAGAGGCAACAGATGATTCGACCATGGATCCCACTTGGCATTCAATGCCTGCCATTTCAGCTTGATGAGCGAGTTTTACAGCTGGATATATACCGCCACATTTCATTAGTTTTATGTTTACTTTATCAGCAGCGTCTAATTTAATAATTTGGCGCATTTCACGAGAGCTCTTTAATCCTTCATCAATCATAAGTGGAAGGTCTGTTTTAGAACGAATGTGAGCCATTGCGTCAATATCGTCTGCGACGACAGGCTGTTCAATCCAGTCAATGTTTAAATGACCTAATGAACGAAGTGCCGTTAATGTGTTGGCGCTATTTTTCCAACCTTGGTTTACATCAACGCGAATCGCAATATCATTTCCTACACGTTCACGTACCGCTTCAATTCGTTTTACATCTTCTTTTACATTTGTACCGACTTTCATTTTGAAAGATTGGTAACCTTTCTGAATCATAGAGGCAGCTTCTTCGGCCATTTTTTCTGGGTCTGCGATACTTAATACGTGAGTGACAGGAAACTCTGCATGGTAGCGTCCGCCAATTAATTGATATACAGGTTGATTTAATTTTTTACCCATTATATCAAAGCAAGCAATATCAATTGCAGCTTTCGCTGTTGGAACACCGTA
The DNA here is from genome assembly GCF_001884035.1 of Bacillus tropicus. GTDB lineage: Bacteria > Bacillota > Bacilli > Bacillales > Bacillaceae_G > Bacillus_A > Bacillus_A tropicus. Next base: position 55,898 of record NZ_MACG01000069.1, read on the forward strand.
AATTGTATTGTCCATCATATCGTGTATTTTTTCGATATTCATTGGATTTTGGCCGATAAGGGCAGGGGCTAGTGTATGTTTTAAAGTATGGAAAGTACTTTCCCATGATTCGCCTGTAACGTGATCATCAGCAACGCCTTCACCGTAACCGATAATGCCTTCGTCTGTTTCCATTTTGACGATAATAGAAGGCATATCAGAATAAGCACCATAACTAATAACAAACGGATCGCGAAGCGGTAAACGAATTGCATAAAGGTGAATAGCTGTAATTTTCATTGAATAAAGACCCCTTCCTATTTACAATGTTTTTGTACATTTGATATAGTTGACGTTAAATAGTCGTTAATTAATGATAAGGAGTTAGAGAAATGATGATAAAAATTGCAGTTATCGGTTCAAAAGAGTTTATGGAGACACTTTTACCTATTGCTCATAAACTAGAAGAAATAGAAATTGATCCATATGTTTACCTTCATCCGGCAGAATCTTCTGAACTATTAAAGCGTTTAAAGCCTTGTGATTTCATCTTTTTCTCAGGTGCTTTACCTTATTATATGGCAAAAGAAATAAGAGAACAATTACGAATTCCAAGTATGTACTTACAGCAAGACGAGACGACTGTCGCATCTTCCATTCTTTCTGTCATGTATCACCAAGGGATTCAACCACATAAAATTTCAATTGATTTAGTAGACCGCTCATTCATTATAAATGTGTTCCATGATATTGGCATAAAAGAAAGTCCACAAGTATTTGATTATGAAAATATGCTGTGGAGTAAAGATGAAATAAATAAAGTTATTGATTTTCATGTAGCTAAATATCAATCTGGAGAGGCTCATTTAGCTTTAACTAGCATTCATGCTGTCTATGATGAACTTCAAAAAATAGGTATTCCTTCAGAACGTATGATAGATCCAAAGCAATCCATTATACATGGGCTAAAAGATGCAAAAATAAAAGCTGAGTTAGCAAAAAGCTATTCAGCTACTGTTGGTGCTTGTATTGTTTCTTCCTTAGAATTACGAACGAATTTGCTTGAAAAACTAGATGTCATTTCAAAAGAACTACGTGGTTCATTTAAACAAGTGGATGAAATGACATGTATTTTGTATACAACTCGTGGTGATATCGAATCGATTATTAAAACAAATGCGATAGATAACTTGTTTGCGAGCGTTGAAGGAACGATAGCTATTGGATTTGGTTATGGAAAAACCGTGAAAGAGGCGGAGCAAAATGCAAAAATTGCTCAAAGTTTTGCAAAGAATAATCCAATAGATCGTTGTTTTTATATACTAACAAGTGATAAAGATTTATTTGGTCCGTTCCCGAAAGAACAGAGAGTACAAAGTTTGAAAAATGATAATCCGGAACTAATGAAAATAGCGAAGGAAACGAAGCTTAGTCCGGCCAACTTGTCAAAAATTATTCAATTTAGTCAATCGCATCCGTCATTGAAGTTTACAGCAGCTGACCTTTCTGAATACTTACAAGTGACTCGAAGATCGACAGAAAGGTTGTTAAAGAAATTAGTTGATTACGGGTATGCTCATATTTGCGGCGAGGAAATGCCCTATCAACAAGGGCGACCTCGCGCACTATATGAACTGAATTTACCGCTATTTTTAAGCTTCTAGTTGAGCTTTTTGTTTCTTTAGTAGTTCTGCTTTTTCAATGCCTGATAGTTTTGTAATTGTGAGACCAGTTATACCGTAAATGATTGAGATAATAGGTACAATGAAATTCAAAATAGCATAAGGAGCATATTCAAATGCACCTACGCCGAGTGTTGCGAGTATAAATACGCCACATGTATTCCAAGGAACAAAGACAGAAGTTAATGTTCCACCATCTTCTAATGCTCTGGATAAGTTTTTTGAATGTAGTCCTTTTTCCGTGTATGCATTTGCGTACATTCTTGAAGGGACGACAATTGAAATATATTGTTCAGAGCAAGTAAGATTTGTTGCAAAACAAGATGCGATAGTAGAAGCGATAAGCCCTTTTGCTGATGTCGCTAATTTTAAAATTTGATTTACAATGGAGCGAAGAATACCTGTATGTTCTAGTACTCCTCCGAAAGTCATAGCGACAATTGTCATAGAGACTGTATTCATCATCGAATCTAAGCCACCGCGGTTAAAGAGCTCGTCTACTAGCTTGTTGCCAGTGTCTATAACAAATCCGGCTTGGAGTGCACCGACAGATGCGGAGACAGAACCACCTTGAATAAAGACTTGTGATAAAAACCCTAAAATAATACCTACGAGAATAGCTGGTATAGCCGGAACTTTTTTAGCAACTAACACCATAACAACTACAGGTATGATTAATAAGAAAGGTGAGATAACAAAGTTTTGCTGCAATACTTGTAATGTTTGCTCGATACTTTTTGCGTCAATATTGTTAGCACCGAAGCTTCTTCCTAAGAAGGCATAAACGATAAGAGTAATAATTAAACCTGGGATTGTAGTAAATAACATATGACGAATATGTGTGAATAAATCTGTATTTGTTAATCCTGCAGCTAAGTTTGTTGTGTCTGAAAGCGGTGACATTTTATCGCCAAAATAAGAACCGGAAATGATAGCACCGGCAACCATCGGAGCTGGGATTCCCATACTTAGGCCAATGCCCATTCCTGCAACACCAATTGTTCCCATTGTAGACCAAGAGCTACCAATAGCTAATGCAACAATAGAACAAATAATTGTAATTGAAACTAAAAATAGTGATGGAGTTAATAGATTTAAACCGTAATAAATCATTGTTGCGACGATTCCACCGCCAATCCAAGCACCGATCGTTAAACCTACTAGGATAATGATAACGATAGCGGGTAATGCGAGGCGAATTCCTTTATACATTGCTTCTTCAATGTCATTCCATTTGTAACCGTAACGCCAAGCGACGATAGAAGCAACGGTTGTACCGATAATAAGTGGGACGTGAGGGCTTTGTTTTAATACAACAATTGTAACCATCATAACTGCAACTGTAATGATAATAGGGATCATGGCTACCCCAAAAGGTATTTCTTTTTTCATAAATGTCCTCCTTTTTATGTATGTTTGTATTTTTAGAATTGTCGTAAAATGGACGTTTATTAGGTTATGATAACCAAAAATATATGTAAGCGTCAACATTAAAGACAGAAAATAATTAATATTCTAGTTGTTTGTTTAGTTTGCAATATAGATGTAGAGTGAGGTTTTTAAGTGTTTAAAAATAAATAATTGACTTTTTTCTTAAAATTCAATATGTTCATAAAAACATCTGTTTTTCATAAGTATAATTAACCTGAATGGTTTTGGAATTTGGGAAGGAGAATGTAGCTTTGAAAACATTAGAACTACAAGAGCGTTTAACTGAAATTTTTCAGCATTTACATGAAAACCCTGAAGTGAGTTGGAAAGAGTATGAAACGACAGCGTATATTACTAACTTTTTAAAAGAAGAAGGAATTTCATATAAAATATTTGATGATTGTCCAGGCGTGATTGCTGAAATTGGAAGCGGAAATCCAGTTATTGCGATTCGTGCTGATATGGATGCACTTTGGCAAGAAGTGAATGGAGAGTTTAAAGCGAATCATTCGTGTGGTCATGATGCTCATATGACGATTGTAATGGGACTTATTTTACAATTAAAGAATATGAGGTGGAAAAGTGGCACAGTTAGATTTATTTTTCAGCCGGCAGAAGAAAAAGGGAATGGAGCTTTAAAAATGGTAGAGAAAGGTGCTGTGGATGATGCGGATTTCCTATTCGGTATTCATTTGCGCCCAATTGAAGAACTATCTTTGAAACAAGCTGCCCCATCAATTCGTCACGGAGCAGCAGGATTTTTAGAGGGGATGATTCACGGAGAAGATGCACATGGAGCACGCCCACATCAAGGGATAAATGCGATTGATGTTATTTCCATGATTAATATCGGTTTGAAAAACATATGGTTACCACCGCAAAGTTCCTATTCAGTAAAGATGACGAGGTGCCAAGCTGGTGGTGATAATTTAAATATTATTCCGGGTAACGGTCATTTTAGTTTAGATGTAAGAGCAGAGAATAATACACTATTAGAAGCGTTAAAGAAAAAGATAGAGCATGTCATAGAATCAGCTGCATCGATGGGATCGAAAACTTCATATGAGTGGATTGATCTCGCACCAGGAGCTGAAGTTTCAGAAGAAGCTGAGCGATTTATGCGTAAAGGTATTCTTGAAGTGTATGGGGAAGATAAATGTACGGGACCACTTTATACGACAGGAAGCGATGATTTCCATTACTACACAGTGAAGAGACCACATTTAAAAGCTGTCATGCTTGGACTAGGAGCAGACTTACAACCTGGATTACACCATCCGTATATGAAGTTCGATCATAGTTGTATTATGGATGGGGTAGAAATATTAAAACAAACTGTGTTGAAAGTGTTAGAAGACAGGGGCTAGGGAGCTCCTGTTTTTTTGTCATGAATTGTTTTTAAGTTTGTATAATTTCACGTATCAATTAATTCGATAAAAAATCCCTCTCCAGTACATGGTGTATAATAATAAGTACCATTTCTTAATAGGAGAAAATCAATGAATGAACAATATTATGATGCAGTTTTACATATAAAAACAGTCGGTGAGCAAAAAGGATTTAACAAGTCTATGCACTATCACCGATATGAACCGACGCCATATAGCGGATTAGATGAGTTATTGAATCAATATGAAATAAGAAGTAGAGACCGAATTGTAGACTTTGGATGCGGGAAAGGAAGATTAAACTTTTATATGCATCATAAATGTGGTGCTTCAGCAGTTGGGATTGAAATGAATGAAGAGTTTTATAAAGAAGCGATGGATAATCGAGATCGTTATGAACGAAAGGCACGAAACAGTAAGGGGAAAATTCAATTCCAATGTTGTTTAGCGCAGGAATATGAGATTGATCCACGCGATAACCGGTTTTATTTCTTTAATCCATTTTCTGTCCAAGTGTTTATGAACGTAGTAAATAATATTTTGCTTTCGGTAGAAGAAACAGAGAGAGAAGTGGATATTATTTTATATTATCCTTCTGAGGACTATATTTTCTTCTTAGAAAATCAGACTGCGTTTGAGCTGAAGAAAGAAGTTAGATTGCCAGGTGCTTATGAGAAGAATGGGAATGAGAGGTTTTTAGTTTATACATTAGGGTAATAAAAAAACAGGTGCTAAGGCACCTGTTTTTTTATTAGTTACGGATTAAGTAATCAAATGCACCTAAAGCTGCGTTTGCACCTGAACCCATAGAAATGATGATTTGTTTGTACGGATTATTTGTACAGTCACCTGCAGCAAACACTCCTGGTATATTTGTAGCGCCGTGTTTGTCTGTTACGATTTCACCGCGAACGCGTTCAACTGTTTCGCCTAACCAGTCTGTGTTTGGAACAAGACCGATTTGTACGAATACACCTTGTAATTCAACGTGATGCACTTCTTCAGTTTCACGATCGATGTAAGAAATACCGTTTACTTTATCAGTACCAGTAATTTCTTTCGTTTGAACGTTTTTCAGAACAGTTACGTTTGGTAAGCTGTTAAGACGTTCTTGTAATACAGCATCAGCTTTTAATTCTGGCATGAATTCAAGAACAGTTACGTGCTTAACAATACCTGCTAAATCGATAGCTGCTTCAATACCAGAGTTACCTCCGCCAATAACTGCTACGTCTTTTCCAGTGAATAATGGACCGTCACAGTGTGGGCAGTATGCTACACCTTTATTTTTGAACTCAGCTTCACCTGGTACGCCAACATTACGCCAGCGAGCACCTGTTGAAACGATTACGCTCTTACTTTTCAGAATAGCGCCGTTTTCAAGTTCCACTTCAATAAGTTCTTTTTTCTCTAAACGTTTCGCACGTTGTAGATTCATTACATCGATGTCGTATTCTTTTACGTGCTCTTCAAGACTTGCTACTAGCTTAGGACCTTCAGTGCGTTTTACGCTGATGAAGTTCTCAATGCCCATAGTATCCATTACTTGACCACCGAAGCGCTCAGCAACGATACCAGTGCGGATGCCTTTACGTGCTGCATAAATTGCTGCACTTGCACCAGCAGGGCCGCCACCAACAACAAGAACATCGTAAGGATCTTTATCAGAAAGCTCTGATGCATCTGGACCGTTACCCATTTTAGCTAGAATTTCTTCAAGTGTCATACGACCGCTTCCGAAAGATTCGCCGTTTAGGTAAACAGTTGGTACTGCCATGATGTCTTTGCTTTCTACTTCCTCTTTGAATGCAGCGCCATCAATCATAGTATGTGTAATACCAGAGTTAAGAACGCTCATTACGTTAAGAGCTTGTACAACATCAGGACAGTTATGACAACTTAGGCTGATATAAGATTCAAAATGATATTCGCCTTGAATGTTTTTAATTTGATCGATTAATTTTTGTTCAACTTTTGGAGCGCGTCCACTTACTTGTAGTAAAGCTAACACTAATGAAGTAAATTCGTGTCCTAATGGAATACCAGCGAATACGACACCAGTGTCTTCACCAGGGCGGTTTACGCTAAAGCTTGGTGTTCTCTCTAATTCAACTTTTTCTACTGTAATCTTAGATGACATAGTAGCTAATTCGTCTACTAGAGCTAACATATCTTTAGATACGTCGTCGTCTCCTGCGCTTACTTTAAGTAAAATATTGTTCTCCATTAACTGAAGGTATTGGGATAGTTGTGTTTTTATATCTGCATCTAGTATCATTTTGATCGAACTCCTTAGATTTTGCCTACAAGGTCAAGGCTTGGTTTAAGTGTTGCAGAACCCTCTTGCCATTTAGCTGGGCAAACTTCACCTGGGTTGTTACGTACGTATTGAGCTGCTTTAATTTTGTTAACAAGAATGCTTGCGTCACGGCCGATACCGTCAGCATTGATTTCCATAGATTGGATAACGCCGTCTGGATCGATGATGAATGTACCACGAGCAGCAAGACCTTCTTCTTCCATTAAAACGTTGAAGTTTGTAGTGATTGTGCGAGTTGGGTCACCAATCATGATGTACTCGATTTTGCCGATAGTTTCTGAGCTATCATGCCATGCTTTGTGAGTGAAGTGAGTGTCTGTAGATACAGAGTATACTTCAACGCCTAAATCTTTAAGAGTTGCATATTGGTTTTGTAAGTCTTCAAGTTCAGTTGGGCAAACGAATGTGAAGTCAGCTGGGTAGAAACAAACTACACTCCATTTTCCTTTTAAACTTTCGTCAGTAACTTGGATAAATTCTCCATTATGGTAAGCATTAGCTTTAAACGGTTTTACTTCTGTGCCGATTAATAACATATTAAAATTCCTCCTAAATGTTGGTTTTGAGCATCAAAAAATAGTGTGCTCATAAAATATATTTTTTAATTAACTATAATAATTCTAATTCGATATTAATTATCATATAGAAGTGGTTATTTTGTCAAGAGAATAAACCAACTTTATATCAATTTAATTAATATTTATTCTCAATTAAGGATAACAGGGAATTGAAAGGTAACTTTAAGTTTATAAATTTTCAATAATTGTTTGAAAGAGTAGTGTGTATGTTAGAGATATGGTGTAAGTGTAAATTCTTAGGAAGGAAATATTTCTTAGAAGTTGTCTTTTTGAAAAGGAACTGCTTATTTCTATTTTACAAAGAATTGTGTGATAAATAAAATAAAATGAATTAGAATCTTTTTGAACAATTTTTGTCCTCTTAAATATATAATTAAGAAGTATATTGTAATGATAATTAGAAACATTGACTCAAAGTGCGAACAAGATATAATAAAACCTGGATATACATTTTAAAAAGAAGAACATATATTATAGGATGAAAGATTTAATCCTATTATTTTTTATAGCTTTTAGAAAACGCTTACAATTAGTGTGGAGGGGAAACCATGTCTAAGTTCACGAAGTATTTTTTAATGGAAGCTAACGATGTGATTGTATATGTGAAAGAGAAATTATCTAAGTTTGAGGATGCAAAGGGGCTAAAGTGTAAAGAAATAGGTGATGGTAATTTAAATTATGTGTTTCGTGTTTGGGATGAAAAGGAGAACATTTCTGTCATTGTAAAGCAAGCTGGGGATACAGCACGCATTTCAGATGAGTTTAAGTTGTCGACGAATCGTATTCGTATAGAATCAGATGTTTTGCAGTTAGAGGAAGAGTTAGCACCTGGGCTTGTTCCAAAGGTGTATTTTTTTGATAGTGTGATGAATTGTTGTGTAATGGAAGATTTATCGGACCATACAATATTACGTACAGCACTTATAAATTATCAAATGTTTCCAAAGCTTGCAGATAATTTAACGACCTTTTTGGTAAATACACTCTTATTAACATCGGATGTTGTAATGAATCATAAAGAGAAGAAGGAATTGGTGAAGAATTATATAAACCCTGAATTATGTGAGATTACAGAAGACCTCGTATACGCTGAGCCATTTACAAATCATAATAAGCGTAATGAGCTGTTTCCGTTAAATGAAGGATGGATTAGAGAGCATATTTATAGTGATAAAGAGCTTCGTATGGAAGTAGCAAAACTTAAGTTTTCTTTTATGACGAATGCACAGGCGCTTATTCACGGTGATCTGCATACTGGTTCTGTTTTTGTGAAAAATGATTCCACAAAGGTAATTGATCCTGAGTTTGCCTTTTACGGACCAATGGGATATGACATTGGGAACGTAATGGCGAATTTAATGTTTGCTTGGGTAAATGCAGATGCAACGATGTCAGCTGGAGCTGAGAAAGATACGTATATGGATTGGTTACAATCGACAATGGTAGAGGTAATTGATTTATTTAAGAAGAAGTTTTTAAATACTTGGGATATTCATGTGACAGAGATTATGGCGAAGGAGGAAGGCTTTAACGAAATCTATTTACAATCTGTATTAGAGGATACAGCTGCGGTGACGGGCCTTGAGTTAATTCGTCGTATTGTTGGGCTAGCGAAAGTAAAAGACATTACTTGTATTGAGAATGAGGAAGCACGTGCTAGAGCGGAACGCATTTGTCTTCAAGTAGCAAAGAAATTTATTTTACGAGCGAATCAATATAAAACAGGTACAAGCTTTGTAGAAACGTTAAAAGAACAGTCAATGCACTACGCGAAGTAAGGGGAGAAGATGATGGAAGAGCAATTAATACCAATTCAGTGGAAAGATGAAGCTTTAGTTTTATTAGATCAAACATTATTACCAAATGAGGTAGTCTATGAATCTTTTAAGACAGCTGAGAGTGTGTGGGATGCCATTCAAGTAATGAAAGTAAGAGGTGCCCCAGCGATTGGTGTTTCAGCAGCTTACGGTGTGTATTTAGGAGCCAAGGAAGTTACCCGAAGTACGGCGGAAGAATTTGTAGAGGAAGTCAAAAAGGTATGTGCATATTTGGCAACATCAAGGCCGACAGCAGTAAACTTATTTTGGGCACTTGAAAGAATGGAAGCAGTAGTGCTAGAAAACGCTCACTTATCAATCGCACAGTTAAAAGATAGATTACTAGAAGAGGCAAAAGAGATTCATAGAGAAGATGAAGAAATTAACCGTCAAATTGGGGAACATGCATTAACGTTATTCCATGATGGAATGGGAGTATTAACACATTGTAATGCTGGTGCGTTAGCGACGACTAAGTATGGTACTGCGACAGCTCCAATGTACTTATCAAAAGAAAAAGGGTGGGACTTAAAAGTCTATTCAGATGAAACGCGTCCTAGGTTACAAGGTTCAACGTTAACAGCATTAGAATTGCAGCGGGCGGGAATTGATGTCACTGTCATTACGGATAATATGGCAGCTATGGTCATGTCACAAGGGAAGATTGACGCGGTAATCGTTGGATGCGACCGTGTGGCAGCAAATGGTGATGTAGCAAATAAAATTGGAACATTGGGTGTATCTATTTTAGCGAAATACTACAACATTCCGTTTTATGTAGCAGCACCAACACCGACAATTGACTTGAAAACACCGACAGGAAAAGAAATTCCGATCGAGGAAAGAGATGCTTCTGAAGTAATCAATCGCTTCGGACAATATTCTGCTCCGAAAGAAAGTAAAGTATATAATCCTGCATTTGATGTCACGCCATATGAAAATGTAACAGCGATTATTACGGAAAAAGGGATTGTGAAAGCACCGTTTACGGAGAACTTAAAAAAGCTATTTCAATAAGTAGATAGAGTTAAAAAGTCAGTCATCATAAGCTTCATACTTAGGGGGATGTATATGTTATTACAAAAAGAGAGAGAAGAAATTGTAGCGTACGGAAAGAAAATGATTTCTAGCGGTTTAACAAAGGGGACAGGCGGTAATATTAGTATCTTCAATCGCGAGCAAGGTCTTGTTGCCATTAGCCCAAGTGGTTTAGATTATTATGAAACGAAGCCTGAAGATGTAGTTATATTAAACTTAGATGGCGATGTAGTAGAGGGAGAGAGAAAACCATCAAGTGAGCTCGATATGCATCTTATTTATTATAGAAAGCGTGAAGATATAAATGCGCTTGTGCATACACATTCTCCTTATGCGAAGACGATTGCATCATTAGGATGGGAACTGCCCGCAGTATCGTATTTAATTGCTTTCGCAGGCCCTAATGTTCGCTGTGCACCGTATGAAACATTTGGTACGAAGCAATTAGCAGAGGCTGCTTTTGAAGGAATGATTGATCGTCGTGCCGTTTTACTTGCGAACCACGGTTTAATTGCGGGTGCAAATCATATAAAAATGGCATTTACCGTTGCAGAAGAAATTGAATTTTGTGCGCAAATTTATTATCAAACGAAAAGCGTCGGAGAGCCTAAGTTATTGCCAGAAGATGAGATGGAGAATTTGGCGAAGAAGTTTGAAGGGTATGGACAGCAATAGCATGAAACAAGAAAGACCCTCAAGATTTGACTCTTGAGGGTCTTTTTATGCTTTCTTAAGCAACAAATACATAAAATAAGGAGCACCAATTAAAGCGACAACAATACCTGCCGGGATACCGTTAGGTTCAACGATATTTCGTCCGATTGTGTCTGCTAATAGTAATAGCCATCCGCCGATTAAAAGGGCGATAGGCATGAAGATTTGATGCCTTGGACCTACTAAAGATTTTGCGATGTGAGGAGCCATTAGTCCAATAAAGCTAATTCCTCCTGTTACGGAAACAGCTGCAGCTGCAAGCGCAACGGCTGCCACTAATAAGTATCTGCGTTCTTTTTCAATTTCAATTCCAACGCCAATTGCGACTGGTTCGTTTAATGCTAAAATGTTTAATCGATTTGCTTTATAGAAAACAAACGGAATGAATACGATTAACCATGGGAGCATTGCTAAAACGAAGATCCAGTCATCTCCCCAAATATTTCCGGCAATCCATTTTGAAATAAAGTCTACTTTCATACGATCTGCGGATGAAATAAGGACAATCATCATTCCAGATAGTGCAAATGCAAAACCGATACCGGTTAATGTTAATCGCACCGGCTGAAGTCCAGTTGATTTACTATATGAAAATACGTAGATTAGAACAGCTGTCAGAAACGCTCCTATAAATCCAACGACAGGTAGTAAGTAAAGAAATGAACCTACATCTATTGGAAAGTATAAGAAGAAAATAGCAACAGCAACACCGGCCCCAGAGTTGATACCGAGAATACCAGGTTCAGCTAAATCATTTCGGGTAATTCCTTGCAGAATAGCTCCTGATAAAGCGAGAGCCATACCAGCTAATAATGTAATGATAATTCTAGGTAGTCTTAAAGAGTATAAAACAAATTCCTCTTTAAAAGTTCCTTGTCCCATTAACGTTGGGAGTAGTCGATCATAAGATAAAGATGCTGAACCGAGCCCCATTCCAATTACAATGGTGGTAATGGTTAGTATAAGTAAAGCGAGTATGATAAGACGTTGTTTTCTTAGAATAGATGGTATCATGAGAACATTTTTCCTCCTTTACGTACAATGAATAGGAAGAATGGTAATCCTACAATTGCGACAATAGCGGCAACTGGTGTTTCGTATGGAGCGTTAATGGTACGTCCGATTGTATCTGCAAGTAGCATAAAGGAAGCGCCAGCAATTGCTGACATCGGTATAACAAATCGATAATCTGGACCGACAATTGGGCGTACCATGTGAGGTACCATTAAACCGATAAATGCCATATTTCCGACAAGTGCTACAGATGCACCTGCAAGTAAGATAATAATGATAAATAAAATAGTTTTAATAACAATAATTTTTTGACCTAATCCAATAGCCACTTCTTCACTGAAACTAAGAACTGTCAATTTTTTTGCTAGTAAGATAGCGATAAAGATACTAATTGAAATGACTGGAATAATAACTTTCAATTGGCTCCAGGTAGTTCCAATTACGCCTCCAGCAGTCCAAAGTGATACATCTTGTGAAATTTTGAAGTAAATGCCGACTCCTTCTGAAATTGCGAGTAGAAATGCTGAAACGGCAGCACCAGCTAATACAATTCGAAGAGGGGAGAGCCCGCCTTTTTTCACCATACCAATTCCAAATACCATAATTGCGCCAACGGCAGCACCGATAAAGCAAGCTAATGTTAAGTAAAGATAGCTGATGGAAGGGTTGAAAGCAAGTGTTAGTGCAAGCGCAGCATTTGCTCCACCAGATAGCCCTAATAATCCAGGATCTGCAAGTGGATTTCGTGTTAATCCTTGCATAATTGCTCCAGAAACAGCAAGTCCAGCTCCTACAAAAACAGCAGCAACTTCACGTGGTAAACGTATTTCGCGAATAATAGATATTTTGTCCCCTTTAGCGGAGGAAGTGAGTGCTAACCATACGTCTTTTATTGAAGTATCTGCAGCACCTAATACCATAGCCACCATAAAAATAAGAAAGAATGCAATTATGCTTAAAATTAATTTGTATGTAAAAGCTATAGAACGTGTATTGTCATGTTCTTTTGTCATTCGTTTCACATCTTTTCTTTTCATAGAATAAAGGAAGAGGAATTCTTAAATTAAGAATTCCTCATGTTTGTATTATTTACCAAGAAAGCTCTTCTTGAAGAAGTCTAGTTGGAAATCTAATGTAAGTGGATCATTGAAATAGAATTCCATCATGTTTGCTTCGTATACGCGATTATTTTTTACTGCTGGGATGTTTTTATATGATTCTGTCTCTTGGAATGAGTTATCAGTATCTTTGTTTTTACTTACGATTAAGTAATCGCCAGCAAACTCAGGTAATACCTCAGTAGATAATGCGTAGTAACCTTCTTTTAATGCTTTTTCTTTTACTTTTTCAGGCATTTTTAATTTCATTTCTTGGTACAGAATTTCTGTTCCGCGGCCCCAGTTCTCGCCGTATACATAAAGCTGTTTGTTGAAGTTTTCTACAACAGAAACTGTAGCATCTTCACCGATTTTTGCTTTAATTTCTTTACCAGCGTCTTGTGCACGTTTCTTGAAGTCATCAACCCAAGTTTTTGCTTCTTTTTCTTTGTTTAATAACTTACCGATTTCTAAATGTTGTGTTAAGTAATCAACTTTTCCGTAAGTGTATGTTACAGTAGGAGCGATTTTCTTTAACTTATCGACATTTTTAATATTTGATAAACCAATGATTAAATCTGGATTTAGTTCAGCGATTTTTTCAACATTTTCATCTGATACTTCAGCAACATCTTTAAGTTTGCTATCAAAACGTGGGTTTTGTTTAGACCATGAATCTACCCCAACAAGATTTACACCTAATGACATTACGTTACCAGCGAATGATGATAAAACAACAACGCGTTTTGGATTTGCAGGAACTTCTACTTTACCATTTTCAGATTGGTATGTAATTGTTTCTGATTTACTACCTTTTGCATCATTCTTTTTGTCTGTAGAGCCATTGCTACAAGCGCTCATAACAAGAACGAAAAGAACTGTTAGCGAAATAAATAACTTTTTCATCGTCTTTCTCCTTTAACATGGATGATATGTGTATACAATAATTTGTTTAACTGCAATCTTTTTGAATGAGTAGTGGTAATGCAAAATGTTTATTAAAAATCTTGAATATGAGATTTCACAATATAGTATTAGCCATATTAATGAAAGAAGATGTAATCTCAAATTTGCTAATTATTAACAAAATGATAATGATTATCACTATTGATTCTTTAAATAATATAATTTTATATAGGTGTATTGTCAATAGTAATTTTGATTGTAAATTTTGCAGAAACAGGTTATATTTTAATGAGAATGATAATCAATGATTAATAGCTGAGGAGTGAGCACGAATGAATCGGGAAGAATTGTTTGATGTAACTGTGATAGGCGGAGGACCTGCAGGGCTTTATTCAGCTTTTTATAGTGGACTCAGAGAGATGAAAACGAAAATAATAGAATTTCAACCACAGCTAGGTGGAAAAATACATGTTTATCCAGAGAAGATGATTTGGGATGTAGGTGGATTATTACCAGTTACAGGTGATAAATTAATTGAACAACTTGTACAACAAGGGCTAACATTTAAACCGGAAGTTGTATTAAATACAAAAGTAGAGTCAATCATTCGTAATGAAGATGGCACTTTTACGTTAAAAGCAAATGATGGAAAAGAACACTTTTCAAAAACAGTTATTGTGGCAACTGGAAGTGGCATATTGAAACCACAAAAGTTATCAATTGAAGGTGCTGAGCGATTTGAAGTATCGAATTTAAATTATACAGTGAAATCTTTAAAGCGTTTCAAAGATAAAACGATCATTATTTCCGGCGGAGGAAATTCTGCTGTTGATTGGGCAAATGAATTAGAACCAATAGCGAAAAAAGTGTACGTAACGTATAGAAAAGAAGAATTATCTGGTCATGAAGCACAAGTGAAGCAACTGCTGAACAGCTCAGCTGAGTGTTTCTTTAATACATCGATTACAAAATTAATTGCTGGTGATAGTCATGAAGCGATTGAACATGTAGAATTAACGAATCATGAGACAGGTGAAGTTTCTCATTTACCTATTGATGAAGTTATTATTAATCATGGATATGAACGTGACATTACATTATTAGAAAATAGTGAGTTAGACGTTGCGATTATAGATAATTTTTATATTGCAGGGAATGCAAATAGTGAGTCTTCAGTAGACGGATTATATGCTGCTGGGGATATTTTAAAGCATGAAGGAAAATTACACTTAATTGCGGGAGCATTCCAAGATGCTGGAAATGCTGTAAATAAGGCGAAACAATTTATTCAGCCAGATGCAAGTGAGTATGGAATGGTTTCTTCGCATAATGAAGTATTTAAGAAGAGAAATCGTGAATTGATTAAGCAGATGATGAAATAATAAAGGAACAAGTATGCCCCCATTTACTTCCCTATTCAAATGACGAGAGAGGTAAATGGGGGTTTTCCTGTTTACTATATTTTCAATCATTATAATGACACCGGTTTCATCAGTTCATGTGACATGAACGTTTTATTTGTAAATCTTCCTAGAAAATAATGAATCTATGTTTTGCTGACGCAGAACAGTATTAAATCATGCTGTTCCTTTAGCTCGTTCGTTAGGAAATGGCATATTTAATATAGAAGCAATGTACTGTTTTCCATGCATTCGAGCTAATGATTCTAATATTTGGCGAACACGTTTTGTAAGATGACCTTGTTTTTTTATTTCCTCACAATATGCGTCATAGAAAACGTATTTAGCCCAAAGGAAATCATCTTGTTGGAATAAGAAATGATTTTTGTACCATTCTCCAATTGTATGGTAACAATTGTTTTCCTGTATTGCTGCGCTTTGAGAAAGAATACGATCAGATAAAGATGCAGTTAAATGAGAAATTGTGTTTTCTGTTTCAGTTTGTAATGTTTTTTCTAACATTGTAATGATGTGACGAGTAGCCATATGTTAACTCTCCTTTGTGTAAATGGGTAATACCATTCTATATTTAAAAAATTCTTACTATATATTATTATACAATATATGGAATGCATCTACCTGCTTTTTAGGTTGCATTTACAAAATCTTTTTTATTTGTTTACAAAAATAAAGTAAGATACAGTATATAGGAAAAAATAATAAAGGAATGAACGAGTTGTATATAACAGTAGAAGAAGCTGCGGAGTATTTGAATTTACCAAAGTCGTATATTGAAGAGTTAATTCAGCAAAAGAAAATTCGTGCACTATTTGATGGAGAGCAATATTTATTAAATAAAGAACAATTCAATACACATTTAGAACAAATGGAGAAATATAAGCAATTAGTGGAAGAAATATTGAACGAACCAATTCCAGAAGATATGGATGTTAAAGACGAAGATTAAACTATGGGAAATCCCTTATGAAGATATGCAGAAATGTATCTTCATAAGGGGTTTTTTTGTTTAAAGATATCAAAAGCATAAGGAGTTCTTAGCCTTTCTTCAAATTTTGATAGGTAGTAGTCTACCATGTTAAAAGCATATTTTTTTCTAGCTAGGACAAACATAGAGAACGTAACCTGTACAGATACATATACTATCAGTGCAAAAGCTTATAAATTAATGGAAGGGGTTTTCTCGTGAGTTTATTTCATTGGGATTTTTTGAAAGACTTAATTGGATCTTTTGTAAGAGTAAACAGGGGTGGTCCAGAATCTCAAAAAGGAACAATAATATCAGTATGTCCGGACTACTTCGTATTGCAGAATGAAAAAGGTGAGCTTTATTACTATCAACTTAGTCATCTGAAAAGTATTACAAAAAATGCGAAAGAATGTGGATCAAGTGATTGCGATTGGGACGATTGCGCATGTGCAGAAGACTTTGAAGCACTGCTTGAAAGCTTCAAATATTGCTGGGTGAAAATTAATCGCGGTGGTCCAGAGAAAGTGGAAGGCATTTTACAAGATGTTTCTTGTGACTTCGTAACATTAATCGTAAAAGAAGAAATTATATTAATTGCAATAAAGCATATTAAAAGTGTTAACTATAATGCTTTAGCATGCGGAGAGAGCGATGATAGTAGCAGTAAGGAAAGCAGTAGCGATAATTCAGGTCGTGCTCGTGCACAAAGACAATCAAGTAGAGGAAGATAATAAGAAAGGGGGATACGAAATTGGAGAATGTATTATGCTGTGATCAAATTAAATGTTTAGTTGGTGAGACTGTAAAAGTAAACCTTCGTGGACCAGAAAGTCGAGTTGGTGAGCTTGTATCGTTAGGAAAAGATTATCTAACATTACAATTACCTCATGGTGAATTAGTATACTATCAGTTGAAACATGTGAAGAGTCTCGTTAAGAAAGTGAAAGAAAGTAAATGTGGCGATTGCTATAGTTCCTGTTTCTGCTCTGATGAGGATACTTTTTTAGATATATTAAAAGACTTGAAGTATAAGTGGGTAAAAATTAATCGTGGTGGTCCAGAATGTGTGGAAGGTTTGTTAAGTGAGGTACACCATGGCTGCATTACACTAGTAAATGGCGATGAAGTTATTTATGTAGTTAAGTCTCATATTAAGAGTGTGAGTCAAGTAGTTAAATGTAAAAAGAATGAAGATGAATAATGTTTAATAAATAAGAGGGGCATTATGAGGGAAAGAGAAGAACAATTTCTTATTTCGATAGTATGAAAAGGAATTACTTACTATTAAAACAGAACATTGCCCTGATTATTTTTTTAGAAATGAAAGACAGGAAAGTAGAAATTTATAGGAAGGAGGATATAGATGAATGAGTTAAACAAAAGTATTGGAGAAAATATATATGTTAAATTAATCGGTGAAAAAAGATTTAAAGGTGTATTAATAGACGTAGGAAATGATATCGTTGTTCTTTACAATGGACAAGACTATGTATATATATCTTTATACCATGTACAATATTATAAATTTTTACGACCACATGATGAAGAAATCTCAAAACCAGATGTGGATTCTGTAATTAAGAGAGAGTCCCCTTCAATTTCTTTGAGGAAAGTATTAAGTACATCTAAAGGGATTTTCACGGAAATTTATGTAGCTGGAAATGCTCCAATACATGGGTATGTTACAAGTGTAATGAACGATTATATTGTTTTTTATAGTCCAGTTTATAAAACTGTATATATATCTTTAAAGCATTTGAAATGGTTAATTCCGTATAAAGAAAATCAAGTGCCTTATGCCCTCAATAAAAATGAACTCCCCGTGAACCCCTTAAATATTACGTTAGCTCGAACGTTTGAAGAACAACTTATTAAAATGTCTGGCAAAATCATGGTGTTCGATTTAGGTGAGGAATCTAATAAAATCGGAAAGATGGCAAAGATTGATGAAGGGCATATTGAAATATTAAAAGCGCGTGACGCGAAAATGTATGTAAATATTCAACATGTAAAATCTGTCCACTGTCCGTAAGCTAGTTGAAAGGGCTGGCTTTTTCTTTTATATGCAGAAGAAAAGGCCGAGCCTATTTGTTTAGCTCAATTTGAATATGAGGGGAAAAATAAATTGAATAGAAATATGTTAGTGTGATGATTGAAGAGGAAATCTTGTGCTAAATTATAAAGAATATGTACGAGCTATCTTTTGATGTATTCAATTTATTTTTTTGAGGGAGAACTGCTTAACTAATATATTAAAGGGGTTTTGTTGGTGGAGCAGTTTCCTAATTCGTTATCGATTACATTACTTGGTAGTGCTGGTGGAGCAGCAAAAGCAGTTTTAGCGATTTTAAATCAAGCGATAGTAAATGAAAAAGACCCGATTTATGAAGTGATAAAGAATGTTACATTTCATTTGGTTGATATAAAACAAAAAGATAGGACGTATTATGACGAGTTGTTTCCAAATTTGAAAGATCAATTGTTTTTATCCGAAATAGACCTCCAAGATGTAGTGACATTTAAAAAGCATTTAAAAGAAAGTAGTACGAGTGTTGTTATTGATGTTTCGGGGGCAGATACGATCAGAGTATTAAGCTGTTGTAATGAACTTGGAATTTGTTATATTAATTCAGCTTTGGAAAATGAGGCAGTAGATCAAGACGATAGTTTAATCGGCTTTCAGCTTACGGAAAGATATACGAGATTTGAGAAGGAAAAAGAGAAATTTACAAATACGAAAGCAATTATAGGCTCAGGTATGAATCCAGGTGTTGTTCAATGGATGGTTGTTGAACTTATGAAGGAACGCCCGAATGAAAAGCCGAGAGCATGCTATATAGTAGAACATGATACGTCATTTTTAAATGATACAGCACTTATAAAGCCTCATACACTTTATGCTTCATGGGCAGTCGAGCGATTTCTAGATGAAGCAATATGGAGTTATCCGATGTATATGAGTCATCATCGTCCTCTTTATTTTTATGAAGATGTATATGCTTCAGAGTATAAAGTAAAGTTGGGAGAGAAAGAGTTTTATGGTTGTTTAATGCCACATGAGGAAGTTCTAATTTTAGGGAAAAACTTTAACATGGAAGTTGGGTTTCTTTACCGAATTAACGAGTATACAACAAATATAATTAGACAGAACTTAGATAAGGTAGAAAATCTATGGAACTGGAATCGTAAAGTATTTAATCCAGCCGAAGAAGAGATTGCGGGCGAGGATCTAGTAGGTGTATTACTCGTTTATGAAAATAGCGAGACATATATGTATAACGTGATGAATAGCAGTCAAGTTTTTCATAAATATAAAACAAATGCGACATACTTCCAAGTAGGATGTGGAATTTATGCTGGCTTGTGTAGTTTACTGTTCGATAACTTTAAACAAGGTGCCTATTATGTAGAGGAATTATTATTAAATACAGAAAGTAAGTACGGAGAATATTTGAATTTATATATGAAGGATTTTGTAGTCGGGGAAAATGATTTTACGGATGGATTGCTACATGATCGGGTAAGATGGATATAAGTTGTGACGAAAAGGAAGGGGGAATCTCCTTCCTTTTCGTGTTATAAGGTTACATATTGTTCTGAAAGTAATTTCCTTATCATTTAATGAGATAATATGTAGAGTTTCTGTATTGATCATGAGGAGTATTTATATGAACAAATTTAAAAAAATTAACGAATTTGTTAGGGAAACCAAAGGCAACAAATTATGAGTGGTGTAATATACGAGAAATCCTTTTATATGTTGTGCAGTTAATGGAAAGTTATGCAGCGCAATATAGAGTGAAGATTCACTTGCAAGTAGATGGGAATGTACCAGCTATAAGCAGTGATGATAAACAATGAAAACAAGTGTTATTAAATATTATGAGAAATGGTATAGAATCGATGTTAGAAGGTGGAGACGTTCATATCCGTGTATACGAAAAAACTGAAGGACATTTATCCCGCTTTAATGGGCAGTAAGACCCCCACTGATTAAAGTTTCACTTTATGTATTTCTATTGAAAATCAAGGACTTGGGATAGAGAACGATAAATTAGACAAAATCGGTAAAGCTTTTTACACAACAAAGGAGAATGGTACGGGACTTGGATTAGCGATTACATATGAAATTATTGAGGGGTATCAAGGAAGTATTGCGATTCAAAGTAGCGCGGAAATAGGAATGAAAGTGGAGGTTTTCTTACCGACAGCATAATGTGCTAGAAGAAAATATTTTTCAGAAAAGTGTTCTTGTTGTGTAAATATAAACATTTTATAAAATGTTTCAAGAAGGGTTTTTTTTATAAAATACTTCGTTTATAATGGAGGAAAATATCGACATGAGATTTGTTATTCATGTAACGGTTCGGTAGTGTTAGGAAAAGAAGGGGTGCACGCGCATCCTTTTTTCTATGCAGATATGATGAAAGAGGTGGTATGATGGAATTAACATTAAATTCGACTGTATGTTTACACACGATTCAATTTCGAAAAGAGCAAAAGAATTATATTGTAAAAGATACAATTACAGGAGAAAAATATGAAATGCCGCCACTTTGGATTGATGCATTGGCAATGATGCGTGACGGTTTTTTATTGGGGGAAATTGAGGAGAAATTAAAAGAAGAGTATCCAGACGAAGAAATAAACATGTTAGCATTTACGAGGCAACTGTTAGAGCTAGAGCTTGTCGAAATGGTAGATGGGGAAGAAATAGTTTGTACAAAGAAGAAAGAGAAAGATTATTTAGCTTGGTTACGTCCTCGTGTTGAGCAATTCTTTCTTAGTTTAAATAAAAAAAATAGAAGCAAAGGTCAATGATGATCTTTGCTTTTTTGTATAGTTTGTTTAAAAAATTACAGCGAATGCCCTTGCGAAAGCACCGTCACTATCTTTAATTTTTAAAGGTGCTGCTGAGAAAAAAAAGCGTTTCGTATTAATGGCATCTAAGTTTGTTAAGTTTTCAATTAAATAAATATTATTCCCAAGTAGTATGTGATGAATCGGTGATGTTTCTGTCGTTACCTTGTCAGGAGAAATGAAATCTAAACCGACAGACTTTACTTTTAATTGAACTAATTCTTCAGCTAATTCTTCGGAAAGATAAAAGGCTTCTTGTTCATACGCTTCTGTATTCCATTTATTAGATAGGTTGGAATGGAAAATGACAATATCTCCTTCTTTTATGTCAGCGTTGTGTAATACTTCTTTGGGTAATTTTCGTTCTTGTACATGAGTTACATCAATAAGAACAGCTTCACCTACAAATTGATCTAAGGGTAATTGATCAATAGTCGTTGCGCCTGAAATGAAATGTGCAGGAGCATCGCAATGCGTACCAACATGAACGACAGAATGAAAATCTGTAACTTGATAGCCTGTCTCTTCAACGCTCGTAATGGCTTCTAAATTGATTTTTGGTGTTCCAGGGAATTGAGACATATTGTTTTCAAATGTTTGTGATAGGTCAATTACTTTCACTTTAAATACCTCCAATATATGTTTTGAAATATAAAAAACTCATCTTTCATAATCAAGAAAGATGAGCTTTGCAAACAATAGTTACGTTTTATCTTTCAAAATGCAATGCATTTTGCAGGAATTAGCACCTATTCAGTTTGTATAAACTGAGGTTGCTGGGCTTCAAAGGGCCGGTCCCTCTGCCTCTCTTGATAAAGATATATTAAATTTTTCAATTCTGAATATTCATCGTATTTAAATTGTAATTCATTTCCTTTTTTTGTGCAATATCAAATAGGTATTCACCCAAATAAAGCTACTCGCATATTGTAGCTTATGTAAATAGAATGCTGCGAAGGAGTGAGTGCAGTGACAGGGAATGTATTGAATTATTATGCTGGTGGAAATACAGCTAGAGGATTTCATAATTTATACGAAGAGAATTTAAAAGGACTAAACAGATTATTTATTTTAAAGGGTGGACCTGGAACGGGGAAATCTTCTTTAATTAAGGCAATAGGTCGTGAATGGGTTGAAAAAGGATACGATATTGAATTTTTACACTGTTCTTCTGATAACAAATCGGTTGATGGTGTCATTATCCCGAAGTTAAAAGTAGGAATTGTTGATGGAACATCACCGCATGTGATTGAGCCGAAAATGCCAGGAGTTGTCGAGGAGTATATCAACTTGGGTGTTGCTTGGGATTCAGATAAATTAAGAAAGCAGAAGGTGGAAATAGAACGATTTGTTTCAGAAGCAAGCAAAGCTTTTCAAGCTGCTTACGCTTGTTTTAATGAGGCGCTGATTATACATGATGAGTGGGAGAAGATATATATTAGTAATATTGATTTTAATAAAGCGAATGAACTAACCGATCAGCTAATTCAAAAGTTATTTACAGATAAAAGCGGGAAACAATCGCTTGTGAAACATCGCTTTTTAGGAGCAGCTACACCGAAAGGGGCAGTTGATTTTGTTCCTAACTTAACAGAAGGATTATCACATCGTTATTTTATAAAAGGACGCCCAGGCTCTGGGAAATCAACAATGCTCAAAAAATTAGCTAAGGAAGCAGAAGAAAAAGGATTTGAAGTTGAAGTATATCATTGTGGATTTGATCCAAATAGTCTTGATATGGTTATCGTAAGAGAATTAGGGTTTGCGATTTTTGATAGCACCGCACCACATGAATATTTTCCAAGCCGCGAAGGTGATGAAATTATAGATATGTATGCCCTTATTGTGACACCAGGGACAGATGAGAAGTATGCGGAGGAAATTCGTGACGTCTCCATTCAATATAAAGCAAAAATGAATGAGGCGATGTCTTTCTTAGCGAAAGCGAAATCAGTTCGTGATAAATTAGAACGGATTTATATTACTGCTATGGATTTTTCGAAAGTAGATGCATATAAAGAGGAGATTCAAAAAGAGTTTGAACGAATTTCAGTTAGTGTAACTGAAAAGAACAAATAAAAAATAAAGAGTTTTGATAGGCTGTCGGGAATTTTCTGACAGCTATTTTAGTATGTAGTAAACTTAGTAATATATTTGTCGAATTTCCAAGGAAATAATCAAAAAATGGAGAGGGTATGAAATGAGAGAGAAAATTAAGTTAGAGTTAGAACGAATTGAGAAAGAAAATGATGTAAAAATTTTATTTGCCGTGGAGTCAGGGAGTCGTGCATGGGGATTTCCTTCGAAAGATAGTGATTATGATGTTAGATTCGTTTATATGCATCCGGTAGAATGGTATTTATCAATTCATGATAAACGAGATGTAATTGAGTATCCGATTAGTGATGATTTAGATATAAGCGGATGGGATATTAAAAAAGCGTTACAACTATTTGCAAAGTCAAACCCAGCTTTACTCGAATGGATTCGATCACCCATTTTTTATGCGAAAAACTCTAATTTTCCAGAACAGCTTCAGCAAATGAGTGACAAGCACTTTGATCCAAAAGCAACGATATATCATTATTTACATATGGCTTCAAAAAATTATCGTGAATTTTTGCAAGGTGAGAATGTAAAGTTGAAAAAGTACTTTTATGTATTGCGTCCTATTTTAGCTTGTAAGTGGCTAGAGGAGAAAACAACTTTGCCTCCTGTAGAATTCGATCGATTAATTACAGAATTACCAATAGAGCGTAGCGTATTAGATGAAATTGAACAGTTGTTAATAAAGAAAAAGGCAGGTACTGAATTAGATGTTGGATTGAAAATTGAGGTGTTGAATCAATTTTTAGAAGAACAAATTCATTACTATCAGCAATATGTAAAAGGAATTGAAAAGGGATCAGGGATCGATATTGAGAGTTTAAATACATTGTTTCGAGATATGTTGTTTGCGGTATACGAAAAAGAGCACAAGTAAGTTTGTGCTCTTTTTATTTTGTAGGAATAAAGAAAACAGATATAGCCGCGAGAAGACCTGCAAATGAGAATAAGTAAAAATTCCATGCTAAGTCATATTGCATTGTCATAATAATACCGACAAGAATAGGACCAGCAATCGCACCAACTCGGCCAAGTCCCAGTCCCCAGCCTAAGGAAGTAGCTCGGATATGTGATGGGAAGTATTGGGTTACATATGCATTTAATATTTGAGTAATACCGACTGATCCAATTCCAGCAAGACCAATTAAAAGATAAATGATTGTAACAGATGGTTTAATTGTTAATAGTCCAATACATATAGCTGCCATAAGATAGGAGATGCTAATAACAATTTTAGCTCCTATACGATCCGCGATTGCTCCAGCAAATAATGCGCCGATTGCGGCAGTAACATTCAGCATAAGTAGAAATGATAAACTAGATCCAAGAGGGTATCCTGCCTGTCGCATCATCTGAGGTAACCAAGTATTTAAACCGTATATTAAAAACATCCCCATTATATAAGTGATCCAAAAAAGCAGCGTTGCTTTTATGTATTCTTTTGAGAATAACGTAAGAAATCCATTTTTCTTTCGTATATTAGATGGGGTTTGATGAGTTTCATTTTTCGCATAGAATTCAATTTGAAAACGATTAAGGATTTGGTCCACTTCTTCTTGGCGATTACGTGATAATAAAAATTGAATGGATTCAGGTAAATAACGAATAATGAAAGGGATGAGGAGTAGAGGAATCATTCCGATGCCAAACATAGTTCTCCATCCGAACCCTTCTAACATAAACATAGACAAAATAGCGCCTAACACGATACCTAAAGGATAGCCAGTAAACATAAGAGCATAAATAAAAGATTGTCGCTTTTTTGGTGAATATTCAACAGTAAGTGCGGAAGCTGTTGGAATAACACCGCCTAATCCGATTCCTCCAATAAATCGAGATAAACCAAATAATTCGGGAGAAGGAGCAAGTGCAGCTAGGCCCATTGTGATAGAAAAAAGTGCTAAACAGTATATAAGTGTCCATTTTCGTCCGATTAGATCTGTAATGGTTCCAACTAGAATAGCACCAATAAACATCCCAAATAAAGCATAGCTTGCAATTGTACCAGCGTGAGCTGGTGATAGCGCCCAGCTTTTGTCTTCTAGGAGCTTTGGTAAAACGGCACCGTAAATACCTAAATCATATCCATCAGCTAGAATGGCTAGCCAACAAATAAAAACAACAAGTTTTGTAATAGAGCTTGAAAAGATAGTTTCTGTAGATTCTAGATGAGGTGGAGTTGAAGGTTGCATAGTATTCACCCCTTTTATTTGTAGATGAATATATTATTTTATTTCATGTTAATATTTTCCTCCTTGTGTCGAAATTTATCCCGCTTTAATGGGCAGTAAGACCCCCACCTCAAAATTCAACGAAAGCAAAGAAGTTAGGTGGGGGATCAACTGCCTATAAAAGCCCGATTGGTTCAACTAATAATCAGTGGGGGATGAAGAAAACCCCCACTGATTAAAGTTTCACTTTATCTGAAAAGGTATTATAAAAAATAAAGAAGTTCAACAGGAAGCCTGTTGAACTTCTTTATTGGTTTACTCATTATCAACTCGTTTTAACGGTTGATCTGCTGGACCTTCAAGAACGTCTCCTTCAATTGAAAAGCGGGAACCGTGACAAGGACAATCCCAAGTACAATCACCATTATTCCATTCAACTTCGCAGCCGAGATGTGTACAAGTTGTATCGACAATATGTAATTTTCCTTCTTTGTCTTTATAAGCACCTGCTCGCTTCCCGTTAACATGTACGACAGATCCTTCACCGACTTCGAGATCTTCTGGCTTACGTAATGCGGTTTCAATTTTTCCTTCAATTAAATGTTTCGCAACATCAATGTTTTGGGAGAGGAACGTTTTTATATCTGGATTTGCATGGAAGCGTGAAGGTGCATACAGTTCTTTATATGGGCTGTGTACTTTTAGAATAGAATCCTTCAGTAAATGAGCGGCAGCAGTTCCAGTTGTCATTCCCCATTTACGATATCCAGTTGCAACAAATATATTTGGATTTCTTTCGTTAATATGTCCGATATAAGGGAGCTTATCTAGCGTGATTAAATCTTGTGCTGACCATCTATAAGGAACCTTGTCTACTCCAAAAGTTGCTTCTGCAAAAGAATACAGTGCTTCATAATGAAGCATAGTGTTTATTCCTTGTCCTGTTTTATGACTTTCTCCGCCAATTAAAATTAATTTTTCACCATTGTTTGTTGTATAGCGTAAAGAGCGTTTTGGATCATCAATACTTAAATACATACCACCCGGATAATCTGTTTTTGCTTTGATGGCAAGAGCATAAGAGCGTTCAGCATACATTCGTGTAAAGAAAAAGCTATTCGCATCATAAAAAGGGAAATGCGAACAAGAGACAACATAGTCGCAAGTGATGTGATATCCGCCCTTTGTGATGACCTGTGGATTATCACCTTTTTCCACATTAATAGCTGTTGTTTGTTCATAAACTTTGCCGCCCATTTCAACAAACTTTTCTAAAAGTGTTTTCAAATAAAGAAGGGGATGGAATTGTGCTTGGTTTTTCATGACAAGTGCAGATTGTACTGGAATTGGAATCGATAGAGATTGAACATAGTCACAAGGTATATTTAATTTTTGGTAGGCTTCATATTCTTTCGATAAATTTCTTAATCCCTTATCAGTAGTTGTATATAAATATGAATCTTCATTTGAGAAATTACAGTCGATTTTATATGTTTGCACAGTTTCATTAATAAATTGTAGAGCATGATTATTTGATTCATAGTAAAGCCCGGCCTTTTCGATACCGAAATGATTTATTAATTCATCATAAATAAGATCATGTTGTGCTGTTACCTTTGCTGTTGTATGCCCAGTCGTCCCGTTTAAAATAAGACCAGAATCAATTAACACAACATCGATGCCTTCTTTTGCAAGTAAATAGGCAGTAGTAATACCTGTAATACCAGCACCGATAACAGCAACTTTTGTCTTTATACTTTCAGATAAAGGGGGAAAAGTCGGGATTTGAGTAGATTCAATCCAATAAGATGATGGGAATTGTGGAAATGTATCGCTTGTCATTAAGGAAACCTCCTGATTTAGAACAATTTTCCTTTTAATATTTCCATATGATATGAAATTCATGTGTACTGTTTTGGAGGGAGGCTATTTTTATTTAAAAGAAAGATAAAATTATCTTAATATAATTATTAGGTATTGTCGGTATGAAGAGGTAGGAGTTGTGTAAAGCTAGATTTAGATGAGTATATTTGTTGTTTACACAGAGAGTTCTTGAATAAGATAGAGTCTATAGTATGTTAAAGTACGTATATGCATAATGGATGAAACCTTATAAAATCTATGTTTTTTCTTTAGTGAAATAAAGTATAATTATAAAAATATAACCAACTTTTATTACTAGGTCATAAAAGTTGTTGACAATGTGGAAATTCTATTGATATGATTCATCATGTGGAAAGGTTGATAGAGAGTAAAAAGAGAAATGTTTTTCATTGATAATAAAAGCGAAAAATAAGTGACGATAGAGTGAGTATATTTTCCTTATAATAGATGCTTTTTAATCACCTAGTAAAATCAATCTGGAAGCAAGAATTGATATATGTAAGTTGCGCAAGGCGCGGCATAAGAAAGGGGCAAAAGGATGAAAGAGCTTCATACGTTTGGGTGGTATGCAGCACGTGTATCACCACATTTGCCGAAAAAAGCATTTAAACCAGTTCCTACTCGTTTATTTGGCGGACTGGCTTATTTACTTGTGGCATTGGCGGGGTTAATATCGATTGGTGTATTTGAATTGAATGTGTGGGCTAATCTAGGAATTGCGATCGTTCTTGGATTATGTTTTGCTTCACTTGGGTTTTTAGGACATGAAATTTTACATGGAACTGTTGTAAGAAAGGCATGGCTTCGTGATTTCTTAGGAGCGATTGCATTTATGCCACTATCAACAGGTCCTAAACTTTGGAGAAAGTGGCATAATGCAACGCATCACGTTCATACACAACATGAAGAGAATGATCCAGATGCATGGCCTACACTTGAGAAGCTTAAAAAGAGTAAGTTTTTGAGCTGGGTATATCGCATGCCTCTTCATGTACGTTCATTCTTTAGTTTTCTATCACTAACAATTCAATTTACATTGCATTCGACTCGAATGTTCTTTCATTTTATAAAAGAGTTTAAGTCATCCAATCAAAAATCTGTATGGCTTCAACTTCTTTTGCCTTGGACTGTTTGGATTAGTTTATTGTTTATTATGGGACCTGGAAAATGGCTATTTGCGTATGTGATTCCATTGTTAATTGCTAACTTTATTGTAATGGCATATATCGCAACCAATCACCGCTTGAATCCAATTGTTCCAGTAAATGATCCGTTAGCAAACTGTTTATCAGTAACAGTGCCGCGTTGGGTAGACGTTTTGCATTTTAATTTCTCATATCATACAGAACATCATTTGTTCCCTGCTATGAGCTCTAAATACTACCCATTAGTAAAAGAGAAAATTAAAGAAATGTGGCCGGAACGCTATCATGAGATGCCGATGACAAAAGCTTTGGCAGCGCTATGGAATACACCACGTGTGTATTATCAAGGAAGTGAATTAGTCGATCCGCATAGAGAGCATTTCTATGGTTCTTTAGGAAATGGACTAGATCCTCATAATATTTCATATCGTGAGGAACATATAGAGGAAGAAGAGAGTATTAAAAAAGTAAATCAGTAAAAATTGATATATGTTGCAGTGAAAAAAGCAAGCCATCTCAGGCTTGCTTTTTTTTATAAAGAAACTTCCTTTTTGTTCTTTGTATGGAATTGAACGGAGTTAGTTTCTTTTCGTTGTAGTCGTTTTTCTAAAAGATTAACAAGGTACGTGAATAGGAGAACAAGCACAAGATAATATAAACCAACAATTATGTATGTATCTAATTGTTGGAAGTTACCTGCAGCAATAGATAAACCTGATCCCCATAATTCGGACAAACCTACATATGCAACGAGGGAAGAGTCCTTTAATCCAATAATAAACTGATTTCCTAAAGGAGGAATAGATTGACGAAATGCTTGCGGTAATACGATACGGCGCATTGCTAAAGGGTACGGCATACCTAGAGAGCGAGCAGCTTCCATTTGTCCACGATCGACAGATTGAATAGAGCCTCGGAAAATTTCAGTAATATATGCACCGTTATGGATGGCTAAAGCAATTGCTCCTGCCCAAAAAGGAGTAAAAACAACAACGGATGTAATCCCAAAATAGAGAATGGCGATTTGAACAATTAAAGGTGTACCACGAATAATGGCGATGTATACGTGAGCAATACTATTTAAAACTTTATTGTTAGAGATTCGAAAGAAAGCGAATAGTAATCCAATTAGTGAACCGAGTAATAGGGATGTTAGTGTTAATTGTAATGTGATAATAGTAGCCTTTAAGAGTGTGGGATAGGTAGAGATAAAAATTTCAAACATGCGTTTCACCTCATATTGTATAGATTTTAGTAGAGAATGAAATGCCCCACACAAAGTGGGGCATGATTTATGGAAACTTTGAAGGGCTAAATTACTTCGTTTTTTCCTCTTCACCAAGAATATTACGCCCAAACCATTTTTTACTGATCTTTTCATACGTACCATCTTTAATAATTTCATCTAAAGCTTTATTTACTTTCTCGACCATTTCTTTATCATCTTTACGAATAGCAATTCCCATCTCATCAAGGTTTAGTGGTTTTCCCGCTTCTTTTATATTTGATTTACCTTCTTTGATCATGCGTAAACCAACCATTTGATCTGTAATTACTGCGTCAATACGTCCAGGCTCTAAGTCCATAAGTGCGGTAATATCGCTATCGTATTCTGTAATTTGATCTGTATGTTTTGCAACAAGGTTTTTAAAGGTACTAGCCTTTACAACACCAATTTTCTTACCTTTCAAATCTTCTGGAGAAGAGATAGATGTATTCTTTTTAGCTACAAAAATTTGGGCACCAGAACGATAATAAGGATTTGAGAAATTAACAGCTTTTAAGCGTTCTTCTGTAATTGCCATACTGCCCAGTATTACATCATACTTTTTCGCTTTGAGACCTTGGATTAGCGTTTCCCATGGATTTGTAATAGGAGTTGGTTTCATATTCATTTTTTTCGCAAGTGCCTCACCTATTTCCACATCAAAACCGACAAGTTTTCCGTCATTTTCTTTATAGTTAAAAGGTTTATACAGGCCACTCATCGCATAACGAAATTCTTTTTCACCATTTGAAGAAGTAGTAGCACTTTCCTTACTACAGGCTCCTAGTATAAAGGATGTACATAACGTAATACTCGCAACAATGGTTAATAGTTTTCTTTTCATAAAACCCCTCCTATATATTGATCATACGGATGGTTTTAAGTATGTTATTAAGATATTTTATTTAGATGATTAGTTGTGCACCGTATGAATGTATTTCTTTTCATTTGAAACAGAAGTTACATTATAAAACGTTGCGTAAAAATTGTTTTGCTCGTTCATGTGATGGAGCTGAAAAGAATTGTGCTGGCGGAGCATCCTCTACAATCTTTCCATCATCCATAAAAATGACGCGATCAGCTACATCTCTTGCGAAATTCATTTCATGAGTAACAATAACCATGGTCATTCCTTCTTCAGCAAGTTCTTTCATAACTTGCAATACTTCTCCAACAAGTTCAGGGTCTAAGGCCGAGGTAGGTTCATCAAATAGCATAATTTTAGGATTCATAGCAAGAGCTCGTGCAATAGCGATACGCTGTTTTTGACCACCTGATAGGAGGTGGGGAGTTACATCTGCTTTATCTTGTAGGCCGACTTTTTGTAGAAGCTGATTTCCGATTTCCTTTGCATTTGCTGCTTCTAATTTTTTTACATGAATAGGTGCTTCTATGATGTTTTCTAGTGAGGTCATATGGGGAAAGAGGTTAAAGTGTTGAAAAACCATACCGACATTTTCACGGACTTTGTTTAAATTTGAATGTTTAGGATCAATTCGTTCACCTTGTAAATGAATTTCACCTTCATCGTACATTTCTAAAAAGTTAAGACAGCGAAGTAATGTACTTTTACCAGAACCGCTGGCACCGATTAAAACAACAACTTCTTTTTCTTGTACTTCTAAATCAATTCCTTTTAAAACATCAAGTGAGCCAAATGATTTTACTAGATTTCTAACTTGAATCATACAAAACCCCCAGTCAAAAATATATTTTACAAATGTTGCCCCCTATTTCTGTTATTAGTCATAAATTGTCAGAATCCTTTATTTTTTTCGGGGGATTTGATATTCAAGGGAATAACGATTTTTAAAATCCCTATATCTTTCTATAACGAAAATATGGATAATAATATATAAGTAGTACTTATATTGCTTATAAAAAGGGGGAAAGAAGAGATGGAAAAAGAAAGGAAGACATTTTCCTTTGGCTTACGTACACAACTCATGCTATTTACTACAGTTTTAGCTTTTATTACATATTCAACAAGTATATTTTTTATTTATGTGATATATGATTATTTTCAAAGTTATGTAAGTCAAACTGTTTATAATATTATCGTTATGTTATTAGGTGTAGTATGGTCTGGAATTTTAGCATATGGAGCGGCAATCTTTTTAATTAAACCACTTCGAAAGTTGGAGGAAGCTGCAAGGAAGGCGGCGGATGGCGATATTCGTGAAGATGTCCCGTTACCCAAAACAGATGATGAGATTAAATCTTTAAGTGTTGCATTTAATATGATGCTAGGAAACTTAAGGGGCATGGTAAAAAATATTGATACTACATTTTCGTATACAAATAATCAGGTTCAGCAAATTAGAAAGCAAACAGGGGAAGCGACAAAACAAGCTCGAGGTGTTTCTGAAACCCTTGCAGAGATTTCTTCTGGCGCTGAGCAATCAGCAGCTTCCATTCAGGCAATTGTGTCTGCTGTTGATACAACCACTTCTATTGCGAGTGAAGTAGAAGAAAAAGCAAAACAGTCTGACGAGTTGTCTTTAGAAATGGTCCAAGCTTTAGGGCAAAGTACACGTGTCTTTACTTCTTTAATTCAAGGTATTCAAACATTGGCAAAAGAAAATGAACATTCGATGCAAAATGTACAGAAGTTAGAAGAACGAATGAAACAAGTAGAACATATTGTTTCTGTTGTAAGTGAGATTGCGAGTCAAACGAATTTATTAGCACTTAATGCTTCTATTGAGGCAGCTCGTGCTGGAGAGCATGGAAGGGGCTTTGCAGTTGTAGCTGAAGAAGTACGTAAACTTGCTGATGAAAGCGATCATTCTGCAAGAAATATATCGCAGTTATTACGGAATATGCAAGATGAAGTACAACAAGTTGCAATGAAAATGATAGAACAAGTGAAAATAGCTAAAGAAGAGGCGAAACGTGGGGAAGCTACCGAATTAATTTTAAAAGAAATGTCATCAAGTATTATAGAAGTTGCCGATGCAACGAAGCAAATTAGTGGCTATATGAACGAACAAGTGAGTCACATTCATCAAACAGGGGCACAGACGAAGGCTGTAGCAGCAATTGCTGAAGAAACATCAGCTGGTTCACAAGAAGTAGCACGTGTGACGTTGCAACAATCTCAAAATATGATAGCGATTGATCAATTATTAAAGGATTTAGAGAAGCAAGCAACAGACTTGAAACAAACAATTGAACGATTTTCAATGTAAAAGAGAAGAACAGAATGCTGTTCTTCTCTTTTTTAGCTAGATTTAATATCTATAGTTAAAAGATATAAACTATGAACGTTTCCGCAACATTCTTTTCTGTCCCTTTCGGATGAAAATTATAGCGAGCTATAATATTAAAAGGGGTGTCTTTTATGAAAAAAGAAAAAAGACAACGATTAATTAAACAATTTGTAAAAGAGTATGAAATAGAGAAGCAAGAAAGATTAGTAGAATTGTTAGCAAAAAAAGATGTATTAGTAACACAAGCTACGGTTTCTCGAGATATTCGTGAGTTAAACTTAACAAAGGTACCTTCTCAAGAAGGATTGATGATATATAAAATTTTCTCAGAAGAGCATTTACAAACTGATATAAAGTTAAAGAAAAAATTACGGGAGGTTGTTGTGAAAATTGATTGTGTAGATCAATTAATGATTATTAAAACATTACCTGGAAATGCACATGTTATTGGTGTTTTATTTGATGAGTTAGATTGGAAAGAAAAAATAGGATGTATATGTGGAAATGACACATGCCTTATAATTTCTCAGTCGAAATCAGATAGGGAGATTTTAGAAGAAAGGTTAAATTTAATTATTTAGATGCAAAATCCTGTTTTTAATTTTTATTAAAAACAGGATTTTTGTGTAAATACGGAAGTTAAATATTCAACATATATGCGTAATATATGTATTTTTTATTGAGAAAGCGAGATAGTTTGGTATAAAAATACATATTCGTATGATTTTAAAAAAATAACTTGTTTAATATTTCACAATGATAATGTGGATGCTTTCACAAAGATGAAAGTGCAGAGCATTTATTATGTACTTGTAAGACATCAAACATATTTAAAAGGAGGTACAACAAATGAAACATCCGATACATGTTACTTCAGAAATTGGGGAATTACAAACGGTTTTATTAAAACGACCGGGTAAAGAAGTGGAAAACTTGACGCCAGATTATTTGCAGCAATTATTATTTGACGATATTCCATACTTACCAATTATTCAAAAAGAGCATGATTATTTTGCACAAACGTTACGCAATCGGGGTGTTGAAGTTCTTTATTTAGAAAAACTAGCCGCTGAGGCGTTAGTAGATAAAAAACTTCGGGAAGAATTTGTTGATCGTATTTTAAAAGAAGGACAGGCCGACGTAAATGTTGCACATCAAACTTTAAAAGAATATTTACTTTCCTTTTCAAATGAAGAATTAATTCAAAAAATTATGGGCGGTGTACGGAAAAACGAAATTGAAACAAGTAAGAAGACACATTTATATGAATTAATGGAAGATCATTATCCGTTTTACTTAGATCCAATGCCTAATTTATATTTTACTCGTGATCCAGCAGCTAGCGTGGGCGATGGCTTAACGATAAATAAGATGAGAGAACCAGCACGTAGACGTGAATCATTATTCATGGAGTACATCATTAAATATCATCCAAGATTTGCAAAACATAATGTACCAATCTGGTTAGATCGTGATTATAAATTTCCAATTGAAGGTGGCGACGAGCTAATTTTAAATGAAGAAACAATTGCGATTGGAGTATCTGCTCGTACTTCAGCTAAAGCAATTGAACGTTTAGCTAAAAATCTCTTCAGCCGACAAAATAAAATTAAGAAAGTGTTAGCAATAGAAATTCCAAAATGCAGAGCATTTATGCATTTAGATACAGTATTTACAATGGTTGATTATGACAAGTTTACAATTCATCCAGCCATTGAAGGGCCAAAAGGGAATATGAATATTTATATTTTAGAAAAAGGATCAGATGAGGAAACTCTTAAAATTACACATCGTACTTCTTTAATGGAAGCATTAAAAGAGGTATTAGGTTTAAGTGAATTAGTTCTTATTCCATGTGGAGGAGGAGATGTAATTGCTTCTGCTCGTGAACAATGGAATGATGGTTCGAACACATTAGCAATCGCGCCAGGTGTAGTTGTTACATATGATCGCAACTATGTATCCAATACGTTATTACGGGAACACGGTATAGAAGTGATTGAGGTGCTAAGTTCGGAATTATCTCGTGGTCGTGGGGGTCCACGTTGCATGAGTATGCCAATCGTTCGTAAAGATATTTAGTATAAATAACGGAGAAAGTAGGGATGAAGTATGTTAATGACTAGACCAAATTTAAAAGGAAGAAGTTTTCTAGCAGAAAAAGATTTTACACAAGAAGAATTGTTATATTTTCTAGATTTGGCAGCAGAATTAAAAGAGAAAAAGAAAAATGGTATTCCACATCATTATTTAGAAGGTAAGAATGTAGCGCTCTTATTTGAAAAAACCTCTACTCGTACGCGTTGTGCATTTACAGTAGCATGTACAGATTTAGGAGCGAATCCCGAATATTTAGGGAAAGGTGATATTCAGCTTGGGAAAAAAGAATCCGTAGAGGATACAGCAAAAGTGTTAGGGCGTATGTTTGACGGAATTGAGTTTCGTGGATTTAATCATGAAACTGTAGAATCTTTAGCACAAAATTCTGGTGTGCCAGTTTGGAATGGATTAACAGACATGTGGCATCCAACACAAACACTAGCAGATTTATTAACAATTAGAGAACATGTAGGGAAATTGAAAAATGTAAAGCTCGTTTACGTTGGGGATGGACGAAATAATGTAGCTAATAGTTTATTAGTTGGTGGAGCAATCATTGGAATGGATGTACGTATTTGTACACCGGAATCTTTATGGCCTGCACAAGAAGTAATTGATTTAGCAAAAAAATATAATGAACAGGTAATGATAACAAGTAATGTGGAAGAAGCTGTTGCGAGTGCAGATGTAATTTATACAGATGTATGGGTGTCTATGGGGGAAGAAGAAAAATTTGCCGAACGTGTCGAGTTATTGAAACCTTATCAAGTAAATATGAAAATGATTAAAGAAACAGGCAATGAAAACGTGATTTTCTTACATTGTTTACCTGCATTTCATGATGTTGAAACGATGTATGGTGAAGAAGTTTATGAGAAATATGGGTTGAAAGAAATGGAGGTAACTGACGAAGTATTCCGCAGTAAACATTCAAAAGTATTTGATCAAGCTGAAAATAGAATGCATACAATTAAAGCGGTTATGGCAGCTACTTTAGGAAACATGGAGTAAAGAAGAAAGGGAGTCTTCCTTTCTTCTTTCTCCTCCTTTAGACACTATCATTCACTATTGCTTTTGTATTGTTATTGCAATTAAAGAGAGGTGAGTGGAATGGGTGAAGATAAGAAATTAGGGTTGTTTACACTAACGGCTCTTGTAGTTGGGTCTATGATTGGCGGTGGAGCCTTTAATTTAGCGAGTGATATGGCAAAAGGTGCTGGTGCTGGAGCCATTATTATTGGCTGGGTTATAACAGGAATTGGGATGATTGCACTCGGATTATCTTTTCAAAATCTAACTGTAAAACGGCCAGATTTAGATGGTGGTATTTTTAGCTATGCAAAAGCAGGGTTTGGTAATTTTATGGGATTTAATAGTGCGTGGGGATACTGGCTATCTGCTTGGCTTGGGAATGTAGCTTACGGTACATTATTGTTTTCTTCATTAGGATATTTCTTCCCAATCTTTGAAGGCGGGCAAAATGTAGCGTCCATTATTGGTGCAAGCGTATTATTATGGTGTGTTCACATGTTAATTTTACGCGGAGTTCAATCAGCAGCACTTGTGAATTTAGTAACTACAATCGCAAAATTAGTACCTGTATTTGTATTTATTGTCATAGGAATCTTCGCGTTTCATATTGATACGTTCTTAGATGGATTTTGGGGGCAAACTGGTTCTTTTTCATGGGGAGCAGTTGGCAGCCAAGTTAAAAGTACAATGCTTGTTACTTTATGGGTATTTATTGGTGTAGAAGGGGCTGTTGTTTTATCCAGTCGAGCAAAAAATAGAAGTGATGTAGGGAAAGCAACCGTTATTGGCTTAATTGGTACACTCATCATTTACATTTTAATCACATTATTGTCTCTTGGACTTATACAGCAAGCAGATATTGCTGGTTTGAAAAATCCGGCTATGGCTTATTTATTTGAAAGTGTTGTTGGAAAATGGGGTGCTATCTTTATTAATTTAGGTTTGGTCATCTCTGTATTAGGTGCTTGGTTAGGATGGACTTTGCTCGCTTCTGAAATTCCATATTTAGCGGCTAAAGATGGAGTGTTTCCAAAATGGTTCGCAAAAGAAAATAAAAATAAGGCTCCAGTAAATTCATTATGGATAACAAATGGTTTAATACAAATGTTCTTGTTAACATTCGTAGTTTCTGATCAGGCGTATAATTTTGCATTCTCTTTAGCATCTTCAGCTATTTTAATCCCATATGCTTTTTCAGCGTTTTATCAACTGAAGCATAGCTTAAAGTCTGAAGAAGCAGATCGAAATAAAAATATAATAATTGGCTTGATAGCAAGTTTTTATGGCGTATGGTTAGTTTATGCAGCTGGTTTAGAGTATTTATTATTAACAATGACTTTATATGCGCCAGGTATTTTTATTTTTTACAATGTTCAAAAGCAAAAGAGTTCGAAGGAAATATTTACCCGAGTGGAATTAGCATCATCCGTAGCAATTGGTGCTTTAGCATTCTTTGCGATTTATGGATTAATTACAGGCAGTATTACTTTATAAAGCGCTGTGAAAGCGAAATCAACTGGAGGGCTGAAATATGGCACGAAGAAAAATTGTAGTTGCACTAGGGGGAAATGCGATACAGTCTGGAGAAGCTACTGCGGGAGCGCAGCAAGAAGCGTTGGAAAAAACGGCGGAACAACTTGTGAAAATAATGGAAAATGATGTGGATATAGTAATTGCGCATGGAAATGGCCCACAAGTGGGGAATATTTTATTACAGCAAAAAGCTGCAGAAACGGAAAAGACACCTGCAATGCCATTAGATACTTGTGGGGCAATGAGCCAAGGGATGATTGGATATTGGATGGAAAATGCGATTGAAAAGGCATTGAAAAAACGGAATATAAACAAAGATGTAGCAACGGTTATAACACGCGTTGTTGTGGATAAAAAAGATGAGGCATTTAAAAATCCAACTAAACCAATTGGTCCTTTTTATACAGAAGAAGAGGCTAGAAGATTAATGGATGAAACAAAAGCAGTGTTTAAAGAAGATGCTGGTAGAGGATGGAGACGTGTTGTTCCATCACCGAAGCCTGTAAGTATTCATGAACATAAAGTTATTAATTCTTTGGTCGAAGATGGAAACATAGTGATAGCTGTTGGCGGAGGTGGAATTCCAGTAATTGATTCCGAAGAAGGGTTAAAAGGAACTGAAGCGGTTATCGATAAAGATTTCGCTGCGCAGAAATTAGCAGAATTAGTAGATGCCGATACGCTCGTTATTTTAACTGCAGTTGATTATGTGTATGTAAATTATAATCAACCGAATCAAAAAAAATTAGCGCATATCACAGTGAATCAATTAGAAGAATATATTGAAGAACAACAATTTGCTGCGGGAAGCATGCTTCCAAAAATTGAAGCTGCTATTAATTTTGTTAATACAAATCCAAAAAGAAAAACAATTATTACGTCTTTAGAAAAAGTATATGAAGCACTAGAAGAAAAAGCCGGTACTATTATTTCAAAACAGAATGTATGCATGTATGTTTAAATTATTATGTACGCTACTTATTAGTAAAAAAAGAATGAAGTTAGTAACTTCATTCTTTTTATTTATTAATATTTTTTGTACTCATTGTTCATAAAGTTTTCATGATGAAATCTGAATATATAAGTTGATTATGATAAAATTCAAATTGAATACGCTTTCTTGATTTTTCGCTCCAACATACAGCAAGAGAGAGGGAATTTTATGAATAGACGGAACGTAGTGAAAGACTTAAAGCAGTTCGAATTATTTGCTCATTTAACAGAAAAAAAATTGAAAGGCTTAACAGAGTTTGTTTATTGGCGAACTTATAAAAAAGGTCAATTTTTATTTTTAGAAGGGGATTCAAGGGAAAGAATTTACTTCATGTTAGATGGTTTTGTAAAGTTAGAGCGGGTTAATCAAAATGGGAACTTATTATACGATGACTATGTAAAGCGGTATTCTATTTTTCCTTATGGTGGTATGTTTACAGACAGAGGATATAACTATACAGCAGAAGCAATGACGGATGTGGAGGTATATTATATTCCAACGGTAATCTTTGAAGATATGGTAAAATCCAGCAGAACGCAATTGATGTACGTTGTTCAGCAATTATCATCGATATTAAAACTAAACGAAAATCGAGTACAAAATATTACAATTCCTAATGCACAAGATCGGGTCATTCAAACATTAAATTATTTAATGCGGGATTTAGGAGAACAGAGTGGTGAAACAATTGTAATTTCCTGCCCACTTACAACAATTGAAATATCGAAAATATCTGGTACGTCTCGAGAGACGGTTAGTAGCGTATTAAAACAATTAAAAAATGATAGTATTGTTACAATTTTAGATAAAAAAATTACAATACATAATCCAACATATTTTGAGGAAATCTCTATGTGAAAATTGCATATTGATTTTTAATTCATACTGTATATTAATAAGGTTCTTTATATATTTATAAGGAACTTTTTTACGTTTTCCTCTATGAAAAGATAGTATAGTATGGTAATAATAGCTAAAATCGATAATAAAAAACAAAGTGAAGGGGAGAAAGAATGATTCGTATTGAGTATGATCGATTAGTAGCTATTTGTTACAGTATAGGGGGTTTGTTATTATTAAAAATTCCAAATGATAATGAATTAATTGGGGAAAAACTATTCAATGTCTATAAGATTCCGATACATACGTATGTTTATATGGATTATAAAGTCTCAAATATATTGATTGTTTCTTTCATACTACATGTAATTGCATTTATATTATTTTTAAAATGGCTAGGAAAAAAGGAGTCTAGTACATTTAGAAAAATGAATGAGATAAAAGTAGTAGGCATTAGTATTTTGATTTTAATGATGCCGTTTATTTTAAATAACATCCTCCAGACATTAAATAAAACATGGTACTACGCAGGAAAAACAGGGGTAGAAGCAATAGAATATAAAAAAGAAGATAGCCAGTGTAGAATGGAGAAAAATGGAGAGGATATCGAACGAAAGTGTATTGTTACTTTAAAAAATTATCGTAATCATTCACAAGCATTAAAAGTTGTTTTATATGATAATGTAAACGAGAATTCAAAAAGTTATCTAGTACCGAAACCAGTCTATTTACAAAAACATGAGACAAAGCAATTCGAATTTCAAATTCCTGTTGCTTATAATAGCGGTGTTGAAAAAGATAAAGTACCAAATATTAAATTACATTTATTGCATGAAAAGGATGCGAAATACAATTAATCTGTAATTGAAAATTTATGAGTAGGGGCAATAATTTGAAACGATATAGAAAATCAACTTGAATCATCCAACATGCTGCAGGGTAACGGCATATTGGATGATTTTTTATTTTCTACCCTTTTTTACGTATGAAAGGGCGGGATACTTTGTTGAAAACGAAAAACATTGCAAGGATCATATATGGTTTTCACTTTACGTAATCTTTGAAAGTTAGGGCCATAATAACTAGTTTGCCAATTTTTAATGTCGATATCGGGCCAATTGACATAGTCACCTAGTGTATAAGGATCTAAGCTTTCTCGTAAATCTTTAACCCAGCGTATATTTCGATTTTCTTCATCATCACATTTCCAAGAGGTAATGTATTCTTGAGCAATAATTGCTTTGCGATGGAAATAAGCTGTTTCAGTAGGCGTAATATTTTCAACAGCACCTATGAGCGATTGGTGCCAAATACTCGCATCTTTATTTGGTGCATGTGAAAGAAAATACTGCATGATTTGAATTCCTTTAAGTGGAATAGGTTTATATACATAGGAACCAGAGCGCTTGAAATTTTCAGGGATGTTACCGCCATTAAAAAATTCAACAGCCTTTATATAAGGAACTTCTTCTATAAAGAGAGTGGGGCTACCAGTTTCAAGAAGAGGGGATAATAGGGAATGCAGTTCAGAGGGAGAACCGACAAACTCGCCTTGTGCTTCGATTTTATTTCGTTGCTTGGTGAATAATTCAATTGATGAAGTGAGACGTTCGTCTATATAAGGCGCCCAGTTTTGCCAAGCTTGAAAGGCAGCAATAAAATCTTCCCATTCCCATGTAATGGAGAAGATTGATACATTTTTTATAGGGTGTACGCGAAAAGTCAAAGAAGTAATAATTCCGAAGTTTCCACCACCGCCACCGCGGCACGCCCAAAACAAGTTATGGTTTTCATGTTCGCTTGCACGGATGATTTTTGCTCCAAATTTACCACATGCTTGTAC
Source organism: Bacillus tropicus (assembly GCF_001884035.1). Taxonomy (GTDB): domain Bacteria; phylum Bacillota; class Bacilli; order Bacillales; family Bacillaceae_G; genus Bacillus_A; species Bacillus_A tropicus. Next base: position 97,237 of record NZ_MACG01000069.1, read on the forward strand.
CATTTCAACTTCTATTAATTGATCACATGTTAATCCGAATAAGCGTGAAAGCATACCTATGCCACCGCCAAGTGCTAATCCAACAATTCCAACGCTTGCACTTGTACCAGCGGGTATTGTCAAACCATAATTCCAAAGCTCTTTATAAACAGTGCCAAGGTTTGCACCAGCTTCAATTGTTGCTGTTAATTTATCTGTATGAACAGTAATACGATGCATTTCACTCACGTCAATAATAAGTCCTCTATTTAAAAGAGAAAAATTTTCATAGCTATGACGTCCGCTTCTTAAGCGAAATGGTACATGGCGCTCGCGTGCCCATTTTAAGGCGTTACATACATCATGTTTATTTTGGCAAAAAACAATAATACAAGGGAGTTTTGGAATACTTAAATTTAAGTTCATTCGGGCTACGTCATAGTCAGGGTCTGAAGGAACAACGATACGACCTGTTAATTTTGTTTGTTTCAATTTATCACTCCTTTCTAAAATAAGCAGTGCTTTTTATTAATATATGAAAAAGGTCTGTAATACGCGTGGACAAGGAGAGGAGAAGAATGAGATTTGCCTTTGTGAGAAATAAATAAAGTGAAACTTTAATTGGTGGAGGTTTTGTTCTTCTCCCACCGAATTTCTTTGTTTTCGCTGAATTTTGAGGTGAGGTTTTTACTGCACGTTAATGCGGGATAAAGCATAAGAATAAGGAATCTACATAGAGTTCAATGAAAACAGTTGCAAACTATTCATATTTTGTTATGATAGTGTTACGAAAACGTTTGCATAAAATTTCCGATGGGATGCAAAAGGAGAGAATGACTATGAATAAGACATGGTGGAAAGAAGCGGTTGCTTATCAAATTTACCCACGTAGCTTTATGGATTCAAATGGTGATGGTATTGGGGATTTACAGGGTATTATTGCAAAACTGGATTATTTAAAAGATTTAGGTATAGATGTAATTTGGATTTGTCCAATGTATAAGTCACCTAACGATGATAATGGTTATGACATTAGTGATTATCAAGATATCATGGATGAGTTTGGTACGATGGAAGACTTTGACGCTTTACTAGATGAAGTTCATAAACGTGATATGAAGCTTATTATTGATTTAGTTATTAATCATACAAGTGATGAACATCCATGGTTTATTGAGTCTCGTTCATCTAAAGACAATCCGAAGCGTGATTGGTATATTTGGCATGATGGTAAAGATGGTGCGGAACCAAACAACTGGGAAAGTATTTTTAATGGTTCGGCATGGGAATACGATGAAGTAACAGGACAATATTATTTACACTTATTCTCGCGTAAACAACCAGATTTAAACTGGGAGAATAAAGAAGTTCGCGAAGTGTTATACGATACAGTTAATTGGTGGCTTGATAAAGGAATTGATGGTTTCCGAGTAGATGCAATCAGCCATATAAAAAAAGAAGATGGTTTCAAAGATATGCCAAATCCAAAAGAACTAAAGTATGTACCATCTTTTGATAAACATATGAATGTGGATGGTATTCAACCTTTACTAGAAGAGCTAAAAGAAAATACATTTTCTAAGTACGATATTATGACTGTTGGTGAAGCGAATGGAGTTAAGATTGAAGATGCTGAGCTTTGGGTTGGAGAAGAGCAAGGTAAGTTCAATATGGTATTCCAATTCGAACATTTAAGCTTATGGGATGCAGAAAAGAAGAAAGATCTTGATGTTGTAGGGCTGAAAAAAGTATTAACGAAATGGCAAAAAGGGTTAGAAAATAAAGGATGGAATGCTTTATATATTGAGAATCACGATAAGCCGCGTATCGTTTCAACTTGGGGAGATGATAAACAATATTGGCGTGAAAGTGCAACAGCTCTTGGGGCAATGTATTTCTTTATGCACGGTACACCGTTTATTTATCAAGGACAAGAAATTGGAATGACAAATGTTCAATTCCCAAATATTGAAGATTACGATGATGTAGCAATTAAAAATTTATATCGAGAGAAGATTGCAGAGGGCGTATCACATCAAGATATGATGGAAATTATCTGGGCTTCTTGCCGCGATAATTCACGGACGCCTATGCATTGGAACAATGAGATAAATGCTGGCTTCACAACAGGTGCACCTTGGTTTGGTATGAATCCAAACTATACAGAAATTAATGTTGAGAAGCAAAAGAATGAAAAGAACTCTATTTTTAATTTCTATAAGAAAATGATTGCCTTGAAAAAAGAGCACGATGTACTCAATTACGGTACGTACGATTTACTTTTAGAAGATGATCCGCAAATTTATGCATATACTCGTACATTAAATGATGAAAAGATTATTGTAATTAGTAATATCTCAAAAGAGGAAGCTGTATATAATGAGGGTTCATTTGCACTAGAACGCAAACGTTTGCTTTTAAATAACTATGAAGTTGCGGAACATGAACAAGTAACTACAATCACGTTAAAGCCTTATGAAACAAGGGTTTATCGCATTTCATAATAAAAAAGGATGCTCTTAGAGCATCTTTTTTTATGAAAAATAATAAATTTCTATTGCAAAGTGAAAACGCTTTTATTAAAATAGATTTATGAAAACGGTTGCGTAAAGATGAAAATGAAGTAACATAAGGAATCGTTTTCATAATAGAAACAGAAATTATAATTTAAATCATTATGTTGTTATAAATAAAGGGGAGGAAGAACAGATGAAAATTACGTCTTTTGATTTTTGGCAAAAGTTCGGGAAAGCGTTATTAGTTGTTGTAGCTGTAATGCCAGCAGCTGGTTTAATGATTTCTATCGGTAAGTTAATTGGAATGTCTGCTGGGGATATTAACGCAGTTCATACAATCGCTCGCGTAATGGAAGACATCGGTTGGGCAATCATTACAAATCTACACATCTTATTCGCAGTAGCAATTGGGGGATCTTGGGCGAAAGATCGCGCAGGTGGTGCATTTGCAGCGCTATTAGCATTCGTCTTAACAAACAGAATTACAGGAGCTATATTTGGCGTAAACGCTGAAATGTTAGCGGATTCAAAAGCGAAAGTTTCTTCAGTATTAGCAGGAGACTTAATTGTAAAAGATTACTTTACTTCTGTACTTGGTGCACCAGCATTAAACATGGGGGTTTTCGTAGGGATCATCACAGGTTTCTTAGGAGCTACTTTATATAACAAATATTATAACTATAACAAACTGCCACAAGCATTAGCTTTCTTTAACGGAAAACGATTCGTACCATTCGTTGTAATTGTTTGGTCTACAGTAACTGCAATTGTATTATCACTTTTATGGCCATTCATCCAAAGTGGATTAAATGAATTTGGTCGCTGGATTGCAGCTTCAAAAGATAGTGCACCAATTGTTGCACCATTTGTATATGGAACGTTAGAGCGTTTACTATTACCATTCGGTTTACACCATATGTTAACAATTCCGATGAACTATACAGAGCTAGGTGGAACATATACGATGTTAACTGGCTCAAAAGTTGGACAAGTTGTAGCAGGACAAGATCCTTTATGGCTTGCATGGATTACAGATTTAAATAACTTATTAGCAAATGGAGATACAAAAGCATATAACGATTTATTAAATAATGTTGTACCAGCTCGTTTCAAAGCTGGACAAGTTATCGGTTCAACAGCAGCATTAATGGGTATTGCTTTCGCGATGTTCCGTAATGTTGATAAAGAAAAACGTGCAAAATATAAACCAATGTTCTTATCAGCAGCATTAGCAGTATTTTTAACAGGTGTAACAGAACCAATTGAATTCATGTTCATGTTTATTGCTCCAGTATTATATGTTGTATATGCAATTACAACAGGACTTGCATTCGCATTAGCAGATTTAATTAACTTACGTGTTCACGCATTCGGATTTATTGAGTTAATTACTCGTACACCGATGATGGTTAATGCAGGGCTAACTAGAGATTTAATCAATTTCGTTATCGTTTCATTAGTATTCTTCGGTCTGAACTTTACATTATTCAATTTCTTAATTAAAAAGTTCAATTTACCAACACCAGGACGTGCAGGTAACTATATTGATAACGAAGATGAGGCATCAGAAGGAACAGGAAATGTACAAGATGGTTCATTAGCAACAAAAGTTATTGATCTATTAGGTGGAAAAGAAAATATTGCTGACGTAGATGCTTGTATGACACGTTTACGTGTAACAGTAAAAGATTTAGATGTTGTTGCACCAGAAGCGCAGTGGAAACAAAATGGTGCTTTAGGACTGATCGTAAAAGATAAAGGTGTACAAGCGGTATATGGCCCGAAAGCTGATGTATTAAAGTCAGACATTCAAGATATGTTAGGTGCGTAATAATATGAAATTGCTAACTTTAAACTGTCACTCTTGGCAAGAAGAAAATCAAATAGAAAAGATAAAATATCTTGCTAAAGTCATTCAAGAAGAAGAGTACGATGTTATCGCATTGCAAGAAGTAAGTCAGTCGATAGGAGCTAAAAATGTATGCGGTAACAAGAAAGAAGATAATTTTGGACTTTTACTATTAGAAGAGTTAAAAGCGTTACATGTAAAAGATTACAATATTACTTGGGATTTCTCTCATATTGGTTATGATGTGTATGAAGAAGGATTAGCGATTATAACGAAACATAGTATTATAAAAGAAGATACGTTCTTTATTTCAGAAAATAAGGATACAACGTATTGGAAAACACGCAAAATTGTAAGCGCAACAATTGCTTACAATGGTAAGAACATCACGTTTTACTCTTGCCACCTCGGTTGGTGGAATGATGAAGAAGAATCATTTAAAGGTCAAGTTAACCGTTTGATGGAGCGTGTAGATAGCAATGAAATTTCCTTCTTAATGGGTGACTTTAATAATAATGCCCGTTTGCAAGGTGAGGGCTATGAATATATGATGCAAAAAGGTTTGCATGACACATATGAACTAGCAATAGAGAAGGATGAAGGAACAACTGTCCAAGGTGAAATTGCTGGTTGGGATGAAAATAAACATAATTTACGAATCGATCTAATATTGTGTAACCGAAGTGAAAAAGTTCGTTCTTCAAAAGTTATTTTTAATGGTACAAACCGAAATATAATTTCAGATCATTTCGGTGTAGAAGTGCAAGTAGATATATAATAGAAGAAATCCTCACAGATAATAAAAAGCTGTGAGGATTTTTTAGGAATACAAGTATTTCCAAGAGAAAATACTTGTATTTTTTATGACATTTCCTATATATTTGTTATTATTGAATGTAAAACCGATTTGGTCATTTTGTATTCATACTTTGACTTACTTCGTTATATAATGTAGTAAGTTAAAGTTAATGGGAAAAAATAGTTCGTTTTTGGTTAATCCACGATGTAGAAAGTGATATAATTGCAAAATGTATGTATCATTTTCTAAAGAAGGAAAAATATATAATTAGGTGATAACTTCTATGAAACAAATTTGGCGTATTTATAAGACTGATTTACGGAATGTAGCTAAACATTGGGCTGCAATTGTTATTGTTGTAGGGTTAATGATTTTACCATCGTTATATGCATGGTTTAACATTAAAGCTTCTTGGGATCCATATGGAAATACAAAAGAAGTTCCCATTGCAGTTTCTAACCAAGATGCAGGCTCTAATTTAAGAGGGAAAGATATCAATATCGGGGACGAGATTGTAGATTCTCTTAAGAAAAACAAAAATCTTGGCTGGAAATTTGTAGATGAAAAACAGGCAATTTACGGAGTGGAACGCGGGGATTACTATGCAAGCATTACAATTCCAAAAGACTTCTCTGAAAAGATTGCAACTGTTCTGGACGAAAATCCACAGAAACCAGAACTTGATTACTATGTAAATGAAAAGGTAAATGCGATTGCACCGAAGATTACAGCAAAAGGTGCATCAGGTATTACAGAAGAAATTAGTAAAAACTTTGTTAAAACAGCGAACGGTGAGATTTTTAAAATCTTCAATGACCTTGGAATCGATTTAGAAACAAACTTACCAAGTATTGAGAAAGTAAAAGATCTTGTATTTAAGTTAGAAGCGCAGTTCCCAGAAATGAATACATTGATGGATAAGGCGTTAGATGATGCGACTCGAGCAGAGGATGTCGTGAAAGTAGCGCAGAAAGAATTGCCGGTTGTAGAGAGTGTTATTAATGATGGTCAGGATACACTTAAGAGCTTAGATGCATTCTTTGCGAGAAACGATGAAACATTGAATCGTGCTCCAGGAACTATTAAGAATAATTTAATTGCAATACAGACAGGTTTGAATGGTGCGGCGGCAATTACGGATTTCTTAAAAAATCCATCTGTTGATTTCAATCTGGCGCTTCCAGATCCGGCTACATTCCCGGTGTTGCCTGATATAACTATTCCACAGATACCACAAATACCAGAGTTACCGCAAGTGAATGGTGAGGGGTATAAAAATATTGCTAAAAATATTAATCAAACTGTAAATAATGTTTTTAGTTCTACTCGTGTTGGAACGGCATATGTAAAAAGTGTCATGGAGGGTCTGCAAAATAAAGATGTTGATCCAGCTGTAGCGCAAAAAAATGTACAGGATGCTTCGAAACTTCTTCAAGAGCGTATCGATAGTGTTTCATATTTAATTGATTTCTTTACAGCTTTTAAGGAAGCAGCTTCAACGGACTTTGGTAAACAGTTCTTTGGGAACAGAGTAGAGAGTTTAACGGTTCTTAAAAATTCTATGGTGGATGCGAACGATAGAGTTAAGCATGTAGGGGATTTAATTAGTTCTGGGCAAGAAGTTAAACAAGATGTACGAGATGCAGTAAATCAAAAATTAGATTCAGTAAATAATTTAGTAACTCAAGCTGAAAAGGACTATAATGAAACGTTCGTAGCCGATTTTGAAAAAGCAGTAAGCACAACTGAGCAATTGAAAAACAAGGCTGAAAATGTAAAAGAAGATGCTCAGCAACTGAGAGGAAAGTTAAATCAAGAAATAAACAAAACTAATGAGATATTAGACAATGGTAGAGAAAAATATGATAAGGCTGTAAATGATTACAGTAGATTAAAAACGGAGCTTGGAAAAGCGAGAGAAGACTTAAATAATAAAGGAATCAACGGATTAGATTCTACCAAAGTGGCTTTAAATGATATAAGAGGAGAGTTACAAGCTGGAAAGAATTTAGTTAACGATATGATTCCTGTTATGGAAAATGCGAATAAAGTTTTAGCAGATGTAAATAGTGATAAGAACACGAATAACATGATTTCTAAATTGAATAAATTAAAAGATGGTTTACAAAAAGGAATCGATTTAACTGATAAAGGAATTGACGCTATTAATAAAGGTCAAAAGCCAGCAGCAGATGTTATTGAAAGTATTAACGCAGTATCTAAAAGTACTTCGGCCCAAATAAGTGACATCTTAGCTAAATACGATTCAGAAATCGTACCAAACTTTAATGAAGCAATTGCTCGTACAAAAGAGATGTCTAAAAACACATCTCAAATTTTAAAAGAAGCAGATAAAAAGCTTCCAGATGTTAAAAAAATACTAGAAGATTCATCAAAAGGCTTAGTAGACGGTAAAAAGAAATTAACAGACATTAAAGCTGAAATGCCAGCTACTGAGAAAAAGATTAAAGAATTGGCAGATAAAATTCGTGATTTTGAATCTGAAGAGGATTTAAAAGACATCATACGCTTATTGAAAAACGATGTTGAGAAGCAAAGTGATTACTTTGCGAATCCAGTAAATTTAAAAGAGAATAAATTATTTGCGATGCCGAACTACGGTTCAGCAATGTCACCATTCTATACAGTGCTTGCATTATGGGTAGGCGCATTATTAATGGTTTCATTATTAACAGTAGAAGTACATGAAGAGGGCGCAAACTATAAGAGCCATGAAATTTACTTCGGACGTTTATTAACATTCTTAACGATAGGTCTTTCACAAGCGTTTATCGTATCAATGGGAGATATATTCTTACTCGGTACGTACGTAGTCGATAAGTTCTGGTTTGTATTATTTAGTTTATTTATTGGTGGAGTCTTCGTTTGTATCGTATACTCACTCGTTTCTATTTTCGGAAACGTTGGGAAATCGATGGCGATCATTTTACTTGTACTACAAGTAGCAGGATCGGGCGGAACATTCCCAATTCAAATGACACCGGCGTTCTTCCAAGCGATTTATCCGTTCTTACCATTCACATACGCAATTAGCGCAATTCGTGAAACAGTTGGTGGAATGCTTTGGGATATTGTGACGCGAGATTTACTTGTGTTAAGTGCTTTCGTAGTAGTTATGATTGTTGCTGCGTTATTACTGAAAACACCAATTAACAAATCAAGCGAAAAATTCGTTGAGAATGCAAAAGGAAGTAAAATCATTCACTAAAATAAAAAGTTCCTACCGCTAGAGGTAGGAACTTTTTTGTTTAATCAAATTTTAATTTCTTTAATGCTTCTGCGAACGGATTGTTTAATGGTTCTTCTTCTTTGTTCTGTTGTTTCATATATTTTTGAACGTCGCGCTTATCAGCTTTGTTTCCAGATTCTTTTTTACGTCTCTCTTGGAATGTGGCAAGTTTTTCGCGATAGCCACATTTACATGCGAAGATTTGTCCTGCACCTTCACCACGTAATTCTAATTTCTTCTTACATTGCGGACAACGAGCGTTTGTTGTACGAGATACATTTTTACGATGACCACATTCACGGTCTTGGCAAACGAGCATTTTTCCTTTTTTGCCGTTTACTTCTAGCATTGGTTTACCGCAATCTGGACAAGACTTTGTTGAAATATTGTCATGTTTATATTTTTTATCACTCGATTTTATTTCAGAAACAATTTCTTTCGTATAGTTCTTCATTTCTGAAATGAATACTTCTTTTTTCAGTTTACCCTTTGCGATCGCCTCTAGCTTTTGTTCCCACTCACCAGTTAGTGTAGGTGATTTTAACTCTTCTGGTACTAAATCAAGTAACTGACGGCCTTTTGAAGTAATGTGAATATCTTTACCACGTTTTTCAATTAAGAACGAATTGAATAGCTTGTCGATAATATCAGCACGCGTTGCTACAGTACCTAATCCACCAGTTGATTTTAATGTATCAGCAAGTTGCTTATTTTGCGTATCCATATATTTTGTAGGATTTTCCATTGCTGAAAGTAAAGTTGCCTCATTAAAACGTGCAGGTGCTTTCGTTTGACCTGATGTTTGCATAATTAACTTTACAGTTAATGTATCGCCTTTTTCGATGCGAGGTAAAAGTTGCTCTTTTACGTCATCAGTTACATCATCATCTTCAAAGCGATTTTCATATACTTCCTTCCAACCTGCATGTAAAATTGTTTTTCCGCGTGCAATGAACGTTTCATTGCCAACTTTTGTGCGTAACGTTAGTTGTTCGTATTCGAATGCTGGGAATAAAACGGCTAAGAAACGTTTGACAACTAAATCATAAATTTTACGTTCTTTATCTGTGAAGGCGGAGAAGTTAACGTATCCTTCTGTCGGAATAATTGCGTGATGATCGCTTACTTTACTATCATCAACAAATGATTTATTAGCCTTGATAGGCTTTTGTAATACTTTATGTGCTAAGGAACGGTACTCTCCAACACCACATGCTTTTAGACGTTCTGGAAGTGTTCCAACGATATCAGATGAAATATAGCGTGAATCTGTACGAGGGTACGTTAGCACTTTGTGTTGCTCATACAATTTCTGCATAATATTTAATGTTTCTTTCGCAGAGTAGCCGAATTTTTTATTGGCATCACGTTGTAATTCAGTTAAATCGTAAAGACCAGGAGAGAATGACTTCTTCTGTTTTTTATCAATTTCCACAACAGTAGCATTATGCTTATCTAAACCTTTTACAATACCATCAATTTTTTCTTTATTAAAACTACGGCTATTACCATTTGCATCTTGCCACGTTAGTTTTAACTGATTTGTCGTTTGAGCTTCAATGCCGTAGTAAGTTTGAGCTTTGAAGTTTTTTATTTCATCTTCGCGATTAGCAATCATAGCGACAGTAGGTGTTTGCACACGGCCACAGTTTAGCTGGGCATTAAAGCGAGTTGTTAAAGCGCGAGTCGCGTTAAGACCGATATACCAGTCAGCTTCTGAACGTGCGACAGCTGAAGCATATAAATTGTCATATACTTTACCTGGTTTTAAATTTGCGAAACCATCTTTAATTGCTTTATCAGTAACAGATGAAATCCATAGGCGTTTGATTGGTTTGTTAATTCGAACTTTATCAATAATCCAACGAGCAACTAATTCTCCTTCGCGTCCAGCGTCTGTCGCTACAATAATTTCAGTTACATCTTTTCTAAGTAGCTGACTTTTTACAGCATTAAATTGTTTCCCTGTTTGTTTAATAACAGTTAATTTCAAACGTTCAGGTAGCATCGGTAAATCTTCTAAATTCCACTTTTTATATTTCACATCATAGCTTTCTGGATCTGCTAATGTAACAAGATGACCTAAAGCCCAAGTTACAATATATTTACTACCTTCAAGATAGCCATTTCCTTTTTTATCACACTTAAGTACACGCGCAATATCTCGTGCAACGGAAGGCTTTTCAGCGATTACAACGCTTTTTGACATATTAAAAACATCCTTTCAAATTTCCATACGTTAACTATAGCATACATCTTCTTGAGATTCAGTTTCGCTCTAGATTTGAACGCTTTTTAGTGGAGTGAACAAAATTTGTTTGAAATCAAATGATATCGACAGAACATAGTATGCACCATGATGAGACTATGAAAAAAAGATACTTATTTATTATGCTTATTTTTTTATCAGTTTCTTCTATATTAAATAGAAAAGTAAAGAACTTGTTATTTTAGTAGAATAAGAGTAGACTTTGAAGTAGAAGAATAATAAGCACATGGGAGTTTGTGGATGCAAACTGAGAGTATGACTAATCCGTCATTGACCATTTGAACCTGTTGGATAATGCCAGCGTAGGGAGAGTGTAAAAGCACATGTTCAGGCACTTTGCGTACGCGCAAAGTGCCTTTTTGTGTATCTCCCATCACTATAGTTAGGAGATGAGAAGGATGAATAGGAAAGAAATTAGTAAAGTAGTGGATTTGGTGAGAGAATCTAATCCGCTCGTTCATAATATTACAAATGTTGTTGTAACAAATTTTACAGCTAACGGTTTATTAGCATTAGGGGCATCACCTGTAATGGCGTATGCAAAAGAAGAAGTGGCAGAAATGGCTAGCATTGCTGGAGCGTTAGTATTAAATATGGGAACACTTCGTCCGGAAGAAGTAGAAGCGATGTTACTTGCCGGTAAATCAGCAAATGTGAACAATGTACCAGTACTGTTTGATCCAGTTGGTGCAGGAGCAACATCGTATCGAACAGAAGTTGCGAGACATATTCCGGGTGAAATCGAGTTAGGGATTATCCGTGGAAATGCAGCTGAAATAGCGAACGTTATTAATGAGAGATGGGAAATTAAAGGGGTAGACGCTGGTGCTGGAAATGGTAATGTCGTAAGTATTGCAAAGCAGGCAGCGGATGAATTGAATACAGTTGCGGTAATTACTGGGGAAGAGGATGTTGTTACAGATGGGCAGCGAACTATTGTTATTCGAAATGGCCATCCTATTTTAACGAAAGTTACGGGAACTGGTTGTTTACTAACTTCTGTAATAGGAGCATTTGTAGCGGTAGAAAAGGATTATGTAAAGGCAGCGGTAGCGGCATTAACGTTTTATGGTGTAGCTGCAGAACTAGCAGCTGCTAAGACAGTGGAAAAGGGACCTGGTAGTTTCCAAATTGAATTTTTAAATCAGTTAGCGAATACGACTTCGAGTGATATAGAGAAGTATGGGAAGATTGAGGTTATATAGTAAGGAGGGAAAATAAATGTCACGTATTCCAAAGGCAGAAATGTCTAGGTTGTTATCAGTATATTTTATTATGGGAAGTAACAATTGTACGAAGGAGCCACTACAAGTATTGAGAGATGCACTTGAAGGTGGTATAACAATTTTTCAATTTCGTGAAAAGGGGGAAGGCACTTTAACGGGAGAGAAACGCATTTATTTCGCAAAAGAACTACAAGCAATTTGTAAGGAGTACGGTGTACCATTCATCGTAAATGATGATGTGGAACTAGCTCTCGAGTTAGATGCAGATGGCGTGCATGTTGGACAAGATGATGAAGGAATTACTTCTGTTCGTGAAAAAATGGGGGATAAAATTATCGGTGTATCTACACATACAATTGAAGAAGCACGCTGGGCAATTGAAAATGGAGCGGATTATTTAGGTGTTGGCCCTATTTTCCCAACGAGTACGAAAAAAGATACGAAAGCGGTGCAAGGAACGAAAGGTTTAGCTCATTTTAGAGAACAAGGAATTACAATACCGATCGTCGGGATCGGTGGCATTTCAATTGACAATACCGCTTCGGTTATAGAAGCAGGAGCGGACGGTATTTCAGTTATTTCAGCTATTAGTTTAGCGGAATCTGCGTATGAAAGTACGAAGAAGCTAGTAGAGGAAGTAAGTAAGAGTTTGTAGAAGAAGGCTATGTAGTATTAAAACGCTACATAGCTTTTTATTTTTTGATATCGGTAGTTAGAAAAAGGGGGAGGATTGTTTGAAAAGGAAACAGTTTGTAGAGTTGCAAAATGAGTTGTTTCGTTTATTCGAAAAAAGGGAATTCGAAGCGATTTATAGATGCATAGATAAAGCAAAAAGGGAGTTCCCTGAAAGAATAGAAAAAACTAGTTTTTGGGAAGCGTGTGCACTTTCGGCAGAATGTAAGTATGAGGAAGCAATTGTTAGTTTAAACGAAGCTTTAGAAAAGGGGATTTGGTGGAATCCACATACACTTATGCAGGATGAAGATTTAAAGGGATTACGAGAGAATGCAGCTTTTAAAATAATAGTGAAAAAGTGTGAAGAAATCTTTAAGAAACAGCAGCTAACAGCCGAACCGAAATTATTTACTTATGGAAATAAAGAGGCGAAGATAGGGTTATTTTCTTTGCATTGGAGAGGATCAAACATAAATGATTTTGCACCATATTGGTGTGGGGAAGAAGTACTACGGGAGTATATATTAGGTTTTTCTCAGTCCTCACAAATATACGGAATGAATTCTTATAGCTGGGATAATCATGATATAGCTATAAAAGATATTATGAAAACTTTTAGTGATTTTATAGATAAATATGACTTGGAAGACACCATTCTTGCGGGAGCTTCTCAAGGGGGAAATATAGCGATAGAGTTAGCGTTAAAGAATATGCTAGCGACTCAAAAATTTGTTGCAGTTATACCTGCTATTCGAGATGTTAAGGCAATTGAAAGTATAGTTGCATCAAATGATATAACGAATGTAGAAGGATATATTGTTACGGGAGACAAAGATCTATTTTACGAAAACACACTTCAATTAATGTCAATGTTCGAGGAATATAATGTGAACTGTAAATTAATTGTGAGGGAAGGTTTAGGTCATCTTTTCCCAGAGGACTTTAAACAAATATTAAAGAACATAATGGAAGAATGGACAGTTAAAAATATTTAAACAAACGTTTGATTAAAAAAGCACAAACCTTGTAAATTTGTAGGTTTGTGCTTTTTCTTTAAAACATAATTGATATTAAGAGCATTCCAATTCCGATCGAAGTGAATGTTGCGATTAGGCCTGGAATCATAAAGCTATGATTTAAAACATATTTACCAATGCCAGTTGTACCAGTACGATCAAAGTTAATGGCAGCAACGATTGTTCCATAGTTTGGAATGAAGAAGTATCCATTTACTGCAGGGAACATCGCGATTAGTAGTGCTGGTGGAATACCGAGTGATAATCCAAGAGGCATTAAAGCGCGTACTGTTGCTGCTTGGCTATATAGTAAAATAGATAGAATGAATAATGCGATGGCAAATAGCCATGGTGCATTTGTTACTAGGTGCTGAATGGATCCTTGAATCATATTTAAATTTCCGTTAAAGAAAGTATCTCCCATCCAAGCGATCCCGAAAATAGCAACAACTGCTGTAGCCCCTGCTTTAAAGACGTTACCAGATACGATGCTTTCTACATTTGGTTTACAGAAAATAATAATAAGAGCTGCAATCGTTAACATAACCATTTCAATTGTGTTTGGCATGGAAAGACGGGCTAACTTCCCATCAATTATCCATCCTGGACGAAGTGCTTCAAATGAACCGAGAAGTACGACAAGAAAAGTTCCTACTAGGAAGAGGATAACTGATAATTTAGCTCCTTTTACACCAACAAATTCTTTTTTCTCTTCAATCTTAGGAATCATTCCTTCTTTTAATCGTTTTAAGTATTGAGGGTCTTCATTTAATTCTTTCCCCATTTTGCTAGCAACAAATGCAGCTACCATACAAGCGATGAAAGTAGAAGGGATACTTACTTTTAAAATATCTAATAAAGTGATTTTATAGTCAGCTAACATTGCTAAAAGTGCAACTGTTGCAGCTGATATAGGACTAGCTGTAATTGCTTGTTGGGAAGCGATTACGGCGATTGACATTGGTCGTTCCGGTCTAATTCCGGATTCGCGAGAGACTTCAGCGATAACAGGAAGTACAGAATAAGCAACGTGACCAGTTCCTGCACAGAGTGTAAATAAATAAGTAACAATTGGAGCAAAGAATGTAATACGTTTTGGATTTTTTCGTAATGCTTTCTCAGCCAGATGAACAAGGTAGTCCATTCCTCCAGCGGCTTGGAGTGCACCAGCAGCTGTAATTACTGCTAAAATCATAAGCATTACATCAATAGGAGGAGCTGTAGGTTGTAAGTGGAAGACGAAAACAAGTATTGCCATACCAACGCCACCCATTACTCCTAGACCAACTCCGCCTAAGCGTGCGCCGATAAAAATGCAGAGTAGTAACGTAAGAAATTGTAGCCAAAACATGATAAACTACCTCCGAAATTCATTAGTTAAGATATATTCGAATAATTTAATTTAAATGAAAATTAAAATAAATACTCAAAACAATCCTTGTATTATATACATTTTTTATTATATAACACAAGAAATGTAACATTCACGCACTTTGTTAAATTATTTCGGAAAAATAATACGTTAAAAATTTACATTTATATCTCTAAATAGGTAGACATTTTAATTTTTATGTTGTAATCTTTGATAGAGAATAATTACATTCTCATAGAACTCCCATATCGTTCAACTCGTTCAGCGAGAAAGGCAAACTGATGGAAACATTAGGACGCAAAACTACAGGAGCTAAGGCCGAAAGGCTACGCTAGCCAGTTACCGGACGGATAGGGTTGGTCTTGACCAATGCTTTTTCATTGGTCTTTTTTTTATTTGCAAATAAATGAGAATCGTTATCGATTGCTAATAAGGTTTATATTTTAATAGTTTTTCTTTATATTGAGTTAATTAAGAAAGGTGATGTTAATGAAAAAATATTGGCACAAACTATCATTTCTTCAAAAGAATGTATTGTTAACTGTGTTAGTTATTTTGACGCTTGTTGGTACTATGGGGGCGTTAAGTTTTAACATGTTTCAAAATAGCATGATGTCTATATTTGAAAGGCATTCCTTTGAAACAGGAGATACGGTATTACATAAATTAGACGAACAAATAGTGAGAGATGTTACAAAAGACCCAGTAGCACAAAGAGAAAAGAGAGAGAAGTTAACAGAGAAATTAGATGAAGCGACGGAAGAATTGAATAGTGTCGGACAAACCTATATTGTTGGAGCAGAAAAAAATGAAAAAGGTGAGTTACTAATCGTCGACTTGTCTACAGACTTATCAAATATTGTTGAAGTAAAGCCGGGGGAATATTATAAACAACCAGATCTTTGGATGGAAGCATATGATAAGGTAATGAGCACGAAAAAAGCAAACATGACAGTAGTATATGAAGATCTATTAGGATCATGGGTAACGATATTAGAGCCAATTAAAGATGGAGACGGAAATATTGTGGCAATTGTTGCAGCCGATGTAGATGCCTCTATTGTTCCTAGTACAAAGGAAAAATTCATTATACAAGGTTTAATGTTTATTTGTATTTCTGTTTTAATTGCAACTGTTATTCAATTCTTAATCGTACGTAACGCACTTGCTCCATTGAGGGATTTGCGTGAAGGATTGCGCAAAGTCGGTGAAGGTGATTTAAGTATTAAATTAGAGGAAAGACCAGATGATATTGGTATTATTAATTCGTATTTTAATAATACCATCGAGAAGTTTAAAGGAATTATAGATAAAGTGAAGCAGACAGCAGAACAGGTTTCCTCATCTTCACAAGAATTGTCAGTGAGTACGAAAGAGAATAGCATGGCAGTTCAAGAAATCGTAAGTTCTATGGTTGAGTTAAGAGCTGGCGCTCAGTCACAAGAAACTTCAGTACCAGAGTATTTAGGTATTGTATATGAAATGGAAGATAAGATGGAAGAGATCACGCATGCTGCAAAACAAATGGCGAAAGAGTCTGAAGGTATAGAGCATCATTCAGGAGAAGGAAACGATGTTACTAAACAGGCGATTAATCAAATGAATATAATACAAAATGCAGTACAAGATTTATCTTCTATCATTTATTCTTTGGAAGTAAGATCAAAAGAAATTAGTGATATTGTAACTGTAATTACAAGTATTTCAAATCAAACTAATTCGCTAGCTTTACATGCTACTATTGAAGCTTCACGTGTTGAGGAAACTGGAGACGGATTTGCCGTTTTTGCTGATGAAGTGCGTAAATTAGCAGAGCAGACGGAAGCATCAGCAAAAGATATAGCAAAATTAATAGGAGAAGCACAAGTTGGAACGGAAGAAGCTGTTGTTTCAATGCAAAAAACCTCAAAAGAAGTAGAATCTGGAATGAAACTTGTTGAAAGTAGTGGTGCTTTCTTTGAAGAAATTTCGAAATCAGCACAAACTGTTACCAATCAAGTTAGAGTTGTTTCTAGCAATTCAAGTGATATATTGCAAAATAGCCAAAATATTATTCGTGTTGTAAATGAACTATCACTTATCGCAAATAAGTATGCGAATAGTAGTAGTAATGTTGAAGAAAGTATGAAAGAACAGGAAATGTCTGTACAGGATATTGCTGAATTAGCCAGTTCTTTAAGTTGGCTTTCACAGGAGTTACAAGAGTTAATTGGGGAATTTAAAAGTTAAATGAAATGATTATACATGCTTTTGTTTGTTCAATAAAATAAATCATGCTACAATGAAAACGAATTAAGGACCGGGGAGCCAATTGGCTGAGAGGATGTGAGCAAACATCGACCCTCAACCTGATCTGGATAATGCCAGCGTAGGGAGTTACTTAAAGTGATGTAGCATATGTTATTCTATAATAACTTGCATACAAGGCTTTCCTACTGCGTAGGAAAGCCTTTTCTTGTTTTAAAATTTAATTTCATAAGGGGGATTTTACTATGTCACAACAAGTTACAATTTCGTTTTCAGTAGTACCACAAGCAAAAACAAAGGATGTATATTCTGTTGTTGATAAAGCAATTGAGGTTGTACAACAATCGGGAGTTCGTTATGAAGTAGGGGCAATGGAAACAACGCTGGAAGGAGAATTAGATGTACTTCTTGATGTCATTAAACGTGCACAACAAGCTTGTGTGGATGCTGGAGCAGAAGAAGTGATTACTTCTATTAAAATCCATTATCGTCCAAGCACTGGTGTAACGATAGATGAAAAAGTTTGGAAGTACCGTGATGAATATGCAAAACCAGAAGCAATCTAAAATAATTACAACAATTTGGCTTATCCTTCTCATTGCGATATGGGAAGGATCTGTTTCATTATTTAAAATTGAACCGTGGATTTTACCGAAGCCTTCTGCCATTGTTCAAGAATTAATTGGGATGAAAGATTTACTATTACCGAATACGATGCAAACACTGCAAGAGGTTATAATTGGACTTTTCTTTGCGATTTTAATTGGGACAAGTATTGCAATTATTATGGACGTTATTCCTTTATTTCGTATTTTAATAAATCCGTTGCTTGTTATTTCGCAAACGATTCCAATTGTTGTACTTGCACCGTTATTTATTATTTGGTTTGGATATGGAATGCTACCGAAAGTAATGGTAGTAATACTCGTTTGTTTCTTCCCAATTGCGCTTAGCATTTTAGAAGGTTTTCAAACGGTAGATAAAAATATGTTGAAGTTGTTGCAAACGATGAAGGCAACGAAATGGCAAGTTTACCAGAAAGTAAAGTTTCCAGCAGTGCTTCCATACTTTTTCTCCGGTTTAAAAATTGCAGTTACATATAGCGTAATGGGAGCGATTATTGGAGAATGGCTCGGTGCCAGTGAGGGATTAGGAGTTATGCTTACAAGGGCTACGAAATCCTTTTTAACAGCCCGAGTATTTGGTGTTGCAGCAATTATTGTTATGGTGACATTATGTCTGTATTTTATCGTGGAGTTTATGGCAAGAATAACAGCACCATGGATATATAGAAAGGACGGCAGAAAATGAAAAAAGGTTTAAAGGTTATGTTGGCTGCCTTATTAGCAGTAGGTGTGGCTGGATGTAATCCGGCGAAGAAGGAAGAAAGTGCAAATAAAGATGAAAAAGTAAAAGTAGTGCTAGATTGGTTTCCGAATACGAATCATACTGGCTTATATGTAGCGCAAGCGAAAGATTATTATAAAAAGCAAGGCTTAGATGTAGAAATTATTCAGCCTGGTGATAATGTGACAGCGGAGCAAATGATAGCTTCAGGAAAAGCTGACTTCGCAATAAGCGCACAAGAAAATGTAACGTTGGCTCGTGTGGAAGGTATTCCTGTTGTATCTGTAGGAGCGATTATTCAGCATAACACTTCAGCTTTTGCATCGCTTAAGAAAGATAACATGACTTCACCGAAAGATTTTGAAGGTAAACGTTATGGAGGCTGGGGAGGACCAGCGGAAGAAGCTACATTAAAGACAATTATGGAGAAAAATCAGGCTGATTATAATAAAGTGGAAAAAATCATCTTAGGACAAACAGATTTCTTTAAATCAATTGGTCGTGATGCAGACTTTGAATGGATTTATTACGGATGGGATGGAATTGAAGCGAAACGCCAAGGAAAAGAGTTAAATACGATTATGGTGAAAGACTTAGATCCAGCGCTTGATTTCTATAGTCCTGTTATTATTACGAGTGAAAAACATACGAAGCAAGATAAAGACTTTGTGAAAAAGTTTATGAGTGCAACGACAGAGGGGTATAATTTTGCAATTAAAGAACCGAAAGAAGCTGCTGATATTTTAATTAAAGCTGTTCCAGATGTAAATAAAGATTTAGTACAAGAAAGTCAAAAATGGTTAAGTACGAAGTATCAAGATGATGCAAAAGCGTGGGGAGTACAGAAGGAAGAAGTTTGGACGAATTACATGAATTTCTTATATGATAACAAAGTTATTAAGAAGAAAATTGATGTGAAAGATGCCTTTACAAATGAGTTCCTTCCAAGTGAAAAATGAGTGGATTACAAATAAAAGATATTGTGAAATCTTTCGATGGAAAGAATGTATTAGCAAATATTAGTGCTTCTATACGAGAGGGAGAGTTCGTTTCTTTTGTAGGACCGAGTGGTTGCGGGAAAAGTACATTATTAAATATGATTGCAAATGTTGAAAATCCAACAAGTGGGAATGTAACGTATAACGATAAACACGTACAAGAGCAAGACGCTGTAAGTTATATGCCGCAACAGGATTTATTACTACCGTGGCGATCAGCTTTGCAAAATATAGTTCTTCCATTGGAAATCGAAGGGAAGCCGAAAAAACAAAGGCTGACAGAAGGAATGGAAGCATTAAAGCAGTTTGAACTAGATGAATATGCAGACCATTATCCAGATGAATTGTCTGGTGGTATGCGTCAAAGAATTAGTTTTCTGCGCACATATTTATGTGAAAAGCCAATTATGCTACTTGATGAGCCTTTTGGTAAATTAGATGCTTTTACAAAAATGGAAGTACATAGCTGGCTTTTAAACTCTTGGCACCAAGAGAAGCAAACAATTGTTATGGTTACACACGACTTAGATGAGGCAATCTTGCTTTCGGATCGCGTATTTATTTTATCTCAAAGACCAGCATCGATAGTTGGTGAGGTACAAGTGAAATTATCTAGGCCGAGAACGATGGATATGTTAACATCACTTGAGTTAAAGAAAGATAAGGAAGAAATTTTGAGAGTATTAGCTCCGTATATGAAAAAATAGAAAAAGTCTTTTAACAGTTTTGGGTATAATTACTGTTAAGAGGCTTTTTTATATAGGGGGAGAAAGATGAAAACTATAGAGAAAATAGTGGATGAACTAACGGCAGATAATCTTGAAGAAAGAAAAGCTTTATTAAAAAATCATATTTTATTAATGAAGTATGGTATGGAACATCATGAATTAAAAGAAGAAGAAATGACAGAAATTTTAAAGTGGGTTCAAGGTCGGGATCAATTGAGAAAAGATGTTCCGGAGTTACGTGATTTACATTTAATTAAAAAGTTTCAAGCGGTATTAGATGAATTTATTCATTCTGTAATTTCAAATGGTTATGTAGAAGACGCGGTAGAAATTCTAGAGAGTGTATTAAAAAGTATGGGGGCAGTCGCTCATATTGTAAAAATTATGTTTGTCGGCAAAATGAAAGTTAATAGAAATTCATTGGAAATGGTAGAGTTGTTAAAACGAGAGTGTTACAACTTAATGGAACAGCGTGCTGTTGTTGGTTTACATGCTCAAATTTTTCACGTTTTAGGTTTTGTTCATTCAATTCAGTTTGATTTAGAAGAAAGATCACAGGAACATGGACGAGTTGTGATAGGTCTTTTAACAGATTTTAAAACGGATGAATTGAAGTCTGTACAACAATTTCAAACTGAGGAACATATTCCAGAAGTGAACAGTATGGTTAGTAAAGGATACGGAATAGAATTGCAAAGAAGAATTTATATGTGGAAATCATTAACGCTCATCTTTACAAGTCCATATGCATTAGAAAAGATGTATAAAGAAATTTACGCAGAAAATGAAAAAACGGAGAAGGAACAAAAGAAAAAATAGAGAATAGAATATAACAGAGTAGTTTATACTCTTAATATAACAAATGTTAAAGGAGTGAAAGGATAAAATGACTTTATCAACTGTTCTTCAAATGGTTTTAGCTTGATACGGGAGAAGTCTGCCCATTTTTATCGATTAAGCTAAATTGAAGACAGCAGGTAAAGAACCTTAATCCTTTTTTACGATAATATGTAATGGGTAAGGTGTATTCACCTTACCCATTTTTTATATGCACAATTAAATAAGGCTTTATACTGTTGCTCTCTCTATTTAGCTTATGGACCATAAGTAAAGGAGAGAAAATAATGAGTATATTAACGGTAGAAAATGTAAGTCATTCGTATGGTGAGAAAGCCATTTTGTATAATGCATGTTTTCGACTATTGAAGGGCGAGCATGTTGGGTTAGTAGGGAAAAATGGAATCGGAAAATCAACATTGTTAAGGATTTTAACAGGAGAACTTATACATGATGATGGGAATATTGAATGGTTTCCTCATGTGAAGGTAGGTTTTTTACAGCAGCATATGGATTTACAAGAAGGGATGACAATTGAGGGATACTTGCAAAGTGCATTTGCTGATTTGTATGCGATTGAATGTGAAATGTTAAAAATTGCTGAACAAATGAATGGAGCAGGAGAAGTAGAAAAATTGTTAGTAAAGTATGGAGAATTACAAACTATATTGGAAAGCTCTAATTTTTATCACATTCATACAGAAGTTGAAGAAGTAGCAATCGGTTTAGGTTTATTTGAAATAGGGTTGAAAAAGGATGTATCGAAGTTAAGTGGGGGACAGCGAACAAAGTTATTACTTGGGAAGCTCCTTTTAGAAAAAGCTGATGTTTTATTGTTAGATGAGCCAACAAATTATTTAGATACAGCTCATATAGAATGGTTGCAATCATATTTGAAACTATATGAAAAAGCTTATGTAATCATTTCACATGACGAAGTATTTTTGAACAGTATTACAAATGTTATTTTTCATCTAGAAGGAGGGAAAGTGAAGCGATACGTAGGAAATTATGAAAAGTTTGTGCAAAGTTATCAAGTGCAAAAGAAACAATTACAATCAGCGTATGCGAAACAACAAAAAGAAATCTCTCAGTTAGAAACATTTATTCAAAAAAATAAAATTCGAAAAGCGAAACAGGCTAAAAGTCGAGAGAAAGTATTGGAGAAAATGCAAAGGGTTGAAAAAATTAATCATGTAACTCGATCCCGTTTTGATTTCAATGTTTATGAGGAGCCGGTGAGTCGTATATTGCAAGCTGAGAAACTAAGGATAGGTTATAGTGATCCATTATGTCCAGAGTTGAATTTACAAGTGAAAAAAGGAGAAAAGATAGCGATTATTGGTCATAATGGAATTGGAAAAACGACGATGTTAAAAACATTATTAGGTCAAATAAAGCCGCTAAGTGGTTCAATTTCTGTTGGAGAACGAGTAAATCCTGCTTATTTTGCACAGGAAGAGTTTGCTTCTGAAACAACACCGTTAGAGAAAATTTGGGCAGAGCGACCAGATATGACAAAGAAAGAAGTACGCCAAGCGTTAGCAAAGTGTGGATTGAAAGAAGAACACGTATTAAAACCTATTTGTTTATTAAGCGGAGGAGAACAAACGAAAGTACGTTTATGCGAACTGATCGTAACGAAAAGTAATGTTTTAATTTTAGATGAACCAACTAATCATTTGGATATAGAAACAAAGAAGTCTTTGCAGGAAGCATTACAACAATATAAAGGAACAGTTTTACTTGTCTCACATGAGCCTTCTTTCTATGAAGCATGGATAACAAAAGTATGGAATATAGAAGAATGGAACGCTGGACAATAATCACAAAGAAAAGGCATTAGCTTGTATAAGCTAATGCCTTTTCTTTGTGATTAACATGATTTTCGAGAACTTTTACATGAGAATTGTATGAAGAAGCACTCTTATGGTGCGCTTATAAGCGTGCTTTTTCTTTTGTTATGTTTATATTTATAATAATACTAGATGCCTTTCCCTAATAGGCGACTATCTTTCTTTGTATATACAGATAGTTTGAAATGGAATGAAAATAATGCCTATATGTAAAGGATAATGTGCTTAGTATAGGAAGACAATAGAACTTAAAGGAAATTCATGTAAAATTCAGATGAACTTCACATAAACTTCATATTGGAAACTAAATATAATTATAATAAGTTATTATAATGTTTATTAGTGATTTTCATAAAATTAAAAGTTTGAATTTAGGAGAGAACACTCAAACCTAAATTCAAACTTCAATGAAATAATTAATGGAAGTTACTTTTAGTTTTCGCTAATGGATGCATTTACAAGCTCAGCAGGAGTGCCTGTTCCTGCCCCTCCGATTGTAATCGCTCCACCAGGAGGAATTTCACCATTCCATCCTGCATTCGTAATCACGTAATGATTATTTATTTTACTACTAATTTTAGAATCCCAAACTTGTGTTAAATTGCCGTTATAATCAAATTCTAATTTCCAGTTTTTAATAGGAGTCGTTCCACTATTTTTAATTACAATTGAGAAGTTGTAACCACTTCCCCAGTTTGAAGTGACTGAAAAGATAGCATTGCTATTTCCACCAGGAGGTGTTGTGTTAGCAGCATCTGTTTTTACAATAATAGAAGTAGGCTGTGATTTATTCCCAGCAGCATCTTTTGCTATTATTGAAAATGTGTATTCTGTATTAGATTTTAAGTTTTTAATTGTAATGCTATTTGTTGTTGTACTCCATTTTTCTTCTCCAGCAGTAATTTCATATTCCGTAACTCCTACGTTATCAGTAGATGCAGTCCAGTTTAATTGAACTGAATTTGAATTTTTATTTGTAACAGCAATATTTTTTACGTTTGTTGGTGGCTCAGTATCTTTTTGAGTAATAGGTCCACCTAGTAATTCTTTTACTAACGTATCAAGTAATTTTGGCCCACTACAACTATATTTTGGACTTGTACGGCAATCCCCGCTAAGCTCCCAAAACATTGCGCCACTTAAACCTTTCGTCTTTATATAGTCTGTTTTATATTTCATAGATTCGTTGTCATCATAGCTAATAAACGTACCTGTAGTCGCATTATATAAATAAGGTACTTTCGCTACATCGTTCCATCCGCGAACAAAGCCATTTTTATTAACATAATTAGCTGCTAAATCACCATAATCATACACACCTGTATCACCGGTAGAATAATCATCCCAAGTACCTTTAGAAGCGAGCTTTCCATCACTACCTGGTTTACAAGGTTGATATTGTCCGTTATTTTCTTTTCCACAACTTTTCCATCCGCGTCCGTAAAATGGTACACCTAATACGAGTTTATCTGCTGGAACACCTTCATTTGTATAAATGTCTATCGCACCATCTACGTAAAATTTCGTATCTGCTGCTGGGTCATTTGGATCTTTGTATAGAGCTGCATTATGGTTAGAAGTAGCTTCCCATCCACCGTGGAAATCATATGTCATAATATTAATCCAATCCAGTATTTGAGAGATTTTCTTTAGCTCTGTATGATCAGCGTAACGTTGGCTTGCGCCTGACGCGATTGTTAGTAAATATTGTTTACCATCTTCTGCACCAGCTTTATTTAATGCATTTCGAACATCTTGAAGGAGTAGGGTGAAGTTTTGCTTATCTTCAGGACGATAACTACCACCAGGAATCGTTTCTACGCCCGGATATTCCCAGTCTAAATCAACGCCGTCAAATCCATATTCGCGAAGGAAATCGACTGTAGATTCAGCAAATACTTTTCTTGTTTTTTCATCAGCGGCCATATCAGAAAAGCGGTTAGACCAAGTCCAGCCACCAACGGAAATAATTGTTTTTAAGTGAGGATACTTAGCTTTTAATCGTTTCAGTTCGCCGAAATTTCCGCAGCGTGCGTATTTATCACAATCTTCCCAAGTTGTACCTGAGCCAGGATAAGATTTTGTGACATCGGCCCATGGTTCACCGAGTACGAGAGTACCATTAGGGACCTCTTTATTTTGCAGTGGTACACCAGACTCTTTACAGTTCCACGTTTGTTTATTTGGATTATCGGGGTGAGTAGAAGGGTTTCCATGTTTTCCATTCCAGCAAATATCAGCGAAAGCATAGTTTAGATGGGTTAACTTGGATGCATCAATGTCTGCAACTTGATAATTACGTCCGTAAATACCCCATGAAGGAAAATACCCAACAATTTTTTGACCTTGCTTTGGTGAATCTGCTAATGCGACATTTGGAGTAATAAAGTTTGTGAGAAAAAGAGGTAAGAAGAGTAGTAGGGATAGTAATAGCAGTGTGAATTTTTTTGATTTCATAGTCATTTCTCCTTTCAAAATAAAAGATATATTTAAAGGCATGCGCCAATAAATCACAATGAATCTAGACGTATGAAACGTTTAGATAAAGTGAAACTTTAATCAGTGGGGGGCTTCATCCCCCACTGATTATCAGCCCTCACCAATCGGACTTTTAGGGGCAGCCCGACCCCCACCTAACTTCGTTGCTTTCGCTAAATTTTGAGGTGGGGGTCTTACTGCCCATTAAAGCGGGATAAAAATGATCAGACATCACGAAGTCTATACAAGGGAGCTGGGGTGATTAAATCGTAGCAAATGTAAGATTTTGTGTAAACGCTTTATTTGATTCGAAAAGATTTTCTCAATATTAGATGGCTCTAATACAGACTACATATGAAAATAAAATATTGATTAGGCAGGAAAAGGCTCCTTGTAATTAAATTTGAGAAAAAATTGTATGAGGTCAACTTGTAATGGCATAGCAAGTTGAGAAAATATCATGTAGAATAATAGTAAAAATATGTAAAGGAGGGGATGGTGTGGATGTGTTTTTGAACATTGCTGAAGAAAAAATTCGACAAGCAATACGGAATGGAGACCTTGATCATATTCCGGGAAAAGGAAAACCACTACAATTAGAAGACCTTTCAATGGTACCTCCAGAACTTAGAATGAGTTATAAAATTTTAAAAAATGCGGGCATGATTCCACCAGAAATGGAACTACAAAAAGATATATTAAAAATAGAAGACTTAATTGCTTGCTGTTATGATGAAAAAGAGAGAAAAAAATTACAAGAAGAGTTAACAGCAAAAACGCTTCGTTTTCAGCAGGTAATGGAAAAGAGAAAGATTAAAGATAGTTCAGCTTTTCGTATGTATCAAGATAAAGTATTTCATAAATTACGCTAAGAGGGATAAGATGAATACATTTGAAACGATAGAAGAATTAGCGACATATATTGAAGAACAACAATTAGTACTGCTCTTTATTAAAACAGAAAATTGTGGTGTTTGTGATGTTATGCTAAGAAAAGTAAATAGCGTATTAGAGAATTATGATTACGTGGAGAAAGTAGAAATATTACTACAAGACATGCAAGAGATTGCGGGACGATATGCAGTATTTACAGGACCAACAGTTTTATTATTTTATAATGGAAAAGAGATCCTTCGTGAATCACGCTTCATTTCACTTGAAAATCTGGAGAGAACCATTCAATTATTCGAGGAATAAGGGAGGCTTTTATATGGAATTTATTATTGTCATACTATTATTTGTTGTAGTTGGAACAATCGTAACAGCAGTTCGATCAAACAAAAAGAAGGTAAATCTTACAAAACAAAATAACATTCATAATTCATCTAACAACTCATCACCGCTATTTTTCTTTGCTGGATCTGATAATGATAGCTCGCATGATGGGGGGGCACATGATTGCGGAGGTTCTTTTGGCGGAGATAGTGGGGGAAGCTGCGGTGGTGGCGGTGATTGATGAAAATGCGCCTTATATAGGCGTATTTCTTTTTAAACAAACGTTTGATTAGTTGGCTTACATATGCATAAAAACAGTTAAACAAACGTTTGATTAAATACTTTTAACATACTAAGGGGAATGGAAATGAAAAGGGAGCCGAAAGTGAAAAACAAGGGGAAAGTAATGTTATTTTTATTAGCTGCGGGAGGCGTATTTCTTGTTAAATTAGGATTTAAAATTGGAATTATACATATGATTCGAGCGTGGTTTGAGGGTGCGTTTTCTTAAATAAGGAATATAGCCTCTTGTAATAGAGGTTTTTCATTTGTTATTATTAGACTGAACGGTCGGTTTAAAGAGGTGTGAATATGAGAAGAAGTGCAGAAGAGATAAAGAAAGAAATTGCATATAAAGCAGAAAGTTTGTTTTCACAGCAAGGCTATGCAGCTACATCTATGGAAGAGATTTGTGAAATTACAGAGCGAAGTAAAGGAAGCATTTATTATCACTTTAAAAGTAAAGAAGAATTATTTTTATTTGTAGTGAAACAGCATACGTATGATTGGCTTGAAAAATGGAATGAAAAAGAAAAGTTGTATAGTACTAGTACTGAAAAACTATATGGTCTCGCGGAATATCATGTAGAGGACATACAGCAACCAATTTCAAATGCAATAGAGGAATTCTCTATGAGCCAAGTTGTAAGTAAAGAGATTTTGGATGAACTGTTAGCCTTAACTAGAGAATCATATGTTATGTTTGAGAAACTAATAGAAGCAGGCATACAGTCTGGAGAGTTTCGTGAAGATAATACGCGCGATCTTATGTATATTGTGAATGGATTATTATCAGGGCTTGGAGTACTTTACTACGAGTTAGATTATAAAGAGTTGAAACGTATTTATAAAAAGGCAATAGATGTATTGTTAAAAGGAATGGCAGCTGAATAATGGGTCAGTTGCTTTTCTTACAAATTAAATTAGACCGGACGGTCGGTTTATGAAAGGGGAATGAAAATGAACGCTTTATTTAAAAACAGAGCATTTATGCTCGTTATGGCATCTGATATTTTACAACAATTTGCAATTTGGATTAGAAATATGGCTCTTTTGTATTTCATAATGGAGCGAACGAATAATGATCCGGTTTCTGTTTCGTTGTTATCAGTTATGGAATATGCACCTATTTTTATTTTCTCGTTTATCGGTGGTGCGCTAGCTGATCGCTGGAATCCGAAAAGAACAATGGTCGCTGGAGATGTATTAAGTGTCCTGTCTATTATAGGAATTGTCCTGTTGTTAAAACTGGATTATTGGCAGGCTATATTTTTTGCAACACTCATTTCCGCGATTGTAGGTCAGTTTTCTCAGCCATCATCTTCGCGTATATTTAAGCGCTATGTAAAAGAAGAACAGGTAGCAAATGCGATTGCATTTAACCAAACATTACAGTCATTATTTCTGATCTTTGGACCAGTGGTAGGATCGCTTGTGTATACACAACTTGGTTTATTTACGTCACTATATAGCTTAATCATTTTATTTTTGTTATCTGCTATCGCCCTTTCATTCTTACCAAAATGGGTTGAAAAAGAGCAAGTGGCGAGAGATTCATTAAAAAATGATATAAAAGAAGGGTGGAAATATGTTCTTCATACGAAAAATTTACGTATGATTACGATTACTTTCACCATTATGGGCTTAGCTGTTGGATTGACAACTCCATTAGAGGTATTTCTTGTAATAGAACGCCTTGGAATGGAAAAGGAAGCAGTTCAATATTTAGCTGCAGCTGACGGAATAGGTATGTTAATTGGTGGTATTGTTGCTGCGATTTTCGCTTCAAAAGTGAACCCGAAAAAGATGTTCGTATTCGGTATGGGCATATTAGCGATATCATTTTTAGTAGAAGGGCTATCTACATCATTTTGGATTACTAGTTTCATGAGATTTGGAACAGGTATTTGTTTAGCCTGTGTTAATATCGTTGTCGGTACGCTTATGATTCAACTTGTACCAGAAAATATGGTTGGAAGAGTAAATGGGACGATTTTACCGCTGTTTATGGGAGCAATGTTAATTGGAACTTCACTAGCTGGAGGATTGAAGGAACTGACCTCACTAGTTACAGTATTTTGTATAGCAATGTCACTTATTTTATTAGCAATAGGTCCGGTTTTACGTATGCAACTAAAGAAGGAAGATGTTGTTAATCAAGAGGAAATGACGAATTCATTGGTTTCGAAATAGCTATTGCAAGGGGGCTGAATTGCTCCCTTTTTTCATGGCGATTTTTTGACAATGAAATGTACCGACTATATACTAATGTTGTAAAAACGATTTTACATGTTAGGAGAAAAGATGTGAAAAATCAAATTTATGAATTACGCACTGGAAATAATATTTCACAAGGTGCATTAGCTGATAAGTGTAAAGTTTCAAGACAGACGATAAATGCAATTGAGAATAATAAATATGATCCAAGCTTAGCGTTAGCTTTTCGTTTAGCGGAAGTACTAGGAACAACTGTTGATAAACTATTTTTGTATAAGATGTAGCGTCTTTCATAGTGGGGCGTTATCAATAAAAGATCCTCTTCTTATGTGAAGAGGATCTTTTTCTTATAGCGTTTTAGTTTTTGGACTAGGTGGTGTAACGGATGTATTATTTTCAGGAACTCTAGTTAGTAAGAATCCCCCGATAATAAAAAGTACAATAATGCTAAGGACACCAGCGTTTGTTTTTCCTGTTAATTGCGTTGTAACACCGACTAATACTGGCCCCATAATCGCGGCAAACTTGCCAAATATATTATAAAATCCGAAGAATTCATTCGCAGATTCTTTAGGTACTAGTTTCGCAAAATAGGAACGACTAAGTGCTTGAATCCCGCCCTGAGAAGTGGCAACTAACATTGCTAAAATCCAGAAATCGAGTGTTGTTTTTAAGAAATAAGCATATGTGCAGATAATGATATAAATAATAATACCGACATATAGCATTTTTTTACCGGTAAATGTCTCTGATAGTTTTCCATACAATAAAGCGAATGGACAAGCTACAATTTGTGTGACAAATAATATGATTAATAGATTTGTTGCACTAATACCGAGATCTGTTCCGTAAGCTGTAGACATAGTAATAATTGTATCGACCCCATCAATATAGAAAAAGTAAGCGATTAAGAACATAAAGACCGTTTTATATTCTTTAATATTTTTAAAAGTATCAGCAAGACGTTTGAAGCTCATTGTAATTGGTCTTGGGTGACGTTCAATATAGTGCGTTTGCTCTACATTTTTTAGCATTGGAATTGTAAATAATCCCCACCAAAGAGCCGTTATTGCGAATGAAATTTGACTAGCGATGCCGACTGATAAAGGGATAGTTCCTTTTTGAGCAAGAATGATCAGAGCGATACAACCGATAAATGGAATAGTACTCCCGATATAGCCTAAAGCGAAACCTCTCGTAGAAATTCGATCCATTCTATCTTCAGAAGTGACATCTACTAAAAATGCATCATAAAAAATATTTGCTCCAGCAAAACCGACTAATGCGAGCATATAGCATCCTAGTAATAAGTACCACTGAGATGTTGGAACGACTGCTAACATACTTGTAAATACGATACCGAGTCCAAAGAAGAATGTGAAAAATCGTTTTTTAAATCCTTTATAATCAGCAACTGTGCCGAGAATAGGGGCAAGTATAGAAATTAAAAGTGTAGCGAACGAGTTTGCATATCCCCAATATGCTGTTGAAGTTGCACCAGATAGGCCAGCTTCTTTTGCAGCTGCTTTAAAGTAAATTGGAAATAATGCAGTTGTAATGACGAGCGAATATACGGAGTTCGCCCAATCGTATAATATCCAGCTTTTTTCTTGTCTGGACATTTTTTTCATATAATGTTCCCCCTTAAATTTGTTCTACTAACAGTGTACAAAAATAAAAATTATAAAAAGAGAAACAATGATGAATTTTACATAACTTTTACATATATACACAGTTATTTACAATTGAAGTAAATCCTCTACAATTGATCCGTCTGTTTCACCTAAGTGTAAACCGAGTAGTCTAGCGATAGTTGGACCCTCATCAATAAGTCTCATATACGGTATGGTAATGCCGCTTTTTATCCCTTTCCCGGCAGCTATAAAAATTGTTTCATAGTTAGGTTTTGTTGGAGAGTATCCATGCGTACCAAATGTATATTTTTTACTAGGCGTAACATCTTTTTCAGTAATTTCTTTTATAAAATCTCCTGTATAGTTTTCAGTGAAATAATACCCTTCTTGTGCTTCCAACATAAATAAACAATTGCCATCTGCACCGCATTCCTTCGCATCCTCATCATGAAGTATAAATTCAATACCGTTTTGTTTATTTTGAAGCAGTTCTTCAAGTAGTAGTTGTACTTCTCGAATCGTATCTGTATCGTTTTTGTCTTTCACATATACATAGGCGGACCCATCGCAACTTTGGCAATAAGCATTCCAGTCTACTAATTTTCCTTTTGAATTTATAGAGATAAGCCCTTTTTGATGAAATAGTACATTTAATTGAATGGCTTTGTTTTCACTTAAAGCGCTATGATCACCAAGAGCGATAATAGTGCTCTCTTCGTATAGTCCACTGTCTTTTAAAGCTTGAATAATTTTCCCTAGTCGCTCATCATGTCTATGAATTGCGGCTATTGTTTCTTTGGATTCAAAGCCGTGATAGTGTCTTTGGGTGTCTAAATCGGTGAAATGTACAAACATGACATTAGGCTTTTTCGTCTGGATTGTATGCACAGTAGAAGCAAGTACGAAATCATCGAGTTCAGGTTGTGATAATCCATTTCGTATATGGCCGAAACGACGATTTAAATCTAATTGATATAGCGGGCTACCGCTAAATAATGAAACTAAAACTTGGTTTTGCCACGGTCTATTTGGAAAGATTTCTGGTAAATTGTAATCAATATTTGCTCTGCCGGTAACAGGCCATAGAAGGGCAGCTGTCGTTAAATTTGCTTTATGTGCTTCATCATATAATGTTGTTCCTTGTATTGATTTTCGATACCAATGCCAATCGGGTGATTCACGTCCAGGTTGAAGTAACGTATTGCTAACAACACCATGTTTATTAGGGTAATTACCAGTTACGATTGTTGAGTGACTTGGATAGGTTACAGAAGGATAGATGGGCTCTACCTTTTCCACAATTGCTCCCTCTTTTATTAGAGATTGGAAGTGAGGTAATTTTTGTAGTATAGGAAAATCTAAAGCTGATAAACAGTCGAATGATAAAATGATGACACGATTCGTTAATGCTTTATCCATAAAGTAATCCTCCTAATTATATAAAACCTATTACTATATATTACTATTAATACCTAGTAATAAAAATATGTTTTAAAATAAAATTTATTATTTATTTTCAGAAAAGTTAAACATATAATTAAGTATAAGGGAATGAATGAAAGGAGGGAATACTGTGGATCTGCTAGATGGATTTGGTATCTTTTACATCATTGGCGGAATTACGATTATTCTTGTATTTGCTATTTCGTATTTACTAAAGAAACGGTTTCCAGACAAGCAGTTTGATATTATATTTGCACTTAGTTTAATACTTCTTTGCTTAGCATCCTTTCCCGTTACAATGATGGTTATTGGTGGATGGGAAGGAATGGGATATGGATTTATTGGTTTCTTTGTCCTGCTTGGTACACTTATCGGTATGATTGCACATCAACTTGTGAAAATTACGCGGAAAAGCTACGTATAAAACTGTAAAAAATGAAAAGAATATATAAAAGTAAGAAAATTAGCTATTGTTTTAAAAAAGAATTTGTATTATGATAATCAACAAATTTATTTCGTTATAACGGTGAAAAAGGACTAGTACATGTTCAACCTTTTTAGCAGAGAGAGAATCCGCTAGGCTGAAAGATTCTTAAAAAGGCGATATGGAACCTACCTTTGCGTTCTGCATATGCAGCGGGAATTTCCCGTTATCAAAAAGAGAGCATGCGCAATTTTTGTGCATGAATCAGGGTGGTAACGCCGGCAAAGCTCGGTCCCTATTTAGGGACGCGGGCTTTTTTGTATTTTCTAGAAGGAGGAAGACTGACGATGGCAAAAGAACAAGTACAAGCGATTACGAAGATGGAAGAGGACTTTGCACAGTGGTACACAGATATTGTAAAAAAAGCAGAACTTGTTGATTATTCAAGTGTAAAAGGGTGTATGATTCTACGTCCGTACGGCTATGCCTTATGGGAAAATATGCAGAAAGTTATGGATGAGAAGTTAAAAGAAACCGGTCATGAAAACGTGTATATGCCAATGTTTATCCCAGAGAGCTTATTACAAAAAGAGAAGGATCATGTAGAAGGATTTGCTCCTGAAGTAGCATGGGTGACACATGGCGGGGATGAAAAGTTAGCGGAAAGACTTTGTATACGCCCTACATCTGAAACTTTATTCTGTGAGCATTTTTCAAAAATTGTGCAATCCTATAATGATTTGCCAAAGTTATATAATCAGTGGTGTTCAGTAGTTCGTTGGGAGAAGACAACTAGGCCATTTCTTCGTACAACGGAGTTCTTATGGCAAGAGGGGCATACAATTCATGAAACAGCAGAAGAATCTCAAGCTGAAACGTTAAATATTTTAAATTTATATGCTTCTTTCTGTGAAGACTACTTAGCGATACCAGTAATTAAAGGACAAAAAACAGAAAAAGAAAAATTTGCGGGCGCAAAGGCAACTTATACAATTGAAAGCTTAATGCATGATGGGAAAGCACTTCAAACGGGAACATCCCATAACTTTGGAACGAATTTCTCTGAAGCATTTGATATTAAATTTTTAGATCGTAACGGTAAGTGGCAATATGTACACCAAACATCTTGGGGGGTATCAACAAGAATGATAGGTGGGCTTATTATGGTTCATAGTGATAATAATGGGCTTGTAATGCCACCAAAGGTTGCTCCAGTACAAGTTGTTATCGTACCGATTGCGCAGCATAAAGAAGGAGTTTTAGCGAAAGCAACAGAGTTACAAGGATATATTCAAAAGGTTGCACGAGTAAAAATAGATGCTAGTAATAAAACACCAGGCTGGAAATTTAATGAGTATGAAATGAAAGGTATTCCAATTCGATTAGAAGTTGGTCCTAAAGATATTGAAAAGAATCAAGTCGTACTTGTAAGAAGAGATACGAAAGAAAAAGAGTTTATAGCAATAGATCAATTAGAAGAACGCATTCCAGCACTACTTGAGGAAATTCATAACTCTTTATTTAATAAAGCAAAAGTATTTCGTGATGAAAATACGTATAGTGTGACGAAGTTTGAAGAAATGAAAAAAGTAGCTGATGAAAAGCAAGGATTTATTAAGGCGATGTGGTGCGGGGAACTAGCTTGTGAAGAGAAATTAAAAGAAGAAGTCGGAGTATCTTCTCGCTGTATGCCTTTTGAACAAGAACATTTAGCTGATGAATGTATTTGTTGTGGTAAAGAAGCGAAACAAATGGTGTATTGGGGAAAAGCGTATTAATGCTCTTTTGGATAGAGAGGATGAAAAGGACTTTGGGCTGCATAATAAAATGCAATCCAAAGTCCTTTTTAGTTTTACGATTTGTTTCATGTATTTTTAAGATGGAAGGATGTGTTTTTATTTTGCGTTTTTACGGCGAATGAATAGTAACATACCAATTAGGAATGTTGAAAGTCCCATTAAAATAGATGCAGGATAATGTGTTGCAGTATTCGGTAACTTATCGCCTTGTTTTTTCGCGTTATCTTTTACGTTACCACCTTGAGAGCCATTTCCTCCTTGAGAACTGCTATCGCCTTTAATACGGTTACCGCCATGAGAGTCATTTCCCCCCTGAGAACTGCTATCGCCTTTAACACGATTGCCACCAGAACCATTGCCACCAGAGCCACTGCCATCAGAACCGTTGCCACCAGAACCATTGCCGCCAGAGCCA
>NZ_MACG01000070.1 GCF_001884035.1 Bacillus tropicus
ACTACATCTCCATACTCGAACTGCATACCATTCACTTGCTTCGCAAAGTTCTCTGATGTTTCTTGTCCCTCTGCTGTTACATGTTTTTTCTCGTTTCCGTCTCGATCGTATAACGTGATTCCCATGTATAGCTCTTTATTAAAATACTCATGAATCTCGCTATCCATATCAGTTGCATGGAATTTCTTCTCTTCGTGCTTTAAAGTTACAATTGAAGCAATATCATCGCCATATCCTACATATGCAATACTATCTCCATAAACCACTTCTAATGGTACTTCTGT
>NZ_MACG01000071.1 GCF_001884035.1 Bacillus tropicus
CAACTTTAGGTGGCATTTTTATTTTAGGTGAAAAGAAAACAAAACGTCAGTTTAATGCGATTATCATTGGGATTATCTTTATTGTCGCAGCTGGAGTTATGTTAGGAATTGCAAAAGGATAAAGAGGAGGAAAAAATTATGTATACAGATTTAAAAGATAAAGTAGTTGTTATTACAGGTGGTGCAACTGGTCTTGGAAGAGCAATGGCAATCCGTTTTGGAGAAGAACAAGCGAAAGTTGTCATTAATTATTATTCAAACGAATCAGAAGCAAATGAAGTAGTACAAGCAGTTAAGCAAGCTGGTGGAGAGGCTATTGCTATACAAGGAGATGTCAGAGTTGAATCAGACATGATTAATCTTATTCAATCTGCTGTGAAAGAATTTGGTACACTAAATGTCATGATTAATAATGCGGGTATCGAAAATCCAGTACCTTCACATGAAATGCCATTAAGTGATTGGAATAGAGTCATTGATACGAATTTAACAGGCGCTTTCTTAGGAAGCCGCGAAGCAATTAAATATTTCGTGGAGAACGATATTAAAGGTAGCGTTATTAATATGTCAAGCGTTCACGAGCAAATTCCATGGCCATTATTTGTTCACTATGCAGCAAGTAAAGGTGGTGTTAAGCTAATGACAGAAACATTAGCACTAGAATATGCACCAAAAGGAATTCGTGTGAATAATATTGGACCTGGTGCTATCAATACACCGATTAATGCTGAAAAATTTGCAGATCCAGAAAAACGTGCCGATGTTGAAAGTATGGTTCCAATGGGATATATCG
>NZ_MACG01000072.1 GCF_001884035.1 Bacillus tropicus
GTGCAGCAGGTTGCGGTTGGTTATGCACAGTAACAGATGATTGTCCAAATAGTGTATTTGTATGTTGCTAATTTGAAGTTACGTATTATGAATCTTGCGATCATTTCATTCGAAACTATTGAACTTATATAAAATTTTAAGGGGGAAATAAAAATGGAAGAGTTAAAAAGCGTAGTAATGACGGTAACAGATGAGGAATTACAAGAAGCAGCAGGTGCAGCAGGT
>NZ_MACG01000073.1 GCF_001884035.1 Bacillus tropicus
GGAAATGTTATTGCCTAAAATTGAAAAAATAAGTGATGATTTTATACGTGATTTATATAGAATACGAATACAAGAGATTATTGCATATGCAAGTTTAATGGATGAAAAAATAGACAAATCTAGGGATATTTGTCATGAAATATTGAATACAGAAGATAATTTTGGATACTTAGATATGTTAAAAGTATCTGCTTTAGGGTGTTTAGGTGAATCATATAGTTTTGATAGCTACGAACAGTCATTGTGGTACTTAAACAAAGGAATAGAATTGTTAAATAAATGTCATTCTCATAGAGCGGTAGAACGGAAGAGAAACTTTTTAAATATGCGTTCTTATATTAGATTGATAAATAAAAAAGATTTACATGATTTAGACATATACGATGTTGGAGAGGTAGCTTTAAAGCACATAATTAATGGGAATGAAAAAGAAGCAGTAAGATTACTTAGAAATGTGGAAAAGGAAAAAGGAAAACTTACCCCAATGAAACTTTGTTATTTAGGAATGGCATTGAAAGATCGATCATTGTTAGAACAGTCAATAGAAGGTTTTATTAACGAGGGATGCAAATTTTATTGTAGGTTACCTAGAAAGATATTAGAAGAATTTAATAAATATGGTATAATATTCATGGGTGATGCTAAATGAAAAAAATACTAGTTGTAGTAACAACATTGGCATTAGCTGGAGTGTTATATATTTCTCCCGCTAAAGACCAAAAGGAGCAACCTAAACAAGTGGCGAAGGATGCTCAAACACAAATTATGTTAAGAATGGATCCAGGGACTGGAATTGGTTAATACCAAGAAGCCTAGGTTCTAATATAGATAGATTGAATGCGATTGTCTCATTAATGGGGCAATCGCATTCGTCGTTTATAAGGAGATTAACCAAAAATAAAAAAAAGAATATTAGTTATATATTGTGAATTCTTCACAAACTACTATGAAGATATTGGAGGATGTTGGGGATGACAAGAGATGAGATTTTAAAGGGGTTTTTATTGCAAGCTGATGAATTATCCAATGGTGATGAACAGACACTTGATTCATATATTGAAATGCTATTTAATACAGAGCAAAAAAATAGCCACGCCTCATGAGGAGGTTGGCTATTTTTCCGATTGGTTGTTTAATTTTTCGAATTCTGCCATTAGGTTCTCAGCTTGTTTCATTATCATTTCGCGTTGAGATTCAGGAAGGTTAGATAATCGTTCCTTCATTGCTTTAAATTTTACGTCTAACATTTCGTTTAGATCTGCTTCATCACTTCGTCCTAACAAGAAGTCTGTAGTCACATTAAATACTTCTGCGATTTTTGCAGTTACTTCTCTTGAAGGTTGTTTTTTACCAGATTCGACCTTTGAAACAAAAGATTCACTAACATCTACTTTTTCTCCTAATTCTTTCTGAGACCATTTTCTTTCTTTCCTTAGTTCTTTTATCCTAACGGATAGTATAGGTAACATGATTTTATTCCCCTTTAATAACTGTTTTATATAAAATTTTAATGGTTTTGTTTTACATTGACTATAGTATATATTCTACATAAAACTTGACCACTAGTCCATTTCTTGTTTTTAAAAATAAATTTCAAAATAAATACTTGACCACAGGTCATGTTAGGTGTACAATGAAAATGTAATCGAGAGGTGAAGCCGATGAAAATAAAAGGGAGCTACGTTAAAGAACTTCGCAAGAGTAAAAAACTCACGCAGAAGCAACTTGCTGAACTATCACAGATCAGCGAGAGTATGGTTTCGAAGATAGAATTAGGTGTTAAATCAACTAAGATTGAAACATTAAAAAAAATAGCAAATGCTTTATCAACAACAATGGATGACTTAGTAGGGTGAGGTCATTTTTTAAACAACATAAACTTGACCTAAGGTCAATTTAAGTGGGTTTAACTTGACCTTGAGATAATAAAGGAGGAAAGAAAATGAATCAATTACAAGTTTTTAATAACGAAGAGTTCGGCCAGGTTCGAACGGTAATACAAGGTGAAGATGTTTGGTTTGTAGCAAAAGATGTAGCTGAGGTTTTAGGATACAACAATACTTCGAAAGCTATTCAAATGCACGTTGATGAAGATGAAAAAGCTGACCTCCCAATTTGGGATGGCAGACAAAACAGAAATCAGAAAGTGATTAACGAATCTGGTTTATACTCTTTAATCCTTTCAAGCAAGTTACCAAGCGCTAAGAAATTCAAAAAATGGGTAACAAGCGAAGTACTTCCTTCTATTAGAAAACACGGCGCATACATGACAGATCAAGTCCTAGAACAAGCGGTAACCAATCCAGACTTTGCAATCGGTCTTCTCACTAAATTAAAAGAGGAAAAAGAAAAGCTTGCAGCAGCACAACAGCAAATCGTACAGCAACAACCGCTCGTAACATTCGCTAAAGCATGTATGCAGTCGAATGAATCGCTGAAAGTAAGTGAAGTCGCTAAGTTAGCAGCTAAACACAATATCAAAATCGGACAACGTCAGTTATTCGCAAAACTTAGAGAGTGGAACTTAATCTTCAAGCGATCCACCGAACCAACTCAATCAGCAGTTGAAAAGGGATACTTCGAAATCGCACAAGGCGTTAAACAGAAGCCAAGCGGAGAGCCATTCACATGGACAACAACATACGTA
Organism: Bacillus tropicus; assembly: GCF_001884035.1. GTDB lineage: Bacteria > Bacillota > Bacilli > Bacillales > Bacillaceae_G > Bacillus_A > Bacillus_A tropicus. The sequence goes on from NZ_MACG01000073.1 coordinate 2,648, forward strand.
ACACCAAAAGGACAAGCTTACATTATAGACCGACTGAAGAAAGAACAGGAACAGGAGGCGGTTTAAATGATGGAAGAAAGCACATTATCACTAGCAATCGTAGCAGCAGCAATATGTTTATTCGTATACCTAGTACACCGAATTGATGTATGGGACAAAAAGACAGGATGGTCACGGGATGACAAATAAAGAACAGCGTGATGAATACGAACAAAAGAAACTAGCATGGATCATAAGGGATTTACGAGCTAGAGGGATACATAACGGCGCAGATAAGGTTGAGGAAATGCATAAGGAGTTTATCACTCTAGCTAAATGATAAAAGCCCTGCAAGTTGAGATGCAGGGCGATAAAAAGATAGTAGTTTTAGATTTCGGAAAAAGAAATCTTGAGGTGTAATCAGTTTAACATATTTTTTGTTAAAACTATATATAAAGATTTTACAAATTTATGGACATAGACAAGGCTTCACTTGTCGGAATATTCAGTAATCTAACGGTATTCCCCACCTAGTAAATAGGTTCCTGGATATTCCGATGCGTGAAAGCATCAGAAAGGAGTGATACAGGTGAATGTATCTACAAGAGAATTAAGTGAGGAACTAGTGAAAAGAGAGGGTGTTTCTATGTTAAATATTGATCCGCACGAAGAATGTGTGATTACAACTGGCACACAACAAAAGAAAATTATTGGTCCAGCTGTAATCATCATTAATCAAGACTAACTGACTTTTGCGTATCGATAGCTAGCTTTCTTGATATATCTATCAAGGTATCCACCGTGAGAAGATGCAGCCATTAATCCTTGGTAAAGATTTTCGGGAACATTGTAATAATCGTATACAGTTCTGTTTCGAAAAGAGACTCTTAGTGTTTGAGTTCTTTCATCATAGCCTACTGCTGATAGGTTAGAAGAATTTACAGGAATCATAGTCATAAAAAACACCTCCTTTCATCGGAAGTATTCGACAAAGGAGGTGGAAAATCCTACTAATATTCGACATGAGAAAGCATCAAAACAAAATAAAACCAGCCGATTACCCCTAATCGACTGGTTGATGAAACGACGCAATATTTTGTACCTCTATTATATCATGGTCGTTTCTTCTAAGTAAATAAGGAGTAATATGGAAATGATTGAAAATCCAATGGTTATCGGAAATCATCATGATTCATCAGCTAGAGACTTCATGGATTATTGCCAAGGTTGTGGTGGAGAAATCTTTTACGGAGAAGGGTACCTCGATTTTAGTGGTGATCCAATCCATACGGAATCTGAATGTATCAAACAGTATGTTGAGGAACATTCCATGAAGAAAGTAGCAGGTGAGTGAAATGGATATAAACATACATCAAAAATTCGAATTAGAAAAACGAATTTTCAATAGATTAATTGAGCATAACAGGCAAAATGCTGAACCTCATTCAAAGGCCGTAATTTTAGCGTATGAGCATGGTTTACAAGTCTTAGAGGATATGTACAAAACTAGTCAGCAAGAAGAGAAAACTGTAATAGCACCATTTTAAAAGAGAGGAAGATTCATATGACAACTGAAAATTACTTTTCTAAATTAGCTCAAATAGATTGCACGGAACACGTTGAAAAGAAAGGTCGCTTTAACTACTTATCATGGGCGTGGGCAGTTAAAAAACTTCGTGAAGTAGATCCAACAGCAACATGGGAGGTAAAACGATTCGATGGAGTACCTTACCTTAAAACAGATTGTGGTTACTTTGTAGAAGTTGAAGTAACTGTACAAGGAATACCACTAAGTCAGATTCACCCGATACTTAACAATCAAAATAAACCAATTGCAGAGCCAAACAGCTTTGATATTAACACTAGTATTCAACGTTGCTTAGTAAAGGCAATAGCGCTTCATGGATTGGGATTATACATCTATGCGGGTGAAGATCTACCGGAAGTACAAGAAGAAATGATTACTGCTCAACAAGTTGGAGCAATCAAATTAAACATTAAAAAGTTGGCCACTCTCCGAAAAGTGGATGAAGACACAATCAAAGGACATTTAAGTATCAAAGAAGTTGCTGAATTAACGTTAAAACAAGCGGAAGAGGTACTTAAAAAATCAACGAAATGGGTTAAGCAAGCTGAAAAGGAAGTGGCGGAAGCTAAAGAAAAAGAAACGGCCGAAGAGACAGAACAAACAAATTAAGGAGTGAAAGCCTATGTTAGATAAAAATCAATCAAAAGTCGTCCTCCCTTCATGGGTTAGCGAGGGCGCAAAAAATGAACAAGAAATTAAAGTGAAGGCGATTGAGTACATTACTCCTGATCGCTATCCAGGATACAAAATATTGAAAGTTAAAAATGGTATCGCGATATGCGAAAGGGAAGTGAATTAAATCAATGACATTAGTAGATAGAAGAAGACGCGGATTTTTCATGATAGATAACGAGATTGTAGATGACACAAGGCTTTCTCATAAAGAAATGGCAATATATATGGTGCTTTGCAGGCATTTAAACCAGGAAACAGGAAGTTGCTTCCCTTCCTTATCAACGATTGGAAAGAAAGTAGGAATGTCTAAAAATACAATTATTAAATCACTAAATTTACTTATCGAATGTGGTTATGTTTTCAAAGAAAAGAGAAACGGTGAAGATGGCGGGCATGCTTCAAATGTATATTACATCAATGATATTAGTACCCTTGTTCAACCAGTGAACAAGCCCTTGTTCACCAGTTGAACCCTAACAATACTAATTTAACAATAAGTAGTAGTAGTAAGAATCCCTTCTCATTCTATGAAAGTAACATTGGAGTTTTAAATCCTTTCATGGTAGACGGCATAGATCAGTGGATTAAAGATACAAGCGAAGAACTTGTTATTGCAGCTATGGAACGTGCATTAAAACAACAGAAGAAATGGAATTACGCTGAAGGTATCTTAAAACAGTGGGCTAACAAAAACATTAAGACTTTAGATGATGTAGAAGCTTTAGAAGCTGAATACCAACGAAATAAAGGAGCGAAGAACAATGCAGAGAGCGGCACTAGCAATACCAACCGATATAGCCAAAAAGGTGAATATGACTATGGATTCTGATGTGTGTAATACACATGGCATGAATAAGATGAAGTTCGGTGGACAAGTTGTATGCCCTCGATGCTTCCTTGAAAACGAAAGTAAAAAGCTTCAGCAACAGGAACAGGCGAAATACGATGCAGATAAAGCAAACGAGAAGAAATTCATGTTCCATCAACAAAGCATGATTGCAGATAGCAACATTAAGAAAGCTAACTTTGATAATTACCAACCTACTAGCGAGGAAGGAGCGAAGAACCTTGAACTCGCAAAGGTCATTGCAAAGGATTATCTAAACGGAAAGATTTTTAACACGATTATGGCCGGGAATTGCGGGGCAGGGAAAACACATCTTGCTTACGCTATCGCAGATCAGCTTGCAGGAGCAGGTAAGTCAGTTGTCTTCGTCACGGTTGGCGAATTGCTACGGAAGATTAAAAGTACATTCAGTAAAGATTCCACATTAACTGAAGATGCAATTATAAGAAGCTTAGTAAGAGCGGAAGTATTAATAGTCGATGATTTAGGAGCAGAATTAGGCGCGTTAGACGCCAACACGAGAGCGACAAACTTCATTAATAGGGTGTTATTTGATGTTTTCGATGGAAGGCAAGGTAAAATCTACTATCTTCACGACAAATCTTACAGGGGAACGTCTAGAGGGCGCATATGATGAACGAATTGTATCGCGTATTTTCAATAACTTTAAAGCGCTGGTTTTCAAAGATACAAAGGATTACAGAAGAAAGGCATTGCCATTTTAAAAGGGGGAATTAAGATGTGTGCATGTAACGGAACGGGAGTAATTCAGAACAACATTGGAACGGGTATGTATCAATTCGCGTCATGTATTTGCGAAGCGGCGAATCAAACGCATGAAGAAGTGGATAGAAAGCGTCATGCTGTTATGGCGGAACTAAGAGAGATTCATAAATTACAATTGGAGGGGAAATGGGATGCCACGACTTGGAACGGATTTGGAAAAGGAAAATTACACAATGGCATTGCAGCAGGGAAAGTACATGAAGAAATCGCGTCGTAACTTATATATCGCTCTAGAAGAGTTGGATCTGGTATTTGATGAAAGCGAAGTTACTAGATTGCAAGAAATGTGGAAGGAAGACAAAGGAATCCTTGAAATCGCAAAAGAGTTAGAAAGACACCAATTAGAAATAGCAGCATTGATTATGGATCAGGCAGATAAGAACAAAATCAAATCTCGTTCAATGGGGTTAGGAGCATGAAGCAATTAACACTGGAGGATGTAGTCGGAAGTTTTGATTATACTGCAACAAATACAGCGGAAAAGTTCTTGAAGCGTAATAGCGCTATGACGTACTCAATAGAGTTCTATGACAAAGACGAGAAGTGGAAGCTTCGTTGGTTTGAGGCGAAGTCCGAGAGCGAAGCTATAGAAATGGCTAAACAGAAATACGGAAAGATACAAATTATCACTACGTATATTTCCGATAGAACATTAGAAGAGATAATGAATTTGGATTAGGAGACATAGCGTTATGACGTGTAGTTATTGGAACTGTGGATAGTAGTTTTAGAGAAGAAGTGGGTGTGCTGGTTGATAATGAAGTGTCTAAAGGGGCCGAAACTCATGTGATTGAACAAGGCATCCGTAGGCGTCATAGCGTCAGTAGAAATGGAGGGACTATCGGAATTAGAACGGAGAAATAGGGAATTCGGATCAACGGGCACTAAATAAAAAAGGCTAGGATTTTCTCCTAGCAAAGAGTTATGTCGTACAGAAAGGTGCAAACCTGATGTTTGCAATTTCATTATATAGCGTTTATCAGGCGGATAGGTTGAATCATAGCAATCTTTACGTAAGTTTTACATGATATTGAGATTTTTGATAGAGGTCAAATTTAAAATTTATACAAATAAACAGGGAGTGTGGGGATAATCTTATAGGTAAAAAAAGGCTCAATTCTCAAAAGGGAGAGAGTTGAGCCTGTGGATGTAATTACTAAGTCCTCGGGTTGATGAAAACTAGTAATTAAATAAAATCACCCTAGGGTTAGGGGGTCTAGGGTTTCAAGTCTGAGTATATCTCACACGGTAATATAAAAAGAATAGAACGTATTGAAGATAACATATGAATGTTTCGTAAATGTATCAAAAAAGTGAACAAAAAGTGATTTTGTAAATCAAGGTAGTCAGCACAGTTCACTAACGGCTTGTAAAAAAAAAGAAGCCCCGCAGAAAATGTTACAGGACTTCATAAAATTGAGCTATGTCGTACTCACAAGAGATTTTAACATGGATTTAGTGGTGAATATATTAGTAAATGTGTCCAATTGATCTAGAGGTGTTATCTTAAACAAAAACGCTATTTTAGTTATAGTTTAACAAAAAGGACCCGCTATAAATAGCAGGCCCTTTCCTAAAATGGCAAAGAGTAACTCTTACCTTACTCTTCTACTATAGAATACATCACATTTGATTATTTTTGTATAAAAATGTCTAAATATGCAATGTTTCATATCGATATAAGAACACGAAGAAATGAGACTGATAATAGAATGAAAACGCGATTTTAGATAAGGGGCAGATTATATATTTAAAAATAAAATATGCCCTAGTAATTAATGCTAGAGCATAAAAGTTAGTTAGTAAATATCTTCCTAATAATACTACCACATTTTAAGTTTTGAATGTTAGGTATTATAAATATTAAAAAGTTATTTAAAAACTTAATCAAAATTTCATTTTGTAGAAAAGGGGGATGGATATGGCGTCTGGTTGTATCATAGCTGAATGTCCTATTTGTGAGGATTGTGTATTTGCAAGTTCATTATATAACATTTATCGGGTAGATAGGTTGGATCACAGCAATCTTTACGCAGGTTTTACACGATATTGAAGTTTTTGATAAAGAGAAAATTTGAATTCTGTAAAGAAAAAGAAGCATAAATGAGCTTTGGAAAAGGTATTGGACGCCGGTGAAGTTGTATGTTGTGGTGAGGGTATATAAAAAGGCACTTTCACAAGTGCCTTTTGACAGATTATCGAGTTACATTTATGTAGTTTGTAAGTTCTCTACGATATTTACGATCTCCCCAGCCACCAGTTGCTACAACGTCATATTGACCTGATGTAAGTCCGCTTGTTTGAAATTTAACTGTCGTACTTCCGCCGTTAACGCCAAAATAGGCATCTCGTCTTGCAACAGGGTTGTTATTACCTTTTTTGTATAACTCAACAACAACATTTCCAGCAGTAGTTGACACTCTAACATCAATTGAAGTTGCTCCTCTACCATAATTATTAGCATCAGTAGATAGAGTTAGATTACTGTGTCCTTTTGACCCCATTGCAAAGGCATCAGATGTACCAAAAAGAAGTCCACTAGATAAAATAACTGCTGTTAAAATTGTTTGCCATAATTTTTTCATTTTTATTTCCTCCCTTGTAATTTATAAATGGTATATACAAATAACAATATAAAACATTAAATGATTTTAGTCAATAAAAAAAGGGTAAAATGTATAATATTTCTATAATTGTTAATGTTTTTTATCATTGAAAAATAATCTCATACAAAGTAACGAGATTAAAGTCTAAAAGGTAAATAATCCTTTTAAAGTGAGGTTATGAGAATGGAAGGTAACGTAAAGCTATTAGGTATAGACGGAATGTATGGAATGGAGTTCACAGGGGATAAGGTTAATGTTTATAACGATGAAGGATATGTAATAGAGAGTATGACTACAAGGGAGCATGTTCAGGAAGTTATTGATTTTCTTGAAGATTGTAAGAAAGAAATGGAGGAATAAAAATGGGACAAGGTAACCGTGGAATGGCTTTTGAGAAGCTTATCAATCTATCGAATGAAATGTATCAACGTGAGGGAGTGGCGCTTATAAACAAGCGTCCAACTCCTGTGAAGGTGTTAAAAATGGTATATGGTCGTGTGAAGGATGGTTATTACGAATCTAAAAGTACAGTAGATTATGATGGTGTATATAGAGGAAGAGCTATAGCATTTGAAGCGAAGTCTACAAATGAAATAAATCGATTTGACCTAAAGAACATTGCGCAGCACCAATTGGATTACTTGGAGAAAGCAGAGAAAATGGGGGCAATTTGTTTCTCCCTTATTGGATTTACCAAGGATCAGTCAACATTCGCAATACCACTATCAGTCATTCAATCTTACGTAAGGATGTCTCAACAACCAAAGGGCAAGAAGTCTATACCAAGAGCAGACTTTGATATTTATGGATACTTAGTAGAACAGACAGAACGAGCGCCAGTGGATTACTTACAATACATTGATGAAGCAGTAGCACCAGCTATGTTTGATGGAATGATTCAGTTTGATCTGGACCATAAGAAAGTGGCAAATAACATTGAAGCAGCGAAAGAGAAGATAATCAACAAGAAACGTAAATTATTAAAGGCTTAATGGATAACGGAACCATGCAGAGTGGATGGTGGGGGCTACTCGCTATGCATGTTTCCCTTATTCAACAAAGAGATATTAAAATTTCACGTACCTGATGTGAATATAAAAACCAAAATTCAGAAATAGGGGGATTACAAATGGAACAATTAGCATTCTTTCCAGAAATCGATGATGAGACATATAAAAAGATTCAAAAAGAAGTGGTGAGTATCCTTAAAGAATATCGTGCATTAAAGGTACGTTTTGAAAATGAGACAGAGCAAGAACAGGAAGGAATTAGCTTGTTTCCAGAAATACGTAATACAAGACGTGTGAGTAATATTAAGTTTAAGCAAATAGATAAGGCTTTACAAAACGTTCTTGATTATGACGAAGCTGAAATAATTAAGATGAAGTACTTAAATGGTGAGAAGCTCAAAGATAGTTTTATATATCAAGAGTTATCGATTAAAAGAGATCATTTCTACAATAAGAAAAAGAATGCAATTCGATTGATTGCCACTTCGTTGGGGATGATTTGATTATTATGTTTCCGTTAATAACCAAAAATAATGGAAATTATGTAATTGTGCATATTTAACCAAATTTAAAAGTTATTTCTATATAATGATATTTGTAGTTAACAAATTTTGGGGGTTTTAAAATGAAAAAATTAGGGAAAACACTTCTAACAGGTATTGTTTTATCAAGCGGACTTCTTTTTGGTACTTCTGATGCATTTGCAATGGATTCGAAAAGCGCTACTGACAGTATCCATTTTAGTACTGATTCTAATAGCTATGGTTGGGGTGCTACATCTATTGATGTAGACGGATATGTACCTTATCGTAATAGTTTAATTGAATTAGTTAGAAAAGACGGAACTGTTGTACAACGTCATGATATTGGCGCAGGCCATTTCTTTAAACAATTGCCACTAGGCGGTGTTTCGCCTGGATTATATGATGTAGTTGTAACATCAGATACGGGTGGCTGGCATGGAAAAGGCGAATTAAAAGGTTACTTAAGAGTAAAATTATAATCGCTTTTTATAAGGCGTATAGTTTGTAGGAAGAGGCAGGATCATTATTAAATGGTTCTGCCTTTTTTATTTATAAATCTTCGACAAAATCCCGACAAAAAAGGGGACTAAATAGGGGGAATTTTGATAATGAACTCAACGGTATTCTTAATGTACAAGCTCATTAAAGAGATTTTGGACAGCCCTTTGACAACCGCATATCGAAGAGGATTAGTACACCTATCAGTGAAACGTTCTTATGCGAGAATGTCACGGTAACGTATACCGCATAGTAGGGCGGGCAAGGCGGTACGAACCCGCGTTAAGACGAAAAGACCAATGATTGTATAACAATGACATATTCCAGTGTGGCGGGTGTGAGATAACTCGCATTCGTCATGCTGTTTCTAATTTGTATCAATCGATCAGTACAGAATCCACCTTCTGTATTGAATATTGATATAAAATTCAATATTCCTGTTATGTTGATTTCTAAGAATGGGGATGGTTTTCATGATTGAATGAATACCGTTCTAAAAATCTAAAAAGTATACGTGATCTCGTACATTAGTAATTACTCACGATTCTTATTAATGACCAAAACGAGGGCAAAGAGTTCCGCTCTTTGTTTGAGCCAATACAGCGGAAACCTTCCCCTTCCGTCCCTCTAGTGTATTGGTTCAAACAAGGCGTCGGAAGAAACACATACGTCTTGATATAAATTAAAAACCCTTTATAAGAGAGTTACACCATAGCTCTCGAGTCCAAGGACTTAAAACGAGAAGATTCTTAGTCTTCTCCCAGTCACCGAACACAGGGCGTGTAACCAAAACAGTTGATGCGGTGGCTTGGAGAAGGTTGAGAGTAATCTTGACCTTGAAAGAGTTATTAGGAAATAGCATGTTAATTATAAATTGTTATTAAGACATATGTATACTAAGATGTATATAGTAACTTAAAAAGAGGGGTATACATATGAATCAGGATGATAAAAAAAGTTTTGTAAAAGATGTTATTCTATGGAATGCTATATTTATTTTATCAGTGTGTATTATAGGAATGATTACCATCTATGTAACTAATGTCGTAATTGATGCTAAATCTCTTATTGAACAAATTTCTTTTGCTTCAAGCTTTGTATCTATAATATTAGCAATCATGGCAATGATTTATGCTTTCTTTCAAGCAAGGGAATCTTCTCAACAAAATATTCAAGTGCAACATAGTTTAGGAAAACTCGATGAAAGAATAATTGAACTAATTTCAATTAAAGGTGAATTTTCTACATTAAATTCAGCTATAGAAGAACAATCAAAATGGATTAATAACTCAGTTGAAGAGTTAAAACATGTTATGGATGATTTTAAAGAAGCGGTAGAAGTGAGTCAAAAGGAAAGTGACCCAGGTCTTAAAAATAAGATTGAAGAGATTGAGAAGAATCTGGATAAGATTCAAAAAAGTAAGAAGAAAGCTGATGACTCTTTCTATAATTTTAATTTTTCTCGAGATCCAGTAATAATTGAGGGCAATAGCGTTCTTAGTGATTATATTTATGACGCTAAAACTAATAAATTTGTAAAGAAAACAGTGAAATAACAAGCATCCAAAACGGGTGCTTTTTTCTTTGTTATATAGAAATTACACATTAAACATAGATTTGAACAAAATGGATTGTTGTTAAGGAAAGATAAGGGATAAACAAAACAAACGAACACAACGGACGAGAAAAGCAAGAATTAAATGATTCCTGCTTCATGGAGCGCTCGGATTAAATCGGCGATGGCGAAGATGAATCCAGTGAAGTAGAATTCTCGTTCTGAAATCTTAGTTCCGTTTTCTAATTCTGTCTTTTTAAGTTTCATTTTCATACCCCCTTTCAAAAGAGATAGGCGCATGACTTCTCTTACATGGGTATATACAGACTAAAAAGAAATTAGTAACAAAAAAATAAATAAAATAGAGATAGTTAACAAGGTGAAGTTTATGCAAGAAATAACGGTGTTTAGGTGCCGAAAATGGCGTTTTTAAGCCAATGTATAAAAATATGAATACCTCTTATTCATAGGAAATCATAAAAACACTGATATCAAGGTATTTCCCGCTCGTCTTATTTACATAATGCAAGTTATCGGCAGTCATTATGTGTATATTATTCATTTCCCTGCATAAATTAGTTTTCGTTATGGATTTTTTAAAATATGATTCTTTTGAGGTGATGTCGTGCTGATCTATACAGTTGTGATGTGGGACTTTGCAGATACGGATATTATGTTAGCGACTGCGGATAGAGATGAAGCATTAAAAGAATTCGAATCATGTGTAGCATTCTCTTTGCAAGTATGGGAAAAAGGTGAAGTGCTAATTGAAATGATAAATAGTGAAGGTGAATACTTTGCTGATGGCGGTTTAGAAAGATATCCGGAAAAAGGGCAACAGTTATTTAATGAGATAGTTGAACAATTACAGTAGCGGATTCGCTGCTTTCTATTTTATAAAGAAAAAAGAACCTGTAATGGCTCTTTTTCACAATGCTACCTTATACTTATTGATTTTTCGCTTAACATCCATAAAAGCTAGTAATGCTGCAATAGCACAAACGCCTTTAAACCAAAGGAACTCGGAAGAAAATAGTCCGCCAAAGAAAGCGACTGAGTGCGCAAAACAAGTAATACCAAATAACCAAAGCATGAGCTTTAACTCTTTCGAGGAATATTTATAGTCTTTAAATCTTTTCCACATATGTATCAACTCCTAATGTTATGAGGTCCGGTAGTTTTTCTTCTTAAAATCGCGCATGTTGAGGATAAAGAATAAAAGGAAGATAATAGCTGCGATGCCGTTAATCCAATAGTATGTGTGCCCTGTTGTGAATCCGTTATAAAAGGAATAGACATTCCAAATTATAAGAAGTACTGAACAGACAGTGGAGATCATTAATGAGCCAAAACTTCTCATGATTTTCACCTCAATTTAAAATGTTAGAACTTATTTACAATTTTACATTTAAATAAATAGATTTACAAGAAGAGGAATAAAAAAAGAACCCGCTGGAGTTCGGGTCCTTTTCAGAAGTGATGATGTATTCTCGGCTTGGGAACTGAGAAAAACACAAAAATATAATACATCGAGTTTTAGAAAATTTCAATACTGAATTAGGGATTACCATGAGGGGGAGTTATAACGAGTTTCTTCCTATTAATATAGAAGGTGGTGGGTGATGTGAAGTGAAACAAAAACACGAGTTAGCTCAAGAAGATTACATGCAAGGTATGAAGTATAAGGAACTGGCCGAGAAATATGAGGTTAGTATTAATACAATTAAGTCCTGGAGAAAAAGGCATGGTTGGAATCGAAAAGGGGTGCACCCAAAAGATGAAAAAGGATGCACCCAAACCAAGAAAACAGGTGCACCCATTGGCAATAAGAATGCAGTGGGTAATTCGGGCAACAAGAACCCTAAATGGGGTAATAAGAATGCTGTAGGGCATGGCCCGCCAAAAGGGAACCATAACGCTATGACGCATGGTTTCTTTCGAAAACACTTTCCAGAAGATGTGGCTGACTTAGCTGCTGAGATCATGGAGAAGAATCCGATTGATATGTTATGGGAAAACATAACGATTCAGTATACGGCTATTATTAGAGCGCAAAGATTGATGTTTGTTAAATATCAAGAAGATACAACGAAAGAACTACGAAAGAATAAGGTTACTGAAAGTGGATTCGAAGAAGAATGGGAAATTCAATTTGCTTGGGATAAACATGCTACCTTCTTAAATGCACAATCGCGGGCAATGACTACATTATCGCAGCTGATAGAAAGATTCGATAGGCTAGCGAGTGTTGATGATAAGAGAAGATTAGAGTTAGATAAACTGAAAGCTGATATAGAGAAAACGAAAGCCGATACCGCTCGTATTAAAGGCGAAGATGGTGAAGAATACGAAGACGATGGTTTTAAAGAGGCGCTAGAAGGCAAGGTAGAGGAAGTGTGGGATGACCATGACGACGATTCCGAAGCGTAACAAGAAACCTGCTCCATTCAAATTTAAGCCATTCTCCAAAAAGCAGCTAAAGGTATTAACCTGGTGGAAGCCTAGCAGTCCTGTTAAAGGCTATGATGGGATTATTTGCGATGGTTCCATTCGTGCTGGAAAGACAGTTTCGATGGCTCTTTCTTATGTAATGTGGGCGATGGAATCATTTGAAGGCGAGAACTTTGGTATGTGTGGTAAAACGATTGGTTCGCACCGTCGTAACGTTATAACGCCACTTAAAAAGATGCTGAAGTCCCGCGGTTATAAGGTTAAAGATCATCGCAGTGAGAATATGCTTACCATTACTAAAGATGGTGTAACGAACTTCTTTTATATCTTTGGTGGTAAAGACGAAGCGTCGCAGGATCTTATCCAAGGTATCACCTTAGCGGGATGCTTCTTTGATGAAGTAGTGCTTATGGTTCGTTCATTCGTTAACCAAGCGACTGGTCGTTGTTCTGTAGAAGGTTCAAAAGTCTGGTTTAACTGTAACCCTGGTGGTCCATATCATTGGTTTAAAACAGAGTGGCTAGATAAGGCGAAAGAAAAGAACTTACTACACATTCGCTTTACGATGGATGATAACTTATCGTTGTCTGAAAAAGTAAAACAACGTTATTACAAGATGTATAGCGGGGTTTTCTTTAAACGATATATATTAGGGCTTTGGGCAGCTGCTTCGGGTCTTATATTCGATATGTTTGATGAGGATAAGCATAAAGTTCCGACGATTGAAAGGGAATACGTTGAGTACTTCGTTTCATGTGACTATGGTACGCAGAACGCTATGGTATACGGTTTGTGGGGTAAATGCAACGAAAATGGCGAAGAAGTATGGTACAAGGTGAAAGAGTACCGTTATAGCGGTAGGGAAAAAGAAAAGCAGAAAACAGATCAGGAATACTACGAGGATTTTGAAAAATTCGTAGGAGATTTGCCAATCCGTGGCACTGTAGTTGACCCGTCCGCTGCTTCATTTATAGCTTTATTAGTTAGAAATAAACGAAAAGTATATAAGGCCCGAAATAATGTTAAAGAGGGTATTGGTAATGTCGGTGTTGCGCTAAACACGGGCATTATTTATTTTAACGATTGTTGCAATGAAACATTTAAAGAGTTCGCTTCTTATATATGGGATGAGAAATCTGTAGAACGTGGTGAAGATAAGCCGCTGAAAGAGAATGATCACCATATGGATGAAACAAGATACTTTGTTAATACCGTTATTTATGGATTACGCAAAAAGAAGAAAAAGAAAAGAGGTGAAGCAGCTTAATGACGAAGAAAAGACAAGTTAGTGCAAAGGTAATTAAGGCAGCAGGAACAAGCGCTCAAGTATTATCTCGACAGCAAGAAAGTGAGAATGAAAAATACGCTGTAAATGGCATTATTGAACCACCTTATAGAATAGAAGACTTACAGCAAATCAGAGAAAATAGTACAATTCTTGGTCAATGTATTGATGCATACAAGCGAAATATAGCTGGATTTGGTCATGAAATGAAGTATAAACAAGAAGATGATCAGGAAACTCCTGAAATGAAGGCAGAGTGGACACTAGTTGATACGGAAATCATACCTTTATTTAGTTTCGACAAGCCGTTTAAAGAAATTCTTGAAACTGGTATTGATGATAAAGAGACGACTGGTAATGGTTATATTGAAGTGATACGTAATTTAGAGGGAAAACCTGCTGAATTAATAAACATGTTACCACAGTACATGCGAGTAACACGTAAGGATAATAAACCTCAAGATGTAACGTATTTAGTAAATGGAAAAGAAATTAAACGAAAAAAGATATTCCGTCGCTATGTACAACGAGTCGGAGCAGTAGATACTTACTTTAAAGAGTTTGGTGATCCGCGTTTCTTAAATAAAGAGACTGGCGAGTTTTCCCAAGTTTCGTTAGGAGAGAAAAACGCTACTGAGGTCCTGCATTTGAAGATTGGCAATGGACCATATGGCATTCCGCGTTGGGTATCGCATGTCGTTCACATGGTTGGTGCGAGGAAGGCAGAAGAATTAAATCTTCGCTACTTCAAACAAGGGCGTCATATTCCCATGGCTATCTTATTAAAGAACGGGATTCTATCAGAAGATAGTGAAGCAGCCATAGCCGACTACGTTTCGAATGTCGAAGGCGAGGATAATCAACATAAATATCTTTTGTTACAAGTAGAAAGTGCTGAAGAAGGCATTGTAGGTGACACCCCAACGCCAGTGGATATTGAACTTAAATCGTTAGCGGATATCCTGCAAAATGATGCTCTATTTCTTGAATACGATGAGAAATCACGCCAAAAGGTGCAATCAGCATTCCGTTTACCTGACGTATATGTAGGGTATATTCGTGATTTTAACAGAGCGACTGCTGAATCTGTACGTGAGATTACGGAGGAGCAGGTATTTGAACCGGAGCGAAGTGCTTTAGAATTCATTATTAATAATGTACTGCTTCTCCCGTATGGATTAAAACACGTATATGTGAACCTACGTAAGTCAGAAATTAGTAACACGGAAGATATGGTTAAAACCATTGAGGTCCTTGCTGATAAAGGTGGATTAACATTCCAAGATGTACGTAATATCGCTAGTAATATGCTAAATAAAGAGTTCTCAGATTACGATATACCAGAAGCAAATGAACCAGTTGCTTTAGTAATCGAAAGGCATCGTAAGGTAGGCGGTTGGAAAAAAGGCTTAGGAGAAACGTTGCAGAAGTCAGCTGACAGCAATTCAAATGAGGATTTAGTCAATGTAATGAAAGATGTACGTGACTTATTGGAGTCGATCCAAGATGCAGAAGATTGATAAATTACTAGATTCGTTGAATGAGTGGATTGAAAAGGCTGATACTGACGATTTCACTGCTGCATTACCTGCTGATCTAGAAGTGCTGGACATGTTACCGGGATACGTTGAGGAATTTGAAAAAGAAATCGCTAAATTGCTTCGTAAGCAGAAGAAATACTTTATCGATGGAATTAAGAACTATACGAAAAAAGATGCTGTGGAAAAGGGTATCAAGATAAAGGATATTATCAACTTTGTTACTGGAAGCCTATTTGGAGCAGATACATTTGCGAAAAGTTTAAGCAAAGCAGCGAGGAAGTTTCTTGATTACACGATGAAAGATATGACGAAAGCTTTCATGGATGCGATTGACCCGGATATCCAGTTTAATATCTTCTCAAAACGTACTACAAAGTGGATTGATAGTTGGTCTGATGAATTAGGTAAGATAATGAAGATTAACTCTCACAAAGCGGTAGAACGTATTTTAAACGAAGGATTAGAGAAGGGAATAGGCATAAAAGAAATAGCAAGAGAACTTGCGAAGCTTCCGGAATTCGACCGTAAAAGAGCGAAGACAACAGCACAGACTGAAGTGCTCGCAGCATGCTCTGCTTCTCAATTCGAATCATACCGACAATCCCCTGCTGTTACGGGCAAGAAGTGGCGTCATAGCGGTACAAAGAATAACCAACCTCGTGATAATCATGTGGCGTATGACGGTACAACGGTTCCGGTAGAGGAAGAATTTGAACTGCCTGGATCTGGTGAGAAATGTATGTTTCCTCGTGATAGCTCTTTGTCTGCTAAAGAGAGAGTGCGTTGCAAATGCGTTATGTCTCCTGCAGTAGATAACAATATATTAGGCCTATCTGAAGAAGAGAAGCAGAAGATTAGGGAAGAAACTTTGAAGGAGTTGAGTAAGAAATGAAAACTTCTAAAATTAAGCTGATTCATATTTGAAAGGAGGTGAACAAATGAAAAAACGTAAGCTGAAGAACTTGCAGGTTTCGCATGTCTCTTATGTAGAGAATGGAGCAAACCAACGCAAGTTCTTTTTGACGAAATCAGAAGAACAACCGAACTTCGATAAGCCTGTGAAGGTTATTAAGTCTGATGATGAAGCAGAACGCCTTGTATATGGGATTGTATATGAGCCGGATACAATCGATGCTCATGGAGATTTCGCAGATGCTAAGACAATTGAAAAGGCTGCACATGAGTTTATGCTTAAATACCGCCAAATCGATAAGAATCATGACTTTGTAGCAGGTGTTGGAGAAGTTGTTGAATCATATATTGCCCCTGCTGATATGGAGCTTAATGGCGAACCCGTAAAGAAAGGCACATGGATCCTTACTACAAAAGCAGATGAGGAAACATGGGAAGCTGTTAAGAAGGGTGAATTCCAAGGTTATTCCCTTGCAGGGGTCGCTGAAACAGAAGTGATTGAGGAAGAAGTAACGAAAACTGAAGAGAAACAATTTAAGTCCTTCTTCCAATTGATGAAGGGCTTTTTTAGTGGAGAAAACGTTCAAAAAGGCGAGGTTAGGGATAAATTTAACCAGAACAAACATCGCCGTGACGTTAATGCATCTTTCTCTGCATTAGAAGATACTTTCTATCAATCGTTATGGAATGCTCCTACCGCCGATGCTATCGACTTAGATCGTATTGAAACAGCTGCACTTGAATTTGTTGAAATTATCAATGAGTTGAAGGGAACAGAAGCAGTTGTAAAGGCATGGGAAAACAAACCTGTTATCTCTCTTGCTGAAGAAGTAGAAAAAGCAGGAAAGAAAATTAGTAATACAAATATGGCTGATATAGATGCAGCTATTGAATCATTAACAAATCTAAAAACACGCGTCACTCCTTCATTGGAAGGCGCAGGAAGTGAGGATGATAGTATGAATCAAGAACAATTAGAAAAAGCGTTAGAAGCTGTAGTAGCACCGATTAAAAAGGAGCTAGAAACAGTTAAGAAACATTTGAATATTGAACCAGAAAAGACACCTGAAGAACTTGCAGTTGCGAAAGCTGTTGAGGCTGCTACTGCCCCAATCCTAAAGGAGTTAGAAGAACTTAAAAAGTCTCAAGGCATCAGTAATCAACAAGATACTGACAGTCAAACGAATGTACAAAAATCTACTAGCGGTTACGCTGGATACTTTGGTAACTAAGGAGGAAACACATATATGAATAATGGACAAATCATTGCAGGCGGTTCTACAGATATCGTATTAAAGGATGTAAACGTACCATTACCACAGGCAGCAGCAGAAGCCTTTTTACGCGATACAATTAATAAGGCTACAGTATTACCTAAATTAAACCCATATTACAAGAAAGCTCCTGCGGGCAATATTGATACATTAAGTGTTGGTAAACGTAAACTACGTGAAGCGTCTAAGAATGACACGCCAACTGGTGTAGGTTCTATCGCTCCTGGTCAGATTCCTTATGCTGTTAAGAAATTGAAATGGGATGAATGGATTCAAAATGATGATGTTTGGTATGCAATAGCATCACGTGGTCAAAACGTTGAGGATGTAATTATTAGCATGATTCAAGAACAATTCGGCACTGACTTACAAGACTTAGCTTTCAATGGTGATACTGCATCTACTGATCCATTTGTAAAAATTATCGATGGTTTCGTTAAAAAGGCTAAAGCATCTACAAATAAAACTGATTTAGCTGCAAATGAAGTAACGGTTCAAGCATTCGTTGATCATGTATCTATCCTGCCTGAACGTTTCAAAACGCGTAAAAATATTGCGTGGTTTATTACACAAAAAACACATGATAAATTAATGTCTCTATTAACGAATCGCCAAACTAACTTAGGGGATGCGGTATTAGTTGATGGTAAAGTTACGAAATTAGCAGGTTATGAGGTTGAGATTGTACAAGAGATGCAATCTGGATTTGCTATGTTAACTCCACGCGAAAACTTAAAACCAGTATTCACTCGTGAATTACGTTATAACCGTACTGCTCAAGGTGCAACTGCAGCCGCTAAAGATGCTACGTATCACATCTTATTCGCATACTTAGACTGCGTTATCCGTGAAGTGGATGCAGTTGCATGGATGACTGGCGAAAAGCTGTAAGAAAGGAGCTAGTTAAATGCCCTTAGTTCAATATAAACAAAAGTCAGGCGTTCTTCATATCGGTGGAGGGCGCTTTTTCTACGCCAACGAACCCCACAAAGTAACTGCAAAAGAACGTGATGAGTTGCTGGTTGTCTATTCTGATTTAGAAGAAGTAAAAGAAAGCAAAACATTATCTAAATCTCAAGAATCGGAGTGATAAGTATGCCGCTTATTACTGCTCAAGAATTAATAGATTACACTGTATTGCCTGAAGTAAAGAATCGTCCTGTTCTTCTATTGGAGCAGGACATACTTGAGGCAGACACAGAGATTTATAATCTCTCTAAAATAGATTTTAGTGATAAGACGAAATATCCTGAGGTTCCAGCAGAAGTGAAGTTAGCATGTAAGAAATTGGCACAGTATTACGCTTATACAAACGCTGATACAACTGCAATGAAGGGTATTAAGTCCGAAAGTATTGGTAGTGGTGATTACTCCTATACAAAGGATAGTTCCAGTATCAAAAAACCGTCTGTATTATACCTTTTGCAAAAGTTTATGGATCATAAAGGTAAAAATAAAGTCACTTTCAAAATGGGGACGATTTAATGTCTCTAGAAGCGATGATGGTCCATGAATGTGATATCTACCATTTGCAGAAGGAAACAAAGCCCGGGAAGTACGGGCAACCAGGAGAAGAGGTTTATTCCTATAGTGATACTCCTGATATAGCAGAACAAATTTGTTACTTTGCAGAGAATGTGGCAGTTGCTAGACCTACTGCAATACAATCTGCACCGAACCAGTTAAATGAACAGCATACACGAGTGCTATTTATGCCTGGTACAGATATAAAGCATAATGACAAGGTGATCAAGAAAAACACTAATGTCGTTTACTATATACGAAATCCCTTTCCAGTAGTACACCCACTTACTGGTGAGGTTTCACATATAAAAGCCACTGCGGAGAGGAAGAGTGAACCATGGCTAGCCAAATAACAACTAGGGGATTCCGTGAGTTCAGTGCAAAGTTGAACCGTATGGCAAATGGATTGGATCAAAATGTTGCCTTATGGCTTGAAGCTAGTGGATTTCAATTTCTAGAAGAGGTTCAAAATCAAATTATTTCATTAGCAGTTGTAGATACAAGACGACTGTTAAATTCGTTTGATAAAGGCGGAGACGGAAACGTATGGCGTTCCTCTGATGGCGGTTTAGTGTTAGAGATAGGGACGAATGTTGAATACGCTAAACTTCAAAATGGTGGGTGGCAGCAGGTAAGGAGATTCGTCCCAGGAAGATGGGAGGGTCATAATTTCGAGTATGATCCGCATGCGCCTACTGGAATGATGCTAACTGCTAAATTTATAGAAGGTCGTCCCTATTGGGATAATGCAGTTGCCATTTATGAGCGCATGTTTCAACGTTCTTTCGACCGCCAATTTAAGCAATGGGTACAGAATGGAGCGAGATAATTATGTATGAGCAAATACATGGCTCTATGAAAGCTTTTGTATATGATAGTTTACCTACTAATACATTCGCTTATCATGATCAAGTTCCAGAAGAACTAGTCATTCCATCGGTATATTATCCGATTTTATCTATAAATGATGATAAAACTTCAAAGGATCATTACACCTTACTATACACGATGGTAGTAAGGTTTTTTAATGTAACGACAGATAAGGCAATGCAAGCGGCTGAAAAGGTTGCTAATAAAATCAGAAGTAACGGTTACACAATACATCTGCGAAATGAAGATGGTAGTGAATCGATTGATACGATTTATTTTCGGAGAGTAACAACTGCTCCAAGTGGAGTTGGTTCTGCACAACTAACAATGATTTTTGAATACCAACAAGCTTATGTAAATTAAGGAGCGTGAAATATATGGCTGAAACAGCTGGAACAGTTAAGAACAAAATGTATCGTGGTGATGAATTTATTATCGCTGCAAAAATAAAGGATCAGACTAATCAATCCATATTAGTTAGACCATTTGATCAAACTGAAGACTCTCATAATATTGAGGCTGATGAAATTGAAGCAGAATCCAAAGATAGATCATATTCCGATTACGGAAAAAGAAAAGAAACTCGTTCGTTCTCTTGTACGTTAGCTGAAGGAGACCCATATTATCCTGCTGTTAAGGCTGCTATTAGAAACGGTGAGTATATGGAGATTTATGAAATTAATATGAGAACGAAAGAAGCAGAAGCTGGTAACTATATGATTACTTCTTTTGAACGTTCTTCATCTAACGGTGAATTTGTTTCTTATTCAGTGGAAGTAAAGTTATCTGGATCAGTAAGAACAGAAACACTCACAGAAATTCCTAAAGGTGCAGGTCAGTAAAGGACGGTTTTTACCGTCCTTTTTAAATTTGAAAATAACATCCAATTAAAAGGAGATTGATATAAATGCGTTTTGAAATCGATAAAAAGGAATACGAATTAAAACTTACTTTTGGGAACATCTATGAATTAAATAAAAAATATGAGGGCGGTTCAAACGAAGTTGTAATGGCTTGTATGCAAGGAGATTTAGAGTTGTTTGTTGATGCTATCTACTTTGGATTAATGCATACAAAAGAAGGATTTACACGCGATAAAGTCATGGAGAACATCGAAAAACAATTTGAAGAGGGGAAAATCTCTCAAGAATTCATTGAAGAACTTTTAAATGAGGTGGTAGCAGAAAGTACTTTCTACCAAAAGACAACAAAAAAGTTGAGAAAACAAATGAAGAAGCAGTATCTAGCCAAGAATCCAGAAGCAGCGGAGAACCCAGAGATGATGGAAATGGTAGAGGAAATGTTCGGGAAGATCGAAGAGTAAGAGAATTTACCCGCGAGGACCTAGATAAAATTCAGCAAGATGGTTTTAGATATTTAAAATTATTGCCTAGCGAGGTTATGGAACTTACCCCTCGTGAATTCGAAAATATGATGATAGGTCGGAATGAGCAACACCTTGATGAGTTGCAAACAAATAGCATGTTTGCACTGATGATGCGTGTAGCCTATCATCATGATCCTAAAAAGACATTAAAACCATCTGATTTATTCGATCGAAATAAGTTGAATGGAGAAAACAATCAAGAATTAACTTTAGAAGAAAAAATGAAGAAAGCGCAAGAGCATATGCAGTTCTTACAAACTCTCAACTTCAATTAGAAAGGAGGGAGAGATTTGGCCACACAAGAAGAATTAGTTGTTCAGTTTAGGGCTGAAACTGATCAAATGCGTCGAGAGATTCAACAGATGCGTCGTGAAATGAACGATTTTGTCACATCAACTAGCCGAAGCTCCAGAGAATATCGACGTAGCATTGAAAATATGGGGAATGCTAACAGTGAATATAGTCGTCGATTAAGGCAAATGAAATATGAACAACGAGAAGCTATGAAACCTCATATTGAAGAGTTAAAACGAACTAAACTCGCTTATTTAGATGCCGCTATGAGCATGGCAACATACTCTGGTAGCGCCCAGGATTTAATTGCTCAAGTTAATAGAATTGGTAAAGCAGAAAAAGCCGCGAATGATGAAATTATGAAACTAGACAGAATGAAACAAGCTAGTATTTTGCAAACCATCGGTATGTTGAATAATATGTCTACAACATCAAGCAAACTACAAGGTAACTTACAACGTATGGGTAATCCATTATACAACGTTTCTAGAGGTGCTTTAGCAGCAACAAATGCAATGGAACGATTGGCGAATAGAAGTAGTGCTGCTCAGTTAGCTTTAGAATTTCTTGGACCTACTGCGAATATGAAGCAGTTAAATGATCAAATTCGTATTATTAACCAATCTGTTATGGGGATGGGACAAGCATTTTTAGTCGTTGGTGCTGGAGCAGTTATGTTTTATGGCAAATTGCATAAAGCCAATATGGAAATGAACCCTAAATACGCAAAGGCATATAAAGACATGATGGAGTCACTTACTGAAGCATTACAGCCAATGAGGGATGCATTTGCTGCTTTAATGATACCTATTTATAATTTTGTTAACACAATGGCAAAGATGGTCATCGCATTTAACGAAGCACATCCTACTTTAGCAAAATTCATCCAAGGGACAATGATGTTAGTTCCAGCCTTAACACTCCTATTGCTGCCATTAGGTGCAGGAATGGGATTATTAAAAGGGTATAGAGCGGCGTTTGCTGCTTTATGGATGATTATTAAACCGGCAGTAATGGTGTTAGCCATGGCGAGTCCTGTAGCATGGGCACTAGCAGCTGCGATAACCGGTTTAGCTTTAGGGTTTACTTATGCTTATAAAAATATAGAACCATTTAGGAACGCAGTTAATAACGTGATAACCGTTTTTAAAGCGTTTTGGCAAGTTTTACAAGGAAATAGTGATGGTGCAGCTAGTATGCTCACTTCACTAGGAATGTCACCAGAGAATACTAGAGCGATCATATCATTTGGTGAAACAGTTCGAGGGGTAATTGAAACAATTAAACAAGTTTTTTCAAGCTTTGCAGTATTCATGCAAGGCATTTTTGCGTTGTTCGCAGGTGATGAAGAAAACGGAACAGCATTATTAAAGTCATTAGGGATGAATCAAGCAACAATTACAACAGTTGTTAATACTGTATCGTCTATCAAGCAAGCAATAAGCGAATTTTTAAGCGGAATTTGGTCTTTCATGACTGCGATTGGAACCCAAATAGCCCAGTTTTGGCTAGAAAACGGAAATCAGATAAAACAAGCCTTTTCCGATTGTTGGTCTGTAGCGAGTGAAATAATAAAATCGGTAATGCCGATTATAGTCGCAGTTTTCCAATTTGCGTGGCCGATTATTAAAGAGATTGTGATTGGAACGCTAGAAGCGATACGTGATTTTATACAAGGAATTCTAAAAGTTATACTCGGAATCGTGAAAGTTTTTTCTTCCCTTTTCACTGGCGATTGGGCTGGAGTTTGGGAAGGGGTTAAGGAAATTTGGTTCGGAGCACTAGAAGCGATTTGGGGTTACCTGCAATTATGGGGTGCTGGGAGAGTCCTAAAGTGGCTTGGTAAATTCGGAAATGACATAGGTCGGTTATTCGGCAAGTTTTGGGGAGATATAAAGAAAATTTGGAATGATGCCCTTGCAGATTTGTATGTATTTTTCGGTTCAAAATTAGAAACTATAACCCGTCTAGCACAAAGTTGGGGCGGTATGTTCAAAAATTTCTTTGTTGGAATTTGGGACGCTATTATAGGCGGAATACAAAACAAAATGAACAATGTAGTTTCAGCTATTGGATGGGTGCTAGGGCAAGCGGTAAATACAGTCCAGCGTTTTGTAGGCTACTTTTTCACGATTGGTCAGCAAATAATCTCCGGAATGATTAATGGTATTTACAGTTATGCCAATAAACTCATAGATCAGGTGTTTAATATTGGTCGTTCCATAAAAGATACTATTACTGGATTTTTCCGTATCCACTCTCCTTCACGTGTGATGAGAGATATAGGTGTATACGTAGGACAAGGTTTAGATCAAGGGATGGACAGCATGATAAACCCGCTAGTACGTACTGCGTTAGATATGGCATCTGCTGTTAAAGATGGATTTTCTAGTTTGACCGATTCAATTCAAATGGGTGATATTCTTCCTGGTAGTGTAGTAGCTCCTGTGATTCCTTCTATTTCAGGAAGTTATAAAGCTCCATCGTATGTATCTGGTGTTAATTCCTCATCAGATTTCGGGCAACAAGCAATGATTAACTCCCAATCAGCTAATGTCGCAAGTCAAAATGATAATAGATTAGTGGCAGCTGCAGTTAAAAATCTAGGTGACAAATTAGATAATCTACAAGTTGTTATGGAAGGTGAAACAGTAGGACGTATTGTACGACCTCATGTAAATGAAGGAAATGCAGTCGAAAACACAGTAAGGAGGTACTTTTAATGGACGTACAAATCACAAGAATGAATGGACAAACTATGAAACTATCTGACATAAACGTTCAGGTGCAGGACTTCCGTGTGGGCTCGATTGAAATGCGTCCTACCTATATAGATGTAGAAGGAGCAAACGGAAGAATTAACACAGGATCTACTTATGGGGTACGGACTATAACCGTACCCTTTTATTTTAAAGCACAGGATTTATTAGATGTAGCGATAACACGAGATAAACTATTTGAAATAATATTAAGTACAGAATCTTTCTATATTCGTGAATTACGACGATTAGAGTATCAAAATGGAGATAATCTGATTGTTAGTGGCAAACGATATAAAGTAAATATCTCCTCTACATTCGATATAGATCAACAACTCAAATATGGATTTGGTGAATTGGAATTTGAAACAGCAGATTTGCCATTTGCTGAATCGATTGGTAAATCATTAGATATTCAACGTGATGGAGTTAATCCAGGGAGTGGATTATGGGGAGCAGGTATGGGAATTATCAGTGATCCTGCTTCAAAGATCTATAAGCACAAGGCCGTAGCAGGGCAACAATTTTTTATCTATAATCCTGGGAACGTTCCAGTCCATCCATTCGAAAAAGAACTAAAAATAACAATTAGTGACGTAGCGGGTAGCACTGTAGGTTTTATGCTTAAGAACTATACCAATTTTAGCACAGCGACAATAACTTCCCCTTTATATATTACAGATACCATTATTTACTCAGGTCCGAATATTGGTAGGAATGGGTTATCTTTTTTAAGGAATACAAAGAAGGATTTCATTGAGCTTGTACCAGGGTGGAATGCCTTAGAAGTGTTTAATTGCACCTCAGCAACAATAGAATTCGATTTTAGATTTTACTACAAGTGAGGTGATTTAATATGTACGTACGTGATTTGGAAAATATAGAGTATATCACGCAAACAACTTATTTAATTGAAGAAGAATTAAATGGGAATTGTGTGTTTTCTGCAAAGATACCTCCTAATAAAGTGAATTTAACATTTCTTAATAGACTCTCAGAAATGTGGACTTTAGTCGATGATAATGAAACGGAATACAAAGTTGTTTATCTGAAGAAACAGGGGGAAGGGCAAACATTAACTGCTGAGATTAAAGCGGTACCGAAATTTTATGATGAATTCGACAGCGGTCGCGTGTATGAAGAATATAATCAATCCTTTACTGCCAATGCTTGCTTTGCAACTATTTTCAATGGAAGTGGCTATGTTTATCAATTGAATGGTAGTTACAATTCGCTACAATGGGAAGGATTCGGAGGTGGATCTACCCGACTTGAAATGTTTAAAGATGCATTGAATCGTTATGGGGCAGAATTTAAGGTACTCGGCAAGGTTGTAACTATTGAACCGCAAATCGGAGTTGACTTAAACGTCATGTACCGCCATAGATTGAATGCTTCTAATATAGTTCAAGAAGTTGATGCATCGGGTTTTTGGACATACGCTAAAGGTTATGGTGATTTCACAGAAGAAGATGGATGGCAAAGCGCTAAATTGATTCGCGAGTATACATCACCACTTGCAAGTATCCCTGGAATCGGAGTGCGTCACGCTCCACCTTTAAAAGACGGTCGTATAAAATTATCCGCAACAATGGATAGTAGTCTAAAAACGATCGTGAATGAAAGTTTAAAAATCAGCGTAACTGCTGATATACATGATTTAACGAAACAGAAATACCCGATTGCTCAGAGTGGACTTGGTGATCGGGTATTTCTTATTGATGAAAGAATTGGATTGGATGCAGAAGTACGTATTGTGAATCGAAGTGTATTACGTGATTGGCGTGGGAATATACTGGATGTCCAATTAACGTTTGGAAATCAAGATATTACTAAAAGGTATCAGTCTAATTTAGATCATGCTGCTAAAACAATTAATGATTTGATAGAGGGGCGAGAAAAGCTCCCAATCAATGCGATGGCAGCAGAAGTTGCGAATGTCACGAGTATGATTTTAGGTGTAACTAGTGAATTAGATATCACACCACAAGGATTAATTGCGAAGGATAAGGACAATCCAAATTACGTTGTGGTTTTAAATAGTGCCGGATTAGGTGTAAGTACTGACGGAGGAATGACCTTTAGGAATGCGATTACAGGTAGAGGTATAGTCGCAGAACGGATTTTAGCAGGAGAAATTAAGGGTTCTACACTGCGCACTGATAGTGGATCTAACTACGTTCATATCGAAAAACAATTTATACGCTTAATGGAATCGAATTTAACAAGAATGTATTTCGGGTACTACTGGAATAAAGATGGAAGAATGCAACCTACAATTTTACTTCATGAGAATATTGATACTAGTAGATTTTCTGACGGAACATTTGCGATATCGCAACAAAATCTAGGAACTTCATATGCGGCAAGTATGGGGATAGTTAAAGGAGTAACATCTACGGATGATCCGTACTATCCAAGCAAAATAAATCTTTATTCAAGTGGAGATGCCCTTCTATATGGAGACAACAAGACAACAATTACGGGTGAAATGGGTATAGATTTTCGTTCATTTCGACAAGTAAGTACTTTTGCAAGCCTTATCCGTTTAGAGGCTTCTGGTAGCGCGGATATTTTATCCGGAAATCGTTTATTTATAAGGGGAACAAACGGAATAACATTCAATACTAGTAGCTTCGTGGAATTTAATTCTCAAGTAAGTACACAAGGAGTAAATATTGCTGGTAATGGTCCGGACGCTTTAGGGACTATCAAATATATGAACGGAAGTAAAGGATGGGGCGCTTATCTTCACATAGGTTCACAAGGATGGGCATTTATTAACATTTCAATATAGGAGGTATTTATGGCATATCAATACTTAGGAGTAACAGTAATGATTTCTGAAGACGGTTCTGTAAAAGTACCATTAGATAAATTATCCGATATTGGAGTTAAACCTGGTGATGTAGTTGAGATTTTCTCAGATCATGACCAGGTTTATTTACGTAAAACAGATACATTTTGTGAGTTATGCAAAAAGAATGCTCATTTGCATAAGTTAGGCACATTAAATGTGTGTTCTGATTGTTTAACTAACTTACAGCAACAAGCAACACAAGTATCACAACAATAAAAGAGGTGAGTAGATTTGGCAGAAATACTTAAAATAAGAGAAATAACAATTGATACTATGCAACACAAGGGATTTAATGTAAAAGAAGAGGAACTGAAGCTCATCCGGTTTTATCAGAATGATTTAAACACTGCCAAACTATTAATCAATGTTACTCATGATAAAGTAGTAACAGATTTTTCAGCAGCAACTAGTGTACAAATTGCATTTTTAAAGCCTGATGGCAAGCGAGTATTTCAAGACGTACAGAATGTGAATCAAATGCAGGGTAAGTACTATGTTGTTTTAAGTACACAAACTCTGATTGCCTATGGTAATGTCATTGCGCAACTGAGGTTCACTTTCCCGAATAACAAAGTAATTGAAACTTGTAAATTCGCGTTTACAGTAGATGAATCAATAATGTCTGATGATGCAATGAAATCTACAAATGAATTTCCCGTAATACAAAAAGCTATTGAAGCAGGTAAGAAGCTTGAAGGTGTAGATGTTGACGGGATTATTGCAGCTGGGGAATTAGCAAAGGGAGCGGTTAAGAAATCAGGGGATACCATGACAGGGAACCTGACAGTTCCCAGACTATATGCAGGTCCTTCTCCTGATAAGCAAGCTAATGTTGGTACAGGTAGTACAGATGTTTACCTTGCTAACACTTTAAGCAAGAAATATCTTCAGTTGAAAGATGATGGGGCTCTTCTTTATAGCAATGTCCCTGTAGCCTTAGGAGATACTGCTCAAATGCAAAAGATCACCTTAGACAATGGGGGAGCAACTATATCCATTTCTGATACTTCAAAGAATATCTTAGATGAAATTAAGACTAGAGGTCCTGGCATGAATACTATCTACTGTGCAGGGGGCGTTCAAGGTCAGACACCTAACAATAAATCGTGGCGAGGAGTATCTTTCTTAAACTCTGCAAACTATGGCTTATTATGGGCAAAAGACTTTCAGAGTAAATTCTTTACCAACTATTTTGATAACGGTAATTGGTTAGGATGGATAGAACATTCGGATGCTAGCCTCACTCAGAATATTAAAGTTACTCAAGATAACGGTGATTCTATCATTCAGGCAAAGGCTGCTACAGATGATATCCTTCAGATGGTACTGGACAAGGGAAGAGGTTTTCACACCATTTACGCCGCTGGGTCTGCAAAGAATGTACCGTCAAGTGCAGGGCTTAGAGGGTTTGCTAACTTGCATGGCACTAAATATGGTTACATCATAGTGACGGACTTTAGGAATAAGCTCTGGACGAACTATATCAACGGCGGAGAATGGCAAGGTTGGGTAAATGTTAACGGAAATGATAAAGACGGAAGAGCTACATTAAGCTTAACAGCTAATGCTACAGCAGGAAGTGCCGACCCTAGCATAGCTACCCGCCGAGGTAATACGGTAACTATCAGAATAGATGCTTCGAGAAATATAGGGTCTAGCTCACCGATAGTTACCAATATACCAGTAGATATGACTCCTACAGAAACTTATAAAACAAGAGAAATCGCTACTGATGGAACTGTAGTAGAAGTTCTTGTGAGGTTTAATGGCGAGGTTCAATTTAATACAGAAGGGAAAAGACTCACGTTTGCATTTACCTACGTAGTCAACTAAGGAGGGATCTACATGGCTAAATACTACGGTTATTGTTATGACGATAAAGGTCGATTCACTGAAATGATTCCCTTAGATGAGAAGCCAATTTTCGAGAAACAAACATTTTATCGAGAAGAAACAAAGGTAATCGTTACCGAAGAAAAGCTTTGCGAACTTCATCAATCTTTAGAAGAAGGTACCTATATACCAACTCAAGAAAATGAAGAAACGGTCAGTAAATACGAATGCCCTGACTGTGTAATGGAACATATAGAGTATGAAACTATTAAAGTGCCATACGAAGAAGATGTTGTTATAGGTTATGAACCGGACATTCCTGAAAATTGCACTTTAGAGGTTTGTCCTGATGGAATTTACTATCCATTATTTAAGGATGGTAAATGGGTTAAAACGACTGAACCGAAACCCGAAGAACCCAAGCCTGAAGAACCTTCAGAGTTAGAAAAAATCAAACAGCAATTAGCTGATATTCAGAAAGAACTCGAAGATATCAAAAATCAGAAGCCACCAACTCTCGATGAAATAGAAGTGCCAATAGCCTTTTCAGCACCTATACAAGATACACCAGACTATGAACACGAAATTAATAAAATAAAGCAAGTTATTCCGAATTTAGGAGAACAAATTGTTGATTTAAATAGTAGAATAGCGGATTTAGAGAGCAAAGAGCAGTTATAAGCTGGTCTTTTTTTATTGTCTAAAAAGGAGTGGTCAAAGTGGAAGGATTACAAGAAGTAAGAAGTGATGTTCAAGAAATCAAGCAAGAAATTAAGGAAATAAGATTAGAAGTGAAAAGCTTAGAAATACGAACAACCGGTAATGAGAAAGACATTATCAATATCAACAAGCAGCTTGATAAAATTAGTGCCAATACTACATGGATCTTACGACTTATTGTAGGTGGAATTGTCGGTGGCATTCTCACTTTCTTAATGAAAGGAGGTGGTATGTAGTATGTCAAAAGAGAATATCAAAAAGAGACTCCGCAATTGGAAAACCTGGATTGCGGTTTTTTCTTTGCTTGGATTTCTATTTACTAAGTTTGGGGTGCCAGAAGCTAAGAGTTTCTTAGATGAACTGGCGCCTTATTTATTATCTGTTGGTATTGCTTTAGGAATTTGGTCAGATCATGACGATAATCAAAAAGGAGATGTTGAATAATGGAAATCCAAAAAAAATTAGTTGATCCAAGTAAGTATGGTACAAAGTGTCCGTATACAATGAAGCCTAAATATATCACTGTTCACAACACATATAATGATGCTTCGGCTGAAAATGAAGTGAGTTACATGATTACTAACAATAATGAGGTTTCGTTCCATATTGCGGTAGATGACAAGAAAGCGATTCAAGGTATTCCATTAGAACGTAATGCGTGGGCTTGCGGAGACGGAAATGGTTCTGGGAATCGGGAGTCTATTTCTGTAGAAATCTGTTATTCAAAATCAGGTGGAGATAGATACTATAAAGCTGAGGATAATGCTGTTGATGTTGTACGACAACTTATGTCCATGTATAATATTCCGATTGAAAACGTCCGAACTCATCAATCTTGGTCAGGTAAATATTGTCCACATAGAATGCTAGCAGAGGGCAGATGGGGAGCGTTCATTCAGAAGATTAAAAGTGGTAATGTAGCAACTATTTCACCAACAAAACAAAACATCATCCAATCAGGTTCCTTTTCACCTTATGAAACTCCGGATGTTACAGGGGCGTTAACATCCTTAAAAATGACTGCTAAATTCATTTTGCAATCTGATGGATTAACATATTTTATTTCTGATCCAACATCAGACGCACAATTAAAAGCAATGAAAGAGTATCTTGACCGTAAAGGTTGGTGGTATGAAGTTAAGTGAAATATACTAAGTAACTACAAATGAATCCTATATATGTGAAATAGTAGACAAAACTTCCTATCAAAAAGGTGGTTTTGTCTACTTTCATGATTTAGATTTTCGTTAATCCCCACATACTGAATTCATAATGATATTCCGTTCTTTCGATACATACGCCGAATTCTAAATCATCACCAACTAATACAAAATCCGCATACCCAGTTAGAAATCTTGATATATTTGATAACTCTTCTAAATTATCAAATACTTCAGCAATGTTCAGCTTAACTGCTTCAATTTTACCACCCTTAGAGAAAAAGAGTCTCCCTTGATTAACTGGGAATTTAATAGTTTTAGTTGTTTCTTTTAACAGCGCTATTGATAGTCTTATGTTTTCTTCATAATCAGTACTACCAAATTTTTTTATGTTTGAATTTTGTTCTAGCGTATTAAATAATTCTTTACAAAATAAATCATTAGATTCTGCATCCATAAATGAGTCCATAGAAATTGTAACAATATTAGAAAGTTCGTCTATCAATTCTTTTCTACTAGCATTTCTTTTAGCTTTCATTTTTAGAATTTCGAGTCGGCTTTTATTCATATTACTCAAAATTTTTCACACCTTTAGTTTCTTATTTTTTTCCTTTTTTCTTGTATCCTTCAAAATCTTCCGGGTAATGTCCAGGGTGTTGATTATATCTTCCTTTTTCCAGAGGGCTTCCTTTTTCATCATCTGCAGTATGGAAATGGGAACCCCTTCCCATTTTATCTTCTCTATGCTCAATTATATATACTTTTTCATTCTTAATATTAACATATTCTTCTACCCACCTGTGTTCGCTAGTTCCATCAAAGATTTGAGTAGGTTTTTGGCGTGGAGTAGAGTTTGGGATTCCAGCGTTACGTCTAGCTTTGCGATAGGCACCATTACTAGTTAATAATTTGTCCTGTCTCTCAAGATGTGCTTTATAATTTTCAGTAGCCCTAGCAGTTTTAGCAGCTTTAGTAGCTTGAGCTGCATCCGCAGTCATTTTTACACCTTTTCCAACTTTAGCGAGTTTTCCAAGAGGTGTGATTCCAGCTACTACCATTCCACCTGCAAAAATTCTATCCCAGGTTGAAAGTTTTTCTCCAGTAGAAGGATCAATTCCATCCCACGCTCTTTTAATATCATACTCACCAGTTAATTCACCAGCAATGTCTCGAGCTAGTTTACCGCTATCAAATCCTTTTTCTTCAGAAGAAGGTTTACCGCACATTGCGCCTTCTTCCAATGTAACATCTTGATTATCTACATTGCGAAATTTTTCAGCAATTCGTTTCAAGTCTTCTTCTACTTGTATAATTGAATTGATAGATGTAAAAGCTTTTGGTCTCGCATCATTGAACATTTGAACGAATTGTTGATTAGAGGCACCAATCCATTGGGAACACAAATAATCTATTTCATTACATAAATTATTATGTATAGATTCTAATGCGATTCGGGTATTACTTGCACGATTAGCAACTTCTTCTAGCATTTCAGGTGTCACTTTGATTTGAACCATTTATTTCCTCCCTTTCCCCAATTAAAATTATGAGATAAAAAGGAAAAAATGTAAATACAGAAACTTTAGATTAGTATAATAATATTTATGTAAAATAAAATCTGCTTAATTGTAAATAAAGGTGATTTGTATGTGAAATAAAGAAAACCTACCTTATTAGATTATCTTTTTATTTTGCATTAATAATATCGATAAATTTCAACGTCATATTATTGTAAAATGCATCAGTACAAATTATAGATTTATTCAGCGGATCAATATCAACGACGGTCATATAGTTAGTAAGTAAAAAACCACCTTCGTAATATGTAATTAGTATTTCTTCTTCAGATAACAATGAACATAGTAGAATGTTCTCAATAAGTTCTTGTTCATCTTGGGTTAATGTAGGGCGTTCTACCTTCGTCTTTTCTTTAACTATTTCACGGATACCAGCGAATTGCTCTGGCATCGCCGCGAATGGAGTCCATTTAACCATTCCTCTTCCCTTTGGCATATTAGCGTTGTTCATGCTTTATGTCCCCCTAACAATGTGTTTCTGTATCTTGCTGTAGCACTATTTGTATACGAAATTCCTCGTAATATGCTGTTCTTACCAAATTTAGTGCGTATTTCGTCCATTACTTTAGTTAGTTGCATTTCTTTTTCTCGTTGTATTACATTATCGAATAGTGAGATTTGTTCTTCGCCTTCATTGATTAAGTTAGTTAAAGAAACATTGATGGATCTAATGGGCTCCCCAGTATAAAACTCATGTAAAAAATATGTACAAATCTTATAAATATCCATTGTTAAATTGGTTGGTCGGTTCATAGTGTGCGTTTTTCTGAAACCGCCAGCGTAATTTTTACTATAACCAATAGAAAAATGGATAGTTTGAGCTAGTTTGTTTTGCCTTCGCATTCGATAACAAACTTCCTCGATATGTTCCAGTAGAATAATTGGAAATTCCTCTATGGTGTAATCACGCATAAGTATTTGGCTTTTACCAATAGAAGTTGTTGCTGGAACGTATTTTTCTGATATACGGCTAAAATCTATGCCGTTGCTATGTAAGTGTAATTCTTCGCCAACGACTCCAAAGCTCTGTTTTAAATATTTGAGTGGATATTGTGCCAAGTCTCCAATTGAATGGATTCCTTTTCGATTTAACTTCGCTTCTGTTTTACCCGAAATCCCCCAAAACTTACTAAGCGGTCGTATTGGCCATAATTTTATGGGTACATCTTCGTACTTCCAGTATGCTATGCAATCTTTCGTTTTCTTTGCTTCCACATCTAAGGCAACCTTGCTCATTAAAGGATTTGGACCAATCCCTATCGTGCATTCGATTCGAGTCTTTGCGTATATCTCACGTTTGAATTTCAATGCAAATTCATATGGATCGTTAGCAAATAAATGAATGCTATCCGTAATATCCATAAAAAACTCATCAATAGAATATTGGTGGAAATCCTCAATTGGCACGTATTGTAGAGCCAACTTAGTAATGAAATTAGAGCATTTAATGTAAGTACTCATAATTGGGTTTACCACAAGGATATCTTTACGACGTGGTATTTCATACAATCTCGCCATTTTCTTAACGCCTAATGCTTTTAATGGTGGAGTTGCAGCCAAAACAATTGAACCGCTCCTATTCACATCACCAACTACAGCTAATTTAGTATGAAGTGGGTCTAATCCCATCTTGATGCACGATACGCTGGCATAGAACGAACGAAGATCTACACATAAAACAATTCGATTTGGCAATATTGAATAGTCATACACCGTTATTCCCCCTAAATAACAGAACGTTAGTTCTTATTATATACGAATGTATGTTCTTTTATGAAGAGGTTTTTTCAAAAATATAAAATAGAATACAAGAAAGTGGTTTTACGCTAGTTACTTTCTTAATTAAAGCAGTTCCTAACGGATAGCCCGTTGTAGCGTTATGCGGCGGTCTATTCATCATGGTTGGTAGCCAGGAATGGTAATTCAGTTTAATTTCAAGGGCAGGAATCGGCTATATAGTAGTTCAAATGATTAAAAGACTGACTCGTATGAGTCGTTTTTTTATTTACAGGACTTTTTTAACTGCTGGTACTATCATATCCGTCGTAGTACGAAAGCCGTTGACGTTTTTTGTATAATTATATATATTAATATAATAAAAAATGGTTATATCCGTTGTTTTATATACTTAGGAGGAATTATAATGAATTTTAAACATGTACTTGTAACGGGATTAATTACCGCCACGCTATTCGGCACAACGAATACTCATGCACAAACTGCAGCGTTCACTGATGTACCAAGTGGGCATTGGTCTGAAAGTCCTATTAACTACTTAGCTGATAAAAAGGTAATTAGTGGTTATGGCAACGGGAAATTTGGTTTTGGAGACAATGTAACTCGTGGACAAGTA
Organism: Bacillus tropicus; assembly: GCF_001884035.1. GTDB lineage: Bacteria > Bacillota > Bacilli > Bacillales > Bacillaceae_G > Bacillus_A > Bacillus_A tropicus. The sequence goes on from NZ_MACG01000073.1 coordinate 37,516, forward strand.
TCTGCGATTATTTCAAGATACCTAAAACTAGAGAATAATGGATCTGTAATCAAAAATTTCTCTGATATCCATGGTCATATGTTTGAAAACAGTATTAAAGCAGTTGTTCAAGCAGGAATCATGAAAGGGGACAATACTGACAAATTTAGACCCGATGATACATTAACTCGATATGAAATGGCTGTTATCTTACAAAATACTTTTCATTTAGCTGTAAAAACAAACGACCTTTTCCATGATGTTTCAAATAATCATTGGGCAAAAGACTCTGTTCGTTCATTGTATAGTAATGGCGTCACAAACGGAATTGGAAACTATCAATACGGTGGAGAAATGAATGTAACAAGGGAACAATTTGCAAAATTTATGTATAATGCAATTTTTGTAAACCCTAACTTTGTTCCTGAGTCTATTCCTCAGAAAGATGGGGATGAGCATAATTATAAAGCAATTCATAATATATTGATTGATTCTGGGTTTGAAAAAACCCAATATAACTACCGATATGATAAAGATGGTAAAGCATATAATAACCTTATGACTTTTGAATTTTCTTCTGACGATGACAGAGCATATAAAATGTTTATTTCTAGTGATGATCCTGTATTAAACGAACCTGTGAAAAAAATCCTAAAAAACCTCCTACCAACTAAAGGAGATTATCTGTACAATATCATGAAAAATCCTACTGCGAGCTCTCGAACAATAGAATTAGATGGTCGCAAAGTTACACTTTATAGGGATGGCTATCATATAAATGTTTTGATTGGAAAACGAAAATAGTAAAAGTTACTTATAGATGATTTAAATGGTTCCTTTGCATAGGGCATTTAAAGGAGTTGCCCATAAATTGGTTTCACTGCTTATGGGACAGCTTCTTTTTTATTTGCAGGCTTTTTTAACTGCTGATTCTATCATATCCGTTGTAGCGTTATGCGGCGGTCTATTCATTATGGTTGGTAGCCAGGAACGGGGATTCTCGTTAATAAGTCGTGCAGGGATTGGGTATATAGTAGTCCAAATGATTCCGTTGTTTATGAGACTGCTTGTTGAGATTGCAAAAGCAATATAGTATGTAGGATATTTTTAAAATGTCGTATAATAATAGATATATATTTATAGGCTGGTGGAATCATGGGAGACCGATGGATTTACGAAGTGGAAAGTATTACCATTTGTATAGGGATATCAATAGCATTTTTAGGTGTTTTTTATATAACTCAGGATGCAATCGTCCCTCATGGATTAATTATAGGAGTTTCATTATCAGGATTTTGTTTTGCTACAATTGATGTTATTAATGAACTTAATAAAGGAAAACAGATAAGTAGGATGTTGTCTATAATTATTTATGCTTTCTATATGCTTGCTGCTATGGGGATTATATATATTCCCAATTTAAAATTCATACTAAATCTGGGTGAAACGAAACTTAATTTAATAAGCACAGGATTAAGTGTTTCGGCATTAGGATTGGTTTTTATGTTGGTTGGAGTAAAGAATAAGATGGCTACTATTAATGAAAAGAAAAAACAAGATATGAATATTTTAAAGATTGAAATGCTCGAAAGAAGAATTATGGAATTAGAAAATAAACAAAACAATAACGATTAGAAAAAAGCCTCTTTATAAGGGCTTTTTTCTTTGCAGGAATTTCTTAAACATCATGGAATACTGTCACTAGGAGGTGTTGTGACGCTATGACGGACGAAATTGTTTATTCTGCTAGTGAAGTATATAAACGACTAGGAATAAGTGATAGCACCCTTAGAAAGTACATGGAAGTATTACAACGCGAAGGATTTGCAGTAAAGAAAGATAATCGTGGCAGACGCCAGTACACAGACAGTGACATTATGGTGATTGAGAAGCTAATTGAACTAAGTAAGCATGACGGTATGACGCTAGAGAAGGCAGCGAAGATGATTGCGCAGCAAATAGAGAAAGTTAATCCGGATCTGATTCAAGAAGAGACTGGGGAAACGGATTTAGTGCCATTCCACATTAAACAGCAATTACAGGAACAGTACAGCGTTATGGCGCGAGAAATGAATCAAAGTATGTTAGCGATGGAGAAGCGATTGAGTGAGCAGGCGAAGCAAAGCAACGAGGAAATCAAAGCGACCGTAGAAGCGCATAATGAACGAGTGGAAAAACGATTAGAAGCGCGGGATGAGACGCTTATGAAGACATTGCGGGAGATGCAGGAAACGAAGAGAATGATGCAGGAGTTTCGCGATGAGGTTGCTGCTGCGAAAGAGAAGAAAAAGCCGTGGTGGCGGTTCTGGTAACAAAATATAAAAATGAACTAAGTATATAATGGAACGCCTAGAATCATAGAACAGGGAAAAGCCCGACTAAATTAACCGGGCTTTTTTTAATAGATTATTTCGTTATATCAATAGCTTTCATTAATGGTACGGATATATTCCAACCTGCTTGTGATGTATAAGAATAACTTCCTTCTATGTTTCCTGTTACTGTAACTATATCTTTTTCAACAAATTCTGTTGGTTTATCGAAAGTTACATAAACAATGTCGTTGGTGTTATATCCATATGACCTTTTTGTAACAGCTAATCTAATATCAGTTGAACCGCCACTTTCTATGATTTGAACAATTTCACCAGTATATTTCACTAATTCGTCCTTGTGTCCATCCGGATTTTTCTTTAATTCAGGATAAGAAAGATCTTTCGCTAGTTTCTTTTTTTCTTCAATTTCAGCTTTTTCAGCTTCTTCTGCTGATAGAGCATTTTCAATATTTACTTTTCCAGCATTAATTCCTCTAACTTTAAATCCATTTTCTATCTCTTCTAATTCCCCATTAGATTTATAGTTTTTTTCGAAATTGTCATAGTCTTTGAATGCATCTAATGCAGCTTTGTTTTCGGCATCAACAGTAAAAGTCATTTTAAAATCATAGTTTCCATTTTTAACAACTTCACGTCCTGACGTTTCGGATACATGGTCACCAAATTCAAAATGAAAATTCCCATCATGAACAGTGCTCTCTTTTGACATTACTGCTATATATTCTTTTTCTGGCTCTTTGATAACACCTTTTGCTTTTGATCCTTCCGGCATATTTGTTTTTACATTTACCGTTAACATTTTAGTTTCTGGATTATAAGAGTATTCGCCTACTTCAAAATTAATTGCTTCTTTTTGTGCTTCTTTTTCGGCTTGTTCTTTTTCTAATCTTTGCTCATGTTCTGTCCAAGATTCCCTTTTTTTCTCTTCTGCTTTTTCTCCATTCCCACAGCCGCTAACGAAGAGTGATGCAGCAAGAATAATTCCGCCAATTTTATAATGTCTTTTCAATGCACGATCCTCCAAGATGTTTTCTAATAAGTTTTTTGTCGTATTATATTATAACAGAAATGTAATATTGTTCAATTTTGTTACTGAGATTCCATTTTTAAGGTGATTAACTTTTCTTTTATGGGTATTCCATCGCTAAATGTCTTCTATTAACGATAGGTATGTAAATGAGCTAGTGGTGGAGGTTTTGGTGAGGGATTATAAGAAACTACGTAAAAGTAGAAAAGTATACATTTCCACTTTTCTACTTTGTCGAAAGATGTATTTATTAGTGAATTTTTAACATAAAGGGGAATCCTCAGCATTTCGGAAAAAACCACGCTAAGTAATAAATAAGCTGTCCATATGGACAGCTTATTTACATAAAATTTGTTATTGGAAGTAAAGTAACCCCCTCTTATTGGGGTACGAACACTGTTCTTGTTATAATTAATTTTTTTCAGAACGTCTATAATCCTCTTTTGAAAAATATATGTAAATATAATGAAAAACGAATGATTAATAGAAATATTCTACGCCACTCGTTTTTTATCGGACTTCTTTTCACTGTACTTTTATTTTCTTTATGAGTTATTAGAAAAATAATTGTCTATATAAGTCTTTATTTTTTCAAAATCCTTTTCCATAAATAAGATTGCTGGTACTTCAATTATTGGAAGATTATTTTCATTATCAAAAGGTGGACACGGTTTGGGAACTACCAAATAGTCAAATGAGTTTTTATCCCTAATATAATTAATTGAAACATCATAATACTTAGAGAAATATTCCTTCAAATCATCCTGATTCCTTAAAAATGGTAGAGAAAATATTGAACCATAATTTATACCAGCGTCGACAATTAATACAAAGCATATTTTTTTCATGATACACCCTCCTCGTATAATAAGTTTTAAGTTAATAACTGTTCCTTGAAAATTAAATAGTTTTTATCTTCAAGAGCTAGATCCAAAAAAATGATGTATGGGTAAAATTTAGTCTTGGATACTGGGGGATTTCCCTACCTTATTCAAAGAAAGGCATTACATGCTATTCCGAATGCAATAAAACAAATAAAATACTAAGACAACAGCAGTAATAATACTCGATGCTATTCTGAAAGTTTTGTTTTCATACGTTTTATTTAACAAGAAGAAGAACAAAACGACCCAGACCCCGTTGAAAAAGAATGATGTTAGTGCATTGAAAACAACTCGAAACGCAAACATAGAGTCTTCCAGTAGTTTTTCACCTCGCTTTTTCCTTATTATACCATTTATAAAAAGTGATGTGTCGTGTTTTTCTTGTATATTCATAGAGAGTTAAGATAACGTCCTATTATCGGTAGCAAATAAAAAAACGGATCCTTACTCTCACAAAGGATCCGTCTTTTTATTTTTCTATGACTCTATGCATTTTTTCATACATTCCTATTCTGGCGCCGTTTTAAGGCTCTTGTTTGTTACTGGATTATCCGAAAAATCGTATAAAATCTTGCATACTCTTAGCGTTGTTTTTTTCTGAAATGCTGGAGGTACCTCATAAAAAAGAAGTACCCCTAATTAGAAAAAGGGATACTTCTTTTTTATATTTCAGTCAGTAATTTAAATTTCATTTTCTGTTCTGCAGTTAATTCTTTTTCTACATAATTATTTATAAGTAGATCAATTATTTCATGAGTGAATTTCTTTTTGGTAATTTTCATTAGCGCTTCAAGTTCTATTTTTGATTCATTAGGAACTTTAATGCTTCCTTCTTGGTTTTTAAACTTCTTTTTCTCTGGCGCCTGTAATTTCTTTTCTGAGTTAGTATTTAAATCCGAGTTGTCAGTAATAGGCGTAACTGTTACTACAAATGAACTATTCTTATTTTCCACAGGTACCACTCCTATTTAAAACTTTCCACTTGTTATTTCTTTTCCAACATTTCATAAAGGTGTTTGTACATCCCTTTATAACCTTCAGATTGTCTGGTTGTTAACTTTGTATTTACATAGCTTTCAAGAAGCATATCGATAATACTATTAATCGATGCCTTATCCATGCTTTCTTGTTCTTTTATAAATGGCTTAAGTGTATTTAGCTTTAATAAAACAGCAGGTGAAATTTTAGCTGTTTTAGATGGAACTAAACGTTGATCAGGCTTCTCAGGAGCTGTTACTTTTCCTTTATTGATAATAGGCTTAATAACTTGCTTCTTAACGGGCTCACTATTACGGCCAAAATCGTTAGTTCCTTTTATCTGTACACCTTTGTCATTCAAAGTGTTTCCAGGTTTTGTGACTATAGGTTGAAATGGTGCTTTAGACATTATGAACTTCCTCCTTAAGCGTTAATAGTAGCGAAATAGTTTTCATGTTCATTAAGTTCGCTCAGAACATCGATGAATAGCTGATGTGCTTTTTCATCCCACATATCAATATTACCGCTAACGTTAACGTTTTTATGAATCCCCTCGATATCATATACTTTTAGGCGTTCTTGATATCTCACGATTGTATCTAGAACGTTTCCACCATACATTTCCTGAGCTTGTTGTAATACTTTATTATCTACTCGTTTTCCTTGGTGTAACATCATTGGAATAATACCTAAAACTTGTAGGTCTGCATCATATGTTTCTGCTAAGAACTGCATATAAGCGATGTATGTTTGAGCGCCTTCTAAAGATAACTCTTGTGTTTGTAGAACGATGATACAATAATCAGCTGCTATCATAGCGTTATCTGAGTAGTCACTGATTGTTGGTGGTACATCAATGTAGATACGATCGTATTTATCTTTTAATGGTTCTAGTAACTTCTTTAAATATGTAATTTGTGCAAGTTCATCCTCTGGGAACATATCGAAGAGGATTTTTGAAAGCTTTCTAAATGAAGTATTAGATGGAACAATATCTAAATTCTCGATTACTGGAATAATCTCATTCTCTAAATTTTGATTTAGAAATCCATCAGTAATAGACTTGTCTATTTGTTCAATATCACCTGTTTTAGCAAGTACTCTTGTCGCATTACCCTGAGGGTCCATGTCTACTAATAGACATTTCTCATTAAATACAGTTGCAGCTTCATAAGCTAACATTGTTGCTGTTTTTGTTTTTCCAACTCCACCTTTAAAGTTACCGATTACGTATGTAGTTGCTTGTCTAGTCATTTTCGACATTCCTCCATAAAACTCCGAATAAGTATACCTTTGAGTAAAATGTAACATCTACCTACAATATTCGCAACAGTATACCGAAGAAAAGTTTATATTTTTTTAACAAATTTATCGAAAGAGTAGAAAAGTATACTAAAGCGTAAGATTTTTTAGTATACTTTTCTACTTTTCTACTTATACGTAGTTTATAGAATGAGTGATTTTGAAAGTGTAAAAGTATACTTTTACACTTTTTCGTAGTTTGTATGATAATTCTCTATATACTGTTAATAAAGGGTTAATTGCAATTTTCAAGAAGGAAAGATTTTAAAATACGGGGTTATAAGTATACATTTCTACTTATGCGTAAGTTAGTAAGAGTATACCAAATTTAAAAGTATGGTAGAAAAGTATACTTTTACACTTTTTCGTAGGTATACATTTCTACTTATGCGTAAGTTTAAGTTGTCATTTCTGTATTTACAAACAAAAAAGCTTGTTGTAACGTAATAAACAACAAGCAACATTCTACAAAACAAAACACAATTTGATATTTTACATAAACGAAGATCATGAAGATCTTATGAGATAAATAAAAAACAATTGAATATGAACACAAAACAAAAAGCCACTCCCATATGCTAACGGCTACCAACCTTTAGCGGGAATGACTTACTCTAGCAAGTGTACCACCACTTGTCTAGAAATGAACTGTATTTACCCACAGTGTTAACGTTTAAGAAGTGTACCACCACTAACCTTAAACAACTATGCCTTTTCACGAGGCTTCTTTGATATACCCATTTTATCATTGTTTGACTAAAATTCAACTAGTAAATGCTAGAATTGTATTTTTTGTAGTCAAAAGATATATAACGGGCATCTCTAAACCTAGAAGTCTTGTGGATCTACAGGCCATTTAGGAATTGGAGATGCCTTTTTGTTTTGGTTCGCGTGGAATTGCCTGATACCACGTAAATAAAAACTGATAAGCCGTAATTCCGTGCTGCTATACATATAGGAGGAACGTGTTACGTGCGTGGCTAGCTGTTGGTCGTGCAGGGGGTACAGAGTATGCGCCTACAAAAACAGCACCCCTCATTGGAATCCTGTTCTTCTGGTGAGGGAGGGCGAGAACTTGCCCAGGGACGATTCTCTAAAAGGTTCGGGTGGTTATCGTTAGCATTATGGTGCTAGGGAGTACATTCAGTTTGTCGTGTAGGGACGATATTACAAGGACAAGCCATAGAAAAAGGATGTATGCGGTGAAAATCGCTGAGTGAACAGGGTCTATACATACGGATACCTTATAAGTGACCGCATGGCGAAAACAAGACGCTTATCCATCTATTTTGATTGATTACTTTTTTTGTGATCTTTCAAAGTAGGGGATAAATCTGCCTTCCAGCCGTATTCCTTAATCGTTTCCACATGATAAAAACCTTCAAGACCTTCAGTCAAGCTTAATTACGAAGAAAAGATGAAAAACTTGAGATTGTTTAACTCCTGGGGGAATGACTTACTAAGATAGAGGAATAAATAAGAGATTTACAACTTATTTGGTTAGAGGATAAGGGGATAGATGGGAGAATAGGATTTATTGCGAAATTTGGTTTTACACATCGGATATAGTACGTGAAATTTTGTTATTATTTACATTTCTGAAAACTCTTGTCTTTATTAATAACGTGGTAGTATTTGTATATTAAGGTTTGTTTTAACACTTAAAATAAACTTTAAATGCTATGTTTAGGCATAGTAGCTAAATTATATGGAGGGTGTTTTATGAAATATTGTCCTAACTGTGGTAATGCCAATGATGATGGTAATAAGTTTTGTGGTGATTGTGGAAAAGTTTTTGTTCAAAGTGAAAAGTTAGAATCAGATACAACTGAGAAAAGCACAAAGGAACAAAAGGATTATGAAAAGAAGAAGAAATTCTCGTTTACTAAGAAACTTATTGTATTTTCATCAATATTTGTGGTTTTAATACTTATTATTTTTACGGGTATGTATATTAATGACAAAAATACTAAAGAAAGAGAGCTTGTAGCTGAAGCTCAAGAATTTTTGGGTAATACTAGAATAAAGGTTTTAGAGGACTCAATGGATTCATATGAAAATAAAGATACTGGATTCCTTAAAGAGTATATAGTAGAATATGGTTTTTATAAACTTGAAGATGAATTAGATTCATATATTCGGAATTCAGATCCATATATGCTTACAAAAGATGATGAGATAAATAAACAAGTAAAAGATGTTAGTAAAAGAGCTAAAGTATTAAAGAATAGGTATAATCGAATTAATGAAAAAATTGAAACTCAAAAACGAGTGAACAATTTATATCTTCAAGTATATGATCATACAACAGGACAACTGCAGTATAAAACTATTGCAATTAATGGTGATAAAGTTTCTTATAATTTACCAATTAATGAAAATCTTAAAGAGTATGATTTTAATCAGGCGAAAAAAGATTATGTAGAAGAAAAAGATGGAAAGAGTTTATCTCAATGGCAAAAAGCAATTAATAAATTGATTATAAATGTTGAGAGCCAATACAAACCAGTGCATGGTGGAGCACAAAACAATAATAATAAAGCTACTAATGATAATAACAACATGCAAAAATCATCATCAAATACTGATAAAGAAAAGCTGAAAAAACAATTAACAGATAAAACTTTTATAGCCCCTAAATCAAATGCAGAAGGACGTTTAAGTGTTGCAGAATTAGAAATGGCATTAAAAGAGTATCTTATGCCTAAAAACGCAAAACATGAGGAATATGAATTAGAGAAATCTGAAAGCAAAACGCCTGATAACAAACTAGTTTATGCGTTTAAGAAAGATAACCATAAAGGAAGCATGGTTACTACTGGATACTATGTCTTAGATGAAAATGGTTATGTTTATAAATGTAATTTTATGGAAGAAAAGGCTGAAGATACACCTTTAACTAATATATATATTGCAGGCGTTCTACCAAATGATGATGATTCAAGAAAAGAAAATGAATGGCAAACTTATGAAGAACATCAGAAAGAAAGAGAAGAAAAAATAAAAGAAGATAAGAAAAATGGTACATACGATAAGAATGATCCATTAAAATACCAATAAATTTAAAGAATAAAAATATAAGGTTCAATACTAGAGTAACTGGTATTGGGCCTTAATGTTGTAAAACGATGGTTTATGCGTTAAGTTTGGCGATAATTATTCCGTTAGTTAGTTTAGGGATAGATTATATTAAATATCATTTCACCGAAAAACACGTTTAAAAGTTAATTGGACGTGTTTTTTTGATGCATAAAGAAAAGACACCTAAAGGTGCCTTCCTCCGAATTGAACTATCCTGTATAAATGCCGGCCCAATTAATACATTAAATTATAAAAATAATTTGTTATACTTCCATGTACCCTAGCTGATATAATGTATAAGGCAATTATTGGTTAACTAAAGGTACATATATATTAGGAGGTACATAAGCCATGTTAGAGGTAGTTTCGGCATTTTTCTTACTAATTCTCTATTCCATTGTTTATCTCTTTTCAAGTGGAGAAACTAAGCAAATAGCAAAAAAAAATTTAAAAGAAATTCTTAATAGTCCTGATGGAATAATAATATTAGTCTTTGCTGCGGCACTTTTAATCGGGGGGATTTATTTATTAACATTATGATTTCAGATATCTTAGTTTAAAACGTATAAGGAAATTAATAGCACGCATTAGGGAGGTACATAAGTAATGGTATTTATAATAGTGTTATTTTTCATATTTATAATCTCTATTATTCTTTCATTATTTTCAAAAGGTGAAACTCAGCAAGAAGCAAAAGAAGTTGTAAATGACATTGTTACCGGTCCTAATGGAAAAACACTCTTAATCGTTGCTGTGGTATTTGTAATCGGAGGGATATTTATTGTTGGTAGTATTGTAAATAATGGCAATGAACCACCTTCAAATCCAAGTATGAGAAACGATCGTACCCCTTTGAAGTGTGCTCATTATGGTGGCGAATGGGACACCGGCGGTCTTTTTGGAGAAGCTAAATGTGTTTATAATAAAACCGATGAATCGGATAATAGGTAGTATATAAAGGCCTTATCTTTTTATAGGAAGATAAGGCTTTTTTATGCATAAAGAAAAGACACCCTAAGGTGCCTCCCTCCGACTTGAACCATATTCATTTTGTATAAATTTATCCGTATTATCCCTTTGTTATACGTGTAAACACATCCTATAAAACAGAATCGTCTATATACATCAGATTGTTAGTTTACAAAATACAAGAGATTTGAGATCAGTATTAGAGTGACGCCACACCTTCTGTAATAATCGATATGTTACGCCTTTCAAAAGAATCTGCTTTATAGAATGTATCCACAATTTATATTTTACTACATGTAATATTTATTTGGTGTATTTTATACAACTATGTATAATTGCATAAAGTTTTGAAAAAACGAGAGCATAATTTGATATTATGTAATAAAGAAAAGACACTCTAAGGTGCCTTTTCTAATAGTTTTTAGCAGAAGCAACTGCATCCGATAATGATTAATAGTATAAAGAGTACAACTAATAAAGCAAATCCTCCAGCAAAGCCGCAGCCTTCACCGCAAGTACCACCATATCCCATAACAATAGTTCCTCCTTTAGATCAGAGGGTAAAACTAGGGTTCATTTCATGTAATTTAATGGGTTCACTTTACCTTATGTTTTTGAGGATGTATTGAGCAGGTCCTTTTGAAAATAAAAAAAGACGCTTTATAGCGCCTCCCAATTGGGTAAATAAGAAGTAAGGTTTCCAGTATAACTGAAAAAAGAACAGGTTCTTAGATTTTATCACGATTTTTTACTGAATGAACATGCATTGTTACATATCATCATAACTCCCTCTATTTTCCATTTGATAAAATGAATTACCAATATTGATAAGATTCAAATAAATATTTCTACAAATTCAAAATATTTACAAAAATTACAAAAGTGATACATTTAAGGTGCGAGTTATAAAAAATATTAAGGGGGATTTATTATGTTCAAGAAATTAGTGGTTGGAGCTTTAGCGACAGGTATTGCATTGACTGGAGGAATTGGATCGGCATCAGCGAGTACAGAGAATACAGCAAGTGCAACACTTACAACCTGTGGAAATTCACTGGTCACTCAAGATGCAAGTGGTAAGCATTATCAACTAATTTATCATCCTAATAACATCTTCGCTAATTCATACACAGATAGTTCAGGTATTAAATGGTACTTTAAAGGTTCTCATCAAAAAGTTGGATGTTCTGGCTATTTTGGTGAATACGAAGGTTGGAAAAGGTAATATCTTTACAAAAAAGCCTCGATAATTGGGGCTTTTTTATTTGTGTAAAATCATAAAGAAAAGACACCCAAAGGTGCCTTTCTCCGACTTGAACCACTTTAATTTTAATAATTTGTATTGGACGCCAATCCAATATTATTTTACCATGTTAAGTAATGTAAGTCATTGAGAAGTACGTTACCTCTTTATTTAAACGCAAAAAGCCCTAGAGGGGACCAGGACTTTTTGACAGAATGAAAATGATTCAAAAAAGGACTTATATAACGTAACATATGAATGTTTCATAAATGTATCGTAAAAGTGAACAAAATCTATATTTTATAACGTGTCTGCAAATTTGAAATATTCTTCCATTACATTGGAAGTTTCTGTGTAAAGTGTTGATATTTTATTTTCAATTTCTTCATTAATATCAGTGTTATCTATAATTATTTGAGCAATTTTTGCGTAAAGTAGGTTAAATTGAGCCATTAATCTTCGTTGATTTAAAATATACCCCTGTAATTTATGACTTTTTTCTTCGCTTAATTTGTATCCGTCTGAGTTGTATTTTTCTATAATATTAGTTTGAGAATTATTTATTGTTTCTAGTATTATCTTGATATGATTAAGTCTCATATCAATTTTTTGTTTGTCGCCTATAGAACTTGCTAAATTTTGGATAGTTTGTTGTTGTATACGTATTTCATCAATTTTTTCTTGCGCAATCGTCGTTATAGAATGAGAATCTTGAATAAGCCTTTCTACTTCTTCTCTCTTTCTTTTAGCTTGATGATGTAGAATGGATACGTAAGCAAAGGCACCTGTAATAACCAAAGCTGCTATCCCAGCTACAATCGCAATAGGTTGCCACATATTAGCAATGGAGTCATTTAAAAATGAAATTTGGTGATCTTGCATTGATATTACTTTATCCTGTAATTCTTTTGTGTTTTCTAGTGACTCAACCTTCGTTTGTAACTTGCTCAATTGTTCTTTAATTTGTTCATTAGATATTGTAAATAAAGTCAGTTTCACTGTTCGATCTCCTTTTGTGTATTAGTTCATAAATAAAAGCACTCATTTGAGTGCCGTTGCTTACTTCACTACCTTATCCATAACCTCTTTATACTTATTAAATTCTTCATCTATCATATCACCATTCAATTTGAAGTAAAAAAGACACCCAAAGGTGCCTCCCTCCGCCTCGAACCATTTTAATGATATGTATTAGGAATCCATCCACATATTTTTTACCATCCTAACAAACATTTGAGTATTTGAATAAAATAAAATCAACATGTATTAGTGGTATTATGTTATATTGGAATTACCTAAGTTATTATTGCACATGGGATTCCCTTTCCCTGTGCTTTTTTTATTTTAAAGATTAATGATGATCTTTTTCTTACTCCAGAAATTAGGTGTGAATTGTAATTTTAATTTCTCACCGACAGGTTGTTCAAATACAATAGTTCCTGCCACTTGTCCTTTGGGCGCCAATTGGCCAGAATTAAGTGCGGTATTTTGATTAATCATTGATAAGGTCGGTCTAGTGATATTCCCTTGGCTATTTCTCATTTCGAAGTCAAGCGTATTGTATGAGATATCCTCTTTTCCACCATTATAGATGTTTACTGCTACCAATATGTATTCATGCCCTTGTCTTGGTTTATCGAATTCTCCACCAGGAGATTTTTTAACTTCGGTTACAGTTAGTCTGTGATCACCTAATTTAATAGTCTCGCCAATCGAATATTCTTTTTTTGAATCTTTTTCAGCATCTTTAACTTCATGCCCTAGGGCTGTAACTTCTTGAGCTTGGTATTTAGTTTTCGGATCACCAAATACTAATATCAAAGCACAAAAAAATAAGAAAGAACCGACTAAAATGAAGCTCCCCCACCCGATATACTCCCAAACCTTTGATTTCTTTTCAACTTCCACCCGTATTTCTCCCCTTATATATTAGATTTTTATAATAAAATAGTATCAAAATTACCAGTATTTGAGTACAAGATATTTAGAATATACAAAAAAAGAGAGCTTTGCCCTCTAATTTTGATTAACATAACGTATGATTAAGCAGATACAGAAGCTTTATCTTTACGGAAGATCCCCATTAATCCACCAATCAATAATAAAATACCTGGTAATAAGTAAACTGCAGATATGCAAATAAATCCACCAATAGCAGCAACAGTCATCATGATACCGCCAACTTTAGCTTTACTTTTTACCATAACAGAACCAACAATTCCTAAAGTTGAAAGGCCTACAGCACCCCAACCTAATCCGATAATCGTATTTGCTCCATCAGCTTCGAAAGCAGCGCCCATTCCACCGATCATTAAAGCGATAAACGCACAAATAATACCAAAAATACCACCAATAAGACCTAATACAAATTCAGTTGTTCTTTTCATTATGATCTCTCCAATTATGTAAAATGTAAGATTTCCGAGATTATCATAACAGAAATGGTTACAACTATTTTGTCATATTCTGTCGAATGAGAATAAAAAAAGAGAGCTAAATAAATTCTTATTAAATTTATAGAAAAAATATGATTTAAAAAGAGGGAATAGTAAAAAAATGGAGAATCTTATTAATTGAATATCTCTAAAGGAGGAATTATTGATGAAAAAGATTCGAAATTTAGTACTAGCAGGGTTATTAGGAGTAGTTGGAGTATTTGGGGTGTATTCATTTGATTCCAAAGCAGATACTCAACAAGCTAGATGCATTGGAGATTTCGCGGATGGACAGACTGGTGAGATAATACCTTGTCATTGAACTTATTAATTATTAATTATTTATTAATAATGAAACAAAAAGAAGAGATTAACATATCTCTTCTTTTTGTTATTTAAAAGAGAGCTAACCGGCCCTCTTGGTAGGATTGGTAAAATTCTGTAAAATTTTACCTCTTTATTTTGGAAATGATTTCTTTTATTATGGATTCAAATACAATATCTTTAATTTGAAATATTGAGCGCTGCAACGCTCTGTGTTTCGTTTTAGAATCTTCAATAGAGATTCATATTATCTTGATGTTTAAAGGTGTTTATGCGTTAAAATAAGGAGTGTGAAGCCTACATAAAATACTTTTTCACCAAGTATGTATATTCCACTAAGAGGTTTAGCGCTTTCTTTTGTGGTTCTGTGTCTAAATCAGAAATTTGGTCTAAAATAACTTCGAACTGAGGTGGCATACGATATTGCCTTCCGACTAAATTGTCTAGTGATACATTATAAATATTAGCAATCTCTATTAGTGTTTTAAGGTCGGGCTCAGCTCGTCCAGCTTCCCAATTCGTATAGGTAGAGCGAGCGACATTCAACCGATGAGCAATATCGGTTTGTGTGAATCCTTGTTTTTTACGCAAGTATACTAATTGTTCTCCTAGCAATGGTTACACCGCCCCCTTTAATCTTCGACAATTATAATCGAAAATGGGTGCGGTATTGTATATATTTAGATAAAACGATTATAAATTAAACAAAATATGTTGAAATGTTGTTTAGAACAACATTAATAAAATATATAGAACAAAAGTTCTGCATTGTGGTAAAATATGCATGTGAGGTCTTCATACGTTTCATTCTCGTTATATATTTTCATTTTTATTTCATACGGTGGATGTTGATATATAGCGATTTTAAAACTTTCTCAACATTTTTCTGATAACCACACGACTGAATTTTGGAAAAAATGTGATAAAATGAAAATAACAAAATAAACGGACGTGAAAAAAGACCCACGGTGTAAGTAGTGCTGGTAACACTCTTACACTGCCCCCTAAGTGCCTAGGGAACATTGTCGCGGATCTTGTACATACATATTATAACACATCTTAGATTGAGAGTGACACGTTTTCCTTTATATGTAACAAATTGGGGTTACGTGTCTTTTTGTTCCGGTAAGGAGGAGCAAAATGAAATATTGGTTAGCTAAAATCATTGATGAAATTGATTTTCAAAGAAAAAGCCAAGAAGACGTTGCTAAACATCTCGGAATCAGTGGACCTGCTTTTTCAAAAAACTTATCTGGTAAAAGTGAACTTAATTTTTTAAATATGATTAAGTTAGTGAAAGATTTGTATGAAGACAATGTCGAATTGACTTTTATGGTTAGGGAATTCTGTAAAAAGATGAATGGTAAGAAGAATATCAGAATTGCTATGGAATATGCAAATGCTATAGGAGACTTTGAGTTGTTACGTATAGCAGTGCAAAAAGGGTTTAATTCAAATAACACATTAACGAAAGAATGGGCATTTGTATACGAAATGGTACTAATCAGGTTAAAACGATTTTTAAGTGATAAATCTCTGTTAGAAGAATTAAATGAGCGGAAGAAGCACCGTACAGTTAAATCTGATGAGGCTAAAATAATGCTTGATATAATCACGTTCTACACTCTGTACGAATCTAGAGAATACAAAATGTTATTTAATTATTCGGAAATGTTATTGCCTAAAATTGAAAAAATAAGTGATGATTTTATACGTGATTTATATAGAATACGAATACAAGAG
>NZ_MACG01000074.1 GCF_001884035.1 Bacillus tropicus
TGGAGTTTTTCAAACGTATACTTCCAGTTTGTTTCTACTGTTACTTCTTTTGTATCTACTACTTTACCGTTTTGTAGTAAGTCTACTTTGATTGTGCTTGGACGATCTGTTGCGTTATTATCGTTCCACGTTTTTGTTCCTTCTACTTTTGTTTCGCCTACTTTTGTATTTGTGATGTCAGTACCACTTACTTTTGATTCATATCCTGGTACTG
>NZ_MACG01000075.1 GCF_001884035.1 Bacillus tropicus
ATTCTGCATCTGATAATACTTTCGTTTTGTCTTGAGCATCTACTTTCACAATTTCAAATTGACCTGTTACTTTTTCGGGGATCTTTTTATTCACCACATCTACAGTTACTACTTTATTAACCCCTACATCAACAGAAACTGAACTAGATGATAATTCATATCCTTTCGGTGCTTCAACTTCTTTTAATGTATATGTTCCAACTGGAAGTTGTTTTGATAAAGCTTCACCTTTATCATCTGTAATAATTGTTTCGACAACGTTCCCATCTTTATCTATAACATCAAATTTTGCACCTGGTAGAAGTTGACCAGATTCACTATCTTTTTTCAATAATTTAAATTGACCATTTTCTACTTTTTTCGTATTCTTCATAACAAATTCAATTATGTTTGTATTATCAATTGTTACTTTTACTGGTGTATCAACTTTTATATATCCTTCTGGTGCACTAATTTCTTTTACAAAATAATCACCAAATGGTAAATCTTTAACTTCCGCAATACCCTTTTCGTTTGTTGTAACCGTATCTACAACATTATTCTCTTTATCTATAACATCAAATTTTGCGTCTTTTAAAACAATGTTTTCATCGTTTTCATCAACTTTTTTAATTTGTAAATTTCCTTTTTCAGCTGCTGGCTTTTTCCACTTTGGCCAGTTAAATTTAAAGTTATGAACCTCAAATCCATCTCTTTGGTGTAATCCTCCAACATAGGCTTGTCCATTAATAGAACCACCTTTTGTTTCTACAACTGCATTAGGTGCAAACACACTACCTACTACACCATAACCTTTAGTTGTTATCTTTGTAGCATTAGGAAATACCCAAATTACCTTACTAGCTAACTCAGTAAAAGATGAATTAGGGTCGTATGCTTGAGATGTATTAATTAAATCCGTCGCCATCCCAGTATTTCTTGTATCATACAAAATTGCACCGCTACCAAAACTCACTTCTTCTGCATCTGAATAAATAACAATAAAGTCTTTATTCTCTACATTCGGAAGAAAAACGTCTGTTACATCAAATGCTTTCTTTCCCGTTTGGCCTGAAGAGACATAAATATTAGGGTTGTTTACATCTTCACCGATTCCAAAGCTCATATTAGGTTTTGGCTTATCAGTCTGTAGTTTACTTGCATCCCCAATTACACCATCAACGTCTTTTCTAAATTCTTTAAACTTAGCATCAATCTCCGCTTGCTCTTTATAAGAGATACGGTCATATGACGTTTTCATTGCACCATCTGGATCTCCGTCTTTTGTCATCGCCACTGTTCCATCTTGAATAATTACTTGTCCTTCTCCCGCTTTCGTAAATTGACCGCCTAGTAATAATGATGGATACCCTTCATCTACCCATGTTGCTCCAGCTAAGTTATGTGCTCCCGTTGCAGCCGCTAAGACTGTATAACTTGATGCATTCATATTTTTTTGAATAGCCATCGCACCCTCAATATCCGCACTCGTTGCACTATGATCTCCAAAAATGATTGCATTGTAATAAGATACATCACCTAAACCTTTTAATTCTGTTGTAGCTGCCTCTGCTTTATATGGTAAATGGATTAAAAAATTCATACATACTAGTAACACGACTATAAAACTACTACTTAACTTTTTGATTTTTTGATTAAATGATTTCCTCAAAAAATTCATTCCCCCTTTTATAATTCCTAAATTTATGAAAAGAAGTACTTTTCATATGTACCAATCCTTACTCACATTAACTTAAAATAATCCATTTAAATAAACCAAAGAAACTCTACAACTAATTAATAAAATTACTACAATACATTTTTGAAATAATACGTGAACGAAACTATCATGCGGGAGTGTTTTTTTCATATGGAGCTCAACAAAATTAATCTGGAGAATATTTCATATGGTGTAACTATTTTGGCAACATCATTCACTTTACAATAATTTCCCAGAGTATTCAAGTAAATTGTATAGATTTCATAAACAATTCATAATCTAAAACGTTATTATACGTTTTAATCAGTACAACAAAAAAACGTAGCCAAAAGCTACGTTTTTCCTTTATCGTTTCGGTGTATTTTTATGATTCTTCAAAAACGGAAGCGGGAATTGCTTGCGGAAATGTTCTTTAATCATATACTCTACGCCGTTCTCACTATTTGAACGTGTAATCCAATCGGCTGCTTGTTTTACCTCTACAGGTGCGTTCCCCATCGCTACCCCGAGACCCACATTTTCAATGACCTCTAAATCTTCCATGCTATCTCCAATCGCAACCATTTCGTTTAACGAAATATTTAAATGCTCTCCAAGCAATTGTAATCCACGTAATTTCGATACATTTTGCGGCAAAATTTCTATTCGTTTTGAATCACACTCAACATACTCTAAATCTTGAAACGCTTTTCTTAATGTATTGAGCCCTCGTTCTTTTTCACCTTTTGTTTGGAAAAGCACATCAATTTTTGGCGCCGCTACCGGATGATCACGAAGCGCATCACCTAATGAATCTACAAATTGAACTGGATAAAATAACGGATCTGCACTCGATAACACAGTACGTGCAATTAAGTTTGGTGTATTTCTTTCGCGATTTCCGATTGAAAACCGTTCATGAGAGATGCGGACGTTACAATCAAAATGCTCTAATACTTGCACAATATTAAATGTCTTCTCTTCCGATAACCTTCTTTGAACGTACGGCTTATCTAACGTTGCTGAAATGAAAGCACCACCGTGTGTCACTAATATAGAATCTAATTTTAACGCCTTTGCTACTTTATGAGCAGACTGAAAATTACGGCTCGTAAATAATGTAACGTATACGTCTTTTCTTTTCACAAATTCAATTGTTTCTCTTAATCCTTTTGCAATTTTTCCGTTGTTGTATAGTAGTGTCCCATCTATGTTAAGAGCTAGTAAGCGATAAATCATGTCGCACTCCCCCTCTTCGCTGTTGTACTCTATCCATAATTTATGAAATAAATGTAGCAAATAGAACGAGTTAGAATTTCTACTGAAAATTTGGTTTACTATATACATATACACTCAGTAAAGGAGATAGTACAATGCAGGCACCTCCTTCCTTTTATGAAGGCGATACGTTAGAAGTCGCAAAGAAATTACTCGGACAGAAACTTGTTCATATTGTAAACGGAATAAAGCGAAGCGGAATCATTGTTGAAGTAGAGGCATATAAAGGTCCCGATGATAAGGCCGCACATAGTTATGGCGGCAGACGGACGGATCGCACAGAAGTCATGTTTGGTGTACCGGGACATGCTTACGTATATTTAATTTACGGTATGTATCATTGTTTTAACGTCATTACAGCGCCAGTTGGCACCCCGCAAGGAGTGCTCATTCGAGCTCTTGAACCGGTAGATGGAATCGAAGAAATAAAACTAGCGCGCTACAACAAAACCGAAATTACAAAGGCGCAGTATAAAAATTTAACGAACGGACCTGGCAAACTATGCCGTGCCCTCGGCATTACGTTAGAAGAACGAGGTGTATCCCTACAAAGTGACACATTACATATTGAACTCGTCCCCGAAGAAAAACACATATCATCACAATATAAAATAACAGCAGGTCCTCGTATTAATATCGACTATGCAGAAGAAGCTGTACATTATCCTTGGCGTTTTTATTATGAGGGACATCCGTTTGTTTCAAAGAAATAAATGATTCAACAAAAAATATTCATAAAAGAAGACTGTTCCAAAATGGAACAGTCTCTCCCTTTTTACTCCGCACCTTCCGCAGTCGCAATATTATCCTCTAAATTTTCTCTAGATAATTCAGCCGCCATAAAATCAGCTGTTTCTGGAAGTGCTAAATGCATATGAGCTTTTTGACAAATTTGGATCGTACAGTTTTCAACAACATAGTCGAAAACATGTCCGCCTCCGCTTCTTTCATCATCAATGTAATGTAAATGGAATCCAGCTACACCAATACCTTGCGCATAATCTGGCGTCCAAAATCCAGCAAGCGTACCTTCTGTATTTTCAAATGAGAAGATTGGTTGTGATTTCGTCACTTCAACGAGCGGTGTATACGGTTTTTCTTGTCTTGGAACCGTTCTCGTTCTTACTTCACGGAACGTACCATCCATTCGAATCGCATAAAATAAGTTTTTACTCGGCATTAATTCATGTAATAATGCTTCCACTTCTTCGCGATTCATCGGACGCTCTATCGTATAACTCATTTCTTTTTCAAAAAGCGTTACAGTCGCAAATGGTGTTGTTTCTTCTGGCTCTACTTTTTCTGCTGAACCGTCTGAACGTAAATGATAAAATTCGTTATCAAACGCAATCATTTCACCATCTAACTGATCAAATGTGCCGATACCGAAATCACCACGTTCTTTCAATTCTTCAAAGCTAATCACACCATCATATATACCATCTAATAGCGCAAGCATTGTAGATGTTTGATATACTTCATTACTCGTTTTCGTTTTTTTTGCATCAATATCAATTAATTGCGCAACGGTCATCTCAAATCTGCCTCCATTAGTTTAATTGGTTTGGTAATAATTTTTCGCTTAATTTAATGTTGTCACGATAGTCAATTGGAATATCAATAATGACAGGACCATCTGCTGCTAATGCGGATTTTAATACCCCTTCTAATTCATCAGGCGTGTTAACACGAAGACCTAACGCCCCGAAACTTTCCGCATATTTCACAAGATCAACATCGCCAAACTCTGTAGCTGATGTTCTGCCGTATTTCATCATTTGTTGGAATGCAACCATATCATATGTGCCGTCTCTCCAAACGAGATGGACGATTGGAGAATTTAAACGTACCGCCGTTTCTAACTCCATCGCTGAGAATAAGAAACCACCGTCACCTGATACAGAAACTACTTTTTTACCTGGTTCTACTAAAGTAGCTGCGATTGCCCAAGGAAGTGCAACACCTAACGTTTGCATACCGTTACTAAATAATAATCTACGTGGTTCATAAGAACGGAAACATCTCGCCATCCAAATAGAATGGGAACCGATGTCACATGTAACGGTTGTATCGTCACTAATTAAAGAACGAAGTGTACGAATCACTTGAAGTGGATGCGTAACACCTTCTGAAGGACGATTTGGAACTTCTGCTTGTTCTGATAATTTCGCGCGTAATCGTTCTAATACTGCTTCTGATTTCGTACTTAACACAAGTTTCGGTAATTTTTCTGCGATGCTATTTACTGTTAAAGCAATATCACCAATTAATTCACGCTCTGGTTGGTAATCATGATCGATATCTGCTTGATGGTCATCAAGATGAATAATTGTTCTGTCCCCAAGTTTATTCCAGAATTTCGGATCATACTCAATTGGGTCATAACCGATAGAAATAACAAGGTCCGCTTCTTCTAGTAAAATATCACCTGGTTGGTTACGGAATAATCCAACGCGGCCGAAGAAATGATCTTCTAATTCACGTGAAATCGCACCAGCTGCTTGATATGTTTCAACGACAGGAAGTTCTGTATCCGCAATTAATTCACGAACAGCTTTCGTCACTTCATTTGTGCTTGCTCTCATACCGAGTAAAATAACCGGCAATTTCGCTGCTTTTATTTTTTCTACTACGTATGTAATATCATGTGTGGGAGCGATTCCAAGCTGTGGCTTAGAAAGCGCACCGATAGACTCTACAGTCGTTTCCGCAGTCATAACGTCTTGCGGAAGACTTACTAAAGTAGCGCCTGGATTTGTGGAAGTCGCACTTCGAAATGCATTTGATAATGCTTCTGGCACATTATCAGGATGCTCTACTTCTACGCTATATTTTGTGATTGGTTCGAATAGTGCAGCATTATCCATAGATTGGTGCGTACGTTTTAATCGATCTGTACGCGGAACTGCACCAGCTAAAGCAACAACGGGATCACTCTCCGCATTCGCAGTAACAAGACCTGTCGCTAAATTTGATGTCCCTGGTCCTGAAGTTACAAGACATACGCCCGGTTTTCCTGTTAATCTACCAATCGCAGCTGCCATAAATGCTGCATTTTGTTCATGACGACAAACAATTAACTCTGGTCCTCTTTCTTGCAGTACATCAAATACAGAGTCAATCTTCGCTCCTGGAATACCGAAAACATGTGTAACACCTTGTTTAATTAAACAATCAACAACAAGATCTGCTCCTTTTGTTTTTGTCTTCACGTCGTTTGCTTTTACACCTGTACTCAAAACTAATCATTCCTTTATTTCATAATGTGTGTAATAAAGATTTTAAACTTCACCTAGTTAATTAACGTGGTGAAGTATTGTTTATCATTATATTACAAATACATTATTTTTCCAACAATATGAATTTGACAGTTTTTTGACACCGATTAAAGAATGCGCTTACAACCCTTTATTTATCCTAAAATAATATTTTTATATCCTCTAAAAAAAACTGAAAAAATTTCCATCTCATCACAGTATTAAATAAATAACAGTACCTTGCAAAGAATAATACTAAATGATATATTTGTAAATAATGGAATACCCATTAATTGGAATGCACTTTGTAATTCGAATCCCCTTTTCGAAAGATAAGATTCTCAGCTTTCATTCATTATTTTATAAAGGAAAGTGATTGTTATGAACAAAAATGAATTTTTGGAGCAACTTAGTTCTTCCCTGCGGAATATGCCTAATGCAGAAAAGAAAGATATTATTTCAGAGTACGAAACTCATTTTATTAGTGGTAAACAAGATGGAATATGTGAAGGAGAAATTTCTAGAAAACTAGGAAACCCTAAAACGATCGCGAAAGAACTTACTGTTTCCTATGCAATAAGCAATGCTGACAAAAAACGAAGCTTTAAAAATATGATAACCGCACTATTTTCTGTTATGAGCTTAAGTGTTTTAAACTTTGCCTTTATCTTTATCGCCTTTTTCGTACTACTCTTTTTATTACCTATTCTTCTAGCACTGATCATTGTCACTCCATTATTAATCATTTCACCTATTTTATTAATAGGGTTAGGATTTTTTAAAGGGTTTCATCAAATTAGCTATTCCGATGTTTATAATGTGTTCATCGCTTTTTGCAGTGGTTTACTCATATCCGTCATATCTTACCAAATGGTAAAACATCTATACGCAACTTTAGTAAAGTATTTGAAATGGAATGTGGCTATTTTACAAAGACACTACTGAATGTAAAAGGAGATTAATATGAAAAAGTATATTTTATACGTACTCATGCTACTTACAGTTTTATTACTACCAGCTTGTTCAAACAGTTCACAACCTAAGGAAGAAGATGATGTACAATCTATTAAAGATGTTACGATTAAAATTCCGGAAACTATATTCACTTCCTCAAAAAAGAATGAAACGATTAACGAAGACGAAATGAAACAAAATATAAAAACTTATTTAGATTATAGCGGAGAGTTATACGAAAACATCGTTCCACTTTCGTCAGCCATGTCTGACGAGAAGATTACTAAATCCGATCGAGAGAAATTACAAAAACTAATAGATTTAGCTCAACAAAACGATGCGAACTTCCATTATTTTATTAGTAACAATACGATTCCTGCTGATTACAAACAGCCTTCGAAGGAAATTCATAATTATATTTCAGCATCTACAGCACTTTCAGTAGAATTAGATCAGGAAATAGAAAAATTCGCTCAAGATGGTAACTTATTCAAAACTGATTTTTCTTTTACAAAACGCTTTGAGAAAGTTAATGGTAGAAAGCAAAAAGAAATTGAAAAGTTTTTGAAGGAGAAGAAGATTGAGACTGAGTATTTCAAGAAATAAAAAATAACAAACAAAAAAGACGTGTGTAGAGATAATAAAGTTGTTTACTTCTTATAGAACTAACGAAGTAGTTTAATAGAAGAAGAATTTATAGTGAGTGTTATAATAATCAATAACTTAAGCAAAGGAGGCAGCATTTTTGCACAAACTCAATGCATTAATACCAGAGCTATCAGTTTCAGATATGGAGAAAAGTTTAAATTTCTATTCGGAAATTCTCCTATTTAAAATTGAATATCAAAGACCAGAGGATAAGTTTGCTTTACTGTCTTTAAATGACTGCCAGATTATGATTGAAGAAGTAAATGGTCATTGGAGTACTGGGGAGTTATCTTATCCCTACGGAAGAGGAATCAATTTTCAAATTATCATAAATGATATTGATTCACTATATGATAGTTTGAAAAAGAACGAGTATCCAATTAAATTTGATATTCAAGAGAATTGGTATAGAGCTGATACTAAATTAAAGGGACAAAAAGAATTTTTAATTATGGACCCTGATGGTTATCTATTAAGATTTGTTCAAAATTTAGGTGAAAAAGATGTTGAGGCAGATTAAGCTATGTAAAACAGGATGAAAATTTAGTAAATGGAGCAAGCTACTTTTTTTCAATAAGCGGCATTAGTTGAAAAAGAATTAACCAACTTTATTATTTTTATAAATTAAAGGCTACAACAATTAAATTTAGTCTTAAATAACTTTAAAACCACCTACAAGTTAATTTTAGTAGGTGGCTATTACATTTCTTATACTAAAATTAAATACCTTTATTGTCACTGAAAAAGACGCCCCTATACTAGGGCGTCTTCTCTCATTACGCTTGTTGTTGCGCACTATATAATTCTTCAAGTGGCTTCATGATAATTTTGTTAACGTCGCCGATTACAACGTTTAAGCGTTGCTCAGTTTCCATTAACTTTGTAATTTTAGCATCTTGTTGAATGCGAACTACAACTTCTTGTGCTTGTTGGTTGTCTTCTTCAGTGATTTCTTGACCTTGCATCATTTTTTGTTGTAGGCTAAGTTGCATTGTACGGAACTCATCGAATAAGTTCTTTGAAGCTGCATCAGCTTGAACTGCTGCGTAGCTCTCTTTTAACGTTTTGAAGTCATCGTTTTCAGCGATTGCTTTTTGTAATTCATATGCTACATCATGAATGTTTTTTGTCATTTTATTTTTCCTCCTTTAGAAGGCTAGCGCTTTTCTCTCGCACTGCCTTTTACGTGCATTTACATACGCACCTCTTCTTACCATATCAAACTATGCAAGAGATGTGAAGAAATTTCACTTTTATTTCTATGTACTCATCTTATTATCTAAGAAACAACAATAACAGTCCTTGCACGAGTCCGATCATTCCGCCTAATAATGCTCCTAAATACGTAATCATTTTTAGTTCATTTTTTGTAATGGACAGAACTAAATCCTCTAGTCTCTCCGTTGAAAATGTGGATACTTCTTGCTGGACAATTTCCGCGAGGTGGAGATTACTTAATATACTTTCTACGTTTTCTGCTCCCCACTTCAAACCTTTCGTTACTACACTTGGGACTACCTTTTCCATGATTGTTTCTCGAACTGGTTCACATACTTGCTGAACAGATTGATTTAAAAACTTACTCACTGTTTCCTCTACTTTAACTGCTGACAGCACAGAGCTTACAATCATTTCTTTCTCTACAAACTTTTCTAATTCTTTTACATCTCTTCCTTTTAACTTCTCCCACTCTTTTTGCAGTACGTCAGTTAAAAGCTGCTTTGTGCCATCTTGACCTAAAAACTTAATAACTTCTGGCTGCACACGATCCACTACACTTACATTCCCTAAAAACATTCCAACTAAGTTAAGCAATGTTCCTCTAGAAGCAAAGAAATCATCAATCATTTTTGAAAGACGAGCTTTCCCTTCTTCACTTTCAAAAAATTGAATCCCTCGCTCTAAAATAAACGCCGAAACATTTGGGATCGTATTCTCTATTCTTTCATGTACAGAATGAGGTAAAGCTTGTTCCCATGTATATGTATAGTACTCTGCTAAAAATGCCTGAATCTTTTCTGTAATCACATGTTCAATTTTCCCGATTGCCTCTTTTTCTACATGCGCTAACTCCCATTTTTCTAACATCTGTCGCAGTGACTGTTCATTCGTAATTACTTTTTCCACTTCTACTTGTGCCCAGCGAATTAAACTTTTTTGAAACTCTTCATTTGTTAACTTCTTTCCGATTCCTTCTGGCGTTAACAAATGCTCAACAACCATTTTCCCTAATTGAACAGCAAGCTCATCGCGGCGTTTCGGAATTAATCCTGGTGTAAATGGCACTTGAAACTTCCCAATATACATAGGGCGATGAGGACGAAATAACATTTTTATTGCTAAATGATTTGTAAATCCTCCAATAATCGCTCCGAGCCCTGTCGTCGTCAACATACTTAACCATATATTCATTACAATCAACCTTTCGCTTCTCCAAAACCATAGCATATCATCATACGGACAAAAGTATAATGGTATAAAAACGTATTTGCAATATATAGCTTCGCCTATTATGCCAACATCTTGTTAGTAAAGGAGTGATTTCGTTGGTTCTCGGTATTTTAACTTCTCAGCCTCATTATGAGCAAACATATTACACCGAAATCGCTAAACGAGCTCGGCTTTATCATAATGTCGTTGCACAGTTTACGCCATTTGGTATTGATCCTAAAACAGATCTCATTTCTGGTCTGATTTATGATACAGATACAGGAAAATGGAAAGAGCAAACATTCCCTATTCCTTCTTATATATACGATCGTTCTTCTTTTAACGAGGAAACGGACTTCGAAAAAGCAAAATCAATTATTCACTCATTACACAAACGTCCTTCCACTACCTTTTTAAATAACACACTTATTGACTTCAGCAAACTACATGATGTATTTCTCACGAATAAAAAATTATTACCTTATATACCAAAATTTGAAATAGCAACGATCCACAATGTTTTCAAACTGTTATTAAAAACAAAAGATATTATTATACGTCCTACTAACACGCATTCCAATGAAAGTCTGTACCGGGTCGTTTATAAAAATAAAACGTTTCATGTTGATACAATAAATGATGCCTATCATACTTCTACTCAAATGAAACGGACAGATGAATTTATATCTTGGTACAAATCTCATATACGATCAGCACGTTACATCACCCATACAATGCTGCAACCACCTAATCAATTAACATACCCACTTCATATTCGGACCATTTTACAAAAGAATAAAGAACAGAAGTGGAACGTTATCGGTCAGTTTATACAAAAAAGTTCATTTCCGAATCAACTTTTACTTTCGGCAACCGATGATTCCTCGCTGCATGCATTTTCAAAAATTAAATACGTACTATCTAGTACCGGTGTACAATTATTACAGGACGCTTTACAAGACATTATAAATGAAGTGTTTCAAACACTAGATCAATCTTATTCTTCGTTATTCGAGCTAGAGCTTTCCACTATTATGGATCAAAAAGGGGCAATTTGGCTTATGTATGTCAACACGATTCCCCCGTACGAACATTACATTCGTCATAGTGATTCATTAGCCGAAAAAATATATCACGGGCCATTACAATTTAGTCGCTTTACACCATAATGAAAGGAGGTAAGTCTATTTTGAAAGAGCACATATATACATTAAACATTTCAGATGAGCATCCAAATAGTATTACTTTACCTTATATTTTTTCCATCACACCACCAATTACATCCCTTTCCTTCGGCCTACGCCATGTTGCAAGTGAAGATGTAAAAATTCATTATTCCTTTACTCGTGAAATCATTATTGGAAAACAAATTGCAGAGAAACTTTTACTTCCTCATTCCACTACTATCCATGCATTCACACAAAACCAAACGATTATTTTCGGACCATTAATTGGGATTTTCACAACTGGTTTTAACGATGACGCGTCTAATCCTTTAGGGAACCGTTCCACTTCTCTTGGCGAGTTACTAACGCCACCATTCACCTTGCGACCATTTGTATTCGTTTTTGGTGTGCAACATATAGACTGGGAAGACGAAACAATTGAAGGATATTTCTTTCAAGAGGAAAAGTGGATAAAGAAAAAAGTCCCTTTACCGAATGTCATTTACGATCGATTACCAAATCGGAAAGCCGAAAATTATAAACCGATCGTAAGAGCAAAAAGAAAATTAGAGCATGACTATGCTATTCCGTGGTTTAATCCAGGTTTTTTTAATAAATGGGAAGTGCACCAGCTTCTTATGAAAGACGATTCAATCATGCCATTCTTACCAAATACAGAAACATTTCAACACTTCGAACAAGTAGAACGATTTCTCGGTACGTATAAATCGATTTACATGAAACCCATTCACGGCAGCTTCGGAAGAAATATTCATCAACTATTTTATTCTCAAGCAGAGAATTGCTACTACTGTCGTTATCGCGAAAATGAAGAAAATAAACTAAGAAAGTACCAATCATTAGAAACGCTTCTGAACCATGTGCTAAAAGGACATGATTTAAAAAAGTTTATCGTACAACAAGGTATTTCCTTGCTTCGCTTCGATGGGCAACCTGTTGATTTCCGCATTCATACAAATAAAAATCATTTTGGTCAATGGATGGTCAGTGCAATCGTGGCAAAAATCGCTGGAAAAGGTAGCTTAACAACGCATGTAAATAGCGGCGGTGATACAAAATTACTTCAAGAACTTTTTCCAGATTCAACGAAACAAGTTCAAATTGAAAATAAGTTAAAACATACCGCCTTACAAATTAGTTACGCGCTTGATGAACAAGTAACCGGAAATATCGGAGAAATCGGTTTTGATATCGGTTTAGACACACAGGAAAACCCATGGCTCTTTGAAGCAAACTCTAAACCAGGGCGAACTGTATTCCAAGATGCCAAGTTAAAAGAACAAAGTGAACTAACGCGCCAATTATTTTACGAATATGCCATCTACTTAACTGAACATTCTTTGCGCGATACAAAAGAAAAAATGTCTCAAATAAAATCAGAGACCTCCTCAAACAACGAGCATATCCCATCCCCTATGATTCACTCACAAATACAAAAACAAAAACTTCCACCTCATTCATAAGGTGGAAGTTTTCTATTTACACAAGTTTTACGACAACCTCTGTTTCCACGTTACATACTCCGCAATAAAAAATATGATTGCAATATTCATTTGAATTATTATGTGTTAATCCATCTACTGCACTCAATAATTCTTGGTCCATATACGCACTATAATCGTCTATGTAATCTACAGCCTTCCCATAATCTTGGAGTATACCTTGGCAATTTTGACAAGAATATGTTTGTGATTCTAATGCGTTGCAAAGCGGGCAAATTCCCATCACGATTCCTCCATATAATTGTATCTAGCTACGTATAGGAGCGGCTTGCCCCGTTCTTACTTACATTTACCTCAAAATAGCAGGATACAAAAAGAAAAATATATTTCATATCGCTCTTAGTTTAGCCTTCTTTCTAAAAAATACAACGATTACTCTTATTTCATACTTTACGAAATCACTAAGATTTTTTTACAAAATTTACAAATTATTATTTCGTATATCTTTCTAGGTAACATCCATACTATGAGTACAAACTTAATTACCGATGGATTAGCGCCAAACGGGGCGATAATCTGGTTCAACTCCAGCTAGTCCAACCAAAAAAATTTTTATAACTCTAAGGAGGATATATTCCTATGGCAAACCAAAATTCTTCAAATCAATTAGTAGTACCAGGAGCAACAGCTGCAATCGACCAAATGAAGTACGAAATCGCTCAAGAATTTGGTGTACAATTAGGAGCAGATTCTACAGCTCGTGCTAACGGTTCTGTTGGTGGCGAAATTACAAAACGTCTAGTTGCAATGGCTGAGCAAAGCCTTGGCGGATTCCACAAATAAATATATATGGCAAAAAGGTCTCAAGGCATATGCCTTGAGACCTTCCTTAATTTATTGCAACATTTGTAAAAACTTCTTCGTACGTTCTTCTTTTGGATTTGTAAATACTTCTTCTGGTGTACCCTGTTCGACAACGACACCGCCATCCATGAAAATAACACGGTTCGCAATTTGATGTGCAAAACGCATTTCGTGCGTTACAATGACCATCGTCATACCTTCTTTAGCAAGTTCTTTCATTACTTTCAGAACTTCTTGAACGAGTTCAGGGTCAAGTGCTGACGTCGGCTCATCAAATAGTAACACTTCCGGCTCCATCGCCAGCGCGCGAGCAATTCCAACGCGCTGTTGTTGTCCGCCTGATAATTGGAACGGATATAAATCCACTTTATCCGCAAGACCAACTTTTTCAAGGAAATAGTTTGCTTTTTTCTTCGCTTCTTCTTTCCCCATCTTTTTCACTGTAACGAGCCCTTCCATTACATTTTGAAGTGCTGTTAAATGCGGAAATAGATTATGGTGCTGGAATACCATACCTGTTTGCGTACGAAGATTGACAATATCTTTCTTCGTTACTTTTTGAGAGAAGTTAAGCTCTTTATTACCGATACGAATATTACCAGCGTTTGGCGTTTCTAATACATTGAGACAACGTAAGAATGTCGTTTTACCAGATCCAGACGGCCCAATAATAACAACAACTTCGCCCTTCTCAACTGTTAAATCTATATGCTTTAGTACGGTATTATCTCCGAAACTTTTTTGTAAGTGCTGAATTGAAATCATAAAAACAAAAACTCCTTTTGTAAAAGGATTATTTTAATGTGTAGCGTTCTGAACGCTTTTCTAACATCTGTTGTACGATTGATAATAAGAAACAAATAACCCAATAAATAAGACCTGCTTCAAAATAAACAATTAAAA
Organism: Bacillus tropicus; assembly: GCF_001884035.1. GTDB lineage: Bacteria > Bacillota > Bacilli > Bacillales > Bacillaceae_G > Bacillus_A > Bacillus_A tropicus. The sequence continues at coordinate 14,642 of NZ_MACG01000075.1, forward strand.
ATTCGTAGTTCATTGCCGCAATTTCCTGTGCTTTTCGGAACATTTCTGTTACTAAAATTAACGATGCTAATGAAGTATCTTTCACTAAGCTAATAAATGTATTCGAAAGCGGCGGGATTGATACGCGCGTTGCTTGCGGTAAAATAACACGTTTTAACGCTTGTGGGTATGTCATCCCAATTGTATAAGCAGCTTCCCACTGCCCTTTCGGAATTGAAAGGATAGAAGCACGAATAATTTCAGATGCATACGCACCGACATTTAACGAAAATCCAATAACTGCTGCTGTATATGGCTCAACCTCAACATTAAGAGTTGGAAGACCATAGAAAATAATAAATAACTGTACAAGAAGTGGCGTTCCGCGAATGATAGATACATAGATACGAGCAATCCATTGTAAAATACGACTACCTGAAATACGTGCAAGCGCCGTTAACGTCGCAAGTATAATCCCGATAATAAATGTAATAAGCGTTAATGGAATTGTCGTAAAAACAGCTTCCTTCAGCATAGGCATGAAGGAAGACTGCATAATATCCATCCAAGTAGACAATCGATCTGAAACCAATGCACTACTTAGATACATTTTCACCGAACCATTTTTTCGCTATTTTGTCATACGTACCATCTTTTTTCATATCTTCTAACGCTTTATCTACTTCTTGTACTAGCTTATCGCTACCTTTACGGAATAAGAATCCACTTTGTGACGCTTCTTTTTCTGTATCTACAATTTTAATTTTTGCATCTTTTTTCGTTTCTAAATAGTTTAACACTGATAATTTATCATTAATTGTGAAATCAACGCGGCCAGTGTTTAATAATTCTGCCGCTTGGCTAAAGCCTTCTACATTCGTAATTTCTGCACCGTTTTTCTTAGCAATATCTGCATAGTTACTTGTTAAAGATTGTGCTGCTTTTAATCCTTTTACATCAGCAAATGTAGCAGGTTTATCTTTATCTTTTGCAATAACTAATACCGCTGAAGATGAAACGTATGGTTTAGAGAAGTCATATTTCTTTTGACGATCTTCACGAATACCAACTTCATTCGCAACCATATCGAAACGTTTTGCATCTAAACCAGCAAGTAAGCTATCCCATTGTGTTTCTTTAAATACAGGTTTTACTCCTAAACGTTTTGAAACTTCTTCTGCTAATTCAACGTCGAATCCAGTTAATTTATTGCTTGAATCGTGGAACGTAAATGGTGGGTATGTACCTTCTGTACCAATTACAAGTTCACCGCTTTGTTTAATCTTTTGTAACGCGTCTTGACTAGCTGTATCTTTTTTCTCTTCTTTACCGCAGCCGGCTACAATCCCAATCGCTAATGTAGTTACTGCAAGCACTGAAAATAATTTCTTCATGATAGTAATCCTCCAAGTATTCTGATAGGAATTTAAAAACTATATTGATTGTATGCAATCTTGAACAATTTTTCAATGAAAATGTTCTTATTTAGTTTATCCTTTTTCTTCATAATCAAACAAAAGAGTAAAATAACGCTACATACAAAAAATAAGTAACATTTTTTAATATAGCATTTATTGTACGAAAGGTAAAATAATACTTCTTATTTAATTGCCCTGATTCACTAAAAAAAGAACTTGTGAAAATCACAAGTTCTCCACCATACCTATTAAGCACTCTGGTTCCCTTCCATTTGCGTTTTGTACATATCGTAATAACGTCCACGCTTTTTCATTAGTTCGTCATGAGAACCTTTTTCTAAAATGGTTCCTCTATCAAGCACAATAATTTGATCTGCGCTTTTAATTGTTGAAAGTCGGTGAGCAATAATAAATGTCGTTCTTCCTTTTTTCACAACTTCTAGCGCTTGTTGAATCATCGCTTCTGTTTCTGTATCGATACTAGATGTCGCTTCATCTAAAATTAAAATGGCTGGGTCAAAAGCAAGCGCCCTAGCAAACGATATAAGCTGGCGTTCTCCAGTGGAAAGTGTGCTTCCCTTTTCTGTAATTTCTTCATTTATATTGTTCGCAAATCTTTCCGCACCAACATCACGTAATGCTTTTACGATGCGATCTTTTGAAATGTTTTCATTTTCTAAACTTACATTAGATGCTACTGTTCCGCTAAATAAAAACGGATCTTGCAGTACGATTCCCATATGTTCACGAGTTGCTTGTTTCGGCATCTCTTTTACATCGTGACCGTCAATCGTAAGCTTTCCTTTTTCAAACTCGTAAAACTGAAAGAGTACATTCATAATGGAACTTTTCCCCGATCCAGTATGACCGACAAGTGCCACGGTCTCGCCTTGTTTCGCTTCAAAAGAAATATTTTTTAACACTTCATCTTTTCCATTATAAGAAAACGACACATTATCAAACTTCACATTTCCTTGTAAGCGAGGCATACGTTCTTCTTCTACTGCTTCCCCTTTTTCCTCTAACAATTCAAAAACACGTTCTGACGCAACACGCGACTGTTCTAAGTTAGCAAGCTGATTCACCATATTTGTAATCGGTGAGAATAATCGTGTTAAATAATCAACGAACGCATACAGTATCCCTAGAGAAATGACGCCTGTAGCACTTAATGAAGCACCACCAAAATACCAGATCACACCTGTGAAAGCGATATTTCTTAATACGGATACTAAATTATGAGAAGTTGCTGCATTTAAATTCAAAATTTTATTTTGATACTTAAAATAATCGCCATTTAATTCTTCAAACTCTTTTTTCGTTTCGCGCTCTTGACGGAACGCTTGAATAATTGGCATCCCTTGAATGGATTCATTCACTGTTCCGTTAATATCAGATAAACGCGAACGCATTTTATGATTGTATACAGACGCGTACTTTCTATATAAAATAGCCCAAACAATTAAAATTGGGATGATGAGTAAACATAACGTCGCCAATTTTACATCAAGTAAAAATAGTGCAGCGAATATCCCAATAATATAGATGATACTAGAAACGAATGTTGCCAGCACCGTTACATATAAATCACGAATAGCCTCTGTATCATTCGTCACGCGCGAAACAATTTTCCCCGCCGGTAAATGATCAAAATAACGAATCGGCAACGTTTGAATATGAGAAAAGACATCTTCCCTCATAATTTGAATAATTTTGTTCGCTGCTTTCTGTAAGAAAAACTGCTTTCCGTATGCAAATAATGAAACGACTACTAATAAAGCAAAATAGCCACCACCAAGTAGGAGTAAACGGTTTATTTCTGGTTTATAAAACGCAAACACTTCTTCTTTCGTCAATGCTTTCGCTTTATACACTTGCACCGCCTTACCATTTTGAACGGTAATCATATCACCTTTTACAGTCCGTGACCCTTCCACATTTACTTTATTCGGTACAAAATAATATTGAAAACCGACTTGCATCACGCGTACTTCTTTTCCTTTTTTCTCACCTTCCTGGAAGCGATCGCTCCGCTTATAAAAGGCGCCATTATACGAAACAGCCTCGTCACTCTTTTCTGTTTCATACCAAGGTTTCTCTATCCCGACGATATGATCGTCAATCATCGTTTTCGCGACGAAAGGACCAGCAAGCTCTGCGATGACAAAAATAAATAACATTAGCATCGCTGCAAAAATCGTTCCTTTCACTTTCATCGCATATTGAAACAATCGTTTTGAAACGCTCATATTTTCACCCCACTATCCGCACTTTCACTTTCACCTTGTTGTCTTTCAAACTGCTCCGCATACCAGCCCCCCTTTTGGATAAGCTGATCATGCGTACCTTCTTCCATTACTTCTCCTTCATCCATAACGAGAATCCAATCCGCATGTTGTACAGCCGATAAACGATGCGTCGTAATAATTGTCGTCTTTCCGCTTCTTTCTGTTCTTATATTTTCAATGATCGCTGCTTCCGTACGAGCATCAACAGCTGATAAAGAATCGTCCAAAATTAATATTTCTGGGTTTTGAATAACAGCTCGCGCAATCGAAATCCTTTGCTTTTGCCCTCCCGATAAAGAAACACCCTTCTCTCCGACAAGCGTCTCTAATCCTTCTGGTAAAAACTCTAAATCTTTTTTAAACGCCGCAATTTCAATTGCTTTCTCGAGTTCTTCTTCCGTCGCTTCTCGATTTCCGAATAAAATATTTTCCCTCGCTGTTTTTGAGAATAAAATATGTTCCTGCGGTACATATCCAATCCACCCGAGTACATTTTCATTCGTTATTTTATCTAACGTCACATCAGAGACTGCAATATCCCCATCTCCAAGCGGATATTGACGAAGGAGCTGACGTACGAGCGTCGTTTTTCCGCTTCCTGTTTTTCCAACCACCCCAAGCGTTTCCCCTTGTTTTAATGTAAACGAAACCTTTTTTAAATTTGTTTCAGTTGATGAAGGATATGAAAAGGTAACGTCATCAAACTGAATATAATCCGGCTCTTGTACAAGCTTTGGATGTTTCGGATCCTTTACATCTGGTTCATACGCTAACGTTTCATTTACACGGTCGAGTGACGCATTTCCTCTTTGCATAACATTGATTAATTCACCAATTGCAAACATCGGCCAAATCATCATTCCTAAATACACATTAAATGAAACAAGTTCACCAAGTGTCACCTTTGATTGGAATACAAGATATGCGCCATACACTAAACCAATTAAATAACTAAGTCCGACAAGCATTTTCACAGTTGGCTGGAATAATGCATCAATTCTAGCTACCTTCATATTTTTTTCGTAGACGTCATCTCCTAAAAGATGAAATCTTTCCTGATCTGCGTTCTCTTGTACGTATGCACGAATAACGCGCACACCAGCAATTGATTCAAGTACTTTATCGTTCATATCACCGAACGCATCTTGCGCAACTGTAAATCTTTCATGCAATTTCTTTCCATATATATTCATCGCATACGCCATAATCGGAAGCGGTATAAGTGCCGCAAATGTAAGCTCCCAACTAATTGTAAATCCCATCATAAAGACAATTGTAAGCATATATAAACTCGAATCTACGAGCGTTAATATACCGAAACCAGCTGTCATAGCGATTGCCTTTAAATCATTTGTCGCTCTCGCCATTAAATCGCCAGTACGATTTTTTTGATAAAAAGTCGGCGTCATCTTAAGTAAATGCCCCATGAATTTAGAGCGCATCGTCTTCTCAAGTACGAATGCACCGCCAAACAATTGATGTTGCCATACGAAAGTGAGGCCATATCCAACTATCGTAACCCCAATTAAAATAAGAATAGACTGTATAATAGCTTCGTTTGATAACGTTCCTGTTTTTATATTATCTATCGTAACCCCTAACACTTTCGGGGGAATGACTTCAACTATATTTACAATTAAAAGAGCTCCAATAGCGATACTATATCTCTTCCAGTGCTCCCTAAAAAACCACTTTAACTTTAGCAATACTGAAAACAATGTAATCTCTCCCTTCTCGTTCTCGTTTACCTCTCATTTCTTTATCCACTATCCAGACCCATCACATTTACATTTCGTAACCCATACAATCTCATCACATTTTTCCACCTTCCAAAGTTTTATATAGTAGCATGGAAAATAAACAAAAAAAAGCATACCGCCGCTTGACGATATGCACAAAAATGCATAAGAAGCGTACGTTACGATATACGCAACGTACGCTTCTTATAAGACAAAGATGCCCTATATATCCGCACGGGTTGCGTAATGATATAAATGTTTTCTGCCATTTAACAGAGCTAAGCCCATTACATTTACGATTACAATCATTACGCACACCCCCTTCATTTATTTTCCATTTATAATCTTACAACTTTATTGAGTATTCTGTCAATTATTTTTTTACACATGGAATAAAAATATATGATGTATCATTTCGAAATAAGAGAATGTTCTGCAAGAAAGGGCATACAAAAGAAAAAAGGAATAAGAAATCGTTTTCACAAACATTTCATTTGAAAAATGTTATCAAACCCCCTACAATCACCTTATACTCACTCTTACAAGTTGCTATTTTAGGAGGACTAATCATGACAACTAGCAATACGTACAAATTTTATTTAAATGGAGAATGGAGAGAAAGCTCTTCAGGAGAAACAATCGAAATTCCATCTCCATACTTACACGAAGTAATTGGACAAGTACAAGCAATTACTCGCGGAGAAGTAGATGAAGCAATTGCATCTGCAAAAGAAGCTCAAAAATCATGGGCAGAAGCTTCTCTACAAGATCGCGCAAAATATTTATATAAATGGGCTGATGAGCTCGTAAATATGCAGGATGAAATTGCCGATATCATTATGAAAGAAGTCGGTAAAGGATATAAAGATGCGAAGAAAGAAGTTGTTCGTACAGCTGACTTCATTCGTTACACAATCGAAGAAGCTTTACATATGCACGGAGAAAGCATGATGGGCGATAGCTTCCCGGGCGGTACAAAATCTAAACTTGCGATTATCCAACGCGCACCACTTGGTGTTGTATTAGCAATCGCACCGTTTAACTACCCAGTAAATTTATCTGCTGCAAAACTTGCACCAGCATTAATTATGGGTAACGCTGTTATTTTCAAACCAGCAACTCAAGGTGCAATTAGCGGTATTAAAATGGTTGAAGCACTTCATAAAGCTGGTCTTCCAAAAGGCCTAGTAAACGTAGCTACAGGACGCGGTTCTGTAATTGGTGACTACTTAGTAGAACACGAAGGCATCAATATGGTATCGTTCACAGGTGGTACAAACACAGGTAAACATTTAGCGAAAAAAGCTTCCATGATTCCACTTGTATTAGAACTTGGTGGTAAAGATCCTGGTATCGTTCGTGAAGATGCTGACTTACAAGATGCTGCAAACCATATCGTAAGCGGTGCATTCTCTTACTCTGGTCAACGTTGTACAGCTATTAAGCGTGTACTTGTACACGAAAACGTAGCGGACGAGCTTATTGGTTTATTACAAGAGCAAGTAGCTAAACTATCAATTGGATCTCCAGAACAAGACAGCACAATCGTTCCATTAATCGACGATAAGTCTGCTGATTTCGTTCAAGGTTTAGTTGACGACGCTGTAGAAAAAGGTGCTACGATCGTTATCGGTAACAAACGTGAGCGTAACTTAATTTACCCAACATTAATCGACCACGTAACAGAAGAAATGAAAGTTGCTTGGGAAGAGCCATTCGGCCCAATCCTTCCAATCATCCGCGTTTCTTCAGATGAACAAGCAATTGAAATTGCTAACAAATCAGAATTCGGCTTGCAAGCTAGTGTCTTCACTAAAGACATTAACAAAGCATTTGCAATTGCTAACAAAATCGAAACTGGTTCTGTTCAAATTAACGGACGCACAGAGCGCGGCCCTGACCACTTCCCATTCATCGGTGTAAAAGGTTCAGGCATGGGCGCACAAGGTATTCGTAAGAGCCTTGAGTCTATGACACGTGAAAAAGTAACTGTATTAAACTTAGTTTAATCTTATACAAAGAAGCTGATCTAAAATTAGATCAGCTTCTTTTCTATATAGATACTTCCCAAAAACGGAGTATTTCGTTCTACTTCCGATTTGGTTTTCCAAATCGAACTAAAACATGCCATAATAATTTTAATTCCTGAAGCACTTCTTCATAAGTTCCACGATCACGCCAAGATAATGGATTGCGTTTCAAATCCGCTACAGCAGAACCAATTATATTTGCATCGATACAATGATTCTGTGCAATGCGTCTTGCTAAAGATGGCATTTTTGAACCTCTAAAATCCATTGGAATTTCGTCTACCGTAAGTACAAATCCCATGTGCCAATACAAATCAATAGAATAATTCAGGCAAATCCCTTCTAATTTTCTTCCTACATCCGTACCTTTAAATGAAGGATCTACAACAAGAGCTTCCACGTCTTCTTTAAGAGAAATATCTCCATGAACCTGTGCTTCAATATAATGATTAAGGTTACGGGCTGACTCTTTGTTTACTAAATCTATAAACGACCTTTCCAGGTTAGCCAGTAAATGATTAACTAATCTTGTTGGAGTCAAATTCCCTTCACCAATTGCACACTCTCTTACGAATGTTTCTTCCAAAAGAGCAGCTAGAATCATATCAAACTCCTCATAAGTCCCCTTTTCTTTTGGATCTTGATGCGAATCTAAATACGTATATGTAGAGCGATAAGAAACTTTTGGAGATAAGAGAAAATAACAGGATCCAAAGCGCGGGGCAGGCCCATCTGGATGTAACATCAAATTTAGCGCCCCATACTTTGGCCGTTGATTATTCGTTACGCCTTCCAATTGATATGCGCCTCCAAATATTCTCTGTTCCCAAAGGTCACGTTCACCACCCGGATAAGCAGACACACTTCCGTTAGATAGCAATGTTTCAAACTGACTTTTATATATTCCTTGCTCAAACAATGCTTCAGCAACACTTTTCATACTCGAATCGAGTCTGTCTGGATGAAAGTGTAAAGCGATCCTTGCATGAGATTTTAAGTTAGCGACAGCTTCTTCAAATATTTCATCTGTAATATTACACATGTTAAGTATATGATTAATTGTTGCTTTAGCCTCACGTTTTTCGTTCTCTGCATATTTTGAAATATACTCTAAAGCAAATAATTGAGACCTTGATAATTCCATAATCCAATCTCCCCTTTAATTGAAATGACCTTAATCCTTTCAATTAAAAGTGCATTTTTTCCTTCTTATGCAACTAACCTAATTTATTGAACAAAAAGTACTTTCATACAGTCTAATTACAGATGCGAGCATTCTTTACGGGTAAATCCACACATTCTACAGAAATGTGATATCCTAGCCAACGCTCAGCAATATGTTCAAATGATAAGGCAGAGCCCGTTGTAAAAAATCGATGCTTCGGCTTCAGATTGTCAGCCAGAATTCCTTTGTGCTGTAAAATTGTGCTTAACTCTATCGCTGTTTCTTCTGCAGAACTAATAATCGTTACATCCTCTCCTAGTTCCTTTTTAATATAGGACTCTAAAAGTGGATAATGCGTACACCCCAGAATTAACGTATCTATATCTTCTTCCGTTAATGGCAGTAAAGCTTGTTTCACTTGCTGCGTTACATATGCTGTATCTTCTAATTGATTTTCTACAACTGTAGCTAAGGTCGGGCACGCTTGACTATGCACTTTCAAATATGTATCAAGCTCATGCAATGCTTTTTCGTACATATTAGATTTTATCGTACCTACAGTTCCAATTACTCCGATTTTCCCTTTCTTCGTCACTTTAATAGCCGCTCTTGCTCCCGGATGTATAACGCCAATAACCGGAATAGAAAGTACTTCTTGCAACGCAGCCAATGCAGCAGCTGCAGCAGTATTACATGCTACAACTAGAGCTTTTAACGGAAAATGTTTGAGGAACTCAACCATTTCAAATACGAAAGATTGTACCTCTTCTACACTTCTTGGCCCATACGGACAACGCTCATTATCACCAATATAATAAATGCTCTCTTTAGGCAATTGTCTTATAATTTCGCTCGCAACTGTTAATCCCCCAACTCCCGAATCTAACACACCTATTACTGAATTTTTATGACATACAGACATATACTTCATCCCCTTTTCAATCATCTAGCGCTAATAACATTTATTATATTATGAAAATTCGATATTACATAATAATCCCTCATACTTTTAATCACAAACTCTTCTCTATAATCTGATTATTACTATATCCATTGACGTATAAAAATTCATTTGTTACTCTTAAATACGTTAATTTAATATTTAAATCCTCATTCGTATCTCGGTGAGGTAGAGGTTGCAATCATTAAGAGTATCATTTCCGGAGATGTAGTGGCATTGATGAAGGAATGAGAAAGGAATGGTTGCCGAAGTAAGTTGTGTCCACCATGCACACTTGCTGGGTCTGCATTTAATAAGTGCAGAACTGTCACAAACGTTTCGTTTGTGGAGAGCTATCGAGAGGTATGTCGTGGGTTTCTTATAAGATAGAAAGCATGTAGCGGCAAATTACGTGCTTTTTTTGTTTTGTTTGGGACTTCTCTTCTCTACTAAGAAGACATACATATCTCCTCGCTTGACTTGGTTATACTAACTTTGGAGGTATTTTCTATGCAACAAAAAAAATGGGGCTTTTGGGTACTCACAGCTTTCGTTGTCGGTAACATGGTTGGCGCTGGTATTTTCATGGTGCCAAGTACGTTGGCACAAACAGCAAGCCCTCTCGGTGTCACTTTAGCTTGGTTAACAACAGGGTTTGGTGTTTTAATGCTAGCTCTTGTTTTCGGTAATTTAGCAATTCGTCGTCCTGATTTAACGACAGGACCACAAAGTCATGCATATGCTTTATTCTCAACACCAAAAAAGAAAAAAATGGCTGGTTTCAGTATGGTATGGGGATATTGGGTTGCAAACTGGGCAAGTAACGTTGCCATCATTACATCATTTGCGGGATATTTATCACTCTTCTTCCCAATTATGAAAGATACACGACTGCTATTTTCAATCGGTTCTTTTAACGTAGAAGTCGGAAAACTAATTACATTTACGATTTGTTCCATCTTACTTTGGGGAACTCATATTATATTAACAAACGGTGTAAGCGGAGCTGGAAAGCTAAACTTCTTAGCAACAACAACGAAAGTAACTGGATTCCTTTTATTTATCGTCGTTACGTTATTTGCATTCGAAGCTTCTAAGTTTGGACAATGGTACACACCAATGATCGATAAATCAGGTGTATCACACGGCCTACTTTCACAAGTAAACTTAGCTGCTCTTACGACGCTTTGGGCATTTATCGGAATTGAATCAGCGGTTCTTTTATCAAACCGTGCTGTTTCTCCAAAAACGGTAAAACGCGCAACAGTTGCTGGATTACTTATTACAGTTGCGATTTACTTAGGAATTACAATTTTAACAATGGGTGTACTTCACGTCGATACATTACAAGCTTCTGAACGTCCATTAGCAGACGCACTAAACGCTGCAATGGGTCATGGCGGTGGGAAACTGATGGCATTACTTGCTCTTACTTCCCTGTTCGGTTCTATATTAGGCTGGATTTTATTAAGCTCAGAAGTACCATATCAAGCAGCAAAAGAAGGTTTCTTCCCTTCCTTCTTCACAAAAACAAACAAAAAAGGAAGTCCAATTTATTCATTACGATTAACAAACATTATGTCGCAAGTGTTCTTATTCTCAACATTATCAGGAACCATTGCGGAAGCTTATACATTCGTTATTACCGTATCAACACTTGCCTACCTCATTCCATATCTCGTTTCACCAATCTTCCAGTTAAAACTAGTCGCTACTGGTGAAACGTATAAAAATGAAATGCGGGCAAGAATTACAGATGGCATAGTCGCAGTGATCGCACTTTGCTACGCACTATGGGTTATTAAAACCGGCGCATCCGATATAAAAACGTTCCTTCTCGGAATTGGTTTATTCGTAATCGGCTTTGCTTTCTATCCATTAATGAATCGTGATCAGAAAAAAAATAACGAAAAGAAAAACGGGCAAGTTGCATAACGCAATTTGCTCGTTTTTTCTTTTGTAAAACATATATAATAGAACAAAGAGGTGAAAAACATGTCAATTGAATCACTATGGAGCAGCCGCTTCCAACAACATATTCAAAATATCATTACATACTTTGCACGTATGATTAACGGTTTACTATATAGCTTTATCTTTATTTCATGCGTTGGCGCATACTACTATGCTCAGTTTCTAAAAGCATCTCCTTCTAAAGGAATATCTTTACTACTTATCACGATTGTACTTACATTCATTATAACGAGATGCCCGATCCGTACCTTTATTCAAAAACCTGATGCTGTCTATTTACTAGCACTAGAAGAGAAATTAACATCTTATTTCAAAAAATCTCTTCTATACAATTACATCATTCAGCTTTTCCCATTGTTATTTACGTTTCTTATTCTCGTTCCGCTTGCATTGCAATCATTACAAGTAACTGTACCTTTCTTATGTACAATCTTTATCGTTTTAATGATTACGAAAGCTTGGAACATATACATACATTGGATATGGCGCGATAGTCATGAAAAAAACATATGGTTCATTATTCGCATTACTTGTAACGCACTAATTACTTATATGCTGTTTTACTCAGCAAATGTTCTCATATTGGGCGGATTACTCTTACTACTTGCTTTCCTGCTTCTATATACGAAAAAACAGCCTACAAAACGAATACCGTGGGATTACATAATCGAGCAAGAAGAAAAAATGAACGTTCGTTTTTATCAATTTGCTAGCATCTTCACCGATGTTCCGCAACTAAATAAGCAAGTAAATAAAAGAAAATGGCTTACAACTTGGATTGAACCTTTATTACATAAAAAACGAGCAACTTTCTTCTATTTACATACACTCGCATTTTTACGCGGGAATGATTATTTCGGTATATATATTCGCTTAGGGCTAATTGGTGCCTTCGCCTTATATTTTATACCAAACATATACGTAAAAGGCGCTATCTCATATATCGTCCTATATATGATTTCTATGCAGCTCCGTTCCCTGTGGAAATATTTTTCGGGAAATATTATCGTAGCATTATATCCAATTGATACTGAAAAACGAATGAATCAATTTCTTCACTTAATCTTTATATTACTAAGCATTCAGCTCGTTGTATTTTCGAGTGTTATACTCATTGCTACGGGACAATTTTTACATAGCCTTATCGTTATGATTATCGGGTTACTCTGGATCAAATTTATTATTGTACCAAAAACGAAGCAACGCGTTTCTTCGTTTTAACGAAAAGAATTATCTTAAAAGCCAAGGAGAAAATAAATGATCTCCTTGGCTTTTTTATTTTCCTTCCTCAAACAAGAATCACCAGCACAATCGATATTTTATAATTTTACATACAAAAACGATAATACATGTTTACGTCCTAATAAAAAGGGTATGTATTAAATTAACAAGGGAAACAAACTGGGGGGATTAGAAATTTAAAAGTAAACAGAAAACGACGCATTGCTCAAAGACGATTCTGGAACCGATACTATAATATAAGGAGCTGACTGCAATGAGTAAAAAAATTGCTATTTTAATAACGGATTATTTCGAGGACACAGAATACACAGAGCCAGCAGAAGCTTTTAAACAAAAGGGATATGAATTAACAACTATTGAAGCAGAAAAAGGTAAAACGGTACACGGTAAACAAGGAAAAAATGAAGTTGTAATTGATAAAGGTATCGATGATGTTTCTCCAGAAAACTTTGATGCCCTCTTCATACCAGGCGGATTTTCCCCAGATATACTTCGTGCAGATGAGCGTTTTGTACGCTTTAGTAAAGCATTTATGGATGCGGAAAAACCTGTTTTCGCTATTTGTCACGGACCTCAGCTACTCATCACTGCACAAACACTTGAAGGACGTGATGTGACTGGATATAAATCTATTGAAGTCGATTTAAGAAATGCTGGCGGCAACTTTCATGACAAAGAAGTAGTCGTATGCCAAAATCAACTGGTCACAAGTAGACAACCTGAGGACATCCCCGCGTTTATTGAAGAATCGTTGCGTATATTGGGATAGCTACTTTGATTAACCTCCTTTTATTTATATAAAAAAATTTAATCAGCCCTCACCAACTGGTCGTTTACATGCAATCCGACCTCCACAAATAGCGGGATAAATAAAAAGAAGGGAATCCAAAAGTTCAGTTTTAATAATCTTTTGGATTCCCCTTTTCTCGTCCAAAAATTTCTTATCACTTTTCATAGGCAATTCTCATATAGTGAAAATGACTATATAATTCCTATCCATAAGTTAAATAATGATTTCGCACATATATAAATACAAAAGATGGGAGCCTAACTATGAACAACAATCCACCTTCTCCGCCCCCAAATCCAACGGAAATGAATAATAATGAAGTGAGCTTACAAACGTTACGCGTCATCGGGCTTATTGTACTAATTAGTGGCTACATATTAGTCACTCTTTCTGAAGTAGGCACATTAAAAAATCTTTTGCTACAGCCAGATACCACTCCGAATTTAGCTGAAGTTGATCCGTTCTAAATTATATAAAAAGCGAGTCCCAGTATAACTGATTCGCTTTTATATAGTTTCATCCAATTTGAGAAACATTTCTCTCCTCCTCATACTTCTCTTTCTCTTTCCCTATCGCTTTCATAAATAATAAAATACTGCTCATACCAACGATAAAATACAGAGCACTCATACCCCAAGATGCAAGAAATGAACCTAGCATAACACCTAATGCCCCGTTCATTTTTGCCACTTGAAAGACCATTCCGTTAATCGCCATGTATGAACCTCTTGCCTCATTTGGCACCATATCTGCCATAATAGATTGACGCACTGGCACATACATCATCTCGCCTACCGTTTGGAAAAGCCCTGCAATTAATAAAATCCATAAACTATTGCTCGCTCCGAGTATTGTAAATCCAATTGTATAAATGAATAAACCTACATATAAGATTTTCAAATCGTTGAAGCTTTTCAGCATTTTAATAAGAAGTGCTGAACATAACACAACTAAAATTGTATTCTCTGCAGAAATCCAGCTCAGCATGCGAATACCTGTTAAATCAAACGTAACACCATTCCCGAATAAAAAGTGCACCGTTTCAAATTCCTTCTGCAAACGTACTCCTAAATAATTATTAATCTGAAACTCTAAAGATAACGTACATATACTTGCTGCACAAAAAATTAAAAACGCTCTATCTTTCATTACGACTTTATAACTATCCGCCATATCTTTTAATACATTTTTCTTCTCTACTGTTTTTCTAGCTACATACACCTCTTCCATATATACAGCCATCACATATAAAGTAATAATCGCAACAAGCGTTAATACGATAAACAATTGTAATCTATAGTTTTCAAATAGTAGCCCTCCAAATATCGCTCCAATCGCAATGGATAAATTAATTGCCCAGTAGTTAATACTGTACATCACTTTTCGATTCTCAGGTGTACTCACATCAATTAACATCGCCTCTGTCGCAGGATTCATAAGTCCAGATCCTAAACTATTCACTAGCATAAAGATAAATGTTAACCACGGTGAATCTACATAATCCGAATTCGCAACTCCCATACAAGCAATGGAAATGACTTGTATACTTTGACCGATAATCATCACCTTTTTACGCCCAAGCCGGTCTCCAACATATCCACCGTATAAACCAATTACTAATGAAGCTATGACATTAATAAGTAGTAACGCACCAGCAATCGCACTACCTAACTTTATTGAAAAATAAATCGCCATAAATGGAAAAATCATCGTGGACACAGTACGTGTTAAAAACGAAGTTATAATTCTAATCTTTATATTTCGATGCATACTCCAAAATCCCATTGTTTCCCCCTCCTTATGCTTACTTATTTTACTTTGAAAAAAAGGAAGAAAAAGGTTAGAATATTCTAAAGAGTTTCCCCTTTTATAATAGAAGGAAGTGTATATATGAAAATTATGGACTATTACATTAGACTAAGACTACATGCACAAGATCAACAACATATGCGAAATAGCTTACAAGAATTAGCGAATGTTTTATATTGTAGTACAAAAAACGTAAAGATTTTATTAAAGAAAATGAGCGAGGAACAATTAATTCATTGGACTCCAGGGCGTGGCCGCGGGAATAAAACAGAAATTCTATTTATACATAATTTCGTAGAAGCGATTGAGTCCTATACAGATGAACTGTTAGCGCAAGAAAAATTAAAAGATATCTTTCTTCTTTTAAAAGAACCCCTACCCCTTGCACTTCAAAAAAAGATAGAAAATAAACTACATCATCATTTTGGATACGAACCTTCAAATGATATGTACGACATATTAAAGATTCCTATATCGAGAAAGATAGTCCCATTAGATCCGGCTTTTGTAGCTGTAACTACAGAGAGCCATCTTACGAGTCAAATTTTTGATACGTTAGTCGTTTATAACGATGTTACGGAAAAAATGGAGCCGCACATTGCGCATACGTGGGAATTAAGTGAAGACGGGCTTACGTGGACTTTTTATTTACGAAAGGATATATATTTTCATAACGAAACAGTTTTAACTTCTAAAGATGTACGATTTTCATTTGAAAGACTAAAAGAAGTTCACTCTCCTTTCGAATGGTTAACAGAAGAAATTGTTCAAATTGAAACGCCATCACCACTGCAAATTCGATTTCATTTAGCAAAACAAAATTTATTTTTCTTACATTATGTAAGTTCCATACAACTAGCAATTTTGCCGCGTGATGCGAGTATTGAAAATCATCATTATATAGGTACTGGACCTTTCAAACTTGCTCATTACTCTGAAGACAATATCGTACTCGAAGCGTTCACTCATTATTTTAAAGAGCGCGCTTTATTAGACCGTATTGAATTTTGGGGTATTCCTGAGCATGTGCAAATCGATGCTGATTATGAGCTACCAAATGAAGAAGAAAATGAAAGGCATGATATACAAATAGAAGAAATAGGTTGTATTTATACTGGCTTCAATTTTACAAAACCTGGTCCCCATCACGACATTTACTTTCGAAAGGCTTGGAGAGAACTATATGATGTTGAAACGATACTTCGTAGCATAGAGGGTAGACGAACAAATGCTGCATCAAGCTTTTTCCCTGAAAGAAGTCGCAAAAGTCCTACAAGATCCTACTCTTTAGAAAAAGCAAAAGAGTATTTACAAAAGAGCACCTATAATGGAGAGGCGATACATATTTATTTCTTCGCATTTAAAGATAGTGCAAATGACGCACATTTCCTAAAAGAACGATGTGAAAGTTTAGGTATACAAGTAGAGCTTCACCCATTTCTCGTTTCAGATTATATGGATCGTTCTATTGATAAACATGCTGATATTATTTTCATGGGAGAAGTATTTGCTGCCGATCATGAACTTGCATTCTTAAATGTATTTAAAAATAAAAGCTGCTTCGTAAGTCGGTTCATGGACCCGCACTATGAAAAACAAATTAATTGTTTACTTGATACCTTTTTATTAGAAGAAAATAAAGAGAAACGCTATGAGCTCATGTATGAGATCGAAGAATTTTTACAAACAGAACACATCATTTTATTTAACTATCACGTTTTAAAAAGAAAGTCATACCCTTCTTCTTTGAAAAACGTAACAATTGATTCATTTGGCTGGGCAAATTTTGCGAAGTTATGGATACAGCCATCCATGTATTAACATGCAAGTTTTTATAAAAGGAGAAGGTACTACCTCCTTAGTAGTACCTTCTTCACATACAGATATAAAATATTATTTAATTACTCCATCTAAATGATCTTTCAAGTTCAATAAATATTGCTCAATATCCGGATTCTTCACCACATCATAACAAGCAAAACTCTTTAACGGGCTCATCCCAAGAAACTTCTGCACGCGGTGTAAATGACTAAGCGTTGATTCTAAACTTTCCCCTTCAAAGAACTTTGTCTTATCTCCAAATGATTTTTCGGGTGCATTCCAAGTTGTAGAGAACATATACTCTTTCTCTGTTAATAAACCACCTGTTCCATATTCATCTGCACCTTTAAAGAACAAACCGTATTCATACACTTCATCCATATACGTTTTAAATAATCCTGGAACACTAAACCAATAAATCGGTGTTTGATAAATCACAACATCAGCCCATAAAAATTTATCTTGTTCTTCTTTTATATTGTAGCCATCTTGAATCGTTGTTGTTTTCACATGATGATTCTCGCTTAATACTGTTACCATATGCTCCACTAACGTTTTATTTAATCGTCCTTCCTTTGTACCATATTTTTCATGTCCATTTATAATAAATATATTTTTCATCGTTTTTCTCTCCCCTACTCTATTCCTCACTTATTAACCCAAGTTGCTGTTTCAACGTAAGATTATCTTCCAAATGCCAATCTTCGGTTATCTTTCCGTCTTTCACATGCAAAATGTCTATTGCAGAAAAGCTAATATTTTTACCGTTATGCGTTCCTGTAAAAGAAAGACGAGCTGTTACTTTATCACTAACAACTAATAAATCTTCAATCTCGCAATGTATATTAGGAACGACTTTACGAAAATTTTGCGCTGCAAACTTTAATCCTTCAACACCTTGTGGTCGCCCTTTCGGCAACGTATTATCGAAAAAATCTTTCGTAACAGTCTGCGAAAGAAGCTCCTCTTTACCTGTATCCCAAAATGCATAAAAACGCTGCGCTGCATGAACCATTTCGGTCGCTTCCATTTTACTTAGTGAAGGATCGATTGTCATTGTTTTTGCCTTTGGCATTTCTTTTAATAACTGGACTTCAGTTTTTTCCTCCACGCCACATGCTACAAGCACAATACAAATAACAAACAAACTAAGAAATCCAAACAACTTTTTTACCCCCATGAAAATCACCTCCCCCTCATCTAAACCCTTTGTATTTCGTATTGCTATTGTATATGCACTAACTTCCTTTATGGAAGTAGTGATATTTTTTTCATATAGTTACCAAAAGTATAGTTTTGTGATACTATAAAGCAAATTCATTCAAAAAAATTTATGGAGGCTAGTTCCATGAACAATATAGATCCAGTTGAATTAACGAAAGGTTTACCTGGCATACCTTGTCCTATCGCTAAAACGCTTGATGTAATTCGTACAAAATGGACGTTTTTAATCATTCGCGACCTTCTTATCGAAGGAACATTACGCTTTAGTGATTTACAAAAATCAATGGACGGGATTAGCCCGAAAACATTATCGCTTCGACTAAAAGAATTAGAGTCTCAAGGCATTATAACGAGAAAAGTATATCCAGAAGTTCCGCCTCGTGTAGAGTACACATTAACGGATAAAGGAAAGCAATTAGAGAGGATTTTTATTGAATTAAAACGATTTGGATTAAGTTTATAAAACAAAAACCCCTTACCGTTGTAAGGGGTTTGATTACTTCGCAAAACTTTCAGCTAGCTGTTTCTCTCTCCACATAAATGTAATAGCGAGACCAACTATTAAAACAACTCCTGAAAATGCATATGGATAATGAATGTTCATATCAAATAATATTCCGCCCATGGCAGGTCCTGCGATATTTCCTAAACTCGTATAAGTCGAGTTCATACCGGCAACGAATCCTTGCTCTTTTCCAGCTGCTTTTGATAAAAACGTCGTTAAAGCTGGACGAAGTAAATCAAATGCAAGGAAAATAAAGCAAGTAACGAGAAGTACAATCCAATAATTAAAGACTACAGTTGAAACGAACGCCAATACTGCACCTACAATTAAACATATTTGAATTAATACTTTTTCGCCAAATATGTCAACTAATTTTCCAAACATAAATACTTGCACAACTACCCCAAAGATTGAGCTAATTGTAATAATTGCCGCAATATCTTTCGGTGTGAATCCAAACTTATGATCAGAAAACAGACTAAACACCGTTTCATACGCTGATAATCCAAATGCAAGTACAAATACGATAATAAATGCGATTGCATACATTGGATGTAATGATTTCTTTAAATCACCAATAAAGCTTGATTCTTTCGTATTAGAAGAAATTTCTGCAAGCTCTTCTTTCGTTAACGGTTCTTTCAAAATAAAGATCGAAATCACACATGCTATAAAAGCAATCGCTGCTGCAACGAAAAACGGCACACGTATACCGTATTCTGCAATAAATCCGCCGATTCCAGGTCCTATAATAAAGCCGGTACTAATAGCAGCAGATAAATATCCCATCGCCTTTGGACGTTCCTGCATAGATGTAATATCCGCAACATATGCCGTAACACCAGGCATAATAAACGCGGCACTAATTCCGCCTAACACCCTTGCTGCATATAGCATCCATACATCTGTTCCTAATCCGAAAAGAAGCTCTGAAACACCAAAAATAAATAATCCAATGATTATCATTTTCTTCCTACCATAAAGGTCGACCCAGCGGCCTGTAATAGGTGAGGCAATAAGCTGAGCCATTGCAAACACTGCAACGAGATATCCCATCGTCTTCCCTGTTAAACCCATATCATTCATAAAGGACGGCATAACCGGAATGATTAATCCAATCCCTAAAAAAGCGATAAATATATTACTCAAAAGAATGACCAATACCATCTTTTGTTCTTTTATCGGTTTCTTCACTTTTTAACACCTCTTCCCGTAAATTCCTATCAAAAAACAATGCCCAAAAAGTTTTTTCTTTATCCTTCTATTTGTGGGCTAATCATGAGTGGAGATGCCCCCTACTCGTTAGAATTTCACTGTATCCTTCCACACATACATACGCATTAGGTGAATGACTATCATTCAGTTTTCCTCAAAAATGAACCTACCTTTTCAGACAGGTTCATCTCACTATTTCTTTATATGTAGTGCATGTGTTAAAAAATCTAGTACTTCTGCCTTTTGTAGCTCAACTTGCTCATCATCTTTATGATCATATAAATACACTTGCTCCGCTGCTGATTCAACTAGAGCGATAAATAACTTCGCTGTTCGCTCTGCGTGAACCGAATCACGAATTTCACCCGCTTCTTTCGCCTCATTTAAAAATTCACTTAGCCACATATAAAGAGGCTCATACACAGCTTCCCATTCTTTTATATGTTCTGTAGATGCAAGACCCGCATACATTAAAGCTTGTATTTCACGATATTCAGCTATGAAGTTAAATACCGCATCTATTACTTGCGTCACTTTACTTGAAAAAGGCGCATCATTTTGCACTTTTTCTTTCACTGCAAGTATCATCTTTTCAACCATCACTTCTGCTATTGCAGGCATAACAGATAACTTAGAAGGAAAATATAAATAGAAAGTCCCTTGTGCAATGCCAGCTAATTTCACGATATCAGAAATCTTCGTTTTTTCAACGCCCTTTTCCTGAAACACTTCAATAGCTGCATAGACAATTTTCTCTTTTTTATTCATCATCTAAACCCTTTCACACGCGTATTGAATGACTGTCACTCATTTTATAAGATAATCGATTGTACTGTCAATGATAGTGAACTTTGCGAGGAAATCATTTTTTCATAATAAAATCTCCTAACAAAAAATTAGGAGATAAAAATGCCAAATATCTTTAAGAAAGAGCCTTTAATCCTGTCACTCCACATACAATAAGAGCCACACTAATGATACGTGCTTTACTTTTCGACTCACCAAACAAGAACATGTTTAATAAAACGGCACCTGCTGTTCCGATACCAATCCAAACTGCATACGCGACACTTACTTGTAAAAATAAGAAAGATGTATACAAGAATGCGAAGGATGTAGCAAACCCACCTATATAAAGTGCACCATTTGCTAACGTTTTATCTTTACTATACATTTTTAGACCGATCACACCGACTATTTCACTAATTGCAGCACAAAATACGAAAAACCAACCCATCTTTAAGCAGCTCCTTCCATAGTATCTTCTTTATTATCAGCTAGCTTTAAACCGATCACGCCAGCTACAACCATCACGATAAAGAATAATTTTCCTACACTGAAACTCCCGCCGAAAAGGAATACATCCATTAAGAAAGTACCTACCGTACCAGCTCCGGCGAAAACAGCATATACAGTCCCTGTTGCAAGATGTTCACACGCTTTAGAAAGGAAGTGAAAATCAACAGCGATAACTCCTAAAATAATAATCCAATGCCACCAAGTATTGGCTGTATTAAAACCAAACACCCAAAAAATTTCAAAGATACATGTTAATATGACATATAACCAAGCTTTATTTTTCATACCTCTCACCTCTTATGACTGACTATCAGTCATTCTTGTTTTAAAAAAATATTTTCTTTCATCACTACTATATATAAACAACTATCATCCTCATTTACCTTTTGTATTTGTTCCGTTTTTAAACTAACTACATCCTTCCAAAGAAGAAATGACTGAATGTCATTCATATATATTGTACATGAATATTTTAAAAACTGTCAATGCCGAAAGTTTATTTAAAATTTCTTTCATCCAGTTTGTATATTTCCTAATAATCTGTCAATACTGCTAGTAACATAATATTTTCTCCACTCCCCCTTGGAGAGATCCCTTGAATAGAGCAGTTAGCTTTTGCTAGCTGCTCTTCTTTATTTACCAACACACTATGAGATCAAATCCATGTTTATCCTATAACTAAGGAGCGAATTTTGTTTTCTATTTATTTTCCAAAGAGGCCTTGTATGCAATAATTTTATTCTCAAGCATCTTCTCTGTAATTACTAAATTTTCTCTTTGATCCTGAATAGATCTCCTATGATCTTCTAGGAGCTGTAAACGAGCTTCAGTTGTATGCTCTCCTTCTAAATATAACCTAGCGTATTCCCTTATTTTCGCTATTGGCATTTGCGTTTGTTTTAATTTCATTACAAACTGCAACCACTTTATATGTGACTCTTCGTAAAGTCGATTTCCATTTGTATCACGATTTGCAATTAATATATTTTCCTTTTCATAATAACGTAGTGTATGTGTGCTCACGCCTAATAATTTTGCTACCTCGCTAATTGTGTACATACTAAAACTCCCTCCACATGCTTACCCTCATATATTTTACGGCCTTATCAAATTTATAAAAAAACATTTGACTTAGAGTATACTCTAACAAATAAAATCTAACCATAATAAATTCATTTGAACTTAGGGGGATTTTATATGAAATACACGGTTATTACTGGTGCAAGTTCTGGAATCGGTTATGAAGCGGCTTTAGCATTTGCATCTCGCGGAAAAAATTTAGTACTTGTAGCTCGAAGACAAGAAGAATTAAACGAATTAAAATTGAAAATTAACGAAATGAATCCAGCATTGGATGTTGTCATTCGAAGAACGGATTTGTCCATCACAGAAAATGTTTATAAGCTTTATGAAGGCCTACAAACTTTTCAAATTGAAACGTGGATTAACAACGCAGGTTTTGGTAATTTCGCCTCAATTGCTGAACAAAATTTAAATAAAATCGAAACGATGTTACATGTAAATATAGAAGCACTAACAATACTTTCTTCTCTTTTCGTTCGAGATTATTCCATGGTTGATGGCACACAACTTATTAACGTTTCATCAGGCGGTGGATACACAATTGTTGCTGATGCTGTTACGTATTGCGCTACGAAATTCTATGTAAGTGCATTTACAGAAGGGTTGTCTCACGAATTGAAGGAACAAGGCGCAAAACTGCAAGCAAAAGTTTTAGCTCCAGCTGCAACTGAAACAGAATTTGCAAAGCGTTCATTTGATATTGATGAATTCCAATACGATAATGTTGTACCGAAATTCCACACTGCAAAACAAATGGCACAATTTATGCTCGATCTTTACGATAGCAATAAAGTTGTAGGGCTTGTCGATGGTTCTACTTATAACTATGAACTTAAAAACCCTATTTTTAAGTTTGCAGTAAGAAAAACGAATTCAAGTTCTTAATTTCCCCTAAAACATAGATGCCCACTATTACGTAAATAATAGTGGGACTTTTTCTGTCTGAAAAATTCACCCAACATACCGAATCATCGCCACCTCATCACAATAATCAACCTTTGGACACTGCCTACAATCAATCCATACTTTCTCTGGCAATGCATCTCTCTTCACAAAATCAAACCCGCACTTTTGAAAAAATTCCGTTTCATATGTTAAAGAAATAACTCTACTCACTTTTATTTTCGCTGCCTCATTTATTACATGGTTTACTAACATACGTCCAATCCCTTTCCCTGCATATGTATGCGAAACGACTAACGACCGGACTTCTGCTAGGTCCTCCCCTAATACATGTAAACCAGCAACTCCAACAATTTCTTCCCCTTCTTTCACAACATACAAACATTGTAAGTATTGATAGAGAGATAAAAGAGAACGCGGTAAAACCACTCCCTCTTTTGCGTAAATCTCAATAAGACTATAAATTTCTTTCACATCACTCGTAACTGCGTTAAAGATTTTCATATTCTATCCCCTTACCCTCAATATTAATATTTATAAATCCAAATGAATTTTAATTCATAATTTTATATAATAATACATCTCTCTTTTCTCCTCGTCAATCACTTTATACAAACAAAAAACCAAGCAATCTAATCGATGCTCGGTTCCTCATTTCGTATCGGTAATACGGTCGAATATTTAATTTCACGAAGTGCTAAACTCGTCTGTATCCTTGTAATACCAAGCTTATTTAGCTTTCTAATAAACTGCTCTAATTCTTTACGATCACGATTTGCAACCTTTAATAAATAATCATACTCTCCTGTTAAGCAGTGACATTCTAACACTTCCGACATCGATTCTAATTCTTTCTCCAACACTTCCAACTTGTCAAATTGATGAATATTCGTACTCATAAAAATAAAGCATAACAAATCAAAACCAAGCTTTTCTTGATTTAAAATGGCTACTTGCTTATCTATGAAGCCTTCCCCATCTAACCTTTTTATTCTTGCATGCATCGCAGCCGGTGATAAGTTAACGCGACGTGCCAGCTCTGCATTACTTACTTGTGACTCCTTCTGCAATATATCTAAAATTTGTACGTCTAGATCATCCAACACTTTAATAACAGACGACTCCATTACAATTCCCCCTTTTTTCTTATCGATGATTATTCGAAAAAACACGCCTTAAATTACATAAAACTGAATATTTTTCTGTAAATATTATTAATAACAAAATATTTTATCGACTTTTTTCCATTATACAAAAGAATATATTACATAATAAAGAAAAATGCTAAAATTATTTACAATTCACATTGATTACAACAAAGGGGATTTTAATATGCCTTATTTTTATGTCTTTTTACTATTACTAACGAGCTTATTATGGGGAGGAAATTTCGTCGTTGGAAAATCGCTCGTTGATCACGCGTCTCCGATGACACTTACAAGTTTAAGATGGATGATTGCGATTGTTTGTTTATTACCGATGGTTTGGTTTAAAGAAAAGAAAATCATTCCACCACGCGCTGCGATACTTCCGTTAATATTGATGGGAATTTCAGGGGTTGCTCTTTTTAACATCTTTCAATTTTTAGCATTAGAAAAAACATCTGCAACGAATGTAGGGCTTATTTCTACATTGAACGCAATTTCAATTGCACTATTTTCAGTATTATTTTTAAAAGAAAAAGTAAATACACTTCAAATTTCATCTATGATTCTTTCATTCTTTGGCGTTATTCTCGTACTTCTAAAAGGTGATTTCTCACTTTTATTTTCACTACATTTTAATAGCGGCGATTTATGGATGATTGCAGCAGTTTGTATTTGGGGAATCTATTCTGTTTGCAGTAAATGGGCAACAAAAACAACGACACCACTCATGGCCACATTATACTCTGGTATTTTCGGCGTTATTTTATTATTGCCATTTAACATAGGTAGCTTCACTGTTACAAATATCAACACTTCTTTTATAACATCACTTTTATATACAGGACTCATTTCCACGGTTCTTTGTATGGTATTTTGGAATGTTGGCGTACAAAAATTAGGAGCAACTACATCTGGCATTTTTCTAAACTTCAATCCCATTTTCACAGCTATTTTAGCATTCCTTTTCCTCGGAGAAGAATTAACGTGGATTCAAATTTTAGGGACAATGATCGTTGTGACAGGATGTTATTTATTTTCTCATTTCAAAACAGTTGCTGTTCAGCCAACTAGAGCTTTAATAAGAAAACATTCTTAATGAAAAAACATCGTCATCTGAGTTGGCGATGTTTTTTATTTATTCTTCATTTCTTTTATATACTGCTTTTCCTCTTCTGGTGATAAACGTTCAGTTGCCTTACCAGTATCTCCACCTTGAAGGCTCCATAAAAAGTTGTGCTCCTCAACAGTTTGAGAAAAATCTCCTTTTTCCCATCTATTTATAATAGAAAATAACTTCATTTTATATTGAAAACCTGTGCTATTTTCAATATCTCTTTTCACATTAGAAATTTCCTTGTTTGTCATTTCTACAAATCCCCATTTTTCAGAGGATTTTACCTTTTGGTGTACCATTTTGTGCATAGTAGAAATAATTTCACCCTCACTAACTTGTGGAGATTCTTCTGCAACTTTCTTCTCTTTTTCGTTTGCCACTTGCTGGGTTTGAATATTTTTATTTTCTTTTTCCACATATGCAAGCAATTTCTTTCCGCCAACTATAGACGAGAAAATTACTATAATTGTAATGCATATACCTACGCCCCATTTAAAAAGCATTATCTCTTCATCGCTTCCCTAACAAGATGACTATCTACATATTGCTTAAACTTCACAATTTTTCCGTTCTCAAGTTGCCATACATGAACAAATGCTGCTTCAAATGATTTTCCCGTTTCTTTATAAACTCCTGAATACATACCTTCAGCAATAATTACATCTTTTTCACTTACTTCATGATACGTATTTACACTTGCTTTATAATCATCCCATTCTGATCCTAATCGGCTAAATACATTTTCCATTATTGCTTCTACACCGATATAAGTTCCCCCGTACGGGAACCCTTCCGCCTCTGTCCATTCTGCTTTTTCAGAGAGGGCTTCTGCTAAATGTTTTGCATTCGAAGAAGCTGATCCTTCATATGTACTTCGAATTATTTCTAAATTTGATTTAGACATGTTACTTCCTCCCGTTTTATTTATTTTTACACAAGATGTAACTCAAGTAGTTACATCTTGTGTAAAAAAATATTTAAATTGTTTTATTCTTAACCTACACGTTGTAATCATTATAGTTACAATAATCCTTTAAGTCAACAATTTATAAATAAAATCTACTTCGTTTTCATTACTTTCTCTTTTAAGAAACGATCTACATATCCTTCTGCTTTTACAACGAATAAATACGCACCCATTGATAATAATGCAAGATCTAATTCATATCCTGGATTCTTTCCATCTCCTAATAAACCTGCTGCTCCATTTACCTTTACAATAGCTCCAGCTAAAATAAGAGCGAATAACAATCCTACATATCTTACGCCTAAACCGATAATTAATAATATACCACCAACTAATTCAACTGTTGCTACGCCATATGCAAGACCGCCTGGTAAGCCAATACTTGTAAACCAGCCTGCTACGTTATCGATACCTGATTGAAATTTCGCTAAACCATGTGCAAAGAACGTTACTCCTAACACGATACGAATAATTAAATTCCCAATATATTGATTCATTTTTTTCTCTCCTTTTTGTTTTGTTATGGTGAACTTTTATTTACAAGTCAAAACAATACGGTATTTCATTTCATTCGTCAAATACTTTTTTAAAGAAAACAAAAAACATTATCCCTTTTACGGATAATGTTTTCCTACAAAGTAGCGTTAATTCAAGCTTTTACTCTATCGCACAAAAAAGTTGAAACATTTTTCCAGCGCCAACATACGGCAATAAAGAAATATCCTCTTCTACAACCATGCCAACAACGTTCACTTTCTCATCTACAGGCAAATCATGTATAGCAACTTGCATCTCGCCAGCATATCTACCGTACAATTCATTATCAATTGTAATGCTGCCTTTCTTTCTTAAAGTTGCATTCATCGGCTGTAAAATCACTTTATTTTCTTCTCTTGATTCTACAGAACGAATGACATCACGAGCTGGATCCAGCCTATTTGTATGCACTTGTTCCACTATTTTTAATACTTCTTTATCAGTTATAAACGATTTGTACCGCAGCGGAATAATCCCTCTACTCGCACTCGCTATCTCTTGTACACTTTCTAGACTTCCGCTTATATCCCCGATTAACACCTTATCGACACCACAATCTTGTACAAGTTCTAAATACGCTTCAAGCGGGCGCATATTGCGGTGCTTTTCTAACGTTGGTAAACCTTCATATAGCGGACCACGTTTTTCCCCATCTCCCGGAATAAATGCCATTGTTTTTATTCCGCACGCATGTAAGTATTCGTTTTGTTTTTGTAAAAAGGACTTTGCTAGTCCTGTTTCTGGACGCGGATAAAAATTATGCCATGCTTCTACATTCTCTACCCGTATCTTTTCAGTGATTAACTCTTTCCAAAATGATTCTGTAATCGTACTCGCATTTAAAACTACTTTCATTTTATGAGATACGCGTGCAATTTCTTTCGGCGTGATGCCATAGTCCATTCGTAAACCAGTAATGCCCCACTCTACTAACTCTTCCATATTTTCGTATGTCATTCCTAAATGATGTAACGATTTTGGAGAAACATCGATCATTAATTCCATTTCATTTTCAAGAGCCTGCTTCCCAAGTATTTGAATCAACTCTTTATACGTACCGGGATCATCCTCTGGTATATGAAGTGATGTGAAAATAGATGAAAACCCGTTTTCCTTCGCTACTTTTAGCCATTCTTCTTGTTTCTTTACTCGCTCTTTTGAAAGATAAATTGATACTCCTAGCATATGAATCTCCCTTTCTATGAATGGAAAAAGAGAAAGGAATCCCTTTCTCTATATGTTTTCTGCCATTTCTTCTTTAAATCCGAAGAAGTACGTAAAGATGAATCCGAAAGTATATGCCACTACTAATCCAAGGAAATATAATAAATATTTATTATCAGCAATTAATGGAATTAAAGATAATCCTGATACACCGATTCCGAGTGCAGCTGTTTTCATAACTGCCTGGAATGCACCGCCGACAGCTGCCCCTAAACAAGCGGTAAGAAACGGTTTCCCAAGTGGTAATGTAACCCCGTATAATAACGGTTCACCAATCCCTAAAAATCCAACTGGTAATGCCCCTTTAATTACGTTACGAAGTCGTTTATTTTTTGTTTTTACAAAAATCGCAATGGCTGCACCTACTTGACCAGCTCCAGCCATTGCGAGTACTGGTAATAAAGGTGTTACGTGCGTTTGATTAATAAACTCCATATGAATCGGTGTTAAACCGTGATGTAATCCGACCATAACGAGCGGTAAAAATGTTCCTGCAAGTACTGCTCCCGCAAACGCGCCACCAATACTTAAAATACCATTAATTCCGCTCATAATTCCTTCAGATAAGAAACCTGCTACCGGCTGAATTGCTAACATCGTTACGATACTTACGACTAACACAGTAATAAGCGGCGTTATAATAATATCAACTGCATTTGGTACAGCTTTTCGAACTTGTCTTTCCACTACAACCATAAGCCACGCTGCAAAAATAACTGCAAACAATCCGCCCCGTCCGGGTACGAGCGCTTCACCAAATAACTTTACGTTCGCCATCGCCGGATTGAAAATTAAAATACCAGCAATTGCCCCAAGAACTGGTGTCCCGCCAAACTCTTTCGCTGTATTCCAACCGACTAAAATGCCTAAGAATGTAAAGATACCGCCGCCAATAAGTAGTAACATTTGTAGCCATGTTGCATTCGGATCAGCACCTGCGTTTTTCGCAAAGTTAGCAACCCCGTTTATAATACCTGACGCAACAAGACCCGGAATTAACGGAATGAAAATACTTCCTATTTTTCTTAAAAAGTTTTTCACCGGTGTATTATTTTTCTTCTTCATCTCTGACTTCATCTCTTGCCCAAGATCTTCAAGGTGATGATCCGCCACCTCACCAATTCGCAGTCCCGTTAAACCTTCCATCTCTGCTGCTACTTTATTTACCGTTCCCGGACCAACGACAACTTGAAGCGTCTCATCTTCAATAACGCCCATAACCCCTTCAACCTTTTTCAAATGGTCCATGTTTACTTTACTTTCATCATGAAGCGTTAATCGTAGTCTCGTCATACAATGAGCAATGCCACGAATATTTTTTACTCCCCCAAGTTGCTCTGAAATTTCTTTGGCCATTCTCTCTTCTTTCTTCATAATAGAATCCCCCTCCCTATTATTTTATAGTGTCTTCTTCACAAACCCTTTTGCTTCTTTTAGTTTCTCCAGTGCTTCCCCATACTCACACTGCAACAACACCATAACAATCGCAGCTTTCACGTTACGTTCTGCTTTTTCATAATGCTCTGCTGCTACTTCATAACTAACCCCTGTTGCTTCCACAATAATTCGTTTTGATCGTTCTACTAACTTTTCGTTTGTAGATTGCACATCTACCATTAAATTTTTATATACTTTCCCAACACCAATCATAGATGCTGTTGAAATCATATTAAGCACTAATTTTTGTGCTGTACCAGCCTTCAAACGCGTTGAGCCTGTTAAAATTTCTGCGCCTGTTTCTACTTCCACATTTAGTTTTGCATATTTACTTATTTCAGCATTTTTATTACAGGAAATACTCGCTGTACTCGCTCCTACGCTATGCGCGTACTTCAAGCCGCCAATTACATAAGGAGTTCGACCACTTGCCGCAATTCCAATCACAGTATCTTTCTCGTTTAATCCAATACTTTTTAAATCTTCTTCTGCTAACTCTTCGCGGTCTTCGGCACCTTCCACCGCTTTGGTAAACGCTTTCAAACCACCTGCTATAAATCCCTGCACCATTTTATCATCTGTACCAAATGTCGGCGGGCATTCCACCGCGTCCAAAATACCTAAACGGCCACTCGTACCAGCCCCAATGTAAATTAAACGGCCCTCTTGTTCAAAGGATTTAATAACAATCTGTACAACCTTTTCAATTTCTTCTATTTCATTTTCAACTGCTAACGCAACAGTTCGATCTTCTTCATTCATACTTTGCAGAACTTCTTTTATGCTCATCTCATCTAAATTCATCGTCTTCTCATTACGATGTTCTGTCGATAAATTTTCTAACATATTATCACCTGCTTTGAAATTTAATTTCATACTTTTATTATAACTTCAAGAAACTAAGAATCAATAACTCTTTCTTATTTTATGAAATAAAATTTCACAACATGACATATTTGTGTCAAAGATAATAAAAAAGATGAGTCTCCTCATCTTTTCTTCTACTTTAACTTCCGTAACCGCAACGCTTCTTCTCTTGTCTCCATAAATTGATCCAACACTTTATTACCAATACGATTAAAAGTAATTACATATAAAGCATCTATCATATTCAATTGCGTCATTCTCGAAGCAATACTTGCAATACGATGATCTTGTTCTACATCTGGCATACAAAGACGAATATCTGTCTCTTTATATAGCGGTGATGATTGATCGAGCTTCGTAATCGCAATAACTGTTGCACCTTGTCTCTTCGCATATTGCGCCATTTCAAGTACATCTTTCGTACGACCAGATGTTGAAATCGCTACAAATATATCGCCTTCTTTTAAATTTGTCACAAGCGGCAACATCATATGAAAATCAGATAGCATCATTGCAGTAAATCCGAGTCTTGTAAATTTATAAGCCCCATCCATCGCTGGAGTAGCTGATCCGCCTACTCCGTAAAATATAATTTTATCCGCATTTACAATATGATCTGCTGCTTTCTCCAGCTCCTTCTTATCAATAGCCGTAACACTTGCCTCAATTGCAGCTTTATTCACATATGTAACTTTATTAAACAAGTCGTACGGTCCATCTTCCGTATTCATCACTGAAAAATCGTTAATATTATAATCAGCAATCGTTAATTCGCGAACGAGCGCGATTTTAAATGCTTTAAAACTTCCGATTCCAATCGACTTACAAAAGCGAACAACACTCGCCTCACTTGCGCCCGCATTCGTTGACACTTCTTTCGTCGTTAAGTTCGGAACAATCTCTGCATTCTCCATTATGTACATGGCAACCTTCTTTTCAGCTGGTGAAAATTGATCCATATTACTTTCAATTTTAAATAGTAACGTTGAAGCTTTCACTATTTAACCTCCACTTCTTACGGTTGCGTATATTCTCTACTATCATTTACACCATATAGATAAAAACCATCATTACCAGGTGGGTGGTGAACAATTACAGTTCGATTCCCCTTTTTATATGACGTTATTTCACCTTCAGATCGCTGTTTTTCCCATCCACCTATCCAAATTGCAAAGTCAGGTACAAAAGCAGTATACTTATAATCTTTCGGGTTTTCGTCTTCTACATAAGAAGAAAAAATAGAAACCGGAAAATCTTTCACTTTTGATTCTTTCCATGCAGTAAATGGTATACATAGTGCAATAAGTATGATTACACCTATAATCTTCCCCTTCACACTTCCCTCTCCTTGTCATATCACATACATAGATTTTACCATAATTACAGACCTTTCATGCCACATGACCATTGCTTTTTGCAATAAAAAAAGAGCTTACCTACTTCAGATAAGCTCTTCCTCTTTACACGAAATACTTCTTCAAAAGCGGCGGCGTAATAATCGTCGTCAATATAACAACAATAACAATCGCTGTGAAATTTTCTTTCGCTAGTAAATTCGCTGTAAGTCCATTTGCTGCGATAATAAGTGCTACTTCTCCGCGCGACACCATTCCCGCACCAATACTTATAGAAGATTGAAGGTTGAATCCTGTTAACCTTGCTCCTAAACCTGATCCGATTAACTTTGTGAAAATCGCAATGAGCGTCATAATGATAATGAACCAAAGCTGACTTCCAATGCCTTGAAATGTAATCTCCATTCCGATACTTACGAAGAACACCGGTACAAATATCGCATAAGCAATCGGTTCAATTTTATGTTCTACTTCGTGCTTATACTCTGTTTGAGAAATGGCAATTCCCGCTGCAAATGCTCCAATAATACCTGCAATTCCCATCATTTCACTGTAATACGAAAAAGAAAAACAAATAATAAGAGCCGCGCTAATTAGCGCTTCTGTTACACGAAGCGGCACGAGCATTTTCATAATCCAAGGAACAACTTTCCATGCAATAAAAACAATACTAACAAAGAAGATAATTTTCTTTACGATAACAAGTGTTATATTCACATCTTGCGTTCCTAAAAAGCTCATAACAAACGCTAATAAAATAACGACGATGACATCATCAAATACGGCAGCACCTAAAATCGTTGTACTTTCTCTCGTATTCATTTTTCCTAAATCTCTTAGTGTTTGCACCGTAATACTAACTGACGTTGCGCAAAGTAATAATCCTAAAAAAATTGCATGAGATTGTATTAATCCAAACAGCAATCCTGTTACATAACCACCGATGAAAGGAAAAATAATTCCACCAGCTGCTACTGCAAACGATGATTTCAAATTCCGATTTAGCTCTTCTAAATCTGTTTCAAGTCCAGCCATAAACATAAGTAGCAAAACACCAATCTCACTCAGTTCATCGATTAATTCAGAACTATTTATAATACCAAGTACAGCTGGACCGATAATAATACCGATAATTAATTTACCAAGTACAGAAGGCTGGCCAAGCCTCACGCTAATATCACCAGCTAATTTCGTACAAAGTAAAATGACGACAAGTTCAAAATAAAATAGCATAGCATCTTCTCCTACTTTAACTTTGATCAGTGGGTTTTCTCCATCCGAATAGATTGATAATCCCCCGTCCATTCCTGCAAGTAGTTTCCCCTATTCATTCGCATTTTATTTGTCACATTTATATTTGACAAAATATTCTGAATTATAATAAAATGAACCCAGCAATTTCAAAAACTACATACCATAACTGTACCTCCATTTACTTACATACTCTTTTCTAGTGGGCTCATACTACATTCGCAGTTATGGAAATGAAAAAACGGGGGGAGAGTCCAAAGTGAAGTCATTATTACGAAAAAAAGCGCTTAGTACTGAATCACCACGGCAGTTAGAGAGAACATTGACCGCACTTGATTTAACGTTTTTAGGAATTGGCGCCGTAATTGGGACAGGGATATTTGTATTAACAGGTATTGTTGCAGCGAAACATTCTGGTCCTGGTATTATGCTATCATTTCTTATTGCTGCATTTACTTGTGCTTGTGTAGCCTTTTGTTATGCCGAATTTGCTTCTTCTATTCCTGTCTCAGGAAGTGTGTATACTTACGCATACATGACAGTTGGAGAAGTTGTCGCCTTCATCGTCGGATGGTGTTTAATGCTCGAATATTTACTTGCAGTCGCAGCGGTAGCTGTCGGTTGGTCTGGTTATTTACAATCTTTACTACAAGGATTTAACATCCATCTGCCCGCCATAATCGCCTCGGCCCCTGGCGTAGGAAAAGGTGGCCTTATCGATTTACCGGCTGTTTGTATTTTACTACTCATTACGGGACTTTTAAGTTTTGGTATACGCGAAAGCGCACGCATTAATAACATTATGGTTCTTATCAAGTTAGCTGTTATTATCGCCTTTATCGTAGCAGGTGCAAAATATGTAAAACCTGAAAATTGGACACCGTTCATCCCATTCGGATATGACGGTATTATTACTGGGGCTGCTACTGTATTCTTCGCCTTTTTAGGCTTTGATGCAATCGCAACCGCTGCGGAAGAAACGAAAAAACCACAGCGTGATTTGCCAATTGGCATTATCGGTTCTCTTCTTATTTGCACTGTTTTATATATGATCGTATCTTTCGTTTTAACGGGTATGGTTCCGTATACGCAATTAGACGTCTCTGATCCAGTTGCATTTGCCTTACATTTCGTTGGTGAAGATACAATTGCAGGACTACTCGCTGTTGGAGCGATGACTGGAATGACAACCGTTCTCTTAGTCGTTATGTATGGACAAGTTCGCGTTTCATATGCGATGAGCCGTGATGGTTTACTTCCAAAAGCATTAGCACGTGTAAATAAAAGAGTAAAAGTCCCTTTATTAAACACGTGGATCACTGGTGTTGTTGCCGCTTTATTAGCAG
Organism: Bacillus tropicus; assembly: GCF_001884035.1. Taxonomy (GTDB): domain Bacteria; phylum Bacillota; class Bacilli; order Bacillales; family Bacillaceae_G; genus Bacillus_A; species Bacillus_A tropicus. The sequence continues at coordinate 49,312 of NZ_MACG01000075.1, forward strand.
GACTTTTAGACCTGCACGTATTAGCGAATTTAGTAAACATCGGCACATTAACAGCCTTTACATTCGTTTGCTGCGCAGTACTTATTTTACGAAAAACTCATCCTGACTTAAAACGCGGATTCCGTGCACCTTTCGTACCTGTATTACCAGTTGTTGCAATTCTTTGCTGTTTATATTTAATGATCAATTTGTCTAAAACGACATGGATTAGCTTTGCCGTTTGGCTTATAGCCGGCTTATGCTTCTATTTCTTCTATTCTAGAAAGCATAGTCACTTAGCTACTGAAAAAGCAAACGATGAACAGAAAAAAGCATAACAAAATAGCTCGCCAATAAAACGGCGAGCTATCTTTCTGTACTATTATATTTTTTCGTTAACGATTGTAAAATGAAAAATATGCCGATGCAAGCTGTAAACGATGTCCAATTTCCTATTGGCGTTGCGTATTTAACAATTCCAATACCTACAAGTAATAGGAAAATAATCACCTGATATATGAGCTTCCACTTTTGCATATATTCCCTCCTTTACTTCGTTCCCTTCTTTTTCTTCTTCCATGCATTTAAACTATCAAAGAAGAAGTTAATAAATAACGTGCCTAAACCCGCTAATAAAAACGTCATTAAAAATAGAACCCATATACTTTTTTCTTTTAAGAAATAATATCCTACAAGGAGCACAACCGCGATCCATACATATTCAAGAATTCTTTTTAACTTTTTCTCTTCCAAATTATTCGCTCCTTCATTCTATGCTACTTTTAGTATAACAAAAAAGAAGCCTATCATGATAAGCTTCTTTCTCTTCTCTCTTATTTGTTTATGCTTTTTTCAACGAGTGAAATCGCATATTCCATCGTACGGTTCATCGTTTCTACTTGTGCATCTTTTACTTTCGCATCTTTTAACACAGATTCTGCCACTGTAATTTTTTGACTCAATGATTTCACTGAACCGTCCGTTACATTTGCAGCTTGCGCTTTTTTCACTACTGCTTTTGCAGATTCAATATTGATTTGTAATTTTTCTTTCAGTGTTTTCGGTTGTTCTACTACTTTAGATTGTATAAATGTTTGATTTGCAGTTTTTAATTCATTATATGCTTGAACAATTTGTTCTCCCGTACTCGCTACATTTTCAAATACTTGTTTTGCATTATTATAGCTTTTCTCTAATTCTTGAAAAGCTTCCTTTGAATATTGACCTGGCTTATCACCAAATTCATACGTACCAGCTAACACTTCTTTTACTTTTCCAAGCTCTTCAAATAACGCATTTACTTGCTCTAATTTCGTACGGTTAGAAAACTCATTGTACGCCGCTAATACTTCTGAAGAACTTAACGCTTTACTATATAATTTCGCAAGCGCGATTTGTCCATTTAACGGAATGCCACCATTTCCATTGCTATCAGGATCCGCTCCAAGTGCAAATGGTACATTTGGATGATACACTTTTCCTGTAGCTGGTTGGCTATTTACTTTTTTACCATCGACATAAATAGCTACTTCGCTTCCGTTATATGTTCCTGTTAAGTGATATGTTTTGTTTGCTTCTAATTGAACGCCAACACGTTTATAACTGCCGCCAATGTGAGCCCATAATTCAACATATCCACTTCCTGTAGATTCAAAACCAATTCCGCCGCTCTCTGTATTTTGCAAAATACCTTGTCCACGGATTTGATTCATTGAAAATACCGTTTCTAACGTAAATGTATTTGCTACTTTTTCTTTTTGTGCTGCTGAAAATGGAAGGTATCCAAATGTATTAGATTGTCCGTTTAGCTTCATCACATTCTTTTTCAATGCTTTATCATATTCAATAGTCACATTGCCCTTCACATCACCTTTTATACCAAATGGTGAATTGTCTTTAAATGTACCATCTGCAAAATTCACATCGAAAACATCAGCCTTTGGCACTTTTACATTCGGATCAATATCATCTTTTTTCGTAGTAATTTCTGCCGTTAACGGCTGCGCACTTTCATTACCAAATGAATCAATTGCAACAACTTCAAGTGTATATGTTTTTCCTCCATCTAATCCTGCAAGCGTAAACGTAAGATCTTTTGGCACTGGATCACGATAAAACTCTGAGAATGCTAACAATTTATTCTTTATTTCTCCCGTTTGCTTATCTCTAGCTTGTACACGATAAGAATGAACAAGAAGGTTGTCCAATGCTTGTGGAAATGTTACTGTTGCCGCATTTTCTGTTACATTTGATACCGCAAGCTTTGCATCTTTTGCAAAGTATGGCTTTTCTTTATCACGATCTTCTACATGTGTAAATGTGTCTTTCTTTGATGGTAATTTAATTTTCCAAGGCTCGCCTGTCCAAGAATTTGTATGGAAATCACGGCGATTAATCGTTACTTCTTTATCATCTACTTCTACTAATAACCCTTGGCTTAATGTACTAGCTCCTGGCGGGATCGTTCCTTGTACTTTACCACCTTCAACCTCCATATAACTTACTGAAGATGTACCAACTGATGTAAAGTCTTTTTGATGAATCGATCTCGGGTCATCTAACGGATAATGTGAATGGCCTGAAAACGTAATAACCTGTGGGTATTGTTTTAATACCTCATTAATTTTCGCACTATCTTTTGTTCCCCACTCTTGGCTACCGTATACTGTATCTTTAATATGCTGGTGTAAAAATACGAAAATTGGTTTTTCTGGATCATCTTTTTGTGCCTTTGCCATTTCTTCTTTTAACCAATTAATTTGCTTATCTGAATAATATCCATGAGTTGTCCCATCTTCCGGAGACATAACAAGGAAATGATACCCTTTTACCACTTTGTGATAGTAAATCGATTCCATTCCTGTTTTTTCTAAGAAACGCTTCTGTGCGCCCTCTACAGATAAACCGTTCCAATAATCATGATTTCCTAGAGAATTCATTCGTACTGCATCTTTATTTGCATTTTCATTATACACTTGCATGAAACGATCATATTGTTGTACCGATCCTGAATCAGTAAAATCTCCCACAATTACGAACGCATCTTGTTTAGGTGCAAGTGTATTCAGTTGCTCGATTGCTCGTTTCCATCGAAACGTATCATCTGTTCCACTATTCTTAATATGTACATCACTTACAACCGGAAAAACTATCTTCTTCTCACTCGGTGCCTTTTCTTGCTTCTTCTCTTCCGCTTTAACTGATGTACTCCACGGAAATGATACAAATGCTAATACAAAAACCATTAATAATCCAATAAGACCTTTTACTTTTCGCAAAACCATTCTGTCCACGTGAATCCTCCTCATAATAATTGATTCATTACAAGGGATATTTTATCTAAAGCATATTAATGTCGTTTAAATAACAAATAAATTTTATTAGATTTTTGTAAATATACAGTTAATTAAAGGTTAAGTTCAACATTCTTCTTACTATTGTATACAACCACTTTTTGTCTAAAAGAGTCTGAGCATTCTTTTCCCATGTCTATTCACATATAATCTTTTCTATAACATGAATAATAATTTAAGTTTTCAGCCTATTAGACAATCTTAATTTTTAACAATTTCTTCTTTTTTTAACACATCGGCCATGCTTCTACATTTAATAGTAGTAAAAGACTACTTAAAAAGGAGGGGGTTGTATTGAAGAATAAAAAAAACATTGGCTGTTTTGCTCCTTTGTCTATCATTTGCCCAGACCCTTGTCCACCACCCCCTCCTCCAGATCCAGATTGCGAGCGAGTAACAAATGAATTTGCAGGAAATTTCCTTATAACGAATAACACCATTCCCTCTGCCAAAGGTGCATCACAATCAATGATACTGTGGCAAAGTGATGGGATACTACTTATATCAGGTACTGTCTCGGTTTACAATAGTACTAGCAGCACAGAAGGAATTACAATTGAAATTGTTGGAGCAGTAACCAATATTTTCACTGTGTTTCCTGGCAATACGATATCTTACACAGGAAAAGACTTACAATCTGTCAATATTATCAATATACAAAGTAATCCTTCACTATATTTAGAAGGCAAGTACTGTTGCCAATTTACATGCTGCTTATAGAATACCAATTTCATTACTTTCTCAATAAAAAAAGCATACCATTTACGGTGTGCTTTTTTATGAGATTGGATAACGTACTGTAATACAAAATTCCCCTTGATTCACAGTTGTTCCTGTTGTAGTAATTCGAACACTCGTAAAATATCGTACAGTGAAAGTACCACTACTTTGTGGTTGTACAGTAATTGTGTCAACTACTGTAGCACCTACTAAAAAATCAACTGTAATCGGAGCCGCACCTACATCATATTTCACGTAACCTGAACCATATACTTCTTGCGTGATATTATTTGTATATACAATTTGAGTACCAGCACCTGTAATAGACCAGTCTGTACATACTTGATCTTGTACAAGCGTTTTATTAGAACAACAAGACAAACCGGAACTTCTCATTCCCATTTTGATCCTCTCCTATTCTGCTATGAAAGTGGATAGCGTGTTGTAATACAAAATTCTCCCTGATACGTTCCAGCAGGTGTTGCAGGTAATACAACTTGTATAATATCAAAACGACGATACGTAAACCCGATACTCGTTCCTGGATTTAATGTTTGTGTATCTATTACAGTACCAGCAGAATCAAGCGCCTCTACAGTAATTGGTCCTGGTCCAACATCATATTTAACAAAACCAGTCCCCACTACGTTTTGGCTAATATTATTTGTATAGAGAACATTATCAATTGCTGTTGCAACTACAGTAGCAGACCACGGACTACACACTTTATCTTGCACATAATTTTTATCTGGACAACAAGTTAATGCTGACCCTGAGCACTCACAAGACATAGTTGTTTCCCCTCTCTCTTTTATATTCCCTATATGTGTATGTCCCCCAGAGTCTTTTGCCTGTACTATTCATCTATTTTCAAAAAATATTCATGTGACTAGATAGATTCCGTTTTGTTTCTTTTTTTCATATATTTATAGACAAAGATACTAGCAACGATAAGAATAACGCCTCCTAATATCGGTAGCATATATTGTCCAACAACATCCGCAGCCTTTTCCCAATGCGGACCTAATTTCATTCCAAAATAGACATATAAAGTCGTTAACGGGAACATTGCTACAAATGTATAAATACTAAATTTCCATATGTTCATTTTTGCCATACCACATGGGACAGAAATAAGAGTTCGAACTCCCGGTACAAAGCGTCCAACAAATGCTACAACCGGTCCATATTTCTCAAAGAAGTCATCTGCTTTTTGAATTTGTTCTTCTTTAATAAAGAAGTATTTCCCGTACTTTATTAATAGAGGACGACCACCGTAATAACCGAGTGCATATAACGTTAACGGTCCTGTCGTCCCGCCAAGTGTTCCAGCTAATACAGCTAGCCAAAAATTCATATCACCCTCGTACACCCAATACCCAACCATAGGCAAAACTACCTCTGCTGGAATAAATTCAAACGTTAATGCTAACACAACTCCAAAATAAGAAAACTGCTTTAAAAACTCGATTATATCTAAAATCATTTGCTCCATATTTTCTACTCCAACTCCTATCCTACGTTTACGTTATGCTTTTCTTGTAATTGAACTGGCGCCATTTTTACAATTCGGTTCAGAATAAATAACACAATTCCAATATCATCTAAAATACCGATAAACGGTAAGAAGTCCGGAATTAAATCGAGCGGCATCGCTACATAACCAACTAAAAAAGCAATAGATAAGATTTTCTTCTTTATTGAAACCTCTTTTGAAGTAAAAAAGTCAAATAAGAATGGAACGAAACGACGAACATGAAATACAACTCTTAATCTACTAATAAGTTTTTTCATTTTTATTTCTCCTCTCTTTGTATACAAAAAGGACCCTACCAAATATGGTAAGGGTCCTAAAAAAGACAATAAGGGGCCTTTACCATTGCTGGTAAAGGTCTCACTAACAACAAAACGTTGCCAATAAAGCCGAGGGTTTCTCCCTGTAATGACGACTTTACTGTAATAAGTTACTCCCCTTTATATACACAATTTTATACAATCACATTAAAATATTTTGGAGGGCTTGTCAATATATTTTATATCCCAAGCCCTTCCGTAAAAAACAAAAAACGTATAGGAAATTTCTTACTATCTCATAATATACATAATCATTTTTAAGCGAAAGGAGATGTTTCATTTGCATACCGTCTGGAAAGGTGCGCTTTCACTTGGACTATTAAATATAGGAATTAAACTATATAGCGCCGTAGAAGAAAACGATATAAAATTTTTAAGTCTCCATAAAGAATGCTTAACACCTATTAAATATAAAAAATTCTCTCCTGATTGTACGGATGAAGAAATTGATGATAAAGATATTGTAAAAGCCTATGAATATGCACCTCATAAATACATTATTATGGATGAAAAAGAATTAGCTGCGTTGCAAAAAGCTCACGAACCACGATCTATTCGTATTATATCTTTTATCCAAAATAACGAAATTGATTCCGTTCTCTATGATCGTTCTTATTTTATAGGGCCTACTCCAGGACACGAAAAATCGTATCTATTATTAAAAGAGGCTCTTGAACGTACGAATAAACTTGGTCTTATCCATATTTCCATTAGAAAAAAACAACATTTAGCTATTATCCGTAACTTTGAAGATGGACTTATGTTGCAAACTATTCACTACCCTAATGAAATTCGCGATATAACAAATACACCTAACTTACCAAGTAACGAAAATTATCCGATTCAAAAACAAGAACTCACCGCAGCAATTAATTTAATCCATCATCTTACAAACCCTTTCGAACAAGAGTTATATACAGACGAATATAAAGAAGCTCTTACCGAATTAATCGAAAATAAAATTGAACAACAGGAAAAAACGGAAACAATCTCTCCTGCTCCAAACATCATCAATATTATGGAGACATTACGGGCAAGTATTGAACAAGCAAAAATAAAAAGAGACAATAAAACAGAAAAAGAGGCCAAATAAAATTGACCTCTTTTTCTTTAAAGCGGATTACATTTTGGCATTTCAAGTCCAGACGATTGAGCCAATTTTAATAAGTAATAACATTCCTCTCTTGCCATATGGTCTGCCATTCTAGCTGATAATGTACTTAATACTTCATTTGATAACTCCAATTCTTCAACTTCATGTAAAAAATGTAAAAATAATTTCAATTCAAGTGAAACATCTTTTGTAAACTTCTTTAATGCTGGAAAATGATGAAGCTCCGTTCGTAAATATCCAGTCATCTCAACCGCCTTTAAGTAAAATTGTTCAAAATGCTTCGTAAATTCTTCGCTTTTCTCTTTTAATCTTTTTTCAACAAGATCTAGCCCACCAGAAATAGAACCCGCATGACCAGCCGCATCCGTTAACCAAACGAGATGATAGTGCAGTTCATGAAAAACAGGCGGAACTTCCCCTTTCTTTAAAAACTCTAAAACCGTTATATACTCCTCTACTTCATTTACCATATGATTGATAAAAGTTGGCGTAAAATGAATTGTAATTTTTCCTTCCAACTGTTTCTGTATAATATTTAATTTAAACATTCGTATTTCCTTAGCTGCTTGTTCTGCTTCTTTTGAGAATTTCACCAGATTTACATTCCGAACTTTATTTAACAAATTCGTAAATAGCTCAACAAAATAAGTAGCTTTTTTTATATCCTCTTTTTCCTTTGGAGCTAACGCATCAAGTAAAAATTGCGAATGATCACTCAGCACTTTTAGCCAAAATTGATGCTCAAACAACGCACTTTCTTCATAATTTCTCTCCACCAAATCCCCTCCGTTTATTCACCCTTCTCTACCACTTGAAGTTTATGTCCATCTGGGTCTTGTACTACAATACTCCTCGCACATTCATTTTCTGTATATAAAATTTCATAAAACGCTAGCTTCTTTTTCAATTTCTCTATGTTAGAAATCGTAAATGTTAAAGCCTGACATGAATCTGTAACACTCTTTTCCCGCCCACCTAACATGCGATTCATGACAAAACTAATTCTCTTTGAATCAGAATCATACCAAACCCCTGTTGTATCTAATTGCGGTCTTTCTAAACTAGGTTTAATTCCTAAAATCCCTTCGTAAAAATACAACGTTTCCTTTAAGTTTTTCACTTCCAATACAATGAATTGTTTCACAGTCTCCACATTCATTCCCCCCGTACCTATTACTTTTTTATATGTGTCATAAATGCTCATTATGTCTGAATACAATACGTAGTAATGAACATGTAAGGAGGTTTATTCGTGAATAAATATATGAGATCATTTGTGCCCTATCATAGTCCTCTCGATCCTTGTCCTCCTATCGGAAAAAAATATTATTCTACTCCTCCTAATTTATTTTTAGGCTTTCAACCGCCAAACTTACCGCAATTCACGCCAAAAGAAGCACTCCAAAAAGGAACTTTATGGCCTATTTTTTATGACTATTATGAAAATCCTTATAAAAAAGGGCGGTGACTACTGACGTGACTCAATCGCTACCAGAAGAATATTATCAGCTGTTACTGGAGCTTCAAGAACTAGACTTTGTACTAGTCGAACTCACTCTTTATTTAGATACACATCCAGATGACACTGCTGCTATTAATCAATTTAATGACTTTTCCTATAAACGAAGAGTATTAAAACAAAAGATGGAAGAAAAATACGGGCCACTCCAACAATTTGGAAATAGCTATTCTAATGCCCCTTGGGAATGGAGCAAAGGTCCTTGGCCATGGCAAATATAAAGGAGAGAAACTATGTGGATTTATGAAAAGAAATTACAATACCCTGTTAAAGTAGGAACTTGCAATCCAGCACTTGCAAAATTATTAATTGAGCAATATGGCGGTGCAGATGGAGAATTAGCTGCTGCACTCCGTTACTTAAATCAACGTTATACAATTCCTGATAAAGTCATTGGTCTCCTTACTGATATTGGTACAGAAGAATTTGCACATCTTGAAATGATTGCTACGATGGTTTATAAGCTGACGAAAGATGCGACTCCTGAACAAATGAAAGCTGCTGGTCTTGACCCTCATTACGCTGATCATGATAGCGCACTTCACTACCATAACGCTGCTGGTGTTCCATTTACTGCAACCTACATACAAGCTAAAGGTGATCCAATTGCCGATCTATATGAGGATATTGCGGCTGAAGAAAAAGCGCGCGCAACATATCAATGGCTTATTAACTTATCAGATGATCCAGATATAAATGACAGCCTACGCTTCTTACGTGAACGAGAAATTGTCCATTCACAACGTTTCCGAGAAGCAGTTGAAATTTTAAAAGAAGAACGTGATAAAAAAATATTTTTTTAAAACACGTATCCTAGCGATATGTGTTTTTTTACGTTATAAGTTAAATCCTTCCTATTAAACATATAAATAGTATATTTATTCGATTTAATGCATTATTTTTTAATTTTTTCAAAATTCCCTATTGCTTTCTAGTCATCAGACCTTTAAAATAGTAACAGTTACTCGACAAATTGTTTGAATTTTCGACAAAAATACTCATTAGGAGGATTTTCTTTATATGCGTACAACTTTAAAGCCAGCGCAAATACTTTCGATTAGTTTATTACTATTCGCAGTTTTCTTCGGTGCTGGTAATATGATTTTCCCGCCCCTTCTCGGTCTTTCTTCCGGAGAAAATATGTGGGTCTCCATTACAGGATTTATTATTACAGACGTCGGTTTATCTTTACTAGCTATCGTCGCTGTTGCCCTTGCCGGTGGTAGTTTTAACACGTTAGCAAGCCGTGTTCATCCAAAATTCGCAGCAGTATTCGCTATCATTATTTATCTTTCAATTGGCCCACTATTTGTTATTCCACGAACTGGATCTGTATCTTACGAAATTGGGATTGCACCACTTTTCCCGGACCAATGGTACTCTATGTTAATTTTTAGTGCTATTTTCTTTACAGTCGTCTACTTCTTATCATTAAATCCATCAAAATTAGTAGATCATATTGGAAAAATATTAACACCAATTTTACTTGTAATTATTACAATTATGGCAACAAAAGCGATTCTTTCACCAGGAACGTTTGCAGAACCTGTTGGTGACTATAAAGAAATCCCATTTTTCAAAGGATTTCTTGAAGGGTTTTTAACGTTAGATGCAATTGGAGCACTTGTATTATCAACGATTGTTGTAAATGCAATTCGCCAAAACGGTATACAAGAGAAGAAATCTATTGCGAAATATACAATTATTTGCGGTAGCATTGCAGCTCTATTTTTAACAATTGTTTATTTCTTACTCGGTTATATCGGCGCTTCAAACGGCAATCTAGGACAATTCGAAAACGGTGGTCAACTATTAGCTACTGTTATGTACCAATTCTTTGGGACAAGCGGTAATGTTTTATTAAGTATCGCCATTATCTTCGCTTGTTTAACAACAGCAATCGGTGTTGTAAGTGCATTCGCCAACTATTTTGCAACAGTATTAACGAACGTTTCTTACAAAAAGCTCGTACTATACGTTTGTATCTTTAGCTTCGTGATTTCAAACTTAGGTTTAAGTTTATTAATCAAAATTACTTTACCTGTATTAATTATTTTATATCCAATTACGATTATTTTAATTTTCGTATCATTTATTGATAAATATACGAAACGTAAACCTTCTGTCTACATCGGAGCAATGATCGCAGCATTCATTATTAGCTGTATTCATGCACTTGATAATGTGGAAATGATACCAAGTTTTATCGCGAATATCGTACACACCATTCCTTTTTATAACTTAGGAATCGGCTGGATCGTTCCAGCAATCATCGGTGGTATAATCGGATACTTTATTCCGCAAACCGAAGCTGAAGGCGAAGTTTCTACAAAATAAAGAACAGAAGCAAGCATGAAATACATGCTTGCTTCTGTTTATTTTCACATCGTATGCTTAAAAGTAAATAACTCTTCTTTCGACTGCACAACAGATTGTTCCTCTTCTACAACATCCTTCTTTAGCTCTCCTCCTAACCTTACTTTCATCATCGCCTCTTCTATACTTTTTACAATCATATTTCCTGAAAAAATAGTAAGTCCAAAAAATGTAATCGGAACGAGAGGGATCCACGGATTCACTGTTAATGATCTAAAATAGACTCCAATTAGCCCTGACCATTCATGTGTGTAAGATTCTATTTCTTCTATCGGTCCTAAAAACTTAACCGTTCCGCCAAAGAATATTTCTAGTAACCCTAAGTGCAGTAAAATAGTAAGAGTCTGCGTAAACTGCTGAAAAAATACAAGTATAAACGTCATATAAAGATGCGGGAAAAGATGCTTTATAACAATATGTCTTCTCGATCCACCTAATATGCGTGCGGCATCAACAAATTCCTCCGTTCGCAATTTACGAACTTCCTTCGCAACATACAGTGCAATAACTGGCATTACAAGCATTACAAGTAAGACAACTTGAAACGAAGCCCTTTCAAAAAAGGTTGTTGTTTCCTCTCCGCTTCCAAATGCATTTGCAGATTGAAGAAAAAAATACGCAATCATAACTGTCGGAATAACTGTAAAACTATCAAAGAAAGCCTCAATTTTTGAAAATCCTCTTTTTATATACGTTCCGAGTACGACACCGAAAAACACACCTATTACCATTCTAAGTGCCGCAATTAAAATAGATATACCAATCGTCCACTTCGCGCCCTCAATGACTAAATGTAACAGGTCATACCCTTTCCGGTCTGTCCCGAGTAAAAATTGTAATGAAGGTGGAAACGGTGGCACTTGTGGATTTTCATCCGCATCATATTGCAATGTAACTTGTCTAATGTGCCCATCATTCCATAACGTATTTCCGATGCTCAAAAGAACTAATAGGAGAAGAAACCCAATGCTTATCCAAAATCTTTTATCACGTTTTATATACGTCCACATATTATAATCTCTCCTTCATCGCAGCCGGAATGAGATAATGAAACAATTTAAATAAAATAAAAATCGGAATATATATAAGAAGCACACTAACGATGAAAACCTCAACTCTAATACCGAAATACGATTTCAAAAACATAAAAATACCACCCGTATTAAAAATCCATTCTATAATATATAAATTAGATAACATAAAAAAGATATTCGTTTTCGCAAAGAATAATGTACTAAGCAACACATTTCGTAAAATATGACGATTTAAAATATGAAAGCGCCCCAGCCCTTTAGCCTTAGCAAATAGTACATAATCTTTTTCTAGTTCATTTTCAAAACAAAGCACGACCATTTTTACAAACATAATCGTAGTCGGGATGCTCAAACACAATATTGGCAACCCCCTAATCGACTCGCCTCCAATTGAAGCAATTTGAAAAGGTAAAAAACCTGTTTGTTTAAAAAACCATACAACTAAAATTTGTGATACTAAAATAAGAAGGATATCTGGAATGGATTCTAGGAAGATAAGAAATGATTTAATTCGATGTTGTATACGCGGTGAACTACTCATAATTACATAAACAATACAAAATGCTACAAATAATGAAATGAAAAAAGCAGCTAAAAATATAACAATTGTTTCTTTATAATGGACGAACAACTGCGGAAATAAAAATTTATCTCCCACATATTTAAAATTGGAGATGTCCATTAAATTCACAAACACTTCTTGTAAACTCTTTATGTACTGTGATGCATGCAGCTCAAATCCATAAAATAGTTTCGGCAATGTCCCTAAACAAATAATACCCAAAATCGAAATAAGAAATTGAAACGTCACTTCCATCCCATTCAAAAATACTTTTTTGACCATTTTCGCCCTTCTCTCTCTATAATTTACCCCTTAATTTTATTCTTAATTTTCTGAATTGTAAATATTTAATATATAAAAAATCGCTAGGTTATGACCCTAACGATTCTTTGTGTAACTGTTTTTCTCTTTTCGCAAATGGCATATATAAAATAAAACATCCAATAAGCGCTGCGAGTTCTAATGAAATAATATAGTAAGGATGTGGTCCTAACATATCAAGTAATGAAGCTGTTTCTGGCTTATGAGCTAAAAACATATAATTACCACCTGTTTTGTAATTTACAAACGAAACAATCGGAATCAATATGTTTAAAAATATCATCGTACGTTTAATAGATTGTAATGTAGGACGATACCCTTCTACCCAAGTCATAAAGAGCGGTGCCCAAATGAGCAATATATGCGCGATAAAATATTCCATAAATCGAAAATGCGGAAAAGCATACTGCAAGTTCGGTGTTAAAATGGCTTGTGATGCACCAATAATTCCTGTGAAAAATACAATCTCATATATGCGATAACTTTTCGTTATAATCATAATCGACGCTAACAACAAACTAATCGTACATAACTCAAACGGTAATGAAGTGGCTAGCTCAAAAATCCCTGCTTTCCACTCCCACATATGCAGTCCAATTTCACTCCCTATAAATAAAAATGCAATCGCATATCGAACCGTTATATTCCACTCATTTTGACGTAATACATCTTGGTATTGATATAAAAAAACGATTCCCACCAACATAATAAATAATATAATGGCATGTTGCCTTGAGTAGGGAATAAACGGTTTTAATGGATGCGCACTAAAATAAGCTTCCATCTTCCTTCCTCCTCTCCTTCATACAATATTATTGTAAGAATGAAACAACGCGTCAATTCATTTGCTTACACTGGGACAAGCTCTACCTTACATTTACATATTCATACCTTACAAAACTGTAAGGTTATTGTAAGCTAAAACGATTTGTCAGATTCTTTACCTCTTCTATACTTAATGTAGATACTAAAACGAACGAAAAGGTGATAAATAGATGAAGAAGAAAAATAAAGTGTTAATTACTAGTGTAGTAGCAATCGGAATTGCAGCTGGATCATACTTTGCATTTGCTGGTAGTGGCTCAGATGTTGCAATGGCATATAGCGGATATAAAGTAACAGAAAAACAAATTGAAAACGCGCAAAAATTTGGCGGTGAAGTTATTCCAAACGGCATCGAAACCATTTCATTTGATCCAACAAAAGGAACGTATGAATTAGCAGTTAAAAAAGGCGATGAAGTGAAAAAAGGGCAGCTTCTATTTAAATACAATGACCCTACTGCTAAACAAGGTGTAACAGAAGCAGAAATGCAAAAGAAAATCGCACAAAAAGAAGTAACATTGTTCCAAAAACAAATTGATACAGCGAAACAAAAATTACAAAAAGATAAAAATGCAGGTCTTCCGGCTGAAGCATTAAAAGCATCAGAAATCGAGGTACAACAATTAGAATCACAGCTTGAAATGAAAAAGTTTGAAGTTGAAAAATCTGATGAAATGATTAAAGCAGCAACAGAGAAAGTAAACACACTTTCTGTAACGAGTCCTGCTGATGGCGTAATTGATGATATCGTAAAAATTGCTGATGAAAAAACAGGTATGAGCGGTATTACACTTCGTCACGCTGGTCCATTTAAAGTAAAAGGTCAACTTTCTGAATATGAGCTTGCTAGTATGAAAGTTGGGCAAGAAGTAACTGTTTCCTCAAAAACAGTCGCTGGTAAGACTTGGACAGGAAAAGTAACAGAAATCGGCTCTACTCCATTAAAGAGTATGGACGAAAACAAAACAGTTTCTAACTATCAATTCACTGTCACTTTAGATAATAGTGAAGAATTACAAAACGGCTTCCACGTTTACGTAACAAGTAAATCTGGCGAAGCAACTGGTACAATTGTTCCGAAAAGCAGCATCGTGAAAAAAGGTGACAAAAATGTTGTATTCATCGTAAAAGACGGTAAAGCGAAAGAACAAGCGGTTACTGTTGAATTCGAGACTGATAGCGAAGCCAAAGTTTCTGGAGTGAAAAAAGGAGAACAAATTATCTCTAAACCTGAAAAAGACTTAAAAGATGGTATGGAGGTTGTCGTTGAATGATTAACTTAAAAGGCATCACGAAATCCTTCCAAAATGGTACAGAATCCGTTCAAATATTACACGGAATCGACGTAACACTTAACCAAGGAGAATTTACTTCTATTATGGGACCATCTGGTTCTGGTAAATCAACTTTAATGAACATTATCGGTTGCTTAGATAAACCAACGACAGGTGCATACGAACTAGCTGGTCAAAACATTTCAAACATGTCTGAGACAGAACTTGCACGCGTTCGTAATAAAGAGATCGGGTTCGTATTCCAAAACTTCATGTTATTACCGAGACTTACAGCACTTCAAAATGTAGAGCTACCTCTTATTTACGCTGGAGTCGATAAAAAAGAAAGACGTGAGCGCTCATTAGCCGCTTTAACAAAAGTAGGTTTAGCTGATCGTGCTACTCACTTACCGAACGAATTATCAGGTGGACAAAAACAGCGTGTCGCTGTTGCACGTGCAATCGTAAATAATCCAAAGTTCATTTTAGCCGATGAACCGACTGGGGCACTTGATACGAAAACAAGTACACAAATTATGGACCTCTTTTACGAATTAAACAAACAAGGCTCAACAATCATTATGATTACCCATGATCGTGAAATCGGGGAAGCTGCAGCACGTCAAATTGTAATTCGTGACGGAAATATCGTCCAAGATTGGAGAGGTTAATTTTGAATACGAGTGAAAATATACGCATGGCCCTTTCCTCTATCTTTGCTCATAAGATGCGTTCTATATTAACGATGCTAGGTATTATTATTGGGGTTAGTGCCATCATTACTATTATCTCGATTGGAGATGGAACAAACGCAAAGTTCCGCGAACAAATCGGGAATGAAAAAAAAGATCAGTTTTCTGTAAATTATAAGACAGAAGATTACTCAGATATGGACGGCAAAATTTCCTCAAGCATGTATGAAAGTATATCCAAAATTTCTGGTGTGCAAGAAGTTTATCCAGATGTAAAAGGAAAAGAAAAAGTATATGCAGGAAAAAAAGAATTAGATCTTGATATTACCGGTGCAAAAGGTGATTATTTTGAAGATACATCTAAATTCAAACTTGAGCACGGCAGATTTTTAACAGCAGCTGATTTAGACAGACCTGAACACACAATTGTATTAAATACAGATGCTTTTGATAAATTATATTCTTCATGGGAACCAAACTTATATGTAGATATAAAAGGTACACCATACAAAGTAGTTGGCGTATATTCAATAAAAGCAATGATGGGTGGCATGGCATTTAAAGAAGGTGTCATTTCAGCAGAAAACTGGCCTGTACTATTCGGGAAAAACAACTACGATTCTGTAACGGTAAAAATTGCTCCTGGTCAAGATAAGGAAACTGTTCAAGAAGCAGTTGTAAAATCATTAAATGAAGCAAAAAAACCAGAGCATTCAGGTAAATTTGAAGTACCAGATCCACAAGAATTCTTAAAAGAAATTGATAGCTTCACAGGTATATTAAAAAGTGTATTCGGTGGTATTGCCGCTATTTCCTTACTTGTAGGTGGTATTGGTGTAATGAACATTATGCTAGTATCTGTAACAGAGCGTACACGCGAAATTGGTATTCGTAAAGCATTAGGTGCAACACGTGGTAAAGTATTAATGCAATTCTTAATCGAAGCTTGCATTTTAACAGCATTAGGTGGTTTTGTCGGATTTATGCTTGGAATCTTCTTCGCATGGATTGTCGCAATGTTTGCAGGATGGCCACTTGTCGTTTCACTAAAACTAGGACTTATCTCCGTTGCCCTATCTATGTTAATCGGTATACTATTCGGTTTACTACCAGCTAACAAAGCTGCAAAACTTGATCCAATTGAATGTTTACGATATGAATAAACAAAAACGTAGGAGTTTACACTCCTGCGTTTTTTATTTATCTACTAAATTGAGTTTCTTCTATTATATATGTTTCACGTTACAACTATCATTCTAATACTCTTCATTATTTATAGATACTAAGGCTATTATCTAATTCTATTATTGCAAAAATACTATGTGACAGACCAAAATCAAGGCGTAATTTTTTCCATACCTCGACTTATTTTGTAACAATTATGGCGATTTTTCATTAAATTTCACCTCATTTATATTCCTCCACAGCAAAAATAGTTATTTTTACATAACTAATAACCTGTTCCAACAGCAAGATAAGTCGCTTTTGTAACACTTAAGAAACAATTACGTAATACTACAGAAACATTATTAACCTATTAGAAATTGAAATACTACCCTTTTTATGTATCGTATGCTCTAACCTCCCCTAAAAACTATAAGAAAGCGCTTTTAGGATATTACTGGAATTATTACAGAATATTAATGACCCGTTACGAAAGCTTTGTAATTCTATGTTTTTCGCAAATAAGAAAATAATGGTTGCTATAATGAGGTCAACGAAAACAAATGCAATGGAGGCTATTATGAAAAAATTTATGGGTATAGCAACAGCAGCGGTTTTTGGTCTTGGGATTTTCACAACATCTGCTAAAGCAGAAACAATCGTAACGACTGATGTACTAAATGTACGAGAAAACCCAACTACTGAATCAAAAGTTGTAGGAAAATTATTAGATGGATATAAAGTTAACGTTTTACATACAGAAAACGGATGGTCAAAAGTGAAATTGAATAGCGGTAAAGAAGCTTTCATTAGCGCTGACTACACAAAAGACACTTACTACGTAACAGCAAACGTATTAAACGTACGTGCTGGTGCAAACACAGACTCAGAAATTCTTGGTAAATTGAAACAAGATGATGTAATTGAAACAACACACCAAGTTGAAAATGATTGGATCCAATTTGAATATAACGGAAAAACAGCTTATGTTCATGTTCCTTACTTAACAGGTAAAGCTCCAATTAAAGTACAACCAGTAGTTAAAGCTGAAAAAACAACTAAAGTTCAAGATACAGCTAAAGTTCGTGAAGCAGCTAAAGCTCAAGAAGCAGCTGAAACTCAAGCAAAAGCTCAAGCAGAGGAAGCAACTAAAGCTCGTGAAGCGGCAGAAGCTCAAGCAGAAGTTAAAGCTCAGGAAGCAGCTAAAGCTCGTGAAGCAGCTAAGGCTCAAGCAGAAGCTCAAGCTCAGGCAGACGCTGAAGCTCAAGCAGAAACTAAAGCTCAAGAAGCGGCTAAAGCTCGTGAAGCAGCTAAAGCTCAAGAAGCAGCTGAAGCTCAAGCAGCTAAAGCTCAAGAAGCAGCTGAAGCTCAAGCAGCGGCTAAAGCTCAAGAGGCAGCTAAAGCTCGTGAAGCAGCTAAAGCTCAAGAAGCAGCTGAAGCTCAAGAGGCAGCTAAAGCTCAAGAGGCAGCTAAGGCTCAAGAGGCAGCTAAAGCTCGTGAAGCGGCTAAAGCTCAAAAACCAGCTACACAACAACCTGTTACAAAAGAAACTGAGAAAAACACACAATCTTCTTCTCGTGAGTTCCAAGTTGTAGCAACAGCTTATACAGCAGATCCACTTGAAAATGGTTATAAAGCAGGCGACCAAGTAAAATCAGCTTTAGGCCACAACTTAACAGCTAATCCAAACATGAAACTAATTGCAGTTGATCCAAGTGTCATTCCATTAGGTTCAAAAGTATGGGTTGAAGGTTACGGAGTAGCAATCGCTGGTGATACTGGTGGAGCTATTAAAGGTAATAAAATCGACGTTTTAATGCCAGATAAAGGTACATCAAGTAACTGGGGACGTAAAACAGTTACAGTTAAAGTATTAAACTAGTTAGTAAAAAAAGAGCCAGCCTCATCATCGAGGCTGGCTCTTTTTTATGATTCTTACATTCTTTCTTTCTCTTGAAAGTAAGTAATATTGTCTCGAAGCCACTTCCTCTCCGACATAAACAAGTTTCCACGTTTTTTGTACACTTTATCAAATATCTTTAAAACTTCTTCATGATTAGCAAACTTATGTAAGAAACGAAGAGCAATGATAATCTCTGCTTCATCCGTAGGCTCTACTTCATTTTTACGGCTTCTAGCAACAATTTTATTCACACGTTCGCAAATTGGTCTCATTGCCATTTCGTCGCCATACGTATAAATAGCTCGAACAGCTTCATATTTCACCATCACATTTCTATCCTGTAAAGCTTCAATATAAACTATTTGTAAGTCCGATCCCCCTATTTTTGCTAACACCTCAATAACAGTTGAACGAACATAGGCACTATTACTATATAAAAGCTTTGTTAACGGCAGAATCGATTGCTTCGTTCCAATCTCAAACAATGTATAACAAATATTTGTAATCTCATCTTTATTTTCTTCAGTATCCAGCAACTTTAGTAACGCACTTTCCGCTTCTAACGATTTATATAACTTTAAGGAAGAAACTGCCCAATAACGAACACTATCGTTTTTATGATAAATATACGGAATGATTTTATTTGTACTACTTACTTCTGGCAATGTATAAATATTACTAAGCAGTTCACTTAACAAAGTCGGGCTTTGTTCACATTCCAAACAATCTATAAGATAATCAGCAATATAGATTTTCTTCGTATTGATAGCGAGTTTCGTCATTACATAATATATATCTTTCTTCATAGCTATTTTTTTTGCTTTGATTACCTTCTGCTGTAAATATGGAAAAGTTAATAAGTCATTTAACGCTTTTGCTTCATCATACGCACGATGCCAAATCTCTGCTTCTTCATCATCCATCCGCCTTAATAAATCATCTATATACTCTTCCATCTCCTTCTCTCCCGTCCAAATTAAGTCTATCTCTTTGCATTCTATATACGATAGACTACCATTTCAACAGAAAAAAGAGGATGCCACAGCATCCTTTTTTTCACTTCCCTATTCCACACAAGTAAACTGCGTCCAAGCTCCTACATAATCTAGTAAGAATAACTCTTCTTCTGCAATTGTACCGACAATATTTTTCCGTTCATCTATCGGCATTTCTTTTAGAATGATTTGCAGTTCGCCTTTATACTTACCAAATGAGTTGTTACCAATTACAACTTGCCCTCTTTCCTGTCGTACACTTTCGCGCACTGGGAAGTCATAGTCTTTGTACTTTTTACGCACTTCTGTAGAACGTACCATATATTCTGTTATGTCGCCGCGTCTTACGTGTAATTCTTGCAGCGAGGCTCTCTTCTCTACTTCAGTCGCCTCGTCTACAAAGTTTACTTTTAGCTGTAACATGTAGCGATTTAAGTTTCCTAATTTCTCTAACTCTTCTTCACTTGCATAAGCATTTCCGATAATAACATCATCAATAAGCCCTGTCGCCCATAAATGTTTCGCTTGTACTTCAATTGGTAAGTTACGATGCTCTTCTAACGTACATAATCCGTCATTAATATCCCATGGACCGATGTTAGCTGCATGTGACGTAATAAACGCTGCCGTACGAATACCATGTTTTTTAAACCGTTCGCTACAGCGAATGAAATAGTCGTACGGAAGTCCAGTAAATTTTTGCGGATAGAAGTTATGACAACCAATTAAAGCTGGCTTATTCGCTTGATGCGAAAGAATATTTTCTAAGTACGCAATATCGTTACTTACATTTAGCTCAATTTTTAAACCGTACGGATTATTCGTCATTTTCGCTTCAGTTAATCCGTCAAACCCTAAATCTAATCGAATACCGTCTGCACCTAACTCTGCGAAAAATGATAGATCACTATAACTAATACCAAGCTGATCAAACACGGCTGGAGCTACATCTAAAATAACTTCCATATTGTTATCTTTCGCATGATTAATAATTTCTTTAAATTCAGCTACAATTTCTTCTTTTGGACGATTCACAGACAATAAACAAGTGAATATTCTTGAAAAATCGTGGCGTGCCGCTGCCGAAATGTATGCCATATCTTTTTCTTTCGTTGAATGTTCTGGATAAAGTGAAATTCCTAATTTACGCTCCATGCTTTTGCATCTCCTTCACACGTTGTATTAATGCCATGCTCGTAAATCTATATTTTGCAGATAAACATGTTGCACATAAAATCGTTGGTACAATAATCACGTACGGTGATTGTAAGCTTAGCATTACATAGGCACCCATTGAACTACCGATAAATACAATTGATACGAGTAGTAAAACTAATAAAGATTTACTTTGTACCCATTTTGAATAATGTGCAATACACTGCCCCGCTACAAATGTAATTAAGATGATAATTGCTCCGAGCATTTTTCTTTCTCCTCTCCTGCTAATTGTTGTTTCTCATACATTTTGAAGAACGGATAGTAAATAACGAATGAGATAACAAAGTTAACAAGTACAAGTACACCGGCCATAATTGTCCAGTCCGTACTAATAACCGCTGCAATTGGCGCTAACATCGTAAATGGCAATTTCGCCATCATCATCGGAATCATACCTGAAACAACTGCGAAATATGATACTGTCGTTGTCACTAACGGTGTAATAACGAACGGAATAATTAAGATTGGGTTCATTACAATTGGCGCCCCGAAAATAATTGGTTCGTTAATATTGAATAAGCCTGGCACGAATGATAATCTACCTAACTCTTTTAAGAACTTAGATTTAGAGAACATAAACATAATAACTAAAGCTAACGTTGATCCTGATCCACCGATCCATACGAACCATTGAATAAATTGCTCTGTAAATAAGTTTGGTAATTGATGTGCATTTCCTGTAGCTGTGAATACTTCCATATTTTCAAGAATTGCCGAATCCCACATTGGACGAATGATTGGTCCTAAAATCGCAGGGCCATGTATACCAAATGACCAGAAAAATACGATTAAGAATACTGTTAATAAACCGCCGAATAAATTATTTCCTACTAATACTGATTTTAGTGGTGCGATTAAATATGTGATTGTTGTATTTACATCAAATTTCAAACTGTAGCGAATGCCCCAGAATAAAAGAATAACTGCTAACGTTGGAATTAATGCTGCAAACGAATTTGAAACTGCTGGTGGTACACTATCTGGTAATTTAATTGAGATATTATGCTTAATCATAAAGTGATAAATTTCTACTGCAATTAAAGCTGTAACAATTGCGCCGAATAAAGATGTTGCACTTAATGTTCCTACTGAAATATATCTACCTGCATCAATAACACCTGGTACGGCTTTCGTAATTTGAATTGGTTCAACTGATGCTAGTAAAAAGGCGAGTACAGATAATAACCCTGCACTTAATTGATTGAGCTGATAAAAGTTCGCGAGTGAAGCCCCTACCCCAAATGCTGCGTATAACGCCATTAGTCCTACTGTAAATCGGAATGGAATATCTAAAATATGACGAAACGGTGCAATCCACTCCATATATGCATCAATTGGTAAGTTTAAAAAGATAACGAAAAATGATCCGACAATCGTTAAAGGTAATGTAGAAATAACCCCGTTTCGAATTGCTAATAAATGTCGCTGTCCGGCAATCTTTTGTGTTGTTGGCATAATCTTTTGTTCCATAAAACTCATAAAACCATTCATCAAAACCCCTCCTCTTTCTTTTTTCTATGAAAGGATGAAATAAAGTTATAACATTATAATGTTTATATTTAAAAAAATATAATTATGCTAAAACTAATTGTTCTGCTTGTTTCAGTACTTTCAAACCATCACACATGCCATAATCTCGTTGGTCTATAATCGCAACTGGTATATTGTATGAATTTGCAAGAAACTCTACGGCTGGAAATAAATATTTCACTTGCGGACCAATTAAAACGACATCAGCTTCCTTAATTTCAAGCTTTACTAGTTCTGAATCAACCGCCTTAATTTTATAATCCTTCCCTTGTTTCATTGCCTCTTCTTGCATTTTTCTTACGACCATACTCGTTGACATGCCTGCTGCACAACATAATAAAATGTACATCTTATACTGTCACTTTCTCTTCTACTCGTTTATGAAGAGTGATAAATTCTTCAGCAAGTTCTTTCACTGTAATTGCATTCATTAAATGATCTTGTGCATGCACTAGCAGTAAACTGATTTCTGCATGATTTCCCCTTGCTTCTTCTTGAATTAAGTCTGTTTGGATGCGATGAGCTGCTGAAATTTCTTCACTAGCAAGTTTCATCTTTTCACTCGCACTCTCAAAGTCTCTTTGTCTTGCAAAAGCAATTGCTTCAAGTGCTGCGCTTCTCGCGTTGCCACCATGTAAAATTAACGCAAATGGAGTTTGCATATCAGTCATTATAAATTCCCCCAAGCTATCTTTTTTCTATATTTTTATCTTATTATGAAAACGCATACAATTAAACATAAAAAACTTCCGTTATATAACGGAAGTTTTTACATACTTTTCTTATATAGATAATAATACCTCTTGGAAATCTTCAATACCTTCAGCGCGAGTTAATTTCTCTATCGTACTTTGACTAGACATAATATCATATAAAAAATCATAAAGCTTTTGCAAATCTTCATTATTATTGCGCTTAACACTAAATAAAATAATAACTTGTACTTTCTTATCTCCCCAATCAACAGCCTTTTCAAGTGTACAAAACATTAAAAATGTTTTCTCACTTAATAACTGCATCGGATGTGGAATCGCGACTAAATTCCCAACCGCTGTAGGGGATGTATTCTCTCTTTCCATAACAGATTCATAAAAGTTTTCTGGTACATAGTTTTTCTCAGCAACTTTCTTACATAAAAATTCGATAACCTCTTCCTTCGTAGAAGCACTATGATTTAAAAAGATTAAATCTTCCTTCATATATTGCTGCACACTAGTATTCACATGCGTAAATAACTGCTGACCAATTGACTTAATCTCTTTATCATCAAATATTGAGTTTACTTTTATAACAGGCACAGGTAAACCACTTGGTATATGAATCGTACTAATAATACAATCTATCTTTTCTTTATAAAGATCTTCTACTTTCAATTGATAGTAACCTGTAATCCCTACAATCTCTAATTTATCTCGAAACTGTGATAAAATTTTATATTTCAACAGTTGTGCACTTCCTTGACCAGTTGCACAAACTAATAAACATCTTTTCTTTTGATTCTGTTCCTGTAAACGACTCATCGCTCCGCCGAAGTGAATGGCAATATAACCAATTTCATTTTCAGGAATCGATTCTCCCGTATATTCACCGATTATATCTCCAACGAGAACCGCAATTTCAAAAGCATACGGATAATTCTTTTTCACTTCTGCCAAAAGAGGATTTCTCGTATTTAATTTATACTTCAGACGGTTTAATAACGTTTTTAAATGAACACCAAATCCGAATAATAAATCTTCATCATAATAAAAAATAAGATTCCGTTCTTCCGCTACTTTAAAAAGAATATGTTGCATGAATGCATATAGGTCTTTTCCTAATAGTTCTTCCACATTTTCATAACGGTCTTTCGCTGTAACAGCAGTACTTAATAAGTGCATTGTCACATATAAAACTTCTTCTTCTGGGAATGAAAAATGCAACTCTTTCTCTAACTCTCCTAAAATCTCTTTCGCAATTGCATATTCTTTCTTTATTATGAGTTCTGATTGCTCCGCATTTAGTCCTTTCATATAATGTTGATCTTCACAACGCTTTAATGCAATTGCAATATGAATGACTAAATTATCAATTTCTATATCTGATAAATATATCGTTCCTCCTTCGATATACTTTAATATAACCGAACGGATAAGCGGTATATGAGGTAACGATAAATATGTATCATTCTGCTCAAATTGCTCATGAAACGGAGTATGGTCATAACGCGGTAAACCATATTGTGATAAACAAGAACGAATATGAAACTCCTCTCCCACAATACGTATGCCATAATACGGTCTCTTTTCAATTTGTAATTTATAGCGACCACATATATCTGTAACATCTTTCATAATTAAATTTACAGTCGATTTACTTACATAAATCTCCTCTGCTAACTGTGAAAGCTTCACATACCCCTCAGTCATTAAAATACGTTGCAGAATGTACGCTACCCTTTCTTCATAAGAAGTTGGGATTTTTTCCGTCTGTTTTTGAAATAGACTCACGCAAAACTCTTCAAACTTCTTTGTTTGTATAATTTCTAGTTCGTATCCAGTCCCTCTTTGCGATTCAATTTTCGCTCCGTTTTCTTCCAATATATCATTTAATAATTTTATATCTTTTTGAATCGTCTTCGTTGATACATGTAAACGGCTCGCTAAAAAAGCTCGATTTAACATCGATTTCTCTTCTAAAAACTCCTCTAAAATAGAAATTAATCGCTGATGCACTTTTGTCATAGCTCTTCCTCTCGCACTTAGATAAAAAGGAAAAAACTGCTGAGGTCAGTAGTTTTTTCCTTTTTTAATTTATCTATTTCTTTAATGTAAATCCGAATTTATCCCATGCTTGTAAATAGTCTAGTAAGAAAATCTCTTCTTCTACAATTCGACCAACTACATTTGTTTTTCCTGTATTCACCATATCTTTTAATGCAATTTGCAATTCACCTTTGTATTGGCCATATTGTTCATTATCAATTAAAAGATCGCCACGCTTAATTTCACGTGTATGATGAGGTTTAAACTCTTCTTTTTTATATTTCACACGACTTTGTGTCGAACGAATCATATATTCAGATACATCTCCGCGATAAAAATGAGGTTCGTCTAATACAATAATTCTTTCTAATTCTGTTGTCGTATCATATAACTCTATATCAAATGTTTGTTTCTCTTTATTTAATGCACCTAGTGCTTGTAATTCTTCTGCTGATGCATAAGCGTTCGCAATAATAACATCATCAATTAATTCTGTCGCAAATAAATGCTTCGCTTGTGTTGTCATCGGTAATTCACGATGCTGCTCTAACGTACATAATCCTTCTGTTACTGGCCAAGGTCCGTATGTTGCATCAAATGATGAAATAAAAGCAGCCGTTCTCATACCGTAATCTTTAAATTGTTTCGAGCATTTAATGAAATGATTGTATGACAATCCAGAATAACGATGTGGATAAAAATTATGGCAACCAATTAAATTTTCACGATTTGGTCTATGGCTCATAATATTATCAACATATTTCGTACCGTTACTCATATTAATTTCAATTTTTAAGCCATACGGATTGTAAGTCATAATTGATTCTTCTAATCCTGAGAAACCAACATCTAAACGAATACCGTACGCACCTAGTTCATGGAAGAACGATAAATCATTATACGAAATACCTAGTTGTTCAAAAACAGCTGGACTAATATCAACTAACACTTGGAACCCTAATGCATTTGCATGAGAGATCGTTTCTTTAAACTCTTCTATAATTTTCTCTTTTTCTCCATCTACAGACAATAAGCATGTGAATACACGTGTAAATCCGTATTTACTTGCTAATGTTAAATATTCCTTATCTTTCTCTACTGTTGAATGTTCTGGATAAATAGAAATACCTAATCGTCTCATATGTACACGCCTCTTTCTTCATTGTTTTGTAAACCTTTTCAAATATATGTAGTGAAAAAGTATATATCCCCTTCTCATTCACTACTTTTTGAATCCGCTTTCTTTAAAGAAAAAATAATTTCTATCATTCATAACAACTACAAGTCTATACATCTATACTTTACAACTTTTTTTCATAGTTGTGTAGCTTTTACACAAATTTGTCAGTTTTTCACCTCGAAAATTGTTGTACGTTTTCAAGGCACCTTCCTTGACTGTTACATTGGCCAATACATATACTCGAAAGAAAAGAGAAATTTTTTATATAGGGGATGAATACATGGAAGAAGCAATACTCGTAAAACGAGAACCGTTATGGACGAAAGAGTTTATCGCGCTAATTCTAGCAAACTTATGTATGTTTTTAGGGTTTCAAATGTTAATTCCTACTTTACCTGTTTATGTGAAAGAAATTGGAGGTACAAGTTCCAATATTGGATTTGTTGTCGGCATGTTTACGGTTTCGGCACTTTTTGTTAGACCGCTAACTGGAAATGCCTTGCAAAAATTCAGCAAAAAAATTATTTTAATGATCGGTACTGCTATTTGTTTACTCGCTATGGGTAGTTACCTTTTCGCTTCAACTGTTTTCCTATTGCTTGCCGTTCGAATTTTACACGGAGCTGGTTTTGGTATTACAACGACTACATATGGAACTGTCGTTTCAGATTTAATTCCGCAAGCTCGTCGCGGTGAAGGCATGGGATATTTCGGCCTTTCTGGAACAATTGCAATGGCGCTCGGTCCACTTATCGGACTTTGGCTTATGCAAACATATAACTTCACGATTCTTTTTTTATGTGCACTTTCCTGTACAATTGTTTCATTAGTATTAACGAAACTACTTCGAATCAAAAAATCACCACAACCACCGCAGCAAACATCTGGTACCTTCCTTGATGGATTTATTGAACGTAAAGCTTTACTTCCTTCATTATTAATATTATGTATTACATTAATGTACGGAGGAATTGGGAGCTTTATTACATTATTTGCTACGGAAGTCGGAATTGCTGATATAAGCCTCTTCTTCTTATTTAATGCACTTGCAATCGCCGTCACTCGGCCGTTTTCTGGAAAATTATACGATGCGAAAGGTCATACATTCGTTATTATTCCAGGAGTTATTATTACGTTTACAGGTATTATTTTATTGTCGTATACAACTACAATTCCGAGTTTAATTATTGCGGCAGCATGCTACGGAAGTGGATTTGGAGCGATTCAACCTGCCCTACAAGCATGGATGATCGACCGAGTAGCACCTCACCGACGAGGAGTCGCAACAGCTACATTCTTCTCAGCATTTGACCTTGGAATTGGTGCTGGCGCGATTATTTTTGGATTCATTGCACATTTTACAAACTACGCAACTGTATATCGCTATTCCTCTCTATTACTTATTGCTTTCCTGTTCATTTACATCACAAGTGTAAGAAGACAAAAGCACGGAAATAAAAACACAGAAAAAGCTGCTGGATAATTCCAGTGGCTTTTTTATCGTATTTTTCATGTTATAAAACTACATGCATTTTCCTACATATTTTTTTAATTTTCATCAAAAAATATACGATGAACTCGCAGACGCTTTCCTTGATATTCAACCGAACAACACTATTCTAAAAAGTGTGATTTCTTTACAAAATTAAGATTTATATAAGATGAAAACCAATAAAACACAACTGTTTCTTTAAGGAAATGTAAACTTTTCTTCCCTTTGTAAATTTAGTGTAAATTTTACTTGCAAACCGTTTACAGTGCCTCAAGGTTCAGTTAATAATTACATCGTACATGAAATTTAAGGAGTGGAATGCGTGGAATATAATGTTCAAGATATGATCTTCCAGTTCATTGGTGGATTAGGTATTTTCTTATTCGGGATTAAATACATGGGCGATGGACTGCAACAAGCAGCTGGAGATCGTCTTCGCGATATTCTAGATCGTTTTACAACAAACCCACTGATGGGTGTACTAGCAGGTATGTTAGTTACTGTATTAATCCAATCAAGTTCAGGAACAACCGCTTTAACAGTCGGACTTGTAAGTGCCGGATTTATGACATTAAGACAAGCAATTGGTGTTATTATGGGTGCGAACATCGGTACGACAGTTACTGCATTTATTATCGGAATTAAGATCGGAGAATATGCTCTTCCAATTATGGCAATTGGAGCTATCTTATTATTCTTCTTTAAAAATAAAAAAGTACATTCTTTCGGACAAGTTATATTCGGTTTTGGTATGTTATTCTTCGGTTTAGAATTAATGAGCACAGGTATGAAGCCTCTTCGCTCTTTAGAATCATTCCAAGAATTAATGATTAGCATGAGTGATAATCCAATTTTAGGTATTGTGGTGGGTACAGTTTTCACTTTAATTGTACAAAGTTCAAGCGCAACAATCGGTATTTTACAAGAACTATTCGGTCAAGGCGCAATCGATTTAAAAGCTTCGCTTCCTGTATTGTTCGGTGATAACATCGGTACAACAATTACAGCTGTATTAGCTGCAATCGGTACTTCAATTGCCGCAAGACGTGCTGCATTAGTTCACGTTATCTTTAATATCGTTGGTACAATCATCTTTACGATTTTATTAGTACCTTTTACAAGTTTAATTCAGTATTTCCAAACGTCATTAAACTTAAATCCAGAAATGACAATTGCATTTGCACACGGAACGTTTAACGTAACGAATACAATTATTCAGTTCCCATTCATTGCAGTATTAGCATGGATTGTAACAAAAATCATCCGTGGTGAAGATTCATCTATTAACTTCAAACCGCAACATTTAAACCCAATCTTTATTGAACAATCTCCAGCTATCGCTTTAACAGAA
The DNA here is from genome assembly GCF_001884035.1 of Bacillus tropicus. Lineage (GTDB taxonomy): Bacteria > Bacillota > Bacilli > Bacillales > Bacillaceae_G > Bacillus_A > Bacillus_A tropicus. The sequence continues at coordinate 78,512 of NZ_MACG01000075.1, forward strand.
GCTCAAAAAGAAATTATCCGTATGGCTGAGTTTTCATTAGATGGACTAAAAGAAGCAAATCAATTTTTAAACACACAAGATAAAAAACATGCTGATATGGCTACTCAATTAGAAGGAGCTATTAACAATTTAGATAAAAAAATTACCGAGTATTTAGTTTTACTATCAGAAAAACCACTTTCACCGACAGACTCTGAGAAGCATTCAGTCCTAGCAGGTGTTGTTGGAGATATTGAACGTGTCGGTGATCATGTAGAAAACCTTGTAGAACTTGTAGATTTCCAAATTTCAAACCGTGTCTCCCTATCAGACGAAGCATTAGCTGAACTAAATGAAATGCTTGGGTTAACAATTTCAACATTACACGACGCAGTTGAAGCTTTAACAAACTTTGATACTGAACTAGCTCAAACTGTTATTGCGAAAGAACGTAAAATTGACCAAATGGAACGTGTTCTTCGTAAACGTCACGTATTACGTCTGAACGAACGTAGCTGTTCAGGTGATGCAAGTATCATCTTCGTTGATATGGTAAGTAACTTAGAGCGTATCGGTGATCACGCTGTAAATATTGCCGATGGTGTTTTAGGTGAACAAGGTAAAGTCAATTTAAAACAATCATTATAATAAGAAAGAGACGCTAAAGTAAGCGTCTCTTTTTTCATTTCATCTTTACAACCGTTCTTCCTTTTAACTTTCCTTGCAATATAAGTGTAAACTTCTCATCTAATTCTTCTAATGTACATTCTTCTGTATAAGATAGTAACTCTTTGTTTTCCCATTCATTTGCTAGGAGCGTCCACACATCTCTTCTCACATCTACTGGGCACTGTACAGAATCTACCCCTAACAGGTTTATGCCTCGCAAAATAAACGGATATACCGTTGTTTGTAATTCCTGGCCTGCCACATTACCGCATGTCGTTATGCATCCGCCATACTTTACCATTTTTAAAGCTGTTTCTAACATATATCCACCTACAGTATCGATAACCCCGGCGTATATTCCTTTAAGCATTGGTCTTCCTGATTCATCATTCAATTCCGCGCGATGAATCACTTTTTTCGCTCCTAGACGTAGTAGCATCTGTTCCTCTTCCATTTTTCCTGTCGCCCCTACTACGCTAAACCCTAACTTACTTAAAATACTAACAGCTACACTTCCTACGCCACCTGTAGCACCCGTTACTAAAACATCACCCATACTAGGCGTTACTCCTGCTCTAATAAGCTTATACACTGATAAAGCGGCGGTAAAACCTGCTGTCCCGTACATCATACTTTCCTTTAATGACATTCCCTCTGGTAAAGAGACAACCCAAGACGCCGGCACGCGAATATATTCTCCGAAACCACCAGAAGTATTCATACCTAAATCATATCCCGTTACAATGACTTGATCTCCTGCCTTAATGGTTTCATCTTCACTACTTACAACCACTCCTGCTGCATCAATCCCTGGCGTATGAGGATATATTCTCGTAACACCTTTATTACCTGTGGCTGAAAGAGCATCTTTATAATTTAATGAAGAATAATGAACCTGTATGAATACGTCCCCTTCAGGTAAACTACTTACTTCTCTCGCTACAACGTTTCTTACAAACTGCTTATTTTCTGTTTCGTTCACAACAATTGCTCGGAATGATGTATGATTCATTACGCTCTCTCCTTTATCCGTAAATTACTTCTTTATTATATAGAAGAAATAAGTAAACCTACTCGTTTCTTCTTGGCTATATTTCAACAAATCTTACTTCTCTATCACTTTCTCACAATACATATTTTCATTTCTACTAAAACAACTTATACTTATTCTACATCTAGAAAATATAATATAGAAAATCTTACTTTTTATAAATATATTGAATTTTTACGAAATGTAAATGTTTTGTAATGTTTTTTTTCGCTAAATTTCATTATAATAAGTGGATATGAGTGTCGTATTTCAATCCAAATGAAGGAGTACAGGAAATGGAGCAAAACCCATCTTTGCAAGAAAATACACGCAGTAAACCGAAAAAAAGTAAGAAAAAAATAAAAATTATTATAAGCGTTATTCTATTCTTTTTAATAGTAGGTGGCGGTTATACTTGGTTTTTAGTAAATAAAGCATCTTCTGCTGTTCGAAATGCCGCACACGATTTAGCACGCGGTGATAAATCTGATTTACGTGATAAAGCTGTAAAACCTATTACAAATAATGTCTCTGTCTTAGTAATGGGTGTTGATGAAAGCGATGTCCGAGGAAAAGAATATGGTGAAGCTATAAGAACGGATGCACTATTACTTGCAACGTTTAATAAAGATAGCAAAACTGTAAAACTATTAAGTATTCCACGAGATACATATACGTATATTCCAGTGGAAAAGAAAAAAGATAAAATTACACACGCTCATGCATACGGTTCTACTAAAAATGGAAAAGATGGTGGACCACAAGCAAGTATTGATGCAGTTGAAAAATTACTAAATGTTCCTGTTGATTACTTTGTAAAGTTTAACTTCAAATCATTTATGAAAATTGTCGATGATTTAGGCGGTATTAAAGTTGATGTACCAGTTGAATTTACTGAACAAGATAGTAATGATAACGCTGATGCAATTCACCTGAAGAAAGGCGTTCAAAAATTAAATGGTGAAGAGGCTCTTGCTCTTGCTAGAACGCGCCACATCGATAGTGATGCAATGCGTGGACAACGTCAACAGCTCGTTATTGAAGCAATTTTAGAGAAACTAACAAGCGTTGGATCTGTAACAAAAGTTGGTAATATCATTGATGATATTAACGGGCAATTCGTTACAAACTTAACATTTGATGATATGCTTTCATTCTATAAATATGGGGCGGATTCTTCAATTGAGAAATTGCAAATTCAGGGTGACGACTGCTATATGGAAAAAGGTGACGATACATGTAGCAAATCTGCTGGTGGTGGCCGAACATATTACTACAATCCAGATAAAAAAGAATTAGCAAATGTTACAAACGATCTTCGTACTCACCTTGGATTACCTGCATATACAAAAACAGACTCTGATTCAAAGAAAACAAATACAGAGAAAACAAAAGAATCTAAGTCTGAAAATACAAGTGAACGCGAATCAAGTAACAATGCATCAAAAAATAGCAATGAAGATAAAGAAACATCGTCTAACGACAATGAATAAAAAAGAAGCAGTACTCTATGGAGGTAGAGTACTGCTTCTTTTTATTGCTTCACAATTAAAAATCAGAACTTTCTAACTATCTTTTTTAATATTTTTAAATTATAATAAATAGTAGCAATCTATTCCAATTAACAGGGGGCTCATACATATGAAAGCTGCAGTAAAACATAACATCTCAGATTTTAAAGACTACTTAAAATCCAACGATATATACATGGAAGAAAATATAGATGAAAATGATGGTTCTGTTCATTTTTCAGTAGGTTTAGAGACAGAAGCTGGCGCAAAAATTCAACTTATCGCTGCTTTCCAAAACGAACATCCTACTGTAGATATATATTGCTTCAATGTTGCTCACGTACCTGATGCTACATCAACAAATGATATTTTGCACGTTATTAATGAATTAAACACATCTTATCGATTTGCAAAATTTACATTAAACAAGCAAAATGCAATTGATATTTCAACATCTCTTGCATTCTCAGAACCAAATTTCAATCCAGCACTTGTCTTTGAACATACGAGAATGCTATATAAATTAGCAAATGACGAATATAAAAACTTAATGAAAGTGATTTGGGCATAAATAAAAGGATGGGCTGCAAGCAGCGCCATCCTTTTATTTCGATATCATATCAAGCCACATCTTAACAGCAGTACCTACAATCAAAATCGATAACATATATTGTAGTGCTTTTTGATTGATCCTTTTCCCAACTCGTGCTCCAAGCGGCGCAGCAAAGATACTTGCAATCGCAATAATAAGAGCTGGAATTACAACTACTTGCCCAGTTATTACTTTTCCAGTTGTAATCCCTACTGAGGAAATAAACGTAATAGCGATAGATGTTGCTATTGTTGTACGTATCGGTAACTTTAAAATAACTAACATAATCGGAACTAATAAAAACGAACCTCCAGCACCTATAATGCCTGATGCTCCGCCTACAATAAACGCTAACAAACTTGCTAACCATTTATTATATTTCACTTTATCACCATTATTTCGTTTCGGTACGAACATCATAATAGCAGCAAGTGTGGCTAACGCTGTATAAACAACATTGACTGTATGTTCATCTAATACGTTAGCACCAAAACTACCTATGAAACTTCCTATTAATATACTAGCTCCCATATACATAACTAGTGTTTTATCCATATCATTACTTTTCCGATAGGCCCATGCCCCTGCAAAAGTTGCAAAGAATACTTGCACCGCTGTAATACCACTCACTTCATGTGATGTATAGCCAGTAAATCCTAGCAATACCGGAATGTATAAGATCATCGGATAATTAATAATTGCACCGCCAATTCCAACCATTCCTGATATAAACGATCCTATAAATCCAATTATAAAAAGTAATACGACTAAACTCATCTTATATCCCCCGCCTTCAAAAAGAAGGTCATTTAAATGAATAAATTTACATTCCCATCCGAAGCATCAGCTAAATAAGCTCCTACTCCTGCAAACTCTACCCCTTCCATAATCTCTTCCTCTTTTAACCCTAATAAATCTACTGTCATTTGACAAGCTACAAGTTTAATCCCCTGTTCTTTCGCCAAATCTATTAAATCTGGTAAAGGCATCGCATTATGTTTTTTCATAATACCTTTAATCATCTTTGGTCCCATACCTGCAAAATTCATTTTCGATAATCCCATCTTATCAGCACCGCGTGGCATCATTTTTCCAAATACTTTTTCGATGAACGTTTTCTTTACCTTCACATGTTCATCTTTTCTTAAAGCATTTAATCCCCAAAAAGTATGGAAAATAGTTACCTCTTGATCATACGCCGCTGCACCATTTGCAATAATATAAGCAGCCATCGCTTTATCGTAATCTCCGCTAAATAAAACGATTGTTGTTTTCTTCTGTTCCATGTTTTCTCTCCTCCAAATTACCTATAGGGGTATTTAAAAATTTGCAAAAAATCGTTTATGTTCGCTCTACTCTACTTTACCTTCCCAAGCTAACATACCACCTACCATATTGATCACTTGAAAACCGTAACTTTCTAAAAACTGAACGGCTCTTGCACTTCTTCCGCCAGAGCGACAAACGATAATATATTCTTTCTTTTTATCCAACTCATGCATACGAAATTCTAACAGTCCTAGTGGAATGTTACACGCTTCTGGAATTTTCCCTTCAGCTACTTCTTCTACTTCACGTACGTCTACGATATTTACTGCTTCTTTACGTAACAATTTTTCTTCTAATTCTTTTGCTGTCATTTCTTTCATTTTACATTTCCTCCTCACAAACCATTCATCCCGCCCGACACATTTGTAATATGTTGGAATCCTAATTTTTTTAACACTTTTGCTGCCTGTTTACTTCTCATTCCACTTTGACAAAGAACAATAACTTCTTTCTGTTTATCTAATTGTTGAGCCTTATTAGCTAGTTCATTTAATGGGATATTCCAAAACCCTTTAATATTGTTCCCTCTATATTCACCAGCTGTTCGCACATCAATAAATTGCTTATTATTTTGTCCCATCATACGTTTTAATTCTTTTCCTGAAATATTTTTTACTCCTCTAGCTGGTAAGAATCGAGAAATAATAAACCACGATACAAGTACAATTAAGATTATATTCAATATTGTCTTCACATCCATAAAGCTATTCAAACTCCTTCTATACTTTTTTCCTATCCAAATACATACTATAACTTTGAATATGGAACCCCTTCTTTCTTAAAAAGCGGATACTTAAATTCCGATCCACTTTATTATGAACAATAAGATGCAAAGGCTTATTTGGTATTTCATGATAATACCGTTTTAAATACGCATATGGTATACACATAATTCTAGAATTGTTATCACTGTCGCTCTCTGTATAATTTCGTACATCTACAATAACACTTTCCATTTTCCTTACTTGTTCTAACGAAATAGATGCAACATTTAAAACGGGAATGTAACGTTTTACTAAACTTCCCAGTACCAATACTATTAGGGGTATAACTATATAAAACATATATGATTATCCTCTTTACTTTCAATAATAAGCAGCTGATGTAATCCTCCGCCTATTATTGAAATGCTATGCTTTCTTGATCCAGAACTTTAATTCGCCATCTTCTTCTGTATGCTTTAACACTTCATGACCGCCTTTTTGTGACCATGCTGGAATATCTTTAATCGCACCTTTATCTGTTGTGTGTACTTCTAACACTTCTCCTGTTTGTAATGCTTCCATTGTCTTCTTTGTTTTTACAATTGGCATTGGACATGCTAATCCTTTTACATTTAATACTTCTTTCACTTCCATCTTGTATACCTCCTGTTTTTATAATTAAGCTTTCTTAATCCAGAACTTTAATTCGCCATCTTCTTCTGTATGCTTTAACACTTCATGACCGCCTTTTTGTGACCATGCTGGAATATCTTTAATCGCACCTTTATCTGTTACGTGTACTTCTAACACTTCTCCTGATTGTAATGCTTCCATTGCCTTCTTTGTTTTTACAATTGGCATTGGACACGCTAATCCTTTTACATCTAATACTTGCTTGGCATTCATTTCATATACCTCCTGTTTTTATTTCATTTGAAACCGAATTAATTATGAACAGCACAACGGTTTGGACCAATCTCCATTTCACGCTCTTCGTCTTCATTTGGGTTTAATTGTCCCATATTTGTTTGACGAATTTCTTGATATGCATTCGGTTGAGGTGGTAAATTCTCTGTTACAACTTTACGGAACTCTCCCTCATCCTCAATATTTAAACCTGCATTATGCTCAAATAAATCTTTTAATTTTGCACTAACAATACCACTTTCGTCCATTTCACTTATTTTTGAATAATGAGCCGGTAACACAATTAAACTTTGAGATAGTTCTTTATATCGGCTATACAAAGTATTGCGTAAATCACTTACCCAATCTTCAGCCTTCCCAGCAAGGTCCGGTCGCCCGATTGAATCTACAAATAAAATATCGCCTGATAATAAATAGGAATTATCTACAACAAATGATGTACTTCCAATCGTATGCCCTGGTGAGTATAATGCGTCAATTTCAATTTTAGTACCCCCCACCGTAATAACAGATCCTTCAACAAGCGGTTCGTATGAGAAAACAACTTCCTCCGCATCTTTTGGCGGTAACCAATACGTACCACCTACTTTTTCCGCTAACTTACGTCCTCCAGAAATATGGTCTGCATGTAAATGTGTATCCATTACATTCGTAATCGTAACAGCATGCTCTTTGGCAAATTCTTCATACGCTTCAACTGTTCTTACTGCATCAATAACTACTGCTTCACCGTTTGAAACGACCATATAAGATAAACAGCCTTTTCCAAGACGGTTAAACTGATACATACTTCCGCCATTTTTTAAATCTCCAACTTTTACAGGCTTTACATATTCACTCCATGCCTTCATACCACCAGCTAAATAATAAATATTTTCTAATCCAGCCTCTGTTAACTGCTCTGCCACAAATATAGAAGACCCTTCTTTTGCACATACTACTAAAACATCTTTATCCTTAGGTAATTCACTTACAATATGATCTACACCATCTAACAAATCAAAATAAGGTTTATTAATAGAAGAAACTTGTTTTCCTTCAATTTTCCAATCTTCATAATCCTTCTCATTACGAACATCTAAAATAAACAACTCTCCGAATAAAACTTTCTCTGCAACATCTTTCGCTTGTAACGGTTTAACACTCATTTCATTACCCCCATAGGTATATTTTTATTTAAAAAATTTTATTTTTTCACATTCCCTTTCCACTCTAACATACCTGGAATGACATTTTTCACATTTGCATAACCTTTCTCTTTCAATATGTGACAAGCTACATCACTACGGTTACCAGTTCGGCAAACAACATAAATTTGTTTCGTCTGATCTAACGCTACACTGTCTAACTCTCCTAACGGCATCGAAATGGCCGATGGAATATGACCAAAAGCGAATTCCGCTGCTTCTCGAACATCTAATACAATACACTCTTCATCACTTAATAATATCTCTTCCAACTCTGCATTCGTAATTGTATGAGGATACTTTGCTACTTCATTCACTTCATGCTCATGCGCTTTCCTAACGTAATGCATCAAAACATCGCCCTCTTGTTTCGTCCCGATATATTGATGCCCTACTTTATTTGCCCAGCTTCGTATATCTACTGTAGATCCTTTATCTGTTGCCTTAATTTCAATCACTTGTCCTGATGCCAATCCTTCTATCGCCTTCTTCGTTTTCACAATCGGCATCGGACAAGCCAACCCTTTACAATCTAAACTCATATCCACTTTTATACTCATAGTCGATTCCTCCATAATTTATACACATATACCTGTAGGGGTATATTAAAATGTTTTTGAAAATCTGTCAACACTTACGTTTGACAGATTATCGGCTTTTTACAAGTAATTGAACAGCTTCTTTAATTAACTCTTCATTTGAACCATTACCACTTTCAAACTGTTCACGCAAACATTGCTCTAAATTCGTTCCAACAACAAGTCCAATTGTACGATCAAGTGCAGAACGAGATGCCGTTAACTGTGTAATAACCTCTCGGCAATCTTTTCCTTCTTCCATCATACGAAGCACACCACGAACTTGCCCTTCAATACGTTTTAATCTATTTTTCATGTCTTGATTATATTCCATTGTATAATCACCTCATTACCATTATGTCACTATTCATAACCTATGACAATATATTATACCCTGCAGGGTATTTTGTAAACCCCTATTTTTAATTTTCACCTTATACATTCACAAAATACAAAGCGAAACCTTAATCTATAGGCTTTCATCTTCCACCAAATTTTGAAGTGGAAGATGAAAAAATATCAATATACAACACGTTCTGGTACTACCGTTCCATACAATTTAAAACCACCATCTACATTCTTTACCTTATACCCTTTTTCCATTAACATGCGTGCTGCTACATACCCTCTCATACCAAGTTGACAAGTAATATATATTTCTTTATCTACCGGCACCTCATCCAAACGATCACGTAATTCATCTAACGGAATATTAATAGAACCTTTAATCATTCCTTGTTTTAGTTCATTAGGCTCTCGAACATCAATAAGATATCCACCATTTTCAACAATATGATCTATTTCATGCCATTGGACTGTTTCCACAAAACCATCTACTATATTACTTGCCGCATACCCTACCATGTTTACTGGATCTTTTGCAGAAGAATAGGGCGGTGCGTATGATAATTCTAAATCCGGTAAATCAATTACAGTTAAATTTGCCTTCATTGCCGTTGCGATAACATCCATACGCTTATCTACACCGTCACGACCTAGAGCCTGTGCTCCGTAAATTTTCCCACTATCTTTATTAAAAATTAATTTTATTAGCACCGGCGTAGCATTCGGATAGTATCCCGCATGCGAATTTGCCTGTACATGCACTACCTCATAGGGTATATTTAATCGTTTTAATATTTTCTCATTTACTCCCGTCGAAGCAACCGTTAAATCAAAAACTTTAGCTACAGAAGTTCCGAGCGTACCTTTATATAAAGAATCCGTATGACCATGAATAATATCTGCTAACATACGACCTTGACGATTAGCTGGCCACGCTAACGGAATCATCGTTTCTGTTTCTGTAACAAAATCTTTTACTTCAATCGCATCACCAATTGCATATATATGTGGGTCCGACGTTTGAAATTTCTCATTTACTTTTATCGTTCCTCTAACTCCTAACGCTAATCCTGCATCTTTCGCTAAGCTACTCTCTGGTTGCACACCAATTGCTAAAATAATCATATCTGTTTTTATAACTGAGCCACTTTTTAAACGTACAACAGTCCCGTTCTCTTCTAATGCATCTACACCATCTTCAAAAACAAGCTCAACATTGTGCTTGTTCAAATGCTCATGCACATATGCCGCCATTTCATAATCGATTGGTGGCATCACTTGATTTGCCATCTCTACAAGAGTAACATCAATTCCACGTTCTCTTAAATTTTCAACCATCTCCACACCAATAAATCCGCCACCAATAACCGTCGCATGACGTGGTTTCTGCTCATCAACGTATGCTTTAATACGATCTGTATCCGGTACATTTCGTAACGTAAACAGTGCCTTCGCTTCTTCAATCCCTGGAATAGATGGAACAATTGGTTTTGCCCCTGGTGAAAGAATTAACACATCATATTTCTCGTTATATGTTTCATTTGTCGTTACATTCTTTATCGTAATTGTTTTCTCTTCTTTATTAATCTGTACTACTTCACTCAATACACGTATATCTAAATTAAAACGCTTTGACATTCTTTCAACAGTTTGTACTAATAATTTTTGTCTTTCTGTAATTACGCCGCCAATATAGTATGGTAACCCACAATTTGCGAATGAAATATATTCACCGCGCTCCACCATAATAATTTCATCTTCTTCACTTAAACGACGAAGCCTTGCAGCTACTGATGCGCCGCCAGCAACTCCGCCTACTACAACTATTTTTCTGGACATATTTCAAACCTCCATATTATTTATTATTTAATTTTCTATCACATACACAAAACCTATACCTGTATGGGTATATAATAAATTATAAAAAATTTAATTTCAATCAATATGTCTTTCTTTCACAAATTTGAAACAAATAAAGTGAAACTTTAATCAGCCCTCACCAATCGGGCTTTTACGGACAGTTGATCCCCCACCTAACTTCTTTACTTCCGCTGAATTTTGAGGTGGGGGTCTTACTGCCCGGCAAATAGCGAGATAAAAAAGAACTTAGGCCTTTCCAAGTTCTTTTGCGTGTAGTTCTATAACTTTCTGTAAGATTACACCAATGTATAAATACACGTTTTTAATAACTGAAATACACCTGTATTTAAATTTTCAAAATCAATAGCTTCTTCACATAAGGTTAGATCCATTCCACGTAAAATTCTTTAATACCACAACCTGAGAAAACGAATCCCAACGGACTCTTTTTCTACAATGATATATTTATTTTTTTCGTTTCATCTCTATCATTAATTATAACCATCTGCGTCTTATTATTCGGCAAAAATATGATATATTTTCCCTTTCTCACATTCCTCCAAATAACTTTTCCTTCTTCATCCGTTTTCCCTATTGAAATCCCAATTTCTTTACTGGGCTCAGGTGATTCATCTTTCATAAGTATAATTTCAAAATCTTTTATTGGCTGTTTTTCTTTATTTTTCACGTGAAAAGTTACAGAATTAACAACCTTACTAAACTTCTTTTCTTTATTTGCTATAGAACTAGACATTATGATGATGACCAATACACAACATAAAATCCATAAAAGCTTATTATATTTATTCAGACCATTTTTTAAAATTATTAAACACATTGTCTGTTATTCGATTTCCGAAAAGGCTCCGACTCTTCCCCATCATGTTTACACCCTTCAAATGAGGGTGAAACATGATCTTCTCCCCTTCGATCATTACTATACAAAGATTGTTCTTGAAAAAGTACACGTTCTCCCTCATTTGAAACTGATGTCCACGGTACATCTTCTGCATATACCTTTTGATTCACCAAAAATACTGTACAAAAAAAGATAAAAAGAACACCAAAACTATAAAAAGCCAACCTACATCTTATAGAAATAAAGCTATCCAACATAACTTACCTCCTATACAAATGATAGCGAACAATTGAAGATTCCTTTATAAATTCTAGTTTTTCTTTTTTCAGAAGTCAATGTAATTAATAATGATAATCATTATTAATTACATTGACTTAACAAAATCACACAATTAGTCATATTCTTTACTCTGCGTTCAAAAATCTGTCTCATTAAAGGTTCACTTTATTACATAAACCCATAACCTTCTTCACAATCAGCTCCGCAGTATTTTCCTCCGGTGGCATCAATAAATTTGTAACCGGCCCATACACAACAGGGCTTAATTCCACTTCATAACCACCATATGAAATTTCTTCCTTTGTCGGCAAGTAACCAATATATCCGTTCATATATCCACCAAAGAAAGCCAATTCATTTTGAAGATTCTCTTTCACTTCTAATGCCGTTTCCGAAAAAGGTTCCATCGGTATACCTGAAAACATACCATCATTCACTTGAAACAGTTGCACTTCTAAATCAATAGTTAAATGCCGAATACCTTGCTTATATTTCTCTAAAACGATAGTAAGCCATTCATCCGTATTCACGCCCCACTGCTTCTCAGCTAACCAAGCCATGCTTCGTATCTCATCAATTTCAGGGATATTCTTCAACTTCATTTGCACCATACTCGAAATCGTTCTTACATTTACAATTGGGCTATATGTAACTGTCGGTAACATCGTTAATACATGTCCACTAAGCGTGTAAGCCATTTGTGTTAATGCTTCCTTAGAACCTCGATACTTCGCATTCACATTACCAGCAGCACCTTGAACAATCATAACAGGACAGTTTACGATCTTCTCAAGAATCGCTCTTGTCATCCCCGGATAGTCTGCTGATAATGCATCACTATCACCTTTTAAAACATTCGGATGGGCTGTACAAAATACTATAATCCCAGTTAATTCCTTCGTTTCAGCATCTTTTATTGCTAACATACCAATTCGTTTATCTACAACACCCTCTATATTTGTTCCCATCTTCGCTCTTCCATCAGATGTTCTCTCTCTTCGGTTTACTCCAATATCACCTGTCGTAACACCCCAGCCAACTTCACATCGCTTCAAGTTGTTATTCGCAGTAACAGCACCTTGCACCACATTATTTACTAAAATCGTTTTATACGACCTTACTAAAGGTTGCTCACCAACAGTTTCTGGACCAGAATGTGTATGTGTATAAACAACTGTTATTCGCTCAAATGGAACATGAAGCCTACTTGCTACTCGCTCACGAATCATATTCGTATCTTCTACTAACATTCCAATATTATCAATACTTATAAACACAGTTTTCATTTCATCTTTTTCAAATACAAAAACCGTCCCATAAATACGCTCTTCAACATTATTTATTCCTGTCTCTCTATGGTATCCAACAAAATCAATGCCAACAGGCGGCGTAATATCCACCTTGCATACCCCTATTTTGCTCATTTGAATCGCTCCATTCCTCTATGTAACTCCCTTTTTTCAAGAATAGCATATTTGACTTTGTTCCAAATAAAAAAAGAACGAACATAGCATTCTATGTCCGTTCTTTCCATCACACATACTTCCGATGCACCATCTTCCCATCATAAGAAAACACAACGCCCTTACTCTCTACAATTGACTCCATATGCACTGTTCTTCCCCACAGTTGATGAAGATATGGTAATACCTTTTCTAAGTATTTTAAATCGAGCTCGATTCCTTCGTAACTATGCTTAATATACAATTCTCCGTTCTTTAAGTAGTCTCCGTCTTCTACTACTAAGTACGGGAAACCACCATTTGTACGCATATTTACGAGTTGATCACGCACATGTTCCCACTCTTTATCTATTACTTTATATTCTTTTCCTTGGCGCTGGAATAAGTACATATCTTCTCGCATAACAAGATCTTTATTTAAATAGTTTCTTAGGAACGATACATCCCATTCGATTTCGCGTACTTCAAAGATTTTGTCTCGACCAGATCCTGGTTTGACGCCTCGTCGCTTCATTTCTTCTGTCGGGTTGTTGTAGCGCTCCTCAATATCTTCAAACATTTTAATACCGAGGTAGTATGGATTAATGCTTGTTTTGGATGGCTGAACGACACCTGCATTTAATTTCGCAAATTCAATTGCTTCATCAGATGTTAAGTCCATTTCGCGAAGTATGCGTTGATGCCAGAAGGAAGCCCAGCCTTCGTTCATAATCTTCGTTTCAAGCTGCGGCCAGAAATATAACATTTCTTCGCGCATCATCGTTAATATGTCTCGCTGCCAATCTTCTAGCTCGCGGCTATATTCTTCAATAAAGAGAAGTAAATCTTTTTCTGGTTGTGGTGGGATTTTCTTCTTTTTACGCACATTGGAGCGTTCCTGTTTTTTATTTCGATTATCTAAATTCCATAAATCATCGTATTGCGATACCTTTTTCTTTTCTACTTCTTCCTCTTCTAAATCATCAATACTCCACGCAAGTTTTGGACGCATAAGCGACGGATCAATATGCTCTTGAATAGCAAGTACGGCATCTAAAAATGTTTCTACCTCTTCTTTTCCGTACTTATGCTCATACGCTTTCACCCGTTCAGCTGTTGCTGACATACTTTCTACCATATCCCGCTTCGTATTTGAAAAACGAATATTATTTTTAAAGAAATCACAGTGCGCTAACACGTGCGCTACGATTAATTTATTTTGAATTAACGAGTTCGTATCTAATAAAAAGGCATAACATGGATCAGAGTTAATAACGAGTTCGTATATTTTACTAAGACCTAAATCGTATTGTAATTTCATTCTGAAAAACTGTTTTCCAAAACTCCAATGTGAAAACCTCGTCGGCATCCCATATGCACCAAATGTATAAATAATTTCCGCTGGACATATTTCATAACGCATCGGATAAAAATCTAGCCCAAATCCAGTCGCAATTTCCGTAATTTCCGCAATCGCATATTGCAGTGCTTTATCGTCACTTGCTCTCATTATTTTCCCTCCTTACACTTTCCCTTAAGAAAGTGTATGATTGAGAACAAGCTTTCATGAGGATTGATTGCATAATAAAACAGCATTGTTCATTCATTTTATAAATAAACTTAATCTTCATTAAATACCATTTATTCACAGAACACTAGTATTTTCAATATCCTAAAGTTATACTATTAGGGTATCTAAATATTACACATCGAGGAGTTACATCATGAAGAAATGTTATATTTTATTCCTTACTTGTTTCCTTATTCTCTTAACAGCATGTGAAGGAAACACAAAAGAAACAACACAAAAAGCAAATGAACCAAAAAAACAAGAAGAAACAACGCTACATTCTTCTGAAACTAAGGCAACTACAACTGCTGATACAGCAAAGCCCGAACCAAAAAAAGATGAAAGTATTAAATCTGGTATGTATAAGGTTGGTACAGATTTACCTGCTGGTGAATACTTTCTTTTAGCCGATCAAGGGCAAAGCGCTTATTTTGCAGTTCTAAAAGATAGTACTGGATCTTCTAACAACATTTTACAGAATGATAATTTTGCAACGTTTAGATTTCTTACTGTAGAAGATGGACAATATTTACAACTAAAGCGTGCTAAAATGTTACCTGCAATTAAAGTAGAAAAAATTCCATTAGACGGTAAAGAACTAATTACAGGCATGTACCGAGTAGGAATTGATGTTCCTGCTGGTGAGTATAAATTGGTCCCAAATGATGGAGCAACAGGCTACTACTCCCTACATGCAAATAGTACTGTAAATGGTTTAAAAAACATCATTAGCAATGATAACTTTAAAGAAGAGCGCTATTTAACGATTCAAGACGGACAATATTTAAAATTAAACCGTGCTTCTCTATTACTACCGAACTAATACATATTCCAATAAACTATAAAAGAAGCACATTCCTAATTTTAGGAATGTGCTTCTTTTAACCCTCAATAATCTCCATCTTCTCCGTAATCGGTGTACGAGCTTTTCCTTCTGGTGCTTTATCGAAATAGCCAAGGTGAAGAATTCCAACGATGCGTTGACCTCTAGTTAAACCAAGTCCTTCTATAAATAATGGATTGTAGTTTAATCCACCTGATTTCCAAACACAACCTAAACCGCGTTCCCAAGCGAGAAGTTGGAAGTTTTGCATAAATGCACATGTTGCAGCGTAATCTTCGTCACGTTGAATTTGACGTGGGTCTTCATTTATATATACAACGATTTGTGCAGGTGTGCTCAAGAAACGATCAGATAAAATTTTACCGCGTTTTGCTCTTTCTTCTTCTGTGAAAGAGTTTAATACTGCGTCTACTAATTTCTGGCGGCCGTCTCCAATATATAATTTACAATTCCATGGTTCACGGTGTTTATGATTCGGTGCCCATGTTGCGTCGTTTAATAGTTCAATTAATAACTCTTTGTCTACTGCTTTATCTGTAAATGTACGAACAGAACGTCTTTCTTTAATCACATTTGCGATGGAAGTATATGTAGTCATATTTTTCTCTCCCTTATTTTTATCTATATGTATACGTTTATTATTGATATTGATTTTCAATTTCGATTATACCTTAGTTTTTTACTATTAATCAATGTTTTATGTTGGAAAACTCCCAAAAACTTCATTTCACACTGTGAATAAAAAAACTTAGCTTCTTCACAAGTTTTTCACATTTTATGGAAATGATATGTGTAAAGTTTTCCACATTATCCATCTAGGAGGAGTTTACATGTACAAAAAAATCGTAGTAAGTATGACTATGACAGCATTATTATGCGGGATATCTACTTTCCCTGCTTCCGCTGCTACGCCAAAAGAAGTCACATTGCATCATCATAAACCAATCTCAGAAGAAGAAATGCAATCGTTCGAAAAACTCGGCTATAACAAACATGAAATTTGGAAAGCTGCTCACATTGCAAGTATGAGTAAAAAAGAAATTAAAGATGTTTTAGCTTACTATAAACAAAATAAATCTTGGGAGAAAACGGCAGAGCATTTCGGGGTAGATCCAAGTAAGTTGAAAAAGCATCATATGAATAAAGAGACGAAAAAGGCACTACTGCAAGAATTAGCAAATATGCAAAAATCTACACCAGACGGACTAAAACAAAAAATGAAAGAATATAATATTGGATTACGTCAGCTTACGGTATTAACAATCATCTCTCAAAAAAGTAATACTCCCCTTGATGATGTGCTAAAAATGAAAAAAGACGGAATGGATATTAAACAAATTGCCGAAAAATTAAATGTAAAAAAAGAAGATATACGAGCAGAAATGATTAAATTAGTAAAGTCTATTAAGGAAAAGAAAACAAATTAATACGCCAAAAAGGAAGAGTTTTTCAATACTCTTCCTTTTCTTTATGAACTTTCAATTTTCAAGTATAAATTCCCGTCTTTCCCAAAAACTAACACAAGTAAATGATATATGTCAGGGGGTGTGAAAATGTTTCGTTTATCATCCAAAAAGAAAAAACAAACCATCTGTTCTATTCGAGAGTTTATCCATACCATGAAAGAATCAAGTGACTTTTCTTCTTATAACATTATAGAAGATGGCACATTATGTTTGTTTTATTATAAATCGACAGTAGAATCACTTATTATTAAACGATTCATTTTAGCACCTATAAAAGATAAATTGGACGTGATTCAACATATTGATGATATTTTAAATATTGTATCTATTGAAGACATCATCATTTCTCCTTCCATTGATGATATTCGCGAAAAATTATTAGGTGGGTATGTATTATTACAGCTAAAAAAAGATTCAGAACAAGCAGCGTATGCACTTCTACGCGCTGAAAGTACAGTTTTAGGAACTCGTTTAGTAAATGACACAGAAAATGAATATAGTGTTATTGGTCCTAAAGTTGGTTTTGTTGAAAATGTTGATATAAATATACATTTATTACGCCGAAATATCGTAACCGAGCAATTAATTTTTAAAGAACTTAGCGTTGGTTCTATGTCAAAAACTAAAATCGTAGTTGCTTACATCGAAGGAATTACAAATGAACAGCATATTAACACTGCAACGCAACGTCTACAAGATATTGATTTTGATTATCCTTTTGATGCAACTATGATTGAACAGTTTATTAGTGATAATAGTAACTCTCCCTTCCCTGTTTTACTACCTACAGAGCGTTTAGATCGTTCTGTTTATGCATTACTAAATGGAGGAGTTGTCATTTTAACAGACGGTTCACCATATGCGTTAGCTGGACCAGCAACATTACTCGATTTTTTCGTCTCTCCAGAAGACTATTATTTACCATGGATGGCAGGTTCATTTCTTAGATTAGTTCGCTTTTTTGGAGCAGCATTCTCTCTGTTTTCATCAGCTATTTATACTGCTGTTCTAACGTATCACTATCAAATGATTCCAGCAGATTTACTTGGACCAATTATTTATTCTAGAGCCAACGTACCATTTCCACCTGTTTTGGAGGCACTTTTTTTAGAAATTACAATCGAATTACTGCGCGAAGCTGGGGCGCGTTTACCGACTAAAGTCGGCCAAACGATTGGTATTGTTGGTGGGATTGTAATTGGGCAAGCATCTGTTGAGGCTGCTTTAACAAGCACCATCTTATTAATTGCTGTTGCGTTGTCTGCACTAGCTTCTTTTACAACGCCGACAGTAAAAATGTCCTCTACTATCCGGATATTGCGCTTCCCTCTCATCATTTTAGCTGGAGCATTTGGAGGCGTAGGACTTATCGTCGGATTTGTATTTATACTGGCTCATTTAATTCGCTTAAAATCACTTGGATCACCTTATTTATTACCTTTATACCCATTTCGTGGGTTAGGTACAGCTGAAGGACTCCTTCGTCTTCCATTTAGTCAAACTGCAGGACGAGCTTCTTTTCTAAGACCGAAAAAGAAATGGCGCTATGATCCAAACAAAGCGAAAGAAAAACGAGACGGTGAGGAAAAATGAAAAATATTTTATTATGCTTTTTCATTATCATTTTAATTTTTCAATCTGGTTGTACAGAAGCAAATATAGTCGATACACAGCGAATGATTCACGTAGGTGGTTTCGATATAATGAAAGATAAAAATTTTCGGGGGACAATTTTATATCCCGATTACACAAAAGGAGTACAATCTAAACCTGAAACTCAATCAACTCATGCAGGTACAATTGAAACGATCTCTTCCCTTCTAAACTCCAAATCGCCACATACAATCGCTGTAGGTCAAATGCGTGTAGTCCTATTTGGGAAGGCATTTGGTGAACGTGGAATTGGAGATGTTATTAACAACTTACAACGTGATCCTAACATTGGCCGAGATGTGCAACTCGCGCTTGTAGATGGTTCAGCAGAAAAGTTACTTAAACATGTCAAAACAAATGGATCGCTATATCTATCTGAATTACTGGAACAAAATATAAAAAATGAGACAATCCCCCGGACAGCTTTAAATATTTTTTTATATAACTTCTATTCATCTGGATGCGATCCATTTCTGCCTTACATTCAAGTATCAGAAGACAAATCTGCTTCCATTAAAGGGCTAGCTTTTTTAAAAAAGGATAAAGTGACTATGTATACGGATAGGAAAAGGTCTTTTTTATTTAAATTACTCATTAATCCAACGAAAAATGGGCGTTACGAAGTTCCGATACGTCAAGGTAAACATAAAGGATTAATTGCTACTCAAAACTTATCTGGAAAAAGTGTATGCTCTCTTTCGCCAAACGGTGATATTCCGAAAATTAACATACACTTAAAATTAAATGGACTCATAAAAAATGCTCCCAGTTGGCTTGATTTATCAAAGAGCGAAAATGTAACTTACGTAAAAAGACATGTAGAAAAGTCGCTTGAGAAGGATTTAAATGAATTAATAAAACAATTCCAAGAAAATAAAATCGATCCAATAGGAATACGTGAAGAAATTCGTAGTCATTCAAGAAAATGGAGCATGAAACAAATTCAAGATATGTATCCTAACGTAGACATTGCTGTCAATGTAAAGATTAATGTCGTACAATCTGGTATCGGAGAATAGTGAGGTGCTATCATGACTGAACAAGATAAAACACATACAGTTTCCCCGTATTTCACATTCCTTCTATTACATTCTCTTCAAATTGGAGTAGGGGTGTTAGGATACCAAAGGATTATTGCGCAATTTGCCGGTTATGATGCTTGGATTTCTCTTATTATCGCCGGTATTGCAACTCATATCGTGTTATTTTGCATGCTGAAAATGTTAGAAAAAGACAATGATTTAATGAATATCCATACGACATGCTTCGGAAAGTGGATTGGAACATTTTTTTCAGTATGCTTTGCCGCATACCTTCTATTATTTTGCCTTACTGTTCTTCGTACATATATTGAAGTTATCCAAGTTTGGGTCTTTCCTACAATTAAACCGTGGAAATTAACTTTACTATTTTTACTTGTAGCTTATTACATAATTAGAGGTGGCTTTCGTTCTGTAACAGGAATATGTTTTTGGGGCGTTATCATACCGATTTTTGTCCTATTTTTCTTAGTTTTCCCAATGAAATATGCACATGTCCGTAACATTTTCCCAATTCTTACTCATTCACCTTTAGATATTCTAACTGCAGCGAAAGCGTCTGCATTAGAATTTCTTGGATTCGAAGCGATTCTTATTTTTTATCCGTTTATTAAAAAAGGAAAATCATTAAATAAATGGGCACATGGCGGCATTGTTTTTACAACGATTCTATACGTAATACTTGCCATCGTTTCCCTTATGTACTACAGCCAAGGACAACTACACCATACCATTTGGCCAACATTAACGATGCTCAAAATCATTAAAGTTCCCTTTATCCAAAGGTTTGAGTACATCATTATTTTTCTATGGTATCTTATTATTTTACCTAATCTTTGTTTAACCATTTGGTCTTCTTGTTGCATTAGCAAAAGATCTTTTCACATACCGTTTAAAATCACACTGCCATTGTTTATCGCAGCCATATTTATTTCATCCTTATTTTTCACAAACCGTGAAAGTATCAACACTTTAAATACGGTACTATCTCAAGCAGGTTTATATATTGTATACGCTTATATCCCGGTATTATTTCTATTCCATTCGCTAAGATGGCGCTTCAAAAATCAGTCGAAAAAATCTTCAACCGATACACCGTAATCTCTGATACAATTTGATTAATACATTTGTAAAGGGGACAAGCGAATGAAAAAGTATGTATTTTCTTTACTTGCAGTACTAAGCTTAATTCTTGCTGGATGCGGAAGTACTGGTACAAATGACCAAAAATCTTCTGAATCAAAAAAAGAAGAACATGACCACGCATCGCACACTCAGCAAGCTGACATTCAAGAGAAAACAAAAGGAGTCGACACACTTCCTACCTTCCTAGACAAGCTTGATCCACAAATGAAAGATATCTACACTGTCGCTGGACAAAATGCAGAACTATTAGATTGGATTCCATGTTACTGTGGTTGCGGTGAAAGTGTAGGACACAAAAATAATAAAAATTGTTTTATTCGTGAAATTAAAAAGAATGGTGAAGTTGTTTGGGATTCCCATGCAACGACTTGCGTCAATTGTCTAGAAATCGCAGTTGAATCTGCTTCCATGAAACAAAAAGGAAAAACAACGCTTGAAATTCGTAACTATATCGATAATAAATACAAAGAAGGCTATGGCAAACCAACACCTACGCCAATGCCAAAAGCTTAAAAAACGAGGAAACACCTCGTTTTTTTCATTCACTTTTTTTCTTAACAAATTCTTTCAAGTGTATTTCTCCTTACTTATCACACACTATATATAACTCTCGGTAAGGAGGGTACACAGTGCAAACATATAACGACTATGATAAAGCTCTCTATTACACGTATTGCTGTAATTGGGATAAATTACTCGTTCTCATGGTTCAAACGAACGATCAATTATTTTCTAAGCGTATTGAGCATTTTTTACACGCTTATCAATACAGTAAAGAACTGCCAGAAGTTGATAAACAATTGCAGCTCCTATTTCAATATATTGACCACGCATCCCAAAAGTCACATATAGAAGAAGTAGAGCAAATTCAAATGTAAACTATAGCGCTATTCTCTTCTGGAGAATAGCGCTTTTTTAAAATGTTCATATCAATAAAAGTTTCCCCTTATAAAACTTTTATTGATAAACATATTTTTTCTTTCTTTTCTGTGCCACTTCATACTATAATTTAGTATGTAACTATTATAAGTGAGGTATAAAATATGGGACGAGAAAAAAAGCAAGAATATGCTTTATTTACTGCGTGGGGAGCTTCTTTTATTGCGACATTAGGAAGTTTATACTTTTCCGAAATCATGAAATTTGAACCTTGTGTCCTTTGTTGGTATCAACGTATTTTCATGTATCCATTCGTTTTATGGCTCGGTATCGCTGTAGTAAAAAAAGACTATCGCATCGCGAGTTATTCTTTACCAATCGCAAGTATTGGTGCTTGTATTTCTTTATATCACTATGCAATTCAAAAAATCGCAGCATTTTCAGCTGCAGGAGCAGCTTGCGGCCGCGTACCATGTACGGGAGAATACATAAACTGGTTCGGCTTTGTGACAATCCCGTTTTTAGCACTTATCGGCTTTATTACTATCGCTGTTTGTAGCTTTATTGTCATCAAAAACAAATAAGGAGATGAAAGAATGAAAAAAATGCTTATATTTGGCGGTATTATTATCGTCTTATTTGCGGCAATCTTTGCTGTAACACAAATGGAAAAGAAAAATGCATCGACAGATGAAAAAGGTTACTACTCAAATAAAATTTCTCTTGAGGATCTCAATAAAAATATAGAAGATAAAAAAGAACAAACGATTTACTTTTATCAAACCTCTTGCGTTCATTGTCAAAAGGTCTCTCCTACTGTTGTACCTTTAGCAAAAGATTTAAACGTTGATATGAAAGTAATTGATATTGAAAATTTAAACGAGCCTTGGGATAAATACAATATCCAAGGAACACCAACAATTATTCATTTTAAAGATGGTAAAGAAGTAAGCCGTATTAGCGGAGAACAATCAAAAGAAAAGTTCAAAGAATGGTTTGAACAAACGAAAAAATAACGAGAAAAGGAAACTCCTTCTACACATGAAATGGACGTAAAATTCCAAACTAATGTATAAGGAGGGGGTTTTATGCCAGAAGTGAAATGTTCTGTTTCCAATTGCTCATTTTGGGGACAAGGTAACTTTTGTCAAGCAAGTGCAATCATTGTTCAACCAGATGCTGAAGAAACGGGTTCGAATACAAATGATTCGTATACAAGCGCAGTTTTAACAAACGAGACGCTAGAAAGTTCTGTAACAACAAGTGTAGAAACTTGTTGTCATACATTTAAGCCAAAATATTAAACATAAAAAGCATACGACTAATCGTATGCTTTTTACATTCCCCTCCAAAAATCATGCATAATAAAAAAGTACAAAATAACGAGAACGGCCGTCCCGCATAACGTAATACGCCGATATATACTCTTCTCCCCTTCTCTTGCCTTAACAAACGCCCAAATAAATCCGAAGAACAATATTAAATCAACATATGGTACATAAAATGAAAAGACGAGAAACGCATACAAATACACGATAAATAAACAGGTCGTTACTAAGAAAACTTTAAAAGCAAATTCACTCTTCATAATGTAGCCGCCCCCTATCTGTACTGTATTATATTCAGCAAAATACAATAGTTGCAGTTAAACTCGAAGTAGAAATAAGCTACCGTCTATAATACGGTAGCTATTACGGAACATTATATTTCCGTTTATATATATTACTTAAAGCCGAAGAAGGAATTTGCTCATAACGAATTTTTTCTCCTGTTTCATCCACTATATACAAATTGTTTCCTATATAATATATTCCATCTTTTCGTTTTGAGTACACTGCATATCTTTCATTCGGCAGTACCGTCTTCACTTTCGTTAACTGCCCATTTGGTTCTTGCCAATATATATCCACACGGTCTACTAACGTAAGCATACCAATTTGCTCTTCTTCTACTTTACGACCATTCCAGCTCACAACACGATAACCAAGCTTATTCGCTTCATATTCGGGGCTCGTATGAAAACGAGAAATGATTACTCTTGTTTGTAATTGGACTCGGTCGTATAACCATTGTATATCCCGATCATGCATGCGAATACAACCGTTTGATTCCCTACTTCCAATCGTCCATTCTCGATTTGTCCCGTGAATCGCATATTCATTCTTATCTAGCCCAAGCCATCTCGTACCAAGAGGGTTATTCGGTGCACCCCCAGCTATTTTTTTTCGATGATATTCTTTATTTTTAAATTTAGTTATAATACAAAAGTTACCCTCAGGCGTAGGTGTACGATCTCTTCCAGTTGTTACGGAGAATGTTTTTGTATAATTTCCATTTTCAAAAAAGGACAACTGATTTGTCGTAAGATTCACTAATATTAAATGATCTGTATTAGCAAAAGCACTAACCGGTAGGATGAAAAGTAATAGTATGACGAAACATAACTTTTTCAGCTATATCCCCCCTCAGCGCTCACTATAATAAGTGGAATTAACATTACTTTGCTCTTATAAATGAAAACTATCCATTTACAATAACGCCCCCATTTACATGTATCATTTGTCCGGTAACATAAGATGAATCGCCAGACGCTAAGTATACGTATGCTGGCGCTAATTCATATGGTTGACCAGGTCTTTGCATCGGAACATTACTTCCAAACTGTGATACTTTTTTCTCATCAAAGCTTGATGGAATAAGTGGTGTCCAAATTGGTCCTGGCGCAACACCATTTACACGAATCCCTTTTTGCACTAACGATTGAGAAAGTGATCTTGTAAAAGCTACAATTGCCCCTTTCGTTGCGGAATAATCAATTAAAGTTTCATTTCCTTCGTATGCAACGATAGACGCGGTATTTATAATGACATCCCCTTGCTTTAAATGAGAAAGTGCGGCTTTCGCAACGTGAAAATAAGAAAAAATATTAATACGAAAAGTCTTTTCTAGCTGTTCTGCTGTAATATACTCTAGCCCTTGTTGCGGATATTGCTGCGCGACATTATTTACCAAAACCTGTAAACTACCTAGTTGCTGAACGGTCTCTTGAACAACATCTTTACAATGCTGTTCATTACTCAAATCCCCCGGCAACAATACACACTTTACACCTTCTTTTTCAACACGTTGTTTCGTCTCATTAGCATCTTCTTCCTCATCTAAATAAGCAATCGCAATATTTGCTCCCTCTTTCGCAAAAGCGATGGAAACAGCTCGTCCAATCCCACTATCTCCCCCTGTAATTAATACATTCTTTCCTTTTAACTTTTCGCTACCTTTATAATTTGGATCTTCAAACTGCGGAAGTGGATTCATTAATGATTCAATACCAGGCTGTTTATTTTGATGTTGCGCTGGCATTGTTACAAAGTTTTTTTGCTGCGGCATAGTTTCTTTCAACTCCTTTTCCTTATAATGTGCATAATAAAAACTGAAATTCACACATCATGTTACGATTAATATTCGAATTTAAGACACAAAATATGAATTGTTGTAAACTTTTTATGCAAAACTATTGCAAAATAGTTAAAAAACGAATATTATATATAACTGTTGTGAAAATTATTCGTAAACAGAAAGGATGTTTATATGTTTAACCTTTCAAAACATAAAACTTCTATTAAAACTGAAATTATGGCAGGTATTATTACCTTCTTAACAATGGCATATATCATTGTCGTAAACCCTGTTATCCTTGGAGATGCAGGTGTTCCATTTGAACAAGCATTTACAGCAACAATTATTGCTGCTGTTGTCGGAACATTATTTATGGCGATCTTTACAAACTTACCAATCGCAATTGCACCAGGTATGGGATTAAATGCTTACTTCTCTTACTCTGTTGTAAAAGCTCATGAAGGCATGACTTTCGCAATTGCATTCTCTGCTGTATTCGTAGCAGGTATGATTTTAATTTTGTTATCATTCACATCTTTCCGTACAAAATTAATGGAAGCAATTCCTGAAAACTTAAAACATGCAATTACTGCTGGTATCGGTCTTTTCATCGCCTTTATCGGTTTACGTTTAACAGGTATCGTTACAAAAAATGAAGCAAACTTAGTTGGACTTGGTGACCTTCACTCTGCTCCAGTACTACTAGCATTAGCTGGGCTTGGAATTACTATTATCCTTATGTCTCTAAATGTAAATGGCGCACTATTTATCGGAATGCTATTAACTGGTATTATCGCTTTCTTCACAGGACAATTATCATTCTCAAACGGTGTTACATCAATGCCTGGATTACCAGAAGGAATTATCGTTTCAAATCCAATTACTGCTGTATCTGACGTAATTAACTACGGATTATACGGCGTTGTATTCTCATTCTTCCTTGTTACACTTTTCGATACAACAGGTACATTACTTGGCGTTGCACAACAAGGTGGATTTATGAAAGACGGAAAGCTTCCAAAAGCTGGACGAGCTCTTCTATCTGACTCATTCTCAGCAACAATCGGTTCTATGTTCGGAACAACACCATCAACAGCTTACATTGAATCATCTGCTGGTGTTGCAGCTGGTGGTCGTACTGGTTTAACAACTGTTACAGTAGCTATTCTATTCGCACTAGCAGCATTCTTCGGACCATTAGTAAGTGCTGTCTCTGGTGTATCAGCTATTACTGCACCATCACTAATTATCGTTGGTAGTCTTATGATGGGTTCAGTTCGCCACATCGATTGGGACGCATTTGATGAAGCATTCCCAGCATTCTTAGTAATCTTAAGCATGCCACTTACATCAAGTATCGCAACAGGTATCGCACTTGGATTTATTTCATATCCACTTATGAAAGTGGCAAAAGGTAAATTCCGTGTTGTTCACCCACTTGTGTATGTATTTGGAATTTTGTTTGCTTATCAATTGATTTTCTTACCACATTAAAAACCCTCTTTCTGAGGGTTTTTTTATTTACAAAAAACATTTGACAACCATACAGAATCATGGAATAATTCAAAATAGTTAAATATTCGATGTCTTATCAAGAGCAGGTGGAGGGATGAGCCCTACGAAGCCCGGCAACCGACCCATTTATGGGCACGGTGCTAATTCTTACAACACATTGTGTTGAAAGATAAGAGTAATATGATAAGACGTCTTTTCTATATGAAAAGGCGTTTTTTATTTTCACTCCCTCCTCTCTCTTCTTAGTTTAGGAGGGATTTTTTTATGAAAAAACTATGTTCCATCGTACTTATTTTTCTCTTATTTACATTAACAGCTTGTACAAATGAACAAGATGCTATCTCTTCACAAAAGCAACAAACTGTGAAGCAGGCAACTACAACGGTAGAAAAACAATTACAAACAGAAGTTCCAATCCAAATGAAGAAGCCATTAAAAATCGCATTAATTATGCAAATGTCCATCGGAACTTTTTCCTCTCAATATATTGAGGGCGTCAAAAAACAAGTTGAGCTATTTGGCGGCAGTGTACAAGTCTACAATTCTGATAATGATTTAGCAAAAATGGCTGCAAATTTAGATACTGCTATTAATTCAAAAGTGGATGGTATTTTAATTGATCATGGCCGTTCTGAAGCACTAAAACACGGAGTAGAAAAAGCATTACAGGCGAACATTCCCGTAGTTGCGTTCGATAACGATCTACGCTTGCCAGGTGTGACAATTATCGATCAAGATGACTATAGTCTTGCTTGGAAATCTTTAAAAACGTTAGCGGAAGATTTGAATGGACAAGGAAATATCGCCGTCGTATGGGTTGGCGGATTTGCTCCAATGGAACGCCGCAACGTTATCATTGATGCCTTTTATAAACGATATCCAAATATAAAAGAAGTTGCAAGATTCGGTACTGCTAGTAATAACACACCGCTTGATACACAAACACAAGTAGAAGCTTTACTAAAGAAATATCCGAAAAAAGGAGATTTACAAGCTATTTTCGCTTCGTGGGATGAGTTTGCTAAAGGGGCTGTTAAAGCACTTGAACAAGCTGGTCGTACAGATATAAAAGTATATGGCATTGACTTAAGTAATGAAGATTTACAACTTATGCAAAAAGAAAACTCACCTTGGACCGCTACAGCTGCAACTGACCCAGCTGAAGTAGGTAAGGTTCAAGTACGATTTTTATACAAAAAAATTGCTGGTGAACAAACGCCAGATATTTATTCACTAGAACCTTATTTAGTAAAGAAAAATAGTTTACCGAAAGAAAATATAACAATGGATCAGTTATCAAAATATATAAACGGTTGGGGAGACTCAAAAGATGCATATTCCCCTTGGATGAAAAAATTAGAGAAGGAGAAAAAATGATGACGTTCTCTCTTCAAAACATTACACATTCTTATCATATCGCTACACCTGTTCTAGAAGATGTTTCTATTCATATTCAAAAAGGAAAAGTGCACGCTTTACTAGGCATGAACGGTGCCGGAAAAAGTACTTTACTAAAAATAGCAACTGGTGAAATTCAACCAGTTGCTGGCGATATAAAAATTGATAATCAGTCTGTCTCCTTTACTTCACCTCGAGATGCAAAAAAGCATGGTATTTCTTTCGTAACACAAGAAGTAGATCACGGACTTATTCCCGGATTATCTGTATTAGAAAATGTACTAATCGATCATTTAGCAATGCAAAATAAAATACTATTTTCAAAGTCAAAATTAATCGCACTTGCTAAACAACATTTGCAAACTGTACAGGTAAATTTAAATGTTTCGGAAGATGTTTCAAACTGCTCATTACATGAAAAACAATTACTCCTTATCGCAAGAGCTTTATCTAACAATACAAATTATCTTTTATTAGATGAACCTACTTCTTCTCTTGGACCAAAAGAGGTTGAAACCTTTGGGAAACTATTAAAAGAGTTAACAGCAAAAGGTATTGGCATTATCTTAATTTCTCATCGTTTATCCGAGATTCGAAATTTCGCAGATGATGTAACTGTATTACACAATGGGAAGGTTTCCCTTTCTGAAGCTATTACAAAGATTACAGATCAGCAAATTGTGGAAGCAATGACTGGAAAACAACTTACACTCCCTATTAATACAGCACCAAAAACCGGAAGCGAAGAATTATTTAAAGTACAAGAACTTCAATTACACGAAGATCGTTCTCCCCTTTCTCTTACAATACGAAAAGGAGAAACTGTTGTGGTATACGGATTAATTGGAAGTGGAAAAACAACACTTGCCGAAACCTTATTTGGTGCTCGTCATACTTATCACGCTGAAATAGATGGTCAAACAATAAAAATTCAAACACCACGAGATGCAATTAAAGCGAAAATTGCACTTGTACCCGAAGAAAGAAGAAAACAAGGCGTGTTTCTTACAGAAAATATTATAGGTCACACAAATTTACACCAATCAGGATGGCGACGAAAACAAACCGAATTAAATAATGCCACCATGGCAATTTCTTCTTTCAGCATTTCGCCAAATGACCCAAAAGCCCTTATTCATTCACTTAGTGGTGGAAACCAACAAAAAGTCTCAATTGCAAAGTGGGATGGATTCAAACCTAATCTATTTCTTTTGGATGAACCAACTAAAGGTGTAGACATCGCTGCAAAACAAGACATTTTTCAATTCATTCGCAACATTACAGAAAACGGAAGTTCCGTAATTTATTTCACAGGAGAACAAGATGAAGCACTACATATCGCTGATCGCATTCTTATACTGGCGAACGGAGAATTTGTAGGTGAATACTTACCAAACGAACTATCTCCTGAACAGCTTTTACATTTATCTGAAGGGAGTTATTCCATTGAATCTCGTTCATAAAACTAAAAAACCAAATTTACCTACTCATCTTTTTTATCAATTTAGTACAATTTCTATTATTATAGGTGTTACAATTTTTTTCTCTATCGTCAATGATTCTTTTTTAACATATAACAATATTAGTGATATTTTACGTTCTATTTCCATCGTAACGTTACTTGCAATCGGCGTTACCTTTACATTGATTGTAGATGGGTTTGATTTATCAGTCGGCTCTACCGCTAGTTTAGCAACAATTGCCGCTGCTTCTTGTCTCGTTTTATATCGACAAGAACTATTAGTTACACTCCTTGTTCCAATTCTTTGCGGGTTATTAGTTGGATTATTAAATGCACTACTCGTTATCCGAATTAAACTACCCGATTTACTAGCTACATTAAGTATCATGTATATCGTTAATGGACTACACTTAACATTTTCAAAAGGATCTTCAATTTATGAAGGAATGTCCGGTGCAACAGGACATTTTATTCCATCCTTTTTATTTATCGGTCAGGGTTCTGTTTTAGGAATTCCAGTCCCTGTCATTATCATGCTTATCGTCGTTTTAATTGCACATCTATTTTTAGAAAAAACAACGTACGGTCGTTTCTTTTATATGACGGGTGGGAATCGAGAAGCTGCTAGACTAGCCGGTATCCCTACTGACCGTTACCGTGTGTATGCTTATATGATTAGCGGTTTACTAGCTTCTATTGGCGGCATTATTCTATGTAGCCGCGTTGGAACAGGACAAGTTTCAGCTGGTGCCCCATTATTAATGGATGCAGTCGCAGCTGCCTATATCGGTTACGCAATGTTCGGCGCCAAGAAACCAAATATAGTCGGAACATTTCTCGGCTCAGTATTAATTGGAATTATATTAAATGGACTCACAATGATGAACGTTCCTTATTATGCACAAGATATCATTAAAGGCAGTATTTTAATTACAGCTTTAGCCTTTTCATTTATTAAAAAGAAGCGTAAATAAAAAGAGAGCATCGAATTCGATGCTCTCTTTTCCCTTTGCAACAATCACACGGACTACTTTCAAAACAAGAAGTAAAAGACCGTTCACTATCGCTGCAATCCCTAAAGAGACAGCTATCATCAGCTCTCCCATTCCGTTATTCAATACAAACATAACAGAAGAAATGAAAGCCAAAATAAACAATATTAACGTTGGTATATATTTAATAACTGGCTTCTTATATGACTTTTGTGAAAGAAGAAACGTAATTACCAACGTCATAATGAAAACAAAATATACGGCGAATAAAAAAATCATATGCAAGCCTCCTCTACGTCCAAACTACTTAAAAGAGATTAGGAACCTTTAATATTTCTCATTCACCTGTAATTCTTTACTATACTTTTGAATGAAAACTGACGAAATAACCATTACCATCCCTACACTACACCCAATAAGCTAATCCATTAGCATCTCATCATGTATGAGCCAGCGAAGTAGAAATACGCCTCCAAAAATAAGCATTGCAGTAAATCCGGTATGTCTAAGCCTTTTATATACATTTTCCATATGTATCACCTCGTCACATACCATCATCCATATTATTCCATACAACCATCAAGTAACCGTATCGTCCTCTGACAATATGCCGCTACCTTTTGATCATGTGTAACAACTAGCACTGTTTTTCCTTCTTTGTTAATCTCTTGTAAAATACTCATAATTTTCTCCCCATTTTCTTGATCAAGAGCACCAGTCGGTTCATCAGCAAGTATAATTTTTGTATCTTGTGCTAAAGCCCTTGCTATTGCTGTTCTTTGCTGTTCTCCTCCTGATAACTCGTAAGGATATTTGTTAATATGCCTCTCAAGCCCTACCATTTTCAGCATTTCTTTTGATATTTGCATACGTTTCTTATGAGAAATTCTTCTATATACAAGCGGAAGCATTACATTTTCAACAACTGTATAATCATCAAGTAGCGAAAAGTTCTGAAACACAAATCCAACTTCCTTGTTTCTATACTTATGATAGCTTGACTTTAATGTACTCGTATCCACTCCATCTAAAAAATACTTTCCAGCAGAGGGGCTATCGATTAAGCCAATAATGTTAAGGAGAGTAGATTTCCCCGAACCAGAGGGTCCCATAATAGCTATCATTTCGCCTTTTTCTATTACGAGATTAATATCATTTAAAGCACTAAAATTATTTTTTCCAAAGCCCTTAGCCACATTTGCAAGCTGAATCATCTATAACACCTCTTTCATATATGTATTTTTTATTTTTAATACATTGAAATAAATGATTATATATATAATGAAGATCATTACAATTGATAACATACTTATAACAATCAATGATTCTATAGAGACTTGTAACGTTCCAAAAAAAGATATTGTACTATTTTCTAGCTCTTTTTGAATTTCAATTACTCCGCTATTCTCCCATTGAAAATACATAATGCCTATACATATCGATAAAATGAATAACAACATATACTCAATAATAAATGGAAGACATATTTGAAAAGTACTTGCACCTAACGCTGATTTAATAGAAATATTTTTACGCTCCATATAAAGTGCGGCCATTGATGTTAATACGATAGATAGAAATGAAAAAAATAAGACTGTACCGCTTAATAATAAGGGGTATGACATATTATCAATACCTTGTTTTTCGTTTTCTAACAATTTGTTCGGATTTGTAACATAATACGAATATCCCTTACCTTCCGTTACCTTTAATACTTTCTTTTGAAATTCATTTATATTCTCATTTGTTTCTATAATTAACCCATTGTATAAAAGGTCTACACTATAGAACTCTATTTCTTCCATTCCAATTGGTAAAATTGCCATGTCATCTAATAATGTAATACGATTATCCGATATATCACCGCTCCGAGGATATGTAAATGGTGAATTTTTTTCTAAAAAGCCAATTACTTTCAACTTCATTTTTCCAGATTGTATAACATCACCAATAGATACCTTTTCTATATAATTAGACCCTAATATAACAGGTCTAATATCAAATACTGATTTATGAAATTCCGATTCCTCAAAATATCTTCCTTGTGAAATTCGTATATGAAAGTATTTATTAATATCTTTATCAACAATAAGAGCCTTTATCGTTCCATTTTCTTTTTTTAAACTAATTGAATAGTTACGGAACAAATAATTGGTTTTATTTGTTATTGGTATCGTATTAGATAATCCTTGAATGAATTGTTGATAATCACTTTTCGCTTTTTCTTCACTAAACAATGTTATATCTTGCGTCGCATAAAGTTCGTAGAAATTTTTATGAGTCGATAAATTATTTGCTACTGTCATCATTTTTCGATATCCCGACAGATTACTAATAAATTCTATAGCTGAAGAAAATGCAATAATTAAAGAAATTACTATAATCAAACTTGGTAACAACCGTTTTTTCACAGACTGTATAGAATCAAATATAAAAAACATGACGACCACCTACGTTCTTAAATGTTTTCCGGGATATATATTTATAATGTGCTTGATTGGAATTACAGTAACAAACATTGTAAGAAAAATTATAAAAACAATATTACATACCAATACATATGGTGTTAACGGTTTTAATAAGTATGTCTGAAAATACGTATGAATTGTTCCAGAAAACATTTCTAACGCCAGAAAAACCAACAACATCGCCACTAGAGAAATAAACAAAATTTGAATATATAGTTCGCAGTAAATAGATCTATTAGAAGCACCTACTGCCTTTTTTAATGAAATCTCTCTTTCTTTTTTATAAATCCAAAACAACACCGCGGAAAGCCCAGAAACTACTGCAACAAGAATGAATTTATAATAATACTTATTTGCTGGATCTATATGTGCTACCTGTAGTTCCTGAAGATCTCGTTCATTCAGTATTTGAACATCTCCCGAGAGCACTTCTTTGCTCTTATTCATAAATGTTTTTATCTCGTTATGAATAGATGATGTAGGATTAACAACTGTTAATTGTAATTGTTTACTCGCGATAATACTTTTTTTAGATAGAGTAGGTAAGTTTTGAAGTGGAACGTATATGCCTGCTACACCGATATCACTGTCTT
The DNA here is from genome assembly GCF_001884035.1 of Bacillus tropicus. GTDB lineage: Bacteria > Bacillota > Bacilli > Bacillales > Bacillaceae_G > Bacillus_A > Bacillus_A tropicus. Next base: position 112,225 of record NZ_MACG01000075.1, read on the forward strand.
TTCTCGATATAGTTCCTATTTTTTGATATGTATCATCAAATTCATATACCTCCTCTACATTCGTTTGATCGCCAACAACCATATCGTTTACATTTTCACGATGAAAATATTTTCCTTCAGAAATATATGGCTTCCAATAATAATCATCCTTTAAGTTTACAGCTATGATCTTTGTTGCCCCTGAACTATTTAATGCTTTTAAATGCTCTACGTAAATATCACTTTTTACAAAAATATCTTGTATGACAGGAATTATCGCTTCCAATTCAGTTGTATTCGCTATCGGAACAGTTAACGTTTGATTCTTTTCTGGAAAGCCGATTTGAAAAGCAGATATGAAATTCCGTTTAGATTCTGTTAAAAGCGCAGCTACTGATATAGAAAGAAACGAAATAAAAAATGACATAAGAAGAATGACGGAAAACAGTTTGTTGTTTTTTATATTTTTAAAAGCTAAATACATGTCTCTGCTCCTTTTAGATAAGAAGGAGATGATGAACATCCCCTTCTCCCTATCCAAATATTTATAAAGACAACTGTTTAATGCTTTTTACCACTGTAATCGTAAGTTACCGTTACTATCAAAAGTTCCTTTGTGTGTATCTTCTTGATAGTCATTACTCTCATTAGCATAATGCTCAGAGTATAGCCCCTTTGCACCAAAGGCGTTATATGCGCCATTACTAACCGTGGCATTTAATGCTCTTCCAGATTCATGCGATCCTAATTTATCCGAAGCACTTTCAATATATGAATAACTTCCTTTTGAATTAATAAAAGAAATCGCTACTGAACAGCGAGATGCGTTTTGATTCGTAGTCGTTTGAGCTCTGTAAGACAGTAGGTTACCGCTTTTGTGACCGCTTAGAGTTGGATAGAATGCACTTGTTGAGATTGATGTTGCTAATAATACTAAAGTCGTAATTGAAAAAACTTTTCCTTTCATTAACAATCACCTCATAAATTAATAGTTTAGTAGCGCTACATCGTCATAATACCTCTCAAGTAAATTCTCCTCAATAAGACACTCCTATGTTTTACAAACTCTTTAAACACTTAAACATTTATACATTTTTAAAAAGTAACGGATAAGCAAGCAATACAAAAAAGGCTGCAGAGAATTTCTTCTCCACAGCCTAATACTTATTTTTGCAAGAACGCTTTTAAATCTGCAAACTGTCTCTTTGCATCTTCATAGCCTTGCTCATATAGATTTTGTAGTTTTGCTGTATCTTTTTCCATACGATCTACTTGAAGCGGTACTTCTGGACGAATAACAAATAAATTACCCGCTTGTTCTTCTTTTTCAATGTAGTGAAGTGTTTCATTATACACTTCATAGCGATTTAGCATCGTGTTAACAAGATTGGGATATTTTTTATAAGCTTTCGCAGCAATCCACCCAAATCTTGATTTTTTCTTTGCGTAACCGTGATTTCTTGTTAAAATTACGACTGATTTTTTAAATCCATCTTCCTGTGCTTTACGAACTGGAATTGGATCTGAAATCCCGCCATCTAATAATTGCTTACCACGGTAATTTACTACTGGTGCAATGAAAGGTAATGAACTAGAAGCTTGTAATAAATTTAGTGCATCATCATTCGTTCCCTCTTTTTCAAAATAAACAGACTGTCCTGTTTCACAATCCGTCGTTCCTACAAGGAAACGCTCTGGGCTATTAAAGTATGTTTCAAAATCAAACGGCACATGCTTTTCTGGAATTTCATGAAAAATAAAATCCATATCAAATAGCTGACGTTTTCTCCATAAGTTTTTATACGATAAATATTTCGGATGTGATGCATAATCAATATTTACTGTTTTATTTCTATTTCTTTGTCTGGAAAGATACGACGCTGCATGACAAGCACCAGCTGATACACCGATTACATATGGAAAATATAAATCTTGTTCCATAAAGTATTCTAATATCCCGCCCGTATATACACCACGCATACCGCCGCCTTCTAATACTAACCCTGTATTTTCAAGCATGTTACTCTCTCCTCTATATATATAGACTCATTAATTATTCACTATGTTAAGTATCTTTTTCTATTATATATGAGTTCTTTCAGAAATTATATTTAAAAGACTTGAGAAAACGGAATTTTTTCTTCCAATTATATTTCCAAATGATCGGAGACATCCTTTATAAACCTCTGAATAAAATCTTGTTCTTCTTTCGTATATCTATCTAAGAGTAACAGCCACTTTTCTTCAGCTTGTTTATGCAATTTATCATGAGCTTTATATATTTCATTTCCGCTTTCCGTTAAGCGAAAGAAAATTTCTTTTTGATTATCTAACATTTGCATCTTCTCAACGAATTGCTTTTGAAACAACTTTGTACAAATTTTAGAGATTGCGCCCTTCGTCATTCCCATTTCTGTCGTAATTGCCGTTACATTCATCAGACCATTTTTTCCAATACACTCGATCACATGTAACTCAGATAAAGACATACCGCTTACACCTGTATCACGAAGAAACTTCTCATTTTGTCCTTTCAAATGTTCTTCTTTTTTATGCAAAAGTGTACGAATGTCCGAAAGTATTTCCATTTGTTTCGTTGCATAATCCAATCCGTTCGCCCCCTAAGTTTCCAAAGAAACAATTTAACTATATACCATTTTAAAATCATTTTTTCATATTTACAAGTTAGAAAAACATGTTAAAATAAATTTAGTTTCCAAGGAAACTAAAAAAAGAAGGAGGTTAACATAATGAAAAAATCCAAACTACATTTCATTTTATATGTTGTCTGTATTAGTGCCTTACTTGGTTCCTTCGCTCAAAATATTTACACACCTATCTTGCCCATGATTCAAGGTTCTTTTCATACTTCTCCTTATCTTGTAAATGTAACAGTTTCACTTTTCACATTCATTCTTGCAATTATGCAGCTCGTATATGGACCTTTAATTGATACAAAAGGGAGAAAATCTGTCCTTATCCCTAGTTTAGTCATTAGTACAATTGGTTCAATCGGATGTGCTTTTTCGGCAAACATTTATTTATTTCTCTTTTTTAGAGCTGTTCAAGCTATAGGAATAGCGGCTATACCTGTAGTTTCAGCAACGATTATCGGCGATTTATTTGAAGGAAAAGAACGCGGAGAAGCGATGAGCCTATACCAAATGTTACTTGCCCTCGCACCTGCGATTGGTCCTCTCATTGGTGGTTATCTCGGCAGTATAAATGGCCACTTATCCGTATTTCTATTTTTATCTATACTTGGCATTCTTTTATTAATGATAAACCTTTCACTACTTCCAGAAACAAAACCTACTGTAATTAAGCAACCGCAAGCAAAAAAGAATTACTGGTTTATCTTAAAAAATAAAACTGGATTTTCTATTACTCTTATTGGCTTCATTCAATTTTGTATTTACTTTTGCTTTCTCGTTTTTTTACCGAGTATTTTAACAAATTCATTTCATTTAACTGTAAATGAAATTGGTCTTATGTTTGTACCGATGTCCCTTTCTATTATGTTAGGAAGTTATTGCTACAAGTTTTTGCAAAAGCGCCTCACAACAAAGCAAGCTTTATTCATTACTAGTTTCTTCAATATTATATGTGTCACTTTATTCTCTTTCACATATAGCATTAATATCCCATTCATCATTATCGTTACATCTTTGTACGGTTTTAGTATGGGGCTTTCTATGCCAACTCACACTACCTTATTAACGGAAGAATTCGTACAAGAACGCGCAACAGCTATCGGTATGTACAACTTCATCCGCTATCTCGGTATGGGCACAGGGCCACTTGTAGGCGGATTTCTTTTATTTAATCAAAATTACTTTTGGATTTTCTTCATAGGTGCAATTACATTTTTACTTATCATTTTATATGCAATAAAAATGATACGCTTCCCTGCCACACAAAAAGCAAAATAGAGACCTACAGATGGTCTCTATTTTAAACTCTTTGATCCGCAACAATATGAATATCAATATGTTTCGTCTGTCTCATAATTTCATTTACAATAGAACCTTTCCGAATTTCTTCCCACCGCGTTCTCGCTGATTGCCCAAGTAAAATTTGTGTTACTTGCAATCTTTTCGCGACTTCAATAATAACATCCGCTGGCTTTCTCCCTTTCGACTCTTCTAATACAAAACTTGCATCAAATTGATTCGTGAGCCCCTTCCACTCTTCAATTGTTTGTTTTTTACTAGCTGAAAGAGAGTCTATATTTTCTCTTTCAACATTTAATACATACAATTCAGCGTTTAACCGATCAGCCATGCGCCATCCCCGTCTTATTAATTTCTCTGCCGTTGAACTGTACTGTACACAAACGAGAATTTTTTCTTTCACTCCGATTGGTTCTATCACTGTTTGACTAATCTTTTCGTCCATATCGTCAGCGACTTCCCGAAGTGATAATTCTCTTAGTGCTCCTAAATTATTAAGCGTAAAGAAATTTTGTAAGCTTTGCTGAATTTTTTCTTCTTTATATATCTTTCCATCTATTAATCTCTTCCGAAGTACTTCCGGCGTTGCATCAACAAGCTGAATTTCATTTGCTTTTTGCAAAATAAAGTCTGGAATTCGTTCTCTTACTTTTACATTTGTAATTTGAGCTACAATGTCATGAACGCTTTCTAAATGTTGAATATTAAACGCTGACAATACGGATATACCAGCCTCTAACAATTCTTGTACATCCATATAACGCTTCTTATTTTTAGAGCTGGGAATATTACTATGTGCAAGTTCATCCACTACAACGACTTGCGGCGCACGCTTTATAATTCCTTCCACATCAAGTTCATAAAATAATTTCCCTTTATAATCTATTTCTTTTAAAGGAACCTTTTCTAAATCAGCAATTGCGTCTTCCGTCTCTTTTCTCCCGTGCGTTTCAATTAAACCAATTACAATATCCGTACCGTCCTTTTTCATCTCTCTTGCATCAAGTAGCATTTTATAACTTTTCCCTACTCCTGGAGCTGCTCCTACATATAGCTTTAACTGTCCCCGATTTTGCTGACGAATATATTCTAAATACTCTTCTGGTGTTCGCCTTTGAAAAGTTGGTTTATAGTCATCCGCATACAAAACATTCACAACCTTTCTTTTGAAACAACTCTACCTCAATCCGTTAGATTGAGGTAGCACTGTTACTATTTCATTAGTTTCTGTAATTCTAAATTTAACTTTAAGACGTTTACGCGGGTCTCTCCAAATAAATCAAGTGCCGCACCTTCCGTTTGATCCTTAATCAATTGATTTAGCGTTTCTTTCGGAATATTCGTTATTTTGGAGATGCGCTCTACCTGAACGGAAGCTGCCTTCGGACTAATATCAGGATCAAGCCCTGAACCTGAATTTGTTACTAAATCGATTGGTACTTCTGTAACTGGAACGCTCGGATTTTGTTTCTTCCACTCTTCAATACTTTTCTCTACTCGTTTCTCTAAATCTGGATTAGACGGTGCATAGTTATTTGAACCAGACGCTTCTGCTTTATATTCAATACTAGAGACACGCCCATGAAAATAACGTGGATCTGCGAAATTTTGACCGATTAATTTAGAACCAATCACTTCATTTTTATCATTATATATTAGACTTCCATCCGCATTATCCTTCATTACTGCTTGTGCAATACCAGTAACAATAAGCGGATATACAAGTCCGCACAACACTAAAAATGTAAAAGTAATACGGATGATTGGTGATAGTATACTTTGTTTCTTCGTCATCTTTTTCCCCTCTTCCTTATATGAACAAACCGACAATTATATCAATTACTTTAATTCCAATGAACGGTACAAGCACTCCGCCAAGCCCATAAATAAGTAGGTTTCGGCCAAGTAGTGCATTCGAACTCATCGGTTTATATGCAATACCTTTCATCGCTAACGGAATGAGTAATGGAATAATAACAGCGTTAAATATTAATGCTGATAAAATCGCTGACAGTGGTGATGTTAGTTTCATAATGTTTAATGCTTCCATTTGCGGAATCGCAAGTGTAAACATTGCTGGAATGATTGCAAAATATTTTGCGATATCATTTGCAATACTAAACGTCGTTAACGCACCACGTGTCATTAACAATTGCTTACCGATTCCTACTACCTCAATAATCTTCGTTGGATTCGAATCTAAATCAATCATATTGGCTGCTTCTTTCGCAGCTGTCGTACCACTATTCATCGCTAATCCAACATCAGCCTGTGCTAATGCCGGCGCATCATTTGTACCATCACCTGTCATCGCTACGAGTTTTCCTTTATCTTGCTCTGCTTTAATAACTGCAATTTTATCTTCTGGTTTGCACTCAGCAACAAATTCATCTACTCCAGCTTCTTTTGCAATTGTTGCTGCTGTTAATGGGTTATCCCCTGTACACATAACCGTTTTAATCCCCATTTGACGCAACTGTTCAAAACGTTCACGCATACCAGGTTTTACTGTATCTTTTAAATAGATTAAACCGTAAATACGATTATTTACTGCAACTACAAGTGGTGTTCCGCCCTCTTTTGAAATTAAGTCTGCTTTTTGATTTACATCTTTCGGAATCGTTCCGCCTTGTGACTCAACCCATTCAATAACGGCACCTACAGCACCTTTTCTCACTTTCGTTCCATCTTGTAAATCAACACCACTCATTCTCGTTTCTGCTTTAAACGGAACAAATTCACCTTGTTCTGCAATTTCTCGATTATATGATATAGACTTCGTTTTTACATATTCTATAACTGATCGACCTTCTGGTGTTTCATCTAAAATTGAACTAATCGCAGCCCATTTCCCTACTTGCTCAATCGTTTCATTTCCTACAGGTAATAATGTATGAGCCATTCGGTTCCCGAAAGTAATTGTACCCGTTTTATCCAAAATAATTGTATTAATATCGCCCGCAGCTTCTACTGCTTTCCCTGACATTGCTAACACATTAAACTTTGTCACGCGATCCATCCCAGCGATACCAATCGCTGATAATAATCCACCAATTGTCGTTGGAATTAAACAAACTAACAACGCTACAAGTACAGCTGTATCAATTTGAAACCCTAAATAATTTGTAAAAATCGGCAGCGTCACAACAACGATTAAGAAAATAAGCGTTAAACTCGTTAATACTGTGTTTAAAGCAATTTCATTCGGGGTTTTTTGACGAGCAGCCCCTTCTACTAACGAAATCATTTTATCAATAAATGATTCACCAGGATTACTCGTAATGACAATCGTGATCTCATCACTTACAACCATCGTACCGCCTGTCACGGAACAAAAATCACCGCCTGCTTCTTTTATTACAGGAGCTGACTCCCCTGTAATCGCAGATTCATCGACAGACGCTAATCCTTTTATTACTTCCCCATCACTTGGAATCATTTCTCCTTGTTTTACAATAACAACGTCACCTTTTCTCAGATCTGTTGCCGAAACTTGAACAATGTCTCCATTTTCTTTTACAACATTTGCAAACACATCTTTCTTCGACTGTTTTAAAGAATCAGCTTGCGCTTTCCCCCGTCCTTCCGCTAATGCTTCTGCAAAGTTAGCAAATAAAACTGTAAATAATAGAATGAGAGAAACTGTTATATTGAACCATCCTGGTACACTACTCGAATGACTTGGAAGGAACGATAAAATGAACGTAATGATAAATCCAATTTCTACAACGAACATAATCGGATTCTTTATCATTACTTTTGGATTCAATTTCGCAAAGGACTGTTTCATCGCATGTGTCACGATATCACGATCCATCGTTTTCGCTTGTCTAACTTCATCTTCTACAACATGTATTTGTGACTCATTTACTCTTTTTTCTTTTACTACTACCGGTCTCATCATTTACCCTCCATTACTTCAATGTAAGAAATTCTGCAATTGGACCGAGTACTAACATCGGGAAGAATGTTAATGCACCGACAATTACAATTGTTCCGATGAAAATGCCGCCAAATAAACTATTATCCGTACGGAACGTTCCGACTGTTTCTGGTACAACCGTCTTTTCTTTCAATGAAGCTGCAACAGCTAGCATCGTAATTAAACTGAAATAGCGACCTAAAAACATAACTAAACCAGTTGTAATATTCCAAAACGGTGTATTATCCGCTAATCCCTCAAATCCAGATCCGTTATTCGCAGCTGACGATGTATATTCATATACCACTTGCGTTAAACCGTGGAAACCGGAATGAGAAATAGCATCCGTCCCTAAACTTGTTGAAAGAGCTAATGCTGAAAATCCTAAAATAAGCAGTGGATGAAATAGTATCGTTACCGCAATTAATTTCATTTCCTTGCCTTCAATTTTCTTACCTAGAAACTCTGGTGTCCGTCCAACCATCAATCCAGATATAAAGACTGCGATAATCGCATACATAATAATGTTCACAAAGCCTGCTCCAACGCCGCCGTATACTGTGTTTAACATCATATTTACGAGTGGTACTAATCCGCCAATTGGTGTTAACGTATCATGCATCGTATTAACCGCTCCGGTTTCAGCAGCTGTCGTTACTGTTGCGTATAGTGAAGAAAATACTGTTCCGAACCTTACTTCTTTTCCTTCTGTACTTCCTTGTACATGTTCAATACCCATTGCATTTAATGCCGGATTTCCGTTTAGTTCAGATGTCGTAATTGTTATAAACCCTAGTAAAAACACCATGAATAGTGAAACGAAAAGGATGCGACCTTGTTTTTTATTTCCTACCATTCTTCCGTACGTAAATGGAAGTGCTGTTGGCAATAACATCATAAGCATCATTTGCAAAATATTACTCATTTGCCCTGGATTTTCAAAAGGATGTGTAGAGTTTGCTCCGAAAAATCCACCGCCGTTATTTCCAAGTTCCTTAATGGAAACGAACGATGCAACTGGCCCACGTAAAATACTTTGTTTGGCGCCATCAATCGTTTGTGCTGTAACTGCACCGTCTAACGTTTGTGGTACGCCAAATGCAACAAAGAGTAACGCCGTAATAAAAGCGATAGGAAGAAATACTCTCGTTAAAGCTCTCGTAAAATCAACGAAAAAGTTACCAAGTTCCTTTCCAGCAAGGCCTCTTATAAACGCCATTACAAGTGCTAACGTCGTTGCCGGTGCTGCAAACATTAAAAATGTAATTCCGATCAATTGTGATAAATAAGATAAACCATTTTCACCGCTATAATGCTGTAAGTTCGTATCAGCCATAAAACTAATTGCTGTATTAAAAGCGAGCGTAGGCTCCATTCCTTCAATGTGTGCTGGATTTAATGGCAATACTCCTTGCAGTCTGAAAATGAAATATACGACAACAATCATAAATCCATTTAATAAAACTAATGATAACGCGTACTGTTTCCACGTTTGATTGTATTCTTTTACACCCGTAATTTTAAAAATAATTTTTTCAAAAGGCCCGAATACTTTATCTAGCTTTTTGCTCCCTTGAAAGGCTTTATCTAAATAAATTCCCGTTGGCTTTGCCACAAGAATAAACAATAGCATTGTAATAACAACCGCGACCCAGATCATAATGAATGACTCCCCCTAATTAAAACTTTTCCGGATTTAATAATGCATACACTAAGTACACCGTAATTGCTGCAACAATAACCGATAAGGCAATCATCATGATTGCTTCCCTTCTTTCACAACTTTATCTGACCAACTTGCAAGACTTGCCATCGATGCGACTAACACAACAAAAATTCCAATCATTACTACATCTAACATAACTATCCCTCACTCTGCCGTTAAAATTTACCATAAAAATATTAAAAAAGAACACTGAGCTCTACTCAGTGTTCAAAAAATGAACAACAAAAAGTAAACCTCCTCTCTAAACGCTTACGAGGTTAGCTGTCGGATTCGGGCCTAAAGAGTAGCCCTACTTTCAAAACTGAAAGATTCACCCCAAGTGACGATGCACAAAATTGGTTCCCCCGCTCCATTTCTGGAACTCAGCGATTTTAGGTTTTTTTGGAAATTTTATGAATGATTTATGAGAGTAAATATACTCCTCTATATTTCACTTGTAAAGAGGCAAATTACTGAGAATAAGAAAATATCCATCTATTTAAACGCTTACATCGAGTGTTATTAATATTCTTTCATCCGTTTTCTCGTCTTTTCTTTCTTTTTCACATAAATGAGCTTTAAAATACGAAATAAAAAGAGCGAATGACATGAAGTGCATAGCTTGTTGCACTTAGCATTCGCTCTTTTTTTATTCACTATTTATTCCCCTCGTAAAAAAGCACGTAAATTTCTCCCGCGAATATAAACTTGTGACAATTCTGCATGTAGCTGCTCATATTCGATAACATCTGTTTTTAAATATAAAGCGTCTTTTGATGGCAATATGATATAGGGCCTTGGAAAAATCGGGTCGAGCACCACCAATTCTTGCACTCGCTCTACCGATACCGCCCAACGATTTGCTATATCTCCTAGTAACAACACCTTCATCTTCTTTTCCCCCACCCTATTCAAAAAATAAAAAAGAAATATTATCACAATTCGTAAACACGACAAATGTAGCTCCAATTGTTTCATAGAGCCTCGCTGGATATCGTTTATTCCTTGTAACAACAGTAATAGGTGCTTGAAAAGAAAAGCGAATGTGTTCTGTGAAGAAACTAATAATTGGAAGCTCATCCCCTAGTAAAATCACCTTCTTAATACACTCACAAATACTAATAAAATCCTGCTCCTTACTACAACTATACGTCCAATCAAACCCACAATTCCTCACTTCAGCCGCTATCTCTTCATTTGCTGTAAAAATAATTAACTCATGTTGAAAGGCTACTAAATCTATTAAACTATTTATCTTGCTTTCTTCTCCAACACAAATAAGTGTTAGTTCCATGTACCTCATCCTCCTTAGCATAAAAGAACTCAAACATAGATTGATATTCCCCTATACTAATCAGATCGATGAAGTGATGTATCCATCATGGCACCGTCCTCTCTCAAGACGCTTACGAAGTTAGCTGTCGGATTCGGACTTTGAGAGTAGCCCTACTTTCGAATTTGAAAGATTCACCCCAAGTAACAATGCACAAATTGGTTCCTCCGCTCCATATAATTGGACTCAGCGTATTACAAAAAATATATTCTGGCTGATATATTACTCCTGTATTTGGAAAAAGTAAACAGAAAAAAAGCCAGTTCCAAAACTGACTTTTCTACTATTCATGCTTATGCATTATTCAATTTGTATGCAAAATGATTCGTCGGTCCATGACCACTTCCAATATGCAACGGCTCTTTAATTGCTATACTAATAAATCGTTTCGCTTCTTGAACTGCCTCTTCAATCGAGTAGCCTTTCGCAAGTCCTGCTGTAACTGCTGACGCAAATGTACAGCCGCTTCCGTGCGTTTGCTTTGAAGGAATTCGCTCACTTCTAAATTCGATAAACTCTTCTCCATCAAAGAGTAAATCAATTACTTCATTACCTTGATATTCTGCATGTCCGCCCTTCATAAGTACATATTTCGCACCCAATTCATGCAGTACTTTTGCAGCCTCTTTACTATCTTCAACGTTATGAATTTCTAGCCCCGTTAACACTTCTGCCTCAGGAACATTCGGCGTTACAACTGTTGCTACTGGTAATAAATATTCTTTTAATGCTTGTACTGCTTCTTGTTGTAATAATGATGCACCACCCTTAGCAATCATAACAGGGTCTAGTACAATATTATTCCAGCCAAACTTCTTAATCTGTTCTGCTACAATTTGAATAATTTCACTGCTAAATAACATTCCTAGTTTCACAGCATCTGGTGTTAAATCCGTACCAATTGAATTCAGCTGTTCCGTAATACCTTCTAATGGAACAGGATATACCCCTTGAACGCCAAGCGTATTTTGAGCGGTAATTGCCGTAATAGCCGTCATCCCATACACACCAAGCTCTTGGAATGTTTTTAAATCCGCTTGAATGCCGGCACCGCCGCCGCTATCAGATCCTGCAATTGTTAAAGCTTTATTCACTTTCATCCCACTCATCCTTTTCTATCCAAAATAGCGATGATAAATTGTTTTTGCTTCGCTTATATCTTTCGTTCCATGTACAAGTACACGACCATCTTTAAAAGCAACTAATCTCTTTTCTTCCACAGAAAATGATAATAAATATGGATTTACATTTAAATCATTCACCCGATCATTCAGTAGCTCTTTGTATCGTTCAAAATCCATTTCCTCTTTATGAGGTGGTCTAATTTGAACTGTATTTCTCCCGCATAAAACTGCTGTTTTCGATGTATTTTCTTTATTTAAATAAGGATATAATGCATTTTCTCCGCACGAAGGACAATTGTGTTTACGAAGCTTTTGCACATTCATACATGAATATTCATTTTTCCATACATCAAACGACACAAGTCCCTCTCGAAGTAATTCGTAATCTTCCACTAATAGTTTAAGAGCTTCCGTTACTTGATGAGAAACAACGAGAGATACAGCAGGCGATATAATGCCCGCCGTATCACATGTCGCACCGCCAAGCGGAATCGATTGTAACAAACATGATAAACATGGCGTTTTACTAGGAAGAATGGTGTAAGAAAGGCCGTAACTCCCTACACATGCTCCGTAAATCCATGGAATAGAATACTTTTGTGCTATATCATTCACAATGAAACGTGTTTCAAAATTATCAGTCGCATCGATTATTACATCAACATTTGTAACAAGTTCTTCTAATTCCTCAGCTGTTACATCTTGAACGAGCGCTTCTACTCTTACTTCACTATTAATCTCTTCTAGACGTTTCTTTGCCGCTACAGCCTTCGGAAGATTATTTTCCACATCACTCTCTGCGTACAATTGTTGCCTTTGTAAATTACTCCAATCGACATAATCCCGGTCAACAATCGTTACTGTGCCAACACCTGCTCTTACAAACATTTCTGCATTTGCACTACCTAATGCACCTGCGCCAATAATGAGTACATGCTTTTCTCTTATTTTTTGCTGGCCTTCTTCCCCAATCGGAGAGAATAATTCTTGGCGAGAATATCGATTATTCAACTACGCTCATTCCTTCTAAAGGACTACTTGCCGTTGCACAACGTTTGCGTGCAATACGACCTGCTTCAAATCCTAAACGACCTGCTTCAATACTTAATTTCATTGCTTGTGCCATTTTAATAGGATCTTTTGCCCCTGAAACAGCTGTATTTAATAACACGCCATCTGCTCCTAATTCCATCGCAAATGCCGCATCAGCCGGGCTACCGATACCAGCATCAACGATAACTGGTACTGTCGCTTGTTCAATAATGAAGCTCAAATTCAATGGATTTACAATACCAAGTCCTGATCCAATTGGAGATGCTCCTGGCATAATCGCATGCACGCCAAGTTCTTGTAATTTACGTGCTAATACAACATCATCAGATGTGTACGGAAGTACGATAAATCCTTCTTCCAGTAACATTTCAGATGCCTTTAACGTTTCTACCGGATCAGGTAATAACGTTCTATCATCACCAATAACTTCTACCTTTATCATGTCACAAAGCCCAGAAGCTTTTGCTAATTTTGCAATACGAACAGCCTCTTCAGCATTTTTTGCTCCGGCTGTATTCGGTAATAACGTATATTTTTTTACATCAAGTTTCTCTAATAAATTAGGCTGCTTTGCATCAAATATATCCATACGACGTACTGCGAACGTTAAAACCTCAGCCTCAGATACATCAATTGCCTTTTGCTGCACATCAAAATCAGGGAATTTTCCTGTTCCTAATAAAAGTCTAGAATGAAATGAAAATGGTCCAATGTTTAACATAATCAACCGCCTCCTACGAAAGTTACAATCTCAATTTGGTCTCCATCAAAAACAGATGTATCTGTATGATCATCTTTTTGTAAAATATCTTTATTACGCTCTACTACAACAATTCTGTTATCTAACTCTAAATGTGTAAGTAGCTCAGCTACTGTTTTCACACTCTCTGGCACTTCAATTTGATTACCATTAATTTTTAAATTCAAACTTCCATCCCCTTTCTAAACTGTTTTAGAAAGCAATGAATCTAGCAATTGATTCTCCTGCTTTCCTTCTATTAAATCAGCCATATATTGACCAGAAACAGGACTTAATAAAATGCCGTTTCGATAATGGCCCGTGCAAGCATATAACCCTTTTATTTCTTCATGCTCTCCCATATAAGGAGCTTCATGATTTGATTGTGGTCTTAATCCTGCCCATGCACTTTCCCATTCCGCTTCTTTTAATGCTGGCAATATTGTGTACGCGCGCTCTAATATAGAAGTAATACTTTCTGGTTGCACAGTTTTATTGAATGTACGGGGCTTCATCGTTGCACCAATTACGTAACGTCCACCGCGCTTTGGTGCAATGTAAAATCTTTCTTGGAAAATAGGCGCCTTTAAAAGTGGTTTTCTACTTCTTACCGCTACTACTTCTCCTTTAACTGGATATGTACCCCATTCGCGGTGAAAATAACCTAGTAACTTTGTGCTCCATGAGCCACCCGCAATCACAACTTTTTCGCAAGTGATCATACCTTCGCTTGTCACAATTCCAGTCACTTTATTATTTTCAATACGAACATCAAACACTTCTGTCTGTTCATATATATCAGCACCCGAGAATGATGCGGAATGTGCGAATGCTTTCGTAAGCTCTGGTGCAATAACATGACCATCTTTCGGATAATATACTGCTCCTATAATAGATTCGGATAGATACGGCTCTTTCTCTCGCAAACGATCTCCCGCTAGAAAGTAAGAATCTTCACCGGTTTTCTGCTGCCAATCCATAATGTGAAGAATTCTTTCCTTCTCATCTTCATTTTGAGCAATACGATAAATTCCTTTTTCTTCATACCCAATATCAATGCCTGTTTTTTCACGTAAAACTGCTGCAAGTTGTGGAAATATAGCTCGGCTTTCTCTAGCAAGTTCAAATAGCGGATCATACGCATCCCATTCAGCCTGAACACCAAGCAGGCCAGCTGCTGCTTTCGAGGCTTCAGATGCAATCTGTTGCTTCTCTACAATCGCTACTTTATGTCCTCTTTCTGTTAGAAAATGTGCAACTGAACTACCAATTACACCACCGCCAATTATTGCTACATCATACTTCTTACACATGTTTTTCCGCCCACTTTCTTATTGATTCCTTATAAGATTTCGCTTTGCTATACGGGTTACTACTACTTATAATCCCAGACATAACAGCAATACCACTGACACCGTTAGTAAGAACATCCCCAGTGTTTTCCGTGGTGATTCCTCCAATTGCTGTAATCGGTATGGATAAACAATTTGCAATGTCTGAAATTTCTTCAAGCCCTCTCGCTGGAACACCTTTTTTACAATCTGTCGGAAATACATGACCATAGACAAGTGAATCCGCTCCATTCTTAAATGCATCGATCGCCTCTTCTAAAGAATGCACAGAATAACCGACATGCAAATAAGAAAACTTTTCTTTCACTGACCTTACATCTGCGCTTCGATATCCTAGCTGCACGCGCGGAATATTTAATAAAATAGCAATATCAATTCGATCATTTATCACTATTTTCGATGCTGGAAAGCCCTTCTTCAAAAGACTTTCCACACCTTCATACAATTCCTTCGTACTTTTCTCACGCTCACGAATATGCAAATAATCAATTTCACTTTCAATTTGCATCGCTACATTCACTAACTCTTCGAATGACATGTGCCCATTTGAGATTACATGAAGCTCATTTTTCATATTCATTCGCCTACTTTAAAATGTTTTCGAATAACTCATCGGCCGGAACAATTTCTTTCGTCATTCCTTTATCTTTCAACCATTTATTTTGTTTCTCCCATGACTCTTTTGAATCTGATAAAAATGGCTCATCCTTCGTTTCCATCTTCTCTAATAAAATTTTCATACTTTCTTTTTCAACTTCTGGTACAAGCGGGAAGTTTTCTTTTTCTTGATGATTTAATAAAATATTTAATGCTTCATCTGGATTTTTCTTCATGAAATCATAACCTTTTTTTGTACCACGCAAGAAAGCTTGCAACGCTTCTTTATCTTTTTTCAATGTTTTATCACCTGTTACAAATACAAGCTCATGATAATTCGGTACACCATAATCTGCTGGATTAAAGTATGCTGGTTCATGACCTTCATGACGCATAACAGGTACTTCGTGGTTAATGTATGCTCCTGTTACCGCATCCACTTTTTTCGTGATTAATGCTGGTACTAAATCAAAACCAACATCGACTACTTTCACTGTATCTGGATTACCACCAGCTTCTTTTACCATCGTTTTTAAATACATCTCGCTTAAAGGTGTTCCAGAATATCCAACTGTTTTTCCCTCTAAATCTTTTGGCGATTGAATGCCTGCAGACTTTAGTGATACAACATGGTTTAATGGTGAACGTACGACAGCTCCAATTGATTTCACTGGAATTTGTTCATTTGCTTTTGCCATGACAACATCTGGCTGATAATACAAGCCAACCGTTACTTTTCCTGCAGCTGCTAAAGTTAATGGATCAGTCGGATTGGAAGGGAATTTAATATTCACCTTTACTCCTTCTTCTTTAAAGTAACCTTTTTCAATTGCTGCATAAATAAAGCTATGTACCGCATTTGGGTACCAATCAAGCATGACCGTTATTTCTTTTTCTTTTTTACTCTTATCTGATGCTGAATTACTAGAACATCCAGCAATCATTGCAACTAATAATGTAAACACAAAGATGCGTTTAAAAAATTTCATGAATGCTTCCTCCAACTAATAAATTTCTTTTCTAATACCGAAATAAGTATGACGAAGAAAATAGCTAATAATGATAACAATACAATGGGTGCAAATACACCTGCTCCGTCTAACTGTGTCATCATTCTCTTACTGAAATATCCTAGCCCTGCTTGTGCACCGAGCCATTCACCAATTGCCGCCCCAATTACACTAAGCGGTACTGCAATTTTTAAAGCTGAGAAAAAATAAGGAAGAGCAGACGGCAATTTTAATTTAAGAAAAACATCTTTTTTCGTTGCCCCATACGTAACTAAAAGCTCCTCCCATTCTTTTTTCGTACTGCGCAGTCCATCATACGTATTGACCGCAATTGGGAAAAACGTAATTAAAACCGTAACAACAACCTTACTCCAGATGGTATATCCAAACCATAAAACGAAAAGCGGAGCAAGTGCTGTAATAGGAATTGTTTGTGAAGCAACTAATAATGGATAAAATGCTCTCTCCATCCAATTACTCGCATTCATTAACATCGCTAGCCCTACCCCAAGTACGATAGAAATAGCCACCCCTATTAAAACGACATATAATGTTGCCGGCAAATGAACCGTAAATAATATATCTTTTAGTTTCCATATTTTCATTACAATTGCAGACGGTGACGGTAAAATGTACATTTCATCTACAATTCTTGCGCCTACTTCCCAAAGGGCAAGTAAAATACTAGAAAGTGTAAGAGCAGGTAATAGCTCCTTCAATCGGTTCATCATACGAGTACCTGCCTTTGTAGCATACTAAGAAGCTCATCTTTAAGCGCTAACACTTCAGGCTTATATAAATCTTTTCTTGTCCGATTACGATCAAGCGGTACAATCCTCTCGGTTAAAGTAGTTATCGGTTGATTTTCTACAACGAAAATTCGATTAGAAAGAAATAATGCCTCTTCCACATCATGAGTGATAAATAAAATTGTTTTTTCCCACTCTTTCCATTGTTCAAACAGCCATTCCTGCAAAGATGCCTTCGTTAAAGCATCCAACGCGCTAAACGGTTCATCTAACAGCAATATCTCTCCGCCTGTTAATAAAGTTCGAATAAAAGATACGCGTTGTCTCATACCACCAGATAAATCTTTCGGATATTTTGTCTCATACCCTTGTAAGCCAAATTTATGTAACAGTTCCTTTGCCTTTATTTGTGCTTCTTTCTTCTGTACACCTTGGCACTCTAGTGGCAAGGCAGCATTCTCAATAATCGTTCTCCATGGCAGGAGCATATCTTTTTGAGGCATATACCCTACAGGATGGCTCTTTGTTTCTGTTAGCTCTATCTGTCCCGTACTCGCTTCTTCTAAACCTGTAATAAGGCGAAATAAAGTACTTTTCCCGCATCCACTCGGTCCGATAATACTTACAAACTCTTTATCTTGTATAGAAGCATTTAATTCATTGATGATTGGCTTCTCATCATAATGAAAAGAAACATTATGAAACTGTAGTATGTTCTTACTCCTCAAATCCCCACATCTCCTTACGATAGGACATATCCCAGAATAAATATTCAAATCGACTGGAATATAGGAAAATCTCCTCTAATCGATCTAGCTCTTTCTCAGACTTTCCAACTGCCATTTCATTTAATAAATCTATTAACCAAATACAAAGATTACCGTATTCTTCCGAACTATATCCTTGAATCCACTCACCAAAGAATTCATGATCCCTTGCGCCAGGAATATCATTTAAACGCTTTCCAATTTCCCAGTAGCTCCACATACATGGAAGAAGCGCTGCTATTAATTCCGCAAGTGTGCCATTTTGAGATACAGACATCATGTAATTTGTATAAGCTAAATTTTTAGCAGATGGTTTCGCAGACTCTATCTCCTCTATAGAAATTCCAAGTCTTTTTGCATATTGTTTATGGATTGTCATTTCGCCATTTAATATTCCATCAATTTGTTCAGCGAACTTTCCCATTACTTGTGGATTCGTTGCTTTTACAACACCAATCGCATATAACTTTGCATAATCTAGCAGATATAAATAATCCTGAATAATATAATACTGGAATTTATCTTTTTCTAACGTGCCATCTCCCATACCCACTACAAACGGATGGTTATGACTCATCTCCCAAACCGGTTGCACAGTTTCTAATAATCTATCGCAAAATTTCATTTCTCTATCCCCTTTCAATATATGTATCTAAATAAAAAACCACTTCTATATATAAGAAGTGGTTACAGCAAATAAAGTTATACATTTATTCGATGTTCCACTTCCCTTCGCTAGTATTACCTAGATCAGGTGTTGTAAGGGTTAAGGATTATTCCTCTCTCAGCAAATCAAGCACCCCTAGTGGTTTCAATATGAAATTTTCAAATAAAAAAGCCCCGTTTCTATACGCAAAGAAACGGGGACTCATTGTTAGTGTCCGAATTGCTTCCCTACGCTAGCATAATCTAGATCAGGTAATAAAAAGGATCAAAGACTTAAGGTCTTACTCTCAGCTGGCAACACCAGCTCTCCTAGCAAACTATAAAATTATCACTGTCAGTATAACACCGTAATAAGACATCATCAACTTTTTTAATTTTCTCAATTGTCAACAAAAATAGCAAAGCCATATAATACTTATATTCTATCTTGGAAATTTTCATCCTAATGAATTGGATAAAAAGGAATCATTATCCTCAAAAAATTTATTTTTATATTGATTTCATATTACATTTATGTGAATACACCCACTATATTATATCTTTATACTATAATAAAATTACAACTATACAACTAGAGGAGGTCTCTATTATATGAATATGAAAGCTACTGCTTTAACAGCAACTACTGTCGCAATTGCTTCTTTACTTCCTTCTATGGGAGAAACAAATGTACAAACAGCCAACGCTGAACAATTATCTAATGTGAAAACTGGATATGTCAAAGTCGATCAAGTAACCTTACATACAAAAGATAACACAAATAGCTCATCAATTGATACAATTCGCTTTAATACGAAAGTGAATATACTTGAAACAACTAATGACTGGTATAAAGTATCTGTTAATAATAAAGTAGGTTACGTACAAAAAGATTCTATTCTACTAAAAAACAAACTTCAATCTAATAATCAATATATCGTCAATGCCAATGCATTAAACGTTCGTTCTGAACCTAATTTAGAATCTTCAATTTTAGATGTATTACCAAATGGAAAATTCGTTACCATTCAAGAAGAACAAGGCGAGTGGTATAAAATTTTACATAATGGCAAAACAGGTTACGTACAAAAAGCATTCGTATCTAATGGTTCACAGCCTTTAGTAAAAGGCATCACAGTTCAAAATAATACGAAATACACAGTTGCAACACCTAAACTTAATGTACGTAGCAACGCTAGTACAAGTAGCGCACTACTTGGTTCATTGCAAAATGGTACACAATTACAAGTAGTGGAAACTGTAGGAACTTGGTATAAAATTCGTTTTGGCACAGGATACGGATATGTGGCAAAGCATTATGTGGTGCAAAATCAAACGCAATCACAATCTCAAACGACTCAACCTACTTCCATTCCAGCAGTTTTCAAGTTCCCTGCTCAAGGAAGAATTAGCTCAACCTTTGATATACGCTGGGAACAAATGCATTATGGTATAGATATCGCAGCTCAGGGTAATGTCTCTATCCAGGCAGCGGCTGCAGGTAAAGTCGTGAAATCATATTATTCAGCTAGCTATGGCAATGTTGTGTTCATCGCCCATCAAATAAACGGGAAATTATATACAACAGTCTATGCTCACATGAAAGATCGCACTGTACAAGCTGGTGATCAAGTACAAGCTGGACAATTAGTAGGTCATATGGGAAACACAGGTCATTCATACGGGCAACATCTTCATTTTGAATTACACAATGGAGAATGGAATTTTGAAAAAACAAATGCAGTAAACCCACTGCCATATTTAGTTAGGTAAATTGTATGCCACGCAATATACCTCTCTTAATTGAATACTTAGCCTTTTTAGGCTTAATCTGTTGCTTAGTAATTTATAATACAAATACTGTATTTTTATCTATTATCATTGCTTTTGTTGCTTTAGAAATTATGATGGAAGCATTTCAAGTTCAACTAAAACAAAAAATTGCCCATATTTATAATGCCATCTTTCTATTGAGTGCCTTAATAACAAATATGATTAGTAATGGTTTTTATTTATCTACCGTATTTCCCGTATTCTTTATGGCTGTTTTATTAATCATAGCTAGATACATTCATGTCCCTAATAACAAAAAACACGAACAAGAAGCTTAAGAAAGAGGAGACACTGTGTACCAATCTTTCAAAGATAATCCGATAAAATATATATTGAATTTATATAAACAAATAAATACTTTTTTTGGTATACAAGGAAGCTATTCGGCACAATTTCTCCTTTATGGAATGTTATTTCTCGTCTTAATTACATTCTCCTTGCTTTACTAATAAAAAAAGGATCTCACATAAACTTGAGATCCTTTTTCATTTATCTTAAATTTTTATATAGAAAATGCTCTTTATCCGCAAGCATATTTTTCATAAATAAAGCTAAGGTTATATTTTTTCTCTAAGCTCATTCGTTGTTCATCATCACACCAATAGAACAGAATATCATGAATCGTTGCATAACGCTTATTTTTAAGAAATAGTTTAAAGAAAGATGGTAAACAATCATGTAATTGTATAAATATATAATTGCGTAATATTTCTTCTTTATATTTAATGCCCTTACAAATATACAATAATTCTTCACAATAATATGCATGTTGTGGAACTTGGATCATTTCGAAAAATGGCACATATGATAATAACTTTCCGATAAAATGATCATATCGATCCATTATTCCTATCGTCATATGCTCCATCATATCTTTCATTACATATAAATAATCATCTACATGAGTAGTCTTGAGTGGGTCTAATCGATCTGAAATTTGAGAAAGTACAGCTCTTTGGCAAGCTAACACCGCTTGACTAGGCCCATAATATGATAGAAAATCTGTACACTTACGATACTTTCGTAATAAATCATATGTATATAAGTCATAAATAAAAGTATTACAATACATTGCTAAACTCATCATATCACTATTTAATTGCTCTTTTGATAGTGACTTGGCTCTCTTACACATATAAAAGAATGTAAATTCCAATACTTCTTTATGGGATAATAGATGTTTACAGTCTGTTATACATTTCTCATTAAATTTAACTCTATCCCAAATTTCTACATCCCCATCAGTTAATTCACCAATACGATATTTAATAATTAAATAGTTTAAAGCAACCGCCTGCGTCAAAAGATCCCACGTCTCATATTCCAATGAAGTGAGAACAAACTCAGCTAGCCCTTGAGTTACCATAAATGTATTTGCTTCTTCATACCAACCAATCTCTTGGCATAAGCGAAGAATACGTACTAAAGTTGGAATTTCGTCTTTATGAAACTGCGGTAAATTCTTTGCTTTATTCATTCCATATACGATAAATGCCGCTAAATTTTCTTCTTTATAAAATTCTTTTTCTTTCCACACTAATATAGTTCGTTCTTTCCCTTCACCTTTTGGGTGACAAGGTACAAGCAAAGAAAATAATTCAGCGAAATTATTTGGTTCTATATATGTATCTGTAACCAAATTCCAATTTGGATCGCGCTGTACAGCCTTCATATAATTCCCCTTCCCTTTTGTCTACATAGGAAATATTAATCCATTATTACATCATTAACAATAAATATTGCTATATTCGAAATCATTCATAATACTTATATCTATCAGTATATCATTTTTTCACTTATTTAAAATTAGGAATGACAAATTTAAATAAACTGTCGAAATTAATAACTATGTGCTTATTATATAATGTATCAGACACATCATGCTAATATATTAGTTTAATCCTATATACTAGAATAATGCATCTGATTTTTATACGTAACGTATTCCACTAATTAAACTTTTTCTTCATTCCGTATGTTCTGAGATTTCACTTAAAGCAAATCCTGCTTGATCATCTGCCGATTCTCTTGTGGCTAAATCGCCTAGTGCCAGCATCCCAACGAGTTGACCACTCTCAACTACTGGTAATCGTCTAATTTGATACTGCGCCATTAACTCTGTAGCTTTTTCAATAGAATCATCTGGAGAGATTGAAACAATGTTTGTTGTCATTACATTTGTAATTTTATTAGATCCAGGATGTTTCTCAGCAATCCCTCGAACAACTAAATCTCGGTCCGTAACAAGACCAACAACTTGCTCATTTTCGACAACCGGAATTAACCCAATGGATTCTTCTTTCATCTTTACAGCAGCCTCATATACATTATCTAACGGTGTGCACTGCACAATATGAGTACTCATAAAGTCTCTCACTCGTGTCATTTTTATCTCCTCCTTTTTATACATACCATAGCTTTTCCTAAATCCCTTTATTTATTTCAGGAAAATCAATTGATAAAGGAGGATTCACGCACAATAAAAAAGAGTCAGCAATATGCTGACTCTTTTATTATGACCCGTACGGGATTCGAACCCGTGTTACCGCCGTGAAAGGGCGGTGTCTTAACCACTTGACCAACGGGCCATGGCTCCGCAGGTAGGACTCGAACCTACGACCGATCGGTTAACAGCCGATAGCTCTACCACTGA
>NZ_MACG01000076.1 GCF_001884035.1 Bacillus tropicus
TCAAAGAAGAAAAACCGGAAGAACCGAAAGTAACAGAAGAGCCGAAAGAGTTAGAGAAGCCAGAAGTTACGGAGAAACCGGAAATTCAAGTAAAACCAGAAGAAGAACAAGTTGAAGAACCAAACAAGTCAGAAGTACAAGAGCAGCCAGAAGTTTCAAACAAACCAGAGATTCAAGGTAAAGTAGAAGCAGAAAACAAACAAGATGTACAAAATAAAAATGAAGTATCATCTAGTAAAGAAAGTAATAAGCAATCAAAATTACTTCCTCAAACAGGTGGAGCGGCAGCAGAATCTACTTCTATTCTTGCAGGTATGTTCGCATTAATTTTGGGAGCGATCATGTTTAGACGCCAAAAAAATTAATGGATGTGAGAGCATTAAGTTCTTATGTTTTTAGTTTGGGAACAGATGTATAAAAAAAAGCGGAGACGATAAGTCTCCGCTTTTTATATTATTTACGTGAAAATCCTTCTTCATCAAGATATTCCGCAGCTTCTGGATAAGAGTTGAATGTACCGTCTAAGTTTACACCAGCGTACACGTTCCACATATCGTCCTCTGAGATAAGAGTAAGGATATGACCGTCTTCGTTATGCCATTCTTCTTCTTTCGCAGGTTCTGCAGGAATTACTACTTCTTCTTGTGAAAGTAATTCAATTGATTGCTCGATTACTGAGCGTAATTCATCTGCTGAAAATTCGCGGATGTTAACCATACCTTTATCATCTGTTTTGTAACCTTTAATACCACTTGCATATACAAATCCGTTTCCATTTGGATGTAAGTGATAAACAACGTTCTTTTTATCTAAACGACTTTCTTCAAAGTGAAAGTTCACGCGTTTTAATGATACGTTTTTTCTTTCTAATTCAGGGAAAGATTCAATAATCGATAATTTTTCTTCAAAAGTTAGCATAGTGCCTCCAAATATATAATAAAAGATTTAATTTGTTCATTATAACATAGTTATAATAGTTTCCAAAGATGCGGCAGAAGCTTACAATTGAATGCGTTTACGTCACGATACTGTAAAAAGTGGACTAACGAATGTATCTTTTTAGGTGTACAATGGAAAATGGACTTTATACGAAGGTGGTTATTATATGTTTCAAAAAATAGCAAAGGAATGTTTAGCAGGTTTTACGGTTGCGATCGTTGCGTTGCCACTTGCCATTGCATTTGGTATTGCTGCAACGGGAACGTCTGAGGGAGCACTAGTTGGATTGTATGGTGCGATTTTTGCAGGTTTATTTGCGGCGTTATTTGGTGGTACACCTGGGCAGGTTACAGGACCAACTGGACCGATTACGGTTATTGCAACAGGGGTTATTGCGACCCACGGATTAGAGGCGAGTTTTATAGCTTTTATGATGGCGGGACTGTTTCAAATTTTATTCGGTGTATGTAAGCTTGGATCTTACGTGCGGTACATTCCGTATCCTGTCGTATCAGGATTTATGAACGGAATCGCATTAATTATTATTTTGGGTGAAATGAAGCATGTGCAAAATAGTTTTCTACTCGTCGTATTAACGATTATTGTCATGATTGTTTCTGGAAAATGGATTAAGGCAATTCCATCTAGTTTAGTTGCATTAGTAGGTGTGACAGCTATGCTTCCTTTATTTTCTTCGCTACTCGAAGGGCTTACAGTGAAGTTACCGGTCATCGGGAACCTGTCATTAAATAAGGTAATTGAAAAGATTGGGACGATTCCAGAAGCGATGCCAACGCTTCATATTCCATCTTTAAGTGGAACAGGTATCGCAGAACTTGTTTTACCAGCGCTTAGTATTGCTTTATTAGGATCGATTGACTCGTTGTTAACATCGGTCGTAATGGATAATGTGACGGGGACACGTCACAAAAGTAATAAAGAACTGGTCGGACAAGGTATCGGTAATGTGATCAGCGGATTGTTTGGCGGATTAGCAGGCGCAGGTGCGACTGTACGATCTATCGTTAATATAAGAAGTGGCGGTAAAACGGCGCTTTCAGCAAGTATGCATAGTGTTATATTATTTATTTTCATTATGGGACTTGGATCAGTCGTGCAATACATTCCACTTGCTGTATTATCAGGTATTTTAATTTTAACTGGTATTGGCATGTTTGATTGGGAAAGCATGAAGAAAATGCATGTAGCGCCAAAAGGTGATGTCATTGTTATGCTCGTAACGATGATTGTCACAGTGAAGTTTGATTTAATGATTGCTGTTGCGTTCGGAATTCTTCTTTCCTTCATTATATACATGGTGAAATGTAAAGAGCGTAAAGCTTCTATTGTAAAAGAAAAGGAAGCAACATATAAAATTAAAGGCCCACTTTCGTTTTTAACAGTGGATCGTGTTTTTTATGCTTTACAAGACGTAAAATCTCCGGTTGTTTTACGTATGAAAGATGCACGCTATATGGATGTATCGGGAGCTATGGCGTTATTGAATTTCATTGAGCAGTCGGATAAGTCAGGGTTGAGTGTGACGCTAGAACAAGTGCCTGCTCATATTGAAAAGACGTTAGTAACGATGGCGAGTAATGAGCAGAAAGATAAATTACTATTTGTAAAAACTGAAACTATAGGAAGAGACACCCTTATATAAGGGTGTTTTTTTATTGTTTATAACATATTGATATAGAGATATCATTCGTCTGTTGACATTTATTAATCTTAGCAGTATAGTAACATTCTAGATTAGGTATGTGATATTATAGTAATGTATATGAATTTTGAGATTCCTTTTTTTCAGAAGGAAGAGCCTTAAGCTGGAGGGAATAATTGATGTACAAACAGTTACCACACGGAGTGAAAATTGGGATTACACGCTCGATTGTTGTTTCTTTTGAGAAGTATATGAAAGAAATTGAATGGAACGAAGCAAAGTTTGATATGCAACAATTTGTTGAACAGTGGAAACAGTATTTATACACAAAATCAACCTGGATCGATAAAGTAGATGATGAGTTGAAAGGACATCCAGATTTCCATCAAGCATTAGCCATGAAAGTAAATGAAAAAATTAACGAGCTTATTAATGAAAAGCCGAGCGAAGAGCAAGTAGAGCAATTAAAGAGAAATAAAATGAAGCATGCAGATGAAATGTGCAAATTAGAAGCTGAATATCATATTGAACGTTTATTAGTAACGAAATAGATTTTACATAAAGAAATAGCCTGTCCAAAGAGGTGTAATGACCATCTTTTTGAGCAGGCTTTTTGTATGAAAAAAAGTAAGAGAGGCAAGCCTCTCTTTATAATTAGTTTTGTGGTACAAGTGCTTTCCAAGAAGATAGGTCCATATCTTCTTTTAATATAGATGAAGCAGGGAAGACAAATGACCAAGGTTTTGTAGTGTTCGCTTTAATTTCAAGGTTCGGTAATGTGAAAGCGCCTTTAACAACAACTGCACCTGTGGCATCTTCAATATGAAGAGGAAGTTGCTCTAGTTGAATGTTGTCTTTACAACCGTTACGAATAAGAAGCGTTGTATGTAAATCACCATTTTCTTTTCGTGCAGCTTGCAGACCTAGGAAGTTCATTTCACCATCATTTGGAGGTGTTAAATTGTCTACGAAATTACGTAAAGCTTCTTTGCTTGCTTCAGGTAACTGAGCTTCCCAAGATGGATCCAAATCTAATACATGCTTACTTTCAAGTTCGAACGCTAATTCCCAATCAGTTTGCGATAATTCAGCATCTGTAATTGTTTCTTGCTCAAATGTAAAGATAAATGGCATATTTACATTTGCAGGAATATCTCCTAATGCAGAAAGGTTAAATGTTTTTCGTGCGCATAGTTTTTTCTCTTTATTTAGAAGGATTAATGTGACCTCTTCGAAAGAAATTGGTTTCGGAACAGTGCTGCGAATAAATACAGCTACGTCATAACCGTTATCACGTTTTTCAATCTCAATTCCAGATAAAGAAATTTGATATTCTTCTAAACGTGGTAGTTCTTTATGTAAAAATTGATAAATGTATTTTTGTTCTTGTGCTACTGCACCCCAGCTAGGGTGGAAGTAAAGCGTTGGTTTTACAGTTCTATTTTCAGTATTTGCGCCTTCTTGTCCGAATAGTTGATTACTAGAGACAGTCGTATCTTTTCCGTTTTTCTTAGCTTTTTTTAGGAATGATAACATAATCTTTCACCTCGTTATTGTACGTTTTCAGGAACACCTAAATGTCTGGCAACATAGCGGCACATTTCTTTTTCGAAATTACCATATGTGTATAAAAAGATGTCTAAAGCTTCTTTTTGATAAAGACGAGTAGGGTCTTCTTGTTGATATTGTCTTAGCCCGATGCCTTCTTTTAAGTGGGTCATTGCATCTAAGTGATTGACCCAGTTCTGATCTAAGAAATGAAGGGCAACATATCGTAGCGACTCTTGTAAATCAGTATGGCTATCTAGCTCATTTACGCGCTCTTTATAAAGAGATAATGTTTCTTTCAAAACGGATTGTAAATCTTCCGGTGAATGTACATTATTCGCTGATAGTGATGGCATGTTTTCTACTGATAAAATTTCGTTTAGACTTGCTGTTAAACTAGCAAAATCCCATTCTTCTGGAAGCATACCTTCTAAAAGGTATTGCTTAGAAATGGCTTCTACAGCATGATCAATCATTGGAATAATAATTTCAATCATATTCGTATCTTCTTGTAATAAGTTATTACGTAATTTATAAATAACGTTACGTTGGTCATTTATTACATCGTCTAACTTTAAATTGTACTCACGCATTGAGAAGTGGCTACCTTCACAAATTAATTGTGTACGGTTCACGAAATCATGGACTTTAGCAGTTAGAATCAGTCCTGTTTCATCTGTTTTCAGTGATTTTGTTAATTTTTCGACTTCTTCTTGTGCGA
Organism: Bacillus tropicus; assembly: GCF_001884035.1. Classification (GTDB taxonomy): domain Bacteria; phylum Bacillota; class Bacilli; order Bacillales; family Bacillaceae_G; genus Bacillus_A; species Bacillus_A tropicus. The sequence continues at coordinate 4,872 of NZ_MACG01000076.1, forward strand.
AACGTTTTAGCATTTCATCTTCTAAAGAAAGGAAGAATTGAGAGCTACCTGGATCTCCTTGACGACCGGCACGACCTTTTAGCTGATTATCAACGCGTCTTGATTCATGGCGTTCTGTCCCAATTACATGTAATCCGCCAATTTCATGGACACCATCACCTAATAAAATATCGGTACCTCGTCCGGCCATATTCGTCGCAATTGTAATTTGACCTTTTTGTCCAGCTGTTGCGATTAAATCAGCCTCTTGTTCTGCGCTTTTTGCATTTAATAATTGATATGTAATATGTGCTTCATCTAAGTAACGAGCAACGGTTTCTGATTGTAAAATAGACATTGTCCCAATTAAAATTGGGCGTCCTTGTTTATTGTGTTTTAGAATATCTTCACGTACAGCTTTATATTTAGCATCGGCCGTTGCATATACGACGTCCTTTTTGTCTTCACGAATGATTGGACGGTTTGTCGGAATCGGCATAACTTCCATGTTATATACACGGTTAAATTCTTTTTCTTCCGTTTTTGCTGTACCTGTCATACCAGATAGTGCTGGATACATACGGAAGAAGTTTTGAATTGTAATGGACGCTTGTGTTTGGTTTTCTTCTGTGATTTCTAAGCCTTCTTTTGCTTCAAGAGCTTGGTGTAAACCGTCACTTAAAGAGCGACCATCCATAACACGGCCCGTGAAAATATCAACAAGTAGAATTTTTTCATCGTGTACAATATAGTCAACATCACATTGGAAAGCGACATGAGCTCGTAATGCTTGAATCATATAATGATATAAAGTTTGATGTTCTAAATCATATAGATTATCGATATCAAACAAATCTTCTATTTTTGTAATACCGTCTTCTGTAAAACTAGCAGATTTCGATTCTGCATCGTATGTGTAATGAAGGGTATCCTGGAATGATTTAATAACTTTTGCACATAAATAGTATAAATCAGAGCTGCTTGATTTCTTGCCAGCGATAATCAGAGGCGTCTTTGCTTCATCAATTAAAACGCTATCAATTTCATCAATAATAGCAAAATGATAGGGACGTTGTACCTGCTCATTTTTTGAAGTAGCCATATTATCGCGTAGATAGTCAAAGCCAAATTCTGTTCCAATACCATATGTAATATCAGCTTCGTAAGCAAGTTTCTTTTCGGCAGGATCGATTTGAGGAATATTCAATCCAACCTTTAAACCTAGAAATTCATGAACTTGGCCAATCAATTCTTTATCTCGTTTTGCTAAATAGTCATTTACAGTAATAACGTGAACGCCTTTTCCTTCAAGAGCACGTACGTATGTTGGAAGAGAAGAAACTAATGTTTTCCCTTCGCCAGTTGGCATCTCTGCAATATTACCTTCTAATAGTACAAGGCCACCAATTAACTGTACATCGTAGTGACGTAATCCAAGTACACGCTTTGCTGCTTCACGTACAACAGCGAACGCTTCAACTTTTATATCATCCACTGTTTTTCCATCATGTAGCATGTTTTTAAATGTAATCGTTTTATGACGTAATTCTTCATCAGATAAATCAGATAGTTTTTCTTCTAGATTATTAATTTCTTGAACCAGTTGTTCATATTTTTTTAGTTTTCTCTTTTGAGAATCTCCTAACAGCTTTTTTACCGAATTCAGCATGTTGTAAACACTCCTCTTACTGACAATAGCTACATTATAGCACATGTTTATCCTGAATAAGTAGAAGTAGTAAATTGAAGAAAAAACTGGATATAAATAAGGTGTTATTGTACATACTATATTTAAAACCTAGAAAGAAAGAGAGTATTCAATGTATAAGAAATTTGGTATGATAGCTAAATGAGATAAAGTGGAATTTTTCAAAAAAAGGAGAATATAGCTATCTCGTTTTATGATGTAATATGTATGGAAATTATATATTGAAAGAAAAGAGCTAGAAGATGAATAATAAGTTTGTGAAAGGCGCTGCGATTTTAACGATTACAACGTTTCTATCGAAAGTGTTGGGAAGTTTTTTTCAAATCCCATTACAAAATATAGCAGGAGATGAAGTGCTGGGAATTTTCCGCCTTGTTTTTCCTGTGTATATGATAGCTTTAACTTTATCAGTAGCGGGAGTACCGCTAGCTATATCAAAATTAATTGCTGAACTTCATGAGAAGAATGACGAGGACGGAATTGCCAAACTATTTACTTCAGCATCTATTATTGGAGTAATATTTGGAGTGCTTGGATTTTCAGTTATTATGATTGGATCAAGTATGTTTGCAAATATGCTTGGTGGACAAGATACGAGACTTCCATTAATTGTCACTTCATTTGCTTTATTAATCGCACCATATATGGCGGTATATCGAGGGTATTTCCAAGGGTTTGGGGATATGATTCCTACCGGGGTGTCACAAGTAATTGAGCAGTTCATTCGTGTTTTCTTTATGTTAGCAATTGCATTCTTATTTGTATCTTGGAATAAAGAGAGTGATGTTATAACAGGCGGTGCAATGATTGGTTCTTGCCTTGGGGTAATTACGTCACTTATCTATTTGAGAATGAAGTATGTAAAAAGTATATATGGTTATAAAAGTAAGACATATTCACTACAAGATTTTAAAGATAATGCAAAAAAAATACTGCAGGTTTCGATTCCAATTGCAATTGGAGCATTATCGATGCCGGTGTTAAATTTAGTTGATTCTGTAACGATTCCACATATGTTGCATGAATCCACTACAACGATTCAAGAACAATTTGGTATATATAGTCGTGGATTTGCGTTTACACAATTAATTGTCGTGTTTGCAAGTGCGATGGTATTTCCGTTAATCCCGTTGTTAACTGCTGCATTAACAAAGAAAGATATAGCATTAGCCAAACAAACAATTGAACGAACAAATGAGCTTGCTCATGTTTTAACAACACCGATAACAATCTGGCTCATGGCACTTACAATCCCGTTAAATGTTGGATTGTTTACAGATGCCAAAGGGAGCGGAATGTTAGCTATTTTAATTGGTAGTTCGTATTTTACGTCACTTATGGTATTATCAATAGGAATTTTGCAAGGAATTAACCGTTCTAAGCAAGCGGCGTGGATAGTTGTTGGAGCGAGTTTTGTAAAAGTTATATTAAATATAGTACTTGTAAGTCAATTTGGCATAACTGGTGCGGCTTATAGTACACTTATCATATATATCATGATTTGTATCGTAAATTATATATACATTCGAAAAGAATTGGCTTATTCGATTCACATGGGGAGATTTTTTGCTGTAATTGGGGTATCTAGTATAGTAGGTATAGGATTATATTTCATATCTACTTTCATAAATGTGGTAGATTCTAGACTTATTGCAATATTATATAGTGGTTTAGCGTTTTGTGTGGCCTTGTTCATATATGGCATATGCGCAATAAAGTTGAACTGGATATCCAAAAAGCAAATCCCGTTTTTACGTAAATAAATGAGTCCATAAATGAGTATGGCTATTTATATGTTTGTGAAAGAAATCAATTTGAAGTTATCCAACTTTTCTTATTAAAGAGTTGATAGCAATTTGTTGAATGACAAAAAGTTGATTGCGAAATGTTGGAGGAGATTAAGAGTGCGGTTAGTTTTATCAGGATATTATGGTTTTTATAATGTTGGGGACGAAGCAATTTTGCAATCAATTATTAAAGCGCTACATGAAGAGGATCCTACTCTTGAGCTTGTTGTACTTTCGAATGACCCCGACTATACAAGAAAAATGTACGGTGTAGAGGCAGTAAATCGATGGGATATAAGAGCAATTTATAAGGAAATAAAGAGAAGTAATGGCTTAATTAGCGGAGGGGGAAGCCTCCTTCAAGATAAAACGAGTATTAAAAGTATTTTGTACTATACAGGTATTATGCGAATTGCGCGTTTTTTGAAGAAACCGTATTATATTTATGCGCAAGGAATTGGTCCAATTACGAAAAGACAGAATCGTTTATTAGTGAAATGGCAAGTATCAAAAGCGGAATATATATCAGTTCGCGATGAAGATTCATTTTTGTATTTAAAAGAAATTGGTATTAAGAAGGATATCGAACTAGTTCCAGATCCAGTATTGGCATGTCAACCAGAAGGAATGAAGTCAGAGTGGCTGCAAAAACATTCGATTCAAGGAAAAGTAATTGCAGTTAGTGTGAGGTATTGGGATGCGAAAGAAGATTATATGAAGAAGCTAGCAGATACGTTGAAAAAATTTAAGCGTGATGGATACCATATTTTGTTCGTACCAATGCATGGACCATTTGATCAAAATGCATCACGGGATATTATTAACTTAATGGGAGAAGAAGCTCATATGCTTCCGTATAAGCTCGATATTCATGAGAAAATTTCAATTTTGTCGGAATGTTCACTTCTAATCGGTATGAGACTTCATGCACTCATACTATCTGCGGTTGCTAATATTCCTATGGTCGGTATTTCATATGATCCAAAGATCGATTCATTTTTACAACAAGTAAATCAGCCGATTATCGGAAACGTAGATGGTGACTGGACAGCTGAAACTTTGTATAATGTGGCAACGAAGCAACTAGAACAAAAAGAATATGTACAAGCAACATTGGAACAAAGAGTAGAAGAATTACGAGAGCAAATTTCAACAGCGTCTCGATATATCATAAGTGATTTGAATTCAAAAGAGTTCAAAAAAAGAGGAATGGGATCTTAATTTAAGAGGACATCCTCTTTTTTATTTTTTGAAAAAAAGAAAATGTCGAAAGAAATAACATATTTGCAGGAAAATGTCGAATTACATAGGTGATTGTAAACTTATGCTCATAAAAAATAAGTTTGAGAGATAAGATGTATGTTTTAAATCCTAACATCAATATATAAAAAACGTTAGTATTTAACGTTTTATTTAATAAAGTATAAGAAAATAGGTATGGTGATTTTTAAGAATCTGACGATAATAAAAATGTTGAACTATAGAAAAATAAGTTGTCGATTAATGTCGTAATATCTCTATAGTTGGATGTTGTAATTAGAAACGTTTTTCTGTTATAGTTGTAAATGGTTATAAGAAAATTGCTAAAAATGCAATTCTGACGCGTTTTTCTATTCGTTTAAAATATTAAGATTTTATAATCTGAATCTTTTGAAGAAAGTCGAAAAAAGAGCGTTTAGAATTGTGAAAATTCACTGTTTTATCGAATTTACAATTTAAAATTGGATGAAAAGGGTGTATGATTTTTTCTGATTCTATAATACGGAATATTCTGTATAAAGAATACTTTAACCACATTTATATCTACTAGTTTCAAAAATAAATAGAATATCTATTTAAAAACTTATGGAACTAGTATTACATTCCTAAGGAGGAAATATATCAAATGGCAAAGACTAACTCTTACAAAAAAGTAATCGCTGGTACAATGACAGCAGCAATGGTAGCAGGTGTTGTATCTCCAGTAGCAGCAGCAGGTAAAACATTCCCAGACGTTCAACCTGGTTCTTGGAGTGCAGAATACATTGATTATTTAGTAGCAAAAAAAGCAATCGAAGGTAAGCCAGACGGAACATTCGCTCCAACTGAAGCAATCGATCGCGCTTCTGCTGCGAAAATTATGGCAATTACATTAGGTTTAGAAGTTAAAGATGGCGCAAAACCAACTTTCAAAGATGCTCAAGATTCATGGGCTGCTAAATATATCGCAGCTGTTGAAAAAGCTGGTGTAATTCAAGGTGATGGAACTGGTAACTTCAATCCAAACAATCAAATTAACCGTGCTTCTATGGCATCAATGATTGTAAAAGCATACAAATTAGATGGTAAAGTAAGCGGACAATTAGAAACTAAATTCTCTGATTTAAATGATCACTGGGGTGAAAAAGATGCTAACATCTTAGTTGCTTTAGGTATCACGAATGGTACTGGTAATGGTTGGGAGCCAGATAAATCTGTAACTCGTGCAGAAGCTGCTAAATTCATTGCTAAGACTGACAAAGAGTTCGGTACAGAAGCAGTAAAAGTTGAATCTGCTAAAGCAGTTACAACTCAAAAAGTAGAAGTTAAATTCAGCAAAGCTGTTGAAAAATTAACTAAAGAAGATGTTAAAGTAACTAACAAAGCTAACAACGATAAAGTACTAGTTAAAGAATTAACTTTATCAGAAGATAAAAAATCTGCTACAGTTGAATTATATGGTAACTTAGCAGCTAAACAAACTTACACTGTAGATGTAAACAAAGTTGGTAAAACAGAAGTAGCTGTAGGTTCTCTAGAAGCAAAAACAATCGAAATGGCTGATCAAACAGTTGTAGCTGGTGTAGACAGTGAATTAAAATACACAGTTAAAGATGAAAACGGTACTGAAGTTGTTTCACCATCAGGTATTGAATTTGTATCTCCAGCTAAAATTACAGATGGTAAGATTAATTTAGCAAAAGGTACTTCAACTACTGTAAAAGCTGTTTATAAAAAAGACGGTAAAGTAGTAGCTGAAAGTAAAGAAGTAAAAGTTTCTGCTGAAGGTACTGCAGTATCTTCAATCTCTAACTGGACAGTAGTTTCTAATGAAACAAAAGTAGAATTTGATGCAACTGACTTCAAACAAAACAATAAAGTATATGAAAACGATGATGCTGTGTTAAAAGTTCAATTAAAAGACCAATTTGGTACTACAGTAACTAAATTAGACAACGTTAAAGTTGAATTTGAATCTTTAAATACAGAAGCAGTAGTAGTAGATAAAGCTACTGGTAAAATCACTGTATTAGGTACGGGCGGAACAGCTCCAGTAAAAGTAACTGCTAAAGATGCAAATGGTAAAGAACTTGCGACAAAAACAGTTGAAATTGAAGCATTTGCTCAAAAAGAAATGAAAGAAATTAAATTAGAAAAAACAAACCTTACACTTTCTACAAAAGATGAAGAGGGTGTAAAAGTTAAAGCACCAGTTTTAGATCAATATGGTAAAGAATTTGCGGATGCTCCAGTAAAAGTAACTGTTAAAGATAAAGATGGCAAAGAAGTGATCAAGCAAGAAGAAGTAGCAAGCTATGATGCAAAAACTAAAGAATTGACTGTTACTGGTAAAACAGATGCTGGTAAATATACAGTAGAATTAGTAGCTACATCTGGTAAGAAAGAGGCTAAAGCAACATTAGCTTTAGAATTAAAAGCACCAGGTGCATTCTCTAAATACGAAGTTCGTGGCTTAGAAAAAGAATTAGATAAATATGTTACGGATGAAAACCAAAAGAATGAAATGACAGTTGCGGTTCTTCCTGTGGATGCAAATGGATTAGTATTAGCTGGTAAAGAAGTAGCTAAAATTGAAGTAACTACAACAGATAAAGATGGTAAAGAAGTAGCTGCAGATGTAAATAAAGTAGCTGTAGATAAAGAAACTGGAAAAATCACTGTAGGTGCACAAGCAAAAGCTGGTGAAACTTATAAAGTTGCTGTTAAATTAACAGATGGTAAATTAATCACAACTCACTCATTCAAAGTTGTTGATACAGCACCAGCTGCTAAAGAATTAGCAGTAGAATTTACAAGTACATCTCTTAAAGAAGTAGCTCCAAATGCTGATTTAAAAGCGGTACTTTTAAAGAACTTATCTGTTGATGGCGTACCTGCAACTGAAGCAAATGCAACAGTTACTGACATTGACTTTGTTTCTGCTGATACAAAAGTTGTGAAAGAAGATGGAACAACTACAGATAAAGGTGCAACATCTATCTATGTAAGAAGCATTACAGTTAAAGTGGATAATAAAGAACAAAAAGTAGAATTTGATAAAGCTGTACAAGTTACAGTTTCTATTAAAGAAGCAGTAAGAAACTAATTTAAAATCATTTGATATTATGAAATGATTAATAAAAGCCTATGAGAAAGTGGACAAGAGTCTATGAGTATCATAGGCTTTTTATTTTGATTTTATTTAATATACCTTTGAGATTGAAGAGGATAGTTTTATCCCGCTTTAACGGGCAGTAAGCCCCCCACCTCAAAACTCAGCGGAAGCAAAGAAGTTAGGTGGGGGATCAACTGTCCGTAAAAGTCCGATTGGTAAGGGCTGATAATCAGTGGGGGATGAAGAAAACCCCCACTGACTAAAGTTTCACTTTATTGAGAAATAAATCGTAAACGTTTTCAAAAATAGGAGAATACCTCATTGATATGTAAATTATTTGTAAATTCACACTCTTTTCTGTTAAAAAAAGGTTCGAAAAAAAGAATAAAATGTCGAAATGTAGAAATTTCAGTCAAATTAAGTAAGAAAATTGTATTTATTGTAAAAAATATTTAAGTGATGAAGTGGAAATATGTGCTATAATTCCAATTGTGTATTCGATATGAAGAATATACGAAGCGCAGTGAGAGGGGTTTATAGGAAAACAGTTTGTTCATTTCTATATTTGAGTATTATTGATATTAGAATAATGCAAATAAAGACTGAATTATCGGAAAATGTCGAATCTTCTTTTGATAAAGTTCTTGATAACGAACGGTTTTGTATAGTATGATGAACTTGTTTCAAAAAATGGTATATAAACCTTATATTTACATCTGACGGTTTATATCATTTTGTTATGTGAACTACTTTTCATTATAGTATTTTTGTTTATGTTTTTATTGTTTTATGGCTTTTCTATCTAGCTAGTTTTCAAATTTAATATGATATGAAACTAGTAGCATATTCCTGAAGGAGGAAATTTATAAAATGGCAAAGACTAACTCTTACAAAAAAGTAATCGCGGGTACAATGACAGCAGCAATGGTAGCAGGTGTTGTTTCTCCAGTAGCAGCAGCAGGTAAATCGTTCCCAGACGTTCCAGCTGGTCATTGGGGATTAGATTCTATCAATTACTTAGTAGATAAAGGTGCGATCGAAGGTAAGCCAGATGGTACATACGCTCCAGCTGAAGAGATCGATCGTGCTTCTGCTGCGAAAATTATGGCAATTACATTAGGTTTAAAAGTTGAAGAGGGTGCACAACCATCTTTCAAAGATGCTAAAAATCATTGGGCTTCAAAATACATTGCAGCGGTTGAAAAAGCAGGTGTCGTTAGAGGAGATGGAAAAGAAAACTTCTCTCCAGACAAAAAGATTGACCGTGCTTCTTTCGCTTCTATGATCGTAGGTGCTTATAACTTAAAAGATAAAGTTAACGGCGAGTTAGTTACAAAATTTGAAGATTTATTAGATCATTGGGGTGAAGAAAAAGCTAACATCCTAATCCATCTTGGACTTTCTGAAGGAACAGGAGGAAACAAGTGGGAGCCAAATAAATCTGTATCTCGTGCAGAAGCAGCTAAATTTATCGCAGTAGCAGATAAAAAGTATGGTAAAAAAGATAATGCACAAGCGTATGTAACGGATGTGAAAGTTTCTGAACCAACGAAATTAACATTAACAGGTACTGGCTTAGACAAACTTGCTGCTGATGATGTAACTCTTGAAGGAGACAAAGCTGTTGCAATCGAAGCAAGTGCTGATGGTACTTCTGCAGTTGTAACACTTGGTGGTAAAGTTGCTCCAAATAAAAATCTTACTGTAAAAGTGAAAAATCAATCATTCGTAACGAAATTCGTATACGAAGTGAAAAAATTAGCAGTAGAAAAACTTACATTTGATGATGATCGTGCTGGTCAATCAGTTGTCTTCAAATTAAACGACGAAAAAGGTAACGCTGATGTTGAATACTTAAACTTAGCAGACCATGACGTCAAATTTGTAGCAAATAATTTAGACGGTTCACCAGCGTACATCTTTGAGAATGGAGAGGCAACTTCTGCTACAGGTAAACTTGGTGTTGGTCTTTCACACGGTGACTATAAAGTAGAAGTACAAGTTACAAAACGCGGTGGTTTAACAGTTTCTAACACTGGTATTATTTCAGTGAAAAACCTTGATACACCAGCTTCTGCAATTAAAAATACTGTATTTGCGGTAGATGCAGATAAAAACGGTGTAGTATACGGTAATAAATTGACTGGCAAAGACTTTAAGCTAAACAGCCAAACGTTAGTAGTTGGTGAAAAAGCACAAATCCACAATGTAGTTGCTACAATTGCTGGAGAAGATAAAGTAGTTGATCCAAACTCAATTAGCATTAAATCTTCAAATCACGGCATTATCTCTGTAGTAAACAACTACATTACAGCTGAAGCTGCTGGTGAAGCTACACTTACTATTAAAGTAGGCGACGTTACAAAAGATGTTAAATTTAAAGTAACGACTGATTCTCGTAAATTAGTATCAGTAAAAGCTAACCCAGATAAATTGCAAGTTGTTCAAAACAAAACATTACCTGTTACATTCGTAACAACTGACCAATATGGCGATCCATTTGGTGCTAACACAACTGCAATTAAAGAAGTTCTTCCGAAAACAGGTGTAGTTGCAGAAGGTGGATTAGATGTAGTAACGACTGACTCTGGTTCAATCGGTACAAAAACAATTGGTGTTACAGGTAATGACGTGGGCGAAGGAACTGTTCACTTCCAAAATGCTAACGGTGAAACTTTAGGTTCATTATATGTGAACGTAACAGAGGGTAACGTTGCATTTAAAAACTTCGAACTTGTATCTAAAGTAGGTCAATACGGTGCGTCACCTGATACAAAACTTGACCTAAATGTTTCTAACACAGTTGCATATCAATTATCTAAGTACACTTCAGATCGCGTATACTCTGATCCTGAAAACTTAGAAGGTTATGTAGTTGAATCTAAAAATCCAGCTGTAGCTGAAGCTAAGATTGTTGGAAATAAAGTTGTTGTTAAAGGCTTAAAACCAGGTAAAGTTGATATCCACTTAACGAAAAATGGTGCAACTGCTGGTAAAGCGACAATTGAAATCGTTCAAGAGAAAATCGCTATTAAATCTGTAAACTTCAAACCAGTTCAAACAGAAAACTTCGTTGAGAAGAAAATCAACATTGGTACTGTATTAGAGCTTGAGAAGAGTAACCTTGATGATATCGTAAAAGGTATTAACTTAACGAAAGAAACACAACATAAAGTACGCGTTGTGAAGTCTGGTGAAAACCAAGGTAAACTTTACCTTGATACAAATGGTAATGCTCACTTCGATTTATTCGATCAAGAGCTTGGTCATGTAACAGTGTCTCAAACAAGTGATTCTGTACTTCCAAACTTCAATCCGGACATTTACAATACTTTAACTACTAAGTACACTGACAAAGGTACATTAGTATTCAAAGTATTAGGTGAGAAAGATGTTCTAACAAGCGAAATCGGTTCACAAGCTGTACACGTGAACGTTCTTAATAACCCAAATCTATAAGTCGATTATAGATAAAGAAAAATCAGTGGGATGAATTCCCACTGATTTTTTAATAGAAAGAAGGCTCTTGTACATTTACAAGAGCCTTCTTTCTATTTCTTAAACTTAAACATATCCCCGCTCAAATTTGAATCACTATACACGAACAATACCATGTTAATGTTATTGTCTTTCATGTATTGATATACGTCCTTTTCGTGATAGTGACGTAGGTCGAGGATAGATGTGTGTTTGAAACTTTGTGCTAAGTGTGGCACGATTGCGTTTGCGAATGAGTCTTTTAGGACTAAGGCACGTACTTCATTTTGTGCGTTGTTATTTTCGATGACGATTTCTGGATAGTCATCCGTGTAATAACCTGCGTATGATGTTGTATCTTTTTGCTTTTCTATGCCGTATATTTCATCTAAGCTTTGGTGAATAGTACCTTTCGCATCTTTTGCGGTTACGCTTGTGAAGTTGAAACCGTCTTTCGGTGTGTAGTAGCACAATTTTTCACCATTGGCATCGATGAGTTGGTATAGCTGGTTGTTGAAGCTTCCGATTAAATGTTTATTTTGCGCACATGTACGAGTGTAGTCTTCTTTTTTTATTTCTTTTCCTTTATATATAGAAGATTGTTGCCCGATTGTGTTCATTATATATTGGTAGCCTAAGAAGGCACCGTCCATATTCCAATGATGATCTGTTTTGAAATACATGTCTTGTATTTCTTCATTCGTATAGTTCTTTCTCAAGTGTTCCATAAGTTTGATTGGCTTTACGTCAGCCGGTAGTTTCTTTAGAAAGTAATTTAAATTTTCCTGTGCATATGTGTGAATATGAGAAGGTAATTTAAATGATAATGCATTCGTTTTTGACGGTGGTAAAGCAAAGTAAAACTCAACGTTTTGTTCTTTTAAAAACTGAGATAAATCGTTTATAGCGGGCATGGATTGATCAATTTCATTATATTTTTTTGTCCACGCCGGGTTTTTCAGGAGCCATTTATCATCAGTTAAAATAATGTCGTTAATGAGAGATTTGCCCATATTAATTTGGGCAATCGTATAGTTTTTAATAAGCTCATCTCGTCCGATTAGTTGATCATTTGTGTATGTTTCGAAATCTTTAAAGAAGCTACCAGTTAGGAGAGCTTCTTTTGTAAGTGCTGGTTTTTGAGCGAGCGGCCGATTTTCAACTGGTGAAATGTCTCGGTCTGTTTTGAGTAACGATAATATGCCAAATGAAAAGATAATGGTGAGAAAACCGATAAACAGGATGAGGTTCCCCAATTTTTTCATAATAACTTTTCCTTCCTATATCAGTTAAAACCTGAAATAAATAAATGGATTATATGTTGAGTTAATCAAGTACATAACCGAAATCATAAATAATGTTAGTAATAATATAGGACGTACAAATTGTATTGTGAACATATACGTTGTTGGCGCAAGTTCTAGTATGTTTTTCATTCGTTTTAAAATTGGTGTCGCTGCGATAAAGGCAATAAGAAATACGATAATGTATTCATGTACGTATAACATTGTATTGTCATCGATGAAGGATTGCCCACCTATGCCGAACATCGCTTTTAAATATTGGAACGAGTAAGCGAAATTATCAGCTCGGAAGAAGACCCAACCGATCATAACGATTAGTAATACGTATGCATGTTGCAGCGGCTTCCATAGTTTATTTAATATTTTTTCGAATCCAGCTTTTTCAATTGAAATAATAAAGCCGTAATATAAGCCCCAGGCGATAAATGTCCAGCTCGCCCCGTGCCATAAACCAGTTAATCCCCACACGATGAAGAGGTTACGATAATTCGCTAGTTTTGAAACGCGGTTTCCGCCGAGCGGGATATATATGTAATCGCGGAACCAAGAGCCGAGTGTAATATGCCATCTTCTCCAAAACTCTGAAATAGATTTAGAGATGTACGGGTAGTTGAAGTTTTTCGGGAAATCAAATCCGAACATTTTTCCAAGTCCGATTGCCATATCAGAGTATCCTGAGAAATCGAAATAAATTTGCAGGGTATAGGCGATAATACCGATCCATGCCGTTCCAACACTCATTTCAGATGGTGGTAAGGCAAAGATTTTATCAGCAACAAATCCAACTTGGTTAGCGATTAATATCTTTTTTGCTAGTCCGAGAACGAAAATTTGAATGCCTTCTGTGAATCGTTCAAAAGAATGGATGCGCGTTTTAATTTGCTCAGCGACGATATTGTAACGAACAATTGGTCCGGCAATAAGCTGAGGGAAAATAGAGATATATAGCGCTAAGTTAAGTGGATTTTTTTGAACATCCCCATCTTTACGGTATATATCGATGACATAGGACATCGCTTGGAATGTATAAAATGAAATTCCAATTGGTAGTGGAATAGGTTCCACATGAATAGATAAGTGCAAGACGTTGTTTAAAATGTCTGTGAAAAATGAAATATACTTAAAATAAGAAAGTAATAGTATATTTCCGACCACAGCCATAATTAAGAATGTGACTTTCATATTTTTTCGTTTATCATAATGATGCACGAGTAGGCCAAAGCAGTAGTTTAATACGATGGAAAAGAGCATTAAAAGAACGAAACGTGGTTCGCCCCATGCATAGAAAATTAAACTAAATGTAAGTAATACGAAATTACGTAGCTCGGCACGCACTATAAAATAGAGAAATAATACGAGAGGTAAAAAGATAAATAAGAAAATCGAACTACTAAATACCAAAGGACTCTCCTCACTTTTTCGAAATACATTTCGTACAAAAAAACCGACATATCTATTATATATTCTTTTTTATAATAGTGCCTTTAATATTTTAGCATGTTAATAATTCGATTAAAATAATTATTCCGTATAAACGGTTTCTAATTTCATACGTAAGAAAAGCGGGCAATTAAGTGTTTTTTTATGTTGAATATAGAGGCGGTAAAGGATTGGAATAGAAAGAAGCAGCATCCAAATAGATGCTGCTTCTTTCTATTCTATTTCTAAATCAACAATTAAGTAAGCAAGTATCACAACAAAGAAAATACTAACGGCTGGTGCTGTTAAGACGTGTCCAGACATAAAGCCGATACCGAGCGATAGGACGAGTGTGCTAGCTAGTAGCATATGTTTTACGCTAAATAGTTTCTTGAAGTTTGTGATCAAGCTAATGAATATTTTTATACCGAAATAAAGAAGCGGCAATAGGTACATAAGGAAGCCGACAATTCCGAATGCAAAGAATAGGTCGTGGAAATCCATTTCGACTAACTTCATTTTCGTTGTATAGTTACCAGCGTAGCCCATTCCGAATAGTTTTTGGGATAATGGTGCTTCTTTATAGTATTGTTTGTATACTTTTAAAAATTTGTCACGATCACTGTAAATTAAACTTTTCATTTCAGAGTCTGTTAGTTCGCCTTGCTTATGTTCTTCTTCTTTAACTACTTTTCCTTCTTTTCGGTCTTTTTCGTCTTGTACTGATTTTTTGTACTCATATATTTGTAAGTGGATGCTCATGTTTTTGGCGATAGGGGTTTGCGGTGTAAGAACGAGTAAACCACCTAATACGACAGCAGCAACGACTGTATTTACAAGATATGTGAATCCTTTTCCTTCTTTTTTACGATGCATTATATATTCAATGAATAAGAAGAAAAGAGCGATGCCCAGTGTAATAACGATAGCACCATAGCCTACTTTCGTTCCGATCATAATGCTTGCATACATCGCAAGTACAGTTGGAATCCAGTAATACACTTTTGAGAAAGAAGTTGTTTTATGGACCGAGTATAAGACAACGATTGGGAACATAATTGCGAAAATGGAACTTAAATCATTTCCAGCAAAGAACCATCCTCTTGAACCAATTTTTGAGTTTGGATAACTTGGGAAATCTGTACCAGTTGCCATCGCTGTGATAATCGAAATACTTAAAATTAACGTTGCATATAAGAAATACGTAATAATTTTATGAAACGCAAATTCGTTATTTTTTAATTCTTTTAGTGCGATAATATATCCAAACAGTAGTACAATTGGATATACACTTTTCATAATGAATTTCACTTCTTCTCCAAATGAAACTGGAGATTTGATCATTAAATTATTCACAAGGCCGATTGCGAGTACGATGCCAAATAGACATAAATAAAGAATATATTTCTTCGCGCCTTGTTGTTTATGATGAAGAAGTAGATAACCTAATGCAAGAAGCATAAAGGCGAAACGGACTACGATTCCGACTGTTGCGCTCATGTGTAATACATAGATTGAAAAAGATGTTAATAAATCTAAAATTGGTTGAAACACGATGAATAGCAGTAGGAAATGCGGGAAGTAGTTATCCGTCTGTTTTAACTTAGTAACCATATGTTCCTCCATTTCTTCATTCCTTTATTTCAGCACCCCTCTATATAATAGGAAGGGGAATGAATTTCTATATTTGATTTTTATATCAGACTTAAGAATACACCATTTCATTGTAATGGTAAATAGATGAAGAGAGGGGAGAAACCGACTTTAATTTCTATATTTTTCAACGAAATTGTATGTTTTATACAAGGTGATATACAAATTTCGTGATTATTAGACAGAAAATTAAGAAAAAAAGAAGGGTTTTTCACCCCTTTTCTATAATTATATAAGTATAATCTTTGTGTAGAAAAGAGGGGTATATATAATGGAAGTAACAAGTAAAACAGAATCTGTCATTGTGAAATATGAAGGGCACGTTGCAACAGTTATGGTCAATCGCCCAGAGGTGTTAAACGCATTAGATGAGCCAACATTAAAAGAGCTATTACAAAAACTGAAAGAAGTAGCGGAGAGTTCTGCACACATTGTTGTGTTATGCGGGAACGGCCGTGGTTTTTCTGCGGGTGGAGATATTAAATCGATGCTTTCAAGTAATGATGAAAGCAAGTTTGATGGTATTATGAATACTATTTCTGAAGTCGTTGTGACTTTATATACGATGCCGAAGCTTGTTATTAGTGCGATTCATGGACCAACTGCTGGTCTTGGGTTAAGCATTGCGCTAACAGCTGATTATGTGATGGCAGATATATCATCCATTATTGCGATGAACTTTATTGGAATCGCTTTAATTCCAGATGGTGGCGGCCATTTCTTCCTTCAAAAGCGCGTTGGTGAAAATATGACGAAGCAAATTATTTGGGAAGGAAAGAAATTATCGGCGAGCGAAGCGCTTGATATCGGTTTAATTGATGAAGTAATCGGAGAGGACTTCCAAACGGCTGTGAAGCAAAAAATTAGTGAATGGTCACAAAAGCCGATCAAAGCGATGGTTCAAACGAAGCAAATTTTATGTGAAGTAAACCGCTCCAATTTAGAACAAACGTTGCAGCTTGAAAAACGCGGCCAATATGCGATGAGACAAACAGCGGATCATAAAGAAGGCATTGCTGCATTTTTAGAAAAACGTTTACCAGTATTTAAAGGAGAATAAAGTGTAGTGGTAGTTTTACTGCCGGTTAATTTAGGATAAAGGGGAGAAAGTGCTAACACATTTTAGTATAATTGTGTTAGCACTTTTTTTAAGGAGTAATATATGAAGAAAGTTATTGGTGTTATCGTTATTATTTTACTTACATATTATGCTTTGCATAGTACACCATCTCTTGCGGTACGGACTGCACTATTCTTTGAAGGGCATCCAATTGTTGCTTTCTCAGGTGAAGTGGAGAAAGAACGGGATGTGAAAAAAGAGGCGCTTCCTGATGAGTACCAAACCTTATATGGCGATAAGAAAGAAGAACCAGGGCATTATTTCTTTCCGGCAGTAAGGGCACATGGATCAGGAATTGATATGTTAAGTGCTTGTGTGAAAAAAGAGTGGTTATTTTATAAGGCAGAGCTCGGCTGCTATTAAACATAGGAGGATGAATGATGTCAGCATATAACAAGTTAGTGAGAGATCGTGTTCCAGAGAAGATTTTAATGTCTGGAAAAACATATACAGCACAAAAATTAACAGGACAAGCATACATACAAGCTTTAGCGAAAATTGGAACAGAAGAAATTCGTGAATTTGCTTCTATGAAAGAGCGTGAACATGCGCTTGATTCTCTTGCGGATGCACTGGAAGTAATCATCTCATTAGCGCGTGCAGAAGGTGCAACAATTGAAGATGTAGAACGTCTTCGTAAGCAGAAAGAAATAGAGCGAGGTGGGTTTGAAAGAGGCATTTATTTATTAGATGTTTCAGAAGAATAGATTTGTAGGACAAGCATAGCGTTACGCATTAACGCTATGCTTTTTTGTTGCAATTAAGCTAATCATGAAGAAGATAGCTGTTAATACCCAGCCAATTGTAATAGAAGTAGTAGTATGAACTGCATAAGAAACTTGTAAACAAAGTAATGATGCTAAAAACCAAATGAGTGCAATGTGTACATATTTTTTTGATATATTCATATTGTATAACTCCTTTTATATACTAAAGTGAATTTTACTATAATTTAGAAAATTAAGCTATATGAGTAGAGGTTTTCTAGCAAATTTTGTATACTAAATAATAGAAGAAATGAGGAGGAAACGACAATGGCACATCATGCGAAAGAAACGATGGAACTGATTAAGGAGCTTGTCTCTATCCCAAGTCCGTCTGGAAATACAGAGAAAATTATTCGTTTTATTGAAAACTATGTAAGTGAGTGGAACGTAGAAACGAAGCGTAACAATAAAGGTGCTCTTATTTTAACGGTAAAAGGGAAAAATGATGCACAGCACCGCTTATTAACAGCACACGTTGATACGTTAGGTGCGATGGTGAAAGAAATTAAGCCTGACGGTCGTCTCAGTCTTTCTATGATTGGCGGATTTCGCTGGAACTCTGTAGAAGGAGAATATTGTGAAATTGAAACATCAAGCGGTAAGACGTATACAGGAACGATTTTAATGCATCAAACATCTGTGCATGTATATAAAGATGCAGGTGAAGCGAAACGTGATGAGAAAAATATCGAGGTTCGTATTGATGAGCGCGTATTTTCAGCTGATGAAGTACGTGAATTAGGGATTGAAGTAGGAGACTTCGTTTCATTTGATCCACGCGTTCAAATTACAGAGAGTGGATACATAAAATCACGTCATTTAGATGACAAAGTAAGTGTTGCGATTCTATTAAAATTAATTAAGAAATTACAAGATGAAAACGTAACATTACCATATACAACTCATTTCTTAATTTCTAACAATGAAGAGATTGGATACGGTGGTAACTCTAACATTCCAGAAGAAACGGTTGAATATTTAGCGGTTGATATGGGAGCGCTAGGTGATGGACAAGCATCTGACGAGTATACAGTATCTATTTGTGCAAAAGACTCTAGTGGTCCGTATCATTATGCACTGCGTAAACATTTAGTAGAGCTTGCGAAAACGAACAATATTGAATATAAAGTAGATATTTATCCATATTATGGATCGGATGCATCAGCTGCGATTCGCGCTGGATTTGATGTGAAACATGCATTAATTGGAGCAGGTATTGATTCTTCTCATGCATTTGAGCGTACGCATGAAAGTTCGATTGCTCATACAGAAGCACTTGTTTATGCATATGTATTATCAGAGATGATTGCAGAATAAGAAAAGAAATAGGCTACCTCTAGTAGCCTATTTTTTGTTTGTAGAGAAATCAATTTTATTTAACAAAAAGTAAATTAATTGTAGTTTGTTTTACAATATGAAGAAAGTAGGTTTACTACGTAATTCGAGTATTATAAAATGATAGAGGCGCACTAATTTTTTTTTGTTCGTGTTTTTTGGAATTTATATATTAAGATTACGCGTTATTAAAAGGTAATTGTCGAGAGGAGTATTATTTTTTATGAAGTATCGTGCAGTCGCGGCAGGTATTTTAGCCGCAAGTTTATTATCGTCTCCAGTAAGTAGTTTCGCAGCAGCGAAGAAGTTTTCGGATGTTCCTACATGGGCGCAAGAATCAGTTGATTATTTAGTAGGAAAAAAAGCGCTTGTTGGAAAGCCAGATGGAACGTTTTCTCCATCTGAAGCAGTAGATAAAGGATCAGCTGCAAAAATTTTAGCAGTCGTTCTTGGTTTACCAATTGATCCAAAAGCAAAGCCATCTTTTAAAGATGCACAAAGTCATTGGGCAGCTCCGTACATTGCTGCAGTGGAAAAAGCAGGTGTAATTAATGGAGATGGTACTGGTAAATTTAATCCATCAAGCAAAATTAACCGTGCATCTATGGCATCTATGTTAGTACAAGCATACTCATTAGAAAAGAAAATTATTGGAGAACTTCCAACACAGTTTAAAGATTTGGAACCTCATTGGGGTAAGAAACAAGCTAATATTTTAGTAGCCTTAGAGATTTCTAATGGTACAGGAAATGGCTGGAATCCTGAAGGAACTGTAACTCGTGCAGAAGCAGCTCAGTTCATTGCGAAGGCTGATCAAAATAAAACAAATACATCAAAAAGAATGTATATGAACAGAAACTTTATTACATATCATCAACCATCATTATCATCTGGTATTACTGACGTTCAACATAAGCCACAAATGGTTGAAGTGAAAGAACAAAGAGCAGACGGCTGGTTAAAAATTGTAACAAGTAAAGGTGAAAAGTGGACACCTCTAAAAGAAAAAACAGAAACAATTAACCAAGACTTTACTGCATATGAATTAGCTTCACATAGTTCTAAAGTGCTAGGTACATATAATGCACAAACAGTAACGATTATGGAAGAGAGTGGAAGCTGGATTCGTATCCGCGTAGGCGCTGGTTTCCAGTGGGTTGATAAAAATCAATTAAACCCAGTAAAACAAGAGAACTTCTTAGAAGGTAAAGCGATTATTATTGATCCAGGTCACGGTGGAATGGACTCAGGTAATGTTGGTTATTATGAGAAAGAAAGTGAAACTGTATTAGATGTATCATTACGATTAAAGAAAATCTTTGAGCAAAAAGCACCATTTACTGTTATGTTCACTCGTACAGATAATACACGTCCAGGAGTAAACTCAACAGATTCATTGAAAAAACGAGTAGAGTTTGCACAGGAACATAATGGAGATATTTTTGTAAGTATCCATGCTAATGGTTCTCAATATAAAAATGGACAAGGTACAGAAACATTATATTATCAGTCAGCAAGAGCAAAAGTAACGAATCCGCATGTAGAAGACAGTAAGTTATTAGCACAAAAAATTCAAGACCGTCTTGTAGCGGCACTTGGAACAAAAGATCGTGGTGTGAAACATCAGGACTTATACGTAACTAGAGAAAATACAATGCCAGCTGTATTAACAGAATTAGCATTTGTAGATAATAAGAGTGATGCAGATAAAATTGCTACACCAAAACAGAGACAAGCTGCAGCAGAAGCGATTTATCAAGGTATTTTAGATTATTACGAAGCAAAAGGTAATAACGTATCTTCTTTCCGTTAATAAATAAAAAGAGATTGCCAATTGGCAGTCTCTTTTATTTATTAACGTTTCTCTTTATTTCAGGCATGTGATATCATTTAATTTTATACGAAAAGATATTGTAGTAATTGTAATTATAACGATATAGAGGATGATAATAGATTGAATAATCATAGTAAAACACCTGCATGTATATATACGTATGCATTTCGCGAGGAGGAGCGTGCTTTATGTTACTTGGAAATGCGCTCGTTCTTTGGAATGGAGTCTCACGTTAATATTTTAAAAAGTGATGTCAAAATTGACCCGAGTAGAAGTGCGTTTATGAAAGAGCGCGTTGAGGTTATGTATGAAGGGGACGACTTAGAAAGCATTTTGAAACAAGTAGAACAAATTGATTTGGCAGGGGCGACGTTCAAAGTTATCTTCGTTAAAATTAATGACCTTGTTGGAGAGAATAAAATTGAATATGGAGAAAGACGTCTGATAGAGCGAGACCTCGGCATGCATATTGAAGGGGAAGCGGATGTTCGTAATCCAGAGCGTGTATTCGGGATTGTTCCTCTTGGAGGACGCTGGTACTTCGGGCACTATGTAGAAAGTGAACCAGTTTGGTATCACCACATAAAAAAACCGCATAGCTATTCGACATCTCTTAGCACACGCGTTGCGAGATCGGTTGCAAATATTGCGGTGCCAAATCCAGAGGGAGTACGAGCAATTGACCCATGCTGCGGCATTGGAACAGTAGTAGTAGAAGCACTTTCTATGGGGATTAACATCGTTGGTAGAGATATAAATCCACTTGTAGTTCTTGGAACGAGAAAAAATATCGCGCATTTCGGATTGGAAGGAACAGTAACAAAAGGCCCAATCGAGGAGATTACTGAGAACTACGACGTTGCAATTATCGATATGCCGTATGATTTATTCACTCACGCAACACCAGAAGATCAACTCTCCATTCTTTCAAGCGCGCGCCGCATCGCTAAAAAGGTAGTCGTTGTCACGATGGAAACAATGGACGACATGATCCATGAAGCAGGATTTGAAATTACAGATCGCTGTGTTACAAAAAAGGGATCATTTTCTAGACAAATTCTTGTTTGTGAATAAGAAAGGAAGGTCACCTGTGTGGGTGACCTTTTTTTATTGTAGTTTGATGTGTGATTGGTTGGTGGAATGGAGGAGTGGTTTGACGAAATTTGTCGGTAAGTCGATATTCCATGTCGAATCGTCGATAAATTTAAAAAATCGCCGATATATTGTGTGGAATCGCTGATAAATTTAAAAAATCGCTGATATATTCTAAGAATCGCCGATATCGTTACATTAGAATATTACCGTTATTTTAATTTCTCTTGTTGTGCAAGTAGTAAATTGCGCAAGATGTGTCCGCGGTAGCTTTCTAGCTTTCGTCCTTCATGATAGCGCACACCTAATTTTTTTAATTCAGCTACGTACCATCCTTTTGTTCCGTAATACATGAGATCACTTCCTTTTTGCTTTTGAACAGTATATGTTGGGGGTGGAAGTAACTTTCCATTGAAAATAATAAGACCGGTTGTATCAAGGACCCCATAACATAGCCTCCGGACATTGTATAAAAAAATAGACAGTAGTGTATGTTTTTTTACACAATGTATACAAATTTATCCCCTATGCGTTGGCATGATACTTGCAATAAAAATAGTATCAACATATAGGGGAGAGATAGAAATGAAGGTTAGTAAAGTGTATACGACAATTGATGCGCACGTAGCTGGGGAACCGCTTCGGATTATTACAGGTGGCGTGCCAGAAATAAAAGGAGAAACGCAGCTGGAAAGACGGGCATACTGCATGGAATATTTGGATCATCTTCGCGAAATTCTTATGTATGAACCGAGAGGACATCACGGTATGTACGGTTGTATCATTACACCGCCAGCAAGTGCTCATGCTGATTTTGGTGTATTATTTATGCACAATGAAGGCTGGAGTACGATGTGTGGTCACGGCATTATCGCTGTTATTACAGTCGGAATTGAGACTGGTATGTTTGAAGTGACAGGTGAGAAACAAAAGTTCATTATTGATAGCCCCGCTGGGGAAGTGGTCGCATACGCAAAATATAACGGGAGCGAAGTAGAGTCCGTATCATTTGAAAACGTTCCTTCATTTGTATACAAAAAAGACGTTCCTATTAAAATAGATGACTATGCGTTTCAAGTAGATATCGCGTTTGGCGGAGCTTTTTATGCTGTTGTAGATAGTAAAGAATTTGGTTTGAAAGTCGATTTCAAAGACTTACCTGCCATTCAAACGTGGGGCGGTAAAATTAAGCATTACATTGAGAGCCAAATGGAAGTAAAGCACCCGCTTGAAGAAGGTTTAAAAGGAATATACGGTGTTATTTTCTCAGATGAACCGAAAGGAAAAGACGCTACGTTACGAAATGTAACGATCTTTGCTGACGGGCAAGTAGATCGTTCTCCTTGCGGCACAGGAACTTCCGCAAGAATCGCAACTCTTTTTGAAAATGATGCTTTACAAAAGGGAGAAATTTTCGTCCACGAATGCATTACTGATGGGAAATTCGAGGGAGAAGTATTGTCGGTAACAGTAGTAGATACATATGAAGCTGTCGTTCCGAAAGTAACAGGGAATGCATTTATTACAGGATTTCATCAGTTCGTTGTAGACCCGAGAGATGATTTGAATCGGGGATTTTTGTTAGGATAAAAGGAGGAGGTGGAAAGATATGCTAGTCATAAGCGCGAACGAACAACGAAAATTAGTAAATATGAACGAAGTCATTGCATACGCGGCGCTTGCTTTACAAGAATTTTCTGCTGAAAGAACGATTACACCAATACGTGCCTCACTACCATTTGCAAGCGAACAAAATACGGCCTTAATTATGCCTTCAGTAGCGGAAGGACTTGAGGCACTTGGCTTAAAAGTAGTAACAGTAGTCCCCGAGAACAAAAAGATAGGAAAGAAAACGATAAACGGGATTGTGATGCTATCAGACTTTCAAACGGGAGAACCGCTCGCACTGCTAGAAGGATCGTACTTAACGATGATTCGAACAGGAGCCCTATCAGGAGTAGCGACAAAACATTTAGCTCGTCATAACGCAAAAACTTTATGTATTATCGGGACAGGCGAACAGGCAAAGGGAATTGCTGAAGCTATATTCGCGGTTAGAGATATTGAAAAAGTCATTTTATACAATCGAACAGAAGAAAAAGCGTATGCATTTGCGCAATATATACAAGAGAAATTTGGTAAACCTGCTTACGTTCACACAAATGCAAATGAAGCAATAAGTGAAGCAGACATCATCGTCACAACTACGAACGCATCCACACCAGTCTTCTCAGAAAAACTACAAAAAGGCGTCCACATAAACGCCGTCGGTTCATTCAAACCGAACATGCAAGAACTACCATCTCACGCTATTGCTAATGCAAATAAAGTAGTAGTCGAATCGAAAGAAGCAGCATTAGAAGAGACAGGGGACCTTCAAGTTCCGATGCAGGAAGGTTTATTTAAAGCTAGCGAGATCCACGCTGAACTTGGACAAATCATAAGCGGGGAAAGGGCTGGTAGGGAGAACGATGAAGAGATTACTGTTTTTAAATCAGTTGGTTTGGCAGTAGTGGATATTATTGTTGCGAAGTATTTGTATGAGAAGGCGATGGAGCGCGGCGTGGGGAATAGGATTGAGTTTTGAGGGGCTGCCTTTTGGTGGTCTTTTTTTGTTGCGTGTAAGGTGCGGGATTTATTGGTAGAAGGGGGATTACGAGTGTGCGATACAGCCCGTAAGCAAGGGAGTAAAAGTATAAATTGTATAAAAGTTGTTCAATTAATAGATGATATTCATGACTATTCTTTTTGAGTATCAGGTAAATGTGATGCAGTACTTTTAAGATCTATACTAATGAATGTTATTTGGATTTCTTTTCCTATGGTTAATGTTAATAAAAAGCACAACAACGATAGAGGAATATAGTAGTGTATTATTTTATTGGGTGTATTAAAATAAATTGGGTACGTATAGTGTAATAGGAGTATTATGGGAAATGTCAAAGAAAGTACGGAACTACTAAAATTAAGTTCTTATAAATAATCAATCGTTCATTAGGTATTAACGATATTTTGTATGTGATTTACTTTTAAAGTAACTATTGATTTATCAAAAAACTTTCATGCTTAAATTTTATTAAATTTAATTAGATTTTCTGTACCTAAAAGTAGAACGTTAGTTCTGTTTTGTGGTAAAATATTCATATAGGGATTGAAAAATGGAAATATTAATTTGATAGGTAAAATGATAATTTATTATTAGAATACGAGTGTAATACATAATAGTAAGAGCTCCTTTTTAAAAACAAATTTATAGAGTAAAAGATAAATTTGTTTTTAAAAATTGATATCAACTAGTCAAAGCGAAAGAAGAAAATTGAGGTCGATTCATAATTTTAGTGGTTCTATTAGGCGAGTCCATATTTATATGGAATGAGCCAAATACAGATGATACAACACAATAGAAGATGAAGTGTTTAGCTCCAATAGCTCATCCAAATGGTGGCTAGCAATGCGCGGAATATTATTAGCATTTAGAATGACATCGTTTTGAATAGAGCGATGTCATTCCTACTTTTTAAGAAGAATTTCCTATTTATATTTAACCAAAAAGTAAAACTATATGAAAAGATTTATAAAGAATATGTTGAATATGGGGGATTGAGATGAATAAACAAGAATTAGCTAAGGAAGTAGTCAAACTATGGTTAAAAGAGGGAAGAAAAATTAATACAGAGGATATTCTAAAGGCGTGTCTATCTAGAGTATATATAGAAAAAAAACAATAGATAGCTTTTTTCGTCTAGGATTAATCGATCTGTGGAATTAATACATAGTCCATAAAAAATATAGGAAATTATATAAAAAAGACTTGAAATAAACCCTAGGTTTATTTAAAATTAGAGTATGGTTAACGGAAGGGGGAAATGATTTGGAAAAATTAAAACAAAGAAGAGTGGAAATGGGACGGACTTGTGAAGAGGCTGCTAATAAAGTTGGGATAACAAAGTTGCATTAGCGGTATATAGAAAATAGTAAAAGCAACCTAAAAATAGATCTGGTAGTAAAAATTGCAAAAGCGTTTGAAGATGATCCGAAAGATCTTTTTTTTAAATAGAATTAGTAAACTTAAGGTTTATTGTAGTGGAGGTATATATGGCTAGCACCAAAAGAAGAGAAGGTATAGTTAATGATTTGGTATTGAAGGAAAGAAATACAATCGTAACGGATAGCTTGATTGTTGCTGACATGTATAAGGAGAATCAAAATTCTGTAATACGTACTATTATAAATCCAATACAAAACTTGAATGTAATTAATAAGATTAATTTTTTATCAGATAAATTTATTAAGTCAACTTATTCAATGAAAGGCATAGACTACCCTAAGCTTAAACTGAGAGAAAGTACATTTGCATATAGAAAAATAGGAAATATACATGCTTTAAAGGTGAAGGATGAATTCTTAAACGATCTTAAACATGTAACAAAAAAACATCAGAATCTAGACAAAATACAAATCAAGGTTTTATTTAGAATTCCACAATTGGAGAAAGAGGTAAGAACTATAGAACATTGTAGTAATACTCTTATTAATCTAAATACAGAAAGTTGTCTGCAGCAACGTTTAAATAAAATGATTCGGCTTTTAGCTTTTAGCAAAGATGTTAGCTTTCAAAAGGCATGGAGAATATTTAGATCGATGTATAACAGAACATATAGGACAAATTTAAAATTAAAAATGTATCACTATAAAAAAAAGAACAAATTGAAGCGAATAACAGCTCCGCAATATTTAGCGATTAAAAATCAATTAGAAAATGCAATAAGGGTAGCTGATGTACTGTTACATAAAAAGAATATGACAACGTAAAAAGGAAATTTACAAAGGATTTCTTTCAGTATATATAAGAAGAGAATTCAATTGTTAAAGTGCGTGTATATTATATGGATTTTAATAAGTTACTAGATATTTTAATGACGGGGGGAAATTGTAGTTGATAGAAAATCCAATGATAGATAGTAAATGTATGGATTCCGGAGAGAATGATTACTTGGTATATTGCGAAGGTTGTCAGGGTGAAATTTATTTTGGTGAGCATTATTATGACTTTGACGGAGATTATCTTCATTGTGAAACACAATGTATAAAACAATTTATTGAAAGTTATTCTATAAAGAAAGTAGCAGGTGAATAAAATGAGCTTAGACGACAAATTTAACTTAGAAAAAAGGATTTTTATACGATTAATTGAAAACCATAAACAAAAGCGGGATATTTTTTCAACAACAATGGTTCTTGCATATGAACATGGTTTACAAGTATTGGAAGAAATATATGAATTAAGCAAACAAGAAAAAGAAGAGAAGTGCCCTTTTTAAATGAAATAAATAGATTGGCAGAGGACTAAAGTTTTATGAATTTTAATATTCGATAATTACGTAATGTTAACGAAATGAATATATTTATAAGGTTTAATAATATAAGGGAGGGAAGGAGAATTAATGGAATTTGTTGATAAACGAGGCGGCTTTTTTATGATAGATAATGAAGTTATAGATAATGGTGAATTGGATGTTTATGCGTTTAAAACTTATGCTGTAATAGTTAGATATGCAAATAAAAAAACAAAATCAGCTTTTCCATCACTGAACACACTAGCTAAAAGGGTTGGATGTGGCAAGAAAAAGGTTATTGAGTGTATCAAGATTTTGGTGGAAAAGGGATATGTATCAAAAACTTTAAGGAAAGATAATAAGGGCGATCATCTTTCTAACCTATATCATCTTTTACCTACATCTAATATTTCAAAAAAGCAAGGTGCGATATCAGAAAGAGAGAAAGAAAATGCCTTAGAGAAAAAAGAGATAGTAACTGGAGGAAGCACAAGTAAAGTTAATTTTAACAAGGTTGAGATTAAGAATATTCCAAATTTATGCGCGGGGTATTCAGAAGAATTTGAACATGTATGGGCGTTATATCCTAAAAAAATTGATAAGAAATCAGCTTATAAATCATTTAATATGGCTACTAAAAAACATTCTTTTGAATTGATAAATTTGGGAACACAAAGATATGCTGAATATATTAAAGGAAATTGTGTAGAAACAAGATATATAAAACATGCTACTAATTTCTTCAACAATGAATGCTATCTAGAATATGCTGAAATGAAAAAAGAGAAAGAAATTTCAAAGGTATTTAGCACATGTAATTTCTCTATAGATAGTTTATTAGATTGAGGTGAATTTAGTGAATAAGTACCAGGTACATTACGAAAATGAATGTTATATTCTTGGAATGATGATTCATGATAATAGTTTAATATATGAAACAAAGTTAAAAACTAAACATTATTTAAATAAATATAATAGAAATTTATTTAAAATTATGAAAGAACTTCAAAGTAATGATAAACCTGTTGATATGATGTCACTTTCTCAAATTGGCGAAGATAAGATGGCTACATTTGGTGGAGTTAGTACGTTAAGCAATCTATATGAATTAGGGATTTTAACTCATAATTTTAAATATATAGAAGATAAAATGATTGAATTTATTGCGGTAAATGAAGCTCTCCTTACATTCGAAGATTTTAAAGAAAAATCGAAATTCACGCATAGCTACCAACAACTTAACAAACTTTTATCTGAAATAAATCATATTCCAGGTACTACAATGAAATCACAACCCTCGTTTAAAGAAAAATTAGAGAACCGTATTTTAATGCATAGTCAAATGCCTTTAAGTGGAATAAGTGGAACCCCTACAGGTTTTAATATCCTTGATAAAGGTTTAGATGGTTGGCAACCATCAGATTTAATAGTAGTAGCAGCTCGTCCATCTGTGGGGAAAACAGCATTTGTATTGGAAAGTATGCGACGTGGAGCACATCAAAGCCAGGAATATATGGGAACATTTTTCTCATGTGAAATGGATGAAAATAAGATTATAGATAGATGGATTGCTGCAGAAGGAAAAATTCCAGTTGCGACAATGAATAACCCAAATAAATTTTTTCATGAAAAACAAAAATATTGGGAGAAATACCACAAAGCATGTGGCAAATTAGCTGAGCTCTCCATTAATGTTCGTCCAGAAAAGAATATTGATCAAATTCGGACAGTCATTCGTCAAGTAGTAAAAGATAACCCACATAGAAAGCACTTCTTTGCTATAGATCATTTAGGACATATTGATGTAAATGAGTCGTTTCAAAATAATCACCTTAAATTTACATACATCATGAAACAACTAAAAGAAATACAAAAAGAACATAGTGTGCCAATTATGCTTGTAGCACAATTAAATCGTAGTGTAGAGGGAAAGCAAGACAAAGCACCTACAATGGCTGATATTCGTGAATCGGGAAGTATTGAGGAGATTGCTGATCTCATTATTTTTCCCCACCGTCCAGCATATTTTAATAGAGAGCAACAAGAAGAGGAAATTCATGATGTTGAATTAATTATTGCGAAAAATCGAAATGGATTTGTGGGAACACTCCCTTTCCAGTTCGTTAAAAAAACAAATTTATACCTTGAAAAAGGAATTTAGTACTATGACAATATTAGAACTTTATACAGAGGCAAAGAAAGATGGGGTAGTAAGTGTTTGGTTATTAATTGAATATCTTGTGTTTGAGCGGAAGGTATTGACTTTTGAAGATCGGGTTAATGGTCTCGATTACTATTTTGAATTTAGATTTAGACACTCTATGAATCAATATTTAAAAAAATATATGAGAAAGCGGAATATTGTTATGTATAAGCAATTTTTAGATGTTGGAGGTTATATGAAATAAAGGATATATAAATTAGCTGTAATGTAGTAATAGGATAAACAATAAAACTATATATAAACATATTATAATTTTTATATTTTTTAGGTTTAGGTAAACAAATGACAAGAAAAGACGAGTTAATTTTGTATTTAATTAAGAATGGAATATACAAGTTTAATAAATATCAACTATGGGAACTTAGTAAAAAACAATTAGAAAAATTAATAAAGAAGGTAGATGAACGAGATCAAGGACTCGAAGAAAAAAGATGATTATAAAATTATTTTCTAATCAATTTGATTGAGTATATTTTAGTGCTAAAAATACTGTTTATGGATTAAAAAAGTTAATAGGAGGAGTAATAATGGAACAACTTTTACTTAAGGACTTAGCACAGGAAATAGATATGTTGAAGATTCAAATACGAGACTTAGAGATAGAACATAAATTTTTGATGAAAAATATGGCTATGAACGCTCCAAAATTCAATGGTGTGGTGGATTATACAAAAGAACGTGTTCAAGGTGGAGAAATACCGTTAGATTTAGTAGACATTTATACTAGGCATAATAAGATTGCTGGTAAAATTAATGTATTAACGGAGATGGTACAGGAGAAACAACAGGTAATGAATCAAGTTAAAGACGTAATGGCAAGTATGAAAGACTTAGAAAAACGTATTATGTATTATCGAGATGTAAAAGGAATGAATTTGAAACAAATTGCTGTATTACTCAATTATAGCCATAGTCATATTAGAAGAGTGAGTAGTAAAATGAAACGATGTGATATGAAAAATATGGTTCATTAATTATATGGAAATATACAGGTTGTTAGAGAGAATGAAAAGATATTTATACAGATGTATTACAACAGTGTTATTTTAAAATTTTTATTAATTCCGGAACATTTTTTCTACTGTTTAAGAGGTAACGATTCTAGTGCAAAAGGTTCTGTTGTAAAGTTTAAAAAAGCATAAATAGGTTGATAAATGTAGAACAATGTTTAGAAAATAACTAGTGATTTTTGAATTTCATTGTACGTTGAAAAGGCGGAGTCTCTTTGAAGACTTCGCCTTTATATATTTTAGAGTAAGTGAAACAAGTAAAGAGATGTTGGATGGTACAATGGGGGTAGTTTTGTAAAATACTTGTCTTCGTAAATTGTGCATAGCATGAACAAAGGTTATGGTATATTTCTGGAATGGGTAGTTTGGCTCTTTTGAATGTTTCATTTTACTTAGTAATTTTCGGTAAATATTTCTTGTTAAGTTATTCTTGTTAAAATTAGTATTGTTATCGTTTCCTTCAGAAACTACCTCTAGTTTTTCTAAGATACTCCCCTAGTTTTTCTCAGACAATATATGTTTTTTAAGATGTTAGAGAAATCATTTATTTTCTTCATTAGTTATTTATTAAAATGATAATTATAAAAAAATCATCATTTTTTGATTTAATATGCCTTTGTTTCACTTAATAAAGTAAGGAGCTAAATTACTAGATAACTTGATTAAATAAAGATTTCCCAAAGTTATGTTAATAATCAAGTTCCATTCATACAAAGAAAAACTATAACATTTCAAGGAGGAAACAAAATGGCAAGTTATATTCACGGTGGTTACGATAATTACACTTCAGGGGTATCTGGATGGACAGATGCAAGTTATTATGGATCGGGAGCTACAACAGTAGATTTCAAACAAATTAACAATGTTCCGGGTGCTACATGGAATTATAAAATTGAATTGCAGCGTCTTGTTGATGGAACCCCTGTAACAACTGATACTTTATCAGGCAGCTTTAAAAATAACGTGACACGCTCTTTCAATATCACAGATAATCTACCAGGCGATTACCGCGTATTGGGTACGTTATGGGTTGGATCTGGAAGCCGCTCTAAAAATCGTACAGACATCTTCAAGATTTACCGATAAAAATAAAAGAGAGAACCGCGTTTTCTACCAAATGGGGTTCTCTCTTATGCCTATCAAGCTAAGATTATATCAGTTTTATTTCACATGAGATTTTCCTACTTTCTAAAGACCCAGTGTAAGTTCTTTAAAGATTTGATTGAGCTACTCAATCATGAACCCGTATTTCAAAAACATGTACATTTTTTCGTTTTGGGGTACTTGTTTTTCTTAGCTTGACGGCAATGTGGTGCTACCCCTGGTGGGGAAAAGAACTCGGTTTTTAAGATTATTTTGTTTGTTTTGATAATATTTGTATCTTATTGTAGTTTTTATATTTCATAAGTAGTTTAGTAAAAATTTTAGTTACTAAGGGTGATAGAAAGTGGTAGTGTATAAATTTAATTAAGAGTAATAGAAAAAGGATCAATTCTATTAAGAGTTGATTCTTTTCAGGCTGTGAAGAAAGTCTTCTCTACATCTTGTAAAAATATATAAAAATAGCCCGTCATCTAACCAAAAAGGGTCTGATGGCGGGCTATTTTTATAAAGTCTATGATTTTATATGGTTTTCTGTCACTAAAATCAAAAAAGACACTCTAATGAGTGTCTTTTTAAAAAATTACATATTTACTTTGATATAGCTTGTTAATTCACCATGCCAAGCTTGTCCAGCAAATTGTGAACCAGCATGAACATCATAAAAACCTGACGGAATTCCACGTGCTGGCCATTGAACTTTAAAGTATCCACTACTTACATCTTGTCGTCTAACGACT
The DNA here is from genome assembly GCF_001884035.1 of Bacillus tropicus. Lineage (GTDB taxonomy): Bacteria > Bacillota > Bacilli > Bacillales > Bacillaceae_G > Bacillus_A > Bacillus_A tropicus. The sequence goes on from NZ_MACG01000076.1 coordinate 37,112, forward strand.
TTTCCAGTACCTTTTTCTACTAACTCAATAGCAGCTCCTCCAGAAGGTGCCGTTCCAGTTATAACAATAGTAGCACTTCCTCTATATGAATTAGAGTCAGTACGAAAATCGATTTTGTTGCCTTTACCGTAAACGCCTTTTGACTCATATGCAAATGCATCAGAAGTACCAAAAAGAAGTCCACCTGAAAGAACAACACCAGCTAAAAGAATTTGTACAAATTTCTTCATTTTTTTCATCCTTTCAAAATTAAAATGTAATATTAACATGTAAAACTATACCATATATTTTAATATTTAACTATTATAAATACTAAAATATGCATAATTGCATATTTTAGTAAAAAAAACTAATTTCTTTCAAATGTATTTGAATTGATTTTTAGAATAGAAGTTTATTAATTGTGTGGGAGCGAAACATCACAGTTTGAAACGTATCAACATGTTTGATAAGAAGTATTTTTGAACGAATAATGGAAGCGGCTCGGTTCGTATACTTGCTTTTTTAAGCCAAAAATCATTGCATTACTTTTTATCTATTTTAAAATATTTTTTTATTTTTATTTATTCTACTTTCCTCTCACTTAATAAAGTAAGAGCTTAAGTTAATTAAATTTTTAAATAGATCGTTAAATTAAACTCTGTTAATAAGAATAATGAAAAGAGAGGTAATCAAAATGGATCAAATGGTACAAGCAGCACAAGAATGGGTAAACAACACCTATAAAGGTAGAGCTGGTTATGAAGAAATTAAAGTAACTGGAAAAACAGGTTGGTCTACAATGTGGGCTTTAACACGAGCATTACAATTAGAACTTGGGATTACAGCAACGGCTACAGACTTTGGCCCTACTACATTAAGAGAAATTACAAAGAAATGTCCAATTAATTCAACCTCTAATACAAATCCAAATATTGTAAAAATTATTCAAGCCGCTTTATATTGCAAGGGTTATGGCCCAGGTGGCATTACAGGAACATATGGACCTGGTACACAGGCTGCTATTACTTCTATGCAAAAAAATTTAGGCTCTACATCAGCTGATGGCGTAGTAACTCCTAAATTATTCAAAGCACTATTAACAATGGATGCGTATGTATTAGTTAATAACGGAAGTGAAAAAATTAGAAGTATCCAACAATGGTTAAACAACAAATATATCAACCGCGCTGACTTTTCCTATATGCCTTGCGATGGTCATTATTCACGTAGTGTACAAGAAGCTTTAATGTTTGCAATTCAATATGAACAAGGATTACAAGATGGTACAGCTAACGGAATTTTTGGTCCAACAACACAAGAAAAAATTAAGTCAATCATATTAAAAGAAGGCTCAACAGGTCCTTTTGTATACCTATTCCAAGCAGCCCTTATTTTCAATGGTTACGATGTACCCTTTGATGGTAAGTATTCAGCAGCTGTAACTACACAATTAAAACAATTCCAAAACTTTTCATTATTGAAAGCAACTGGCATTTCCGATTTTCAAACATGGGCTTCTCTATTAGTAAGTACAGGAGATACAGAGCGTCAAGGTAAATCTTGTGATTGTATTACAGAAGTTACTCCTGAACGAGCAAAAACATTAGTCGCAGCTGGTTATGAAACAGTAGGACGTTATCTAACAAACGCTGACGTAAAAAATCCTATAAATAAAAAAATTCAAGCCGGAGAAATCGATAACATTTTAGCAGCTGGACTTAGTATTTTCCCTATCTACCAAACAAATGGTGGAGATAAAGCTTATTTTAATCCCGACCAAGGTCAAAAAGATGCAATTAAAGCTTATGAAGCCGCTTTATATCATGGATTCCCATATAGAACAACCATCTACTTCGCAGTAGATTTTGATGCAAACGGTGAGGAAATTAAAGACAAAATTTTACCACACTTCCAAGCAATTAACGAACAAATGAAAAAACTAGGAAGTTATTACGATATTGGCGTATACGGTTCACGAAACGTATGTAATCAAGTATCAGACAAAAAATATGCAACATACAGCTTCGTTTCTGGTATGTCTCCTCGTTATAGTGGAAACCTAGGATTCCCATTACCAAGAAATTGGGCCTTTGATCAAATTAAAGAATACGCAATTGGAAGCGGAAATGGTTCTATCGCAATTGATAAACATATTAAATCAGGTCGAGATAATGCTGTTACTAAAATGGATAAGGAAAAGTTATCACTTACACTTCAATTTCTTGAAATGTCGAGAAATGCGTATAAAGATGATCTAATAACTGATGTAAAACCTGATAAAGTCTTTACGAGTCCAGGAGGTTGGGTATTACACCAAAAACATAGAGTTAATAAAAATGGTTTTGATGCATATGTATTTAGAAAAAAAATGCCAACAGATTCCACAGAAGTACCAAAATATGCTTATACAATTGCATTTAGAGGCACACAGACAGAAGAACTTAATGATATTTTACAAGATTTATATCAAGTAGTAGGGAATTTTGGAGGTCTACAAGCTAGTAGTGCTATTAATCTTGTTAAAAAATTAATAGAAACTGATTATAGAATGATAAGTCAACTGTACTTTACAGGCCATTCACTTGGAGGCTACTTAGCACAATGGGTACAAAGTGAAATAATTGATGGAAATGTGCCTTGGACTGATTCATTCGCAGTAACATTTAATGCGCCGGGTTTTAATACTACAAAAATCCCTACTAATTTTAGTGAATATCAAGAAAAAGTAACCAAAAAAATTAATAATAATGATGACCAACACAAATATGATAATTTTATAATTAATCATCGTATTATGCAGGATGGCATAAGCCTTTTCGGAACTAAATTAGGAACAGTAAATCATTACTCAACAAAAATGGAAGGGTTAGATGTAAACTATTATCATAGTTTAGATCGCTTCAAAGAATTAGATTTAAGATAAAAATATTTCTAACAGGATTACTATACCATTCTAGAAAAGCTGTCTATTCAGACAGCTTTTTTATATAATTTACCTTTAAAAACATTTTTGAAAATTTTACATGTTTACTTTTTTCTTGTTCTTACGAATAAACCACAATACCACAGTTAAAAGTAATAAAAAAATTAGTAAAAAGAGCGGTATTATTTGAATAAAGAAAAATCCTTTCCAAAAATCTAACCTAGTACTATCCGGAGAATCTGTTGCCATCCCGCCTATAAAAAAAGACAACGGAATAGCAAGTATATTTATCCCTAAACCGATCAGTATAAATGATAGATTTTTATTCCATATTTTTGGTAATGCAGCCATGATAAATAAAAATAATGCGGTACCAATTATAAGAAACAGTAATCCAAAATAAAATACATAATACATAATAAAATCCATAATATCCCTCCGTCACTCTAATTTTATCATCAGTAAGAAAAAGAAGGAATCCAGATCTATTGTAAGATTTTTCATTTGTTGGTGAATCATCTAAAGATTTGTATTAAATTGAAAAAATTATTATTTATTTTTATCGTTTTGGGGGTAACTTGTTTTCTTACTTGATAGCGATGGGGTTCCCCCTCATAAATCAATGTTATCAAATTGATTGAAAACATAAGTTGTTTATAGGTAGAAGAGAAAAAGATGAAAATTATTGTAATGTTCTAGTAAAAGATACAAAATATAAAATAGTGGTTAAGTTTATGCGCTAATTACTACAAAGTGCAAATATTAAAGTGGTTTATAGGGGCTATATTGCAAATGGATTGATTTCTTGAAAAGGGGTGATTCAACAAATGAATAGGTGGAAAAAGTTTTCGATGATTGTGGTCAGTGTTGTGGTATTTGGTATATTTATAGGATATATGGTGGGAATGTTTTTCAATTCCGGAAGTGACAATAAGCAAGCACAAGAGAAAATCGTTGTTGCCAAAGGTGAGGAAATTGACGATTTGGTCAACTCTGAGGGTGTCATAATCGACTCTATGCACAAAATGCTGCATCAAAAAGTAATAGCTGATACAAAGATTGGGTTTATCGTAATGTCTCCTGAGAATATTAAAAAGCTTCGTCACTTGTTAGATCAAAGTGATAAAATACTCGAAAAAGAAAAATATGTTGAGATTTTAAATCGTTGGGAAAAAGGCGATTTTTCTCAGGCGGTTGAGGAACATAATTATATGTTGGAGCAAGCAGGTGGGGAAAGTACGGGGAAAGCAAAAAGATTAGCTACTCCAAAAGAAGAAAAAGCATATCTCAAAGAACAAAGCAAAAAAGAAGGTTCTAGTGCAAAAATAGAGTAAAAGATAATAAAGCGTATAGATTCCTAAGGGAATTGTATCTTATGCTGCAAGCCTTTCTTGGAAAGTGCTTAGTAGCCTTCGAAATTCTTGTTTTACTTAGGTGAAAATCGAATGTATTTCCTTTTGGATTAACAGTACGATACAAGTATATCCATTGACCTTTTATTTTGATATATGTTTCATCGACTTCTAGGTATTTGTTTAAGGGAACGTAGGATTATTCATTTATTTTATTGAGGAACGTATGAATGAATATAGTGAGTAATCGTTGTATGAGAAATGGGGTTGTATTGCTGACATCATCTTACTGTTAAATAAATAATATTAGGCCAAAAGGTTTCTATTTAAATACATTTTCCTTTTCTATACGAATCACGCACCTTCTTTAGTTTAGTAGTATCAGTATGTCTTTAATTTTTAGGTTTATTGCAATTGCCATAAAATTTATGCGCCAGAACCTGATAAATAGATGATACACGCATGCTACACTTATGTTACACTGCACTTGATTAATTATTGGTATAATATTAGTGAGTAGGAGTGGATGGGAGAGGGTCAAAAATAAATTTTATTCTAAGTCATGTTAGTAAGTCGGTTAGGGTAATGATATATCCTAGATTTTTCTAATTTTGTATCTGTGAAAAATGTTTTACTTGTATGTAACGAATACATTTATGAAATAATTGTCTGGATTGTAGAAAGTTAATAGATATTTAATTTTAAATATCGGAAATTAAATGTTGCTAAATAAACAATTAGAAATACTTAAAAAAGCGTTAAAGTAAAATGGGTTTTAAATATTTAACAAAATATTATTTGAAAAATAGAAGCATATAAGTGCTTCTATTTTTTTATGGAAAAAAGGAGATGAATATAATGGAAGAACAGATTGTAAATATCATGCTATCGCAAGGTGCCTTTGGCGCCTTATTTGTGTGGCTGCTATTTTCAACAAGGAAAGAGAGTAAAGAATTATTAGAATCAACACGCCAGGAAAATAAAGGGCGAGAAGAAAGATATCAACAAACAATCACAGAAAATCAAATTGTTATTACTAAACAAGCTGAGGCATTCGGTGCTCTATCTAAAGATGTATCTGAAATTAAACAAATTTTGGGTAAAAAGGGAGATGACTGATTTATGAAAAAATTATCAAGTCTATTTACCCTTTTATTTATCACATGTATGTCTGTAGTAAGTTTTGCTACAGGTGCTTTTGCTGATAGAACTCTTTTTATAGAAGACTTACCGAAAATTCCTTATCGAAATGGTGTTGGTGCATATGAAGGAGTTGTCGCACATAGTACAGCAACACCAGAAGCACCAGCTATTAATATTCAAAAATATGAAACTCGTACATGGCGTTCAGCCTTTGTACATTATGCAGTAGATTGGAATGAAACAATTCAAATTGCGGATACAAAGTATATTGCATACGGTGCAGGTCCAAATGCAAATAGCCGATTTGTACATGTAGAGCTTTGTGAAACTGCTGATTATGATAAATTCAAGCGTTCCTACGATAAATATGTGAAGCTACTTGCGATGATTTTGCGTAATCAGGGATTATCGGTTGAAGAAGGGTTGTGGACACATGACGATGTCCGTAGACATCTTGGGGGAACAACGCATGAAGATCCTTTGGATTATTTATTAACACACGGTGTTTCAGAGTCTCAATTTCGTTCTGATGTAAAGTGGGCATACGCTCATTCTAATGGTGGACTTGATGTTAGGAAATCATTAGAAGTAAATGTACCTTCAAGTAATAAGGTTGTATATGTAGAAGGAACGAATATTAATGTACGAAAAGGTCCTGGGACAAACTATTCAGTAATTCTTCAAATAAATAAGTCAGAATCTTATGCTGTATTAAGTGAAAAAAATGGATGGTTAAATATTGGAGACAATCAATGGATAAAATATGATCCATCTTATATTAGGCTCGATACGAAGGAGAATGTGAGTTCATCAATTGTAGGACACCGAGTTTTATCTAAGGTAGATAATTTACGCTTCTATAAATCGCCTTCTTGGGAAGATAAAGATGTTGCTGGTGTTGTAAATGTTGGAGAAGGTTTTATTATAGATGCTGAGATTATGGTGAATGGTTCCAAACAATATAAAGTTCATAATAGTAAAAACATGACATTTTATATTACAGCAAGTCCATCTTATATAACAATCAAATACTAATTAAAAAGCAATGTCCCTTGGACATTGCTTTTGTTTAGTCTGTTATAAGTATTTGAAACGTTTTAAAAACTATAATGTTATGAATTTCTTAGTTAGGTATTTATTCTTTAAATCTTTTTTCTAATCAACACAAGGAGGAATTCTGTTTGAAACAATTATTTCTAATACTAACAATGGATAAGGAAATAGAAAACAAATTTCGTAAGGAAGTAATGAATATTTTTAAAAAAATATTGTGTACGAAAAATACATTTTAAAAACACTGCTGAGCAGAAAAGTGCCTTGTGGTTAATTGCAATTACTTTAGGACCTATGTAAAAACACTTTGTATCCTTAGAGTATTTTTTAATATTAGGAGGTTATTTTTTGAATAACATAGACATAGATCATTTTTATAGCTTATATCAAGAAAAATTAGAAAATCCTATCATGCGGAATTTTCTTAAGGATTCAGATAATTATGGGTTATTTCTTAATGCTATGGAAAAACCAACAAATGATAACAAACAGTTACTAGATAAAGCTTTTAAATCTTATTTTAAAAAAGTAAAAATCATAAGTTATATTAGTAACTTAATTTACTTTTATTCTATAGGGTTTGATAAAAAAGTTTCCATTAATAATAAGAGAAATATATTAAATTTAGATAAACCAATTACTAATGAAGGGGAGAATCATACGACTATTTTAGACTTAATGAGCGATGATTTAACAGATATTACTTATATGCAATTCGAAAAAAAGCAAACGCACTTAAAAGAGCATATAACAGATGAATTACTATACGAAGGTTTAAGTTTATTAAGTAAAAAGCAGTTGGAAATATTAAATTTATACTATGTTCATCAATATAATAATAAACAAATTTCACGAATTCTATCGGTATCAGAGCAGACTATTTCTTATAATCATAAAAAAGCTTTAAAAACACTTAAATCACAATTAATAGGGGGTAAATAGTATATGATAAAATTAAACGATCAACATTTAAATAGTTGTAATTATGAGGAAATCTTACGGATTTTCAAATTTAAAATTTGTAGCTGTTTACAAAATACGCCCTATCAAGAAAGAGAAGATTTAGAACAAGAGATTAAGATGAAGATATTTGAAAAAGTAGATGTTATTAATGGATTGGAAGTACCTGGTTTTTTTGAGTTTTTAGATTCCAGTACAAATAGTTAAAAGAGAAGAAGAATGGACTGTATTGTATTGATCCCCCCCCAGCAAAGAGAGTGTTAGTTAATGGGAAAATTTAACATTTATGTATGTGTTATAAAGCTAGGGGGAAAGCATAGCGAAGAGATTATTATTAATAGTTGGAGTGGCCACTATCTTATTAGGAGCATGTAGCGAAAATAAACCTACAAAGCAGAACAAAGAACAAAAAAATGGAAACAATCGATGTAAAAATTGTGTAGATGCAAAAGAGTGGTTACAAGAAAATTCTATTCCATTTATTATGAAGGATGTTGCAGATGAAGGGAATCTGCAACAGTTTAGAAAATATAATGAATCGATTATTCCGGTGCTAATTATTAAGGACTATAAACAAAAAACAGAAACAAAAGTAATCAGTTTCAATTCTAAAAGTTATGAGAAAATGTTAAAACAAAAAAATAATACCAAATATGCAACATTTAGTATACTGGGCATTACTCAGGAATATACACTTTCAATTTGACATGCTACTTAAAAAATAAAATATGCTGAATTTTTTAAGTGGCATGTTAAAATTTATATTCTATAGTTAACAAAATAAACTGATGCGTTTCAACATTCGGTTTATCTTTGTTAACTTATTAAAGATGAACGAATGAGGTTATGTTTTATTTAGTGTTATTTTTTAATTTTATATAGTTAACATACATTTCTAGTTGTTCCCATGCTTTTTGACGCTCTTCTTTCGGGAGAGTTTCTATTAGCTTTATTATATTATTTCCTTCTTCAGTCACAACCCTAGATTCAAATTCAGTTAATTCCGGGTCATCTGATCTACCTAACAGATAATCAGTTGTAGTGTTGAAAAAATCAGCTATTTTTTCTAATGTTTCACGACCAGGGGCTTTTTTTCCTTTTTCAAAATAAGATATAGCCATTTTGGAAACACCAACAGCAGCACCTAATTGTTCTTGAGTTATATTTTTTTCTTTTCTTAGTTTTTTTATTATTTCTCCGATCATCATTCAACCTCCTTTATAGAAAGTATCCAGTTCTTAATAAATTATAAAGTAAACAATATGTTTACTACAAGTAATGTTTCTTATTTTATAAAAAAGTATAAATCTCTGATTTACTTGAGTGGAAATAAGAAATAGTATTTTATAAATGTACATAGATAATGATAGATAACTTTTTTCTCAACATACATATTATAAATGAATTAAACCGCGAGGATTTTCGAATGATAACTGCACTTACTATATAGATACATAATACGTAGGGGCTAGTTCTTACATGACGAACTAGCCTCTATTCCAGAAGTCAATGAAAATCATTAGATAAGCGTTTATATAAAATCAGATTGGATAAACGATCAAATCTGATTTTATATATTTTTTGGTTTTTTTTTATTTATTTTCCTTTCCTTTCACTTAATAGAGTAAGGACCTAATTTAATTACATTATTAAATTAAGTTCCATTAATAAGGAAAAGGGAGAGAATTTATAATGGTAGAGACAAAAGGAGATCCAGCAGTATTTGCAGTACAAACATGGGTGAATTTAAAATATGGAAAAGTCGCAGGTTTTCAGCCAGCACCTTTAAATGGTAAAACAGGTTGGTCAACTGTTTATGCTTTAACAAGAGCCCTTCAAATTGAATTAGGTATTACTTCGCTTGCAGATGCATTTGGACCAACTACAGCTTCTAAATATAAGCAGTGGGGCGAAATGACTTTAGGAAAAGTTCCTACTGATGCAAAAGGAAAAGCGATTGTCCAAATTTTAAAAGGTGCTATGTATTGTAAAGGATATAATCCGGGAAAATTTGATGATGTTTTTGATGAGAAAACGAAAAATGCAGTTGTAAGTTTACAAAAAGATGCTGGTCTTCCAGTCACTGATGGTACAGTGTATGACTATATTTTTAAAGCTTTCTTAACAATGGATGCGTATCGCCTAACTCCGGGTGGAGATGCGAAAGTACGACAAATCCAACAAGATTTAAATAATAAATATTACAAAACGTCTGGTGTTCAACCAACGGATGGTCATTACCAACGAGGTACAAATAAAGCTTTAGTATACGGTTTACAAACAGAAATGGGAATTGCTGCAGGTTCTCAAACTGGTTCAATTGGTCCTGCGACAAAGAACGGATTACCAATTCTAAAAGTAGGTAGCTCGGGTAGATTCGTTACATTATTCCAATATGCTTTATATTTTAATGGTCATGATTCTGGTTCGTTTTCAACAACATATAATGCGAACGTAGAAAGTGCAGTTAAGAAATTCCAGGGGTTCACACTACTTCCTGTTGATGGTGTTGCGAATAAGTCAACTTGGTTATCAGCATTAGTTAGTACTGGGGATCCTGATCGAAAAGGAAAAGCATGTGATTGTATAACGGAAGTCACTTTAGAGAGAGGTAAAGCTTTAAAGGCTGCTGGTTATGAAACTGTAGGACGTTATCTTGTGAATGTCCCAGGTGGTATCAATAAAAAAATCCAACCGGGTGAATTGAAAAACATTTTTGCTGCTGGATTATCTGTATTCCCAATTTACCAAGCTAATGGTAGAGCGGCTTCAAGTTTTAGTGCGGAAAAAGGTAGAGAGGATGCAAAAGCAGCATACGATGCAGCGCAAGAATATGGATTCCCGTATGGTACGACTATTTATTTTGCGGTTGATTTTGATGCATATGGGACAGATATTACGGATAATATTCTTCCGCATTTCAAAGCTTTAAATGAGAAAATGGCTCAACTTGGTGGAACTTATAAAGTAGGTGTTTATGGAGCTCGAAACGTATGTATTCAAGTTTCAGAGAAAGGTTATGCGAACGCAAGTTTTGTTAGTGGAATGTCCACAGGATTTAGTGGGAATTTAGGATTTCCGCTACCAAAAAACTGGGCTTTTGATCAAATTTCAACGATTAAAGTTGGATCAGGTAGTGGTCTTATCGAAGTAGATAATAATATTAAATCAGGTCGAGATAATGGTGTTACTAAAGTAGAAGAGGAAAAGTTATCCTTTACAATTCAAATGCTTGAAATGGCAAGATCGACGTATAATGATAAGCGAGAACCTGGTTCTACGACTCCAGGAGGTTGGAAATTACACAAAAGAGATACAGATCGATTCACTTCGTTTGATGTATATGTGTATAGGAAAGAAATTTCTAAAGACAAATATGATTATACAGTTGCATTTAGAGGTTCACAGCAGTGGCAGGACTGGGTAGTAGATGCCTTACAAGTAGGGGCAAACATTGGAGGTTTACAACTTGGCGAAGCTACTAAGTTTGTCAAAGGATTAATAGAGGATGATCGTAAATGGATGAATCACTTGTATATTACAGGTCATTCACTTGGTGGCTACTTAGCACAATGGGTACAAAGTGAAATGATTGATGAGAATATACCTTGGGTTGAATCGAATACAGTGACATTTAGTGCGCCAGGTCTTACTGCTAGTATGAATTTTCTTGATATTACACATAAAGCAAAAGTAGTAGCTAAACTTGTTAATGATAAACTAAAAAAATATGATGATTTCATAATTAATCATCGTATTCACAAAGATATTATAAGTTTTATTGGAGATAATTTAGGAATAGTCTATGTTTATGAACAATATCACAAAGAGATTGAAGATACTAAGAATCCATTAACTATTGCTGATCATTATCATAATCCAAGTCGCTTCAAAGAAGTAGATTTAAAATAGAGTTATTTCTCATAAATTCACTATACTTTTATTAAAAATAGTGGGAAACAGCTATATTGTGCGCATTTTGCATAATATAGCTGTTTTTATTGATAGTTAACAGTAAAGTGTACGACGGAACTCCATGAAAAGTTAAGATAACATTCTATTATTGGGATTCAATATATTTAAAAGACTATTAAAAGTCCTTCAGATTGTTTAACTGGAGGACTTTCGTGTTCAAATAATTCTTGAATGCGGAAGTTCTATCTTTCAAAACCACCCTATTTAATAGGGTGGTTTTGAAAGATGGTAATAAAGGAGTAGAACCCTATATCCATCAATTTAAGGTATATTTTTTTGTGCAGCATAATCTCCGTAAAAGTAAGAGTTATCTAAATCATCATATTTAGGATTCGCAATTATAGTATATTTACCATTTTCATCGACTTCAAATAAAACTACATTGTTATATTCCCATCCCACAGAATGATCTGGATTTGAATCATCTACTAACATATCTATGTTGTATATCCCTTTTTTTAATACCCCACTTTTTTGAAAGTCCTCAATTAGATCTTTGGCCTTTGGAATAGGATGTTTATTTTTATTCATGTCAAATTCAAATTGAAAATTCATCACACCTAAATACCTGATATTATAATTTTCACGTCGGGGATCACTTGGTATTAATGTAGGTAAAAGTCCAATAGTATCAATCTTTTGAGTCTTTTTAAAATCATCAAGTAGCTCTTGAGAATTATTTATATTTAACTTAATGTTATCGTAAGGAAAGATACGAATAGGTTTATGCCCTTCTAGGACAACTTTATCAGGATATTTCACTAACCCATATTTTTTAATGATTTGTTCAATTACTTGAACTACTTCTGGGTGTTGCTCAATATATGCCCCCTTGAATTGTTCGAGATAGATATCATCACTATCATCTTTTAAGATTTTCAATGTATCTCTTTCAATCATTAAGAATGGATAAGCACGATATGGCTTTTTCATTTCTACATAAGTTTGATGGCCAATCCCTCCAAACCAATTATTATCTGTCTGAATAACAGAAAACTCCTCTTGTATTCCATAGTTTGTTTTTAAATATTCTTGTATGGGTTGATTCAGTTTATCTTTAGAGAAATAACAACCACTAAGAATTAAGAATGATGTACTTACTAAGGTGACTTGAATCAACCTTTTAATACTCTTCATTTTACTTCCTACTTTTCTAAAGTTTTAATACTATTATAGCATTTTTTAGTCAACTAAACTGGCCTGTTGGCTTAAGTACACCTCTTCACAATCTTAATGAAACAATTTATACAGTTACTCCATAATCTGACTCACTTGATTAATAAGAAAAATATATTATCAAACGTCTAAATATAAATGATTTAAATTTTAAAAAATTTGCAATTAAAAGTGCATGAAAATATTTTATGAGCTAATAAAGAAGCTTTAGTACCAAGAGTGAATAAATCCTTCTTAGTTTTAATTCATAACTCTAATTTTACTTACTATATAGATACTGAATATGTAAGGGGCTTCCTATATGATGAACCAGTTTCTACTCCAAAAGTCAACTTAAATTATTAAATAAGAGTTTCTATAACATCTGATTTGACAAACTATTAAATTAATATTTTGTTTATTGTAAATTTCCTCTTTTTTTATTTATTCTCTTTTCCTTTCACTTAATAGAATAAGGAAAAAGGAGGGATTGTTATGGATTTAGTGGTGTTAGTCCACTTGTAGGTTCATTTGGACCAACTATAGCTTCTAAATATAAACAATAGGGTGAAATGACTTTAGGAAAGGTTCCTACTGATGAAAAGAAAAATCGATTTTTACAATTTTAAAAGATGCTATGTATTATTGCAAAAGATATAATTCAGGGGAATTACAGCAACGTTAGTATCAGGTGTGAAGAATACCTATATTAACTTTTTAAGGAATATATTTGAAAAATAACAGAAATGTTATAATATAAATAAATAGATATATAGATTTTGAGGTTATTATATGAATAAATTGGAGGAATAATAATGAAATTAGGTAAATTAGCACTTATTGGAGTATTAACATTTGGTGGATTTACAGCAGTAGAAATGATTAAACCAACTACACAAGCTGCTGCAGCTTACCAAGAGCCTTATACAGAGCCATCTCAAGATTTATGGGGATTCACTAATATTGGACAATTACCTTATGCAGGTACGCAAACTTTGCTTGTGAAAAATTCTTATGAATCTGGAGATAGATTTTACTATACGCAAGATACGGTAAAAACAGATGATAAAGCTATTTTAAAAATATATAAAGTACATGCAGATGGTTCAATGCATCGCTACAAAACAATTTATCCGAGTTTTGGTGAACCTGGACATGTATATCCAGTTTGGGCGACTGAATTTACAGATGTCTACACTTCTGGAAAATATGTAGCTGTTTTCCGTGATGGTTCTACATTCGAATATAGTAAGCAATTTCAAGTTAATTAATATTGTATTAAATAATGCAATAGAGACATACCTAAAGTTCTAGAAAATGATATTAGGTAACTCAGGAAAAATAGCTCTTTTTTACTATATCGTTATGCGATGGATTGCTAGGAACGAGAATCCGCCCTAATATCCTCGCTCTGAAATTGGGTATATCATGGTTCAAATACTGCCGTTGTTTATGACGTTGCAAAAGTTATTTAGTCCTACTGAATGTAGGACTTTTTTATTTATCACTTTAGCTAACAAGATTCCTTTCTCAAGGAACACGAAGTGAGTTTGCTTTGGACAAGGGATGGTAGGAGTTGGCGCAGTTCATACACAGCCAACAACTACGGCATCTGTACAAAAAGCAGCTCAGTCATATTAAATACAATTGTTTCTTCCAACACTTCACCTTACGAGGATTTTCTAAAAATAGGTTAGAAGGGTGTGTAGTTGTATTGCCCATAATTTACGGGAATGGATAAAAACAGCTCAATCAAAAAAAACAGTCATAAGTAGAAAAACAATAGGTTTTCTACTTATGACTGGGGGTTATCCATATAAAAGTAAAAAATAGAAGATAAGTAAGTTAGAATATATTTTCTGTTATGTTTTTCAGATAAACGAAGATCTAGCATACATACTTTTAACTAGATTTATTATTAGCTAGTTTATCCCCACCACCAAGCTCCGCCTCAATCTGCGAAGTCTTCGATGACTCATCCATACGCCAATACGTAATAAAGCTGATTGCGATACATCCAGCTACGTAGAAGTAGAATAGTGACTCCATTCCGATACTCTTTAGCCATAGTGCGATGAACTCGGCTGTTCCACCAAATATCGCAACGGTTAGTGCATATGGTAAACCTACGCCAAGTGCACGAATTTCAGTTGGGAAGAGTTCTGCTTTTACAATTGCGTTAATCGATGTGTAACCAGTAACGATAATGAGACCGACCATCATAAGTAAGAACGCTACGATTGGTTCTGTCGTTTTTTCCATAAAGAAGAAGATTGGTGCTGTTAGTAACGTTCCGAGAATACCGAATGCCATTAATAATGGGCGGCGTCCGATTTTATCGGATAGTAGCCCTGCAATCGGTTGAAGCACAACGAAAATAAGTAGTGCAACAAAGTTAATCCAGCTTACAATTTCTTTCGGAAGACCGACTGTGTTTACCATGAACTTTTGTAAATATGTTGTGTACGTATAAAAGGCAACAGTTCCTCCTAATGTTAGGCCGACTACCGTTAATACTGCTTTCGGATGTTTCATAAGAGCGCGAACGGTTCCTGCGCTTTCGCGTTTTTGTGATTTTATGTTTGCGAATTGCTCCGATTCATCCATCGTGCGGCGAAGCCATAATACAGCTACTGCGCCCATCGCTCCAATAATGAATGGAATGCGCCATCCCCAAGCTTTCATATCTGGTTCGCTTAGTAATTGCTGAAGAACAATTTGAACGCCTAACGCAACCATCTGTCCGGCAACGAGCGTTACATATTGAAAGCTTGAATAAAAACCGCGACGACCACTACTAGCCATTTCAGATAAATACGTTGCGGAAGTTCCGTACTCTCCGCCAAGTGATAATCCTTGCAGTAAACGGGCAAGAACTAAAATAATAGGCGCCATAATCCCGATGCTTTCGTAACTAGGTGTACAGGCGATAATGAAAGAACCGCCGGCCATAACCGTAATAGAAAGCGTTAATGCTGCCCGGCGTCCGTGCCGATCCGCATAGCGTCCCATTAATAAACTTCCGATAGGACGCATTAAAAATCCGACGGCGAAAATAGCTGCTGTGTTCAGTAACTGACTAGTTGGATCACCTTTAGGAAAGAACTCTGCTGAGAAGTAAACAGCGAAGGCAGAGTAAACGTACCAATCGTACCATTCAATTAAATTGCCGACAGAACCTTTGAAAATATTGCCGGCGACTCGGTTAGGTTTTGCTTGAGCCATAATCATTCCTCCTCTTGCTTAGTAATAAAATGATAATTATGAAAGCGTGTTCATTATATTTGAATTGTACTTTTCTTTGGTTAGAATCTCAATATTATGACAATTTTATTCTTTTTGTACTTTATGTACATGGAGAGTTTTTATAGTTGCTTCATTATTCGTTTTGTCATAATAATAGAAAAAGGAGATTGATAGTTTTGAATATTTTATCAAAGGATATGAAGTATGAAGAAATCACGCAAAGTGTCATTACAAACGAAAATAGTAAGTTTAATTATTACGTTAATTTTATTTGTCGTTCTCCTGTTAGCGGGGATATTTGTTTACATTCAGTCCGTTGATACGAAGCGCCAAGTGGAGCAGCTAGCACTGCAAACGGCAAAGTCGCTTTCTTTTATGCCTGCTATAAAAGAAGCTTTTCAAAATAACGAGCATAAAAGTACGATTCAATCCATTGCGGAACAAGTTCGTGAGCAAGCTGGTGCAGATTATGTCATTGTAGAAGATCGCTCTGGGGTTATGTATTCCCATTCTAATTCTGAGTTGATTGGAACAAAGAGTAACAATCCATATAACTATGAAGCACTCACTTTTGGTGGCTATTATACGCTTGAGGGAAATGGTACAAGCGGTCCGGCTTTAATGGCGAAGGCACCCATTATTGTTCATAACGGAGACTACGATCAAGTCGTAGGCGTTGTGACAGTAGAATTTTTAATAAAAGGTATTGAATCTAACATACTGAGCAGGACGAAAGAAATTATCCTCTTTTCTTTAGCGGTGTTACTAGTTGGAACCATTGGTGGCATCCTTTTAGCACGTAGTATTCGTAAAGATACACTCGGTTTAGAGCCGAATGAAATCGCAGCGTTATACCGGGAACGAAGCGCGATACTACTATCTATAAAAGAAGGAATTATCGCCATTGATCAAAACGGTTTTATTACGATGATGAACACTTCGGCAGAAGAAATGCTTCATGTAAATGATGATTATATGCAGCAGCACATTTCGAAAGTTTTACCGGAATTTCATATGGAGAGAGTACTAGAAAACGATCAAGAAATCGCATTTCAAGATAAAGTGTTTATTTTAAACATGACGCCAATACTCGAAAACAACAGTACGGTAGGTGTTGTATGTAGTTTTAGAGATAAAACAGAACTGCAAAACTTAGTGAATACAATATCTGAGGTAAGAAAGTATTCAGAGGACTTACGTGCTCAAACGCATGAATTTACAAATAAGCTTTTCGTCTTATCGGGATTATTGCAATTAGGGCATTACAAAGAAGCGATTGAATTTATCCAACAAGAATCTAATATTCATCAAAGCCAAAACCATATTTTATTCCATCAAATTCATGATGCGAAAGTACAAGCTATTTTATTAGGAAAACTCGGAACAGCGTCTGAGAAGAAAATTGATTTTGATATTGAAGGAGATAGTGCACTTCATCCGTTACCAGACCATATAAAAGTTTCGCACCTTATTACGATACTTGGAAACATAATCGACAATGCATTTGATGCGGTGAGTGAACGAGAGGAAAAGAGTGTTTCCTTCTTCGTTACGGATATTGGGCACGATATTGTGTTTGAAGTGATAGATAGCGGAGTAGGAATACCAGCTGAAAAAATCACAACCATTTTTCAAAAAGGATTTTCAACGAAAGGAAACAATCGTGGTTACGGACTAGCAAACGTGAAAGAAATGGTAGATGTACTAGAAGGAACGATTGAAATTCAAAACGAGAAAAATGGGGGAGCTATTTTTACAATTTACCTTCCGAAAACATTGAAAGAAAGTACATGACAAACAGGGGGATGGGCATATGTTGAAGGTTGCAATTGCAGAAGATGATTTCCGCGTCGCGCAAATTCAGGAAGAGTTTTTATTAAAAATAAAGGACGTAAAAGTGATCGGAAAAGCATTAAACGCAAAAGAAACGATGGAACTACTACAAAGGGAAGAAATCGATTTGCTTCTATTAGATAATTATTTGCCAGACGGAATCGGAACAGACTTATTGCTGAAAATCCACGCTGACTTTCCAAACGTTGACGTCATTATGGTAACAGCGGCAAATGAAAACTATATGTTAGAAAAAGCAATTCGAAACGGCGTAAGTAACTATCTTATAAAACCAGTCACGTTAGAAAAATTTGTTCGCACAATTGAAGACTATAAAAGAAAGAAGCAACTATTACATAATAACAATGAAGTAAATCAAGCACTCATCGATAACTTCTTCGGCATTTCGCAAACACAAGACATAAAAAACTTACCGACAGGTGTAGATCCGTTAACACTGCAAAAAGTGAAAGGGATTATAAAAGGATTCGAAGAGGGCATTACAATAGAAGAAATGGGAGAACAAATGGGGGCCTCCCGAACAACCGCAAGAAGATATTTAGAATACTTAGTAGCGACAAACGAATGCACAGTAGAGTACACATACGGCATTATCGGACGACCAGAAAGAAAATATCGCATAGGACGAGGACTATGAAAAAACGATTATTACTATGTATATGGATCATGACAGGAGTAATAGCTGGTTGTTCCTCGGAGAAATCCGAAACAAATAAAGTGAACATCGACAAAGTAGAAATCGTTGCGCCAAACGTTCAAGGAGCAGGATGGGACTTAACGGCACGAGCGATGCAAAAAACACTAACAGAAGAAAAAATCTTCACAAAACCAATCACTGTCACAAACAAAGTAGGCGGCAGCGGTGATGTCGGATGGAAATATACGAAACAAAAAGGCGGTCACGTACTCGCGATTAACTCAAGCTTACTCATAACGAACAACCTACTAGGCCACAGTAAACTAACATATAAAGACTTCACGCCGCTCGCGCTACTTGCATCGGACTGGGAAGTCGTTGTTGTATCAAAAGACTCAAACATAGAAAATGCAAATGAACTAATGGAACAACTAAAACAAAACAAGAAAAACTTCAAAATCGGCGTCGCCCCAGGCCTAGGAAACGACGATCATCTATCCTTCGTACAAGTAAGCAAAGCCTTCGGCATAAACCCTGCCGAACTACAATTCTTCGTCTACGAAAACAAAGAAAAAATCATAAATGCCCTAACGAACAAACAAATAGGCGCCGCAACCATGACCCTATCCGAAGCCGAAAAACAATACAAAGCCGGCAAAATAAAAATACTAGCCGTATCCGCACCAAAACGCCTAGACCGACTACCAGAAATCCCAACATGGAAAGAACAAGGAATCAACGTCATCTTCCAGCACTGGAAGGGAATTATGGGCCCGAAAGATATGACGGAAGAAGAGGTTGCTTATTGGGATGATGTGATTAAGAAGATGGTGGAGAGTGATAGTTGGAAGGGGATTTTGAGGGAGCGGGGTTGGGAGAGTTTTTATAAGGGGAGTGGGGAGACGAGGGGGTTTTTGGAGGAGTGTCATTTTAGGTATGAGGAAATGGTGAAAAAAGAGGCTTAAGAGGGAAGTATTCAATCAGGCTTTATTTTTGTAGTTACTTCTATATAATATAAAAGAGATGAGAGTGTTAGGCTAATTGTATTAAAAGGGCTAGATAGGGATAGATAAAATCTAGCTTACTGATTAAAAATATATTAGTCGTTAAAAGATATAAAAGGCATTTTTCAGTCTATAAAGTGTGGAAACATAAAGTATAGAGTTTCTGTGAGATTTAAGGAGGACATAATGAAGAAAAATATTTATGTTGTTGGAGCAGTAATTGTTCAAGATGAGAAAATTTTATGTGCACAAAGAGGACCATCTAAATCGCTACCTCTTATGTGGGAATTTCCAGGTGGGAAAATAGAAGAGGGAGAAACACCTCAAGAGGCGTTAAAGCGTGAAATTGATGAAGAAATGCATTGTAGCGTGCAGATTGGTGAGCAAATTGATTATACAGCCTATGAGTATGATTTTGGTATTGTTCATTTGAAAACTTTCTATTGTAAACTTGTTGAAGGAAGTCCGGTTCTAACTGAGCACGTAGCAATTAAATGGTTATATCCGAATGAACTAGCAGCTTTAGAGTGGGCACCTGCGGATATCCCGACTATTGAGAAATTATCAAAAGAATCGATTGTAAAGTAATTTGAAAAAAACTATTCGTTTTATACGGATAGTTTTTTATATTTGTAATAAATTTGCACTTTAAATCAGTGAGTAATACAATTAATATAAAAAATTGTCATAAATGGTGATCATATGGAGAATTTTATTCAAAAATTAGAGGGGTCTTTATATAAAGGGTTTATTGATCAAAAACATAATCATCCTGGAATATATAAGCCGAAATTATTAGTAAACAATACGAAAAAAAATGAAAATGTTTTAAGCTCATTATTGGAGGAGCTAGAAAATAGTACATCTTTTATTTTCTCAGTAGCTTTTATTACAGAAAGCGGGCTAGCGACTTTAAAATCACATTTCCTTGATCTTAAACAAAAAGGGGTTAAAGGACGTATATTAACATCTACATTCTTAAACTTTAATACACCAAAAGTGTTTAGAGAGTTAATGAAACTTGAAAATGTAGAAGTAAGATTAACAAATTTATCTGGTTTTCATTCAAAGGGATACATATTTGATAACAAAACACATTGTTCATTAATTGTCGGTAGTTCAAATCTGACTGCACATGCTTTGAAGGTAAACTATGAATGGAACGTTAAGTTAACATCGCATGAAGATGGAGAGATTGTTCAGCATTTCAAAAACCAATTTGAAGAAGTTTGGGAGCATTCTCAAGTATTAACCGAAGAGTTGATTGCAAATTACGAAACAATATATGAGCAAGCTGCAGAAAATAAGTTACTAGATCGAGTTATAGAATTACCTGGTCAATATCATAATTCAATTGAAGAAGCTTTGAAAATTACCCCAAATAAAATGCAACAAGCTGCGTTAAAAGAAATACAAGCTATTCGAGACGCTGGAAAAGCAAAAGGCTTAGTTATTTCCGCAACAGGAACGGGTAAGACATATCTTTCAGCATTTGATGTCAGAAATTTTGCGCCTAAACGGATGTTATTTATTGTTCACCGAGAGCAAATATTAAATAAAGCGAAATCAGATTTTCAAAAAGTTCTTGGTGGAGCCGATGAGGATTTTGGAATTTTATCAGGATCAAATAAGCAAATGAATGCTAAATATTTATTTGCGACGATCCAAACCATTTCAAAAGAAGAAAATTTACAGCAATTTGATCCTGGGTTATTTGATTATATTTTAATAGATGAAGTTCATAAAGCAGGTGCTGGTTCTTATCATAGAGTTATTGATTATTTTAAACCGAAATTTTTAATGGGAATGACCGCTACACCTGAACGTACAGATAATTTTAATATTTATGAGCTATTTGATTACAACATTGCTTATGAAATTCGATTGCAAGAAGCACTTGAAGAAGATATGCTTTGTCCTTTCCATTATTTTGGAGTAACTGATTTTGAATATGATGGTGAAAAGATAGATGACACTACTGTTTTATCTAAACTTGTTACGGAAGAACGAGTAGATCATATAGTTGAAAAAGTAAAATATTATGGTTTTTCTGGTGAGAAAGTAACAGGACTAATGTTTTGCAGCCGAAAAGATGAAGCAGAACAATTATCACACGCCTTAAATAATAGAGGTTTTCGCACATTTGCATTAACAGGAGATCATTCCCAAGAGGAAAGAGAATTGCGCGTGAATCAATTAGAAAATGGCATACTTGATTATATTTTAACGGTAGATATATTTAATGAAGGAATTGATATTCCGAGTGTGAATCAAGTTGTTATGTTAAGACAAACTCAATCAAGTATTATCTTTATACAGCAACTGGGGCGTGGACTTCGGAAACATGATTCGAAAGATTTTGTTACGATTATTGATTTCATTGGAAACTATAAAAACAACTATTTAATTCCAATTGCCCTTTCAGGAGATAGATCACAAAATAAAGATAATATACGCAGATATACAAATGATACGAGTTATATTAAAGGTATTTCAACAGTTAACTTTGAGGAGATAGCGAAAAAACAAATCTTTAAAGCTATTAATAATAGTAATTTAACAGCAATGAAAGTATTAAAGGAAGCGTTTGGTGAGTTGAAAAATAGAATAGGAAGAATTCCATATCTATATGACTTTATAGTAAACCATTCTATTGATCCAGTTGTACTTGTAGAAGGATATTCGAACTATTATCAGTTCCTATTGAAAATGAAAGAAGATGTCCCTACATTAACAGAGTACGAAAATAAAGTTTTAACGATGTTTTCATTGGAAGTATTGAACGGAAAACGTAAAAACGAAATTGTTTTATTAGAATTGTTACTAAAGCAAGAAAAAGTTGATAAAGATGAGTATATAAAACAACTTGAAAAATTTAATTGTTTAACAGATGATGACACGATTACTTCTGTGCAACGGATTTTTGAGTTAGAGTTTTTCTCACAAAACAACAAAAAAAAATATGGAGAAAAACCAATTCTCACGCTGCAGGATGAGAAGACATTTATATTTAATGATTCTATTCGAAAAAGTTTAGAACAAAATGAATACTTTAAGTATATGGTTATGGACATCATTAAAAGTGCGAAAGAAAAGAGCAAAAACTATGAGTGTGATAGTAACCTGACTATATATAAAAAATACTCAAGAAAAGATGTGTGTAAACTTTTAAATTGGCACAATGATGAGAGTTCAACTATGTATGGTTATAAGACAAAATACTATACTTGTCCAATATTTATCACATACCATAAAAATGATGAGGTAGAATCCAGTGTGAACTATGGTGATGAATTCCTTAATCAAGATGTTCTGAAATGGTACACAAGAAGTAATAGAACATTAAATTCAAAGGAAGTACAGACGATTATTGATGCTAAAGAAAATAATATTGATGTGCATATTTTTGTGAAAAAAGATGATGACGAGGGAACCGACTTTTATTATTTAGGAAAAGCGAGACCTGATAAAGCAAGTGTAGAACAAACTGAAATGCAAGATAAAAATGGAAAAGAACTACCGGTTGTTACAATGAATATGATCATGGAGAAATCGATTGATAATAAGCTTTATGACTATTTAAAGGAAGGTAATGTTTTGTAGGTGGATTGAATTTTTAATGCTTGTATAGCTCAAAAATGCTTAGTGTGATAGTAGTATTAGTAGATAAGATAAGGCTGTATCAAAATGACATCGTAGTATGTTTTTGATACAGCCTTATTTATTGGATTAAAATGTATGGTTTAAGTAGCTATCCCATGTAAACAGAAAGAAAAGGACTAAATCTTATATGGTATAATTAGAGCATTAAAACCCTAATCCTGGAGGGATTCAAATGCCAACCTACAACAAATTAGTAAGAGATCGCATACCAGAAATTATTGAGAATAACGGAAAGACATTCACAACTAGAATACTGAATGAAAAAGAATATATAGAAGAAGTGAGCAAGAAAACACAAGAGGAGCTAGCTGAGTATTTAGAGGCTGAAAGTAAAGAGCATAAAGTAGAAGAATTAGCTGATTTATTAGAGTTAGTGAATGCATTAGCACAATATGAAGGCGTAACGTTAGAGGATGTTGAGCAAGTACGTAAACAGAAGGCCGAAAAGCGTGGTGGTTTTCAGGAAAGAATTTTTTTAGTTGAGGTACATGATGACTAATGTCCAGCTCGTTACGAATAATTTGATCCATAAGCTAGAGCGCTATATGGATGATGCAAAATCAATATATATTTTAACTTCGTTTGTTATGAAATCAGGCGTAGATGTCTTAGCCTCTTTTTTGCGGAAAGCAGCAGAAAAGAATGTAGATATTAAGATTTGTACAGGAGATTATTTGTATATTACGCAACCAGATGCTTTAGAGAAATTGTATGAAATTCATCCTGATATTGATATTCGACTGTGGAGGAGTGCAGGAAAATCATTTCATCCGAAGGCTTATTTATTTGAGCATGAGAGCGAAGGAGTTATGATTGTTGGTTCTTCTAATATGTCTCGTTCCGCGCTAACAAGTGGTGTGGAATGGAGCTTGCTTGTGAAAGAGAGTGTTGGAGAGGGAGCCTTTTCGGAGGCGATTGATCAATTTTTACATATTCATATGAATGAAGCAACTCAGCCTATTAATATAGAAACAATTAAACAATATCGTAAAGAGTATGAAGAATTTCATACAACTCATTCAAGTTTAGTCCGAACTTGGACAAAGCAAGAAGAGATTGAAATGATGATTCCCTCGGGACAAGAGGATTATACTGCGAGATCAGGAGTAGAAATTGAATTAGAGGAATCAGCTGTATATGAAACAAAGATTGCACCACGCTTTGCACAATTACCTGCATTGGAACAATTAGAGAATGTATTGGAAGAAGGATACAACAAAGCGATGGTTGTTATGGCAACTGGACTTGGTAAGACTTATTTAGCTGCTTTTTTTGCAAAACGCTTTAAGCGAGTTTTATTTATTGCTCATTTAGAAGAAATATTAAATCAAGCAGAAAAATCTTTTCTACGTGTAATCGATAATAAGACTACGGGGATTTATAATGGAAAGAAAAAGGAAGGCGAGAAGGATGTTGTTTTTGCATCTATTCAAACGTTGAGTAGAAAGCGTCACTTAGAAAACTTCTCACCTAATGATTTTGACCTTATTATTGTAGACGAGTTCCATCATGCTGCAGCTAACAGTTATCAAAGAGTACTAGATTATTTTGATCCTAACTTCTTATTGGGAATAACGGCAACACCAGATCGAAATGATTTTCGTGATATTTATTCGATTTGTGATGGGAACGTTGCATATAGAATTGATTTTATGGAAGCGATTCAGCGTGGATGGTTATCTCCATTTCACTATTATGGAGTACATGATGATACCGACTACTCACAAATACGTTGGATAGGCAATAAGTATGATCGTGAGGAACTTGCGCAAGTGCAGTTGAGAGAGGAACTCGCCTTAAATATTTTAGAAGCTTGGAAGAAATATAAAAAAACTAGAACAATTGTCTTTTGCTCTAGTATTAGGCAAGCAGTCTTTTTATCTATATATTTTAATGAGAGCGGTTATAGTACAATTTCACTTCATTCGGAAACAAAACATATTTCGAGAGAAGATGCGATTAAACAGCTGGATAATAATGAACTAGATGCTATTTTTACAGTAGATTTATTTAACGAAGGTGTTGATATTCCATCTGTTGATACACTTTTATTTGTTCGCCCAACAGAATCATTAACAATTTTCACGCAACAAATTGGTCGTGGTTTACGATTGCATGAGCATAAGGAGTATTGTGTTGTAATTGATTTAATTGCAAATTATCGAAATGCAGATATAAAAATGCAAATGCTTCGAGTGGATGATGGAAAGACGAAAGGAAATGGTACACAAAATATATTGCCAGATGGATGTACAGTAGAATTTGAATTAGAAGCAAAGCAGTTATTAGATGAATTACTGAAAAAGAAAATGCCGAGAAAAGAAAAATTGCAACATAGCTATCAAACTGTAAAAATGGATCTTGGACGTCGACCTACATATTTAGAATTACATAAACTTGGTATAGAAGAGAGTAAAGAATATCGCCAAGAGTTTAAATCATATGTTGGTTTTTTAGCATGGAATGATGAATTAACAGAACTTGAAAAAACAGTGTTTTTACATTGTGAAGCGTGGTTGCAAGAAGTTGAAAAAACAGGAATGGCAAAAAGTTATAAAATGCTATTATTGTTGGCGATGTTGCAACGTGGAAAAGAAAGATGGTACCATCCTATCTCATCAGAAGAAGTTGCACCATTCTTCTATCAGTTTTTAATGGAAAAAGAATACCGCAAGAAAATAGATTTTAGTGACAAGCAAGCACAACGTATGTGGGAATATGATGAAGAAAAAGTTAGTAAACTAATCGCTACAATGCCAATGACAAAATGGAGTGGTAGTTCGAAAGGTTTATTATCATTTGATGAAAACTTCTTTTCTCTAAATATGGATGTTAGAAAAGAAGATGAAGAGATCTTATTCGAATGGACGAAGGAGATATGTGAATATCGTCTTCATACATACTTTGAAAGAAGGACAGCAACACTGAAATAAGTGTTGCTGTTTTTAAATTAAAATTCCCCTTGCACCTCCCCAAACGTCACCCCCTAACCTAAAGAAGACAAATCAAAAAGGGGGACAAAACCAACCATGAAAACCACCACAAAAGAAAAAAGAAACACCATCATCATGCTATTACTCTCAGCCGCAATAGGAATCTTTTCACCACTACTCATGTACATCACGCTGGCACGTAAAAATGAGGTATACAAATACCACTGCCGAAAGGCTTTTAACTTTCATTTGTTAATTTTTCTTCTATTTAATATTAGTTCACGTATTAGTGATGTATTGTTTTGGATCATATTTGCCTTCGAGGTCGTTCAAGTGATCATTGTTACGTGGAAAGTAATACGCGACGAGCCATATCGTTATTTCATTCGAATTCCGTTATTTAAAAAAGATAAGTATGCGGTGGAAGGAGAATAGGTGATGAAACAAGAAGTGGAGATAAGGGGAAAGCGATTTTTCGTTATGATTGCAGTATTGTTTATTGCGATTTATATTGTTTTACGAAAAAGAAAGTATGAGTACTTTTATGATGGTATTAGCGAGTATGAAAATCGTTATAGAGGGAATGTTCCTTTGTTATTGCTTGTTGTAGGTTTGTTTCAATATTGTAGGCAGAATGAGATTAGTTTTTCTCATATGCTTCAGTATGTGAAAGAGAAGTTATCGGAGTAGGTGATGATATGGCGTGGATGATTAGTGAGTTTGCAAGTGTTGGGGATGTTACGGTGCGGACGCTTCGTTATTATGACAAGATTAATTTATTAAAGCCGAGCGATTATACTGAGGGTGGGCATCGGTTATATACGAAAGATGATTTGTATGTGCTACAACAAATTCAATCATTTAAGCATCTTGGTTTTTCGCTTGGGGAAATTCAAAATATTATATTGCAGCGTGATATTGAGGCGGAAGATTTTTTAAGACAAATGCATTTTCAAAGAGAATTGCTTTTGGCAGAGCAAGAAAGGATTGTGAAGGTGCTTTCGCATATGGATGAGATGACGAAGAAGTTTCAAAAGGAGAAACGAGTGGATGTCGCTTTGTTTTCTTCGTTTTTGCAAACTTTTATATGGGAGAAAGAAAATAAGGAATGGCTAGAGGAACACTTTTCAACGGATAGTGTTCGAGATTTTTATAATAATAAGGAACTAAAAGAAAAGTTTGATCGGCGATTTATGGATGTGATAGGGAAGTTGAAAAAGTATAAGGAAGAGGAGAAGGATCCGAGTCATCATGATGTTCAAATTACCTTGAAGGAATTTTTCAATGTAATAGAAGAGGTAACGAACTATCTTGATATACCTCAAATTGATATAGAGGATATAATCCAAAAATCAAACCTTCCACTATCCGAATTCCCGGCTCTCTTCACAACCGAAGAAGAAAACTATATAAAAGAAGCAATGCAGCAGTTTAACACCTAGTTAAACTGCTTTTCCATTATAATAGAAGAAAAACCAAACGGAGGAAAATCCCATGCCAACCTACAACAAACTAATCCGAAACAAAATCCCAAAAATAATAAAATCTAACGGAAAAACACCCACAACAAGAATCCTACCCGAAGCCGAATACATAAAAGAAATCTGCAAGAAAACACAAGAGGAACTAACTGAATATCTAGAAGCAGACACAAAAGAACATAAACTAGAAGAACTATCCGATCTCCTAGAACTAATCAACGCCCTAGCCGAACACGAAGGCACAACACTAGAAGAAATAGATAAAATTCGTAGGAAGAAAGCAGAAGAGCGAGGTGGTTTCCAAAATAGAATCTTCTTACAAGATGTTAAGTGATAGATTTAACTGGCTGTAAAAGCCTGATTGACTTAATTCACAATCCGTGAGGGATGGATACTCCGCACGGATTCAAGTTCCATTTTATTATTTAGAGGTTCTTTTATTTTGTATGGAAATGTTTTTCGTTTAATGACCTTGGTGATGGTAAATGGAATTAATTGTAATTAAATTAAGTCAGGAGAGAATTTATATTGTATAATGTTTATAAAAAGATAATAAAGATGAGGGGTTAAGTATGAATAAAAATTATAAGAAGTTAGCTGGAGTTGCGGCAACTGCTGTAATGGCGGTTACGATGGTAACAGGCGGAGTACAGGCACAAACATTAGATACTATGCAGGTAAGTGAGGTTGCAAATGTACAAGGGATTAAGCTGTACAACGTACCTATTACGTTTGATAAGACAGAATATACAATGAAAAAGGGTACAACGGGTGTTGTAAATAATTTACTAGATTTACTTGGTGTGAAGGCGCAGGTACAGACTCCAGAGGGGCTTCGAAGTCTAGAATATTATGTAGATTATGAGTTTAGTTCTGTGGATGTAGACAAAGTAGGAGACTACCGTGTTGTGTTTGTCTTGGATAGAAAAGATGATGATGGGAAAGCAAGGTTTGTAGGTAAGGGAGAGGCTGTTATCCATGTTGTAGATAATAGAGTTCCTGCTTTTACGTTTAAGAATGGAGAGATGGTTGCACATGTAGGTGATACGTTCAATCCTTCTAATTACGTTACAGCTACAGATGTTGAGGATGGAGATATAACGAGTCGGGTTAAGGTATTTGATTCTAAAACAGGTAAGATATTGGGAGATTTAAATCAAGAAGGGACATACAAAGTAAAATTTACGGTTAAAGACAGTGATGGAAATCTGACTGTGGAAGAGAGAACGTTAAAGGTGCTACCGAAGAAGGAAGATGGAAAACGATCCGTATTTAAAGATGTCCCGAAAGATCATTGGTCTGAAGACGCAATTAACGATTTAGCAAAAAAAGGTTTGGTTAACGGATACGGTGATGGAAGATTTGGATTTGGAGACAATGTAACGCGAGGTCAAGTGGCTTCATTAATTAGTCGTTATCTGAATTTAGGGGACGTACAGGGTAGTTCAATGTTTACAGATACAAAAGGTGATATGTTCGAGAAGGATATTGAAAAAGTAGGTCGTATGGGAATCATGGTAGGTGACGGTACTGGGGAATTTAGACCGAAAGATACTTTAACACGTTATGAAATGGCAGCTGTAATGAAGAAGGCGTTTAACTTAGAGACACAAAGTAATGAAAACTATGTAGATGTACCAAAAGATCATTGGGCATATGACTACACACGCATTTTATATGGAAACAAAATTTCGATAGGTGTAGGTAATGGTAAGTTCGCAGGAGATGCAGTTGTAAAACGTGAACAGTATGTACAATTCCTATATAACCAAATGATAAGAAAAGCTTAAGTTACATATTATGAGAGAAGCGGGAGTGGAGATGCTCCCGTTTTTTTATTAGGTTATGTAAAGAATATTAATTCATAAATAAGAAAATGAGTATGTTTATAAAAACGAATGATGCTAGCCCCTCCTAAGCCCCTTACAAGCCCCTACCAAGTAATAAATCACTAAGAAAAAACATAACAAAAACAAAAACAACAACAAACACCGTAGTAGGAGTAGGCAAAAAAAATTTAAAATAACATGCCAAAAACCCACCCCTCCTTCCTATATATAGTACAAAGAGGAAATTTTCATTTTTGAATGGAGACGGGAGGAATTAGGATGGCGGTATATCGTACTGTGCAGGTGAATTTTTGGCAGGATGATTTTGTTTTGGATTTGACGCCGGAGGAGCGGTATTTTTATGTTTACTTATTAACTTGTTCGAAGACGACGCAGTGTGGGATTTTTCCTTTTCCGAAGCGGTTAGCGGAGATGGAGACGGGTTATAATCGGGAGACTGTTGATAAGCTTGTGCAGCGCTTCATTGATTATGGGAAGATTCTTTATGATGCGGATACGCGGGAGTTATTTGTTTTGAATTGGCTTCGTTATAATCCTGTGACGAATACGAATGTGGAGAAGTGTGTGCTTCGTGAGCTTAAGGGTGTGAAGAATAAGGAGTTTGTACATATGTTTCTTCAGAAGTGCGTAGAGGAGGAGCTGAATGTTCCAATGCTTTTAGCGCATTTCGGTATGCCGGGTGATTTGGCTGTGGATGATGTTGAGCCAGTTTGTGAGGAGACAGAGGAAGAGGAGGTTATAGAGGAAGAAACGGGAAGTCGCGTGTTTTCTTTTTATGAGCAACATTTTGGTAGTTTGTCTCCTTTTACGGTGGAGGAATTGAATGCATGGATGAATGATTTGTCAGAGGAGCTGGTGCTGAAGGCTCTTCAAATTTCGTATGAGAATAAAAATCGGAAGATGGCTTATGTGAAGGGGATTTTGCGTGGTTGGTACGGGAAAGGGTTTACGAAAGTGTCTGAGGTTGAGGCGGATGCTGCGAATTTCCGGAAGAAGGATTCGTCTGTTAGTAAGGGGGAGACGGAGGAGTTTTTGGCGAGGTGTGAGGAGTGGGAGAAGAATGCGCCGTCTGAGGAAGAGTTGCAGCGCTTTTTAGCGGAGCACGGGTGGCGTCCATGAGTATTCAAAATGTGGAGGCGGAAAAGACGGTGTTAGGTTCTCTACTAATTGATGGAGAGCTTATTAAGGAGTGCCGTTTGACGGAGCAGTATTTTTCCCTATCAGTGCACAAGTCTATATTTCGGTTAATGCGAAAAATGGAAGAAGAGGGGCAACCGATTGATCTTGTGACGTTCATTTCTAGGGTAGATCCGAAGTTTTTAGAGGGGATCGGGGGAATGGAGTATTTTATAGGGTTAATGGATGGTGTGCCTACAACTGCCAACTTCTCTTATTATGAGGGGCTTGTTCGAGGTGCCTGGAAAATGTATCAGGCGGGTGTTCTCGGGCACAAGATGGGAGAGCGTCTTATTGCGGAGAAGAATGAGGGGATTATTGGTGAGACGATTACGGCACTTTGTGAGTTAGAGGAAAAGGACTGTGTATGTGAGTTTGATTTGAAGGATGCGCTAGTTGATTTATATGAAGAGCTTCATCAAGATGCGAAAGAGATTACTGGTATTGAGACTGGTTATACATCGCTAAATAAAATGACGTGCGGATTGCAGGAAGGTGATTTTGTCGTTCTTGGTGCGCGTCCTTCTATGGGGAAGACTGCGTTTGCGCTAAATGTTGGACTGCATGCGGCAAAGTCTGGAGCGGCGGTTGGATTGTTTTCGTTAGAGATGAGTAGTAAGCAATTGTTAAAACGGATGGCGTCTTGTGTAGGTGAAGTGTCAGGGGGCAGACTGAAAAATCCGAAGCACCGTTTTGCGATGGAAGACTGGGAAAGAGTGAGTAAGGCGTTTGCGGAGATTGGTGAGTTGCCACTTGAGATTTACGACAATGCAGGTGTTACGGTGCAAGATATTTGGATGCAAACTCGTAAGTTAAAGAGGAAGCATGGTGATAAGAAGGTTTTAGTCATTGTAGATTACTTGCAGCTTATTACGGGCGATCCGAAGCATAAGGGCAATCGATTTCAGGAAATTAGTGAGATTTCGCGTAAGCTTAAGTTATTAGCGCGTGAATTAAATGTTTGTGTAGTAGCATTATCACAATTATCTCGTTCGGTAGAGTCACGGCAAGATAAGCGACCTCTTTTATCTGATTTAAGAGAGACAGGACAAATTGAACAAGATGCGGATGTCATTATGCTTATGTATCGCGAAGATTATTACGATAAGGAAACGAAGCAGAAAGAGATGACGGAGATTCATGTGGCGAAGCATCGGAATGGGCCTGTTGGTAGTTTTAAGCTGAGATTTATAAAGGAGTTTGGGCGGTTTGTAGAGGGGAAATAGTGAAAAGACTGGAGTATCACTTTGCATAAAAAATAAAGCATAAGTTTTCCATTGTATTCACTTATGCTTTATTCTTTGATTCTTTAAATATGTTTCTTATTTCTCCATAAAGAAAGATCGTCTCTCCGCAGTAATCCACTGCTCCAAGTCATCTTGGCTACGTCGGACAAGTCGATTTACTAAAACATCATGCCATACATAATCCTCTAATAAGTATATATGAACGGGGTCATCTGTATAAAAAGCAACATTACGCTCTTCAAGTGATGGGCCATAAATCATTTCTTTAGAATCTATTGATAAAATAAACCAATGTTCTGTAGATAGGGTTTCTGTATAAGTTGTTATACGATGGGCTTCTAGATTTTTAATGGGATTTTCAACATGCAAGGTAATGCCTTGTACTGTGATTTTATCAGCTACCTCAGCTAGATCCTCTTTTAACGCTTCATACATCTCATCCCACATCGAAATGACAATACGTCGTTCAGCTTTTTTTATTAATGTCTGACAATAGCTAATGATTGTTTGATTGTCTTTTAAAGTAATGACTCGATTATCCGTTTTTTCCTCGGAAGTTTCTAGTTTTTTTAATGAATCACTTATTCCTTCGTAAGTAGACTGCCATTCTGATTGCGCCTTTTGTAAAAAGATTTCAACAGGTAGAGGTGAATAGCGAGTGGTGTCATTTATTTCTTCCTTCATGACAATTCCTTTTTCTACAAGGTTACCTAAAATCTCATAAATTCGCGCTCTTGGGACACCCGAATCTTTACTCACTTGGTAGGCTGTGACAGGCCCTTGTTTAACAAGAGATACATAAGATTTAGCTTCATATTCATTAAAACCAATTTTTTTAAGCTGTTGCACTATGTAGTCCACTTTTTTTCGTCCTCCGATGTTTGCTTTTATCCCGCTTTAACGGGCAGTAAGACCCCCACCTCAAAATTCAGCGGAAGCAAAGAAGTTAGGCGGGGGTCGGGCTGCCCGTAAAAGCCCGATTGGTGAGGGCTGATAATCAGTGGGGATGAACAAAACCCCCCACTGATTAAAGTTTCACTTTATATTTCAACGTTACAATAACTCTTTACATTTAGCAAATTGATAGTTACTATTACAATAGTGACTAAAGGGGAGGCTACTAGTATGGATTTTTATTTAGACCCATCTGTATTAATGATTTTGATTGTTTTTGGGTTTGTGGCTGCATTTATTGATTCAGTTGTAGGCGGTGGTGGATTGATTGCCTTACCAGCTTTATTATTTACAGGATTGAATCCAGCAAGTGCAGTAGCCACGAATAAATTAGCATCAACAATGGGGAGTGCAACTAGTAATATTGTGTTTTATCGTTCTGGTAATCTTGATTTGAAATCGGCGTTTAAATTATTTCCAATCACTTTCATAGGTTCCATAATAGGGGCATGGACCGTTCATTTAATGAATCCAGAAGTATTAAAGCCATTAATGCTGATCATGCTTGGTGTGGTCGCTATTTATACGATATTCAAGAAGGATTGGGGAAGTATTTCCACTCATAAAAAATTATCTGGTCGACACGTCATTATTTTTACCTTTTTTATTTTTGCTATTGGTTTTTATGATGGATTTCTAGGTCCTGGTACAGGTTCATTTTTAATGTTTTCTCTTTTATTTATTGGGTATGATTTTTTAAAAGCAGCAGGTACGGCGAAGTTTCTTAATTTAGGAAGTAACGTTGGTGCATTGTTGATGTTTATGTATGTAGGGCAAGTAAACTATGCGTATGGTTTTATAATGGGGATTGCTCAAATTGCTGGAGGGATCGCCGGCTCCAGATTTGCTATAAAAAAAGGAAGCGGGTATGTTCGTGCTCTTTTCATTACAGTAACTTGTTTATTGTTAGCGAAAAATCTGTATGACTATGTGCAGTAAGTAATGTAGAAAAGGTTAATTATGCAGGCTACATAAATATAATAATTCCTTGTAACATGTTTTAGATGCTATCTTATTCGAAGATAGCATCTAAAAAAGTCTCATTTAAAAGGGAATGAAAATAATAGTAACGAATATTTTCCCGGGGGATGTTTTATCTATTCTACATTCTTTTTATAATTAACTCGTAATAAACTCTTAAAATCCACCTCAGCAATCAACACACTGACTAATATAAGTGTCGCCCCTAAGTATCCTTTTCCTGTAAGTGTTTCACCTGTGAAAACGAAAGCAAAGCCTGCGGAAAAGACAGGTTCTAATGAAAAGATAAGTCCGGTATGTGTAGGCGTTGTGTATTGCTGGGCAATCACTTGCACGATGAATGCGACTGCGGTGCAAAATATGCTTAAGGCTAAGATGATGAGCCATGAGTTGATTGTGCTAGGAAGCTTTGGCGTTTCGATAATGAATGAAAAAATAAGACTAAATAGGCCGACGAAACCAAGTTGCACTACTCCAAGTGCAATGGAATTCACATGTTTTGTTACGCTTCCGGTAATGATGACGTGAATCGCATAAAATAAGGCAGATAGTATGCAAAATATATCGCCGTTACCGATCCTGAATTCGCTCGTTAATGTTAATAAGCCGATTCCTATTATCGTTAAAATGATTCCTACTATAACTTTCTTTTCCGGAATGTGTTTTAAAAATATAGCTGATAATATTGGAATGAAAATGACTGTGAGACAGAGTAAGAAACCAGCATTAGAAACACTCGTATACTTTGTGCCGAAAGTCGCGAAAATGTAAACGATAAATAAGACAGAAGCGAGTATAAATGCATATTTTACCGTTTCAAAATCGATTTTGAATAAATGTTTGTAAAATATTAAACCTGATAAAAGAAAGGCAATAATAAATCGTAATGCGATTAAATTGTATTCTTCTATGCCTTCAAGTCCGACCTTTGTAAGTAAGATGGATGCACCCCAAAAAAATGTAACTAATAGTAACATTAAATCCGCTTTTAATTGTAGTTTCATTTCTATTCCCTCGTTATGTATAAATTTTATAATCACATACCCCTATCCCTATTGTTTATTTTAATATTAATTCTGAATATTTGTAACTTAAATTTATCGACGATTTATTCCATAAGAAAGAGGCTGTTTATAAAACAGCCTCTATGTATCTGAAAATCCGAACCTTAACTAATAACACCGATGATAAGTAATCAAAGGTTACGTAGAATCTCCAAACCTTTTCTTGTTAGATTAATTCCTGCTCTACCTCTTTTTATTTGCAAATACCCTTTCATTTTTAGGAAGTTCAATCGGTGTCTAACCTGTGCCTCAGTTAATTTTATTTCGACTTCTTCACTCTTTTCAGAAATAATTCTTCTTCCAATCGCTTTTCCTGTTTCTTCATAATTCATGATGAGGGTAAGGATGAAAAGTGATTCTTTATCAAGAGCGTTTGAACTTGAAGAAAAGGATGTTATACTCTCGACCTGATCGCTATCTGTTTTCTTATGTGGAGGTTTTTGAAAATAATGTTGATTAGGCAAATCATTTTTTGTTATTTGGTTTCCGGTACGGACAGCAAGCATATAATCTATCGTATTTTTAAGTTCTCTTACATTTCCGTACCATGGATATCCTTGAAGTTCTTCAATTAATTCTTGTTCGATTTTGACTTTAGGGTCCGATAGGGCAACGAAATGTTTAGCTAATAATTCAATGTCATTTCGACGCGCTCTTAATTCGGGAAGGTGTATAAAGAGTACTTTAAGCCTATGGTATAAGTCTTCTCTAAACACATTTTCTTGGATCATTTTCAGTAAATCCTTATTGGTTGCTGCAATAATCCGGACGTCTATCGGGATAATTTGGCTTCCGCCAACACGCATAATTTCTTTTTCCTGCAATACTCGAAGTAGTCGTGCTTGAAGTTTAAGGCTAATATCCCCAATCTCATCTAAAAAAATAGTGCCACCATTTGCTTGTTCAAATAATCCCATTTTCCCGCCCTTTTTTGCTCCGGTAAATGCTCCGTCTTCATAACCAAATAATTCACTCTCGACTAAATCATCCGATAAAGCACTGAAGTTAACAGCGAGAAAAGGACCGCTATTTCGCAGAGAAGCATTATGAATAGCACTTGCAAACAACTCTTTTCCGGTACCACTCTCACCCTCAATTAATACAGTTAAATCAGTCTTAGCTAACCTTTTGGCAATTTGTTTCGTGTCTTGAATAGTAGAGCTAATGCCAACGATATTATGAAAATTGTATTTTGCTACATAACCTTTTTTGACAAATTCTTTTCTCAATTTACGTTCAAATCCGATGGTCTTAAGGGCATTTCTAAAAGTAACAATAATTGATTGATCATTTATATGTAGGCGTTCCACTATTACATCCAAGCCGTTTACAACAAATATCCCGCTTTCTTGTTGCTTATTCGAAAGGATGAAGTTCACTAAATCAATATTATCAATAATGGCATCAATAGGATGACCAATAGCATTTTTGCTTTTTATTTTCAGCATGCTTTCCAGGAATTCATTAAAGACAACAATTCTTCCTTCATAATCAATAGCTAGTATGCCATCACCAACACCATCAATAACTTGATGAAGTTGTCGATGAGCTTTAGCTAAATTCTTTGTTAAATCTACTATTTTTCGATAGTATCTCTCAGAAACGTGGTTACCTGATTCCTCCATTAAATGAAATCGATCTAGGATGGACATGATTGTAGTAATATCTATTAATCTATGACCAATATTAATTACTTTTTCTACAAAGTCAGGGATAATTTCAAGTTCGCCAGGTGTAATTGCGAGCTTGATCATTTGTATATTCGTTTTTCCAGGATAGTATGGGGAATATTCAATGTGGTTCAGCCCCAATTGACGCATCGTTTCAATTGATTCGTATACTGTTTCATGGTTATCATTCACATATAGAGCTTGTGTTCCTTCTGGTAAAAATAAAAGCTGGTCCACGTTTTCATAATTTAATGTTCGTTTTGCTATTATTACTTCGCAATTTTCCCCAATAAATTCTTTAACCGTTTCTATCGTAAATGTATTCGGTAACACAATTAATGTAGAATGAAATACTTTTGGAATAGTTTCTTCTACAGAAAAGCTTTCGATATCTATGAGGTCGCCTACCATCTCCGTTAGTTGTTGATGTAGGGCTTTTCGTGTTTCTTTTAAAACGGTGATCAATACAATGTGGTTGTTTTCAAATTTGTTCATAGAACACCTCTTTAGTTGAATGTAATTGGTCTAAAGTTGGTTATTAATTGGTTATTATGTAACCAATTAATAACCAATTATAATACATTTCAATATAGTAAACACTGATTAAACGACAAAATATTTAAAAATATGTAAATGATCACTTTAATTTTAATGTTGGCATGATATTTGCTTATATCAATGGTGTGTAAAGAAAGAATGAAATGAGTAGAGTAATAATTTACATATTTAATTCTTTACCACTTGCTAGAAAAGGGAGGTTAAGAGTATACAATTTCAACAGATAAAGACAACGAAACCATTTAAATTATGAGGTGAGAGGAAATGAAACCACTAATTGGTGTTACTGGGTATTATATTGATCATAGTGAAATAGGGAAGGAGGGCTTACGAGGGCTACCAGGCCAAGATATGGCTATCTTTTCTTATGACTACATTCGTTCACTTCAACGAGCAGGTGCAACGGTTGTTCTACTTCCAATTGAGGAAGTTGATCAAATTGAGTCCACACTTAATCAATTAGATGGATTGTTATTGGCTGGTGGCGCGGACATCAATCCAGTTTATTACGGTGATATTCCAAAATCATATATAGGTACTGTAGAGGAAGAACGAGATAATTTTGAATTAAATCTGGCAAAGCAGGCTTTAGAAAAAGATATTCCTATTCTAGGAATTTGCCGAGGATTACAGGTGTTAAATGTTGCAGCTGGTGGATCTCTTTATCAAGACTTAGAGCACGAGATGGGGCCAGAATATTTCCATGTTCGAGAACAGTTCCGTAAATGGCAAGGCTCTCATTCCGTAGATCTTCTGGAAGAGGGAAAAATTTATGAGGCTATTGGCCAAAAATCTTTAATGGTTAATTCTTTTCACCATCAAGCAGTGAAAACATTGGGAAAAGATTTTGAGGCAAGCGCATGGTCCTTTGATGGTGTGATAGAGGCTATTGAATCCAAGGCTCATCGTTATGTAGCAGCAGTTCAGTGGCATCCAGAAATGATGTCGGAAAGGGATGTCTTGCAGCAACGTTTATTTAACCAGTTTGTAAATGAAATTAGTAAAAAGGTAGTTAAATCCTAGCGTGTTATAAATAAAAGAATGGATGGATAGCTTGTGATGTCATGGTTGTGGGGAAACCAGACTGCCGGCTGCCTGTAAAAGTAGTAATCATTGGGGGAAGAACACCCCCAATGATTAAAGTTTCACTTTATTGCAAAGGGGATTGGTATATGAGTCAAGTATCAGAAAAGGCAGTTTCATTTGAGCCAGAAGAAAAAAAGGAAAAAAAAGAATGGAAAATAAACGTATTTGCAATGTTACTTGTCTTGTTAGTTATTGCGGCTGTTATTACACATATATTGCCAGCAGGAAAATATGAACAAATTGAAAAAAATGGGTATACAACAGTAGATCCAGATTCATTTAAATGGATTGAATCAACGCCACTTGGATTTTTTGATACGGTAAAATCTATTCCGACAGGGATGGTAGAAGCTGCTAATATTATCTTTTTTATTCTTATTATCGGAGGTTTTTTTGGTGTATTAAAGGCATCCGGTACAGTTGAGGCTCTTGTTTCAACGATGGCAAAAAAACTCGCTAACCGTGAAAAGTTAATGATTCCTATAATAATGCTGTTCTTTGCACTTGGCGGGTCATTAATGGGAATGGCTGAGGAAGCTTTAGTGTATGTACCTCTATTTATTCCGCTAGCTCTTGCGGTTGGTTTTGATACGATAACAGGAACTGCGATGGTACTAGTAGGAGCGTCCGTCGGATTTACAACTGCAATTATGAATCCGTTTACAGTTGGACTTGCGCAAGGGATAGCGGGCCTTCCTATGTATTCGGGGATGGGGTTCCGCCTCATTTTATTCGTAGTCATATATGTAATTGCGGTTACATTCGTCTATCGTCATGCTATGAAAGTAAAGAGGAATCCTGCAAGTGGAATTTACGGAAAATTCGATACAAATAAGCAAGACAGCTTACTAACAGCGAAAGTAGAGTTAACAAAAAGACATAAATGGATATTAACGGCCTTTTTAATCAATTATATTATTCTTGTATTTGGTGTTATTAAGTACGAGTGGTATATAAAAGAAATTGCAGCCTTATTTATTATTTTAACGATAATCATTGCAATACTCGGCAAGATATCTCTTGATGATACTGTAGAATCTTTTACACAAGGATCGGCATCTTTAATTGGCGGCGCTTTAATCATTGGTGTA
This sequence comes from Bacillus tropicus, assembly GCF_001884035.1. Classification (GTDB taxonomy): domain Bacteria; phylum Bacillota; class Bacilli; order Bacillales; family Bacillaceae_G; genus Bacillus_A; species Bacillus_A tropicus. The sequence goes on from NZ_MACG01000076.1 coordinate 76,150, forward strand.
TCACGTGCTATTTTAGTTGTATTAAATCAAGGGCATATTATAGACCCGCTACTGTATCAAGTGTCGGAAGAAATGAAACATGTGTCTCCTTTTTTAAGTGTTGTTGGAATGTACAACTTCCAAGTAGCGATTCATTTTATTTTAGCATCAGGTAGTGGTCATGCGATGTTGACAATGCCTATCATGGCGCCACTTGCAGATTTATTGGACATTACACGCCAAACAGCAGTATTATCCTTTTCATTCGCTGATGGTATTGGAAATATTATTTTTCCAACAGGTGGTACGCTAATGGCTGGATTAGCAATTGCAGGAATTTCATGGACAAGGTGGGCAAGGTGGATTCTTCCTTTAATTCTAATTGAATACTCAATTGGTTTACTAGCAGTTATAATTGCTCATCTTATTGGTTATGGTCCATCTTAATAAAAGGTGGATATGCTGTGATATGAACCCTAAGTTTGCCGGACCGTTAAATATATATAGTATTTATTAAGGATTAAAATATAAAGCCTGTATCTTCGATTGCCAAGTAATTATCGATACAGGCTTTTTTTTATTTAGCTGTGTTCAACAATAGTGTTGATATTTCATCAAAAGAAAAAGGGCATTTTGTGACTTAACTCATAGAATTACATACCAATAACCCATAACTTTGCATCAAAATATCGTTTTTAAGGTCCGACATTACAAAATTCACATTCAAAATAACCCATAAACTTGCAGAAAGTTTATTTTGTAATCATTCATTTTTTGGTTTTTATGATAAAATTTACATATATAGGGAAGATGGAAGACTATGAGGAAATTTTCTCGAACAGGGGTACTGACGCATCGCTATCAAGCTAAGAAAATATAACTACCCCCCAGAACAAGATTTTATGCTAATTTGTAATAAAAAAGCTCATTTTTTCGTTTTGGGGCTGATTTGTATTCTTAAATTGATGGGCATGTGGTGCTACCCCATACATGGGAGAAGTTATTAAATGAGAAGGACATTCCTTTGTAAGGTCACATATGCTTATTGGATGAAGAGTTGATTCAATAAAACTAGAAAACCGTTCATACACAATGGGCATATGTCCATTTATAGTAGCTATCTTATATGAAGACAAAGTATTTTAATTTAAAAAACTTGGAACGAAAAGCACTGGGGTGAAAAAGTAACAGTAACGATCGAAATGGAGGTTACATATTTTGAAACTGGAAAGGCTCTTATCCATCATTATTCTATTGCTGAACCGTCGTATGGTACAAGCTAAGGAGTTAGCGGAGCGGTTTGAGGTATCTATTCGGACGATATACCGGGATATTGATGCCATTAATGCAGCAGGCATCCCAATTGTCACCTATCAAGGAGTAAATGGTGGTATTGGTTTATCGGAAGGTTATCGGTTGGATCGAAATATCTTAACAAATGACGAGCTTGCTGCTATCGTTACTGCCCTCCGGAGTATCTCCACTTCTTATGGTAGAGAGCAACACCAACGACTAGTAGAAAAAATACATAGTATCGTATTGCCAACACATGAAGAGGAATTTCAACATAAGACAAATCGCATACTAATCGACTACTCTCCTTGGGATGGCATTGAATATCTCCGTCCGAAACTAGAACTATTAGAAGAAGCGTTAGATATTTGTGTATTAGTAAGCTTCACCTATTCGAATGCAGAAGGTGAAATTTCCCAGCGAGTAGTAGAACCACATATGCTCATTCTCAAAGGAAGGCAATGGTATCTACAAGCTTATTGTTTAGGGAAAGATGAGTTCCGTCTTTTTAAATTAAAAAGAATGAAACAGCTCGTAATAGACCGTGAAATAACTTTCATTCGTCGAGATATCGCTACTCAGAAGCGTATCAACGGAAAGTGTAAATCCAGGCCATCTAATGTACCAGAAGTTGTCCTACGTTTTCAAAATGAAGTTCGTCATTTAGCAGAAGATTGGTTTGGCATTGAAGCACTTTTGCCAGATGAGGATGGTAGTTGGCTCGTAAAAAAGACATATCCCGAAAATGAATGGCTTTATAGTTTTATTCTTAGCTTGGGCCATCAGGTAGAGGTGCTTGAGCCCTACCATTTACGGCGAATCATTGCTAGTCGTGCGGAAAAAATAGCGGAAATTTATAAATCTGACAAAGTAACCTGACAGTCAGTTGTCAGGTTTATTGTTTTATACTGATTTCATTCTGTAATAAAGAGGATGATTAAAGATGAAACTAAATGAACAAAAAAGCATGACTGAATGGCAACATGTATCGAATGAAGGCATAACTACTAAAAAACAAATTGAACCTGCCCGAATTGAGGAAATACCATCTTTTATGTTAGCTGGGATTAGTACTGTTACAACAAATAAAACTGAACTAAGTAAGGAGGGTAAAATTAGTAAGTTATTTGAACAATTCCATTCGCAAAATATTGGTGAAAAGTTAGGGGCTAGTATACAAGAAGATGGTTTTTATAGTTGTTACTTTAACTACGAGCAGGGGGATGCGGGACTTTATGAAGTAATGGTTAGCGTACAAATACGGGAAGCATTACAGTTTCAATACCTAGACGAGATAAAAGTATTTACTGTTCCTGCTGCAAAATATGCTGTATTCGTTACAGAACGTGGACCAATTATAGAGATGATACAGCGTACTTGGTCTGATATTTGGCAATGGTCACAGCAGCCAGGTAATAAACGAGCATTCACAGGTGATTTTGAATATTATAACAGGGATATTAATCCAAAGGACGGACAAGCAGAAATTTATATTTCGATAAGATAGCTTTCAAGTTGTAATAAACCATTTGAATCGCTTTTAGAAATTTATTAAAAAACTGAATTTATACGATGAAGTATCTAAAAGTATTTGTTAATTAGTTTGTTATTTAAAAAGGGGAATGAATAAGATGAGTACAATTTGTAACATCATGGTAGAAGAGGTATTCAAGCAGTATCCTAAACATATTCAGTCGAGAATATTGGTTCTTCGCCGGTTAATTTTAGATACGGCAATAGAGACAGAAGGTATTGATCATGTGGAGGAAACACTAAAATGGGGAGAACCTAGTTATATAGCAAAAAAAGGAAGTACAATCAGAATAGGCTGGAAACAGTCGAGTCCAGATCAATATGCTATGTATTTTAACTGTAATACAAGGTTAGTTGATACATTTAAAGAGGTTTATAGAGATATATTTAACTATGAAGGTAATCGAGCGATTGTATTTGCTGTAAATGATAAAATACCATTGGATGAATTAAAACAGTGCATTGTATTGGCGCTCACTTATCATACTCGAAAGCACCTTCCTATGCTGGGTCTATAATATTGAGAAATGCGGTCATTGGACTGGATTTACATATAAATGATTTGAATGATGAGGAAGATTATTTATGGTTACGCTCGCTCATTTGGCCAGAGCATAAAGAAAGGCTTGAAATGTTCGATCATGCAGCAACTTATTTAAAAGAACAATCAGTGAAACTTATAGAAGGAGATGGGGTATCTCTTCTTTCTGAAATTGCAGAACAAATTCCAGAGGGTTCAGTGATTTGTGTTTTCCATACACATGTAGCGAATCAAATACCAGAGAGTGAAAAGCATAAACTAGTAGAGCAGATTAAAGAAATTGGTGCGAAACGAGATGTTTTCCATCTTTACAATAACATGTGGGATAGAGGTCTTCATCTTGATTATTTTATTAATGGTAAAGAATACAATGAAACGGTCGGAGAAACGGACGGTCATGCACGCTGGTTTAGCTGGAGATTAGGGAATAAATCTTTGTGCTAAATTTAGATGTAAAGTAATATTTTTAAAGTAGTTGGGGTCACTATATATCACTATCAATCTAAGCTGAATTTATATCCATAATTCACAGAAAACGTTATTTTTTTTGTAGAAATATACAGAAAGGATGGCGTTTTTTTATGAATCTATCGATTCAAAATGTCACATATGCTTTCAATTATTGAAAGTTAGAATTTGAAGAAGATTGGTATGTAGTATGTACAAAAAAACGCCTATTTCATATAGGCGTTTTTTATATGGTGAAGTTATGCCTCTTCAAACTGAAAAATATCCCGGTTAATAAGTTGGTGGAGATACCTATCCATTTCAGCAGCAGAAACTTTTCTTTCATTTTTAAACCACCATGCGTTTAATGAGGTAATTGCCCCTGAATAAAATTCAATGATTAAATCATTTGGCATCGTATGATTTTTACACAGTTGATTTAACGCTTCTATTTCTTGTTTTCTCGTTTCGTGACTTAAATAATGTGCACGACTAATAAATTGTTCATCAGACATTTGCGTTTCTAATATTTTACCGATTTCTTCATGATGTAGGAATTGTTCCATTACTTGAAATGGTTTACTTAATCGATCTGAGACCGGTATTTCAGCAATCATCTTGCCGTATCGTTTAAATCCAAATGTTAATAAAGCATCTTTATCTTCGAAGTGTTTATAAAAAGTTGTTCGGTGTACCATTGCGCGATCACATATTTGGTTAATTGTGATCGTACTATATTTCTGTTTTGATTGTGTCATTAATTCGAATAAGGAATCCCATAGTAATTTATGTGTACGTCTAATACGTAAATCAATTTGTTTTTCATTATCGTTCATCTACAATTCTCCTTTTTTGTAGATTAAATATACAGTGGCTGAAAATTGATTCTCCCTTTTTAATCTACATATGTATATTATATTACATGTGTTTAGGTATATTTAAAGTTTTTTAAGTAAGAAACAGGAGGAGAATTTGCAAATGAATATAACAACTAAGGGCCCTGTAAGTGGCAAAGTTGATACTTCTAATTTGAAACATACCCCCATTTTAATTGCATTACTTTTAGGGGCAATGGTTGCATTATTAAACGAAACGTTACTTGGTAATGCGTTAACAGTATTAATGAAAGAATTCGACGTAACAGCTTCAACGATTCAATGGCTTTCTACAGCATACATGTTGGTGGTTGGGGTTTTAGTCCCAATTACAGCGTTACTTCAGCAATGGCTTACAACGAGACAAATGTTTTTGATCGCTATGGTAACGTTTTTAGCTGGTACATTAATTGCGGGATTTGCACCGACATTTTCTGTTTTATTAATTGGCCGTATCGTCCAAGCTGTAGCGACAGGGTTAATTTCACCGTTATTAATGAATACGATTTTAATTATTTGTCCGCCTGAAAAGCGTGGTGCCACAATGGGATTAATCGCACTTGTGATGATGGCAGCTCCAGCAATTGGCCCTACATTATCTGGAGTAATTGTGGATTCATTAAATTGGCGCTGGTTATTCTATATTGTTATTCCTATCGTAATCATTTCCATTATGATTGGAATGAAGTATATTCAAAATGTTTCAGAGTTAACAAGACCAAAAGTAGATTATCCATCTATCCTTTTATCGACATTAGGATTTGGCGGACTTGTGTATAGCTTTAGTGCATCAGGTGACTTAGGATGGTCTGATGCGAAAGTATATGGTGCTTTAATTGTTGGGCTTATCTCATTATGTATTTTTGTCGTGCGACAATTAAAAATCAAGAATCCAATTTTAGAATTACGCGCATTTAAAGTTCCGATGTTTACATTATCAGTTGGATTAATCGTCATTGTGATGATGTCGTTATTCTCAACTATGACTTTATTACCGATGTTTCTGCAAACCGTTTTACTCGTTACAGCTTTTAAATCAGGAATTATCATGCTTCCGGGAAGTATTATTAGCGCTATAATGGGACCAATTGCAGGAAAACTATTTGATAAATTTAGTCCGAAAGTTATTATCGTTCCCGGTATTGTGTTAGTAGGGATTGCAATGTTCTTATTTAAAGGCATTACGCCTGACACATCAATGTTACAAATTATTGTGATGCACAGCGTATTAATGGTTGGACTCATGTTTGTCATGACAGCACAAACATACGGTTTAAATCAATTAACACCAGATCTATATCCGCACGGAACAGCGCTGTTTAATACTCTGCAGCAAGTAGCTGGTGCAATTGGTACGGCTATCTTTATTTCAAAAATGTCTTCAGGAACAACTCAGTATATGGAAAGCTCCGCAAATCCAATGGATCCAGTAGAGAAGTTAAATGGTTTAACATCAGGATTCCAAGGTGCATTTGCACTTGGATTAGTCTTTATCGTTGTTGCATTTATCGTATCGTTGTTCTTAAAAGAAGAGAAAAAGGGAGTAGAAGTAGCAGGGGTTTTACAGAACGAAAATTAAGGTTTATATAAAAAGACATCTTTATGATTAAAGATGTCTTTTTATATTTTTTTCGTAATAATGGTTCAAACAGCCAAGGGCAATGTGGTGTATGTATTGTCTGTTTTTAGTATGAAGAACTATTGAGAATAACGATATAAAGCCTTACTAATAACTAAAAGTCCAATAATGAGGGAAAGTGTTCTTATAATAAGTTCTGCAACTAATAAGTCACCCATCATTTTCGTGACATCATACATAGTCCCTGTAATGAGAATAGGTGCGATCATAATGATAATTCCAATTACTATTTGAAGAAGTAAATTGACGTTTTTACTCAAGATAATCACCTCCAAAAAATATTACAAAACAAGTATATGGGATTTTCTGTATTATACATTTATTATACTGTATCAAATTAAAGTTACGGTAATGTTTCTAAAATAAAAAGGAGGTGTCACATAGTCAAAAAATGACTCGTGGGACACCTCCTTTTAAGTAGTTGAAATGAAAGATGCTTCAATGACAGTTCGATTTTCTGCGTCTGTTATGCAATGTTTGTTAATCCTACATTTCCTCCGTAACATCATACCGAAGCAACTGCCCCTGATCATAAAACCTCTCAAAAATAAGCCCCATAATATAGAAGAATACTAGGCCAAAACCAATATGAATGAGTGTAAAAGTAGCTCCAAATGAAGAAAATTCATACACGAGAATTGGCAATTTTGCAGTTGTCCAAACGCCTAAGAAAAATACGATGTACCGAATGCTTGCGCCTTTTTTTAATAGTAGTGCTGCGATTGGAAAGGCGACGTAGAGGGGACCAGCTGCAATGCCTCCTAATAATAGAGAAAACAAGATTCCGTACATACCTGATTTTTCACCCATATATTTCATGAGTGTTTCTTTTTTCACCCATTGATCAAGTAGCCCTACAAATAGTAAGACAGGGGGGAGGAGAAACAGCATATCTAAAATGCTATTCCCTGTTAGTTGTAATGCACTCCATCCTAAAGATTGATTTATAAAAGTTAATATAAAGAGCCCGAGTAGTAAGACGAAAAAGAAGCGATATCTTTTTAGTTTTTTCATACCATCACCACCCAAATGATATAGGAGAATAGAAGAGACATGAGCAGAGCAGCTGCATTACGTGCGTAAGCAAAGCTTCGCCCAAATATCTTTTGTTCCATGGGCAAGGTTGTAATGCCTACTGACATGAATGTAGACATAAGTGCCGCAACTTGAGGGAGGCCTGCACCGTGTTGGACTAACGTATGACCAAGAGGAAACACGACAAAGCTTGGAATAAGTGCAATGGATCCAAGTATTGCTGAATACATAATACCTAACAATCCGGACTGTTCTCCAATGATAGAAGAGATAAAGGACGGCGTTAATATAGAAAGCGATAAGCCAACGAAAAGCATGATGGAAAGCATCGCAGGGAGAAGGTTGCGAAACATTTTCCACGACTTCATTAAAGCATCTTTCGTTTTCTTGCGGTCCTTCATAAAAGAAATCCCCGTAAGAATAATGGCTAACGTGTAAAGAATTACGCCGTTAATCATGATCGGATTCCTTTAAGTCTTTATATTTTCCTAAGAAAAAGGATAAGTTCTTCATTTTTTCTTCAATATCCATTTGAAAATCTGCCAGTTGTTCCTTTCCAGCAGGCGTAATTTTGTACATCTTTCTCGGTTTGTCTTGATGATCTGTGCTTACATAAGATTCAATTGCACCTTCGTTTTCTAATTTCTTTAACGTGCGATATAAAATGGCGCTATCGATTGGATTGACGGGAAGTTCTTCCTCGCACTTTTGCAATAATTGCCCGCCGTAGTTATCACCTTCTGCTAAAAATAATAAAAGAAATGCACCTGTATGTCTTCCTGTATGTTTCATGGATATACCTCCTAGAATGAATTAGAATTAATACTGTTAATGACAGTATACTGTTGTTAACAGTATATGGTGCATGAAGTGTTATGTCAATTTTAATGTTATATGTACTGAAAAAAGGTAAGAAAATTTGTTACGGGGAAAGCGTAAATGAGAATGAAATAAAGGAAGTCGAGGATATTTAAAATGAAACGTACAACAGAATTGGTATTAGGACCGATTGGTGGAGTTGCTTTCGCTGTGGAGGTAGAAGGGGCAGATAGTGTTATAGGTTTAGGGTGAGGAGCCGTTGTTTTATTAATTTTGGGTATCGTTGGATCAGTTATGGTAAAAAGTAAAGCAAAAGTCGGTGGGTTAATGGGGATTTTTCGTAAAGAGAAAGTAGCGGCGTCTGTATAAAGTAATATGCTAAATATTGCCTCGATAGCGATCGTCATGAAGTGCTACCTGTTTGTATGTTCAAATATTTATTACTAAAATTTATTGTGGATGCCTTTCCAAGACTTAAACTATCTACATTGCATAAATCATTAACCTTCTTTGCCAGTTGTTTGTACATTAGATACCTCTTTTTTAGATAAAATAAAGCTTGCGATTGAAATCAAAATAGCTAATCCATCCATATAGTAGCCATTCGCATATGCTTTATTTTTTTGAATATGTTTCTTATTCTTCCATAAACAAGGATCTTCTCTCTGTAGTAATCCATTGTTCTAAGTCATCTTGTCTGCGTCGGACAAGTCGATTTATTAAAACATCATGCCACACATAATCCTCTAATAAGTATATATGAACGGGGGCATCTGTATAAAAAGTAATATTACGCTCCTCAAGCGATGGTCCATAAATCATTTCTTTAGAATCTATCGATAAAATAAACCAATGTTCTGTAGAGAGGGTCTCTGTATAAGCTGTTATACGATGGGCTTCTAAATTTTTAATGGGATTTTCAACATGCAGGGTAATGCCTTGTACTGTGACTTTATCAGCTACCACAGATAGATCCTCTTTTAACGCTTCATACATTTCATCCTACATCGAAATGACAATATGTTGTGCTGCTTTTTTTATTAATGTCTGACAGTAGCTAATGATTGTTTTATTGTCTTTTAAAGTAATCACTCGATTATCTGTTTTTTCCTCGGAAGTTTCTAGTTTTTTTTATGAATCACTGATTCCTTCATACGTTAAAAATCAAAAAAGATTACATAGTGTTGGGAACCCTAAAGGATTTCCCAACACTATGAAAAAACGCCTATTTCATATAGGCGTTTTTTTCATAAGATTTGCTTTACAATATCTTTAATAATTAGGCTGAATATATCCCAGTTTTATTCCCTTAGTAACAGCTTCTAAAGAGGATGAAACATCTAATTTATCAAATACATGTTGAATATGATTGGAAACTGTACGTTCACTGGCGTATAACATAGAAGCTATTTCTTTACGTTTATAACCATCGCATAGTAATTGTAAAATTTGTTTTTCACTATTGGTTAATTCCTCTACACTTTCTGTAGATATTGGAAAGTGATATGCGCCTTTATTAATTTCATTTAATATTTGCAATAACGCCTCTGGTAAAATGTTTTTATTAATAAAACCACTTACACCTAATTTTTGAGCTTCATACTGGTAAACAGGTAAGTCATAACCTGTCAATATAACTATTTTTGTATCACATTTACTATCTAAAATGATTTTTGCTACCTCTAAACCATCTTCACTACTGATGTTACTTAAATTAATATCTAGTAAAGTGATGTCTGGTTTAAATTCATTGATAATTTTAATGACATTTTCAATATTTTGTAATGAATGGAATTGATCTATTTCGGGATAATCCTCCAAAGCTATCTCTAAGCTTTTTGCAAATAAAGCATGGTCATCTATTAATAAAATGTTTATAGGAATCGTCTCCTTTCATGGGAATAAGAATAGTAATGCATAAACCAGAAGGGGTGCAATCTGAAATTGTCATTTTACCGTTTAATAAAAATAGTTGTTCTTTAATTGAGTTCAATCCCCTATGCTCAATAAGAATTTTGGTTTGAGTAGGTGATAGACCTTTTCCATTATCTTTTACTACAAGTCTGATTTCGTCATTCTCTTGTGTCAAATTTAACATTAACTTTGAGCATTGTGAATGTTTGAATGCATTCGTTACCAATTCTTTTAAAATTCGGTATACAACAAGATGATAGGGTTCAACTAAAAATAAATCTTCATTACACTTAAAGGATATATCAATGTTTTTTATTCTATATTTTTGTTGTATCATTTCAAGTAAATTGCTATAGTTTTCTTTTAATGTGAGTGTTTTTAATAGAGTTGGATGATACTCTTGCATTTGTATGCGTATTGAGTGGTTTAAATTATCTAGTGTTTCTACTATCATTTCATGAATTTCTTTTTTGCTAGATTTATTCATCATATTTTTAACAGCTAATATGTCTTGTAGTATTTCATCATGTAAATAATCAGAAAAACCACTTTTTAACTTCTCTTCTTTAGCTATTTGGATAAGGTTATGGACATAAGAATTTTTTGGCAAAGTTTTTAGTTCCTCTGTATTTAAGTTCGAGATAGTGTTTTTGGTGTCTTGGAATAATAATGTGAAATAAAGCTCAATGAACCAAATAATTGTATGTATAATGATGAAATAGGTAATCATATTAAATTTAAATAATACTCCAAGTGAACTAATGAAAGTAAGAAAACATAAAAACATTAAAGCAATTTTACTTTTTTTTAAAAGAAAATATTTTCTCATAGATATATGATTTTTAAAAGCTATTGCATGAATACTAAACAAAGGTAACAAAATTATAATATACCATCCTAAGTTACTTAAATATTCCGGACGCTCTGCAAAGAACACGGCATATAAAATAAAAGGGAGGATAAGAACAGTAACAGATTTGAGCAAGTGCTTTTTTTCACTTTTAAAAACAAAGCTAATTCGTTTTCGATGCTGGAGGAACAGGAAAATAATGCAACTAAAACTAATAAGCCATTGAAATGAATATAGAATGGAAAAGATCCTATTGCTTATCAAGTTCGCAACCAATGTTAATAGACATATAATTTGTAAAATCCAATCTTTAACTTTTTTATAATCATAGGTAGAATTTTGAAAAAAGAAAAGGAGTAAAAATTGGACGATTTGATATAAAATTAATACACTAAGTAGCATACTAAGTGTTTGAAAGATTGGTTCTTCATGAAGAGTGAGTAAAAACTGCCATGAAGCAAAAAAAATTAAGTTAGAAAATTGCGATAACGTGTTATTGTTTTTTAAGTTTACAAAACTGATATATGCACCATAGGTGGACATTATTGTTATAAGCATTAATGGGAGCAATTTTGCTGTTCCTACAATAGTATTTGTTGAAAATTCATAACATAAAAAAATAATCATACAAAGTTGATTAATTAAAATCAAAATTTGTTTTTGTTCATAGTATTTTTTCATAAACTCACTTGCCTTTACTAGATTAAATACAGATAAAGCTGATGTTTGTTGCCTATCATCAGCTTTATCTGTAGATTTTTTAATTTTTCTTATTAAATATAATTTTATAACATGCTCTTTTTGTTAACAAATAATAAACGATATAAACGACAGTAAAAATAATTACTGCAAAAAGAATAGGTAATACAAAGGCACTGTTTTTCCCTAATAGATCATCCATTAAAGCTGTTTTATAGGCTATTAATGCAAAAATACTATGTGTTAATCCTAATACATAGGGAATACTAAATAATGTGAAGATTTCTTTGCTTATTATTTTTTTTATCTTTTTCTTGTTATATCCCATTCTTTTTAGTATTATAAATTCACTTTTATTTGCCATCGTACTTGAAAGGTTATGAAAATAAAGGATACTGCCTGTTGCAATAAAAAAGATGATAGTAACAAAGCTAATGAGCAAAAATGTTGAACTGTTCTGTTGAATAATATAGTCATTTTTTTGGTAACTACTTGTAAAATAAATATTATCTTTAAACAGTGGAGCTAATTTTTCATAAACTTCTTTGTTATCCCTCATATCTACGCCATTAAAACTTATTATAGTTTTTTCTGTAAGTCCTAGAGTTTTTATTTCTTTATAAAGTTGATCCGAAATAATAAGCGTTCCTACACTATTTGCAAAGCCAATTGGATTAAGTAATGTAGTTTCTTTTATTTTTACATCTACGTTAGTTGTTGGTGCTAAGTTTAAAGTATATATTTTCCCTTTATCTATATTTTCTTTTTCAGGTCGATATTTTACTAGAATGCTTTCATTTTTAGCTAAATTATCAAACTCTACTTTTTTATCTTGAATATGTATTAACTTCCTGTAAGCTGATTCAGAGATAAGATCAAATCCGTGTTCTTTCTTGATACTATATTCTTTAGGTAAATTTGTAGAATTAGATTCCCCGTGGATAATAGTTGTTTCTGTATATTTTGTATTTTCTTTACCAAAAGTATCTTGTACAGTTTTAATTGCCTTATTAGTTAATTCTTTATCTTCCAAAGGAAACTCAATCGCTGATGGCACGATACGTTCTGTAGCGGCAACCGGATAGTAAAGTGTCAGTAGAGTAGAACTAAATATTGCTAAAGTTCCTGCGGTTAATAAGGTTAATAAAATTAAGGTTTTTGCTTTTGAACGGATTTTAAATATAAAGTTTGGAATGATAATAATATTCGATTCCTTATAAAACCATGTTTTATTTTTCTTCAGCTTTTGAATAACATAGGGTAAAAAAGAATGAATAAAGAAGATTGTCCCTAGTATTACACTTAACATTGTTAGAAGAGCGATTGGTGAAAACCCAATTGTTTTCCAAAGGGATTCAGTTCCTCTTGTAATATCTATAGCTAAGTAATAACCGATTAAAATCAAGAATAATCCTAGTAAGGAAAAACTTGTTTTAATTTTCACTTTCTTTTCTTCTTTCTTTTCCATCCGGACTAAATTTAGTAAAGAACTCTTTCGAAGAATAATCCAGTTTGATAAAGATAGCACAGAAAGAACAGCAAAAATAAAAATAAAAGTGAATAGTACTGCATTAGGATTAATAAGTGGTACTTTAGAAGTATCGATTTGTAATTTTAGTAATTTGATTATCGTTGCCACAATTCCTTTATGGACAATAGAACCAAAAGCAATTCCTACAAGAAGAGCAGCCAGACAAATTATAATATTTTCAAAAGTTAACAGTTTTAGCATTGTTGATTTTCGGTATCCTAAAAGTGAATAAATTCCAAGTTCTTTCATTCTTTTTTTCATAAAGAAAGTATTAGAGTATGACATATAGAATAGTACAAATGCCATAACAAAGATTGCCACTGTTTTGGACATTGTTTCTACTCTACCATCAGATGAAATTTTTTCCATGACAATGTCGTTCATGGAAAAAGAAATAAAGGAGAAAAACACCATTAATACAAAAGCTACTGATATGAAATAGAATGAATAGAAAGAAAAATTATTTTTTAAATTCTTTTTTGCTATTGTAAATAATCCCACAGTCCTGCCTTCCTTTCATACTCCTAGTTATATCGATTTTCATCAATTTTAGAGATTTCCTTTAAAATCTCTTCAAAAAATTCTTTTCTATTTTGCGTATTTTTTCTTAATTCTTTTATAATATTTCCGTCCTTGAATATTAAAATTCTACTCGAAAAACTTGCTGCATAGGCATCATGAGTAACCATTAAAATTGTAGTTTGAAGTTCCTCATTTACCTCTTTTAATTTTTGAAGTAGTTCTGTTGCAGAATTTGAATCTAACGCGCCTGTAGGTTCATCTGCAAATAAGATACTTGGCTGCTTCGCAAGAGCTCTTGCTGCTGCAACTCTTTGTTTTTGTCCACCAGAAAGTTGACTGGGGTATTTTCCTAATTGTTCGAATATCCCAAAACGCTTTGCTAAATTTTCTATTGTCGATTCAATTTCCTTTGGGGATTTTTTTAACAAGGTAAGTGGAACAGCAATATTTTCCTTTACTGTTAAACTATCAAGTAGGAAATACTCCTGAAAAATAAAACCTAAATAATCCTTCCTAAAATCTGCAGATTTATTATTGTTAAGAGTTTGGATATTGACTCCGTTTATAAAAACATCACCATCTGTAGGTGTGTCGATGGTGGATAAGATATTTAATAAAGTTGTTTTTCCGGATCCGGAAGCCCCCATAATACCCACAAACTCACCCGCTTTAATATCAAAAGACACTTTATTAAGTCCTGGTAATTGATTCTTGTTATAAATCTTTGTCACATTCTTTGCAGATACTAATGCATTCATCATACTTTCTCCTTTCAAATTATTACTACATTTAGTTTAAGGGTTAATATAAAAAGATTCGTGAGTAAAAAACGCAATATTCTATTCGTATATCCTTGCTCTATTCTTATGTAGTTCACCTTTACTTTCAAAATTTGTATTAGCATTTTAAATTGCCATTAAAAGTATTTTATTGAAAAAAATACTTTTAATGTATAAATTTTGATGTATAATGAATCTCGCGAGGATGAAAAAGATTGAAAAGAGAGAATCTTATGATTTTTATTTCGCGTAAAAAGTATTTCGTTAATGATACTTGCTCCTCTCAATCTACTGCTACATTAAGTTTATGATTTAATCTCAAAAGGTTCGTGAGTAAAAAGCGCAATGTTTTATTCGCATACCTCATGCTCCATTTTTTCTGAAGTTCATCTTTGTTTCCACAACTTGTAGCAGAACGAAAAATTGGTATTAAAAGTATTTTTTTGAAAAAAATACTTTTAATGTATAAATTTTGATGTATAATGAATCTCGCAAGGACGAAGAGTAGAAAGGAGGTGAAAAAAATGGAAGGGTTAAAAAGCATAGTAATGACGGTAACAGATGAGGAATTACAAGAAGCAGCAGGTGCAGCAGGTTGCGGTTGGTTATGTACAGTAACAGATGATTGTCCAAATAGTGTATTTGTATGTTGCTAATTTGAGGTTTATTCATTCTGAATCTTTAGAATGTATTTGTTTTTTTATAAAATTACGTATTCTAAACTTAAGGAGGAAATAAAAATGGAAGAGTTGAAAAGTGTAGTAATGACAGTAACAGATGAGGAATTACAAGAAGCAGCAGGTGCAGCAGGTTGCGGTTGGTTATGTACAGTAACGGATGACTGTCCAAATAGCGTGTTTGTATGTTGCTAATTTGAGGTTTATCTATTATGAAAATTAAGATTAATTTCAATTTATTTGTAAAACTGTATATTAGGAATTAAAGGAGGTGAAAAAAATGGAAGAGTTAAAAAGCGTAGTAATGACGGTAACAGATGAGGAATTACAAGAAGCAGCAGGTGCAGCAGGT
>NZ_MACG01000077.1 GCF_001884035.1 Bacillus tropicus
AACGGGATCGACAGGGTCAACGGGTTCAACGGGATCAACGGGATCGACAGGGTCAACAGGTCCAACGGGAGTAACAGGATCAACAGGGGCAACAGGTACAAGTATCACGGCGACGTATGCATTTGCAAATAATACGTCGGGAACAGCGATATCGGTACTTCTTGGTGGAACGAATGTCCCGCTTCCGAATAATCAAAATATCGGTCCTGGTATTACGGTTTCCGGGGGAAATACAGTATTTACGGTTGCAAATGCTGGGAATTATTATATTTCATATTCGATTAATATAACAGCTTCATTATTGGTCAGTTCACGAATTACAATTAATGGAGCACCACTTGCTGGGACGATCAATTCTCCTGCTGTAGCAACGACATCATTTAGCGCAACAATTATTACAACTCTTGCAGCAGGAGATGCCATTAGTTTGCAACTATTTGGCGTGTTAGCTGTTGCAACACTATCAACAACTACACCAGGAGCTGTGTTAACGATAATAAGATTAAGCTAAATAATAACTCTCTTACTTTTTTAGATTAGGAGAGTTTATACATATAATAAGAAGTTAATGAAGTAAAGCATAGTTATACAAAAGTCAGAATATTATGATTGTAACGTTATGGTGACTATAATATAATGAAAACAACCTCATGAATGAACATTCATTTATCCGACTTTAATGGGCAGTAAGACCCCCCCCTCAAAATTCAGCGAAAGCAAAGAAGTTAGGTGGGGGATCAACTGCCCATAAAAGTCCGATTGGTTCAACTAATAATCAGTGGGGGATGAAGAACCCCCCCCACTGATTAAAGTTTCACTTTATTTTTTATGTATTTGAAGGGGGAATGAAGGTGGAAAAACCATGGTTGAAAAGTTACCCAGAGGAAATTCCAAGTACGATTTCTTATGATATTCAGCCGCTTCATAAATATGTAGAACAGATGGCTTCTCGCTATCCAGAAAAGAAAGCGCTTCACTTTTTGGGGAAGGATATTACGTTTTCGGACTTCCATGATAAGGTGAAGAGGTTTGCAAATTATCTTCAAAAGCTTGGTGTGGAAAAGGGTGATAGAGTTGCTATTATGTTGCCGAATTGTCCGCAAGCTGTAATTGGTTATTACGGTACATTACTTGCAGGAGGTATCGTAGTACAAACAAATCCACTATATACAGAAAGAGAATTAGAATATCAGCTTCATGATTCGGGAGCAAAAGTAATTCTTTGCCTCGATTTAGTATTTCCAAGAGTAACGAATGTTCAATCTGCTACAAAAGTTGAGCATATTATCGTAACGCGTATTGCGGACTTTTTACCCTTCCCTAAAAATCTATTGTATCCATTTGTGCAGAAAAAACAGTCGAATTTAGTTGTGAAAGTATCAGAGAGTGAAACAATTCATCTTTGGAATTCAGTAGAGAAAGAAGTGAATACGGATGTTGAAGTGCCTTGTGATCCTGAAAATGATCTAGCTCTTTTACAGTACACAGGAGGAACAACTGGATTTCCGAAAGGCGTTATGTTAACGCATAAAAACCTCGTTTCTAACACTTTGATGGGAGTTCAATGGTTATATAATTGCAAAGAAGGAGAAGAAGTCGTTCTTGGGGTTCTTCCATTTTTCCACGTGTACGGCATGACGGCTGTCATGAATTTAAGCATTATGCAAGGATACAAAATGGTTCTTATTCCAAAATTTGATATGAAAATGGTTTTTGAAGCGATTAAGAAGCATAAAGTGACATTATTTCCAGGGGCACCAACTATTTATATCGCTCTTTTAAATAGCCCGCTTTTAAAAGAATACGATATATCTTCTATTCGTGCTTGTATTAGTGGATCAGCACCACTGCCAGTAGAAGTACAGGAAAAGTTCGAAACAGTTACAGGGGGCAAACTAGTAGAGGGATATGGTTTAACAGAATCATCTCCAGTTACACATAGTAATTTTTTATGGGAAAAGCGAGTGCCAGGTAGTATTGGAGTTCCGTGGCCAGATACAGAAGCAATGATTATGTCGCTTGAAACTGGTGAGGCATTGCCATCGGGAGAAATCGGTGAAATTGTAGTAAAAGGTCCTCAAATTATGAAAGGGTATTGGAATAAGCCAGAAGAAACAGCAGCTGTACTGCAAGATGGATGGCTCCATACAGGGGACGTTGGCTACATGGATGAAGATGGCTTTTTCTATGTGAAAGATCGTAAGAAAGATATGATTGTTGCGAGTGGATTTAATGTGTATCCTCGTGAAGTAGAAGAAGTATTATATGAGCATGAAAAAGTGCAAGAAGTAGTGACGATTGGAGTTCCCGATCCATACCGAGGAGAGACAGTTAAAGCGTTTGTTGTGTTAAAAGAAGGTACGGAGTGTTCTGAGGAAGAATTAAATCAGTTTGCTCGTAAATATTTAGCGGCCTATAAAGTGCCGAAAGTATATGAGTTTAGAGATGAACTGCCGAAAACGACAGTTGGAAAAATTTTACGCCGTGTCCTAATTGATGAAGAGAAAAGAAAGAATGAGGATGAGCAAACGGGCTAAGGCCCTTTCTTTTTGAAAAAATAGGATTGACACTTTTCTAAATAGTCAGTATTATAAGAATATGAATGACTATTCATTCAGTCATCTTCTTGAAGGGGACAGTAAAGTGAAGAAAAATAGACCGAAATACAATCAAATTATTGATGCGGCAGTCATTGTGATTGCGGAGAATGGGTACCACCAAGCTCAAGTTTCTAAAATAGCAAAGCAAGCTGGGGTAGCTGATGGCACGATTTATTTATATTTTAAAAATAAAGAAGATATATTAATATCCTTATTCCAAGAGAAGATGGGAGAATTTGTCGAAACAATTCGTCAAAAAACAGCAGGAATTGAAAGCGCTGTATCGAAGTTATTCATGTTGGTAGAAACGCACTTCTTGCTGTTGTCGCAAAATGATCCTCTTGCTATCGTTACGCAATTAGAGCTAAGACAGTCCAATCAAGACTTACGCCTGAAAATAAATGAAGTATTAAAAGGCTACTTACAAGTTATGGATGAGATTTTAGAGACAGGTATAAAGCAAGGTGAATTCCAAGCGGATTTAAATGTTCGCGTGGCAAGACAAATGATCTTTGGAACAGTAGATGAAGTTGTGACCAATTGGGTAATGAGCGATCATAAGTATGATCTGGTCGCACTTTCAAAAACGGTACATGGGCTACTTATTGCAGCTTGTGGTTATCGTCAATAATGGGAGGGATCATGTTGAAATTCCTATCTGTAAGAGTTGAAGATCATATCGCGGTGGCTACGTTAAATCATGCGCCAGCTAACGCGATGTCTTCACAAGTTATGCATGACGTTACTGAATTAATTGATCAGGTGGAGAAGGATGATAACATTCGTGTTGTTGTTATTCACGGTGAAGGGCGCTTCTTCTCGGCGGGAGCAGATATTAAAGAATTTACATCTGTTACTGAAGCGAAACAAGCGACTGAATTAGCGCAGCTTGGACAAGTTACGTTTGAGCGCGTTGAAAAATGTTCAAAACCAGTTATCGCGGCAATTCATGGAGCGGCACTTGGCGGCGGCCTTGAGTTTGCTATGTCTTGCCACATGCGCTTTGCAACTGAAAGTGCAAAACTTGGTTTACCTGAATTAACACTTGGATTAATTCCTGGATTTGCAGGTACACAGCGATTACCGCGTTATGTTGGGAAAGCGAAAGCTTGTGAAATGATGTTAACAAGTACACCGATTACTGGTGCAGAAGCATTAAAATGGGGACTAGTTAACGGAGTTTTTGCTGAAGAAACATTTTTAGATGATACGCTTAAAGTTGCAAAACAGATTGCTGGAAAAAGCCCAGCGACGACTCGTGCTGTACTAGAGTTATTGCAAACGACGAAATCGTCTCATTATTATGAAGGTGTACAACGCGAAGCTCAAATCTTTGGTGAAGTATTTACGAGTGAAGATGGAAGAGAAGGTGTAGCAGCGTTTTTAGAAAAACGTAAGCCTTCATTTAGCGGCAGGTAGTTCAATTATTTTTTTAATATAAATTAACAGAAAATTAGAATTGATAGAATCTTTCTGAAAAACAAGGGGGTAAATGGAATGAACATCTACGTACTCATGAAACGAACATTTGATACAGAAGAAAAAATCGTAATTAAAAACGGTGCAATTTACGATGGCGAAGCGGAATTCATCATCAACCCTTACGATGAATATGCAATTGAAGAAGCAATTCAAGTAAGAGACGCACAAGGTGGAGAAGTTACTGTCGTAACAGTTGGTGGCGAAGATAGTGAGAAAGAACTTCGTACGGCGTTAGCGATGGGCTGCGATAAAGCGGTATTAATTAATATTGAAGATGATGTAGAGAATGGTGACCAGTTTACGACAGCAAAAGTGCTTGCTGAATATTTAAAAGATAAAGATGCAGATTTAATTTTAGGCGGAAACGTTGCAATTGATGGTGCATCTGGACAAGTTGGTCCGCGTGTAGCTGAAGCGTTAAATATTCCGTATGTAACGACAATTACAAAACTTGCAATTGACGGTACAAACGTGAAGATTGAGCGTGATGTTGAAGGCGATACAGAAGTGATTGAAACTTCCTTACCAGTTTTAGTAACAGCACAACAAGGTTTAAATGAACCACGTTATCCATCGCTTCCAGGTATTATGAAAGCGAAGAAAAAGCCACTAGAAGAATTAGAATTAGATGATTTAGATTTAGAAGAAGATGATGTGGAAGCAAAGACAAAAACAATTGAAATCTATTTGCCTCCTAAGAAAGATGCAGGAAAAGTGTTACAAGGCGAGCTGCAAGATCAAGTAAAAGAACTTGTATCGTTGCTCCATACAGAAGCGAAAGTAATCTAATAAAATACGAAATTATATATGCAGGAGGGAAAATCTATGGCTCGTAAAGTATTAGTAATGGGTGAAGTTCGTGATGGATCGCTACGTAACGTTTCGTTTGAAGCGGTAGCAGCAGCAAAAACAATTGCAGAAGGCGGTGAAGTAGTAGGTCTTCTAGTTGGAGACAGCGTTGCCTCTTTTGCAAATGAATTGATTCATTACGGTGCAGATCGCGTTGTGACAGTTGAAAATGATAAATTAAAATCATATACATCTGATGGGTATGCTCAAGCATTTTTAGCTGTATATGCTGAAGAAAATCCAGAAGGTATTGTATTTGGACATACAGCACTTGGTAAAGATTTATCACCAAAATTAGCAGCGAAGCTTGAAGCTGGTCTAGTTTCTGACGTCACTGCTTTAGAAGTTGAAGGTGGAAATGTCATCTTTACTCGTCCAATTTACTCTGGTAAAGCGTTTGAGAAGAAGATTGTAACAGACGGCATCTTATTTGCGACAGTGCGTCCAAATAACATCGCAACGCTTGAAAAAGATGAGTCTCGCAGTGGTGACGTGTCTTCTATTACAGTAGATGTGAAAGACTTGCGTACAATCATTCAAGATGTTGTCCGTAAAACTGCAGAAGGCGTTGATCTTTCTGAAGCAAAAGTGATTATCGCTGGCGGACGCGGTGTGAAGAGTGAAGAAGGATTCAAGCCATTAAAAGAGTTAGCTGACGTATTAGGCGGCGCTGTTGGAGCATCTCGTGGTGCTTGTGACGCTGAGTATTGCGATTACTCATTACAAATTGGTCAAACTGGTAAAGTTGTTACGCCAGACCTATACATTGCATGCGGTATTTCTGGAGCGATTCAGCATTTAGCTGGTATGTCTAACTCAAAAATAATCGTTGCGATTAATAAAGACCCAGAAGCAAGTATCTTCAAAGTAGCTGACTACGGTATTGTTGGCGACCTATTTGAAGTCGTACCTCTTTTAACAGAAGAGTTTAAAAAGTTAAAAGTACATTCATGATTTGAGTACCCTTGAGTTCCAAGTGAAGTACCCCTATATATAGAAAAAGGTGAGAGATCCCCTGTCTCTCATCTTTTTAGTATTTAATCCGTATTTTTATATAGTATAAAGGAACACTTTTTTGTTACAATACATAACGATACATATTATTCGCCACGTATATAAGTTAATGATATACTCTTGGTAGAATATACTTGAAGGAGGAAATAAAATGGCAATTGTAAACGCAAATGACCAAAGCTTCGCAGCTGAAACTAGCGAAGGTGTTGTATTATTAGATTTCTGGGCACCTTGGTGTGGACCTTGTAAAATGATCGCTCCTGTATTAGAGGAAATTGATGCAGAACTAGGCGAAAAAGTAAAAGTAGTAAAAGTAGACGTGGATGAAAATCAAGAAACTGCTCGTCAATTCGAAGTAATGAGCATTCCAGCTCTTTTCGTATTAAAAGACGGTAAAGTAGTTGATCAAGCGTTAGGTTACAAACCGAAAGAAGCGTTAGTAGAATTAGTTTCTAAACACTTCTAAAATAAAAGGGCTACCATTTGGTAGCTTTTTTTATTTTCCTTTTTTACACCTTTCCGTTACAATAAAAGAACGTATGTTGGGTGTTTTGGCATAGTATGTTTTCATGTGAAAATAAAAATGCTAAGCATGTAGAAATGGAGGGTAACGAGTGCACGAACATTTAAAAGAAAAATTGGCTATTTTACCAGATCAACCTGGTTGTTATTTAATGAAAGATAAGCAAGGAACGGTTATATATGTCGGAAAGGCAAAAGTGCTTAAAAATCGTGTGCGCTCGTACTTTACTGGTTCGCATGATGGGAAAACACTTCGGCTAGTAGGAGAAATTGTAGATTTTGAATATATTGTAACCTCCTCAAATCTAGAGGCTCTCATTTTAGAGTTAAACTTAATAAAAAAGCATGATCCAAAATATAATATTCAATTAAAAGATGATAAAACATATCCTTTTATAAAAATTACAGCTGAGAAACAACCGCGATTACTTATTACGCGAAATGTAAAAAAGGATAAGGGAAAGTATTTTGGCCCTTATCCGAATGCACAATCAGCTCATGAAACGAAAAAACTACTAGATCGTATGTATCCGCTTCGTAAGTGCTCAAATATGCCAGATAAAGTTTGTTTATATTATCATATGGGTCAATGTTTAGCACCTTGTGTGAAAGAAGTGACGGAAGAACAAAACAAAGAAATTGTAGATGAAATTATTAAGTTTTTAAATGGTGGACATAAAGAAGTTCGTTCGGAATTAGAAACAAAAATGTATGAAGCTTCAGAGCAACTAGAGTTTGAACGTGCAAAAGAGTTACGTGATCAAATTGCTCATATCGATGCGATTATGGAAAAACAAAAGATGATTATGAGTGATTTAGTAGATCGTGATGTGTTTGGGTATGCAGTTGATAAAGGGTGGATGTGTGTTCAAGTTTTCTTCGTTCGAAAAGGAAAGCTAATCGAACGTGATGTTTCTATGTTTCCAATCTACGATGAACCGGAAGAGGGATTCTTAACGTTTATCGGTCAATTTTATGAAAACAGCAGTCATTTTAAGCCGAAGGAAATTGTCGTTCCAGGAAGTATAGACTCAGAATTAGTAGAACGCTTTTTAGAAGTAGAGGCGACACAGCCGAAACGCGGTAAGAAAAAAGATCTTGTAGAACTAGCAAATAAAAATGCGAAAATTGCCTTGGAAGAGAAATTCTATTTAATTGAACGTGATGAAGAGCGAACGATTAAAGCGGTAGAGAATTTAGGGAAGCAGCTTGGAATTGAAACGCCTTATCGTATTGAAGCGTTTGATAACTCAAATATTCAAGGGACAAATCCTGTTTCTGCAATGATTGCTTTTATTGATGGGAAACCAGCTAAGAAAGAATACAGGAAATATAAAATTAAAACGGTTCAAGGACCAGATGATTATGAGTCTATGAGAGAAGTTGTGAGACGTCGTTATACAAGGGCACTGAAAGAGAACTTACCTTTACCAGATTTAATCATTATTGATGGCGGAAAAGGCCATCTGGCGGCTGCAAGTGATATTCTAGAAAATGAGCTCGGTTTATATATTCCGATGGCAGGTCTTGTAAAAGATGACAAACATAAAACATCCCATTTAATTATTGGGGATCCACCTGAACCTGTGATGCTTGAGAGAAATAGCCAAGAATTTTATTTATTGCAGCGCATTCAAGATGAAGTGCATCGATTTGCAATTACATTCCATCGTCAATTACACGGGAAATCTGTCATTCAATCAGCATTGGATGATATTCCTGGAATTGGAGATAAACGAAAAAAGATATTGTTAAAACATTTCGGATCGCTAAAAAAGATGAAAGAGGCTTCTGTAACAGAATTTGTCGAAGCGGGTATGCCGAAAAATGTCGCAGAGACGATTTATACTTATTTAGCGGATAAGAAGACGTTGTAGTTTACAACGTCTTCTATTTTTTGGTATAATTTCTGAAGATTTAAAATAAATTCAAATGAATGAAAATACAAAAAAGTCAACTAAACTTATATGTCTAGTTGACTGCGGGTAATGCTACACTTCGATGAGATCTTTTATATCCCATTTTACAAGAAATGTA
This sequence comes from Bacillus tropicus, assembly GCF_001884035.1. GTDB lineage: Bacteria > Bacillota > Bacilli > Bacillales > Bacillaceae_G > Bacillus_A > Bacillus_A tropicus. The sequence goes on from NZ_MACG01000077.1 coordinate 8,505, forward strand.
ATAGAGTCTGAACGTTTTTTCTTTTCTTCGTAGGACTCTGCAACGACGTTACGTTGTTTTTGAATTTGTTCAGCGATGAATCCAGCTTCTAATTGATAAGAAGAATGCCTTTTTTGTTTTTGACGTTCAGCAATGAGTGTGCCTTTAAGTTGGAACTGCATTTCACGACGCTTATGTTCAATAATGCTTAAAGTGCCCCAGCCAGCTTTTTCAAAGAACTGAATGACTTCTTCAATTGTTTCTAGTGGATATTTTCTTGCAAGGTTTCTACCGGACCAGTATAAAATACCATCTAGATCGTTACCGATTAAATCAGGTAGTAATTCTTCACGTAGCAATTCGTAAGCGAAGGCGTTCAATGAAACATCTTCTAAAGATGTTGTATCGATTGTATTTTTACTCACAATATTCCCCTCTTTCTATAGGGATTATTATATAACATTTCTCATTTATAAAAACAGATTTTTCTTTAGGAAAATCTGAATATATAAGAAGAAAAAAAGAAATGGCAAATTATATGCAAATTATGTATACGTTTTCTTGACGCTTCGACAAAAATAGGAGTAAAATGAACTTGGTATCAAATTATGCTGAAATATTTCGAATAATTTTTTCAGTTTTTCTTATGCCAATAGTGAAAAAACATTATTGCCATAAACTAATCTGAAAACAGCAGTCAATCATTCAAGGGGGGTAATGGGGACATGAAAGGCCGCGAGTATACGTTTCGTAAGTGGCACTCATTAATGGGGGTCATCCCGGTTGGTGTCTTTTTGACGCAACATTTAATTGTAAACAACTTTGCAACACGAGGAGCAGAGGCTTTTAACAAAGCTGCAGGCTTTATGGAGCTCCTTCCATTCCGGTATGCGCTAGAAATTTTCATTATCTTTTTACCAATACTGTACCATGCTATATATGGCTTATATATTGCATTTACAGCTAAGAACAATGCGGTTTCTTACAGTTATTTCCGTAACTGGATGTTCGTCTTCCAAAGAATTTCAGGTATCGTTACACTGATTTTCATTTCTTGGCACGTCTGGGAAACTCGTATTCAAGCAATGTTAGGTAAAGAGGTAAACTATGATATGATGGCAGATATTTTAAACAATCCAGCTATGTTTGCATTCTATTTAGTTGGTGTTGTTTCAACAATTTTCCACTTTGCAAATGGACTATGGACATTCTGCATCAGCTGGGGGATTACAGTATCTCCACGTTCACAAAGAATCTCTACTTATGTAACATTAGCTATTTTCTTAGGTCTATCTTATGTAGGTGTGAGTGCATTATTAGCGTTCATCGATCCACAGCTAGCAAACCAGTAAGGAGTGGGAGAGCATGAAAGGGAAACTTATAGTAGTCGGCGGTGGCTTAGCTGGCTTAATGGCAACGATTAAAGCGGCGGAAGCAGGAGTAAATGTTGAACTGTTCTCTTTAGTACCAGTAAAACGTTCGCATTCTGTATGTGCCCAAGGTGGAATTAACGGTGCCGTAAATACGAAAGGTGAAGGGGATTCTCCATGGATCCACTTTGACGATACAATTTATGGTGGGGACTTCTTAGCGAACCAACCACCAGTTAAAGCAATGTGTGAAGCAGCACCTGGTATCATTCATTTAATGGACCGTATGGGTGTTATGTTCAACCGTACGGAAGAAGGACTTCTTGATTTCCGTCGTTTTGGTGGAACGCAACATCACCGTACAGCATTTGCTGGTGCAACAACTGGACAGCAATTACTATATGCATTAGATGAGCAAGTACGTCGTCACGAAGTAGCGGGACTTGTAACGAAATATGAAGGTTGGGATTTCTTACGAGCTGTTGTTGATGATGAAGGTGTGTGCCGAGGAATCGTTGCACAAGACTTACAAACTATGGAGATTAGAAGTTTCCGAGCTGATGCCGTGATTATGGCAACAGGGGGCCCTGGTATCATCTTCGGAAAATCAACAAACTCCATTATCAATACAGGTACAGCAGCTTCTGCTGTATATCAACAAGGCGCATATTATGCAAACGGTGAGTTCATTCAAATTCACCCAACGGCAATTCCTGGAGACGATAAATTACGTCTTATGAGTGAATCTGCACGTGGTGAAGGTGGACGTGTTTGGACATATAAAGATGGTAAACCATGGTACTTCTTAGAAGAAAAATATCCGGCTTACGGAAACCTTGTACCTCGTGATATCGCAACGCGTGAAATCTTTGATGTTTGCGTAGAGCAAAAACTAGGTATTAACGGTGAAAACATGGTGTACTTAGATCTTTCTCATAAAGATCCGAAAGAACTAGATATTAAACTTGGTGGAATTATTGAAATCTATGAGAAATTTACAGGTGACGATCCTCGTAAACTACCAATGAAAATCTTCCCAGCTGTTCACTATTCAATGGGCGGGCTATGGGTTGATTATAAGCAGATGACAAGCATTCCAGGTTTATTTGCAGCAGGTGAGTGTGATTATTCTATGCACGGTGGTAACCGTCTTGGTGCGAACTCACTATTATCAGCAATTTACGGTGGTATGGTAGCAGGACCAAATGCAATTGAATATATGAAGGGTCTTTCTAAATCATCAGATGCTGTTTCATCTACTGTGTATGAACAAAATGAATTAATCGAAACAGAGAAATTTAACAATATTTTAACGCTCGATGGTAATGAAAATGCATATGTTCTTCATAAAGAGCTTGGAGAATGGATGACAGATAACGTTACAGTAGTTCGTGAAAATAAAAAGTTATTAGAAACAGATGCAAAAATTGAAGAATTAATGGCTCGTTACAAACGTATCAACATTAACGATACAGCGAGATGGAGTAACCAAGGTGCTTCATTTACACGCCAACTTGCAAATATGTTTGAGTTAGCGCGTGTTATTACAATTGGCGCATATAACCGTAATGAGAGCCGTGGGGCACATTACAAACCTGAATTCCCAAATCGTGATGATGCTAACTTCTTAAAAACTACGATGGCAAAATTTGAAGGAGAAGGAAATGCACCAGCATTCCATTACGAAGACGTGGATATTTCATTAATTAAACCACGTAAACGTGATTATTCTTCAAAACACGATGTAGCTGCTAAGGGTGAAGAGAAGGGGGATAAACAACATGTCTGAGAAAACAATCCGCCTCATCATTACGAGACAAGACGGACCAGACGCGCAAGCGTTTGACCAAGAGTTTGAAATTCCGTATCGTCCGAATATGAATATTATTTCGGCGCTTATGGAAATTCGTCGTAATCCTGTTGATTCAAAAGGAAACCAAACGACGCCGATTGCATGGGATATGAACTGTTTAGAAGAAGTATGTGGTGCATGTTCGATGGTGATTAACGGAAAACCACGTCAATCATGTACAGCGCTTATCGATCAATTAGAACAACCAATTCGCTTAAAACCGATGAAGACATTCCCAGTTGTTCGTGACTTACAAGTTGACCGTAGTCGCATGTTTAATGCTCTAAAACGTGTTAAAGCTTGGATTCCAATTGATGGTACGTATGACTTAGGACCAGGACCAAGAATGCCAGAAAAGAAACGTCAATGGGCTTATGAGCTTTCAAAATGTATGACATGTGGTGTTTGCTTAGAATCATGTCCAAACGTAAATAGCAAATCGGACTTTATTGGACCAGCACCGTTATCACAAGCTCGTTTGTTCAACTCGCATCCAACGGGTGAAATGCATAAAGCAGATCGCTTACGTGCGATTATGGGTGATGGAGGACTTGCAAACTGTGGTAACTCTCAAAACTGTGTGCAATCATGTCCAAAGGGTATTCCATTAACAACTTCAATTGCGGCGTTAAACCGTGATACAACAATTCAATCGTTCAAAGATTTCTTTGGTAGCGACAATAACTATTAATAAATATTGCCTCTTCATATCGAAGAGGCAATATTTATAACTTTATTTTTCTGTTTATTCTGTTTATTTTAATGGTGAAAAGGAGAGGGAACAATGAAGAGGATTTCTTATATTGAAGACTTTGAGCAATGGGAAAGTGGTTTTTCGTTTTACAACCCTGTAAAGGTTCGTTTTGGTGAAGTAGATATGTTTGGACATGTAAATAATGTCGTTGCCTTTACCTATTTTGAAGAAGCGCGTATCGCATTGTTTAAAGAACTTGGATTTATGCAAGAATGGACGCATGAATCTTCAGAAACGATGATCGTTGTTGCGGATTTACAATGTAATTTTATTAAGCAAATATATTTTGATGAACAGTTGAAGGTATATGTAAAAGCGGGATCAGTTGGGAATTCTTCATTAGATTTGCATTATATGGTGAAGAATACCGAAGGAGAAGTTTGCTTAGTTGGTCGTGGAATGATGGTCCAAGCATCGAAAAAAACGGGAAGAGGCGAACCGTGGCCTGAAGAGTGGAAGAAAAAATTACTACAATGATAGAGTGAAAGAAAAATAAGAGAGCAAGTTGCTCTCTTATTTTTTGTCTTTCATCGCTTCTTCTAATGTTAAATGATGTTTATATATGTATGTAGCGTAGGGATTTCCAACGTAGCGCAAATGCCACGGTTCATATGAATATTCTGTTGTTTCTGTTTTATCTTCTAAATAACGAATGACAAAGCCAAATTCATGAGCATGTTTTGCAACCCATTTTCCTTCGGCTGTCTCTCCAAAAATAGGCTCTAATTGGAATTTAGCAGATTTTGAACTAATATCCATTGCTAAACCAGTTTGATGTTCACTCGTACCGGGAATGGCACTTACTGAATTTGCCTCAGCTTTTCCTTGGCGTCTAACGTATGTATCATGCAATGATTTTTGGCGTTTGTATGAACGGTAACCAGATACGGCTGTAAGTTCAAGTCCTTCTTTCTTTGCCGCTTCAAACATATTTTCAAGTGCATCTGCAGCATCTTTGCGCAGCAATGTTTTTTCTTTATCTTTTGGACTAGTAAATGGTACGTTTGGTCTTGTTAAGTCTTCAGGTATGTATCCGTCTGGTAGTTTTCGATGTTTATTAACTAATACAAGGTTAGACTCTGGATTTGTTACAACGGAAAAATCATTGTCTAGCTTCTTTGCATTATGATCAGCTTTTGGAAAAGCAGGAATCTCTTCTTTTGGGTGATTATTATGCTGTTGACTTTCCACAGCTTTCGCCTCGTTTTGTAGTGGCGATTTAGAACCAAAGTAAGCGAAAGAAGTGATACCGATTACAATAGTAGTGGCAGAAATAATGATTATCTTTTTCATGATACTTTGTAATCACAGTCCTTTCTTAGTAAAATGTGTATCGTTGTTTATTATAAATCTAGTTTACTGAAAAAGAAATATAAGAGTCGTAACGTAATAGAAATGCAAAGAAAATGTCAGAAAATGTGTGAAATTGTAGTATTTTTTTATATAATTCATTTCTTATCTTTCATGAAATTCATTTTTTATGTAATATATATACATAAGAAGATGTAGCGATTATCGAGAATAAAGAACTTCTTGTATAGACTAGGAGTGAATGGGAATGGATTTTGCAACACTTATTGGAATCATTTTAGGAGTAGTGGCGGTAGTAGTAGGGATGGTCGTCAAGGGCGCTGACGTAATGGCCTTAGTTAATCCTGCCGCAGCATTAATTATTTTTGTTGGTACATTTGCTGCAGTATGTATCGCATTTCCGATGAATCAATTAAAAAAGATTCCAAAATTATTTAAAGTTCTTTTTGGTTCTAATAAAAAAGATTTAAGTTATGAACAGTTGCTAGAATTGTTTGTTCATTGGACATCTGAAAGTAGAAAATACGGTATTTTGTCTTTAGAGCAGCAATTGGACAAAATTCAAGATGAATTTCTTTTGCGTGGTATGAAATTTGTGATTGATGGCGTATCTGCAGAAGATTTAGAACAGATTTTAGAAGCTGAATTAGAAGCAATTGAAGAAAGGCATGCAAAGGGAGCTGCAATTTTTTCTCAAGCTGGTACATATGCACCAACATTAGGGGTTTTAGGTGCTGTTATTGGTCTTGTAGCTGCACTTGGTAATTTAACTGATATTGACAAGTTAGGTCACGCTATTTCGGGTGCATTTATTGCAACGATTTTTGGTATTTTCTCAGGTTATATACTATGGCATCCATTTGCAAATAAATTAAAGCAAAAATCTGCAGCTGAATTAGAGAAAAAACGTTTAATTATTGATTGTCTATTAATGTTACAAGAAGGTACATATCCGTTTATTATGAAGAACCGCATTTTAGGTGCACTTTCTGCAACTGAGCGTAAAAAGCTTGAAAAAGGGGCAGAAAAAAATGCGGAGTAAAAAAAATAGAAGAAGTAAAAAGAAAAAGCATGAGGAACATATCGATGAAACTTGGTTAATCCCTTATTCAGATATGTTAACGTTGTTATTTGCATTGTTTATCGTTTTATTCGCAATGAGTAGTATAGATGCTGCGAAGTTCAAACAGATGGCAGTAGCGTTTCGAAGCGAATTAGCAGGTGGGACGGGAAATAAAGAGTTTTTAAGCGATCAGAAGCCAAATGATGAAAAGGAATTATCAGCAAGTAGCCTTGAGGCAGAACAAGCAAAAAAACAAGAAGAAGCTAGAGAAAAAGAAAAAAAAGAAATGGATGAATTGAAAGCATTACAAAAAAAGATTGATCAATATATTAATGAAAAGCAATTATCCTCTTCTTTTCAAACTAAATTAACTGAAAAGGGATTAATGGTGACAATATTAGAAAATGTACTATTTGATTCCGGAAAAGCGGACGTAAAATTAGAATCGTTAAGTATTGCGAAAGAAATGTCTAATTTACTTGTTTCAGCATCACCTCGTGAGATTACAGTATCTGGACATACAGATAATGTTCCTATTGCAAATGCGCAATTTGCATCGAACTGGGAATTAAGTACGCAGCGGGCAGTTAATTTTATGCAAGTATTACTGCAAAATAAAGAATTACAGCCAGGAAAATTCAGTGCAGTTGGTTACGGAGAATACCGCTCAATTGCTCCAAATGATACGCAAGAAGGAAAAGCGAAAAATAGACGTGTAGAAGTGTTTATTTTACCTTTAACGAGAAATATGCAATAAAAGAGGATGGCACATGCCATCCTCTTTTATTTTGCATCAAATGATTTTAAGTTGTCATGGCGGATTTTATCTTTTTCTGCATCTGATTTTTTGAAATCATAATCATATAAAGCGCCTTCCCAATCACCATACATTGGATTCGGGAAAATAATAAATTTCTCACCAAATTGTGCTTTTGAATCTGCTACTGCTTGGTTTCGGTCCTTTACAGATTTTCCATCAAAACCAGTGAAGTCAGATAAGTTATCACCGAAGAATAAGATGATATCATGTGTTTGAGAAACGAGTTCACGTCGTTTTTCTTTTCCTTTTTCTTTCGGATCTTGTAGTAATATATGTTCTTTCGTCGCTTGAGGAGCACCTACACGCTCAAGATTTTTAATTGTTGCATCTAATTGGTTCGTTTTACGATTTGAAATGTAGTAAATATCTACACCTTTAGACTCTGTATATTTTAAGAAATCAATTGCACCTGGAAGGGCTTCGGCTTCAGCCTTATTAATCCAGTCATCCCATTTATATGGATAGCCTTTGCCCGTTTTTACGCTCATTGCTTGATGAGGGCTGTTGTCTAAAACAGTTTCATCTAAATCAAGTACGATAGCAGGTTTTTTTTCTGTCCCTTTTGCAAGAGCTGCATCAAGCTTCAATTGCCCGATATTGTATCCTTGGTAGTACAATGCTTTCATTTCACCGGCTGTTTGATACCATAAATCAGCCATTAATTGTTGATCTGTTAATTTTACTTTCTCTTCTTTCGCCACTGTTTTCTCTGTTGTTCCTGAACATGCTACAAGTGATGTAGATAGAACTGCTACAGATAATAAAGTGGTAATGCCCCTCTTCATCTTCATATGTACCCTCCTTGATGTTAGAAAATCAGTTAATATTATATATCGAAAAATAATATTTTTTGTATGAACATTTGCATATTGTCTTTTGTATATATAGTAGTATGTCCTATATTAGAAAGATGAACAAAATGATAGGAAATGTTTTGACAAGTTTAGTTGTCGAAATGACAATTATAATTGACAAATGACATGATATTATTTACAATTTTAACTAAATAGAACAAATGATGGATTAAGGGGATTTTACATAATAAGAGGATGGAGTGTAGTGCTATATTTTATCCTGAATAAACATAGTCTTTGAAAGAGAGTATGAATGATACTAAAGGGGAGGCTTTATACTTTGAGTTTACAAATTCAAAATTTAACGAAACTATTTGGGGAATCAAAAGCAGTTAACGGCTTGCAAATTTCGTTACCAAAAGGTGAAGTGTTAGGATTACTTGGACGAAATGGTGCAGGAAAAACAACGACAATCAAAATGCTTCTCGGATTATTAACGCCTAATGAAGGCTCTATTACATGGGATGGAAAACCATTTGGGACTAGTGGGGTAACGATAGGATACTTACCAGAAGAAAGAGGTTTATATACTAAAAGTAGAGTAATAGACCAGTTGCGATATTTCGGTAGATTAGAAGGAATGACGAAAAAAGAAGTAGATCTTGCTATTGATCATTGGTTAGATCGATTAGCGATACCGGAATATAAATTTAAAACGGCAGGCGAGCTTTCAAAAGGGAACCAGCAAAAAATCCAATTAATTGCTGCTCTTCTTCATAATCCTGAACTTCTCATTTTAGATGAGCCATTTAGCGGACTGGATCCAGTGAATGCGGGGATGTTAGCTAGCGTTATTGAAGAACAAGTACAGAGCGGAAAGACAATTATTTTATCTAGTCATCGTATGGAACAAGTAGAGGCTTTTTGCCAACATGTATGTATTTTGAAAAAAGGCGAAGCAGTCGCAAAAGGCCAATTAAGTGATATTAAAAAAGAATATGGTTTCCGTAATTTAACGATTGAAGATACAGAAGAGAATGAGAAGGGATTAGAAGCTATACATGTATCGTATGAAAAACAACAAGGCCTTCTTTATGTTCGAGTACAAGATGATGCAGAAGCTCTAAACATTTTACAACAATTACAAGAACAAGGTATTACCTTACGACAATTTAAAATGTTAGAGCCGACGTTAAACGAAATTTTTGTAGAGAGGGCGAAATAACGATGCGTAAATTTTCTCACGTATTTTCATTTTATTTTAGAGAAGCGTTTTTATCTAAAAAATCATTAATTACGAGTGCGATTTTATTTTTAGTTGTGTTTGGACTTTTTGCCTTTAATCATTTCACAGCTGATAACGATAAAGGAAAAGATAAATTTGCTGTAGTAACAGAAAGTGATACTTATAAAGTGCAAGAAAGTGATGTAACAAAGTTACTCCCGTCTGCTAAAGTAACTGTAGAAAATAAGGATAAGTTTAATGAGTTACGTAAGCAAGTGGAAGATGGGGATTTAGATGGTTTATTCCGTATTACAGAAAAGAATGGTATTCCAGAAGTGACGTATATGTATAGTGGTTTTCCAAGTCAATCAACTGCTACACTGATGGCGAGTTATTTAAAAGAACAATATACAGCCGTAATGATCGAAAAAAATAATGTATCTGCAGAAGTAGCCAAACAGTTACAGATGGAAATTCCGTTAAAGCAAGAGGCAGTAAAGGATCATGCATCTTCCTTTGGAATTGGTTATGTTTTCTCGTTTGCTTTATATATGTTTATTGTTATCTTTGGTGCTGCAATTGGAACAACTGTGGCATCTGAAAAATCATCCCGTGTTATGGAGTTAATGCTTCCGAAAGTAAAACCATTAACAATGCTACATGCCAAAATTTTAGCAATTGTTTCTAGTGCTTTACTATTACTTGTTATTGCTTCTTTCGGTTTTCTTGTACCAAATTTATTTGGGTGGGTGGATTTAGATAATGCATCCTTAATAGGACTTACACTAGATTTTTCTAAATTAGATGCTGTAGTAATTAGTATGTTCTTTGTGTATTTTGTTATGGGTTACTTACTATACGCAATGCTATATGCAGCGGTTGGTGCTGTTGTATCAAAAATTGAGGATGTGCAATCTCTTTCGTTCCCAATTACAATGTTAGGTATGGCGGCATTTTTTATTAGTCTTAAATCATTATTTGATCCAAATAGTACATTAGCTATAGTTAGTTCATATATTCCATTCTTTACACCTATGGTTACTTTTTCAAGACTTGTATCTGGTGAAGCGGGCACTGTAGAAATTATTGTGACGTTAGTCATTTTATTGGTGACTATTGTTATCGTCAATATGCTAACAAGTCGCATTTACGTAAATGGTGTAATGAATTACTCAGACAAAGTGAAATTTAAAGACTTAGCGAAATTTATAAAGCGTCAATAATGAGAGAAAAGCATGATTTCCTATTGAAATCATGCTTTTTCTTTATGTATAAATTAAAAATAGTATATAATAATAAGAGTCGTCTTTTAATAGAATGAATAAAAAGGAGGGTGTGCAGATGGGGATTAGTAGTCGTTTTACAGTAGGTGTTCATATGCTGACATTACTTGCGATAGATCGAAACTCTCGCTGTACCTCTGAATGGATTGCCGGTAGTGTGAATACAAATCCAGTTGTGATTCGTCGCATTACAGGAATGTTGAAGAGAGCAGGACTTGTTGATGTACAAGCTGGTAAAGGTGGTACGACACTTGCTCGTGATTTAGAAGAAATTACATTACTTGATGTATATAAAGCAGTGGAAGTTGTAGAAGAAGGACAGCTATTTTCCTTCCATGAAAATCCCAACATTGAATGTCCAGTAGGAGCTAATATTCAATCAGTACTAGAAATTATTTTAATGCAAGCGCAAGAAGCGATGGAAAACGTACTTGCAAATGTAACAGTAGATCAATTAGTTACAAATTTAAAGTCTAAAATGAAAGAGTAAAAAAGCGAGCATCCTCATAATGAGGGCTCGCTTTTTTTTATTCGGAAATATTGAAAATTCTATTTTTCAGTATTTAAAATGAATTTACCTACGATAGCTGCTACGATACCACCAAGAATTGGTGCGATGATGAATACCCATAGTTGAGAAAGGGCTTCTCCGCCAGCGAATAAAGCTGGTGCGATACTACGAGCTGGGTTAACAGAAGTTCCAGTTAACGGAATACCTAATAAGTGAACTAAAACTAATGTGAAACCAATCACTAATCCTGCTAAAGAAGAACTTCCTTTTTTACCTGTTACAGCAACAATCACTAAAATGAATACGAAAGTTAAAATAAATTCAACTAGAAATGCTCCAGATAAACCAAGAGTTCCAAAACCGTTTTGCCCTAAATTATCTAAAGGTGTTTTAGCAGATTTTAAAATTGTTACTAACGTTGCAGTTCCTAATAAACCACCTAAAATTTGAGCTAATACATAATAACAAAGTTCCATAGCGTTCATTCTTTTGTTGATGAACATAGCTACTGATACTGCTGGGTTAATGTGACATCCAGAAATTGTTCCGATGCTATATGCCATAGCCACAATAGATAGACCGAAAGCCATAGCGATTCCTAATGTTCCGATTCCTTCAATTCCCCCGCCAATGACAGCTACTCCAGTTCCGAATAATACAAGTACAAATGTACCAATAAATTCAGCGATTGCTTTTTTTAACATAATTTACCTCCTAATATTGCGCATGAAACGTATTATAACATAGGTTTTAGTATAAACAGCTAATAAAATACTATTCTGATAAGGGGGAATAGGGGGACAATAAAAAAAGAGTGTGGTTCTTTGTTTATAGAACCACACTCTTTTTTATGCTGTTTTTCTCTGTTTAACGACTGGAACAGAACGATTTAAAATGCTATTTGCAACCATTCCCAACATAATAATAATCATTCCAAGTAGGGAAAGACCACCAGGAAATGAACCATTCAAGAAAATAATTTCGCCAAGTACGGTAAAAACCATCGTTCCAGCTTGCGTTGCTTCAACAGCTCCAAGCAGAGCGAGATTATCTTTGGCTAAGTCAGTAGCAAAGAAAAATGTCATTGTCGCTATAACGCCAGAACATAATGCTAACAAAAATCCTTGTAGCATTTGGCTTGATGTTGGAATACCAGTAGTAGAAAATCCATATATACTAAGTAAAATTGTTATAGGAAGACTGCCTATTGCCATTCCTAATACACGTTGGAATGTATCGAGACGCCCGCCAACAAGTTCCATCATTTTTCGGTTACCGAACGGATATAAGAAAGCAGCTAACACGACAGGTAAAAACCCTGAAATAAACTGAGTCATTGTAATGTGACCTGCTGCAGTTGCTTGCATACAAATTACACCAAGTAAAATAAATAATGCGACATATAAACTACGAAGTGGAATTTTTCCGCGTACAAGTTTCGTACCTGATTTCGTTTCTATTTTAACGAAAAATAATGGTGATAAAAGTAAACCTGCTAATATCGTAACTTGCCAAGTTCCAGCTACGAGCCAAGCTGGAGAAAAGACAGCTGCAAAACTTAATAAAGAATAGAAACCAATACCAGCAACAGAACCCCACCCAATCCATGCCAATGGATGTTTCTTTAATTCTTCCCATAATCCCCTTAAGTTTTTGCGAAATAAAACGATAAGGAATAAAATAGGGAGAGCAAATAAAAAACGGAAGGAAGCTGTCCAAGCCCAGCTCGTTCCAGATACATTCATCGCTCGATTAATAATAAAGGTTGCAGAAAAAAAGGCTGATGATAAAAGGCCTAATAAAATTGCGCGCATGAAGTATGGCACTCCTTTCGAAATTTAATGATTATGTATAGTATAATATACTTAATGTAGATAAAAGTAAACTATTTTATATTTTGGGGTGGTTTTATAGATGAAAGAACATGAAGATATGCAAACGAAAGAAGTCATTCAGCAAGTAGGTCAGTTATTAAGGCAAATTCGAAATGAGAAAAAATTAAGTTTAGAAGAATTAGCTCAAAAAACAGGAGTTAGTAAATTAACGTTAGGAAAGATTGAAAGGGGTGAAACGAATCCGACGTTAGCCGTCATTTGGAAAATAACGAAAGGATTATCAATTCCTTTATCGAGATTGATGGTTGTTGGAGAACCTGTAGCTGTTGCGCGCTGCGGAGAAGGATTTGCAGTAGACGTAGGACAAGCGTGGCATTTAGAAACAATGTTCCGTTATACGAAAGAAACGGGGATGGAAATGCATCGTGCTTGTTTACGATCGAATAGTATATATGAACCAGAAGCTCATCATGAAGGTGCTATTGAGCTTGTAACGGTAATGAAAGGGAAAGTATCGATTCAAGTAGAAAGCGATGTATACGAATTAAATGAGTTTGACTCTATTCAATTTGAAGCGAATAAGAAACATAGTTATAAGAATGAAGAAGATGAAGTAGCGGTATTACATTTAACGATGAAATATTCTTCATGAAAAAATCCCCTATAGAAAAATCTATAGGGGATTTTGTATACGCTATGCTCAAATATATGAAAGAATGCTATTAGTAAGAGCGTGGCATAAGTAATAAACAAATAAAATAAACTAAAAACCCCGTCCCAAAACATAAAACTGCAATGACCCAAAGTATGCGAATAAGAGTAGAGCTAATATCAAAATATTCTCCTAAACCACCGCATATACCAAATAGCATTTTATCAGTTTCGGATTTACATAATCTTTTTGACATCTTCCAATTCACTCCTTTTTATAGCAAACTCTATACTTCTATTCTATATGGAAATCTATGAGGAGACTATGAGGTTGTATTACATTTTTTTATAAAGTGAACCATATTTTACAATTTAGATGTGAGGTCATATAAACAATAAATCTAATTTATAGCGCAGTATAATAGTTTGCGATAAAAATAAAAAGGCCTTAGGTAGCAAAATTTAAGCTACCAAAAAGGCCTCATATTATTGTTTCATTGTATAGTTGAATTGTTGATGTATCCAATGTGAAAACAGATAACAAATACTTAGTGAAAGAGTAACCGCTATACTAACCCAAATGCTCGTTAAAGGACCGATTAAGAAGTAAACTACATAACCGGTAAGAGCACCAATAATCGAGATGAGCGGTATAATGATGCTGATTTTTTGCTTGCTGAAAATAACGAATAATATTGTGATGATAAGAGATGTATAAAGAATACCAAAGAAAAAAATAATTTCTAAAATAGTATAGTTTGTAGTAATTGTAATGAAAAAAGCTAAAAATCCGATAGTGATAGAAATAAAATGAGCTGTATATAATTTGAAATTTATTTTTGTAGGTATCATCGGTATAAAATCTCGAATGAGTTTAGTAAATCCATGCATCCAAGAAATAAAACTAGAAGTTATTGCGCTTAACGAACCGATAACGAGCAGATAAAATAAAATAGTAAATTCTATTTTTTTTGGAAGCTGGACTAAAAGATCGTATAAATGATCTAAGCTCCCACTAAAGATAACTATCATAATTAGAGAAGCGAACGCCAAAGGGATGGTAATCCATATAAATCCTGATAGTGAAAAAGTTGGAATAATTTTTTTAGGATGAATACGGAAAGCTTTATCCCAAGATGCAGGGCTTATTAATACTCTTCCTGTTTCAATGAGAATACCGGCAGTAAGAAAATATATTCCGTTTCTATTTTCATAAAATAGCAAGTACGGGTGATACAAGCGGATTCCATCGTATACATGAGTAATGCCATCTTGCACAAAAAAATAAATTGGAATAATGATCATGGTAGAAAACATTAATACAGTTTGCATAATAGCCATTTTAGTAAATAGCTTAGCGTTACTTAATATTACGAATATTGTACAAAGGGTAATGAAAAGGAAAGAACCCAATGTATATGGAATATGGAAAAAAACATTAAGTAAAATACTAGCAACTTTCGTTTGAATGAACATACTTTCTATACTTAATAGAACAAGGAAAGAGCATACAATTATATATCCTTTGTGAGAAAGTTTATAAGATAAGTAATCGTGAATGGATTCTCCTTCTGGGAATGTAGAACGTATTTTTTTTATTAAAATCCCCAATAAAATAAGAGTAAAAGGGCCAATCATCGCATAAAGAATACCAGCGATTAGCCCATAATTAATAATTGATTCAGGTAAAGCGAGTGTTGATATACTTGCGACCCATTTAGATAATAAAAGAACAGTACCAGTTCCGATACCTAATTGTAAAGGTGTGAAAGCTGAGTTGTTTTTCGTCACAATTTATCCCTCGCCTCTATATTCTTTCGGAGTCATTCCGGTCATTTTACGAAAAACAGTACTGAAATAATGCTGACTATTAAAACCAGATCGTTCAGAGATTTGAGAGATACACCAATGTGGGTGTTCCGTTAAATATTTCTGTGACATTTCAATACGATATTGCATGATATATCCGGAAAATGAAATACCTACTTCTTCATGGAACCTTCGGCTTAAATAAGTCGGATTTGTATGTACTTTAGCTGCGATGTCTGCTAAGTGTAGTTTGTTATGAAAGGTTTCATGGATGATGTCTAATGTATCTTGAATAATACGTGAGTAGGAAGGAGTATTGGAATTTCCTTTGTACTTTTGTAATATATCAATGAGTTCTTTTTCTATAATTGGCTTTGTTATATAGTCAATAACTCCTAGACGAATAGATTGTTTTGCATAATCGAAATTTTGATATGCGGTTACGATGATGATGTCCAAGTTAGAGTTTTTATTTTTTAATTTTTCACCTAGTTGTAGGCCGGATATTCCTGGAAGGTGAATATCTAAAAGTGCTAAATGAATTGAGAATTTTTCATTTATACGTAAAGCTTCATCCGCATCTAAGGCTAGATGCAGTGTCCAATTAGGAAATTGACGGTGGATAAGAAATTCTAATTGTTCCAGTTCCAGTGGTTCGTCATCTACTAATAGCACGTTCATTTTTGTATTACCTCCTCTGTGTTTTTTTCTGTGATGAAAGGCCATGTGATTTCTACTTTCGTGCCGTTCTCTTTTGTAGAGAGGAAAGAGAACGTAGTTTGTTCTTGAAAGAATAACTGAAATCGTTGTTTTATATTTTCAAGTCCGTACCCGCTCTCTTCCGTATGGGAAGTAAATGGTTCGTTTTGAGTACCGTTGTCGGATACTAGAAGTGTAATTCGGTTATTTGTATTGTATAGATGAATATTTAAAATTGCTTGACCAGCTTTTTTTTCTAGCCCATGTTTAAAGGAATTCTCAACTAACGTTTGAATAACGAAAGGTGGAATATGGGCATTGTGTAAATCTTCAGAAGAGGTAATGCTTACTGAAAGCCTCGAGCGAAATCGCATTTTTTGAATCTCAATATAATAATTCGTATATATTAGTTCTTCAGAAATAGGAATTAACAAATCTGTTGTTTTATATTTCCCTTTTAAAAATAGAGAAAAGATCTCGAGTGATTTGACAACTTCATCTGTTCTCTGTAAACGAGCTAAGCTTAAAATTGTATTTAATGTATTGAATAAAAAATGAGGCTGAATTTGTTGCGTAAGTTGATGATATAAAGACTGTTGCAACTCTCGTTCTAGTGCTATTTTTTTCTTTTCACTTTCTAGCAAATCAATTCGTTTTTCAAAAATAAATAAACATAATAAAATAATAGCCCCAAAAATTGGAGCTAAGACAAGTATAGTTATTAATACAGCAAATGCTTCATAAGTTAACATACATACCTCAATCTTGTTTTTTATTATTATACTAAAGCGTTGTAAATATTTCTATTATTCAGACTCGAATCAAATGATATGACAGGCTACTTTATGATCTTCGCTTATAGATTGAAAGCTTGGTTGCTGCGTAGCGCATTTTTCAATGGCATACGGACAACGAGTATGAAAACGACAGCCTTTTGGCGGATTCAGAGGAGAGGGGAGGTCTCCTTTAAGCTCAATACGCTCTTTTTTCGTTCCTGCACTAATGGTAGGAATTGCTGAGAGAAGCGCTTTTGTGTAAGGGTGTTGCGGATTGTTAAAAAGAGAATGTTTATCGGCAATCTCCACAATGGTACCAAGGTACATTACAATGATGCGATCTGATATGTGACGAACGACAGCTAAGTCGTGAGAGATGAATAAATATGTTAATCCATATTGTTGTTGCAACTGCTTTAATAAATTTAAAACTTGTGCTTGCACTGAAACATCTAAGGCGGAGACAGCCTCGTCACAAATAATGAGTTTTGGATTTACAGCTAAGGCGCGTGCGATTCCGATTCTTTGCCGTTGACCACCGCTAAATTCATGTGGATAGCGCTTCACTGCATCAGGTGGAAGACCAACTTTCCCTAGCAGCTCAATAACTTTCTCCCTTCTTTCACCCTTTGGACATACGTTTTGAATGGCCATAGCTTCTTCTAAAATGCTCCCTACAGTTTGCCTAGGGTTTAAAGAAGCAAAGGGATCTTGAAAAATAACTTGTAAATCTTTTCGAATCTTTCGCATTGCTGAGTTATTTAATGCTAGTAAATCCTTGTCTTGAAAAATAATTTTTCCACTTGTTGCTTCATCAAGGCGCAATATTGCACGCCCAGTGGTGGATTTTCCGCAACCAGATTCACCAACAATACTAACAGTTTCTTTTTCATAAATTGTAAAGCTAATATCGTCAACCGCTTTAATATAGCTAATAGAGCGTCCTAAAATTCCTTTTTTTATAGGGAAGTATTGTTTCAAGTTTTGTACTTGTAATAACTCTCGTTTATTTATTTGCGTAGAAGTAGACATATTATAATACCTCCAATTTTTCTGAAGATGATTTATCCCAAAGGTCTGTAAACATCCAGCATCGAACTTCACTTCCATCTTGCGTGAGTTGAAGTTCTGGAAGAGTATTGTGACATAGTTCTTTTGCGTGTGTGCATCTATCAGCAAAGCGACATCCGCTCGGCATATGGTATGGACTCGGTACGGATCCAGGAATAGTTTGTAACTCTTCTTGGTCTGTATCGAGTCTTGGAAGAGATTGAAGAAGTCCGATTGTATAAGGATGTTTTGGACTAGTAAATATATGCTCGATATCTGCATATTCAACGATTTTTCCAGCGTACATAACGGCGACTCTATCGCATGTTTCTGACACGACTCCTAAGTCATGTGTAATCATGATAATTCCCATACCGAGTTGTTTTTGAAGTGATTTCATAAGTGATAATATTTGAGCTTGAATTGTTACATCAAGAGCGGTTGTTGGTTCGTCTGCAATGAGTAAATCTGGATTGCAAGCAAGTGCCATTGCAATCATAATGCGTTGTCGCATTCCTCCACTTAGTTCATGAGGCTCTTGTTTTGCACGCTTTTCAGGAGAAGGAATTCCAACTAGTTTCAACATATCAACGGCTTTATTCCAAGCTTCCTTTTTATTTAATTTTTGATGGATACGAATTGCTTCTGCGATCTGTTCCCCAACAGAATATACTGGATTCAAAGATGTCATTGGTTCTTGGAAAATCATTGAGATTTGATTTCCGCGAATTGCACGCATTTCAGCTTCGTTTTGTTGTAATAAATCTTTTCCTTTAAATAAAATGCTTCCCTCAATTTTACTGCCGCTTTCTCGGTCAATTAATCTCATAATGGATAGAGAAGTGATACTCTTCCCACAACCAGATTCACCTACGATGCCGAGTGTTTCTCCTTTAGAAACAGAGAAATTTAAACCATCAACCGCTTTGCTTACACCTTCGTCTGTAAAGAAATGTGTTTTTAAATCTTTAACTTGTAATACCTCTTCCTTTTTATTCATGTTTGTGCACCCCCTTAATTAAGCTCAATACGTTTATTGAAATGACGGTATAAAATATCAACAATAAGATTGACTAGAACGAAGATGACCGAGGCGATTAATACGCCCCCTTGTAACATTGGTAAGTCTCTCATTCGGATGGCGTCTACGATCAATCTTCCAAGTCCATTTATAGCAAAAACTGATTCTACTAAAACTGTACCGCCTAAAAGGGCACCAAATTGTAATCCAACAACAGTAATAACGGGAATTAATGCGTTTCTCAAAGCATGTTTATATATAACAACTCTTTCTTTTACCCCTTTTGCTCTTGCTGTTCGTATATAATCTTGGCGTATAACATCAAGCATACTTGAGCGAGTCATACGTGCTACAATTGCTGCGCCAGATGCACCTAGTGTAAGTGCTGGTAAAACCATGTGCATCCAAGTTCCCCAACCAGAAACGGGGAATATTTGAATTTGGACAGAGAAGTAGAAAATGAGCATAAGTCCAAACCAAAAGCTTGGTAATGAGACACCTAACAAAGCGATAATCATAATAGAAACATCTGTCCAAGAATATTGCTTTGTAGCAGAGATGATACCAGCAATCATCCCAATTACAACTGTAATGACGATACTACACAGTGCGAGTTCAATAGTGATTGGAAGGCGGATTAATACTTCGTCTAACACTGGGCGGTTAGAACGAATTGAAACCCCGAAATCGCCTTGTAATATATTTCCGATATAAGAGAAATATTGCATGATAAAAGGTTTGTCCAGCCCTAATTGGTGGCGTATATGCTCGACAGTTTCTTTTGATGCTCCTTCACCAGCGATAAGAAGAGCTGGGTCACCGGGTACCATTTGCATAATTAAGAAAACGACGAATACAACGCCGAAAAGAACGGGAATTAATTGTAGTATTCTACGAAATATAAACATTAGCATGTATAATGCCCCTTTCTATTTTTTAAGTCTCGGATCTAGTGCATCACGTAATCCGTCACCAAACATGTTTAAACCGATTACGAGTGTAGACATTGCAATCCCAGGAAACATTGCAATATGTGGTGCTGTAAATAAAAAGTCGCGTCCATTACTTAACATGGCACCCCATTCAGGTGAAGGTGGTTGCGCTCCAAGTCCTAAAAATGATAATCCAGCTGCAGATAAAATTGCTGTAGCTAAGCGTAAAGTAGCTTGGACGATAATAGGTGATAAGATGTTAGGGAATATGTGTTTCATAATAATAGTAAAATCGTTTGCCCCTAGTGCTCTTATAGCATCGATATACTCTAATTTTTTTACTGTTAATGTAGAAGCTCTAACGATACGAGCGAACATAGGGATTGAGAAAAAGCCAATAGCAATAATTACGTTCACAAGACTTGGTCCTAGTGCGCCTACAATGGCAAGAGCAAGTAAAATACCAGGGAAAGCTAGCATAATATCAATGATTCGCATAATGATTGTGTCAAACCATCCACCGTAATAACCAGAAATGATACCAAGAATAATGCCGAACAATGCCCCAATAAATACAGAAGAAAATCCAACAAGTAACGAAAGGCGTGTCCCGTGTAAAAGGCGGCTTAAAATATCTCTGCCTTTATCATCTGTTCCCATCCAATGTTCCATAGATGGTGGTTGTAATTTGTTAACTAACTGAATATCAAATGGATTGTAGGGTGCTAACAATGGGGCAAATATAGCTATTAAAATATAGAAAAGAACGATAATACCCCCGATAAATGCCATCTTATTTTTTTTCAGTTTTCGATAGCTAATGATCCATTTCGATGTGTTCTTCGTTTGAATCGTTTGTAAAGAAGTATTTTCTTCTTTAGAAAGACGAACTTCCATTTTTCATACCTCCCTTTCTTTACGATTAAATTATCAGAAAATTATAACGAGTCAATGAGTTTAAAACAATAAGTAAAGAAAGTGCAAATAGAAGTAAAGATGTTTTAAAATAATTCAGAAAATTCAATAAGTAAAGAAAGTGCAAATAGAAGTAAAGATGTTTAAAAACTTTTTCCACAAAGTTATTTATAATTACAAATACATAGACGAAATTGAAAAAGAAAGGGTGGTGGAATGATCTGCTATTAGAAAGTAGGGGATAGAAGGCTAGATGTAAGGTTTCACTTTAGGATGTAGAGATAAAAGAAAGTGGAGGGGGAAGGGCGATGAGATTCAAAAGGGGACTTGTGATTTGTTTTATCACAATTTTATGTCTTTCAGTTTTTCTAGCGGGGTGTTCATCTAATACGAAGACAGGAAATGAAGGATCAGGAAGCAATGGAACAAAAGAAGGCGGTGTTTTAACAATTGCTAGACTGTCAGATGCTGATAATTTAGATCCGCATTTTATTACAAACATCCCTTCCGCAAGTGTTGTGTACCATAAAGTGTATGAAAATCTTGTACAACGAGATAAAAACATGGATTTTAAGCCGATGTTAGCAAAGGAATGGAAACAAATTGATGATTTAAATTGGGAATTTAAGTTGCAACAAGGAGTGACATTCCAAGATGGTGCACCATTTAATGCTGAGGCAGTAAAGAAAAACTTTGAACGTGTATTAGACCCGAAAGTAGGTTCAAATCGAGCAACTGTTTATTCCATGATTCAAGAAATAAAAGTAATTGATGAATACACAGTACAGTTCGTATTGAAATACCCATACTCACCTCTTTTATCTATTTTCGCCAGTAATGAAGGAAGTATTTTAAGTCCGAAGGCAATTGATGAAAAAGGGAAAGGCTTAGCGCAGCATCCGGTTGGGACAGGTCCATATACTTTTAAATCATGGAAACCAGGTGAAGAAATTCGACTTGAAAAGAATAAAAATTATTGGGATGAAAAATCAAAGATTGATGAAGTGGTATTCAAAGTAGTACCAGAAGATGCAACACGTATTGGAATGATTGAAACTAGTGAAGCTCACATTGCAGAGAATTTACCTGTAACTGAAGTAGAGCGTGTAAAAAATTCACCATCCATGGAGTTAATTGAAAATGAAGGTTTAGGTGTAGAATATATTGGCTTTAATGTACAGAAAAAGCCATTTGACAACCCGCTCGTTCGTCAAGCGATCGCACATGCGATTGAAACGAAAGGGATTTTAAAAGGGGTATATAACAATGTTGGGACTGAAGTGAACTCGGTAATGACTCCTAAAGTATTCGGTTATACGAAAGACGTAAAAGGATATAAGTATGACATTAATACTGCAAAAAAATTATTAGCAGAGGCTGGCTATCCAAATGGGTTTAAAACAACAATTTGGACGAATGACAGTAAGGTTAGAATGGCGTTAGTGGAAGTAATCCAATCTCAATTAAAAGGGATTGGCGTTGATGTGGAAATTAAAGTTATGGAATATGGTGCTTTTTTAGCTGCAACGAATAAATCAGAACATGCGATGTTTGTTGGAGGATGGGGAAATGCAACAGGTGATGGTGACTATAATCAATATAATTTATTCCATTCTAGTTCACACGGAGCAACTGGTAACCAATTCTTCTATAGTAATCCGGAAGTAGATAAATTAATAGAAGAGGCTAGAAAAGAAAAAGATGAGACGAAGAGAAAAGAATTGTATAAACAGTTACAAGAAATTGAATTAAAAGATGCTTTACTAGTACCAATTCGAGGGATTAATCATATTGCGGCAACTACGAAAAATATAAAAGGATTTTGGATTGATCCATCTGGGTATTTGCGACTGGAAGGTGTAGAGCTACAGTAAAATAGAAAATTCTATCAGTGTAAAAATGATTTTACACTGATAGAATTTTTTATCTGTTTTTGTTTCGTTTGTAAGTAGAAAAATCATATTGCGAAGGGAGATTGACAAAGTGAGTGTGAAATCACAATATTGGTTAACGAATGTGAAACTTGAATGTGGGTACGTATATGAGGAAGCGCGAATTACAAGTACAGAAACAGAAATTTGTAGTTTATTTATTGAAGATGGAAAGATTACGAACATATTACCTGGAATTGTATCAGAGCAAGATGGTGAAGTAGTAAATGCAAATGGTTTACTGGCATTACCAGCATTTGAAGAAATGCATATCCATATTGATAAAACGTATTATGGTGGACCATGGAAAGCATGTACACCAGTAAAGAGTATATTCACTCGCATTCATGAGGAGCAAACTATTCTTCCGAAGCAATTAGAAACTGCAAAGAGTAGAGCAGAGAAAATGTTGCAATTACTTCTTGAAAATGGAGCGACAAATATTCGAACACATTGCAATATTGATCCTGTAATTGGTCTTGGGAATTTAGAAGCAACGATTGCGGCACTGGAAACATATAAAGATAAGTTATCAGCAAAAATTGTAGCATTCCCGCAACACGGTTTGTTACGAAGTAATTCCGTAGGGCTTGTAAAAGATGCTATGCGTATGGGAGCTCATTTAGTAGGTGGAGTAGACCCAGCTACAGTAGATGGTAATATTGAAAAATCATTGAATACAATTATGGATATTGCAGTAGAGTTTGATTCAGACATTGATATTCATTTACATGACGCGGATCAACTTGGAACATTTACAATGAAGAGATTAGCTGCACTAACAGAAGAAGCAGGGTGGCAAGGAAGAGTTACGATTAGTCATGCTCTTGGACTTGGAGATGTATCTGTAGAAGAAGCGGAGGAAATGGCTGAACGACTTGCGGCATTAGGTATTGATATAACGTCAACAGTTCCAATTAGTAGACATGTAATTCCAGTTCCGTTATTAAATCGTAAAGGTGTAAAAGTTTCGCTAGGAAATGATAGTATCACTGATCATTGGTCTCCGTTTGGGACAGGAGATATGTTGCAAAAGGCAAATTGTCTAGCGGAGAGATTTAGATGGATTGATGAGCGCTCTTTAGGGAAAGCACTTCAGTTTATTACGGGTGGGAAATCTATATTAGATGATCAAGGGAATCGTCAATGGCCAAAAATTGGGGATGAAGCAAATATCGTCTTTACAGAAGCATCATGTTCAGCCGAGGTAGTAGCAAGACAAACAGAGCGCTGTGCGGTTTTATATAAAGGGAATGTTGTTGTTGGTAGTTTGGAAAAAACGGCTATAAATAATCTTGTTTGAGAGGATGATTGAAATGCAGAATGTGTATTGGTTAACGAATGTACGATTAGAAACAGGTTACAAGTTTAATAATGAAGTAGTTACAGGTACAGAAACAGCTTTGCATCATTTACTTATACAAGATGGAAAGATTGCAAAGATTGTACTTGCGGATGTACCGCTTCAAACGGAATATGAAACGAAAGATGCGAAAGAATTGCTTGTTCTTCCGTCGTTTGTGGAAAATCATTTTCACCTTGATAAGACAAGACTTGGTGGTCCATGGGAAGCATGTACACCAGTAAAAAATATTATTGAGAGGTTAGAGTTAGAACAGCAGGAGTTACCAATTTTAGCTCAAACAACTGGAGAGAGAGCAGAGTTATTACTAAGCAACATTTTAAATGCTGGTTCGACTCATATACGAACGCATGTAAATATTGATCCGTATATCGGTCTTAAAAACTTAGAATCTGTACGTCAAACTTTAGAGAATATGAAAGATGCGTTTACATATGAAATCGTAGCATTCCCGCAGCATGGTTTACTTCGTACAGAAGCGCATTCTCTTATGAGAGAAGCGATGAAAATGGGCGCAACTTTAGTAGGTGGTGTAGATCCAGCTACTGTAGATAATAATATTGAAAAATCACTTTTTGATATGATGGAAATTGCTGTAGAAGCAAATGCCGATGTTGATTTGCATTTACATGATGCAGGGCATTTAGGTATTTATACAATTAAAAAGTTAGCTCAGTATACAGAGGAGGCTAGTTGGGACGGACGTGTTGCGGTCAGCCATGCGTTTAGCCTAGGAGATGTATCTAAAGAAGAAGGAGCAGATATGGCAGACTTATTAGCTGAAAGAGGAATGTCTATTATTACGACAGTACCAATTAACAGAAATATGCCGCCAGTACCATTACTTACAGAAAAGGGTGTTTCCGTTTCTTTAGGTTGCGATAGTATGTTTGATTCATGGGGACCATTTGGAAATGCTGATATTTTTGAAAGAGTAGGGCGTTTAGCGGAAAAGTATCGCTGGATTGATGAAAAGTCTTTAGCTTCTTCTTTAACTTATATTACAGGTGGAAAAACGCCATTGGATCAAGACGGAAATCAGGTTTGGCCTAAAGTAGGAGATAAAGCTGATTTTGTTTTCTTACAAGCTACTTGTTCAGCAGAAGCGATAGCTAGACGTGCACAGCGACCTGCTGTGATGAAAGGTGGAAAAATAGTAGCAGGTTCCTTGCAACATGTTCAAGGCGTATTGATTTAATTTACGTATCTCCCTAATTTATATATATTTTCAAGGGTTCCTAATGAAAGAATGGGAATCCTTCTTTTTTACGAGAAAAGGAGGGGAATAGGTGACACGTACATATATATTACTGTTTATATGTGTAGTAGTTTGGGGGAGTAATTTTATATTTGGTGCGATTTTAGTAAATATATTTCATCCGGTGTTGTTAACGACACTTCGCTTACTATTTATTAATTTGTTTTTTCTAGCGTACGCTATTATGTGTAAGAAAGACTTATATATAGAAAAGAATGAAATGAAAAGTGTATTATTAATTGGAGTCATAGGTGTCGCGATTAATCAATGGTCTTTTTATGAAGGGTTACAAACAGCAGATCCAACAACAGCTGCGCTAATATTAGCACTTACTCCTGTCATGACTTCTATTTTAGCAGTATTTATTTTAAACGAACCGTTAACAGCTAAGTTAATAATAGGAGGGGGAATTGCTACTTTTGGAGTGTTTTTTGTAATTGGTGTTGGGCAGAGGTTTGTCTTTTCAGAAGGGTTAATATGGATTTTTATAACGATGCTATCTTTTTCTTTATCTATCGTTTTAATTCGGAAATTGGGGAACAGAGATGATATGTTTTTGATTACATTCTTTTCTTCAATTTTTGGTTTTTTAATTATGCTACCGTTTCTTGCTTTTACCTTTTCTCACATAACGTTGAAATACTCTATAGAGAGTTGGTCACTTCTTATTGTGACAGCAATACTTATGCATGGGATTTGTACATTGATTTGGAATAATCAATTGAGAAAAGCACAAGCATCAATAGCAGCCATGTTTTTAAATTTAGAACCATTCGTTACGATGGTGGTAGGCTATATTATATTGCAGAAAAGTGTAACAGCTATTCAAATAATTGGAGCTGTTTTTATCATTTGTGGAGTTTATATTGCAACATTTGGATACGGGAAGAAATCGAAGGGACAAAAAGTGTTGTTTCGAAAAGCTACGTAATAGTATAGTGTGTATTTCTATGTGAAATGTATGGAAGGGATGAAAAATTTGGACAATCAACATAACCAAAATCATATTATGGGAACTTTGCAATGGTTTATATTTTTATTAGCGAATTCAATCGCACTACCAATTGTCGTTGGCGGATTATTTCATCTTACGACGGAAGAAATATTTTATTTAATGCAGCGTACATTTTTTGTAGTTGGTATATCATCTTTTTTACAAGGGTGGATTGGACATAGACTTCCAATTGCGGATGGGCCAGCTGGATCTTGGGTTGGAGTATTTACCGTACTTGCTTACGCAACGGTCGGACAAGAGCAATTACATAGTACGTTGCAAATTTTAGAATTAGGAATGATTATTTCCGGTATTATTTTAATAGGGTTAGGCGTAACTGGTTTTATCGGACGTATTTTATTTTTATTTACACCGCTTGTGACAGGGACGTTTTTACTTTTATTATGTTTACAATTAAGCGGTGTATTCCTAAAAGGAATGCTAGGAATTACTGCTACTGTTTCTCAAATCGATGGATTTACAGCGATAATTGCGTTTAGTATATTTCTTTTCGTTATTATACTATCTAATTTTGGAAAAGGTTTTGTCAAAAGTTATGCGGTTTTAATAGGATTAATTAGTGGATGGATTCTTTTTCTGATTGCAGGAAAAGTGACGATTCCACCTCAAGTAACTCATTTTGTGCAACTTCCACATATATTTGCTTGGGGGCTTCCAAAATGGAATACAGGTATGGCTGTATCGAGTTTCGTTATGGTATGTATTTTAGTTTCAAATACAGTGGCAGCTATTATAGCAATTAATCAAGCTATTATTCAAAAAGGGACTATTGAACAGAAACAGTTGAAGGATGGAACATGGGTTGGAGGTATTTCGCATATCATTTCTTCTGTATTTTCAACTGTAGGTGTCGTGCCGTTACCAGCAACGGCAGGATTTATACGTTTAACAAAACAAAAGTATATACGATCGTTCTTACTAGCATGTATGTTACTAGTCGTAATGTCGATGTTCCCAAGTATTATTCGTTATTTAGCATCTTTACCATCCGCTGTCGCCTCTGCAGTTTTAATGGCTTCTTTCGTACAGCTAATTGGAATTGGGTTCAATAATATAAAACAAGTGGAGCTTAATGAAAGGAATGTAACGATTTTAGGCGTGGCAGTATTATTTGGCAGCGGTGTTATGTTTTTACCGTCTGGAGCGCTCCAATCCTTACCGTCTGTTATGCAATATATATTCGGAAATGGTTTGTTCGTAGGTACAGTTGTCAGCATATTACTAGAACAAATATGGCGTACCGGAAAGTAAGTGGATACAAAGAGTGAACACACTGTATAAAAGTCTAAAATAACATGTGAAATAAAGCCTATTTTCATTCACCACCCGCACATTTCGTTCATACAATATCTTGACTAAATAAACACCCAACTTACACATACACGGCTCTGGCTTAAGCAAGGAGGGTTATACCAGTTGAAGGAAAAAGCGTATCAATCTAAACCGTTACTCACAAAGAGAGAGAGAGAAGTATTTGAATTGCTGGTTCAAGATAAAACAACGAAGGAAATTGCGGGTGAACTTTTTATCAGTGAAAAAACAGTACGCAACCACATCTCAAACGCAATGCAAAAGCTAGGAGTTAAAGGACGTTCACAAGCAGTTGTTGAGCTTCTTCGCATGGGAGAGCTCGAGTTATAAAAAGAAAGCCGACTTATATAAAGAGTCGGCTATTTTTTTGTTTGTATTTTGAACTTAAAAAAGGTATCTCGGACTTTGAGAGGGAAGATACGTTTAGGAAAGAAGTGTTAAAAATAACTATTCTAAAACATGATGTGGTATTTAGAATAGGTATCTTAGTCATTTATGGATAAGAAGGTGCAAATATGAAGTTGTATTTTAAAGATATGGAGATAGGTGAAATTAAAGATGTTTTTGGAGACATGCCATGGATGTATGGAACAATTCGTCTATACGAGAATAGTAAACCTCTCCAAAAGTATTTTTGTGAGATGGTAGACGAAGATAGTATATTTGATTTTGAAAGCATAGACCCTGAATTTTTATATGAAGAAAATTGGTCTATTTTTGATGAGGATGATCAACGGTATTTAGGGATTGATATACCTGCTATTCATATGGAGGATAACACGATTGCGTGGCGCTGGAGATAAAAGCTATAAAGTTGTGAACATCTTTGTACGAAAGAATTCAAACGATAACAACAAGCTGACTTTTATACAAAGGGTCAGCTTGTTGTTATCGTTTTTTCCGCTTGCTATATGAATGATAAGAACAATCCATACATAAATAGGTAGTAAGGAGGGGATATGTTGAAAAGGATATTGTTAGTTTCAACAAGCGCTCATGATATGAATGGACACCCGACTGGTTTGTGGTTGGAAGAGCTTGCAGCTCCTTATCGTGTATTTAAAAAGGCTAAGTTTGATGTTGATATTGTGTCGATAAAGGGTGGTAGAGTACCTATTGATAGAGTGTCTATTCCGAACGGGATACCTCGTGAATTTAAGCATGTCGCTTCTTTATTGCAAAATACGAAGCCGATCTCAAATGTTCATTTTTCGGATTATGAAGCGGTTTTATTTGGCGGTGGGCACGGGGCGATTGTAGATTTTCCAGGTAATCCATATGTTGCAAATTTGATTGAGAATATGTACAACAATAACCGGATTGTAGCGGCTGTTTGTCACGGAGTAAGTTCTTTAGTCGGTGTGAAAAATAAAGATGGCTCGTTTTTTGTTGCCGGTAAGCGTATAACAGGTTATACAAATGATGAGGAAAAAGCTGTGCATTTAGAAAAGCGAGTGCCATTTTTATTAGAAAGTAAATTGAAAGAAGAAGGGGCTTTATTTTATGTTGCTCCAAATTTCACGCCGCATGTTGTAGTAGATGGGCGTTTAATTACAGGACAAAATCCGCAGTCTAGCATGGAAATAGGGAAAGCGATAAGAAGAGCTGTAAATAAATTATAGAAAAAGTGCTCGCTACTTATAAAAGTAGCGAGCGTTTTTTCTATAGTGTAAATTAGAAACTCCTTAAACTAAAAAGATTTATCGAGTATAATGACTTCATTTATAATTAATTGTGAATTTGTTATACTATTTTGTATGGACAAAAGGGGAGGCTCTTTTAATGAGAAAAGTTGCGTGTGCAAATACTTATATTAATAAAATAAAGCCTGTTATTAGAAAAACGAATTTTAGTCAATTGAAAATAGATGAAATTGCGAAGTATATGGATATTAGTAAAGCTACTTTATATAAACGCTTTTCTTCAAAAGATGAGATTATTGAAGCAGTGGTAGAAGATTTTATGAACTATCTTCTTGAAGGAGATGCGGATAATCAAGATGAAAGTATGTCTTTTGCAGAACGTTTCCAAAAGACGTTTATCCACTCTTTAAAATGTGTGACATACATTTCTGATGTCTTTTTACAAGATTTGAAAGAGGCATATCCGCATTTATCTGATCAACTAGTCGCTGCACAACAAAATCGTAATCATAATTTGCAAATGTTTTTTGAAGCGGGTATGGAACAAGGTTACTTTAATAAAATGAACGCACAATTATTTATGGTGCAAGATGATGTGATGTTAAGACGTATTATAGATCATTCTTTTTGTATTCAGTACGATATTACGTTAAAGAAAGCGATACTTGATTTTTATCAATTAAAGAAGTACCAACTTTTTAAACCAGAGTATATAGAAGCAATTGATGATTCGGAAATTGAAAAAGAAGTTATGGCTATTTTGCAAATGATTTCGTAAAAAAGCAGATTTTCCTATAGTAATGGAAAATCTGCTTTTTTTTATTACATGTTATTTGTTTATGTGTTGTAATACTAATTCAGCTACTGGACCGCCTGAAGCTGGGTTTTGACCAGTGATAACACGATTATCTTCTACAGCAAAAGCTTCCCAAGGCTGCGTGGCTTTTTCGTAAAGTCCTCCATTTTTAATGAGTTCATCTTCTGTTAAAAATGGAACGAATTGATCTAATTCAGCTAGTTTTTCCTCTTCATTTGAGAATCCTGTTACTTTTTTACCGCTAATTAAGCGTTCCCCATTACTTAATGTGATATGAAATAAACCGGCAGCTCCGTGACAAACAGAGGAAACAATTCCGCCATTTTCATAAATGTTACGGCTAATCATTTGGAGTTCTTTATTTTCAGGGAAGTCCCAAATCACACCGTGACCACCTGCGTAATAAATAACAGCATAGTCTTCTGGATTCACCTCACTCGGTTTCATTGTAGAACCGAGACGATTCATAAATTCTTTCTTTTGATACCATTCCCAATCGATGCTCTCCGCCATTGCTAAACTATGCGGATCAATCGGTGTATAACCACCTTGTGGGCTAACATAATCTACTTCGTAACCAGCTTCCTCTACTTTTTTAACGAAATGGACAGCTTCACCAATCCAAAGGCCGGTAGCACGATTTAAATTCGGATATTTTTCAACGCTCGTTAATACAACTAACATTTTTTTCTTCATCATAATCCTCCTGTAATGTTTCTTCTATATATAAGTTCATTATTTTATTAAGTTAGAAATTGCAAATTTGAATAACCATGTCACCTCTCCTTATATCGGATTCGAAATTAGTGTATAACAATTTTTAAACAAAGTAAACTAAAAACACTAAATCAGTTTACTTTGTATATTTTTCGTTGACAAACTGGAATGCTGAAACTATGATAGTTCCATGAATATCGAACAACGTACATGTTTCGTTTTGAATTCAATTTGTCGCGCGATACACTTATACATTTGATGAAGTTGTTTAGAGATGATAGAGGAGCTAAACAACTTCATTTTTCATTTTCAATTATTACAATCAGGAGAGGTGTTACACATGGGGAAAGATATAAGTAACCATTCAAAATGGTTTGTTTTCACATTATGTTTTATCGTTTTATTAGGACCGATGAATGCGGTTTTATTTAATGTTGCGTTAGAGGATATGGCTCGTGATTTATCCATTAGTCAATCGGAAGTAAGTTGCGTTGTAGTAGGTTATTCCTTATTTGTCGGTCTTGGTTCGATGATATATGGGAAGCTTGCTGATCGTTACAGTGTAAAAAAACTATTGATTATTTCAATCATCATATTTGTAGCTGGGTCCATTATTGGATTTTTAAATCAATCTTATGCGATTGTCATTTTTGCAAGATTAGTGCAGGCGAGTGGGGGCGCGGCGTTTATTGCGCTTAGTATGATTGCGGTAGCAAAATTAGTCGTTCCTGCTAAGAAGCCTGGTGCTTTAGCGATGATTAGTTCTTCTATTGCATTAGCGGTTGGTATTGGTCCTTTAGTTGGTGGGGCTATTACAAATACACTAGGGTGGCCATATTTATTTTTATTTATGGTTATTTCAGTATTGGGGATTTTCTTGCTTATAAAATTTATGCCAGGAGAAGCGCGGCATACGGATGAAGCGTTTCATTTTGATTACATTGGAGCGGCTTTACTATTTGTATTCATTACGACTGTTTTGTTAGGTGTCAATATGAATAGTTGGCTATTTGTGTTATCGATAATTTCCTTATTTTTATTCACGGTTCGTATGAAGAAAGCGGAGCATCCATTTATCGATATTGAGTTATTTTCGAACAAAGCATTTCTTCGTTTAATAACAGTCGGATTTATAATTAATGTGGCGTTATGTGCTAATTTATTATTATTGCCATTACTGTTAGGAAGAGTACACGGATTGTCGCCGTTTGTTATCGGAATTGTATTATTTGTTGCATCACTTTTCGGTATTGTGTCTAGTTTTATTACTGGAAAGATTATCCCTTCGTTTGGAAATGTGAATATGATTTATGTGGCGTCTGTCATTATGATTGTTGGCTTTTTAATTTTAGGGTTTATTCCGAATGGAAGTATAGTCGTAATTGTATTGGCGATTATTTTAACGTTTATGAGTTATTCTGCCATTCAAGTATCATTGAACACATTTATACCGAAAACATTACATGTAGCTAAAGTTGGAGTCGGTCTTGGTTTATATAATTTAATTAACTTTTTCGGTATGGCATGTGGACCAGCTGTAGCGAGCAAAATTATGGAATCTACAAATAGTTATCGTTTGAATTTTATTTTAATCGTTATGTTAATTTCTGCCCATTTCTTCTTATTAATAGGAATGTCTTCTTTCCAAAAAAAGATGGAGCATTAAATATGTACTTTATATAGAAGAAACCGACTTTCCTATAGAAGGTCGGTTATTTTTCTGTCTTGCAAATTATGAAAAAAAGGAGCAAAATAAAAAAGGTCCTAGTCTATACAGGTACAAATGAAAATTTTCATACAGAAGCAGTTTAAGTGCGCGAACTTAAAGTGTGTAAAATATAATGATAAAATAAGATGATGAATGAGAAAACGGGTGATGAAGTTGAATAGAGCAATCGGTGTTATCGATTCAGGAGTTGGCGGCTTAACAGTAGCGAAGGAATTAATTCGTCAGTTGCCGAAAGAGCGCATTATATATTTAGGGGATACAGCACGTTGCCCTTATGGTCCACGTTCTCGAGAAGAAGTGCGTCAATTTACGTGGGAAATGACGGAGCATTTACTAGATTTAAATATCAAAATGTTAGTTATTGCATGTAATACAGCAACTGCAGTTGTATTAGAAGAGATGCAGAAACAATTACCAATTCCAGTGGTAGGAGTTATTCACCCAGGATCACGTACAGCTTTAAAAATGACAAACACGTATCATGTTGGGATTATTGGAACGATCGGAACGGTGAAAAGTGGTGCATATGAAGAAGCGTTAAAGTCTATTAATAACCGTGTTATGGTAGAAAGTTTAGCGTGTCCGCCTTTCGTTGAGCTTGTAGAGAGCGGCAATTTCGAAAGTGAAATGGCGTATGAAGTTGTGAGAGAAACGTTGCAACCGCTGAAAAATACTGATATTGATACGCTTATTTTAGGTTGTACACATTATCCGATTTTAGGCCCTGTTATTAAACAAGTAATGGGAGATAAAGTGCAACTCATTAGTTCTGGTGATGAAACGGCGCGTGAAGTAAGTACCATTTTATACCATAGTAAAATGTTGAATGAGGGAGAGGAACAAAGCGACCATCTCTTCTTAACAACAGGGAAAATAGGTCTATTTAAAGAAATTGCATCAAAATGGTTCGGTCAACCAATTGAAAATGTGAAACATATTCATTTGGAAAAAGAATAATAGTAGAATCCATATAAGTGAACTCCTGAGAAATCAGGGGTTTTTTGTTTATAGGGAGCACAGCTTGTTCTAAAAAGAGAAACAGCTCGTATACATAATAGTACAAACTTAGATTTTAGGGGGGAATGGCATGCCTAAATCCACTTTTAAATGGGTTGTTGGTGCTACTGTGAGCGCTGTTTTACTAACAGGGTGTGGCTTTATAAATCAGGAGAAAGCAACGGAACAAATTGATCCGCCAAAACAAGTTACGTACACAGAAGGTGGGAAAAAAGAAGTAACGAAGAAAGATAAGCAAGTACAAACGGTAAATAGAGAATTATACCTTGTTGATAAAAATGGTTATGTTGTACCACAAACGTTAGCTATACCTACTCCGAAAGCAAATGAGGTTATTCAGCAAACGTTAGATTATCTTGTGAAAGATGGGCCGGTAACGAATTTATTACCGAATGGTTTTCGTGCGGTCATTCCAGCGAATACATCGATGACCCTAAATTTGAAAAAAGATGGGACGGCAGTCATTGATTTCTCTAAAGAAATGAAAAACTATGCGAAAGAGGAAGAACGTCAAATTGTTGAATCTATTGCATGGACGTTGACGCAATTTAAAGAAATAAAACAAGTGCAGTTCCAAATAAATGGTGAGAAATTGGCGAAGATGCCTGTTGGTGGTACACCGCTTGGGGAAGGTGTGAGCCGTGCGAACGGTATCAACTTCGATGATGAACAAGTAGCAGATGTAACAAATACAAAACCAGTAACGCTGTATTTTATGGCACAAAACAATAATAAACAGCAATACTACGTACCAGTAACACGCCGCGTTGTAGAAGGAAAAGAAAATGATTATGCAGCCATTATAGATGAACTTGTAAAAGGACCGATTCATCAATCGCTCCTGAATGATTTCAATCCAGGAGTGAAGCTGATTACGAATCCGAAATTACAAGACGGAAATCTTACATTAAACTTTAATGAAAATATATTTATAAACCCAGATAAAAATATGATTTCAAATTACGTATTGAAGTCATTAGTTTTATCTTTAACAGAAAAGAAAGGCGTGAAAAGTGTTTCTATTGAAGTGAATGGTAAAGCAAATCTTATAGATGAAAAGGGCGGAAAGTTAATAAAACCTGTAGATCGTCCAGAAAACGTGAATACAGGTAGTTTTTAATCGTCAATAATTTGATATACTTAAGTAAGAAAGAGGAATTGCTTTTTGGGTTCCTCTTCTTTTATTGTATACATATCATACATTTAAATTTGGCTATACTAACAAGTAGTTATGAGGAGGTTATTTTTATGCGAGTAGATGGTAGAGAGAAAACAGAATTACGCCATATACATATTCATACGAATTATTTAAAACATCCAGAAGGATCAGTGTTAATTGAGGTTGGGGATACGAAGGTAATTTGCTCAGCGACAATTGAAGAGCGTGTCCCCCCATTTATGCGTGGAGAAGGAAAGGGCTGGGTAACAGCTGAATATGCGATGATTCCACGTGCGACAGAACAACGTACAATTAGGGAGTCAAGTAAAGGGAAAGTAACAGGACGTACAATGGAAATCCAGCGCTTAATTGGACGAGCATTACGTGCGGTAGTTGACTTAGAAGCGCTTGGTGAGAGAACAGTTTGGATTGATTGTGATGTTATTCAAGCGGATGGTGGAACGCGAACTGCTTCTATTACAGGTGCATACGTAGCGATGGTATTAGCGTTTGAGAAGTTATTACAAGCAGAAAAAGTATCTAAAATTCCAGTAAAAGATTATTTAGCAGCAACGTCAGTAGGGATTGTTGAAGAGCAAGGTGTTGTTTTAGATTTAAACTATGCAGAAGATTCTAAAGCAGACGTTGATATGAACGTAATTATGACTGGAAAAGGTCAGTTCGTTGAAGTGCAAGGAACTGGAGAAGAAGCGACATTTAGTAGAGCGCAACTAAATGAATTACTTGATGCTGCAGAACAAGGCATTTTCCAACTGATTGATATGCAAAAAGAAGCGTTAGGTGACATCGTATCTCATATAGAGTAGAGGTGGAAAATATGAAACAAGTTGTTGTAGCGACAAAGAATATGGGGAAAGTACGTGAATTTGCTGAGTTATTTGAGCGATTTGATTTAGAAGTGAAATCATTACACGATTTTCCTCATATTGAAGAAGTCGAAGAAACTGGTGAAACATTTGAAGAAAATGCGATTTTAAAAGCGGATAGTTTGAGTAGACAATTGAATGCAATTGTAATTGCGGATGATTCAGGTCTTATTGTAGATGCGTTAAACGGGAAACCAGGCGTGTATTCAGCACGTTTTGCTGGAGAGCCGAAAGATGATCAAGCGAATATTGATAAAGTTTTACAAGAATTAAATGACGTTGCGTTTGAAAAGCGTAAAGCTCGTTTCTACTGTGCATTAGCAGTGGCTTTCCCTGAAGGGGATAAAAAGCCTGTCATTGTAAACGGGACATGTGAAGGATTTATTTTAGAACAACGCCGCGGGGAAAACGGCTTTGGATATGATCCGATTTTTTATGTGGAAGAATATAAAAAAGCGATGGCCGAACTAAGTTCAGATGAGAAAAATGCTATTAGTCACCGCGGACGTGCTCTACGTAAGCTAGAAGAAAAAATCCCTGAATGGTTTTTAGGAGAATAAGGGAGAGAAATTGATGAAAGCTTTAATCGTAAGCGATAGTCATAGCTCTGTAAAGGAATTACAGCAGTTAAAAGAGAAGTATGAAGGAAAAGTAGATATCATGATTCATTGCGGTGATTCAGAGCTAACGCCTGCTCATGAAGAGCTGCAAGGTTTCCATGTCGTAAAAGGGAATTGTGATTATGCTAACTTTCAAGACGAAATTGTCACTGATGTAGATGGTCTTCGTTTCGTAGTCGTGCACGGACATCGTCATAACGTGAAAATGACGTTACAAACATTAGCGTACCGTGCTGAAGAGGTAGGGGCGCAAGTTGCATGCTTCGGACACTCTCACGTATTAGGTGCGGAATTAATCGACGGCGTTTTATTTATTAATCCAGGTAGTATTTTATTACCGCGTCAGCGTGTAGAAAAGACATTTGCTTTATTAGAAATGGATGAAAATCAAATGGAAGTTCGTTTTGAAACACTAGACGGACAGCTAGTTGAACAAGCAGTTTTTAAAAGAGGATAAGAAAAATTATCCTCTTTTAAAAAAGGTGTTGACTTTATGTATGGTTATACATATAATAAATATTGTCGATAGGGCAACGGCGCTAACGAGTGAAAATAAAATAATATATGCGGGTGTAGTTTAGTGGTAAAACAAGAGCCTTCCAAGCTCTGGTCGAGAGTTCGATTCTCTTCACCCGCTCCATGTCCCAGTAGCTCAGCAGGATAGAGCAACGGCCTTCTAAGCCGTCGGTCGGGAGTTCGAATCTCTCCTGGGACGCTAAAAAAACCTTGTTATCTTTTGATAACAAGGTTTTTTGTTTGTCTACAAATTGATGTATGTGCAAGAGGTGTAAAAAATATAACGTAATATATGATAATTATTATATGTAACGGATTAAAGTGCATTAAGAAAAGAGCGCCATTTATGCACCTTGTTCCTCATATTTAATTTTAAAAATCAATAGGCTAATGGAACTCAAATCCATATCCGTATTAACTTAATTTTTTACTTAGAATGTTATAAAACTCTTTACCATTCTAGTACGATTGAGCAGCAGTTATCGGAACTTATCCCCGGCAGTGTGTTACAATTAATAGAAGCGGAAAAAGAGAATCTCCAATTGACTGGACCTGTGATTGGTTAGATGGTTTAAGAAGGTCGTATAAAAAAGGGAGATGGCGCAAAGATGGCGAGATCAAATGAGAATGATTTAACGGAGAAATTGGCAGAAGGTCACCGGAAATATGGTGATGGCAACTTTACAGTACAGAACATCGGTGATGAAACTAACCCGAATTGGACTGTCGTAAAAAATGTGAGGAAGGGATCGGCAGGCATTCGCGAAGGAGAAGATATATTAAGACTGCGATCAAAATATATAAAATAGTACGGAAATGGGCGGGTCGGGAGTTCGAATCTCTCCTGGGGTGCTAAGAAAACCTTGTTATCTTTTGGTAACAAGGTTTTTTGTTTGTTTTAAATTAGTTATTAATAAACTTCTCAAATACAAAACCATAATCTTTCACATTATATTGTTTCTTCGTATCAACAAGCCAGTTAAAGGCAATCTCGTTCATTTCTTTAAATTGTTCTGCCAAATTTACTTGTGCATTTGAAATACGGCTGAAAGCATTAGATGCCATATCTAAACTTTTATGTGCATACTGCAATGTAATGTCGTTGTCGTATGAAATTTCTTCGATTTTAAGTAAAGCCTTGTATAAATCTTTTAATTCTTCAATATGTTTTTTATGAACATCAATTGAGTAATACTCATCTCCCATTTGAAACTTAATTTCTACATCTAAATCAATTGTTCCCGCAGTTTCAAGTGCTACGTTTTTAATTTGATATTTACTATAGCTAAAGCGGCGTAGTGTACGTTTTTTACTTGTCGCACTTGTACCATCTAGGTGGAGTAATCCTTTGTTTGTGAAGCAATATTCATCTGATTTCGATTTAATTAGAAAATAAATTTTCTCCCCATCTTCATGCATTACGTAATCATCAGCATCAACTTTATCGTAATCTTTTGGAGTAATGACAGAACCTACATCGCTTAATCCTAAAACATCAGCAGCTACTTTTTTGAACATGTATAATCCCCCTTGTAAATTAAAATCTTGATTGTATAAAAATATATTAACACGATTTTAATGAAGTGTTTTCTTATAATTGGAAATATTTAAAGGTAAGTCAAGAAAAGTAACGAATGATTATTTCAATTCCAAATTATTTAGTAAATCTATTAGCTTAAGAGTGGATTCTCCGAAAAATAACCAAGAGAAAAAAGTTAATTTTGCAAGTGATTATAGAGAAATTCCGTGAGAACACCTCACAATGCGAGGTGTTTTTCTATCCTCTTTTGAAATCTTACAATTCTGTAAGGTAACTGTAAGGTAGTTCGATGGTAACAGATTTCTAATCCTCTATAATGAAGGTAACAACGATAAAACGAGGAGGAAGAAGTGATGAAAGGATTAATCGTAACGGGTTTAACAGTAGCTTTTGGTTTTGTAGCGTATGAGAAATTAACGTATGTAGTTGATGTTGTAAAACATTTAATCGCTTAGTAAAAAACTACCATGAGAGGGAAAGGGAATGAGTGAATGAATGGAATGGTTATTTGGAATTATAGGTACTTGTAGTGTAGTGTTATTGTTCTTTGTCCCGAGTGGTATACTTAGTTCGACAACGAGTTTGTTCTTCTTAAGTTTGTTTGCTTGTACGATGCTTATCATTATGTTTTTAATGAAGCGAAGTAAACCAATCTTCTATTGTAGCATGATTGTTATGGCAATTATTGTTCTCCAAATTATTACCCTTGTTATATACCCCACTATTATAAAAGCTTTCCATTAATGAT
The DNA here is from genome assembly GCF_001884035.1 of Bacillus tropicus. GTDB lineage: Bacteria > Bacillota > Bacilli > Bacillales > Bacillaceae_G > Bacillus_A > Bacillus_A tropicus. The sequence continues at coordinate 47,426 of NZ_MACG01000077.1, forward strand.
AAATCCTCTGCTTTCATCGCTGAGGGTTTTTGTTTGTACATTTTTAATTTTTAGTAAGGATTTGTTTATATTGAAATAGAAAAATTAAATATTTTCATATTTCAAACAAAGGGTTTTGGGATGTTGTGTTCTCATTACTCATTTGATATATTTACTTTAAAGATAATTAAAATCTAGAAAAAGAGGCGGACGTATGGATAAAAAAGAAAATACGGTCGTATTGTTTCCGCAACTATCAGAGCGCTATATTGATGAAGGTTTTTTAGCACTGAAAGAGCGGAAATTCGAAGATGCATTGCGCTGCTTTGAAATATTACGTCAGTATAATGCAGAAACGGAACAAACGGAACTAGCTTCGGTTATTTGTTTGTTAGAATTAAAACACATGGAAGAAGCGAAAGAGAAATGTGAACAGTTACTGGAAACGGGAGCTGTCTTATTTGGTGATATTCTTGAAACGTATGTGACAATTTTAGTTCAAACAAATGATTATGAAGGTGTTATTGAAACTGTTGAAAAAGTTTTGCAAACGAAAGATATAATGCCTGAACAAAAGGAAAAGTTAGCACAGCTCGCTTTATTTGCAGAAGGTATGTTAAATGAAGTAGATACGTCACTAGTTGATTCGAATTTTGAATTAGATGAATTTACTAATGAAATGTTTGGAGAAAACTTTGGACAAAAGCTAAGAGCAATTCAGCAACTTTCGTTAAAAGACTTAGATCTTGCATTACCTATTTTAAAGAAATTTTTAATAGACGAAAAACAGCATCCTTATTTGAAAACTTCTATTTTGTATAAAATGATAGAAAATCAAATAGAAGAAGAGATAGAGGTAGAAAAGTTTGGAAATACAATTAAGGTAATTCCAGCATTTACAGGTCATAATGAGGAGCAATCCGATAACATTATACATACATTATCAAGTCGATTAGAGCAAAATTATCCCGATATATTTGATGCGATGGTTACATATTGGAAAGAATTGCAAATTAGCATTTTCCCATTCGCTCTATTAATGGATAAAGTGGAGATTTGGGCTGCTGTTTTAGAGAGAATTGGTAGAAAGCGTTTCGGATTGACTATTAATGAAGAAGAGCTTATGACAGCGTATAATATTGAATTAGAAGAGTTTCATATTGCCTATCAATGGTTATTACGTGTTGAAAGAGAAGGATATTTGCCCGTATAATTATGAAAAAGAATCGTTCGGTTCTTGAAACGAGCATATTCTATGTTATAATGTAAGGGTTGCAAAAGGCAGAAATCTGCCTGTTTGTAAGAGAAGAGAAGTGTAATTCTCTTACTTAATATGTTTCATATTATTCTCGAACAAAATATACCGTAGTTGTCTTTTAGGCAATTAGTAGATTGGAACATTATATCTGAAAGCTTTTGCTAGAGGATTATTTGTACTTTTGTTATTTCAAAAAAGAGATAATGAAGATCTTAATCTATAGAGGTATGTGCATACATTATTATAGTTGGAGGGAAAGAATAAATGGCTGCAAAATGGGAAAAATTAGAAGGTAACGTAGGCGTTTTAACAATCGAAGTTGATGCTAAAGAAGTAAACAACTCTATCGACGCTGCGTTCAAAAAAGTAGTAAAAACAATCAACGTACCAGGTTTCCGTAAAGGAAAAATGCCTCGTCCGTTATTCGAACAACGCTTTGGTATCGAATCTTTATACCAAGATGCTTTAGATATCATCTTACCAAAAGCATACGGTGAAGCGATCGATGAAGCTGGTATCTTCCCAGTTGCTCATCCTGAAATCGACATCGAGAAGTTCGAAAAAAATGCTAACCTTATCTTCACTGCAAAAGTTACAGTGAAACCTGAAGTTAAATTAGGTGAGTACAAAGGTTTAGCAGTAGAAAAAGTTGAAACAACTGTAACTGACGAAGATGTAGAGAACGAATTAAAATCTTTACAAGAGCGTCAAGCTGAGCTAGTTGTTAAAGAAGAAGGAACTGTTGAAAACGGTGATACAGCTGTAATCGACTTCGAAGGTTTCGTTGATGGCGAAGCATTTGAAGGCGGAAAAGGCGAAAACTATTCTCTAGCAATCGGTTCTGGTACATTCATCCCAGGTTTCGAAGAGCAAGTAATTGGTCTTAAATCTGGTGAGTCTAAAGACGTTGAAGTATCATTCCCAGAAGAGTACCATGCTGCTGAATTAGCTGGCAAACCAGCAACATTCAAAGTAACAGTTCACGAAATCAAAACAAAAGAACTTCCTGAGTTAAACGACGAGTTCGCTAAAGAAGCTGACGAAGCGGTTGCAACTCTTGATGAATTAAAAGCAAAACTTCGCACAAACTTAGAAGAAGGCAAAAAGCACGAAGCTGAGCACAAAGTACGTGACGAAGTAGTAGAATTAGCTGCTGCTAACGCTGAAATCGACATTCCAGAAGCTATGATCGACACTGAGTTAGATCGTATGGTTCGTGAATTCGAGCAACGTTTAAGCCAACAAGGTATGAACCTTGAGCTTTACTACCAATTCACAGGTACTGATGCTGACAAGTTAAAAGAGCAAATGAAAGAAGACGCTCAAAAACGCGTAAGAATCAACCTTGTTCTTGAAGCTATCATTGAAGCTGAAAACATCGAAGTTACTGAAGAAGAAGTAACTGCAGAAGTTGAAAAAATGGCTGAAATGTACGGTATGCCAGTAGACGCTATCAAGCAAGCTCTTGGAAGCGTAGACGCTTTAGCTGAAGATCTTAAAGTTCGTAAAGCTGTAGACTTCTTAGTAGAAAACGCTGCATAATAAAATAACAAGGCGCGATTTTAATCGTGCCTTGTTTTATAAATATAGAAATATATTTATAAAACTTTTCGATGAAGAAGGAAAACTTCCTTAATGAGTCGAATATACATATTTCAAAAGTTTTAAAAACTTTTTATTTGTACATAACTAGTCATATTATTTGTATTTCTCGCCACGTAGTGACATAATATGTATTTACATACGATACATTTATCGTGTACATACGAAGGCAAGAGGTTAGCACTTTGTAAGGGGTGTGAAAATATGTTTAAATTTAATGATGAAAAAGGGCAATTAAAATGTTCTTTCTGTGGTAAAACACAAACGCAAGTTCGAAAGTTAGTTGCAGGTCCAGGTGTTTACATTTGTGACGAGTGTATCGAGCTTTGTACTGAAATTGTACAAGAGGAGCTTGCGAAAGACGAAGAAGTAGAATTCAAAGATGTACCGAAACCGGTAGAAATTCGTGAAATCTTAGATGAGTATGTCATCGGACAAGATAACGCGAAAAAAGCACTAGCGGTAGCGGTATATAACCATTACAAACGCATTAATTCTAACAGCAAAATTGATGATGTAGAATTAGCGAAGAGTAATATCGCACTTATCGGGCCAACAGGTAGTGGTAAAACATTACTGGCACAAACGTTAGCGCGTATTTTAAATGTTCCATTTGCAATCGCGGACGCGACATCTTTAACTGAAGCTGGATACGTTGGGGAAGATGTAGAAAATATCTTACTAAAATTAATCCAAGCAGCTGATTATGATGTAGAGAAAGCGGAAAAAGGAATCATTTATATTGATGAGATTGATAAAGTGGCACGTAAGTCCGAAAATCCATCAATTACACGTGATGTATCTGGTGAAGGTGTGCAGCAGGCACTTCTGAAAATTTTAGAAGGTACTGTAGCAAGCGTTCCACCTCAAGGTGGTCGTAAGCATCCGCACCAAGAGTTTATTCAAATTGATACAACGAATATCTTATTCATCTGTGGTGGAGCGTTTGATGGCATCGAGCCAATTATTAAACGCCGTCTTGGTGAAAAAGTAATTGGATTTGGTTCTGAGAAGAAAAATGCTGATGTAAATGAGAAGCATGTTTTATCTCACGTATTACCAGAGGACCTTTTAAGATTTGGTTTAATTCCAGAGTTTATCGGTCGTCTTCCAGTTATTGCGAACCTAGAGCCGCTTGATGAAGATGCTCTTGTTGATATTTTAACGAAACCGAAAAATGCACTTGTTAAGCAATTCCAAAAACTATTGGAGCTTGACGATGTTGAGTTAGAGTTTGAAGAAGGCGCACTAATTGAAATTGCGAAAAAAGCAATTGAACGTAAAACAGGTGCTCGTGGACTTCGTTCTATTATTGAAGGCTTAATGCTGGATGTAATGTTCGAACTTCCATCTCGTAAAGATATCGAGAAGTGTGTTCTTACAAAAGAAACAGTAGCTGATAATGCACCGCCAAAATTGGTGTTACAAGACGGTACTGTACTTGATACAAAAACATCTGCATAATGCGAAAGAAAAACAGCAATTTTTATAATTGCTGTTTTTCTTTATGTTTAGCTATGTTCCTCCGCGGAAATACTAAGAGATAAAACATTGCGGGAGGAAATAAATGATGAGCTGGACAAATATATTTTTACTTGTTCAACTTGTTTTTGGTGTAATTGTCGGATTGTATTTTTGGCATTTACTTCGAAATCAGCGAACACAAAAAGTTTCAATTGATCGAGAATCAAAAAAAGAATTAGAACAGCTTCGTAAAATGCGCGAGATTTCTTTAACAGAGCCGCTTGCGGAAAAGGTGCGTCCTACATCCTTTTTAGATATTGTAGGGCAAGAGGACGGTATTAAGTCGTTAAAAGCGGCTCTTTGTGGTCCGAACCCGCAACATGTAATTATATATGGTCCGCCAGGTGTCGGAAAGACAGCGGCAGCACGTCTTGTATTAGAAGAAGCGAAACGAAATCCAAAATCTCCATTTCGTACAAATGCAACATTTATTGAACTGGATGCGACGACAGCGCGGTTTGATGAACGTGGTATTGCAGACCCTTTAATCGGTTCTGTACATGATCCAATTTATCAAGGTGCTGGTGCAATGGGGCAAGCAGGTATTCCACAACCGAAAAAAGGTGCGGTAACAGATGCACATGGTGGTATTTTGTTTATTGATGAGATAGGTGAACTACATCCGATTCAAATGAACAAAATGTTAAAGGTGCTAGAAGATCGGAAAGTGTTTTTGGAAAGTGCATACTACAGTGAAGAGAATACGATGATTCCAACGTATATACATGACATTTTTCAAAAAGGTTTACCAGCCGATTTTCGCTTAGTTGGGGCGACGACACGTTCGCCAGAGGAGATTCCTCCTGCTATTCGGTCGCGTTGTTTAGAAGTGTTCTTTCGTGAGTTAGATACAGAAGAAATTCAAAAAGTAGCGAAGAATGCAGCTGACAAAGTGGAAATGCAAATTGGTGAAAATGGTATTGAAATGGTTGGGATGTATGCGAGAAATGGGCGAGAAGCAATTAATCTTGTGCAAATTTCTGCAGGAATGGCAATAAATGAAGAGCGTCCTTTCATTAAAGATGAAGATATAGAGTGGGTTGTTCACTCTAGTCAGCTCACACCGAAGTATGAAAAACGTATTTATCCTATTCCGAGAATCGGTCTTGTAAATGGACTTGCTGTATACGGACCAAATACAGGCGCGTTATTAGAAATTGAAGTAACAGCAATCAAGGCGAAAGATAAAGGATCGGTAAATGTTACCGGAATTGTTGAAGAGGAAAGTATTGGTAGTCAAACGAAATCAATTCGCCGTAAAAGTATGGCGAAAGGTTCTGTAGATAATGTATTAACAGTACTTCGATCTCTAGATGTGTTGCCAGAAGGGTACGATATACATATTAATTTTCCAGGTGGTATCCCGATTGATGGGCCTTCGGCGGGAATTGCTATGGCAACAGGTGTGTATTCAGCAGTGCATCATACGTATGTGAATAATGAAGTAGCGATGACTGGTGAGATAAGTATACACGGGGAAGTGAAACCTATCGGTGGTGTGTACGCGAAAATAAAAGCTGCGAAAAAGGCGGGGGCTAAGAAAGTTATCATTCCTGCTGAAAACATGCAACCATTTTTGTATACAATAAAAGGAATTGAAATTATTCCTGTTCGTAAGTTAAAGGAAGTATTTGAGCTAACGTTTATACAGGAAAATATGCATCGAGAGCTTGATGTACATACTACGATAGACGAAACAGATGCACAATCAATGTGAGAATGAACGATAATAAAATTTGCCAGACTTCGTTTAAGTTTGTATGCTTAAGCGGAGTCTTTTTTTCTTTTTATAAGGGAGAAAAAACGAGGGAGTTACAATTGTGGGAAATCTCTGCAATTGCATCTAGATGTATTGTAATATAAAATGGTTGAACAGGAGTTTAATTTATTATGGAGGTGCTATGTCTAGTATGAATACGAATGAAAGAATCGTACCCCTCCTACCATTAAGAGGCGTTCTCGTATATCCAACGATGGTTCTGCATCTTGATGTAGGACGTGATAAATCGATACAAGCACTAGAGCAGGCGGCAATGGATGAAAATATCATCTTTTTAGCAATGCAAAAAGAAATGAATATCGATGATCCGAAAGAAGATGACATATATAGTGTAGGTACAGTGGCGAAAGTGAAGCAAATGTTGAAATTGCCGAACGGTACGCTTCGTGTCCTTGTAGAAGGTTTACATAGAGCAGAAGTAGTAGAGTTTATCGAAGAAGAAAATGTAGTGCAAGTTTCTATTAAAACGATAACGGAAGAAGTGGAAGCTGATTTAGAAGAGAAAGCTCTTATGCGTACATTACTGGAGCATTTCGAACAATATATTAAAGTTTCGAAAAAAGTTTCAAATGAAACATTTGCAACGGTAGCTGATGTAGAAGAGCCAGGAAGATTAGCTGATTTAATTGCTTCTCACTTGCCAATTAAAACGAAGCAGAAACAAGAGATTTTAGAGATCATATCTGTGAAAGAACGATTACATACGCTTATTTCAATTATTCAAGATGAACAGGAATTACTTAGTTTAGAAAAGAAAATTGGACAAAAAGTGAAACGTTCAATGGAGCGCACGCAAAAAGAATATTTCTTACGTGAGCAAATGAAGGCGATTCAAACTGAACTTGGCGATAAAGAAGGTAAGGGCGGGGAAGTTGAAGAACTTCGTGAGAAAATTGAACAGTCAGGAATGCCTGAAGAAACAATGAAGGCTGCACTGAAAGAATTAGATCGTTATGAAAAGTTACCAGCAAGTTCTGCGGAGAGCGGTGTAATTCGAAATTATATCGATTGGTTATTAGCACTTCCGTGGACAGAAGCAACAGAAGATATGATTGATCTTGCTCATTCTGAAGAGATTTTAAACAAAGATCATTACGGTCTTGAGAAAGTGAAAGAGCGCGTACTTGAATATTTAGCAGTACAGAAGTTAACGAATTCATTAAAAGGACCTATCCTTTGTTTAGTAGGACCTCCTGGAGTCGGAAAAACTTCGTTAGCGCGTTCTATTGCAACATCATTAAATCGTAATTTTGTCCGTGTATCCCTTGGTGGTGTGCGTGATGAATCTGAAATTCGTGGTCACCGTCGTACGTACGTTGGAGCAATGCCAGGACGCATTATTCAAGGTATGAAAAAGGCGAAATCAGTTAATCCAGTCTTCTTATTAGATGAGATTGATAAAATGTCTAACGATTTCCGTGGAGATCCTTCAGCAGCATTACTTGAAGTGTTAGACCCAGAACAAAACCATAACTTCAGTGATCATTATATTGAAGAACCATATGATCTATCGAAAGTTATGTTTGTAGCAACTGCGAATACACTTTCAAGTATTCCAGGTCCATTACTTGACCGTATGGAAATTATTTCGATTGCTGGGTATACAGAACTTGAAAAAGTTCATATTGCTCGTGAACATTTATTGCCGAAACAATTAAAAGAGCATGGTTTACGAAAAGGTAATTTACAAGTACGTGATGAAGCGCTTCTTGAAATGATTCGCTATTATACACGTGAGGCTGGTGTTCGTACACTAGAGCGCCAAATTGCAAAAGTTTGTCGTAAAGCAGCAAAAATTATCGTTACAGCAGAACGTAAGCGTATTGTAGTAACAGAGAAAAACGTTGTTGATTTACTTGGTAAGCACATATTCCGTTATGGGCAAGCTGAAAAAACAGACCAAGTTGGTATGGCGACAGGTTTAGCGTATACGGCAGCAGGCGGCGATACACTGGCGATTGAAGTGTCTGTAGCGCCAGGTAAAGGGAAATTAATTTTAACAGGGAAACTTGGGGATGTTATGAAAGAATCCGCACAAGCAGCGTTTAGCTATATTCGTTCTCGTGCAGAAGAGCTTCAGATTGATCCTAATTTCCATGAGAAAAATGATATTCATATTCATGTTCCAGAAGGAGCAGTTCCAAAAGATGGACCGTCAGCAGGTATTACGATGGCAACGGCACTTATTTCTGCACTAACAGGTATTCCTGTAAGTAAAGAAGTGGGGATGACAGGTGAAATTACACTTCGTGGCCGTGTGTTACCAATCGGTGGTTTAAAAGAAAAAACATTAAGTGCTCACCGCGCAGGTTTAACTAAGATTATTTTACCAGCGGAAAATGAGAAAGATTTAGATGATATTCCAGAGAGCGTAAAAGAAAACCTTACGTTTGTGCTTGCATCTCATTTAGATGAAGTATTGGAGCACGCATTAGTAGGAGTGAAACAATGAAAGTAACAAAAGCAGATATTGTAATTAGTGCTGTTAAACCAGAACAATATCCAGACAGTGATTTACCAGAAATTGCATTAGCAGGTCGTTCAAATGTCGGGAAGTCTTCCTTTATTAATAAAATTTTAAATCGTAAAAAGTTAGTACGTATTTCTTCTAAACCAGGAAAAACGCAAACGTTGAACTTTTTCTTAATCAATGAGATGATGCATTTTGTTGACGTTCCAGGTTATGGATATGCGAAAGTATCTAAATCAGAGCGCGCAGCATGGGGCAAGATGATTGAAACGTACTTTACAACGCGTGAGCAATTAGACGCAGCGGTATTAGTAGTTGATCTACGTCACAAACCAACAAGCGATGACGTGATGATGTATGATTTCTTAAAGCATTATGAAATTCCAACCATTATTATTGCGACGAAAGCCGATAAAATTCCGAAAGGGAAATGGCAAAAACATTTAAAAGTTGTAAAAGAAACACTTGCTGTTGAAATTGGCGATGAAATTGTTCTATTCTCTTCTGAAACAGGACTTGGAAAAGAAGAAGCGTGGAAAGCAATTCATAAAATGACAAAAACAAAAAACGCGTGACGAATGTCGCGCGTTTTTTTTCTTTATACACTTTTAGCGTACGTTTAATGTAACTTCAATATTTCCTCGTGTTGCTTTAGAGTAAGGACATACACCGTGAGCGGCTTCTACAAGTTCGTGTGCTTCGCTATGTGAAACGCCAGCGACATGTACATCAAGTACAGCAGATAGGCCGAAACCACCATCTGTATCTTTGCCGATAGAAACGTGAGCAGTTACTTCTGTACTTTCTACTTTCACACGTTTTGTACGAATGACAAGTTGTAATGCACTATCAAAACAAGCGGCATAACCAGCAGCAAATAGTTGTTCTGGATTTGTTGCCTCTCCGCCTGCACCACCTAGTGCTTTCGGCATTTTCACATCAAGATTTAATATGCCATCATCTGAGACTACTTTTCCGTTTCTTCCACCTGTAGCAGTTACTGAAGCAGTATATAATTTATCCATGTTTATTCCCCTTTTCTATCATTAATTGTTTTCATTGTTTCAATTAGTTTATTTAATTGAATTAATAAAGAACGATATTCTTGTTCTGTAATTCCTAAATTTGTTGTCATTGTTGTCGGTAATGAACAAGCCTTATCTTGTAAATCTTTACCTTGTTCTGTTAATTCAATACATACTTTTCGCTCATCTTCTTTGGAACGAACGCGTTTTACAAGGTTTAATGATTCCATTCGTTTTAACATAGGTGTTAACGTACCGGAATCTAAAAATAGACGTTCTCCAATTTCTTTTACTGTGAGTCCATCTTGCTCCCATAGTACGAGTAAAGTAATGTACTGTGGATACGTAATGCCCATTTCTTCTAAATACGGTCGGTAAAAGCGTGTAACCTCTCTAGAACAGGCGTAAATAGAAAAACAAAGTTGGTTATCTAGATGTAAAGAATTATCTACCATACATAACTCCTCCCTTATTAAATTGTGCACAATTTAATTTTGTAAAACCAATATAACGAAAAAGAAATACAATGTCAAATACATTGTATTGAGAAAGTTCGTGCTACAATTTGGAACAATCATACATATTTTCCTTCATGATGAAAGAAGATAGGAAAGATGATGTTATAATTCATATGGAATAGTTTCCATCACTTGATTATGAGGGCTTTTTTTGGTAACGTACAAATAGAGTTGTTAATTTATAATCATTATAAAGTAGAAAGTTTTTATTCGTTTTACTGAATCTCCTTTATTACATACGGAGAATAAATAAAAAAATAATCGGTTGTTCACACGATTGTCAGATTCATAAGAGGAAAGTTGTATTATGATAGTAGATAAAGTGATAAAACGGGTGAAGGGGGACATGCTGCGTGCATATTCTTGTTGTTAGTGTAAATTATCGAACAGCCCCTGTAGAATTTCGTGAGAAACTCACATTTCAGGCAGCAGAGCTAGAGCAAGCAATGACTACATTACAAAATCAAAAGAGCGTGTTAGAGAATGTCATTGTATCAACTTGTAATCGTACTGAGATTTACGCTGTTGTCGATCAATTACACACGGGACGGTATTATATTAAGAAGTTTTTAGCTGATTGGTTTCAGTTTGAAATAGAAGAAGTCGCACCATATTTAACTATTTTTGAACAAGATGGTGCAATAGATCATTTATTCCGCGTAACGTGCGGTTTAGATTCTATGGTAGTTGGAGAAACACAGATTTTAGGTCAAATAAAAGATAGCTTTTTAGAAGCGCAACAAGTAAAAGCAACAGGGACAATTTTTAATGAATTGTTTAAACAAGTCATTACATTAGCGAAACGTGCTCACTCAGAAACGACAATTGGTGAAAGTGCGATGTCTGTTAGTTATGCTGCTGTTGAGCTAGGAAAGAAAATATTCGGCGAGTTAACAGATTGTCACGTGCTTATTCTCGGTGCTGGTAAAATGGGTGAACTTGCACTACAGAACTTATATGGAAGCGGTGCTCGTAAAGTAACAGTCATGAATAGGACGCTTTCAAAAGCAGAAATAATGGCTGAGAAATATATGGGACATGCAAAACCTTTAAGTGAATTACAATGTGCATTATTAGAAGCTGATATTTTAATTAGTTCAACTGGTGCATCGGATTATGTCATTACGAAAGAGATGATGACAAAGGTAGAGAAAATGCGCTCTGGTCGTCCATTATTTATGGTTGATATTGCAGTGCCGCGTGATATTGATCCAGCGATTGATGAGCTAGAAGGTTCTTTCTTATATGACATTGATGATTTGCAAGGAGTAGTGGAAGCGAACCGTGCTGAACGTTTAAAAGAAGCAGAAAAAATTCAATTTATGATTGAAGAGGAAATTGTTTTATTTAAAACGTGGTTAAGTACACTTGGTGTCGTTCCGCTAATATCAGCTCTTCGTGATAAGGCACTTGCTATTCAAAGTGAAACGATGGAAAGTCTGGAACGAAAAATACCAAATCTTAGTGATCGTGAAAGAAAAGTAATTAGCAAGCATACGAAAAGTATTATTAATCAATTGTTAAAAGACCCAATTTTAGTAGCGAAAGAAATAGCTGCTGAAGAGGGAGCGGACGAAAAATTAGCGTTATTTGCAAAGATTTTTGATTTAGAAATGGAAGACGTAGAGAGTCGTGCGGAAGAAGTAGAACATAAAAGAGCGTGGACACCATCCGTTCCATCTTTATAATTTGGAAGGATGATCGGATGAGTTTTTTAAATAACAGTATTATTTATCATATTGCAATCATTTTATATGCTTGTAGCATTAGTTTATATTTTATAGATTATTTCCAAAGTAACCGAAAGGCGAACCGATTTGCTTTTTGGTTACTTTCGATTGTATGGGTTCTGCATTCTATTTTTATGTTGCTTAGAGCTACAGATTCAGAAACGAACCCTCTTTTAACTTTATTATCAGGGATTTATTTTTATGTTTGGCTATTGATTACGATGTCTTTAGTCATTAATCGATTTATGAGAATCGATTTTTTAGTCTTTTTTACAAATGTTGTCGCATTTGGCGTAAGCGCTTTTTCTATTTTTACACCGCTCGGAAAGATGTCGCCGGTACTTGCAGAACAATTAGTTTCGGAACTTGTATACGTACATGTCGGTATGGCTATTATTTCTTATGCAACTTTCACTGTATCGTTTATTTTTTCTATTATGTATTTATTGCAATATCGACTATTAAAAAAGAAAAAATGGAATGCGAGATTAAGAAGGTTAGGGAATTTACCGAAGCTAGAATCAATGTCTTACGGATTAAATTTATTTTCTGTTCCATTTTTCTTACTAGCTATTTTATTAGGATGCATATGGGGATATACAAAATTGGACAATTTCCATTGGTATGATACGAAAGTAATCGGGTCTTTTGTCGTTCTATTTGTATATTGTGCTGGCCTATATTTACGAGCGGCAGATGTGTTGCAAGGGAAGAAAATCGTGCAGTGGAACATCGGAGCATTTCTCGTAATGCTAATTAATATTTTTCTATTAAGCAGTTTATCCAACTTCCACTTTTGGTATTTATAATGAGGAGAGAAAATTATGCGCAAAATTATTGTAGGGTCACGAAAGAGTAAATTAGCATTAACGCAAACAAACTGGTTTATTGATCAGTTAAAAGCGTTAGGTTTACCATATGAATTTGAAGTGAAAGAAATCGTCACAAAAGGTGATGTTATTTTAGATGTAACTCTTTCAAAAGTAGGCGGCAAAGGCTTGTTTGTGAAAGAGATTGAACATGCGCTACTTACGAAAGAAATTGATATGGCTGTACATAGTATGAAAGATATGCCGGCCGTACTTCCAGAAGGATTAATGATCGGTTGTACACCAAAGCGTGTTGACCCTCGTGATGCTTTTATCTCCAAAAGCGGAGCGTCGTTTAAAGAGCTAGCAGAAGGCGCTATTTTAGGTACAAGTAGTTTAAGACGTAGTGCACAGCTACTCGCTGCGAGACCAGATTTACAAGTGAAGTGGATTCGCGGAAATATTGATACACGTTTACGCAAATTAAAAGAAGAAGATTATGATGCAATTATTTTAGCGACAGCGGGATTACAAAGAATGGGCTGGGATAATGAAGTTATTACAGAACATTTAGATGAGACGTTATGTGTACCTGCTGTAGGACAAGGTGCATTAGCGATTGAGTGTCGTGAGGATGATAAGGATTTACTACAGTTGTTAGCGTATATGAATGATGGAGTAACAGAAAAAACAGTGGCAGCAGAACGCGTATTTCTTCATAAACTTGAAGGTGGATGCCAAGTTCCGATCGCTGGATATGCAACTCTTGCAGAAAACGATGCAATCGAATTAACAGCTCTTGTCGGTTCTATGGACGGTTCTGTTTTATTGAAAGAGACAGTAGTAGGAACTGATCCAGAGAAAGTAGGATTAGAGGCTGCGGACCGTTTAATTAAACAAGGCGCAAAAGAACTCATTCTTGCTGCAAATAAGGGGCAACAATAAATATGAACGCTCTCGCTGGCAAAACGGTATTGATTACACGTGCCCAGCATCAAGCAAAACAAATGAGTGTAGCGGTGAAAGACAAGAGCGGAATTCCATTGGAAATTCCGCTTTTGCGTATGGAAGGTATGTCTCATAGGCAAATTCAACATATAGCAGGGCAGCTGCATTCGTATGACTGGGTTATTTTTACGAGTAAAAATGGTGTAGCTTTTTTTCTAGATCGTTTGAGAAAGAAGCTCCCAGCAACAATTAAAATTGCTGCTGTAGGCGTGAAAACAAAGTTAGAGTTAGAAAGGCGAGGCTATCAAGTAGCCTTTGTTCCAACTTCATTTGTTGCAGAAGTATTTGCAGAAGAGTTTATAAAAAAACTAAGTGGAAACGAGCGTATTTTATTTCCAAAAGGGAATTTAGCAAGAGATGTCATTCCAGTTGCACTTCGAGGCATTGGTGTTTCTCTAGATGAATTAATCGTATATGGTACGAAAGAAAATGTAGAGAAAAAGCAAGAGCTTATAGAAGCGTTAGAAGTAGGGAAAGTGGACATTATTACATTTACGAGCCCTTCAACTGTTACTAGTTTTGTTCGTTTACTTGAGGGTACAAACTGGAGAGAATGGACAAAAAAATGTACAATTGCTTGTATAGGGCCTATTACGGAAAAAGAGGCGAGCCTTTATTTTCCGCATATTATTATGCCGAAAGAGTACACTGTAGAAGCATTACTACAATGCATTTGTGAATCTATAAAGTGCAACTTTAATTAGTGGGGTCTTACTGCCCGCAAATAGCGGGATAAAATAAAAGAATGGGGATAGAAATCTATGAACTCTTTACAATTTAATCGTCATCGTCGCTTAAGACAAAGCGGGGGCATGCGTGCGCTTGTACGTGAAACGTTTTTACATACGGAAGATTTTATTTACCCTATTTTTGTATTAGAAGGAGAAAATGTTCGTAATGAAGTACCTTCTATGCCAGGCGTATATCAAATGTCTTTAGATTTATTGCAAGCTGAAATGCAAGAAGTTGTTGATTTAGGTATTCGTTCTGTTATTGTATTTGGTTTACCTGCTGAAAAAGATGAAGTTGGGTCATCAGCATATTGTGATCATGGAATTGTGCAACGTGCGATTCAGCAAATTAAAGGCGAATTCCCTGATCTAGTAGTAGTTGCGGATACATGTTTATGTCAATTCACAAGCCATGGTCATTGCGGGGTAATTGAAGATGGTATTATTTTAAATGACGAGTCTCTTGCAGTTCTTGCAAAAACAGCTGTAAGCCAGGCGAAAGCAGGAGCGGACATTATTGCGCCATCAAACATGATGGACGGATTCGTAACAGCAATTCGCCACGCATTAGATGAAAATGGTTTTGGACATGTACCAGTTATGTCGTACGCTGTTAAATATTCATCAGCATTTTACGGACCATTCCGTGATGCGGCACATGGTGCACCGCAATTTGGTGATCGTAAAACATATCAAATGGACCCAGCGAACCGCATGGAAGCATTCCGTGAAGCAGAATCAGATGTAATGGAAGGGGCAGATTTCTTAATTGTAAAGCCAGCTCTTTCTTACTTAGATATCGTTCGTGATGTGAAAAATAACTTTAATTTACCAGTCGTTGCTTATAACGTAAGCGGTGAATATTCAATGATTAAAGCGGCAGCACAAAATGGTTGGATTAATGAAAAAGAAGTTGTACTTGAAAAATTAATTAGTATGAAACGCGCAGGAGCAGATTTAATTATTACGTATCATGCGAAAGATGCAGCAAGATGGTTACAAGAAGGAGGCGCTAAATAATGAAAAAGTTCGATAAGTCGATTGCAGCGTTTGAAGAGGCTCAAGATTTAATGCCTGGTGGCGTAAATAGCCCAGTTCGTGCCTTTAAGTCTGTCGGTATGAATCCATTGTTTATGGAGCGTGGAAAAGGCTCTAAAGTATATGATATCGATGGAAATGAATACATCGATTACGTATTATCATGGGGTCCTTTAATTCATGGTCATGCAAATGATCGTGTTGTTGAGGCTTTAAAAGCTGTTGCTGAAAGAGGTACAAGCTTCGGTGCCCCAACGGAAATTGAAAATAAATTAGCGAAACTTGTTATTGAGCGTGTACCATCAATTGAGATTGTGCGTATGGTTAACTCTGGAACAGAGGCAACAATGAGTGCGCTACGTTTAGCTCGTGGTTATACAGGTCGTAACAAAATTTTGAAATTTATCGGTTGTTATCACGGTCATGGTGATTCGTTATTAATTAAAGCAGGTTCTGGTGTAGCAACGCTAGGTTTACCAGATAGCCCGGGTGTGCCAGAAGGTGTAGCGAAAAATACGATTACAGTAGCGTATAACGATTTAGAAAGTGTGAAATACGCTTTTGAACAATTCGGTGATGATATTGCTTGTGTCATTGTAGAACCAGTAGCAGGGAATATGGGTGTTGTTCCTCCGCAACCAGGATTTTTAGAAGGTCTTCGTGAAGTAACAGAGCAAAATGGTGCATTGCTTATTTTTGATGAAGTAATGACAGGATTCCGTGTTGCTTATAATTGCGGACAAGGTTATTACGGTGTAACACCTGATTTAACTTGTTTAGGTAAAGTAATCGGTGGTGGATTACCGGTAGGAGCATACGGTGGTAAAGCAGAAATTATGCGCCAAGTTGCACCGAGCGGACCGATTTATCAAGCTGGTACTTTATCAGGTAACCCACTTGCAATGGCAGCAGGTTATGAAACGTTAGTACAGTTAACGCCAGAATCGTATGTAGAATTCGAGCGTAAAGCTGAAATGTTAGAAGCTGGCTTACGTAAAGCGGCTGAAAAACATGGCATTCCGCATCATATTAACCGTGCGGGTTCTATGATTGGTATCTTCTTTACAGACGAACCAGTTATTAATTACGATGCAGCAAAATCTTCAAACTTAGAATTCTTTGCGGCTTACTATCGTGAAATGGTAGAACAAGGTGTATTCTTACCACCATCTCAATTCGAAGGTTTATTCTTATCGACAGCACATAGTGATGCAGATATTGAGGCGACAATTGCAGCGGCTGAAATTGCAATGTCAAAATTAAAAGCTTAATTGAATAAAGAAAATCGCTCTCCATAAGGGGAGCGATTTTTTTTATTCATAAAGTCAGCTTTCCGTACATAAATCTGTAATGACATATAGTTTGGGAGGGGGAAAAGAAGTGGCAACAGATCATTCATTACGTTTTTCATTAAAAGAATCTGTTTGGTTCCAAAAAGGACAGGAAGTCGAAGAACTTTTGTCAATTTCGTTAGATCCAGACGTTGAGATAGAAGAGCTTGATCATGAGGTTATTGTGAGAGGGCAATTAGATTTAACGGGAGAGTATGTTGCAAGGCAAGATGATTCAGCTTATTCATTAAGAGATTTATCGCCAGCGAAGTCCATTGATTATGTAGAAACAAGAGAAGATGGGGTTAATGAACTTGTTCATTCCTTTCCGCTTGAAATATCAATCCCAAGAAACCGTGTGAAAGTAATTGAAGAACTATATGTATCTATTGAGGAATTTGATTATGAACTAAAGGAAAATGGTTGCTTACAATTATTAGCGGATATATCTATTACAGGGTTATGTGATGAAGAAAGAATCGAGTATGAAGAGGAAGAAACGGCGTATGCTGAGTTAGAGGATGATTCAGAGCAAGAGGATGAAAATAGACCGACGCCGCAAGTAGAAGAACCAGCTTATAAGGAATCAGATGAGTGGGAAGATTACGCGTTTGAACCGTTCCAACTAGAAGAAAGAAAAGAGCAGGAAGTAGAAGAAGAGGAAATAGAAGAACATGAATTTGTAGAGCGTGAAGAGGAGAAAGAAACAACGCCGCAATTTGAATTGTTCGGACGAAAAGATTTCAAGAAAGAAAAAGCGAAAAAACAAGAAGAGCAAGAAGAAGAAACGTATTCACAGCGAGATGAAAATGCGCTTTATTTAACGAAATTATTTACGAAAGAACCGGAAGAAGAATTTACAAAGTTAAGAATGTATTTCGTGCAAGAAGGAGATACGATTGAATCTGTTGCAGAACGTTATGAAACATCTGTACAAAACTTATACCGTGTCAATCAAACAGAAGATATATATTTAACTACAGGACAAATTATTTATATTCCTGTTTCAAGAGCAAAAGCGAAATAAGTGAGTGTTTTCACTCACTTATTTTTCTAAAGGCTATGTTTTGAATAGAAAGGGTTATTCGTATGGATATGGAATTACGAAATCGCTATGAACCCATTGTAAGGCAATATAGATTGGATACGCAGCATATGGAAGAACACGGAAGCGTGACGAAAATTTATACGAATCAAGGTCCATATGCGCTCAAGAAAATAGAAGGCAGGAAGTTAGAGCGGAATAACTTTCTGCACCATATTCAATATTTAAAGGAGAAAGGTTTTTCAAATTATGTACCTATATACCATGCGACGGATGGAAATTATATTTTAAGTGACGGTACGTATAATTATTATTTAATGCCTTGGTTAGAGCGTGCGGAAGGGAACGGCGAGGATAATGATCAATACCATAAAATGTTTCAGACTCTCGGAACGTTGCACCAAAAAACGGTAAAAGAAGAAACGTATACAGAAGAGGATTTAGAAAAACATTATACAAATATATCCGATCGCTGGGAAAGTGATGGAGAGATGTTAGAAGAGTTTCTTGTAGAATCTGAAGCGAAGTGGTATATGTCTCCGTTTGAATTGCAATATTGTACGTACTATCATCATGTAATGAGGGCGCGTGAGTTTGCAACGAAGCAATTAAATGAGTGGAACGATGCGATGAAAGAAAAAGAAAAAACACGTATTACTTTTGTACATGGTAACGTATCGCTTAATCATTTTTTATTTGATTATGAACGGAATGGCTATTTTATTAGTTTAGAAAAATCGAAGTTTGCAACACCTGTGCAAGATATTGTAGGGTTTTATTCTCGGTCGTTAAACACATATCCAATTGCGCGAAGTGATCGGTTTGAATGGTATCAAATGTATCAAAAAAATTTCCCTTTTACGAAAGAAGAGCAACTACTCATGTTTGCGTATATGACGTATCCATCGCAATTTATTCGGCAAATCCAGTCTTATAAGAAAAGAAGAGAGCGTCGTAATGAGGAAAATGAACTTCTCGGAGTAAAGAGTTTGCAACAAGCACATTGGCTCGTTAGTAATATAGAATATTTCCTTTCGCAATTACAAGCTGCCCAGCAAGGGAACGGATAAAGAAGATAAGTAGAGGATGCTACTTATCTTCTTTTTTTTACTCAAAAAGCTGTAGTCTTAAATTTATCTTGACGAATAAGGTTTCGTTTTTTACACTATTGTATATAATAATTAACAATCATATAAATGCCTTGAAGGGGAAGAGTATAACAAGAAACGTCTTCAGAGAGGAGAATCATTAGCTGGGAGATTCTCTAGATAGTTATGTTAGAAGGTAGCCCTGGAGCATCTTTTCTGAACGGAATAGTTCTCATTAGGAAAAGACGGATTTGTCCGTTATCAAATTAAGAGTATAAGCAAATTCCTGAATTTGTTTGTAAATAAAGGTGGTACCGCGATGTCCCTCGTCCTTTTTTGGATGAGGGGCATTTTTTATTTTAAGGAGGGAAAATAATGTCAAACACGGAAAAGAATTTACCAACTAAATATGATCATATGTCCGTTGAAGAAGGCCTTTATCAGTGGTGGCTAGAAGGCAAATATTTTGAAGCAACAGGAGACGAGAAGAAACAACCGTATACAATTGTAATTCCACCTCCGAACGTAACTGGTAAGTTACACCTAGGTCATGCTTGGGATACAACTCTTCAAGATATTTTAACTCGTACGAAGCGTATGCAAGGTTACGATGTATTGTGGCTTCCAGGAATGGACCATGCGGGTATCGCAACACAAGCGAAAGTAGAAGGGAAACTTCGTGAAGAAGGTATTTCACGTTACGATCTTGGCCGTGAGAAATTCCTTGAAAAAGCCTGGGAATGGAAAGAAGAATACGCTTCTCACATTCGTCAACAATGGGGGAAAGTTGGTTTAGGACTAGACTATTCTCGCGAACGTTTCACATTAGACGAAGGTTTATCTGATGCGGTTAATAAAGTATTCGTTCAATTATACGAAAAAGGCTTAATTTACCGCGGTGAATATATTATCAACTGGGATCCAGCAACACGCACAGCTCTTTCTGATATCGAAGTAATTCATAAAGAAGTTCAAGGTGCATTCTACCATATGAACTATCCGTTAACAGATGGATCTGGTCATATTCGTCTTGCAACAACTCGTCCAGAAACGATGCTTGGTGATACAGCGGTAGCAGTTCATCCAGAAGACGATCGTTACAAGCATTTAATCGGAAAAACAGTTACACTTCCGATCGTAGGCCGTGAGATTCCGATTATTGCTGATGAGTACGTAGAAAAAGATTTCGGAACAGGCGTTGTAAAAATTACACCAGCTCATGACCCGAATGACTTTGAAGTAGGTAACCGTCATGATTTACCACGTATCTTAGTAATGAACGAAGATGGATCGATGAACGAAAAAGCTGGTAAGTATAACGGCATGGATCGTTTCGAATGCCGTAAAGCGTTAGTAAAAGATTTACAAGAAGCGGGCGTATTAGTAGAAATCGAGCCTCATATGCATTCAGTAGGTCATAGTGAGCGTAGTGGTGCAGTTGTTGAGCCTTACTTATCAACACAATGGTTCGTAAAAATGGCTCCGCTTGCTGAGAAGGCAGTAGCGCTTCAGCAAAAAGAAGAAGAGAAAGTAACGTTCGTACCAGAGCGTTTCGAAAACACATATTTACGTTGGATGGAAAACATTCACGACTGGTGTATTTCTCGTCAATTATGGTGGGGACACCGCATTCCAGCTTGGTATCATAAAGAAACTGGTGAAGTATACGTAGGTACAGAAGCACCAGCAGATATTGAAAACTGGAATCAAGATAACGACGTACTTGATACATGGTTCAGTTCAGCGCTATGGCCATTCTCAACACTTGGTTGGCCAAATGAAGATGCAGCAGATTTCAAGCGTTACTATTCAACAGATGCACTAGTAACTGGTTATGACATCATCTTCTTCTGGGTATCTCGTATGATTTTCCAAGGTTTAGAGTTTACAGGCGAGCGTCCATTTAAAGATGTATTAATTCATGGTTTAGTTCGTGATGAGCAAGGACGTAAAATGAGTAAATCTCTTGGTAACGGTATTGACCCAATGGAAGTTATCGAGAAGTACGGTGCAGATGCAATGCGTTTCTTCTTATCAACAGGAAGTGCACCAGGTCAAGATTTACGCTTCAGCATGGAGAAAGTAGAATCTACTTGGAACTTCATTAATAAAATTTGGAATGCATCACGTTTCGTATTAATGAACATGGATGATATGAAATATGAAGAAATCGATTTAACTGGTGAAAAATCAGTTGCAGATAAGTGGATTTTAACTCGCTTAAATGAAACAATCGAAAGCGTAACACGTAACATGGATAAATATGAATTCGGTGAAGCTGGTCGTTCATTATACAACTTCATCTGGGATGATTTCTGTGACTGGTACATTGAAATGGCGAAACTTCCTCTATACGGTGAAGATGAAGCAGCTAAGAAAACAACTCGTTCTATTTTAGCTTACGTATTAGACCAAACAATGCGTCTATTACACCCATTCATGCCATTCGTAACAGAGAAGATTTGGCAACATTTACCGCACGAAGGCGAATCTATTACAGTAGCAGCGTGGCCAACAGTTCGCGAAGATTTACAAGATACAGAAGCTGCAGCAGAAATGCACCTTCTAGTTGATATCATTCGCTCTGTTCGTAACATTCGTGCAGAAGTTAATACGCCAATGAGCAAAAAAGTTCAAATGCAAATTAAAGCAAAAGATGAGGCTGTACTTGCTCAACTTACGAAAAATAGCTCTTACATTGAGCGTTTCTGTAACCCAAGCGAATTAACAATTCAAACGGATTTACAAGCGCCAGAAAAAGCGATGACTGCAATCGTAACAGGTGCAGAGTTATTCTTACCGTTAGCTGATCTTATCAATCTTGATGAAGAGAGAGCGCGTCTTGAGAAAGAACTTGAGAAGTTCGATAAAGAAGTAGAACGTGTACAGAAGAAACTTTCAAACCAAGGTTTCGTAGCAAAAGCTCCTGCAGCAGTTATTGAAGGAGAGCGTGCGAAAGAGCAAGATTATCTAGAAAAACGCGAAGCAGTTCGTCAACGTCTAGCGGATCTTGAGAAATAAAAATGTTTTTTAGAGACTCACTATATTGGTGAGTCTCTTTTCTTTGCGTATAATAGAATGATGAAGGTTGTCTTTTGAAAGGGGAAAGCATACGTGATACATACATACGAAGAAGCGATAGATTGGATTCATAGCCGATTGAAATTTGGTATTAAACCGGGATTAGAAAGAATGAGATGGATGCTAGAAGAGCTCGGAAATCCAGAGCGTCACATAAAATGTGTTCATCTTGCTGGTACAAATGGAAAAGGTTCAACGTTAACATATATGCGCTACATGTTAGAAGGTGCAAAATATAAGGTAGGAACTTTTACCTCCCCTTATATTGAAACATTTAACGAGCGTATTAGTGTGAACGGAACACCAATTGCAGATGAAGAGATTACTGAACTTGTAAAGATGGTAAAGCCAGTCGTTGAAAAACTAGATGAGACGGATTTAGGGGAAGCGACTGAGTTTGAAATTATTACTGTTATGGCAATTTGTTATTTCGGTAAAGTTAATTTCTGTGATGTTGTTTTATTTGAAACAGGGCTTGGAGGGCGCTTTGATTCTACGAATGTGATTCATCCAGTTCTCACGATTATTACGAATATCGGTCACGATCATATGCATATTTTAGGTAATACACTAGGAGAAATTGCATATGAAAAGGCGGGGATTATTAAATCTGGTGTTCCGGTTATTACTGGTGTGCAAGATGAGGAAGCGTTGCAAGTCATTCAAAAAGTTGCAAAGGAAAATCATGCAAACTTATACGAGGTGGGCAATCATTTTACAGCGTTACATAAACAGTCTAGTGAAGATGGAGAACAGTTCGATTTCACTTGTCCTTTCGCCTCTTTTGAAGATGTGCGAATCACAATGAAAGGCAGCCATCAAGTAGGAAACGCAGCGCTTGCACTTATGGCAGTCATGTATGTAAAAACATACTTATCATTTTTAATTGAGGAAGAAGAAATAAGAACTGGATTACAGGAAGCGTATTGGGTGGGGCGCTTTGAAAAACTGCAAAGTAATCCGGATATTATTATAGATGGTGCTCATAACCCAGAAGGTATTGAGAGTCTTGTGAAAACGGTAGAATCACATTACAAAGATAAAAATGTAATAGTTTTATTTACTGCCCTTGGTGATAAACAATTGCACAATATGGTAGGTCAATTAGAAACCATCGCGGATGAAATTATTTTTACAACATTCGCCTTTGATCGTGCTATTTTAGCAGGCGAGCTTGCATCGTATTCAAAGAAAGAGTCAAAATTAGTTTTTGAAAATTGGAAAGAGGCAATTGATACGAAGGTTGAAATGCTTGGAGAAAATGATGTCTTTATCATAACGGGTTCCCTTTATTTCATTTCGGAAGTTCGAAAATATATTCGCGAGAAAAACTAGATAGTCTTTGCTATCTAGTTTTTTTGTTCTACAAATGAAGTCAAATGCATACATATAAGATAAATATATAGGGTTATTTGGCGAATTCCTCTGACAAATATCTCGTTTTTTTGTGAAAGGAATATGATATGATGCGGACAACGATAAGAGGTGAGGTGTGAGTGTATGGACAAGCAATCACGAACGATCTCAGTGAAAGTGAATGGAACAGAAGCAGAGTATGAGGAAAAGAAGAAAGATGAATTTGACTGGATGGTAGTAGAAAGTGAAAGACCGAAAAACGTTGTTCCGTTTCAAAAAGCGAAAGTAGCGTCTACGGAAAAAAAGCGAAAGAAGTGGAGCAATACGTTAATTGCAATTGTTGCAACTGCAATTATTATTGGTACGGCGTTTGGGATGGGAATGCTACAGTTACTTAAAGGACAAGGTGCGACAGGAGGAAGCGAAGTAACGGCTTCGAAGCAGATCCGAAATGAAGAATCGAAGGTGGGAGGAACGGCAGAACAAACCTCAACACCAAAAGAGGAAAAAACAAAAGCACAGACAGGAACGTCATTAGATCCAATGAAATTATTTTTTGTTCAGGGAGGAATTTATTCTTCTGAAGAAAAGGGACAGGCCGCTCTTGAAGAATGGAAAGGTAATGGGGGTGTAGCAGCCTTAAAACCGAGCGGTGATAAGTATGCATTAGTTGTTGGTATTGCTAGCGATGAACAAGGCATAAACCAATTAATGACGCAGTATAAAAAAGATAATGTCTCCGTATTGAAAAAGGACTGGGATATAACAGATAAAGCGTTACTTAAAGATGATAAAGAAGTCGGGGCGTTTTTAACAAAAGTACAGCCATTATATACTCATTTAGCAAAATATGCTTCTAGCGTACAAGCTAGTGAAAAAAGTAATACAAAAGATATAGGTGCGATCGAAAAAGAGTGGAAAGCGATTGAAAAAGAAGGGAAAAGTATGAAGCAGGAAGAAGCAAAGAAATTGTATATGTACACGTCAGTAGCTGTGCAGACAGTGAAGGACGGAAAAGGTGATAAGGAATCTTTAGCGAAATTAAATCAAGTTATCATTGATGGTATACTGTCATACGAAAAAATTGTTTCACA
The DNA here is from genome assembly GCF_001884035.1 of Bacillus tropicus. Classification (GTDB taxonomy): domain Bacteria; phylum Bacillota; class Bacilli; order Bacillales; family Bacillaceae_G; genus Bacillus_A; species Bacillus_A tropicus. The sequence goes on from NZ_MACG01000077.1 coordinate 71,893, forward strand.
AAAGGTGAAATAATAGGATAATGAAATGACGAAGGAAGAAGTATAGATGCTTCTTTCTTTTCTTTTGAATTTAGAGTAAAGTGCTTTCTCTATGACAGGAATATAATCGTGTTTTAGTAAGGAAGTATTATTTTGTTTAGAGAAAATAATATTTCTTTTATTTGTGGACAAACTATTCCTTTGATACGATTGATGTAAATGATTCTGCTTCATGTGAGAAAGGAAGGAGAAAATATGAGAAAAATTATTTTAGCTTCAGGATCACCTCGCAGGAAGGAATTGCTTGAGTTAGCGAGTGTGCCATTTGAAATTATTGTAAGTGAAGTAGAAGAAACGATTGGTGCGTATTCATCGCCTTCTGATATTGTTATGTCCCTTGCCCTGCAAAAAGCATCTGCGGTAGCAGAAAATAACAGTGATCATATTGTGTTAGGTGCAGACACAATTGTTACATATGAGTCGCGTATTCTTGGAAAGCCATCTAATGAGGCTGAGGCGAAAGAAATGTTGCAATTATTATCAGGGAAAACACATGAAGTGTATACTGGTGTTGCAATTATAGCAAAAGACAAAACAGTCACTTTTTACGAGCGTACAGAAGTTACGTTTTGGGAATTAACAGAAGAGGAAATTGACGCATACATTGCATCAAAAGAGCCTTTGGATAAAGCAGGAAGTTATGGGATTCAAGGTAAAGGGTCTATTTTTGTTCAACATATTCAAGGGGACTACTATAGTGTAGTTGGGTTACCAATTTCACGTCTTGTTCGGGAATTAAAACAATTTAATATTGATGTAACCCATGCGTAAAATTGCATGGGATTTTCTTTGAGAGAACAAATAAAGGGGTGGAGAAATGAACGGTATTCGTGATGTTGTCAAAGAAGAACAGCCACGGGAGCGTTTATTGTTAGAGGGAGCTGGAAGTTTGTCAAATCGGGAGCTTCTTGCAGTGTTACTGAGAACAGGGTCTAAGGAAGAATCAGTTTTGAAGTTATCAGATAAAATTTTACATCACTTTGATGGTTTACGTATGTTAAAAGATGCAACGTTAGAAGAGCTTGTCAGTATACATGGTGTTGGGATTGCAAAGGCAACGCAGCTTATAGCTGCTTTTGAACTCGGTAGAAGAATGGTGCGTTTAGAGTATCAAAATAGATACAGCATTCGAAGTCCAGAAGATTGCGCGAGATATATGATGGAAGAAATGCGCTTCTTGCAACAGGAGCATTTTGTATGTCTCTATTTGAACACAAAGAATCAAGTTATACATAGGCAAACGATTTTTATTGGAAGTTTAAACTCTTCAATTGTACACCCAAGGGAAGTTTTTAAAGAAGCATTTCGCCGTGCAGCAGCCTCTATCATATGTCTTCATAACCATCCCTCAGGAGACCCCGCGCCGAGTCGAGAAGATATTGAAGTAACAAAACGCTTAGTAGAATGCGGCCGGATTATCGGAATTGAAGTGCTTGATCATATTATAATAGGTGACCATAAATTCGTGAGTTTAAAGGAAAAAGGTCATATTTAAGACTATGCTTTTTACTTATTTTGTTTTATAATGTGATTTATGAGTTTTTTGTAGAAAATTATCTACAAAAAGGATAAAGATATAAAAAACGTACTGTTTTTATAATATAAAGTAAGAAAAAATGAGTCCGTGAAAACAAGAAAGGAAGATAAATAATATGTTTGGATTTGGTGGCTTTACTCGCGATCTTGGAATAGACTTAGGAACTGCGAACACGCTTGTATATGTAAAAGGAAAAGGTGTAGTGTTACGTGAACCTTCAGTAGTAGCGTTACAAACTGATACGAAACAAATCGTTGCTGTAGGTAGCGATGCAAAACAAATGATTGGTCGTACACCAGGAAACGTTGTGGCACTTCGCCCGATGAAAGACGGTGTAATTGCTGATTACGAAACGACAGCAACAATGATGAAATATTACATTCAACAAGCTCAAAAATCAAATGGATTCTTCTCACGTAAACCATACGTAATGGTATGTGTACCATCTGGTATTACAGCTGTAGAAAGACGTGCAGTAATCGATGCAACTCGTCAAGCTGGTGCTCGTGATGCTTATCCTATCGAAGAACCATTTGCAGCAGCAATTGGTGCGAACTTACCTGTTTGGGAACCAACTGGTAGTATGGTTGTTGATATCGGTGGCGGTACTACAGAAGTTGCAATCATTTCTTTAGGTGGTATTGTAACAAGTCAATCAGTTCGTGTTGCTGGTGATGATATGGATGATTCAATCATTCAGTACATTAAGAAAAGCTACAACTTAATGATTGGTGAAAGAACAGCTGAAGCATTAAAATTAGAAATCGGTTCTGCAGGCGAGCCAGAAGGTATCGAGCCTATGGAAATTCGCGGTCGTGATTTAGTAAGTGGTTTACCAAAAACAGTACTAATTCAACCAGAAGAAATTGCAGATGCATTAAAAGATACAGTAGATGCAATTGTAGAATCTGTTAAAAATACGTTAGAGAAAACTCCACCAGAATTAGCGGCAGACATTATGGACCGTGGTATCGTATTAACAGGTGGCGGAGCATTACTACGTAACTTAGATAAAGTAATTAGTGAAGAAACAAATATGCCAGTTCTTGTTGCAGAAGACCCATTAGATTGCGTAGCAATTGGAACAGGTAAAGCATTAGACAATATCGATCTTTTCAAAACTGCTGCTCGATAATATTGCAAAATAAAAATCAATGAAATTAAGAGGGTGTGAACGTGCCACAGTTTTTCTTAAACAAAAGATTAATTGTTTTGTTAGTTAGTATTATTCTTCTCGTGGCATTGATTGGAATCTCATTGAAAGAACGGAACAGTTTAACATGGCCAGAGCAGTTTGTTAAAGACACTGTCGGTGTTGTAGAACGTGTATTCCAAAAGCCAGCGAAATACGTAGCTGGATTCTTCGAAAATGTAGAGGATGTAAAGCGCACGTATGAAGAGAATAAAGAATTAAAAGCAAAATTAGATAACTATGCAAAGTTATCAGGTGACGTAAAGCAATTAGAAGATGATAAAAAGAAGTTACAAGAGTTAACCGGTAAAAAAGAGTTGCCTAGTGATTATACTGAAATTCCAGCTACTGTCGTTTCTCGTAATCCAGATAAATGGTACGATTTAGTTGGAATTGATAAAGGAGCACAGCAAGGAATTAAAAAAGATATGGCTGTAGTAACTTCACAAGGTTTAGTTGGACGAGTGAAAAGTGTATCTCAGTTTACATCATCAGTAGAGTTATTAAGCTCTATGAGCCGAACAAATCGTGTTTCTGCTATCGTACAAGGAAATGAGAAAATCTTTGGATTAATTGAAGGTTATGACAAAGAAAAGCACTTACTCCTTTTCACAAAGATTGGCTCTGATGCAGACGTAAAAGCAGATCAATTAGTTGTAACATCTGGACTTGGTGATATTTTCCCGAAAGGTCTTGTAATTGGGACAATTGTTGATGTTCAGCCGGATCCATATGGTTTAACAAAAACAGCTTATGTAAAACCTGCCGCTGATTTAAATGACGTAGAGCATGTTATAGTTGCGAAACGTGCAATGCCTTCAGCGCCATTAGAATAGGAGGGGGAGAAGAGATGATGAAGATTTTAAAAAGAGCAGCTCTTCCTCTTTTGCTCCTTTTTGTTTTTCTATTTGAAAATATGTTTGCTACTATTGTTCCAACAGCAGTTTTTTGGAAAGACAGTATAGCAGCACCTCATTTCTTTATCATTGTGTTATGTTTTGTTACTGTGTACTATAGTCCGGTCCAAGGGATTTATTACGGACTTTTATTTGGGTTCTTATTTGATACCGTATACACAGAACTTGTCGGTATATATATTTTTGCTTATCCGATCTTAGCTTATTTAGTTTATAGTGTGATGAAAGTACTACAATTAAATTTATTTATTGTTGTCTCTATCGTACTAGCTAGCATTGCAGCATTAGAGTATTATGTGTATGGATTTTTAACTTTGTTAGGACGTACTCATATGTCGGCGTATGTCTTTTTCACAGATCGTCTCCTGTCTACTTTATTGCTGAATGCAATTTTCTTATTGATAGTTTGTTTCCCACTGAGACGATATTTAGTGCGTCTTTCAAAAGCGATGGAAGAAAAAGAAAAAAGGATTTTCTAATTTTATGTCGAATTGAATCGGTGGGGTGAACTTTAGTGGAAGAAAAAAAGCAACAAAATGTAACAATAAAAGGGACAAAAGACGGGATAACGCTTCATTTAGATGATTGTTGTTCATTCTCTGAATTACTGAAGGAATTGGATGAAAAGCTTTCTACTCATTACTATGATGGTGATGGACGCTCTTTAATTGAAGTGCATGTGAAAGTGGGAAATCGTTATTTAACAGAAGTCCAACAAGAAGAGATTCGTACGTTAATTCGTAATAAAAAGAATCTCGTTGTGGATTCGATTGAAAGTGATGTTATAACGAAAGAGGAAGCAATAGCTTGGAAAGAAGAAACAGAAATTGTCCCTATTTCCAAAATTGTTCGCTCTGGACAAGTTTTACATGTAAAAGGAAATTTATTGTTAATTGGTGATGTTAATCCAGGCGGAACGGTTATCGCTGGGGGGAATATTTTTGTCGTAGGATCATTAAGAGGAATTGCGCATGCTGGGTATTATGGGGATTCGGATGCTGTAATCGCTGCATCTGTTATGAACCCGATGCAACTTCGAATTAGTGATGTGGCAATGCGGGCTCCGGAAGAGAAAGAAGACGGAGCGGAGGCGGCAGAATGTGCGTATATTAATGAGAACAATCACATTGTTGTCGATCGACTGCAACTTCTCACTCATCTTAGACCTAATTTAACAAAGTTAGAAAGGGGAATTGTATAGCTGTGGGAGAGGCAATAGTAATTACATCTGGAAAAGGCGGTGTAGGTAAAACTACAACGTCTGCGAACATTGGTACAGCCCTGGCGTTATCTGGAAAGAAAGTGTGCTTAATTGACACAGATATCGGTCTTCGAAACTTAGACGTAGTAATGGGGCTGGAAAATCGTATTGTATTTGATCTTGTTGATGTCGTTGAAGGGCGTTGCCGTTTACCTCAGGCTCTTATTAAAGATAAACGTTTTGATGATCTTTATTTATTACCTGCAGCCCAAACGAGTGATAAATCAGCGGTAACACCTGAACAAATGGATGAATTAATACAAGTATTACGTCAAGATTATGATTACATATTAATTGATTGTCCTGCGGGGATTGAGCAGGGATTTAAAAATGCGGTAGCTGGTGCGGATAAAGCAATTGTTGTTACGACGCCAGAAGTATCCTCAATGCGCGATGCGGATCGTATTATCGGGCTTTTAGAAAAAGAGGATATTGAACCACCGAAACTTGTTATTAATCGTGTGCGTAGTCATATGCTTCATGAACAGGATATGTTAGATGTTGATGAAATCGTACGTACATTGTCAATCGAGCTTCTTGGTGTTGTCGAAGATGATGATGAAGTTATTCGTGCTACAAATACAGGTGAACCTGTAGCGTTGCAACCGAGCGGAAAAGCAGCGTTAGCTTATCGTAATATTGCAAGACGTTTGTTGGGTGAGAATGTCCCATTACAAGCATTTGAACAAGAAAAGGTATCGGTATTTACAAAGATGAAAAACTTCTTTGGGATCCGTTAAAAGCACTTCGCATATTTGCGGAGTGCTTTCTTTTTTCTTCACACGAATATCTTCCTTTCCTAGCTCATACATATGTACAAACTGTATACAACTGTTTCTATGTAAATTAGCTTAACGAAAGAAAGGAGACAGTATGAAAAATAGACGTGTAGAAGAAATTAAAAAACGGATTGCGAAGAGGAAGGCAGAGCAAGAAAGGATGGAGGAAGAGCAGTATTTTGCTGGAGGGAATTTCGATAGTGAAACAGTATTTATTGAAGATGGAGAAAAGGAAATTCATCCTTTATTTCGAAAAGAAGTGTTTTTCTTCAAAGTATTGTTATCAGCAATATTAGTTCTTTCTGTCGCTATTTTATATAAAAATGCACCAGCTTCTTTCGACGGTGCGAAAGCCGTTACAGAAAAAGTGATGAAAGAAGAATTTCAGTTTGCTACTGTAGCGAAATGGTACGAAAAACAGTTTGGAAAACCTCTTGTGTTCTATTCGCCTAATGAGAAAAAAGAAGGGAATATTCAGCAAAAAGATTATGCAATTCCTGCTTCCGGAAAGGTGATGCAAGGGTTTCAAAAAAATGGCCAAGGTGTATTTGTACAAACAGCTACAAATGCAACTGTTGAGTCAGTGAATGAAGGTCTAGTTGTTTTTGCAGGCAAAAAAGAGGAACTTGGTAATACAGTTCAAATTCAACATGCAGATGGTACGGAGTCATGGTATGCAAATTTAAATGATATGTCAGTGAAGTTATATGATTACGTTTCAAAGAAACAAAAGATTGGAACGGTGAGTAATGATACAAACGATAAAAATGGTAAGTTTTATTTCGCAATAAAAAAGGATGAAAAATTTATCGACCCGATTCAGGTGATTTCATTTGATTAAATATAGAGAGGTTTTAACGAAGATTTCAGTGCATCCGTTGTTTTGGGTTATTATTGTCATTGGTATTTTTACGGCACGTTTTAAAGAGTTACTATTGTTATTTTGTATCGTTCTTATTCATGAACTTGGGCATGCTTTTGCAGCGGCACACTATAATTGGCGTATTAAAAAGATTCAACTTTTACCGTTTGGTGGTGTAGCTGAGCTTGAGGAACATGGGAATAAGTCATTGAAAGAGGAGCTTGTTGTCGTAATTGCAGGACCTATTCAACATATTTGGATGATGGCAGTAGGCTATATGTTGTTTGAAGCTGGCTGGCTTCATGCGGAATTATATTATTTCTTTATGTGGAATAATATAATTATTTTAGCATTTAATTTACTACCTATTTGGCCTCTTGATGGTGGAAAAGTATTATTTAACGTATTATCATATCGTTTTCCTTATTTACAAGCACATGAAAAGATGATGAAATTATCATGTGTTTTTTTTAGTGTCATACTAGGATGGCAATTACTTTGGAATAGTAACAATATTATGATGTGGATACTGCTCATATTTTTAGCAGTGTCGTTATATCAAGAATGGAAACAAAGACGATATGCCTTTATGCGTTTTTTATTAGAACGTTATTATGGGAATAAAAGAGGAATTGAAAAGATTGCACCAATTGAAGTGAAAACAGAAGATCGTTTATATACAATCTTCACAAAATTTCGTAGAGGGTATAAGCACTCTATTATCGTCCATGGAAAATATAAAGAACATTACACATTGGATGAAAATGAATTGCTTTATGCGTATTTTACTGAAAAACGAACAACTTCATCTGTTGAAGAATTAATCGGTTAGTGTTGACGTTAGCACTAACCTTTTATTATTGTAAAAGCAAAGAAGATTATAAAGTGAGGAAAGAATTTTGAAAACGTTATATATGAACTACGCTGGATCGGAAAAACGCGTTGCAATTGAAGAGAATAAGAAAATTGTTGAGTTTTTATGGAAACGAAATGAAGAACAAGAGATTGTTGGGCATATTTATGTTGGACGTATCGTAAGAACGATTGCTGGAATGAACGCAGCTTTTGTAAATATCGGTTTAGAAAAACATGCGTATCTTTCGTACGATGATGTACCATCTTCTTATCGAATACATGAAGGACAAGCGGTACTCGTACAAGTTGTAAAAGAGGCAATTGATACGAAAGGGCCCAAATTGACAGCAAATATAGAATTTACCGGGAAATATGTCGTTTATATGCCGTATGATGAAATGCGTGCGGTTTCTCGGAAAATAAAAAACAATAAAAGAAGGCAACAACTACTCCAAATTGAAGTAGAAGGGACAGGAGGTTATATTTTTCGCTCTGCTTCTGAAAAAGGAGAGATTGAAGAAATACAAGCTGAAATGCAAAGGTTACAGCAGTTATATGAAGAGTTAAAAAGAAAAGAGGGCCAAGGAAAGGCGCCGTTACTACTTCATCGACCGGCAACTTTTTTAGATCGTGTATTTCAAGAAAATCCAATTGAAACGATTGAAAAAATAATTGTAGATACAAGAAGTGTAGTAAAAGAATTAGAAGAAAAAGTTGGTAAAGAGAAAGTGTCCTTTTATAATGAAAAATCTTCAATGTTTAACCATTTTGGAATAGAGCGTGAAATTGAGAAAGCACTTCAAAAAATTGTGTGGCTTCCAAATGGCGCTTATTTAATTGTGGAGCAAATGGAGACGATGACTGTAATTGATGTGAATACGGGCAAGTTTACTGGCAAACAGAATTTACAAGATACAGTCCTTCGTACAAATGAAGTGGCAGCTGAAGAGATAGCGCGTCAATTAAGACTGCGTGATATCGGTGGTATGATATTAATTGATTTTATTAATATGAAAAGAAGAGAAGATAAAGAAAAGGTAAGAGAATGTCTCGTGGCTGCTATGCAAAATGATCGTACATATACAAGAGTACTCGGGTTTACAGAGTTAGGGATTTTAGAGATGACACGTAAACGTAAGAAACATTCTTTACGCGACGTATTACTTGAAGAGTGTGCACCGTGTAAAGCGACAGGGTATGTGATGTCATATGAAACGATTGCGTATGAGCTAGAGAGAGAGCTAATTACATATGGCAATATAGAAGATGAGGCGGTATTAATCTCTGCACCTAAAGAGCTGCAAAAACAATTTTTGCAAAAAGAATTACAAAAAAATATTCCATTTGAAATTTATTTCAAAGATGATATGATCGAAAAGTATGCAATCATCCGTTTTGGAAGTAAAAAAGAAATTGTAGAGCGGAAAAAATAGTTAGTAGAACATTTATTGACAACCGTCTATGATTCATGATAACATCTTTATGTTATAGTTTATAGCACCTAAACGGCTATATGCTACAACCGCACAAGACAGGTTCCCTAAAGGCATTTATGTCTACCTCGTTTTTGGCGAGTCTTAGTAATTAAGAGGAGGTGCAAGTATGTACGCAATTATCGAAACAGGTGGAAAACAAATTAAAGTTGAAGCTGGTCAAGCAATCTACATTGAAAAATTAGATGTTGAAGCTGGTGAAACTGTTACTTTTGACAAAGTTCTTTTCGTTGGTGGCGAAAACGTTAAAGTTGGTAGCCCAGTTGTAGAAGGTGCAACAGTTACTGCGAAAGTAGAAAAACAAGGTCGCGCTAAGAAAATCATCGTTTTCAAATACAAAGCGAAAAAGAACAATCGTAAGAAACAAGGTCATCGTCAACCTTACACTAAGCTAGTTGTTGAAGCTATCAACGCTTAATCCAGGTTAACATGATTAAAATTACGATAAGTCGCACGAAATTAGGAAGTATCCAATCATTTAAAATGACTGGACATGCCGATTATGCGCCACATGGACAAGATCTTGTCTGTGCTGGAACTACAGCGGTTGTGTTTGGTTCTATAAATGCAGTGGAAGAACTTTGTAATGTGCAGGCAACTATTGAACTCGGAAGTGATGGCGGATTCTTAACGTATGAATTGCCTAATGATTTAGACGTTCATGCAGCAGAAAAAGCACAAACGCTTTTAGAAGGATTGGTTGTTTCGCTTAAGACGATCGAACTTGATTACGGAAAGTATATCCGTTTAATAGAAAAAGTGCAGGAGGTGTAACGTATGTTAAGATTAGATCTTCAGTTTTTCGCATCTAAGAAAGGTGTAGGTAGTACAAAGAACGGTCGTGACTCTCAGTCAAAACGTCTTGGTGCTAAACGCGCAGATGGTCAAACGGTTTCAGGTGGTTCAATTCTTTACCGTCAACGCGGTACAAAAATTTATCCAGGTGTTAACGTTGGTCGTGGTGGCGATGACACTTTATACGCGAAAGTTGACGGCGTAGTACGCTTCGAGCGTCTTGGCCGTGACCGCAAACAAGTGAGCGTATATCCTGTTGCTCAAGAAGCATAAGAACTCACGGAAAACTCTAACCTGAGTGCAGGTTAGAGTTTTTCTATATTAAGGAGTATCTAAATGAATAAAAAATGGACAATTATAGATGCATTGCGCCATTCAAGACATGATTGGCTCAATCGTATGCAGATGGTGAAAGGAAACCTTTCCCTTGGAAAAGTGGAAGAAATTCATAGTCTCATCGATCGTTTTGTCCAAGAAGCGAGACAAGAATCCAATCTGATGGGGCTATCCATGCCTTTATTTTCAGAGTGGATTTTAACATATAATTGGAAACAGCAGCCGTGCTTATTGGAGTACGAAGTATTAGGGAATTTACATAACTTATCTCACTTAGATGAGACTGTATGTACATGGACGAATCAATTTTTCTCAATGCTTCAGCATAGTTTAGACGTATATGTTGAAAATTATGTTTGTATCACAATTGAATGTGACGCGGAGAATGCTCGTTTCTTTTTTGATTTTCGTGGTAAGCTAACGAGTGTAGAAGAACTACAGAATTGGCTTGCGAACCAAAACAATAAATGGTATTCCATTTCTTATACAGTACGAGACGAGGAAGTCTCAGTTATATTACAACCAATTGAAAAAAGTGTGGTGAAATAATGTTTGTAGATCAGGTCAAGATATATGTAAAAGGCGGCGACGGTGGTAACGGAATGGTTGCGTATCGTCGTGAGAAGTATGTACCAAAAGGTGGCCCAGCAGGTGGCGACGGTGGTAAAGGTGCAGATGTTGTTTTTATTGTTGAGGAAGGCTTACGTACATTAATGGACTTCCGCTACCAACGTCATTTCAAAGCTGATCGTGGTCAGCACGGAATGAGTAAAGGTCAGCACGGACGTAAATCTGAAGATTTACTTGTAAAGGTTCCGCCAGGAACAGTAGTAAAAGATGAAAAAACTGGTCAAATTCTTGCGGATTTAGTAACGCATGGACAAACGGCTGTAATTGCAAAAGGTGGCCGCGGTGGCCGTGGTAATTCACGTTTTGCAACAGCTACGAACCCAGCGCCAGAAATCGCTGAGAACGGGGAACCAGGTCAAGAGCGTGATGTCATTCTAGAACTTAAAGTACTAGCAGACGTTGGACTTGTTGGATTCCCAAGTGTAGGTAAATCTACATTATTATCTGTCGTATCATCAGCACGTCCGAAAATTGCAGAGTATCACTTCACAACAATCGTTCCAAATCTTGGTGTTGTTGAAACTGGTGATAACCGCAGCTTCGTTATGGCTGACCTTCCTGGACTAATTGAAGGCGCACATGCTGGCGTTGGACTTGGACATCAATTCCTACGTCATATTGAGCGTACACGTGTAATCGTGCATGTAATTGATATGTCTGGTTTAGAAGGCCGTGATCCATATGAAGATTACGTAACGATTAATAATGAATTAAAAGAATACAATCTTCGCTTAACGGAGCGTCCACAAGTTGTTGTTGCAAACAAAATGGATATGCCAGATGCAGAAGAAAACTTACAAGCATTTAAAGAGAAAGTGGGAGACGAAGTAAACATCTTCCCAATCTCAGCTGTAACAAGACAAGGTGTTCGTGACTTACTGTTTGAAGTAGCGAACTTAATAGAAACAACACCAGAATTCCCAATACATGAAGTTGCGGATGAGTCTGATACAAGTGTAATGTACAAATTTGATACTGAAGGTGTTAAATTTGAAATTACACGTGAAAGTGATGGCACGTTTGTTATCTCTGGTTACGATATCGAGAAAACATTCAAGATGACAGACTTCTCACGTGATGAATCTGTACGTCGTTTCGCTCGTCAAATGCGCGGAATGGGTATTGATGAAGCGCTTCGTGCACGTGGTGCAAAAGACGGAGATATTGTAAAAATTCTTGAATATGAATTTGAATTTATCGACTAAGACTGCCGAAATATGGCAGTCTTTTTTTATCGTAAAAGTCTGATTCATACAGGAAAAAATCCCCACTAATTAAATTTTCAATTTATAATAGAAAAAGAAGTAGTTTTATAAGAACATTTTATGGGGAGAAAACGAACATGTATAAAATATTAATTGTAGAAGATGATGAGAAAATCGCGGGGATATTAGAGGAGCATTTAGAAAGGTATGGCTATCAATCATTTAGAGCAAGTGATTTACGACATATCAAAGATGAGTTTGTAAAAGTAAATCCACATCTCGTGTTACTCGATATTAATTTACCGTATTTTGATGGTTTCTATTGGTGTCGCCAAATTCGCAGTGTATCGAATGCACCCATTATTTTTGTTTCTGCAAGAACAGGGGAAATGGATCAAGTAATGGCAATTGAAAATGGCGGAGATGATTACATTACGAAGCCATTCCATTTAGACATTGTAATGGCTAAAGTGAAAAGTGCACTTCGTCGTGGTTATGGTGAGTATGCTTCTGCAGCAGAAAGCGATTGTTTAGGTGTAAATGGACTGTTGTTATTCCCATCTCAGCACGTTGTTGAGTGGCAAGGGCAACAAACAGAACTGACAAAAAATGAATTTTACTTATTAGAGTGTTTAATGAAACAAGCAAATCAATATGTAACGCGTGAAGAATTGTTAGAAGCTCTGTGGGATGAAGTAGCCTTTGTTGATGATAATACATTAACCGTAAATGTAAAACGTGTAAGGAAGAAACTAGAGGAGCTAGGCATTAAAAATGCAATTGTAACGAAACGTGGATATGGTTATGCGCTTCTTACAGAGTGGGGAGAAGGGCATGAAGGTTAAAAGTTACCTCATGGACCGCTTTTCTTTAATTCTTTCTTACATTGTTAGTCTCTGTTTATTTGGGCTCGTTTTGCAGTTGCAAAGTCTTTTAGAAAAGCGATCTATTAATTGGAATACGTGGTTATACGGACTTTTATTAGGGACAGTTGTTTTTACTGTATATCTCATTTACGATTACCGAAAACGGAGTGTGTTTTTAAAGAGGATCGAAAAGTATGTTACTGGCGGAAATACATTACATGACTCTTTACTTATTGATGAATCTTATACATCAGAGCAAGACATGGTCGTTGAATCTTTTACGTTATTAAGACAGCAATATATGAATGAAGTTCATAAACAGCATGCGAAAGAGCAACAGCAAATGATATTTATGAATCAATGGATTCATCAAATGAAAACACCGGTATCTGTTATTGAGTTACTATTACAGAAGTTTGGTAAAGAGCATCGTGAAGCAAGAGTAACAGTTGAAAGTATTCGTGAAGAAAATAATCGTATACTAAATGGTTTAGATTTAGCGTTACATATGGCAAGGTTAGAGCAGTTTGCGAAAGACTATAAAGTAGAAGTAGTAAATGTGATAGATATTATTAGAGGTATTATTAATGAAAATAGAAAGTCTTTCATTCAATCGTCTGTATTTCCGAAAGTGATGTTTGAGGAAGATACTTGTATGGTTGCCTCTGATAGAAAATGGCTCAGTATTGCTATAGGTCAAATCGTTGTAAATGCAATTAAGTATACGAAAATTTCAGAATCAGAGAAAAAGGAAATTCAATTTCAAATTGAAGAGAAAGACCAAAAGGTGTTATTACATATTAAGGACAATGGAATCGGTATTCCAGAGCAAGATGTAAAGCGTATATTTGATCCATTCTTTACGGGGGTAAATGGCCGTAAAACGAGAGAAGCGACTGGAATGGGTTTATATATTACGAAGGAAATTTGCGATAATTTACATCACGGTATTTATGTGCAATCGGCTGAAGGAGAAGGGACAACATTCACGTTCCAATTTGCAAAAGATGAAGAATATCATACATTAATGAGAAAAATGACAAAACTGTAAGATAACAAAACGTTTTGTAAGGGAAATCACTCGTTTCTTTTTCTTATTTTTCTTATAGTAAATGTAAGAAGAAAACACATAGGGGGATTAGAAATGAGTGTTCTTGAAGTAAAAGGATTAACGAAGGTGTACCAATCGAAAGGTTCAGTAGCGACGACTGCTTTAAACAATATAAATTTTAAAATAGAAGAAGGCGAATTTGTAGGGATTATGGGTCCTTCAGGGAGCGGGAAAACAACGCTTTTAAATTTATTAGCAACAATTGATAAGCAAACTTCAGGTCATGTGCTTGTAAATGGGGAAGAAATTAATCAAATGCGTGCTGCAAAATTAGCAGAGTTTCGCCGTACACATTTAGGATTCATCTTCCAAGATTTTAATTTACTTGATACGTTATCGATTAAAGAAAATATCATTTTACCTCTTGTAATGGCGAAGAAATCTGTAAATGAAATCGATGCAAAAGTGCTTGAGATTGCAAAGTTCTTAAATATTGAAGAAATATTAAATAAAAAAGTATATGAAGTATCAGGCGGACAGCAACAACGTGCAGCAGCTGCGAGAGCGATCATTCATGAACCGACGTTAATTTTAGCGGATGAGCCAACTGGAAACTTAGATTCAAAGTCAGCAAAATCATTAATGAGTGCGTTGCAAGATTTGCATGAACAAAAGAAAGTAACAATTGCAATGGTAACGCATGATCCAGTAGCGGCGAGTTATTGCGAACGTATTCTTTTCATACGTGATGGAGAGATTTTCTCAGAAATACATAAGGGAAGAACGAAACAAGCCTTTTTCCAAGAAATTCTGGACGTACTTGCGATGCTAGGAGGAGAATATCATGAACTTTCGCCAGCTCGCGCTTAGTAATGTAAAAGGAAATTGGCGTAATTATAAAGCGTTCCTTATAAGTAGCTGTTTATCGATTGTCGTATTTTTCATGTATGCTTCCTTCATTTATCATCCAGATGTCGTAAGCGGTAATATTAGTATGAGGGATATGATTTCAAAAGGGTTAGAATCGATGAATTATATTGTAGTCATTTTCTCAGCACTCTTTATTTTATATGCAAATTCAACATTTTTACGAGCAAGAAAAAAAGAATTTGGTCTATTAACATTAATAGGTGGAACAAAATCTCAACTTGGTCGGATGATTGTATTAGAGCAGCTTATGTTAGGTAGTATTGCCATTGTAGTAGGTATTGGGCTTGGTATGCTTTGTTCAAAATTATTTTTCCAAGCATTAAGTGTAATATTGAAAATAGATAAAACACTTCCACTCGTATGGAATAGTAAAGCAGTTTTGATTACAGCGGGTGTATACTTTATTCTATTTTTAATCCTATCATTGTTTAGCGTTTGGACAGTAGGGCGCTTGCAAATTATTGATTTATTAAGAGAAGCAAGAAAACAAAAAGTAGAACCTTTTGCATTTACATGGTTATGTGTAGTTGGTATAGGATGTATTATTGTTGCATATGTACTTAGCTTCCAAGTGACATTTATGAATTTTATCATTCTGTTTTTACCGATTGTAGGGTTGACGATAGGCGGAACTTATTTACTATTTACACAAGGTAGTACAGTCGTATTAAAGGCGTTACAAAAACGAAAACAATCTTTTTATACATATCCAAATATGTTCGTACTTAGCAATCTTGTTTATAAAATGAAAGATAATGCTCGTTTTCTATTTGTAATTTCTATCATTACGGCCGTTGTATCTTCAGCAGTTGGTACACTGTACGTATTTTTTGAGGATATGAGTTATAAGGCAGTAACTAGTACCCCGCATGCTATTTCGTATGAGGAAAAAGGCATTCATACGCATAATGTCATCAAAGAAGGAAAAACAAAAGAATTAATAAAAAAACACGGGTTTGAAGATGCGCGAGAAGTAACGTACGTAAAACTTCCTGGAACTCAAAAAATCACGATGTTTAACAGTGAACATGAAGTGCCAATGGCGATTGTTTCAGAAAAAGAATATAACGCTGAAGTACGTAAACAAAAGAGAGAGCAAGTTAGAGAAGTTCATAATGCACCAGGTAGTGCAACGATGGTCATAATGGATATGGCGAACGATATGATGAAGATAGATCTTTCGAAACCGTATGAAATTAAAATTAACGGACAAACGCAGTCTGTTCAACTGAATAAGCCAACTTCATTTTCTGTTTTTAATGATAGTGAATATCTCATTGTGAATGATCAAGATTTTGAGAAATACGCAAAACTCGTACCAGATGAAGAAAAGACGAAATATTACGGTTATTATATAGAAGACTGGAAAAGTACGGAAGACCTTGTGTTAGATTTGAAAAAGGAAATTGCACCAGATAAGCAAGCGGAATTAAATAACTCGGTGCTCAATTATAAAAATATAAGGGAATCAGGAGCAATTACGATGTTTATCGGTTTCTTTGTAGCTGTACTGTTCTTCTTCTTCGCTTGTAGTATGACGTACTTTAAATGGTTTAACGATAAAGAACAAGATCGTATTCAATTTAAATCACTAAAGAGAATCGGTATGACAGATAAAGAGATTCGTAAAATTGCAATTCGACAAATGGGCGTTATCTTCTTTATCCCAATTGTAATCGGTGCCATTCATAGTGGATTTGCTCTTCATACGTTAGGGAAAATGCTTTATCTTGATTTATGGAAATCAGGTGCGATTGTAATTGGAGCATACATTGTAGCTTCTGCGATTTACTTTATAATCGCGCAAAGAGGATATTTGAAACACGTGAAAAGCTAGAGAAATCTCTAGCTTTTTGCCTATGTAGTAAGTTATAGGAGGACGATAGATGAACATTCGGCAACTAGCGCTGCAAAATATAAAAGGAAATTGGCGTAATTATAAAGTGTTTTTCTTAAGTAGTTGTTTTGCGATATTTGCGTCTTTTGCATACATGTCGGTTATTGTACATCCGTATATGCAGGAGACGATGTGGTATCAAAACGTACGCTGGGGACTGATCATATGTAATGTTATTATCATTTCTTTTTTCGTCATATTTATTTTGTACTCTACTTCTATTTTTATAGAGGCACGTAAGAAAGAATTAGGATTATATATGTTAATGGGAGCAACGAAATCTAACGTAATTGGCGTAATTATGACCGAGCAAATATTGATTGGGATTTTTGCTAATATTTTCGGTATTGGGCTTGGCATGATCTTTTTGAAACTCTTTTTTATGGTGTTTGGCATGCTAATGCGTCTTCCAAAAGAACTCCCTGTCATATTTGACGTGAAAGCGATTGGGGTAACGTTTATTACATATATGGTTGTTTTTATTCTGTTATCTTTTATAAGTGCTTTACGTATATGGAACATAAAAATCATTCGGTTATTGAAAGAATTTCGAACAGATAAAAAAGAGAAGAAAACATCAATGTGGCTTTGTATATTCGGCTTTATTTGTTTAGGGACAGGATATGCGTTAGCGCTACAAGTGACAATGGAAACGATAGGATTATATTTTTTCCCTGTGTCTATACTTGTTTTTTTCGGAACGTACTTTTCTTTTACACACGGTGCAATCCAATTGTTGGAAATGATTAAACGAAATAAAAAGATTATGTATACATATCCGTATTTATTTATAGTGAATCAATTGTCACATCGAATGAAGGAAAATGGTCGCTTTTTCTTTATGCTTTCTATGGCAACGACATTTGTAGTTACGGCAACAGGTACGGTGTTCTTGTATTTTTCTAGCATGCAAGATATGTGGCGGGATGGGGGCGCACACTCATTTTCATACATAGAAAAAGGTGTTTCTACCCATGAAGTCTTTGAGGAAGGTACGGTTGAACAATTACTGCATCAATATGGATATGATGATTTTCAATTTATGAGTTTTGTTGGAGTGTATGCATCTTTTCAGTCCAACAAGGGAGAAACAGAAGTAGCGCCGCTCATTAAAGAAAGTGAATACAATCAGGAGGCAAGAAAACAAAAACAGAAAACGTATCATCCGAAAAAAGGAACAGTAACACTTGTTTATTATAATAAAAGTAAGTATCCGAATGTATATAATCAAAAAGAGATTCAATTACAAGTAATGAATCAAACGTATCCATTCGTATTTAACGGTCAGAAAGAAGGGGCGCGATTTAATTATCATCTCGCGCACATTAACGGTTTGTTTTTCGTTATGAATGATGAAGATTTTGACAGTATAGCAAATAAGGTTCCAGATTCTGAAAAAATGTTATATAGAGGATACACATTACCAAATATCGAAAATACGAAAAAATTAAATGAAGATTTACGGAAACATATGAAACAAGATGATAATAACGCATTTCGAAGTAATATGGAGTTATATGTGAATATGAAAGAGTTCGGCAATATTACTCTATTTATAGGCTCATTCATTAGTATATTATTTTTCCTTACATCATGTAGTATCGTATATTTTAAATGGTTTCATAACATTTCATCGGATAGAAAGCAGTACGGGGCACTCTCTAAACTGGGAATGACGAAGGAAGAAGTATGGAAGGTTTCCCGTTGGCAATTGTGTATGCTATTTTTTGCGCCAATTATAGTGGGGAGTATGCATAGTGCGGTTGCGTTATATACGTTTCATAATACGCTCTTTATGGATGGTTCATTACGAAAAGTGGGCTTGTTTATTCTATTTTATATTGTTGCATGCATCGTTTATTTCTTTTTCGCTCAAAGAGAATATAGGAAACATTTAGACTAGCGAACGCTAGTCTTTTTTTAATATTCGAAATTTACATAGAAGAATATAAAAAAGTATGGTATAACAGTAAGAAAACGAAAAAGAGGGGAAAAGACGATGATTCGAGTAGGATATTTAGGACCAGAAGCAACATTTACAAATATGGCGGTGAGTCGTTTTTTTCCGGAAGCAGAGCATGTACCGTATCGAACGATTCCAGATTGTATTGATGCAGCTGCAAATGGAAATGTAGATTATGCAGTGGTACCACTAGAAAACGCCATAGAAGGTTCAGTGAATATAACGGTTGATTATCTTGTACATGAGCAGCCGCTCTCCATTGTAGGAGAAATTACAGTACCCATTCAGCAACATTTACTTGTACATCCGCAGTATGCAGAAGTGTGGGAAGAAGTATATGCAGTGCATTCTCATCCACACGCTATTGCCCAATGTCATAAGTTTTTAAATGAAGAATTAAAAGGGGTAACTGCCCGAGATATGACATCAACAAGTGCTGCAGCACAATATGTGAAAGAACATCCTGAAGAAAAAATTGCGGCTATTGCAAACGAAGCAGCAGCAGAAAAATACGGATTAGCAATTGTAAGAAGTGGTATTCATACGCATAAAAACAATCACACGCGTTTCCTCGTTCTTCATAAGAAAAAGAAAGCAATACTCTCAAATAATGGAGAAAACCGCGGAGAGAAAACGACGCTTATGATAACGTTACCTGCCGATTATGCAGGAGCGCTATATCAAGTGTTATCAGCTTTCGCATGGAGAAAATTAAACTTATCCAAAATCGAATCGCGTCCGATGAAAACAGGACTTGGAAATTACTTTTTCTTAATCGATGTTGATAAAGCATACGATGACGTATTATTGCCAGGCGTAACGATGGAACTTGAAGCACTCGGTTTTTCTGTTACTGTGCTGGGAAGTTATTCTTCTTATTGGTTGTAAGGGAGAGTATTTTGTAGTTAAGTCGATATAAATTCAGTCGCTAGTATACCGTCTGATAGATAAATAGAATCCCACCTATAAATGGTGGGATTCTTTATCCCGCTTTAACGGGCAGTAAGACCCCCACTGATTAAAGTTTCACTTTATTTTAACTTCGCAAGACGATCTTCTAACTGATCACGCCAAATATCAGCTAGCTCTTTTACAGCAAGGATTTTTTCAATGCCATCTTTATCTTTTCTATTATGAAAATAAATTTCGTTAGAGAATAAAACAGATACATTGTTTGATGGACGATCTAGTAATGTAATTTTAGAATCTTTACGTACAATACCTTCTTGAAGAACGCGGCATAGGTAGCCAGTAAATCCAGTTGCTACAATGCGCGGCAGTATGCCAGGAATACCGAGACGTTTTGAAATAGTGCTACAAGGTACTCTTGCTTGTGTGACCTGAATGATTGTTTCACCTAGTTGATATGTATCTCCGATGCAAACATCACGCTCTAACATATTTGTTACGGTAATGTTTTCGCCAAATGTGGAAGCTGGGAGTGTTGTTTGAAATTCTTCTTCCCATAGTGCGTAATGCTCGTGTGGATACACACAAACTGCGCGGTCAGGTCCCCCGTGATGTTTTAAATCCGCTACGTCATCGCCAAGGAAGCCATCTTTTGAGAGGAAAGCTTCTTCGATAGAATCTTTACATATACCTGTTATCATTTCTTTATCTTCGCCATATTTCATTTGTTTCGGTTTGCCAATGCTAAAGTGAACGAGTTCAATTCCCATATGTTAGCCCCTTTACGATTGATTATAATATTATAGCATTAAAAAAGCACAGAGAATTATAAAAACTCTGTGCTTTGCATTAATAAACGAGAAATCCTGCTTTATCTAGCGCCTCACAAGCAGCATCTAATTTTTCTTTAGAATCTGCTTCAATTGTATGTAAGTGAATACCGTCTGTTAACTGAGATAGATAGGAGGCATTTGTATTTTCGATTTTTTGTAAATATTGCTCTACATCAAAGCGATTGCTTACCATGATGGATGCTGTTAAGTCACCGTATACAGGATGCTCAACTTTTACATCTTTAATTGTAACGCCGTGGTCAACAAGCATTGTAAGTTCTTGACGTACTTCTGCTGGTTTATGTTGGCATACAATTACGCGTTCGAAAGCTTGTTGTTTCTCTTGTGGTTTTAAATATAAATATCCTTGAGCAGTTGCAATAATTGGTTCGTTTCTTGCTTTAAGCAAGGAAATATCTTGCACGATAACTTGCCTACTTACGTTTGTCTTCTTCGATAGTTCATTCCCAGATAACGGCTCATTTGCAGCGAGAAGCCACTGAAGGATAAGCTGTCGTCTTTCTTCACCTAAAATCTTTTTTTGGTCGTTTTGTTTCATTATGATTTAACACCTCTATAAAATTGATTTCCAATTGTGTGTAGTGCATGAATAGTAGTATCAATTTGATCTTTCGTTGTTTGTTGTCCGAAAGAGAAGCGGACATATTGTTTTGCCTCTTCATACGTTTTTCCAATTGCAAGCATTGTTTTCGAAGGTTCTTGTTTACCGACTTGGCAAGCACTTCCTGTGGAAATGGCAATACCGCGGCGATTACATTCTAGCATTGTATACTGACCTTCTATTCCTTTTATTGTAACCCCAATAATATGTGGTAAACAAGAACTAGAATGACCTTCTACTTCAATTTCTAGCGGAAGTGTTCGTATTTGCTCTAAAAAGTAGGATCGTAATTCTTTAAAACGTAAGCTTTCTTCCTGTTGATTTTTTAATATATTCTCAGCCGCTGTTAAAAAAGATGCGATGCCAGGAACGTTTACTGTACCGGGACGAAATCCTTTTTCATGAGAGGTTCCCGGAAAGATTTGTGTCCAGCGCACTTGCGGATTTATATAGCAAGCGCCAACACCTTTTGGTCCGTATATTTTATGTGCTGAAACAGAAAGACTATCAATCCCCATCTCAAAAACATGGATAGGAAGTTTACCAAATGTTTGCACGCAATCTGAATGAAATAAAACGTTATATTTTTTTAAAAGTGCCCCGATCTCTGTGATATTTTGAACGGTTCCGATTTCAGAGTTTCCGTGCTGTATACTTGCTAGAACAGTCTCTTCTGTAATAGCTGCTTCTAAATCTACTAAACAAATGAGTCCACTTTTATCAACAGGAATTTCAGTAATTGTATACCCTTTTGATTGTAAGGATTGAAAATAACTTCGAATGGATGCATGTTCCATAGGTGTCGTAATAATATGCTTCTTATTTTGGGCATTGAGAAGGGATTGAATCGCAAGGTAGTTCGATTCTGATCCGCCGCTCGTGAAGAATACCCCTTGTTCCTTTCCGCCAATCATTTCAGCAAATGTTTTTCTGCAAACTTGTAATAAAGAAGAGGCTGTTCCTCCAATGTCGTGTAAACTTTGTTCATTTCCGAAGTATTGCGATGCTGCTTTCATATATGTTTGCAATGCTTCCACGCTCATAGGTGTAGTAGCTGCATAGTCAAGATATATCATCATGTAAGGTCCTCTCTCTAGTAAGAGTTACATTTCTTTTATTTTTAAATGGTAGTGAAAATAAGAATTATAAAAAAACTCTTGTCATTATTTTAAAACTATGTAAATATAGGTGTCAAGACAATTGAAAAGTGTAAAGTAGGAGGCAACAATTATGCCAAGTGCAGATGTCTTAATTATTGGAAGTGGCGTTGCGGCACTTCGTGTTGCGAAAGAGATTTGTCACGAAAAGAATGTGATTATTATCACAAAGGAAACGAATCGTAATAATAATACATATTTAGCGCAAGGTGGAATTGCCGCAGCGGTTGCTACATATGACAATCCGAATGATCATTTTGAAGATACGTTAGTAGCAGGATGCCATTATAACAATAAAGATGCGGTCCGTTATTTAGTTGAAGAAGGACCGGAAGAAATGAATAATCTCATTGAAAATGGAATGAAATTTGATGGAGATGAAACGGGTCCCCATCTTGGAAAAGAAGGTGCACATCGAAAGCGTCGTATTTTACATGCAGGTGGCGATGCAACAGGGAAGAATTTATTAGAGCATTTCATTCAAGAAGTAGCTCCGTACGTTACGGTAGTGGAACAGGAAATGGTGCTTGATTTTATTATAGAAAACGAAAAATGTGTTGGAGTGTTAACACGAGATAGTGAAGGGGAACTGAAGCGTTATGATGCAGATTATACTGTGCTAGCCTCAGGCGGGGTTGGTGGTTTATACGCCTTTACTTCTAATGACAAAACAATTACGGGTGATGGACTTGCGATGGTGTACCGTGCGGATGGAGAGCTAGTAGATTTAGAATTTGTACAATTTCATCCAACGATGTTATATGCGGGCGGGCGATGCTGTGGCCTCGTTTCTGAAGCTGTCCGTGGTGAAGGAGCTGTCCTTATAAATGGAAAAGGGCAGCGTTTTATGATGGATATACACCCAGATCATGATCTCGCACCGCGTGATGTAGTGGCAAGAGCGATTCATGAACAACTTTTGTCGGGGGAAAAAGTGTATTTGAATATCGAGTCCATCCAAAATTTCGAAGAACGTTTTCCGACTGTATCATCATTATGTAAAAAGAATGGTGTTCATATAAATGAAAAGCGTATTCCGGTCGTACCCGGTGCTCATTTTCATATGGGCGGCGTGAAAACAAACTGTGATGGAGAGACGTCCATTCCAAATTTATATGCGGTTGGTGAAGTAGCTTGTAATGGTGTTCATGGAGCAAATAGATTAGCGAGTAATTCATTATTAGAAGGTCTTGTGTTTGGAAAAAGAATAGGACAACATATTTTAACGAAAGCGACAAAAGTCAGCTTGAATAACTTCGCTGAGAAGGAGAAGAAATTTATTGTTCTGAATCATTTGCCGACGAAAGAAGAAATACAAGAATGCATGATGAAATATGTTGGAATTGTACGAACAGAGCGAAGTTTATCTTATGCAAAGAGGTGGCTTAGTAAGTATGGTGTTCGAAATATGATATTACAATATGATGCTCTTACAAATGAAGAGATAACGCTTATTAATATGTTAACAGTTTGTGAGCTTATCGTCGTATCAGCTTTGCAAAGAGAAGAAAGCATTGGTGGTCATTATCGAAGTGATTATCCAGATAGAAATAGCGTAAAAAAAGAGATCATTCGAGTGAAAAGAAAACTACAACTTGTGTAATGAGGGGAAGAGGGGCTTTATGAATACGATAAAGGTTAAAGAAGCATTAAATCGATTTTTTCTAGAAGATATAGGAGAAAGAGATGTAACATCTCAGCTTATTTTTCCAGACAATTTACTTTCAAAAGGAACGTTTCTTGCGAAGGATACAGGGGTCTTTGCGGGACGTTTAGTCATTGAAGATGGATTTAAATTAATTGATGAGAGAATTGAAGTGGAGTTTCATAAAAAAGATGGAGATCTTGTAGAAAAAGGCGAAATAATTGCAACTGTCCAAGGGCCCATCGCATCGTTATTAACGGCTGAGCGCGTTATATTAAACGTTATCCAGCGTATGAGCGGGATAGCGACAATGACACATAAAGCTGTTCGTGCTTTAGATAGCAGCCATACACGCATTTGTGATACGCGAAAAACGATGCCAGGGCTACGTATGTTTGATAAGTATGCAGTTGTATGCGGAGGCGGATTTAATCACCGTTTCGGCTTATATGACGGTGTCATGATCAAAGACAATCATATTGCTTTTGCTGGTTCTATTACGAAAGCTGTTACATCGGTGAAAGAAAAAGTAGGGCATATGGTGAAAGTAGAAGTGGAAACAGAAACGGAAGAACAAGTGAGAGAGGCTGTAGCTGCTGGTGCGGATATTATTATGTTTGATAACCGTACGCCAGATGAGATTAGAGAGTTTTCAAAGATTGTACCAAGTGCCATCGTTACAGAAGCTTCAGGAGGCATTACAATTGAAGATTTATCGAAATACGGAAAAACAGGGGTAGATTATATTTCACTTGGAGCATTAACACATTCAGTGAAAGCACTTGATATTAGTTTCAATATTGAGGCGTAAGGAAAGTGGCTGAGAGGGGGAGAAAGAAATATGAGTATTTTAGAAAAAGTACAACCGATTGAAACGATGTTACCAGAGCGTTATTACACGATGTCAACAGAAGATATGGAAAAGCGGGTTCGTGAAATTAAAGAAAAAATGGGGAGAACATTATTTATTCCAGGACATCATTACCAAAAGGATGAAGTGGTACAATTTTCTGATGCGGCAGGAGATTCACTTCAGCTTGCGCAAGTTGCAGCGAGCAATAAAGAAGCAAAGTATATTGTGTTTTGTGGTGTACACTTTATGGCAGAAACAGCTGATATGTTAACGACAGATGATCAAATCGTTATTTTGCCAGATATGCGCGCAGGTTGTTCGATGGCAGATATGGCAGATATCGAACAAACAGAAAGAGCTTGGAAAGAGCTCACGAATTTATTTGGAGATACGATGATTCCATTAACATATGTCAACTCTACAGCAGCAATTAAAGCGTTTTGTGGTCGTAATGGCGGAGCAACAGTAACTTCTTCTAATGCTAAACAAATGGTATCTTGGGCGTTTGCGCAAAAAGAGCGTCTCGTCTTTTTACCAGATCAACATTTAGGAAGAAATACAGCGTACGACTTAGGTATCCCGTTAGATAAAATGGCAGTATGGGATCCGCATACTGATTCATTAGAGTACGATGGAGATATAGAAGAAATTCAGGTGATTTTATGGAAAGGACATTGTTCAGTTCATCAAAACTTTACAGTGAAAAATATAGAGAATGTACGAAAAAATCATCCGGATATGAATATTATTGTACATCCGGAATGCTGCTATGAAGTTGTAGCTGCTTCGGATTATGCAGGTTCAACGAAATACATTATTGATAGGATTGAATCGGCTCCATCTGGAAGTAAATGGGCGGTTGGTACAGAAATGAATTTAGTGAACCGAATTATTCAACAACACCCAGATAAAGAAATTGTTTCACTTAATCCATTTATGTGTCCATGTTTAACGATGAATCGAATTGATCTGCCTCACTTATTATGGGCACTTGAAACAATAGAAAGAGGAGAAGAAATTAACGTTATTAGCGTAGATAAACAAGTAACCGAAGAAGCGGTCCTTGCATTAAATCGTATGTTAGAGCGTGTGTGAAGCAGCGGGATTCCCGTTGCTTTTTTTCATACATGTAATCATAACGAGAACGAAATGGGCATACATTGTTTTGAAGAAATCATTGTGATTTTTTTATGCTTATTCCACTTCAAATGATATTGAAAATCGAAGAAGTGATGAAAGTGAAAAGAAGTTAACGTTATGTAGAAAGAGTTACTTCATGAGATTTGTTACTTATAGATAAGTTATACAGGAGGGGGAAAATTTGAAAATTCATATCGTGCAAAAAGGGGATACCCTTTGGAAAATTGCGAAAAAGTACGGAGTGGATTTTGATACACTGAAAAAAACAAATACGCAACTTAGTAATCCAGATTTAATTATGCCAGGTATGAAAATTAAAGTACCATCAAACAGCGTTCACGTGAAACAACATGCTGGTGCAGGCTCAGCACCTCCAAAACAATACGTAAAGGAAGTGCAACAAAAAGAATTTGCAGCAACGCCAACGCCGCTTGGAATAGAAGATGAGGAAGAAGTTACGTATCAATCAGCACCAATTACGCAGCAGCCTGCTATGCAACAAACACAAAAAGAAGTGCAAGTAAAACCGCAGAAGGAAATGCAAGTGAAACCACAAAAAGAAGTACAGGTAAAACCACAGAAGGAAATGCAAGTCAAACCGCAAAAAGAAGTACAGGTAAAGCCTCAAAAAGAAGTGCAAAAAGAAAAGCCAATTCAAATAGAAAAACCAGTTGAAAAACCGTCTGTTATTCAAAAGCCACCTGTTATAGAAAAACAAAAACCAGCAGAGAAAGAAAATACGAAGTTTTCGGTCAATGTGTTACCACAGCCACCGCAACCACCAATAAAAGCGAAAAAAGAATATAAAATTTCAGATGTAATTAAAAAAGGAAGCGAATTAATTGCTCCTCAAATTACTAAAATGAAACCTAATAACATCATTTCTCCGCAAAAGAAAAAAGATAATATAGTGTCACCGCAAGTGAAGAAAGAAAATATAGGGAATATCGTATCACCACAAGTAAAGAAAGAAAATATAGGAAACATAGGAAACATAGTGTCACCGCAAGTGAAGAAAGAAAATATAGGAAGCATAGTGTCACCGCAAGTGAAGAAAGAAAATATAGGAAACATAGTGTCACCGCAAGTGAAGAAAGAAAATGTAGGAAATATAGTATCACCACAAGTAAAGAAAGAAAATGTAGGAAATATCGTATCACCACAAGTAAAGAAAGAAAATGTAGGAAATATAGTATCACCAAATGTATCGAAAGAAAATGTAGGTATTCCGCAAGTAATACCGCCAAATATTCAAGTGCCAAACATCATGCCAATGTTAGATAATAATCAACCACCAAATATCATGCCAATGTTAGATAATAATCAGCCACCAAATATCATGCCAATTATGGATAATAATCAGCCACCAAATATGATGCCAATGTTAGATAATAATCAGCCACCAAATATCATGCCAATTATGGATAATAATCAGCCACCAAATATGATGCCAATGTTAGATAATAATCAGCCGCTAAATATCATGCCAATGTTAGATAATAATCAGCCGCTAAATATGATGCCAATGTTAGATAATAATCAGCCACCAAATATGATGCCAATCATGGATAATAATCAAATGCCAAATATGATGCCGATTATGGATAACAATCAAATGCCAAATATGATGCCGATCATGGATAATAATCAAATGCCAAATATGATGCCGATTATGGATAACAATCAAATGCCAAATATGATGCCAATCATGGATAATAATCAACCACCGAATATGATGCCATATCAAATGCCATACCAACAGCCTATGATGCCGCCGAATCCGTATTATCAACAACAAAATCCATACCAAATGCCGTATCAGCAAGGAGCACCGTTTGGACCGCAATATACGTCTATGCCAAATCCAAATATGATGCCGATAGATAATAATATGCCGCCGCTCGTGCAAGGAGAGGAGGATTGTGGATGCGGAGGAGAGAGTAGGCTATATAGTCCGCAACCTGGAGGGCCACAATACGCGAATCCTTTATATTATCAACCAACTCAATCAGCATATGCACCACAGCCAGGAACGATGTATTATCAACCAGATCCGCCGAATGTATTTGGGGAGCCAGTTTCAGAAGAAGAGGATGAAGAAGAAGTTTAAAAAAGGTGGGATTATTCCCACCTTTTTTGTATGTAGATTCGTTCTCAAAACAGAAGAAACACAACGAATGTTAGAAAATTCCCAGTGAAATATTAACAGTGTAAAAACCTTCTCTGTTACTCATCATAAGAGGGAGCTTTTCAGAAGAGAAGTTCATTCTAACAGAGGGGGTTTTTGTATTGAATACGAAAGTAAAAGTGATTGCTGCTTCTTTGTTAGTTACTAGTGCATTAGCTGCATGTGGTACACCAAAAAACAATGCAATGGATGGACGTAACTACAATTACGAGCGTACATCTTATAATGATACACATCAGTATCGTGATAATGTGACGCGTAACGATCGTTATACAGACTATGTAACATATAGAAATGGTCGTAACGATACAGGATACAACTATTACCGCGATGTAAATTACAACGGTCAAATTGCTAATCCGCATCCAACACGTAATATTACAATGAACAATTCATACATTAACAATGATGGTAAAACTGCAGAAAGAATTACAAATCGTGTGAAACGTATGAATAACGTAGACCGCGTGTCTACAGTTGTATATGGAAACGATGTGGCGATTGCGGTAAAACCACGTAACACAGTAACAAATGAAACGGCGATGGCGAACGAAATTCGTCAAGCTGTTGCAAATGAAGTTGGAAACAGAAACGTATATGTTTCTGTAAGAAATGACATGTTTACTCGTGTCGATGCAATGAGTACACGCTTACGTAACGGTACAGTTACAAACGATTTTAATCGTGACATAGTAAATATGTTCCGAGACATTCGTTACGGTTTAACTGGTACAGTGCGATAGCAAAAACAAAAGAGGAGGGGTGAGCCCTTCCTCTTTACTCATCGGCATCTTGTAAACGACGCTTTTTAATAAAATAACTAACGGAATAAGAACCTAAAAAGCATATGAAGAGAATACCACCTGTTAAAATAGCCTCAAACACGGGTCTTTCTGGACTAAAAATAATATAAATAATAGCCATAACGATTCCTACAATAAGAGAACGTAAAACAATTTTGTAATAAGAAGTTAATTTTATTTCTTTTTCACTTTCTTCTACATCGATTGAAACGCTTAACTGTAAATAAGAAAGCACAATACTCGTAAGTATAAATAATAGCCATAATGGAGATTTTGTAATTTGATCCATTCCTTCAGTTAATCCGATATAGCCTAAAATGCCAATTATACCGAGTGATTGAAAAAGAAAAGCGATGCGTATATTTTTTAATGTTTGTAGAATGAGACGTTCATCCTTTATTTTTTTCACAATATCCATCTCCTGTTTATTATGATTTCGCTGTTACATTAATTGTAACATATATATTACATTTAGTAATTTATAATTTACATATAATTCATTTGGATGAAAGAGGGAATAAAATATTTTTATAAACATGTTGCACTTATACTTTATTAATGTTATATTAGCAAAGCGATGAGCTAATTTACGTAAGACGAGAGATATGCTTAAGTGCTAAACACGCGAATGTGGTCGCCTGGTCTCTCGCCGTAAACGCATCAAGACGCCTGCTTTGCAGGCGTCTTTCATTTTATATGAATGTAAAGGGAAGAATGGAGAAATCCAATTTTCCCTTTTTATTTGAATAAAAGTTGGAAAATAAAGTTATTTACAAGTGTATATGAAAGAGTTACTATTTAATGGTAATATATTACATGTTTTTTAGATATAAAAGGTTAGGATGAATGGGATATGGAGAATTTTGAATGTAGAAATACAGAAGTTGTTTTAGCGAAATTTCAGGTCGTAACACCTATATTTCAGGCGTTGGGAGATGAGAATCGTCAACAAATTATTATGTTGTTGTTAGAAAGCAAACAGATGAATGTAACGCAAATAACAGATAAAATGGGGATTTCTAGACCAGCTGTTTCGCATCATTTGAAAATTTTAAGACAAGCAGAACTAATTGTAGCGGATCGACATGGAAAAGAAATTTTTTATTCTATAATAGCTGGAGAATTTTTGAAGCAGGTGAAGGATTTACTTCAAGCAATAGAGTCAAATTATTAATTTTTTTTAACTAATATGTAAACAAGTTTAAACTTTTAAACTTGTTTACATGAAAGGAGTAAAAAAATGAACAGAATAAATCGTATGTATGTAATTATGTTATTTGTTCCTTTGTTTTGGGGTGGATCTTTTGCAACAGCAGAACATGTTATTACTGAAATTCCACCGATTACTGCGGCAACAATTCGTTTTGGTTTAGCAGGTTGTATTTTAATAGGCATAGTGTTTATGAAATCTGAATGGAATACAAGTTTGTTATTAAAGAATTGGAAAGGGCTGTTATTTATATCGTTAACAGGTATTTTTGGCTATAATGTTTTTTTCTTTATGGGACTTAACTATACTTCTACTCTGAATGGCTCGCTTATTATTGCTACAATGCCCGTTTTTGTAACATTGGGAGCAATATTATTTTTTAAAGAGTCTTGGAGTATAAAAGTCGGAATAAGTTTAATTTTGTCCCTTATCGGTGTAATAGTTGTTATTACGAGTGGTTCAATGAATACACTTATGTCTTTGTCATTTAATAAGGGAGATCTTTTATTTATAGCTGCTTTAATCTGTGGGGTGTTATATAGCTTAACAGGCAAAAAAGTTATGAGGGGTGTCTCCCCTTTGTTAACTACAATGAGTATGACGGTATTAGGTACTGTGTTTTTAGCAGGCCTTTCTCTATATGAAGATGGATGGGGAAAGGTTGGGGCATTTTCTTTACAGGGATGGATAGAAATGTTGTATATGGTCATATGCGGGACATTAATTGGATATATCGTGTTTAATAAAGGAGTAGAAGAGTTAGGTGCAAGTAAAGCGAGTATGTATTTGAATCTAACTCCTATTGTGGCAACTGGTATATCAGTTGTATTATATGGAGCGGTTGTTACGTGGCAACAAATAGTTGGAATGATAATTGTGTTAATAGGTGTTTATATAGCAACGGTACAATCCAATAAAGATATAAAGAAGCTTTTGCATAATCAATACGCTTCTAAATAAATAGGAATAATTGAACTCTATAATTCTTGATGTGAGCAATCTATGAATTAGGGATAAAACCCCCATTTCCGGAAAAACTACTAATGAAAGTATGATCTTGCCTAAAAGAGGTGAACGGAAATGAAATGGATACTGATTGCGATGCAAGCTTTCGTTATGATGTTTTGTTTCGTTTATGGAACGAATGCGAAGGCGGAAGGGCCAGTACCAAAAGTAACAGAAAAAGAGCCTGAAGTTACAATTTTGTTAGAGCGAATGTATGTTGATGGAGAAGTAAGTGAGGAAATCTTTACAGAAAAAGTAGCGGATTTAGAAAAGTTTTTACAGCAGTATAAAGAATGGCAGCTTGTTGATCGTGATGATGTACAAATTGTATTACAAAAGAAAGTTGACGATATTTCTCCGTTATTAAAAACGAGCGGTTATTTTGGAGTGTCAGAGGAAGGGATATTACAAATTTTTAAAGGTGTACCGAAAAGTGATAATGCGATTCATTCCTTCTTTCAAATTGATATGAAGAAGCTTGAGAGTTATGAGCGTGCGAAATTGAAGCGTGGTATTCGTATTAAATCAAAAGAAGGTTTTGTGAAGACGATTGAAAAAATGAAGCAATATGCAGTGCAGAGTAAGAAAAGAAGCAGCTCATGGTGAGCTGCTTCTTTTCTTACTTATTTTTATCTAAAATTTGTTTTGCGATTTCATCAATTAGCATATCT
The DNA here is from genome assembly GCF_001884035.1 of Bacillus tropicus. Lineage (GTDB taxonomy): Bacteria > Bacillota > Bacilli > Bacillales > Bacillaceae_G > Bacillus_A > Bacillus_A tropicus. The sequence goes on from NZ_MACG01000077.1 coordinate 103,537, forward strand.
TTTCCGATTGGATTGAAAGCTTTCGTGTTGAAGATTTCGTTTGATACTTCATATACATGATTGTTTTTTACAGCTTTATTGTCTTTCCAAACAGCACTGTTTTTGTAGTCATTGTAAACTTTATCAGCTTCGCCGCCGAAGTTTACAATGAACATTTGGTCAGGCTGGAATGCAACAAGACCTTCTAGTGATACTTGCGCCATCGTTTGTTTTAAATCTGTACCTTTTGTTGCTGGAAGTTTTAAGTCGTTAAAGATGATGTCACTGTACCCGAAGCTACCGTATACACGGAAGTTTTGTGGTGTAACTGCGATGAACATAAAGTTCTCATCTTTTGTTTTTTCTTTAATCTTTTTAGATAAAGAGTCTGCTTTTTTATCGTAGTCTGCAATCCATTTGTCCGCTTTCTTTTCTTCATCAAATAGTTTGCCTACTTCTTTAAACTTACCACGCCAGTCTTCTAAGTTTGTTTCTAGAACTACTGTTGGTGCAACCTTTTCTAATTGATCATAAATCTTTAATTGGCGATTATTTAAAATAATTAAGTCTGGTTTTAAAGCAGTAACAGCTTCTAAATCAACTTTAGGTGCCCAGTACCAACCTACTGCTTTTACACCATCTAATTTTTCTTTTAAGTGATTTTGAATTTTATCTTTATATGTATTTGCTGTACCAACAGGTTTGTGCCCAAGAAGCAATAATTCTTCCGTTGAACCAGATAAATCAACAATTCTCTTTGGATTTACTGGAATTGTAGCTTCCCCTTTAGCGTGTTTTACAACTTTTGTTTTCGGTTGTTCTTTTGCTGTTGATTCTTCTTTTGAAGAAGAACAGCCAACGATAGAAAGAACAACTAGCATAATAGTAAATAAAATAAATAACTTCTGTTTCATCCTGATGTAACCCCTTTAATTAGTATTGATAATCATTATCGACTTCTGTATATTAAGGGGCTTTATAATTTCTGTCAATGGAAAATAACAGAAGTTTCAAATAGAGAACATTTGTTGGGGTAGTCTCGCTTTTCTATCATTAAATATGTTAAAATGGAATACATGATTTAAGAGGGAGAGATCGTATTTTGTTTGAATATGTTACAGGTTACGTGGAGTATGTAGGACCGGAATATGTCGTAATTGATCATAATGGAATTGGTTATCAAATTTTCACACCGAATCCGTATGTATTTCAAAGAAGTAAGCAAGAAATCCGTGTCTATACATATCATTATGTGAGAGAAGATATTATGGCGCTTTACGGGTTTAAAACACGTGAAGAGCGTTTATTATTTACAAAGTTGTTAGGCGTGTCTGGTATTGGACCAAAAGGTGCGCTTGCAATTTTAGCTTCTGGTCAAACAGGACAGGTCGTTCAAGCGATTGAACATGAAGACGAGAAGTTTTTAGTGAAATTCCCGGGCGTCGGAAAGAAAACAGCGCGCCAAATGATTTTAGATTTAAAAGGAAAACTAGCTGATGTTGTGCCAGATGCATTTGTTGATTTATTCTCAGACGAAGAACGTTTTGATGAGAAGAAAGGTTCGTCAGCTGAGCTTGATGAGGCGCTTGAAGCTCTGCGTGCACTTGGATACGCGGAAAGAGAAGTTTCTCGCGTTGTACCAGAGTTATTAAAAGAATCATTAACGACGGATCAGTATATTAAAAAGGCACTTAGTCTTTTACTAAATGGTAAGAGGTGAGTATAATGGACGAACGTCTCCTTTCAGGGGAATCTGCATATGAAGATGCGGATTTAGAATATTCATTACGGCCACAGACGCTCCGTCAGTATATTGGCCAAGATAAAGCGAAACATAATTTAGAGGTGTTTATTGAAGCGGCGAAAATGCGTGAAGAGACGCTAGATCACGTGCTTTTATATGGACCACCAGGTCTTGGTAAAACGACGCTTGCGAATATTATTGCCAATGAAATGGGCGTAAATGTTAGAACAACTTCAGGACCGGCAATTGAAAGGCCGGGAGATTTAGCAGCTGTATTAACAGCGCTTCAGCCGGGGGATGTATTATTTATTGATGAAATTCATCGTTTGCATAGATCAATTGAAGAAGTACTATATCCTGCGATGGAAGATTTTTGTCTTGATATTGTAATTGGAAAAGGACCGTCAGCACGATCTGTACGTTTAGATTTACCGCCATTTACATTAGTTGGAGCAACGACACGTGCGGGAGCATTATCAGCGCCGCTTCGTGACCGCTTTGGGGTGCTTTCAAGATTAGAGTATTACACAGTAGATCAGCTTTCTGAGATTGTTGAACGTACAGCAGAAGTATTCGAAGTTGAAATTGACTCGTTAGCCGCACTAGAAATCGCAAGACGCGCTCGTGGTACGCCTCGTATTGCGAATCGTTTATTACGACGTGTACGAGATTTCGCACAAGTTCGTGGTAATGGAACAGTTACGATGGAAATTACACAAATGGCGTTAGAACTACTGCAAGTAGATAAATTAGGTCTAGATCATATTGACCATAAATTATTGCTTGGTATTATTGAGAAATTCCGCGGTGGCCCAGTTGGATTAGAAACTGTTTCAGCAACGATTGGAGAAGAATCTCATACGATTGAAGATGTGTATGAGCCGTATTTATTACAAATTGGCTTTTTACAACGCACGCCAAGAGGCCGAATTGTAACGCCACTTGCATATGAGCATTTCGGAATGGAGATGCCAAAAATATGACGGAGATGCCAAAATTGCTTATTACAGCTGGTATCTTACTTATCGTTGTTGGCTTAGCTTGGAAGTTTATTGGAAGACTTCCAGGCGATATTTTTGTGAAAAAAGGAAACGTTACCTTTTATTTTCCTATCATTACATGTATTGTGTTAAGTATTGTATTATCTTTTATTATGTATATAATAAATCGATTCAAATAAGAAATAGGTGGATATAGTTATGGATATTAATCTGTTTGATTTTCATTTACCAGAAGAACTAATTGCACAAGTCCCATTAGAAGAGCGTGAAACATCAAGATTAATGGTGTTAGACCGCGAAACAGGTGATATTGAGCATAAACATTTTACAGACATTCTTTCTTACTTACATGAGGGAGATTGCTTAGTTTTAAATGAAACGAAAGTAATGCCTGCTCGTCTGCATGGTGTGAAAGAAGATACAGGCGCACACATTGAAGTACTTCTTTTAAAACAAGAAGAAGGTGATAAGTGGGAGACGCTTGTTAAGCCAGCGAAACGTGTAAAAGAAGGAACTGTTATCTCTTTTGGCGAAGGGAAATTAAAAGCAACTTGCACAGGAACTGCAGATCAAGGTGGACGTCAGCTTGAATTTTCATATGACGGCATCTTCTATGAAATTTTAGATGAACTTGGAGAAATGCCACTTCCTCCATATATTAAAGAGACGCTAGAAGATCGCGATCGCTATCAAACGGTATATGCGAAAGAAATCGGTTCAGCAGCAGCGCCGACTGCAGGACTTCATTTTACAGAAGAGTTACTGGAGAAGTTAAAACAAAAAGGCGTTGAGTTAGCATTTATTACACTTCACGTAGGGCTTGGAACATTTAGACCAGTTTCTGCTGATACGATTGAAGAGCACCATATGCACGCAGAATATTACCATATGTCTGAAGAGACAGCGGCATTATTAAATCGTGTGAAAGAGAATGGTGGACGCATCATTACGGTAGGTACGACATCAACTCGTACGTTAGAAACAATTGCGACAGATCATGATGGCAAGCTTTGTGCTGCTTCTGGCTGGACAGACATTTTTATGTACCCAGGTTACGAATTTAAAGCAATTGATGGTTTAATTACAAACTTCCATTTACCGAAATCAACATTAATTATGCTTGTAAGTGCATTTGCAAACAGAGATAATGTACTTCATGCTTATAATGAAGCAGTAAAAGAAAAATATCGTTTCTTTAGCTTTGGTGATGCAATGTTCGTTGCCTCTCACGCTAAAATGGGAAACAAATAAAAGGAGTAAATTATGACAGCAATTCGTTATGAATTTATTAAAACTTGTAAACAAACGGGTGCCCGTTTAGGACGTGTACATACGCCGCACGGTTCATTTGATACACCAACATTTATGCCAGTTGGTACGCTTGCAACAGTTAAGACAATGTCACCAGAAGAATTAAAAGCAATGGATTCTGGCATTATTTTAAGTAATACGTATCATTTATGGCTACGTCCAGGTCACGAAATTATTCGTGAAGCAGGCGGTTTGCATAAATTTATGAACTGGGATCGTGCAATCTTAACGGACTCTGGTGGTTTCCAAGTATTCAGTTTAAGTGACTTCCGTCGCATCGAAGAGGAAGGCGTTCACTTCCGTAACCACTTAAATGGAGATAAATTATTCTTATCACCAGAAAAAGCGATGGAAATTCAAAATGCATTAGGTTCAGATATTATGATGGCATTTGATGAGTGTCCACCATTCCCAGCTACTTTCGAATACATGAAGAAGTCTGTAGAGCGTACAAGTCGTTGGGCAGAGCGTTGCTTAAAAGCACATGAACGTCCACAAGATCAAGGTTTATTCGGTATTGTACAGGGTGGGGAGTTTGAAGAGCTTCGCCGCCAAAGTGCAAAGGACCTTGTTTCAATGGACTTCCCTGGTTACGCGGTAGGTGGTTTATCTGTAGGTGAGCCGAAAGATATTATGAACCGTGTACTTGAGTTTACAACACCACTTCTTCCAGATAATAAGCCACGTTACTTAATGGGAGTAGGTTCTCCTGACTCATTAATCGATGGTGCAATTCGTGGTATTGATATGTTTGACTGCGTACTTCCAACTCGTATCGCTCGAAATGGTACATGTATGACAAGTGAAGGCCGTCTAGTTGTCAAAAATGCGAAATTCGCAAGAGACTTCGGTCCGCTTGATCCAAACTGTGATTGCTATACATGTAAAAATTACTCTCGTGCGTACATTCGTCACTTAATGAAGTGTGATGAAACGTTCGGAATTCGTTTAACGTCTTATCACAACCTTCATTTTCTGTTAAACTTAATGGAGCAGGTGAGACAAGCTATTCGTGAAGACCGTCTTGGCGATTTCCGCGAAGAGTTCTTTGAACAGTATGGCTTTAATAAACCGAATGCTAAAAACTTCTAATACATAATTTAAAAGGAGGAACAAAAGATGAATCCAGGTATGATGAATATCGTTATGATCGTTGCGATGTTTGCGATTTTCTATTTCTTATTAATTCGCCCGCAACAAAAACGTCAAAAAGCAGTTGCTCAAATGCAAAGTGAGTTAGCAAAAGGTGATGCTATCGTAACAATCGGTGGTTTACACGGTACAATCGAATCAGTAGATGAGACGAAAATCGTTATTAAATCTGGCGGTTCACATTTAACTTTCGATCGTAATGCGATTCGTGAAGTTGTGAAAAACTAATGAGGAAGGCCCTGCATGAAATGTGCAGGGCCTTTTTTAGTTATTTTGTTTGGACATATTTACACCGAAAATGCCACCGAGTGTACTCGCGCCCATTAATGCTAATTGATAAAGTAACTGTGAGCTCGATAAAGTTTGAGAGAAGCCTAAATAGTTAACTAGAAAAACAAGTATGGCGAATGTAAGTCCTGTTGTGAAGCCTACTAGCCAACCTTTCCCTTGTGCTTTTTTGCCGGCAGTAAACCCGGATATAAGCATAGATAAAAGTGCTAGTATAAAAATAGTGACAGCTAATGTCCCTTCATTCAGATCTGTAAATTTTAATAAAAGAGCCATAATCATACTAGTAACTGTTGCGAGGATTAATAGGGTAACGATACCGAAGCCGATTGCAGTTGATAATTTTTTCGTCCCATCCATTTATACATTCCTCCTTTTTAATACAAGCATATTTTCCTTTTGCTTAAGTTAGACTAGTTTCTTTTTTAAAGGGGAGTCTATATGTAAAAAGGAGATGTAGAAATGGAATGGGTATCAATTATTGGCCGGACGATGCTTTTGTATATCATCATCTTAATTATTTTTCGTCTTATGGGTAAACGTGAAATTGGAGAGCTAAGTGTATTAGATTTAGTCGTATTCATTATGCTTGGTGAAATGGCAGTAGTCGCAATTGAAAATACCGATAAATCACTTTGGCACCAATTAGTTCCGATGACCTTTCTTATGTGTATACAAATTATTTTGTCAGTTATTTCGTTAAAGTATCAACGATTTCGGCATTTAATAGAAGGTGAGCCGGCTATTCTTGTAAATGCGGGAAAGATTGATGAAAAGAAGATGAGAAAGCAACGTTATAATATAGATGATTTAATGATGCAATTAAGGGAGCAGGGAGTTGGAGATATAAGGGATGTAGAATATGCTATTTTAGAACCATCTGGGAAGTTATCTGTCTTTCAAAAACAAAAAGGCGGGCAGGATGCATTGCAGTTTACGCTTCCCCTTATTATCGATGGAGAAATTCAATCTAATCATTTGCAAATGATTGAACATACAGATGAGTGGCTCGTTGAAAAATTAAAAAACTTAGGCTATAACGATGTAGCACAAATTTTATACTGTAGCTTTCAAAACGGAAAATTTTTTGTTGATTTAAAAGAAAACTAGAGGCTTACTATATGAAATAGTAAGCCCGTTTACTTCAAAAATGAAAGTTTTCGAATGATAGGGAGACGGCTTAACTCTTCTTTTCGAATGAGCTTGAAAAGGAAGAGGAGCACAATATAAACGAGTGTTGTTAAAGTGATTTCCCATAATGTTTGTATGCCAAGTGAATGAGAGAAAACCATATACTTATGGAGGTAAAAACCGAAAGAGCCTGCGATACCGATGGCAAGTCCGCCAAAAATATAGTCTTTTGCGTAAATGGTAAATGTAATTTTCTTTAAAACAGTAGCGTAATGAAGAAATGTTACCGTTACGATATTTGCTGCAATTGCAAGGGCAACCCCCATCATTTGAAACTCTGGCCTTGAAGCTAGTACAAAAATAACGATTAATTTCACGATTGCGCCAATAAATGTATTCATCATGGCTGCGCGTGCTAAGTTTAAAGCTTGTAAAACAGAGGTAAGTGGACTTTGAAAATAATGAAACAAAAAGCAAGGTGCAAGAAGCTGGATGAACGCTGTTGCGCTATCCGATCCATACATAAGAGTTAAAACAGGAGAAGCAAATACGTATAATATAACGACTGACCATCCACCAGTAATGAGTGAGATGCGTAGAGCTTGTTGTAAGCGGTGTTCTACTAATTTATGCTGCCTTTTTGCCATTGCTTCGCTAATAGATGGAACGAGTGCTGTCGAAAGAGCGTATGTAATAAAGGCTGGCAGTGAAAGGAGCGGGAATGCATACCCGTTTAATATACCGTATTGCTGGGTTGCGACAGAGGCAGCAACGCCGGCAATCGCTAAGCTTTGCATAACGACGATAGGTTCAAAAAAATAGGAAACGGAACCGATTAAACGACTTCCTGTAGTTGGAAGTGCAATATCCATAAGAGAATAAAATGTCCCCTTACTTTCCTTTACAGTAGTGAAAAATCCAGAGCGTATAGATAAATGTTTTTCACGCTGGAATAAAGTGAGTAAAAATAATAACGATGCCACTTCACCGAGAACGGCTGATAACATAGCGCCAGCTGCAGCATATTCTACGCCGTAAGGTAAAAATAATTGAATACATATAGCGATAATTGTAATACGGATAACTTGTTCTATCACTTGAGCGTAAGCGCTAGGTTTCATATTTTGTTTCCCTTGGAAATAACCGCGTAAAACAGAAGAAACAGCAATAACAGGAACGACAGGTAAAATGGCCATTAATGGATAATACGTTCGTTCATCAGTTAATAATGTTTTTGCTAAAATAGGTGTGAGGAGCATAATTCCAATTGTTAAAATGATACTAATAACGGATGTAACAGCTAGTGATACTGTTAATATTTTTTTAACTTTTTGTTTATCATTCACAGCTTCCGCTTCTGCTACAAATTTTGCGATTGCGACAGGAAGACCGATTTGTGTTAATGTAATTGCTAGAATAAATGTAGGGACGGCCATCATATAAAGGCCAACGCCTTCTTCTCCTAAAATACGTGCCATTACAATACGATTAATAAATCCTAGTATTTTGGTAATAAAGCCGGCTATCATTAAAATAAATGCGCCTTTTAAAAAGCTTTGTCTCGTCATGGTCTTCTCCTACCTTCTCAAAATCAGTGGAATGATTTACAATAATTTATATGCACGTACGAGACAAGAATGACAAGCATTTAAGAGAGTGCTCTTGAAAGTAGTTATTGCTGTCCATTAGAGCGGGATTAAAAGCGACTTTTCGTGCGGAAATAAGAAGGAGATGTTATATATGTTAGATAGAGAGGCTTTGGTAGAATCATACCGCGGACAGTTACAAGTCGTTTTAGAAAGTAAAGTAGAAGAGTTCCAAATGTTCGGCTACGACCGAGTAACAGATGATGACATTTGGAAGTTTCTTAAAGTGAAAAAGTGGAAGAAGATAGACAGCGACGTTAGATTGTATGAATTAGTTAATGACGTATTAACAGTAACAGCTAATGAATACATGACGTATTTAACTGTTGAAGCATATCAAGCGCCGCTTTGGTCATTTGATGAATATGAAAATAAATAACCGACTGCAATTGGTTTGTTCTTCCTTTTGCAGTATAATGATAGGTATTGATAAAGAGGAAATAATTATGTCTAAGATTATATATAAAGGGGGTAGTGAAGAGAAAAAATAAATAATGAAAGTGTAGGTAATGTGAAAAACTTACCGACACAGCTGGTGAGGAACTAGCAAAATTATAGAAAGGAAGTCTACTAACTAGGCGTATGCACACGTGTAAAAGTGAATCGTAAGAGATTTATTTGAAGTGTTAGTAGCGGAAAGAGGGTACATATGGCAAAGCGTGGTACGAGAATTGCCGCCTTTTTCCTCATCGTTTTATTAATCGGTGGAGTAATTGGTGCGGCAGGAAAAGACATAGCAAAAGGAATTAGTCTAGGACTAGACCTTCGCGGTGGTTTTGAAATTCTGTATGAAGTAAAACCAGCCAAAAAAGGTGATAAAATTGACCGAGAGGCACTTGTAAGTACAGTAGGTGCCCTTGAAAATCGTGTCAATGTACTCGGTGTAAGTGAGCCGAACATTCAAATTGAAGGGCAAGATCGCATTCGTGTACAGCTTGCTGGTGTACAAGATCAGCAAAAAGCACGTGAGATGTTGTCAACACAAGCGAAATTAACATTCCGTGATGTAGATGACAATCTTCTTATGGATGGAACGGATTTAAAAGGCGGCGGAGCGAAGCAAACATTTGATGAGCAAGGCCGTGCGAGCGTAGGTCTTACACTAAAAAGCGCTGAAAAATTCCGTGAAGTAACTGAAAAAATTTCAAAAATGCCACCACCAACGAATTTAATGGTAATTTGGCTTGATTTTGAAGAAGGAAAAGATTCATACAAAGCAGAATCTGCAAAACCGAATCCGAAGTTCTTATCAGCAGCAACAGTAAGTCAAGTATTTAACCAGGCTGAAGTATCTATCGTAGGTGGAAACTTCACAGTTGAAAGTGCGAAACAACTTTCATCATTATTAAATGCAGGTGCACTTCCTGTTGATTTAAAAGAGATGTATTCAACATCTGTTGGAGCGAAGTTTGGTCAACAAGCGTTAGAGCAAACAATTTTCGCTAGTGCGATTGGTATCGCTCTTATTTTCTTATTTATGCTTGTATTCTACCGTTTACCAGGACTTGTAGCGGTGATTATGTTAGGTCTATACATTTTCGTTACATTACTTGTCTTTAACTGGATGCATGCAGTTCTTACGTTGCCAGGTATTGCGGCGTTGGTGCTCGGGGTAGGTATCGCTGTTGATGCGAATATTATTACGTACGAGAGACTAAAAGAAGAACTGAAAATTGGTAAGTCAATGATGTCAGCATTCCGTGCTGGTAACCATCGTTCATTAGCAACAATTTTAGATGCAAACGTTACGACTCTTGCGGCAGCTGGTGTATTATTCGTTTATGGTAATAGTTCTGTAAAAGGGTTCGCAACAAGTTTAATCGTAAGTATTTTAGTCGGTTTTATTACGAACGTATTCGGTACTCGTTTCTTACTAAGTTTACTTGTAAAGAGCCGTTACTTCGATAAAAAACCAGGATACTTTGGTGTGAAACAAAAGGATATTATTCCATTAACAAAAGGTGTAGTACACCCACCGACAAGATTTGATCGTATTAACTTCGTAAATATCGGTCATAAATTCCTTGTTTTCTCGATTGTAGTTGTAATTGCAGGTGCAATTATTTTACCAATTTTCAAATTGAATCTGGGTATTGACTTTGCGAGTGGTACACGTATCGACTTGCAATCAAAACAAGCAGTTACTGTGTCTGATGTTCATAAAGATTTCAAAGAATTGAACATTGAAGTGAAAGAAGAAAATATTGTACCGACTGGAGACGACAATAAAGGATTCGCAGTTCGTACATTAGGTGTTCTATCAAAAGATGAAATTGCGAAAACAAAAACATTCTTCCACGATAAATATGGTACAGATCCAAACGTAAGTACAGTTTCGCCGACAATCGGTAAAGAAATTGCACGAAATGCATTTATCGCAGTATTAATCGCTTCTGCGGTTATCATTTTATACGTAAGTATTCGATTCCGATTTACGTACGCATTATCTGCAGTACTTGCATTATTACATGATGCATTCGTTATGATTGTTATATTTAGTATTTTCCAATTAGAGGTAGACTTAACGTTTATCGCTGCAGTATTAACAATCATCGGTTATTCTATTAATGACTCGATCGTTACATTTGATAGAAACCGTGAATTATACAAACAGAAAAAACGAGTACGCGACATAAAAGACTTAGAAGAAATCGTAAATGCAAGTATTCGTCAAACGCTTGGTCGTTCGATTAATACCGTATTAACAGTGTTATTCCCAGTAATTGCACTGCTTATCTTCGGTAGTGAGTCACTACGTAACTTCTCGTTTGCGTTACTTGTTGGACTAGTTGTAGGTACGTATTCTTCTGTTTTCGTTGCTTCTCAAATTTGGTTAATGCTTGAAAACCGTCGTTTGAAAAAGGGCAAAAACAAGAAAAAGGTTGAGAAAGTAGAATCTGAACCGCAAGTATAAAAAAGATGATGTCTCTTTATGAGGCATCTCTTTTTTCGTTTGTGGATACAATAAGATAGTTACTTTGAAATGACGAAATGGAAGAAAGTGATGATTATATCGCTGTTTTTGTTACAATAAAGTGAAACTTTAATTAGTGGGGATTTTCTTCATCCCCCACTGATTATTAGCCTTCACCAATCGGACTTTTATGGGCAGTTGATCCCCCACTTTGCTTCTTGCTTTCGCTGAATTTTGAGGTGGGGGTCTTACTGCCCATTAAAGTGGGATAAAAAGATAGGTTAAGAAAAGAAGGGATTTTAATTATGGAAAAAGATGAACGTTTTAAACAGGCCGAGTTTGGTGCTATTGTCGGGATCGTTGGTAATATTATATTAGCGATTATAAAGGCGGTAATTGGTTATATTGGGAACAGTAAAGCGCTATTAGCAGATGCGGTGCATTCTGCATCAGATGTAATTGGTTCGCTAGCTGTACTGTTTGGGTTACGAGCAGCAAAGCAGCCGCCCGATGAAGATCATCCGTATGGTCACGGTAAAGCGGAATCGATTTCAGCGATTATTGTTGCAGTATTATTATTTATTGTGGGAATCGAGATAGCGATTTCGTCCATAAAAGCTTTTTCGCAGGAACTAGAACCACCGAAAGGGATTACAATTTTTGCTGTCGTTCTTTCAATTATCGTGAAAGAAGGAATGTTTCAATATAAATTCCGATTAGGGAAAAGGGTAAATAGTGATGCAATTATTGCAAATGCATATGAGCACCGTTCAGATGTGTTTTCTTCAATTGCAGCTTTAATCGGTATTTGTGCAGCGATTATTGGTGGTAAGTTCGGGTTAGATTGGCTTGTGTATGCCGATCCAATTGCAGGATTATTTGTTTCACTTCTTGTTGCAAAAATGGCATGGAGTATTGGGGCAGAAGCAATTCATGCAACGCTTGATCATGTTCTTCATGAGGAAGATGTTATTCCGCTTAGAGAAGCAGTGCTTCAAATAGATGGTGTGAAAAAAATTGGTTCTTTATACGCAAGGGAACATGGTCATTACGTTATTGTTGATATTAAAGTTTCTGTAGATCCATACATTACTGTAGAAGAAGGGCATCGCATTGGAAAGCATGTGAAAGAAACGCTTATGAAACAAGATAACGTACAAAATGTGTTTGTACATATAAATCCGTATTCTCCAAATTAAACATTATTAACATTTTAGTATATAGATATTGCATCGTAGTTTGCATTATATTGTCACCCCTTAATCTGTCTTGTATAATGAACAGGTTAAGGGGTGATTTCGTGTTACAACCGAAGACGCGTTGGAAAGAAAAAGAATATAATGGCGAGCGAGTGAGTGAATTAGCAAGTAAATTACAATTATCACCACTTGTCGTTTCGTTATTCCTCGGTAGAGGACTAGATACAGAAGATAAGATTTTAGATTTTTTAAATACAGAAAATCAAGAATTTCATGATCCATTTTTATTAGAAGGAATGGATAGAACGGTAGAACGTGTAAATAAGGCGATTCAAAATGGAGAGCAAATATTAATATTTGGTGACTACGATGCGGACGGAGTAAGTAGTACTACTGTGTTATATCTTGCCTTGCAAGAATTGGGTGCAGATGTAGAATTTTATATTCCAAACCGTTTTACAGAAGGGTATGGACCAAACGAAGACGCATTTCGTTGGGCGCATAGCGCAGGATTCTCACTCATTATTACTGTCGATACTGGTATCGCAGCTGTACATGAAGCGAAAGTTGCGAAGGAACTTGGTATAGATCTTATTATTACAGATCACCATGAGCCGCCACCAGAATTGCCAGAAGCACTTGCGATTATTCACCCGAAATTAGATGGCGGTGTGTATCCGTTTCACTATTTAGCGGGCGTTGGTGTTGCGTTTAAAGTTGCGCATGCACTACTGGGCCATGTACCAGAACATTTATTAGAAATTGCAGTAATTGGTACAGTGGCTGATTTAGTGTCACTTCATGGTGAGAATAGATTGCTAGTGAAGCGCGGTTTAAAACATATGCGCATGACGAAAAATATCGGACTAAAGGCGCTATTTAAAGTTGCTAACGTTTCGCAAAGTGAAATTACAGAAGAGAGTATTGGCTTCTCAATCGCACCTCGTATTAATGCAGTTGGACGTTTAGAAGATGCTACGCCGGCTGTACATCTTTTATTATCAGAGGATCCGGAAGAAGCGAAAGAGTTGGCTGAAGAAATTGATGAGCTGAACAAACTGCGAAAAGATATTGTAAAGAAAATTACAGAAGAAGCTATCGCTGAAGTGGAAACGAATTTCCCGCCTGAAGACAATAAAGTATTAGTGCTTGCAAAAGAAGGATGGAATCCAGGTGTAATTGGAATTGTCGCTTCTAAATTAGTTGAACGTTTTTATCGTCCAACGATTGTATTATGCATTGATCCTGTAAAAGAAACTGCAAAAGGTTCAGCGCGTAGTATTGCAGGATTCGATTTGTTTGCAAACTTGTCAGATTGTAGAGAGTTATTGCCACACTTCGGAGGACATCCGATGGCAGCGGGAATGACGCTACATATGAATGATGTAGATGAATTACGCCGCCGTTTAAATGAGCAAGCAGAGGTAATTTTAACAGAAGAAGATTTTATTCCAATTACAGCTGTCGATGCTTTTTGTAAAGTGGAGGACGTAACACTTGCAGCAATTGAAGATATGCAAAAGTTAGCACCATTTGGTGTTGGAAATCCAAAGCCACGTATTGCAGTGAAAGATGCGGAGTTAGAAAGTATTCGTGCAATTGGATCAGACGGTTCACATTTAAAAATGGCTCTTCGTGATGGACAAGCAACACTGGATACAATTGGATTTGGATTTGGTGCGTATGCGAAAGAAATTTCTCCAGTTGCAAAAGTATCTGTAATCGGAGAAGCGTCTATCAATGAATGGAATAATTTTAAGAAGCCGCAATTAATGGTACAAGATATTGCGGTAGAGGCATGGCAATTATTTGATTGGCGTAGTATGCGTAACGTAGAAGCGAATATAGCAGAACTTCCGAAAGAAAAAATAACGATGGTGTATTTTTCTGAAGAGGTATTGAATAAATTTTCTTTAGAAGACTATAAAGAGTATATGATGCATGCATCAGAAGTGACAGAATTAGATGATCAATACATCGTGTTCCTTGATTTACCGAAAGGAACAGATGAATTACGAGAGCTATTTAAAGTAGGGTTCCCGTCGCGAATTTATACACTATTTTATCAAGAGAATAATCATTTATTTAGTACAGTTCCAACGAGAGAACACTTTAAATGGTATTATTCGTTCTTGAGCCAAAAATCACCATTTTCTTTAAGACAATATGGAGCGCAACTATGTCAACATAAAGGTTGGTCAAAAGATACAGTAAATTTCATGACACAGGTGTTTTTTGAGTTAGAATTTGTTACAATAAAAGATGGCGTCATTTTTATGGCAGACAAAAAACAAAAGCGTGATTTAATTGAATCGAACACATATCGTGAGAAAATGAACCACTTACAATTAGAAAAAGAATTGGTTTATAGCACATATCAGCAACTATATACATGGTTTGAAACGATTCGTAATCATAAAGAAGTAGAACAGTTAGGGTAAAGGATTTGTATTTACAAACCTTTTAGATCTGAGGAGGATTCAGAAATATGGATTTCAAGCAACATATCGCAATTGTACCGGATTATCCGAAAGAAGGTATCGTGTTTAAAGACATTACACCGTTAATGAACGACGGTAAAGCATACAAAGCAGCAACGGATGCAATCGTTGAGTATGCAAAAGAGAGAGACATCGACCTTGTAGTAGGACCAGAAGCTCGTGGTTTCATCATCGGTTGTCCAGTTTCTTATGCATTAGAAGTAGGATTTGCGCCAGTTCGTAAATTAGGAAAATTACCACGTGAAGTAATTACTGTTGACTACGGTAAAGAATATGGTAAAGACGTTTTAACAATCCATAAAGATGCAATTAAACCAGGTCAACGCGTATTAATTACAGATGACCTATTAGCTACAGGTGGAACAATCGAAGCGACAATTAAGCTAGTTGAAGAGCTAGGCGGAGTTGTAGCAGGGATTGCATTCTTAGTAGAACTTACTTACTTAGATGGTCGTAAAATGTTAGATGGTTACGATGTATTAGTATTAGAAAAATACTAATCACTATATAGTAAAACTACGGTGATAAGAAGTACCCGTGAATCTCTTGGAGAGGAGCGGGTACTTTTGTATAATTGAACAAAAAATTATGGTGAAATGTCAGTAAAATCTTTTCCTTTTCACAATTCACAATCATTGGGTTATAATGATAGAATATAATTTATTCTATTTAATTAAGATAAAGTCAATTTTCAATAAAAGGTGATTCGATGGCAAATGAGCAGGTACTAACAGCTGAACAGGTACTCGAGAAAGCAAGTCAATATTTAGTGGATGAAGATATTGAGCTAGTAGCACGTGCCTATGAATATGCACGCGATGCACATAGCGAACAATACAGAAAATCGGGTGAACCGTACATTATTCATCCAATTCAAGTGGCAGGTATTTTAGTTGATTTACACATGGATCCAGCTACAGTATCAGCAGGTTTCTTACATGATGTAGTAGAAGATACAGAGATTACATTAGAAGATATTGAACGGGAATTTAATAAAGAAATTGCTATGCTTGTTGATGGTGTAACAAAGCTCGGAAAGATTAAATATAAATCTCATGAGCAACAACAAGCAGAAAACCATCGCAAAATGTTTATTGCAATGGCTCAAGATATTCGAGTTATTTTAATTAAACTAGCTGATCGTCTTCATAACATGCGTACATTGAAACATTTGCCTCAAGAGAAGCAGCGTCGCATTGCGAATGAAACGTTAGAAATCTTTGCACCTTTAGCACATAGACTCGGAATTAGTACTATTAAATGGGAGCTAGAGGATACGTCACTACGCTATTTAAATCCACAGCAATATTATCGTATTGTAAATTTAATGAAGCGTAAACGTGCAGAACGTGAAGAGTATTTAGACGAAGTAATGACTGGTATTCGTGAGAAATTAGACGAAGTTGCAATTCAACCTGAAATTTCTGGAAGACCAAAACATATTTACAGTATTTATCGTAAAATGGCACTGCAAAATAAACAGTTCAATGAAATTTACGATTTATTAGCTGTACGTGTCGTTGTAAATAGTATTAAAGATTGTTATGCAGTACTTGGAATTATTCATACGTGCTGGAAGCCGATGCCAGGTCGTTTTAAAGATTATATTGCAATGCCGAAAGCAAATCTATATCAATCTCTTCATACGACTGTAATTGGACCGAAAGGTGATCCGCTTGAAGTGCAAATTCGTACGAAAGAAATGCATGAGATTGCAGAGTTCGGGATCGCGGCACACTGGGCGTATAAAGAAGGAAAAACAGCAGAAACAACAGGTACATTAGAGAAGAAACTTACATGGTTCCGCCAAATATTAGAATGGCAAAATGAAGCTTCTAATGCAGAAGAGTTTATGGAGTCATTAAAAATTGATTTATTCTCTGACATGGTATTCGTCTTTACACCGAAAGGCGATGTAATGGAATTACCGCTTGGATCTGTTCCGATTGACTTTGCATATCGTGTGCATTCAGAGATTGGAAATAAAACAATTGGTGCAAAAGTAAATGGAAAAATGGTGACACTTGATTATAAATTAAAAACAGGTGACATCATTGAAATTTTAACATCGAAACATTCTTATGGACCAAGTCAAGATTGGGTGAAACTTGCTCAAACATCTCATGCGAAAAACAAAATACGTCAATTCTTTAAGAAGCAACGTAGAGATGAAAATATTGAAAAAGGCCGTGAACTTGTTGAGAAAGAAGTGCGTAGCCTAGAGTATGAGATGAAAGAAGTGTTAGCTCCTGACAATTTAAAACGTGTTGCTGAAAAATTCAACTTTGCAAATGAAGAAGATATGTTTGCAGCAGTTGGATATAATGGTATCACTGCATCACAAATTGTTACGCGATTAACGGACAAGTTCCGTAAGCAACGTGAAGAAGAAGAGATTGTTGAAGTTAAAGAAGTTCGTAAACCGATGAAAATTCGAAAATGGGATTCTGGTGTTAAAGTGAGCGGTGCGGATAATTTATTAATTCGCTTATCAAAATGCTGTAACCCAGTACCTGGTGATGATATCGTTGGGTATATTACGAAAGGCCGAGGCGTATCAATTCACCGTCGTGATTGTGTAAATGTTCATACAGAAGAAGCTATAGAGCGTTTATTAGAAGTAGAATGGGAAGGTAGCCCTGAAAAAGAAATTGAGTATAACGTTGATATTGAAATTTCAGGTTACGATCGCCGTGGTTTATTAAATGAAGTCTTACAAGCTGTTACAGAGACGAAAACGTACATTTCGGCAGTTTCTGGTAGAAGTGACCGTAATAAGATGGCGACAATTAATATGTCAATCTCTATTCGTAACTTACAGCACTTGAAAAAAGTAGTAGAACGCATTAAACGTGTTCCAGAAATATATGCAGTACGACGCATGATGCATTAATAGGGAGTGTAGAAAAGATGAGAGTTGTTTTACAACGATCAAAAGAAGCGTCTGTCACAGTAGACGGTGAGATCGTAGGACAAATTCCGTTCGGTTTAACATTACTAGTTGGCATTACGCATGAAGATACAGAAAAAGATGCAACTTACATCGCAGAAAAAATTGCGAACTTACGTATTTTTGAAGATGAGAGCGGAAAGATGAACCATTCTGTACTCGATGTAGAAGGACAAGTTCTATCGATTTCCCAATTCACATTATACGGAGATTGCCGCAAGGGAAGACGTCCAAACTTTATGGATGCTGCCAAACCTGACTATGCAGAGCGTTTATATGATTTCTTTAATGAAGAAGTACGTAAGCAAGGATTGCATGTAGAAACAGGGAAGTTCGGGGCAATGATGGATGTTTCTTTAATCAATGATGGTCCGGTGACCTTAATTGTAGAAAGTAAATAGTGTTTCTGAGGAAGAGAGGGTGATATCATCCTCTCTTTTTTATACATTGTTGTATGTTTTGTTCATTTATTCCGCTATTTGGATTCTTATTTTTTGAATTAATAGCTGTTTCAGTTATGTATAACTCTCTCATCAATATGGAACAATAAAAAGTAAAACATCCATATTGAATGTGAGGGATATACGTATGCGTATGAATGAAAAAGGGCATTCTGTTACAAATGGTGCAAATCAACTATTTAACGTGAATTTTCATGATTTTATTTCAAAAGAGCAAAACAATACTTCAATGGAACTGGCTTCTGAGTTTGGCATTTCTCTTCAAGATGTAAAGCGTCTAAAGAAGCAGATTGAACGCTCTTAGAGCACTTGACAATCCTACTGAACAAACGTATAGTAATTTTATATTTACATATGAATATAACCGTTGATAGAGAAGAGTAAATGAGACACACATGGAAAGAGAAGAAATGTCTTAGGCTGAAAACATTTCTGCATGATGACTGATTGAATGACACTCTAGAGGTTTCAACTTGAACGGCATATACGCTTAGTAGGGATGAACGCACATTTAAGCGTTATTAAAAAAGTGGAAGCATACGTGCTTCAATTAGGGTGGCACCACGGGTATAATACTCTCGTCCCTACTGTTTATACAGTAGAGGCGGGAGTTTTTTTATTTTTATTAAGATTAAAACAATTTGAGGAGGAACTGAATATGTCTATTCAAATCCCACGCGGAACGCAAGATATTCTTCCAGGCACTGTTGAGTTATGGCAGTATATCGAAGGGCAAGCACGCGAAATTTGCCGTCGTTACAATTATAAAGAAATTCGTACACCAATTTTTGAACACACTGAGCTATTTTTACGTGGTGTTGGTGATACGACAGATATCGTACAAAAAGAAATGTACTCATTCCAAGATCGTGGAGAGCGTAGTTTAACATTACGTCCAGAAGGTACTGCACCTGTTGTACGTTCTTACGTTGAAAATAAAATGTTCGGTGACGCAACACAACCGACGAAATTATATTATATCGGTCAAATGTTCCGTTACGAAAGACCGCAAGCAGGCCGCTATCGTCAATTCGTACAATTTGGTATTGAAGCAATCGGTAGTAACGATCCTGCAATTGATGCAGAAGTAATTGCACTTGCTGTAGAGTTTTACCGCGGCATGGGCTTAAAAAATATTAAAGTTGTATTAAACAGCTTAGGTGATGCGGCGAGCCGTCAAGCACACCGTGATGCGTTAATTGCACACTTTGAGCCACGTATTGGTGAGTTCTGTTCTGACTGTCAATCTCGTTTAGAAAAGAACCCGCTTCGTATTTTAGATTGTAAGAAGGACCGTAACCATGAATTAATGGGAACAGCACCATCTATTACAGAATATTTAAATGAAGATTCAGCAGTATACTACGACAAAGTTCAAGAACTATTAACAATGATGGATGTTCCATTTGAAAAAGATCCGAACTTAGTGCGTGGTTTAGACTACTACCAACACACTGTTTTTGAAATTATGAGTGAGGCAGAAGGTTTCGGTGCTATCACTACACTAAGCGGTGGTGGTCGTTATAACGGACTTGTACAAGAAATCGGTGGACCAGAAATGCCAGGTATCGGTTTTGCGATGAGTATTGAACGTTTAATTATGGCGCTAAAAGCTGAAAATATTGAATTACCACTTGAACATAGTATTGATTGTTACGTTGTAGCGCTTGGCGAAAAAGCAAAAGACCATGCTGCAAAAGTTGCGTTTGATCTTCGTAAAGCTGGATTATCAGTTGAAAAAGATTATTTAGATCGCAAAATGAAAGCACAATTTAAATCAGCAGATCGTCTAAAAGCGAAATTTGTAGCTGTATTAGGGGAAGATGAGCTAGATAAAGGCATCATTAACTTGAAAGATATGGCAACAGGCGAACAAGAAGAAGTAGCATTAGATGTATTTGCTTCATACGTAGCAGAGAAATTAATATAGGGGGAACTTACAGTGGCTGAAAGAACACATGCATGTGGAAAAGTAACAGTAGAAGCAGTTGGACAAACAGTTCAATTAAAAGGTTGGGTACAAAAACGCCGTGATTTAGGTGGATTAATCTTTATCGACTTACGTGACCGTACAGGTATCGTACAAGTTGTATTTAACCCAGAAACATCAAAAGAAGCGCTAGAAGTAGCAGAAACAATTCGTAGCGAATACGTATTACACGTGGAAGGTACAGTTGTTGAGCGTGGTGAAGGCGCAATTAATGACAATATGGCAACAGGTCGTATTGAAGTACAAGCAACGAAAGTAAATGTATTAAATGCAGCGAAAACAACGCCAATCATTATTGCTGATGATACAGATGCATCAGAAGATGTGCGTTTAAAATATCGTTATTTAGACTTACGTCGTCCGGTAATGTTTAACACATTTAAAATGCGTCATGACGTAACAAAAACAATTCGTAACTTCTTAGACACAGAAGAGTTCTTAGAAGTGGAAACACCAATTTTAACGAAGAGCACACCAGAAGGAGCTCGTGACTATTTAGTACCAAGTCGTGTACATGATGGTGAATTTTATGCATTACCACAATCTCCACAGCTATTTAAACAGCTTCTTATGGTCGGTGGATTTGAGCGTTACTATCAAGTAGCACGCTGTTTCCGTGACGAAGATTTACGTGCGGACCGTCAACCAGAATTCACGCAAATCGATATTGAAGCTTCATTCTTAACACAAGATGAAATTTTAGATATGATGGAGCGCATGATGACGAAAGTTATGAAGGATGCAAAAGGTGTAGAAGTGAGTGCGCCGTTCCCTCGTATGAAATATGCTGATGCAATGGCTCGTTACGGTTCTGATAAGCCAGATACACGCTTTGAAATGGAACTAACAGACTTATCTGAGTTTGCAGCAGGTTGTGGATTTAAAGTATTTACAAGTGCTGTAGAAAGCGGCGGACAAGTAAAAGCAATTAATGCAAAAGGTGCTGCGAGCAAATACTCTCGTAAAGACATCGATGCATTAACTGAATTCGTAAAAGTATACGGTGCAAAAGGTTTAGCTTGGCTTAAAGTGGAAGAAGACGGCTTAAAAGGACCAATCGCGAAATTCTTTGGTGAAGAAGATGCAAACGTGTTAATGACTACATTAGAAGCTACTGCTGGCGACTTATTATTATTCGTAGCAGATAAGAAGAGCGTTGTTGCAGATAGCTTAGGTGCACTTCGTTTACGTCTAGGTAAAGAGCTTGAGTTAATTGACGAAAGTAAATTTAACTTCCTATGGGTAACGGATTGGCCACTTCTTGAGTACGATGAAGATGCAGATCGTTACTTTGCAGCTCACCACCCATTCACAATGCCATTCCGTGAAGATGTTGAACTATTAGAAACAGCACCAGAAAAAGCACGTGCACAAGCATATGACCTTGTATTAAACGGTTATGAGCTTGGTGGTGGATCACTTCGTATTTACGAGCGTGACGTACAAGAAAAAATGTTCAAAGCACTTGGATTCTCACAAGAAGAAGCACAAGAGCAATTCGGATTCTTATTAGAAGCATTCGAATACGGTACTCCACCACACGGTGGTATCGCATTAGGTTTAGACCGTCTTGTTATGTTACTTGCAGGTCGTACAAACCTTCGTGATACAATTGCATTCCCGAAAACAGCAAGCGCAAGCTGCTTATTAACAGAAGCTCCAAGTCCAGTTGCGGAAGCGCAGCTTGAAGAGTTAAATTTAAAATTAAGCTTAAAAGAAGAGAAGTAAGTATAGGGTCTAGATGGTTATACTAATACCATCTAGACTTTTTTTGAGAGGTTGTTTAAAAAGTCCGGTGCTCGAGTAGTAATGCTACACTGCGCTCCTCCTAGCATACGTGCCTCGATCTGCTTGGCCCTCTGAATCCTCCTTTTTAAACGTGTATGGGAAGGAAGTTTAAAAAGTCCGGTTTTACACTATGTTTTCATTTTCGAAATATGTATTTTTAGGAATTCTATAACTTTTTCTATACAAATAGTCGGAAAAACGCTAGAATACATGGTAGACCATTTTTGTAATAGGAGTGTAGAGCTGAATGTTACATCAATTTTCACGTAATGAATTAGCCTTCGGTAAAGAAGGACTTGAAATATTAAAAAATAGTACAGTCGGTATTTTAGGAATTGGCGGCGTAGGTTCTTTTGCAGCTGAAGCGTTAGCACGTTCTGGCGTAGGACGTCTCGTATTAGTTGATAAAGATGTTGTAGATATTACAAACGTAAACCGTCAAATTCATGCTTTAGTATCTACTGTAGGACGTTCAAAAGTAGAATTAATGAAAGAGCGTATCGCAGACATTAACCCAGAGTGTGAAGTAATCGGACTAGAAATGTTTTATACTGATGAAACATATGAAGAGTTCTTTAAACACGGTTTAGACTTCGTAGTGGATGCATCTGATACGATTACGTTCAAAATTCATTTAATTAAACAATGTTTACGTCGTAAAATTAAAATTATCTCAAGTATGGGTGCAGCAAATAAAATGGACCCAACTCGTTTCCGCATTGCGGATATCTCTAAAACACATACAGATCCAATTGCGAAAGTCATTCGTACGAAGCTTCGTAAAGAGGGTATTAAAAAAGGTGTAAAAGTTGTCTTCTCTGACGAAAACCCAATCGTAATTCGTGAAGAAGTACGTAAAGAAATCGTACCAGACGAAAATGCAAAAATTCGTAAAGCGAAATTACCACCTTCATCAAATGCATTCGTACCATCTGTGGCAGGTTTAATTATGGCAAGTCACGTTGTACGTGAACGTATTAAAAACGTAGAAGTGAAGCGTGTAGGGCAAGAATAAAGTGAAAGCATATATCCATTTCGGATATATGCTTTTTCTTATGCATTAAAGAAATAGGGATATTTGCATTACTACTAGTTCAAATGTAAGTAAAGCTAGTAAGTAATAATCATATTTGTCTGATTTATAGGCGGACGTCTTTTTTAAACTGTGAATGGTGAAAAGAGCTAGAGTTAGAACGAGAACACCGAGTGTTATTTTGAAGATTATTAATGAAATGATTACCAGCTCCTTTTGAGAATAATTAATAGGTTTATAATAACATTATAGTTATATTTATCCAAATAACTCCTATTAAAAAACTCCCCACCAAAAATAAAAGGTGGGGAGTTTTTTAATTCTCTGCAGAATGTATAATATCTAAATTTCCATTTTGATCTGTTTTAAAAATCGGAGCGATCTGTTCTTCTTGTTCTTCAACTGAAACGAGTTTTCGAGCACGGTCCATAATTCTAACGAGCATTGCATAATCTTCTTCGATTGCTTGTTGTTTTTTTGTGAGTACAGCTAATTTTGCTTCCAGTTCATCATTCGTTTTTTGCAAGGAAGTGAGCTGAGTTTGTAGTACATGATTTTCAGTTTGTAACTTTGCGAGTGAAGGGTTGGTATGCTCCAAGTTTTGCAAAAACGAGATGACATTTTGCATTGTAAGTTCTTGTTTACTTGGCGCAATATCTTCTGAAAACTCGGCATCGATTACGAGTTGTTTCGTTTTCGTGAACTGATCTTTTTCTATTTTAGCTTCAGAACGCTTTAATTCTTTACGCTGTTTTTTCGCAAGTTGAACCGCATCTTCGTAATTCGGTCGTACTTCAGCATTCCATCTAAATCCGCAAGCTGCTGAAGTGCGGTTCAATGTATCGCCGACTTCATCGAATGCTTTTATTTGTGTACTGCCGCTGCGAATATGTCGTAAAACAGTTTCTGCTAAAAGGAGATCGTCTTCTTTTGTCCATGCATCTTGACGTGTTTTCATAAGCGAAGCCTCCATAATGGTGACGTTTTCGCTTATGTTACCCTTTATTTTTCGTTTTATTCGAACTTTGTAATCTTTCATATACAGTAGAAAGTGCTTGCTCAAATTTCCCTGTCGTTTTCGGTTTATAATATTGTTTGTTTTTTATTTTATCAGGTAAGTATTGTTGCTTTACCCAGCCATTTGGATGGTCGTGTGGATATAAGTATCCAATGCCCCTTCCAAGTGATTCGGCACCTTTGTAATGACTATCTTTTAAATGACTTGGGATGTCGCCTGTTTGCCCGTTACGTAAATCGTGTAATGCAGCATCAAGTGCTTTATAAGCTGAGTTTGATTTTGGTGATAGGCAAAGCTCGATAACGGCATTTGCAAGTGGTATGCGTGCCTCTGGGAACCCAACTCGTTCAGCTGATTCTATAGCTGCCAGTGTACGCGGTCCAGCTTGCGGGCTGGCAAGTCCAATATCTTCATATGCCATAATAAGAAGACGTCTACCGATGCTTTGCAGGTCACCAGCTTCAATAAGACGTGCTAAATAGTGAAGTGCTGCATTTACATCACTTCCGCGCACCGATTTTTGAAATGCCGATAATACGTCATAATGAGCATCTCCGCCCTTGTCATGAACGAAGCTCTTTTTTTGTAAGCATTCTTCGGCGATTTCTAGCGTAATTTCCGCAGCTTTGTCATCAGTTGTAAAGCTAGATAAAACAGCTAGTTCAAGTGCATTATAAGCGGAACGCATATCTCCGCCTGATGCATTTGCAAAGTGATGTAATGCTTCAGGCGTAACAGTTACATCATATTCCCCAAGACCTTTTTCTTTATCTTCAAGTGCTCGTTTTAAGCCAATTAAAAGGTCGTCTTCTGTTAATGCATGTAATTCGAAGATTTGACACCGACTTCGAATAGCAGAATTAATAGCATGGAACGGATTACTCGTCGTCGCACCAATTAAGGTAAGGAGTCCACTTTCTAAATGAGGTAATAGAAAATCCTGTTTTGCTTTATCTAGACGGTGTACTTCATCTAAAATTAAAACGAGGTGTCGATGCATCTTCGCTTCTTGTACGACAACTTCCATATCTTTTTTATTATGAGTAACAGCGTTTAATAGGCGAAAAGGGGTTCCGGTACTTCCTGCAATTGCGCTCGCGATGGATGTTTTTCCAGTGCCTGGAGGGCCATATAAAATCATAGATTGAAAATGATTCGCTTGGACCATTCGCCATAAAATTTTCCCTTCATCAACTAAATGTTGTTGTCCGATAATTTCTTGAATATTTGTAGGGCGCATTCGATGTGCGAGTGGTTGTTTCATTTTTACCGTCTCCCTTAATGTATAATCTCTTTCTATCGTATCATTTTTTTTAGTGGAATTTGAAATAGGATGCTGTTTTGTGGGAAAAATGAATATGAATATTTTCATTTTTCTTTCAATTGTAATAATTTCCGAGTTTTTCAATGTGATTTTATGTTATCATTTTGATACACAAGTTGAAATTTCTTATAATACTATATTATGCTATAATTTCATAGGATTTTAAATTGTGTTCTTTTATAAATAAGATATAACCAATAGAAGTGAAAATTTGAAAAGAGGTGCAAAATAGATGAAGATTTCAACGAAAGGCCGCTACGGCTTAACAATTATGATCGATCTTGCAAAAAAGTTTGGTGAAGGTCCAATTTCATTAAAATCAATTGCGCAGGCACATGATTTATCTGAACATTACTTAGAGCAATTAATTTCACCACTTCGTAACGCGCGTCTAGTAAAGAGTACGCGCGGAGCATATGGCGGATATGTATTATCAGATCAGCCGGCTAACATTACAGCTGGGGATGTAATCCGTGTATTAGAGGGTCCGATTAGTGTTGTAGAAATGATAGAAGAAGAAGAGCCAGCACAACGCCAATTATGGATGCGTGTTCGTGATGCGGTGCAAGAAGTGTTAGATAGTACAACGTTAGAAGATTTAGTACGCTATGAGGAAGAAAATCACGGGGGCTATATGTTTTACATTTAATTCCTTGTGAAACGATTTGGAAAGAAGGAGATTTAATGGAACGCATTTACTTAGATCATGCTGCGACATCTCCGACTCACCCAGAAGTGGTCGAAAAGATGATTCCATATATGACAGAAACATTCGGAAACCCGTCTAGTATTCACTTTTATGGACGTCAAACGCGCCATGCAGTAGATGAGGCGAGGCGTGCATGTGCACGTAGCATTCATGCGAATCCGAATGAAATTATATTTACGAGCGGTGGTACGGAAGCTGATAATTTAGCGCTTATCGGTGTAGCGCGTGCGAACCGTCATAAAGGTAACCACATTATAACGACACAAATTGAACATCATGCGATTTTGCATACGTGTGAATTGTTAGAGCGTGAAGGGTTTGAAGTGACATATTTACCTGTTGATGAAACAGGACGCGTTCAAGTTTCTGACATACAAAAGGTATTAACAGAAGAGACAATTCTCGTATCTGTTATGTTTGGGAATAATGAAGTTGGGACGATGCAACCAATTGCGGAAATAGGTAAGCTGCTAAAAGAGCATCAAGCTTATTTCCATACAGATGCGGTACAAGCTTACGGTTTAGTAGAAATTAATGTGAAAGAGTTTGGTATTGATTTATTATCAATTTCAGCCCATAAAATTAACGGACCAAAAGGTGTCGGGTTCTTATACGCTGGTGCAAATGTGAAATTTGAACCGTTATTAATAGGCGGAGAGCAAGAAAGAAAACGCCGTGCTGGTACTGAAAATGTGCCGAGTATCGTTGGTTTGCAACATGCAATTTTGCTAGCTGAAAAAACTCGTGAGCAAAAAAATGCCCAATATGAAGAGTTTAAAGATATAATGGTATCTGTCTTCAAAAATGAAGACATTACTTTCGAGGTAAACGGAAACTTAGAATATCGCTTACCACATGTGCTTAATGTTAGTTTTACAGGAATGAACATTGAACCGTTTCTTGTGAACTTAGACTTAGCTGGCATTGCAGTATCAAGTGGTTCGGCTTGTACAGCTGGTTCAATTGATCCATCACATGTATTAGTGGCGATGTTCGGAAAAGACTCCGATCAAATACGTTCATCCGTACGCTTTAGTTTCGGACTTGGAAATACGAAAGAGCAAGTTGAGAAAGCGGCGTACGAAACAGTGAAAATCGTGAAGCGATTAACACAAAATTAGCATGGGAGGTGACATGATGAACAAACTACCTCACGAAACACGCGTTGTCATCGGGATGTCCGGTGGCGTCGATTCATCTGTAGCGGCTCTTTTATTAAAAGAGCAAGGTTATGATGTAATCGGAATTTTTATGAAAAACTGGGATGATACAGATGAGAATGGTGTCTGCACAGCAACAGAAGATTACAATGATGTAATCGAAGTGTGTAACCAAATTGGTATTCCGTATTATGCAGTAAACTTTGAAAAACAATACTGGGATAAAGTATTTACGTACTTCTTAGATGAATACCGAGCTGGCCGTACACCAAACCCAGATGTAATGTGTAATAAAGAAATTAAATTTAAAGCATTTTTAGAGCATGCAATAGCGCTTGGTGCTGATTATGTAGCGACAGGTCATTATGCACGCGTTGCTTATATGGACGGCGAATATAAAATGCTTCGCGGCGTTGATGACAATAAAGACCAAACGTATTTCTTAAATCAATTAAGCCAAGAGCAATTATCAAAAACAATGTTCCCACTGGGGGAACTGAAGAAACCACAAATTCGTGAAATGGCGAAAGAAGCTGGTTTAGCGACAGCGGCGAAGAAAGATAGTACTGGTATTTGCTTCATTGGTGAGCGTAACTTTAAAGATTTCTTAAGTAACTATTTACCAGCACAACCAGGTGTGATGCAAACATTATCTGGCGAAGTAAAAGGGAAGCATGACGGTTTAATGTACTATACAATTGGACAACGTCATGGCCTTGGTATTGGTGGTAACGGTGATCCGTGGTTTGCTGTTGGGAAAAACTTGAAAGAAAACATTTTATATGTTGATCAAGGATTCCATAACGAACTTCTATATGGCGATGAAGTTATTGCTACGAATGTTGGCTGGGTAAGTAATGAAGCGAAAGAAAAAGAATTTAAGTGCACAGCGAAATTCCGTTATCGTCAAGAAGACAATAAAGTAACGGTTCAAATCGTTGATGAAAATACAGTTCGTATTCTTTGTGACGAGCCAATTCGTGCAATTACACCAGGACAAGCAGTTGTTTTCTATGATGGAGATGAGTGCTTAGGCGGTGCTACAATTGATGAAGTGTACCGTAGCGGTAAGAAATTGGATTATTTAGGATAAAAGAGAAGCCTCTGCCGATTCGCGGTTAGAGGTTTCTTTTACATAAGGCGAATTTTCGTTCGCTTGGAAAATACATTCTTTGTTATAATTTGTTGTAGAGGTGAAGGACATGTCAAACAAACTTGAAACAGGTATTCAATATATGCAAGAAGGAAACTGGGAAGAAGCTGCTAAAAATTTCACAGAAGCAATCGAAGAAAATCCGAAAGATGCGCTTGGATATATTAATTTTGCGAACTTATTAGATGTACTAGGTGACAGTGAGAGAGCAATTTTATTTTATAAACGTGCATTAGAGTTAGATGATAAATCAGCGGCTGCGTATTATGGATTAGGAAATGTATATTACGGTCAAGAGCAATTTGCAGAGGCTAAAGCTGTATTTGAACAAGCGATGCAAGCTGGATTACAATCAGCTGATGTAACATTTATGCTAGGTATTACACATGTGCAACTTGGAAATGACCGTCTTGCACTGCCGTTTTTACAAAGAGCAACAGAATTAGATGAAAACGATGTAGAAGCTGTGTTCCAGTGTGGACTTTGCTTTGCGCGACTAGAACATATTCAAGAGGCGAAGCCTTACTTTGAAAAGGTATTAGAAATGGATGAAGAGCATGCAGATGCGTATTATAATTTAGGTGTTGCATACGTATTTGAAGATAATAACGAGAAAGCTCTCGCTTTATTTAAGAAAGCAACGGAAATTCAGCCAGATCACTTTTTAGCTGGTAATGGTGTTCGTTTATTAGAACAAGAAGCTGAATAAGATGAAAATATAGTTAATGAGTAGTTATCCCTCATCTAAATAGGTGGGGGATGTACTGCTCATTAAAGTGAAACGAAACCGGAAAGGAGAGGAAAGATGGGAAATCAACATGCAATGGATTTGTTTGAGGAAGAGAAAAAGTTTATAAAAGCGCAAGTTCTTCATACCATTTTCCACAACGAAGAAAACCTCTATTCCGTTGTCAGTATGAAAGTCATTGAAACGAATGAAACGTACGACGAAAAGAAAGTAATGATAAACGGTCATTTTCCTCGCATGCATGAAGATGAAGTGTTTACGTTGACAGGTCATTTTAAAGACCATCCGAAGTATGGAAAACAATATATGGTCGAAACGTTTAAGAAAGAATTGCCGCAAACGAAAGCCGGTATGGTGCAATATTTAGCGAGTGATTTATTTAAAGGGATAGGAAAGCGTACAGCTGAAAAAATTGTAGATCATCTCGGAGAACATGCTATTTCTAAAATTATGGATGACCCTGAGGCATTAAATGGTGTTGTTAATAAACAAAAGGCTCAGGAGATATATGAGACAATTGTTGAACATCAAGGATTAGAGAAAGTAATGAGCTTTTTAAATGGCTACGGTTTTGGAACGAAACTTTCTATTAAGATTTACCAGCAATATAAAGAGATGACATTAGAAGTGATTCGTAATAACCCGTACCAACTTATCGAAGAAGTGGACGGGATTGGTTTTGGAAGAGCGGATGATATAGGGCGTGCGTTAGGGATATCGGGTAATCACGACGACCGTGTACGCGCAGGATGTTTTTACACGTTAGAGAATGTCTCATTACAACTTGGTCACGTTTATATGAGGAAAGACCAACTTGTAAGAGAAACGATGTCACTTTTAAACAATCAAGAAGGAAGAGTGACTGAGGAAGATATTGTAGGCTGTATTGAAACGATGCAAAGTGAAGGGAAAGTCATCATAGAAGAAGAGCGAGTGTATTTAGCAACGTTATTCTACTCTGAAAAAGGTGTTGTAAAGTCCATTCGCAGGCTTATGAATCAAGAAGAAACACCTTCATTTCCAGAGGCAGAAGTGTTAAAAACATTAGGTGAAATTGAAGAACAACTGAACGTACAATATGCACCGTTTCAGCAAGAAGCAATTCAAACGGCACTTCATAAACCGATGATGTTATTGACAGGTGGACCAGGAACAGGGAAAACAACAGTTATTAAAGGAATTGTTGAAATGTATGCGTCACTTCACGGGCTATCGTTAAATCCGAATGAATACAGTGATGATAATCCATTTCCGATATTATTAACGGCTCCAACAGGAAGGGCAGCGAAGCGAATGAGTGAATCAACAGGGCTTCCAGCTTGTACAATTCACCGTTTACTTGGCTGGACGCCAGAAGGGTCTTTCCAGCGTAATGAAACAGATCCGGTACAAGGGAAATTACTCATTATTGATGAATTTTCAATGGTTGATATTTGGCTTGCAAATCAGCTATTTAAATCATTGCCGACTAACATTCAAGTTATCGTTGTAGGCGATGAAGATCAATTGCCATCTGTAGGACCTGGACAAGTATTGAAAGATTTATTGAATGCAGGTGCAGTTCCAACAGTAAAGCTTACTGAAATTTATCGTCAAGCGGAAGGCTCATCAGTAATTCAACTTGCCCATGCAATAAAAAACGGCACGCTTCCGCCAGATTTAGCGCAAAATCAAAAAGATCGTTCATTTATCGGCTGCACAGGAGCCCAAATTGTTGAGGTTGTTAAAAAGGTTTGCGAAAATGCTAAGACAAAAGGGTTTAGCGCAAGAGATGTACAAGTATTGGCCCCGATGTATCGTGGACCTGCCGGTATTAATGTACTAAACGAGGCGTTGCAAGAAGTGTTTAACCCGAAAAGGGAAAAGAGTAAAGAAATTGCTTACGGTGATGTTGTATACCGACGAGGCGATAAAGTCTTGCAACTCGTTAATCAGCCGGAGAGCCAAGTGTTTAATGGTGATATCGGTGAAATTGTTTCAGTGTTTTATGCGAAAGAGAACGTTGAGCAACAAGATATGATTATCGTTTCATTTGATGGAATTGAGGTAACATATACAAAACCAGATTTAAATCAAATTACACATGCCTATTGCTGTTCGATTCATAAATCACAAGGTAGTGAATTTCCGATTGTGATTATGCCGATAGTAAAAAGTTATAATCGTATGTTACGTCGTAATTTAATTTATACTGGTATTACAAGAAGTAAGAAGTTCCTTATTATTTGCGGGGAGGAAGCTGCTTTCCAGTCTGGTGTAAATCGCCTTGATGATGCAATGCGTCAAACGACTTTAGCTAGTAGATTGCAGGAATCACAAGGAGAAGTACAGATGGTAACGGTTAATGGCGAAGAAATGGACGTGGAAAACATTTCACCGTATGATTTCATGTAACATGGTGAAATTATATAGTGAAACTTTCAAACGTATAACGTTGAAAGGCTCCAGCAATGTATAAATGAATGCGGTTTGGACATAATGGCGAATAGAATCTGGGAGACTGTAAGGAGATGAAAGCCATATGTTCATTTGTCCAAATTGCAAAGGGAAAGACATTGGGAAAATAGGTGTCAACCAATTTTATTGCTGGAATTGCTATATCGAATTATCGGTTTCAAAGGGGAAAATCCATACGCATCAAGTAGAGGAAGATGGTTCATTAAGCTCTCTTGATGATTTATTTGATGAGAATGAAAGAACGATCGGATAACGAAAAGGGGGATTTACTTTGAATCTACGCAATTCATTAATCGCATTAGGTGTTGGAGCGGCAGCATATCAATATGCTCGCAAACAAGATGTATTTTCAAAACGTAATATGAAAAAAGCACGTAAGATGATTAAATCTTATTTATAAGCGTAAAAAACTCCCTTCATGAATAAGGGAGTTTTTTTATGCATTTGTATGCAAATATAAAAGTCCAATTTCAGAGAAGAGATAAGATAGGCCGTAACATCCAACGCCAAGCATGCCGTAATGAAATAATTGCTTCGCCCTTTCTTTTCGTGAAGAACGAATAAAGAAACCTTTCCAAATACCAAACCCGATACAAATCCATTCAAGAATCATAAAAAGTGCTGATAATACGAGCATAAATAAAACCATTATGAGCCCTCCTGATTAAATTATTTCACGCTGCATTCTCAGGGGTGGTTGTCCTTGTTATGTTATGTATATGTACGTCGTTACAAAACAGTATGGTCTGCACGAAAAGATTTTAAAACTTTTGCACATAACCTACCCTATTTATTTTCACAATAAAGGTGGAGGAGGTTTTTCGTGTGAAGAATCTTAAAATCATTTGGATATACCGTTTAGGATTATTGTTACTTGTCTTTCTTTGTTTGCTCGTCTTTTTAAAAATTAAGCCGCTATGGGCACCGATTATTTTTGTATTTAAAGTGGCCATTACACCGTTTCTTATTGCGTGTTTTATTGCGTATTTATTGCATCCTTTAATTGAGAAAATTCATAAGGAAGGGATGCCGCGCACACTCGCCATTTTGCTCATTTACATCCTTTTCTTTGGCGGAATTGGTTATGGAATTTATAAAGGAACGCCGGTTGTAATTAAGCAATTACAAGAAATCAATGAACAATTCCCGCAGTTTACAAAAATGTATGATTCTTGGATGGATGGTGTTACAGAACAAACAGCGAATTTCCCGTCATTTATTCATGAAAAGGTAAAACAAATTTTTATTGGAGTAGAGACGAAGATACAAGCGCTTCTAAATAAAGTAATGAGCACAGCTCGTGGTGTACTGGATTCGTTACTCATTATTTTCTTAATTCCGTTCATTGTATTTTACATATTAAAAGATTACGGCGAATTTTATCATATCTTTTGGAAACTAGTCCCGAGTAAGTGGCGTAGTACGGGGCAAATACTGGCCAAAGAAATAGATAAATCACTTGGAAGTTATATTCGAGGACAGTTATTTGTTTGTTTAGTATTAGGGGGCGTATCTGCTCTTTCCTTTTGGTTTATCGGTATGAAATATCCATTATTACTCGGGATTATTATTGGGGTGACGGATATAATACCGTACTTTGGCCCTATTTTGGGGGCGATCCCGACATTAATGATCGCGGCAACGGTATCAACAAGTTTACTCGTTAAAGCGGGGATTACGATTGCTATTTTGCAATTTGTAGAAAGTAATATTTTATCCCCTTACATCGTTGGTAAGTCGCTTCGTATGCATCCTGTCATTATTATGCTTGCATTATTAGTTGGGGGAGAAGTGGCAGGAATTGTAGGGTTATTAATATCAGTTCCTGTTTTAGCAGTCATTCGTACAGTGATTGTTCATGTAAGGCCTCTTTGGAAAAAAGAAGATGTGAAATAGGAAGGCCCTCTACTTATAAAAGTAGAGGGCTATTATTATTTAGAGAGTTCCTCTTTTATTTTTTGAACGAGAGAGCTTACATCATTTGTTCGAATATGTTTTATTTTTTTCCATTCATTATCATACATGAATACAATTTGATTGCTGAAAAGTCGCTTTTGTTCTTTTAAATTAGAAATTTTCGCGAGAGAGTACTCTTCAAATAATGGGTTCTTACTTACATCTGGTCCATAAAAGAAGAGGCGTTTGTTCGTTAAAATTAATAAACCTGGCCTTGCTACGGAACGATAAATAAATATATCTAGTGAACATGCTGTGTAAAATAGTATTGTTTCGTCAGTCATTAACATATTTTTAGCTTTATGCAATAAGGTTGTCATTATAATCGCTCCTTTATTATTGATAATTTAATTATAACAAAAATAAAATATTCAGAAAAGTTAATGGAGGTAGTGCAATTTATTAATACATGCATAATATATGAAAAGGCTGTTAAAAATGAATAGTAGAATAGCTATGATTAATAAGTAATTGATATAATATAAATGATTATCTACATTGACAAACTTAAGAGAATTCTATTATATTTAGTCATATAATACATTAAATCAATGACGGAACAAGTACGTTACAGTCCATTTATAGAGAGAAGCTTCCATATGGCTGAAAGAAGCTTTAAATGAAGGGTAACAGAAAGCTAATCCTGAGAGCAGCTAATCACTGCCGTCTTGCCACGTTACGGCACCATGAGGTGATGAATTGATTCGTATAGCAATCAATTCATAATTAGGGTGGTATCGCGAGTTAACTCTCGTCCCTTTTATAGGGGCGGGAGTTTTTTATATTTAAGGAGGAAAATACAATGAAACAACTAACAGGCGCACAAATTCGTCAAATGTTTTTAGACTTTTTCCAAGAAAAAGGGCATGCAGTAGAACCTAGTGCATCACTAGTTCCGCATGAAGATCCATCTCTTCTATGGATTAACAGTGGTGTAGCAACATTAAAAAAATATTTTGATGGACGTGTAATCCCGCAAAATCCACGTATTACAAATGCTCAAAAATCAATTCGTACAAACGATATTGAAAACGTAGGGAAAACAGCTCGTCACCATACATTCTTTGAAATGTTAGGGAACTTCTCAATCGGTGATTACTTCAAAGAAGAAGCAATTACTTGGGCTTGGGAATTCTTAACGAGCGACAAATGGATTGGATTCGATAAAGAATTACTATCCGTTACAATCCATCCAGAAGATGAAGAAGCATTCACAATTTGGAATGAGAAAATGGGTGTTCCAAAAGAGCGCATCATCCGCTTAGAAGAAAACTTCTGGGATATCGGTGAAGGACCAAGTGGACCGAATACAGAGATTTTCTATGACCGCGGAGAAGCTTACGGTAATGACTTTAGTGACCCAGAATTATATCCAGGTGGAGAAAACGAGCGTTACTTAGAAGTATGGAACCTTGTATTCTCTCAATTTAACCATAATCCAGATGGTTCATATACACCACTTCCTAAGAAAAACATCGATACAGGGATGGGTCTAGAGCGTATGACATCTATCGTTCAAGATGTGCCTACAAACTTTGACACAGACTTATTCATGCCAATGATTGGTGCAACAGAAACAATCTCTGGTGAGAAATATCGTAATGGTGACTTAGAAAAAGATATGGCGTTTAAAGTAATTGCTGACCATATCCGTACAGTAACATTCGCTGTTGGTGACGGTGCTCTTCCATCTAACGAAGGCCGTGGTTATGTATTACGTCGTTTATTACGCCGTGCGGTTCGTTATTCGAAGAAATTAAACATCAACCGTCCATTCATGTTTGAATTAGTGCCGGTTGTTGGAGAAGTAATGAAAGACTTCTATCCAGAGGTACTTGAAAAGAAAGATTTCATCGCAAAAGTTGTGAAAAATGAAGAAGAGCGTTTCCATGAAACACTTCATGATGGTGAAGCAATTTTAGCTGAAGTTATCGCAAAAGCGAAAGAAGAAAAAACAACTGTTATTTCTGGAGTAGATGCGTTCCGTCTATATGACACATACGGTTTCCCAATTGAATTAACAGAAGAATATGCAGAAGAAGCTGGTATGACAGTTGATCATGAAGGCTTTGAAAATGAAATGGAAAAACAACGTGAGCGCGCACGTGCTGCTCGTCAAGACGTTGATTCTATGCAAGTTCAAGGCGGTGTCCTTGGAGAAGTGAAAGTAGCGAGCGAGTTCGTTGGTTACGGTACAGTTGCAACAGAAAGTAACGTTGTTGCACTTGTGAAAAACGGCGAATACACAGACAGCTTACAAGCAGGTGAAGAAGGACAATTAATGCTTGATGTAACACCATTCTATGCTGAGAGCGGTGGACAAATTGCAGACCGTGGTTACCTTCTTGCGGATGGCGTGAAAGTTCTTGTAAAAGACGTACAAAAAGCACCAAACGGCCAAAACTTGCACAAAGTTGTTGTTGAAGAAGGTACGTTAACGAAAGATGCGGCTGTAAAAGCTATTATTGATACGAAAAATCGTAGTAGCGTTGTGAAGAACCATACAGCAACTCACTTACTACACCAAGCATTAAAAGACGTACTTGGAACGCACGTTAACCAAGCGGGTTCTCTTGTAACTTCTGAACGTTTACGCTTTGACTTCTCTCACTTCGGTCAAGTACAAGCTGACGAATTAGAAAAAATTGAGCGTATCGTAAACGAGAAAATTTGGGAAAGTATTGATGTTGAGATTTCTCAAAAAGCAATCGAAGAAGCGAAAGAAATGGGCGCAATGGCATTATTCGGTGAAAAATACGGTGATGTTGTACGTGTTGTACAAGTTGGCGATTATAGCTTAGAGCTTTGCGGTGGTTGTCACGTTGATAACACAGCTTCTATCGGTATTTTCAAAATCGTTGCTGAGTCTGGTATCGGTGCAGGAACTCGTCGTATTGAAGCAGTAACTGGTAAGTCTGCTTATGAATTAATGAACGATCAAGTAGGTTTATTAAAAGAAGCGGCTGGAAAAATGAAAACAAATCCAAAAGACATTTTAACAAGAGTAGATGGTTTATTTGCTGAAGTAAAACAACTTCAAAAAGAAAACGAATCTCTTGCAGCAAAATTAAGCAATATTGAAGCTGGAAACTTAACTGATTCAGTAATGACAGTTGATGGCGTGAACGTATTAGCTGCAAAAGTAAATGTTGCAGATATGAACAACTTACGTACGATGATGGATGATCTGAAAAATAAATTAGAATCTGCGGTTGTCGTATTAGCGTCTGTAAATGATGACAAAGTAAACATCTTAGCTGGCGTAACGAAAGATTTAATTAGCCAAGGATACCATGCTGGTAAACTTGTGAAAGAAGTAGCTTCTCGTTGTGGCGGTGGCGGTGGTGGCCGTCCTGATATGGCACAAGCGGGCGGTAAAAACCCAGCGCAAGTTGAGGAAGCTTTAGCATTTGTACAAGAGTACGTTAAATCTGTTTCAAAATAAAGAGATAGTAGTGTACAATGGTAGGGAGGAGAAGTTCTTCTCCCTATACTTACTATATAAGTGAGGTGCTTGAAATGGACGGTTTTGATAAAACAATGAAGTTTAGCATTCAAGATGAAAAACAGAGTGTCCATGTAAATGATGTACTTTTAACTGTGTATGATGCACTTCAAGAAAAAGGCTATAATCCGATTAATCAAATCGTCGGTTACTTATTAAGTGGAGACCCAGCATACATACCTCGCCATAAAGATGCACGAAGCATCATTCGCAAGCTTGAACGTGATGAATTAATTGAAGAGCTTGTGAAGTCTTACTTGAAACATCATCGTGAGGAGTAATTTATGCGGATATTAGGTTTAGATGTAGGTACAAAAACAGTCGGAGTTGCAATTAGCGACGAAATGGGCTGGACAGCGCAAGGGCTTGAAACAATCAAGATTAACGAAGAACGAGGTCAGTTTGGTTTTGACCGCATTTCTGAGTTAGTAAAACAGTATGATGTGGACAAGATAGTAGTAGGTTTACCTAAAAATATGAATGGTACAATTGGCCCGCGTGGTGAAGCATGCCAACAATTTGCAGAAAACCTACGAGAGCTGTTACAATTAGACGTTGTAATGTGGGACGAGCGTTTGTCAACGATGGCAGCGGAACGTCTACTCATTTCAGCCGATGTAAGCCGTAAGAAGCGAAAGCAAGTAATTGATAAGATGGCTGCAGTCGTAATCTTACAAGGATTTTTAGATAGTAAATAAGAGGTGACCAAAATGGAAGAAAATCAAATTACAATTGTAGACGAAAAAGGTAACGAACATTTATGTGAAATTATTTTCACTTTTGACGCTGAAAAATTTGGCAAAAAATCATACGTAGTCTTCTCTCCAATCGGTGAAGTAGACGAAGATGGAGACCAAATTTACGATGCAATGGCTTATGAGCAAAATGAAGAAGAGGGCGGAACTTTACTTCCAATCGAATCTGAAGAAGAGTGGGAAATGGTACAAGAAATGTTCAACACTCTAGCTGATGAGCAAGAAGCTGAATAATAAGTACTGAAAAGGTGGACGATATATAGTCCATCTTTTTTTATATGTAAAATGAAAGATTTTTTGTCGAAACTGCGTAATCCTTTGTAGTATAATGAGACGGATTGTAGAAAAATAAAGTATCTGTCAAAAATGATAGGTAAGTTTATTGTGATTTTTCATCGTGTTGTATAGAAAGATGTACATATGGCCTACAATTGAATAAGGAGGAAGAGTTTTGATAGAGAATCAAGTGAAAAAGAAGCGTAGACGCATTTTTTTATTTTCGATTATTGCACTGCTTTTAGTTTGTGGTTCAGTCTATGCGTATATTTCATCAGCATTAGGACCAGTTGATAGCGGGAATAAAAAAGAGATTGAAGTAGAAATTCCAAAGGGATCATCTACTAGTAAAATTGGTGAGATTTTAGAAGAAAAAGGTGCTGTGAAAAGCGGTACAGTTTTTAGTTTTTATACAAAGGCTAAATCTAAAAATTTACAAGCGGGTACATATTTATTAAATCCCTCAATGAGTGCGAAAGATGTTATTGAGCAAATGTCATCTGGTAACGTTCATCGTCCAGCTCTTTATAAAGTGACGATAAAAGAAGGGGCACAAGTAACTGAAATTGCAGAAACGGTTGCAAACGAATTAAAGTGGAATAAAGATGATGTCGTACGTCAATTAAACGATAAAGCATTTATTCAAAAAATGCAGCAAAAGTATCCAAAATTGTTAACGGATAAAATCTTTGATAGCAATATTAAATATCCATTAGAAGGGTATTTATATCCTGCGACGTACTCTTTCTATAAAAAAGATACGACGTTAGAAGAAATCATCATTCCAATGCTTGAAAAAACGAATGCAATCATTGTTCAAAACGAGGCAAAAATGAAAGCGAAAAACTGGGATGTTCATCAGCTTTTAACATTGTCTTCACTTATTGAAGAAGAGGCAACAGGCTTTACAGATCGTCAAAAGATCTCTAGTGTCTTTTATAATCGTTTAGCAAAAGGGATGCCTCTGCAAACTGATCCGACGGTATTATACGCACTTGGAAAGCATAAACAACGTGTATTATATGAAGATTTAAAGATAAACTCACCGTACAATACGTATGTTGTGAAAGGCTTGCCGGTTGGTCCAATTGCCAACTCTGGTAAACATTCAGTGGAAGCAGCGTTAGAACCTGCGCAAACAGATTATTATTATTTCTTAGCTGCACCAACTGGTGAAGTGTACTATGCGAAAACATTGGAAGAGCATAATGCATTAAAGCAAAAATATATTACGAAAAAACAGTGAAATGGGGAGGGATAGCGAAAAAGGTCGCACATCCCTCTTTTTTGTGGTAAAATATATCGGGTTAAAAACTGGCAGAAGAATCGTTTTTAATATCAAAACGGGACGTACAAGCTAAGGGTGAAGCTGGCTTGTATTTTTATTGCATTCTATGTGTGAAAAGACGTCATAGAGGCACTTCTCCATGTAAATAAGGAGGACCATTATGGAGGATGCAGTTAACGAGTACCTATTATCATTTATTGATCCGAAAGATAAATTAATTCTTGAAATGGAAGATTATGCGAAAGAAAATCATGTGCCGATTATGGATCGACTTGGAATGGAATTTATGTTGCAATTTTTACGTTTAATTGGACCGAAGAGCATTTTAGAGCTAGGTACAGCAATTGGCTATTCTAGTATTCGTATGATGCAAGCCATCCCAAATTCTCGCATTGTGACAGTTGAGCGCAATCGCGATCGATATGAAAAAGCACTTGAATATATAGAACGTTCACCAGTTAAAGAGCGTATTTCCGTTATTTACGGTGATGCGTTAGAAACAGGCGAGCAAGTAGAAGAACATGGAACATTTGACGTTATTTTTATTGATGCAGCAAAAGGACAATATCGTCGCTTTTTTGACTTATATGAACCGTTATTAAATCCTGGTGGCGTAATTATTTCAGATAATGTTATGTACCATGGCCTTGTAACGACAAAAGAGAAAATTGAAAACAGACGTACACGTGGTTTAATCCGTCGTATTAAGACGTACAATGAATGGCTTATGAATCATGAAGGGTATGATACAACGATTTTCCCAATTGGTGATGGAGTAGCTGTTAGTAAAAAGAAAGGGTGACCAAGGTATGAAGAAACCTGAATTGTTAGTAACGCCAAAAGCAGTGGCGGATATCCAACCTCTTGCGAAAGCAGGAGCAGATGCGGTAATGATCGGTGAGCAAAAGTTTGGTTTACGTTTAGCAGGGGAATTTTCACGTGAAGATGTGAAACAAGCTGTGAAAGTTGCACATGAAAATGGTGTAAAAGTATACGTAGCAATGAACGCTATGTTCCACAACGATAAAGTAGAAGAATTAACAGATTATGTTGCATTTTTAAACGAAGTACATGTAGATGCAATTGTTTTCGGTGATCCAGCAGTATTAATGGCGGTTCGCGAAGTAGCGCCAAATATGCAATTACACTGGAATACAGAAACAACAGCAACAAACTGGTTTACTTGTAACTATTGGGGACAAAGAGGAGCAAAACGTGCTGTATTAGCTCGTGAGCTTAGCTTAGATGAAATTGTTGAATTAAAAGAAAATGCTGAAGTGGAACTTGAAGTGCAAATTCACGGTATGACTTGTATGTTCCAATCGAAGCGTTCATTAGTAGGAAACTACTTTGAGTATCAAGGACGTAATCTTGACATTGAAAAGAAAAAATATGAAGAGAATATGTTCTTATATGATCCAGAGCGTAACAATAAATATCCAATTTATGAAGATGAAAATGGTACTCATATTATGAGTCCAAACGATATTTGTTTCATTGATGAGTTAGAAGAGCTAATTGATGCTGAAATTGATAGCTTAAAAATTGATGGTGTACTAAAAAGCTCTGCATACATTATTGAGGTAACGAAGAAATATCGTAAAGCAATTGATTTATGTGTAGAAGATCGTGATGCGTATTATGACGTGAAAGACGATTTA
The DNA here is from genome assembly GCF_001884035.1 of Bacillus tropicus. GTDB lineage: Bacteria > Bacillota > Bacilli > Bacillales > Bacillaceae_G > Bacillus_A > Bacillus_A tropicus. The sequence goes on from NZ_MACG01000077.1 coordinate 144,635, forward strand.
TATAAAGAGATAGAAGAAATGCAACCGGTGAATCGTCCGTTAGATACAGGGTTCTTCTTTAAAGAGACGGTTTACTAAACGAGGAGGGTGTAGGAAATGACTGTACAAGAAATTTCACGAGTGATCGATGGCAAACGCGTTATTGTGAAGAAACCTGAACTGTTAATCCCTGCGGGTAACTTAGAAAAATTAAAAGTAGCTATCCATTATGGGGCAGATGCTGTATATTTAGGTGGACAAGAATTTGGTCTTCGTTCGAATGCAGGTAACTTTACACTGGAAGAAATGGCAGAAGGTGTGGAATTTGCAAAGAAATATGGAGCAAAAATATATGTAACAACAAATATCTTTGCGCATAATGAAAATATGGACGGGCTAGAGGAATATTTAAAAGGGATTGAAAAAGCTGGCGTAACGGGAATTATCGTTGCTGATCCGCTTATCATTGAGACTTGTAAACGTGTAGCGCCTTCTGTTGAAGTGCATTTAAGCACACAGCAATCACTATCCAACTGGAAAGCAGCACAGTATTGGAAAGAAGAAGGTTTACATCGTCTTGTATTAGCTCGTGAAGCAAGCTATGAAGAAATGAAAGAGATTAAAGAAAAAGTGGATATTGAAATTGAAGCATTCGTCCATGGTGCAATGTGTATCGCATATTCAGGAAGATGTACGCTAAGTAACCATATGACAGCGCGTGACTCTAACCGTGGTGGTTGTTGTCAATCTTGTCGCTGGGACTATGATTTAGTTCAAACAGTATCACAACATAAAGATGCGAAAGAGCTTCCTCTATTCCAAGAAGAAGATGCTCACTTTGCAATGAGTCCAAAAGACTTAAATTTAATTTTATCAATTCCGAAGATGATTGAAATTGGAATTGATAGCTTAAAAGTTGAAGGACGTATGAAATCAATCCATTACGTAGCGACTGTAGCGACAGTTTACCGTAAAGTAATTGATGCATATTGTGCGGATCCTGATAACTTTGAGTTTAAGCAAGAATGGTTAGATGAGCTTGATAAATGTGCAAATCGTGATACAGCTCCTGCATTCTTTGAAGGGGTTCCAGGACATCAAGAGCAAATGTTTGGAAATCATAGTAAGAAAACAACGTATGATTTTGCTGGTTTAGTGTTAGATTATAATGAAGAAACGGGCATTGTAACGATTGAGCAACGTAATCATTTCAAACCAGGACATGAAGTGGAGTTCTTTGGGCCAGAAATAGAAAACTTTACGCAAACGGTGGAGAAAATTTGGGATGAGGATGGAAACGAATTAGATGCAGCGAGACATCCGTTGCAAATCGTGAAATTCAAAGTGGATCAACCAGTGTATGTGAATAATATGATGCGCAAAAGCATACTTCAATAAGAAAGAGTGATAGTCGAATGGGGACGAATAAGCCTGTTGTAATTGGAATTGCTGGTGGTTCGGGATCAGGTAAAACGAGTGTAACGAAAGCGATTTTTGACCATTTTAAAGGTCATTCTATTTTAATCTTAGAGCAAGATTATTATTACAAAGATCAAAGCCATTTACCAATGGAAGAGCGTTTAAAAACAAATTATGATCATCCGCTTGCGTTTGATAATGATCTGTTAATTGAACATTTGCAGCAGTTGCTTGCATATGAGCAAATTGATAAGCCTGTATATGACTATACATTGCATACGCGTTCAGAAGAAATTATTCCAGTTGAGCCGAAAGATGTAATCATTTTAGAAGGAATTCTTATTTTAGAAGACCCGCGTCTTTGTGAGTTAATGGACATTAAGTTATTCGTTGATACAGATGCTGACCTTCGTATCCTGCGCCGCATGCAGCGTGATATTAAAGAACGCGGTCGTACGATGGATTCAGTTATTGACCAATACGTAAATGTTGTACGTCCAATGCACAATCAATTTATTGAGCCTTCTAAGAAATTTGCGGATATTATTATCCCTGAAGGTGGACAAAACCATGTTGCAATTGATATTATGGTTACAAAAATTGCAACAATTCTTGAACAAAAAGTAAATTTGTAATAGCATAGTAAAAGATATACGATAGGAAGGGATTTTTTCCCTTCCTATCGAATACAATGAAACATGCAACCTCATCTATATATAGGTGAGGGCATATTTATATCAACTTTCCATACATATCTTCTTTATATAAAGAAGAATTGGGAATACGGGGTTGTATGTGACAACTCCGCTAGTACAGGGGTACTAGAAACCTCCGCTATACATATAAGCGGGGGAGTTTTCATATGGAACTCCTCTTTTTTTTCGGGGGATTGGTATATAAAAGGAGTGGAAAATATGGCAACAGAAAAAACATACCCTATGACGCAAGAGGGTAAGCAAAAGTTAGAGAACGAACTTGAGGATTTAAAAACGGTAAAACGTAAAGAAGTTGTAGAGCGCATTAAAATCGCTCGTAGTTTCGGAGATCTTTCTGAGAACTCTGAGTATGATGCGGCAAAAGATGAGCAGGCGTTCGTAGAAGGACGTATTACACAATTAGAAAACATGATTCGTAACGCAGTTATCATCACAGATAACGGTGAAGAGTCTACAGTTGTTACATTAGGTAAAACAGTAACATTTAAAGAACTACCAGGTGGAGATGAAGAAGCTTACACAATCGTAGGTAGCGCAGAAGCAGACCCATTTGAAGGAAGAATTTCTAACGATTCTCCAATCGCAAAAAGCTTATTAGGTAAGCAAATTGGTGAGAAGGTAGCAATCCAAACGCCAGGTGGAGAAATGCAAGTAGAGATTATCTCTGTAAAATAATTAAAAATCACTCGTGTAAAAGCGAGTGATTTTTTTATTTGTATAAAAGATGAAACACTCCGTCCAAACTATAATAGACGAGGTGTTTTTTTATGAAAATAAAACGGAGAATCACAATTGTTTTAATGTGTTTTATATGTGTCATGTTTATATTACTTTGTCGTTTAATTCAAATACAAATTATCGATACGGAATCATTTACGGATCGTAAGATTAATTTAATCGAAAAAAGTGTTACACAACGGACGCAATCCATTACGGTAGATGATGGAAGAGGTCATTTTATAGATCGTAATGGTAAGGAAATAGGTGAGAAAAAGTATCCTGTTTTAATTGTTTTTCCATTTCTACAAATAAAAAATGACATGTTGGAGAAAATTGCGCATATCATTGGTATGTCGAGACAAGAGATTGAAAGTCAAATGAAAGATAAGAAAAGTGCATTTATCATGCAAAGAGGAAATAGACCATTTCGTTTGGCACGAGAGCAGATGGAGAAGGTGAATCAATTAAATGTATTAGGCATTGTAGCAGCTGAAGTTCGTTTGCGGCAAACTGACGTGATGAATCATTTAATTGGTGATGTGGGTGAGAATGAACAAGAATTTCAAAAACGATACGGAGAAGTAAGAAAGATTTCAAAACAAACGCCGCTTGGCATTTCAGGATTGCAGCAATCATTTGATGAATTTCTTTTGACTGATGGAGAGGCAAAAGTATTGTATCAAGTGGACCGGCAAGGAGAACCGATTTTTGGAAAACAAGCGAAATATACGTCGCCTGGAAATCCGTTTTATCCAGTGACGATTCAAACTACTTTACATAACGAGTTACAGATAAAAGCGGAAGAAGTAGTTGAAGCAAGTGAAATAAAGAAGGGGGGACTAGTGTTACTTGATGTAAAGAAAAATGAAATTTTAGCGATGGTCAGCAAACCATCTGTACAGGTGAAAGATGAGGCTTTATATAAAACTACACTTGAAAATCAAATGTTAACACCACATTTTCCTGGTTCTGTTTTTAAAACAATAGTTGCAGCGGCAGCGATTGATCAGAATAAAAATGTTTTTAATCGTACATTTAATTGTAATAAAGATTTATATGGTGAAGACCACCCACAAGTTAGGATGGGTACACTTAGTCTTAAAGAGAGCTTTGCTAGAAGCTGTAACAGGACATTTGCGGAGTTAGGCAACGAGTTAATACAAAAGGATGAGATGGTGTTAGAAACTTACGTAGCAGCTTTAGGAGCCGCTGATAAGGTTGGATGGAAAGGTCCTGTATTTCATACAACTCATTTTGAGCAAATGCCAGAGGAGAAAAGTGTTACGATTTGGGGGAATGAAGGAAATAAGAAGAGTAAAAAGGCGGTAGCACAAACAACAATTGGACAGAAAGATGTACGTATGTCACCTCTAGCAATTGCGAATATGATGGCGACAATTGCTAGAGGTGGCGAAAAGATGGAAGTGAAAGCTGTTGAAAAAATAATGTATAAAAGTGGAATGGACTTTTATACATTTGAAGGCCATACATTAGATGGAAAACAGCTTTCGTATGAAACAGTGAAAACATTACAACAGTTATTAAGGAGCGTTGTAACAACGGAGAAAGGCACAGGAGCAGCATTCAGGTCGTTACCGTTAAGTGTCGCTGGAAAGTCTGGGACAGCACAAACAGGAAAAGGGACGAAAGAGAATCGATGGTTTGCAGGTTATTTTCCATATGAAAATCCAAGATATGCTTTAGTTGTCGTGGATATAGAAACGAATAGCGATGTAAATAAAGTTACACCTATTTTCAAATCTATCGTAGAATCAATCTATCGATTAGAGAATGAAAAGTAATCTTGCAATTCATAGTGAAATGTTTTCATTTCGTGAAAATATTATTGTAAATGTTCAACCTTTCTAGATTTAATGTTACAATAGCAAGTATGAAAAACTGCATGGAGGTTTGAAGAATGGCAGGAGGATCTAGATTCCAACAGAAACAACAAAAACGTCGTCAAAACGGTGTTTTAAATATTGCAATCGCAATTGTATTAATATTAGTAGCTATTGTAGCATATCAATTGTTCGTTCCTGACACGAAAGAGCAAGCGTCTTCTAGCGATAAAAAGGTAGCTCAGCAAACAACGAAAGAGAATAAGTCTGAGAAAGCTAAAGGAAAAGAAGAGACGAAGAAGAATGAACAAGAGAAGGCAGAGGCTAAGAAAGAAGAAGAAGAGAAGCTAAAGGCTGAAGAAGAACAGAAAAAAGCTGAAGAAGAAGCGAAAGCTAATGAGAAAGTACCAGCTGAAAAAACTGTATCTAAGGCAAAAGATGCTTACACGAAATCTTCTTGGAAAGCTGTAGGAACAGAACAAGGTTCATCACCAGCAATGACGTTTAAACAAGGGTCATCAGATTGGAATGAGATGCAAAGTGCAATCGCTGCAGGTGTTGAAGTACCGAAAGAGCAATTAGTATTCCATTTTGTTGGAAGAGACAAAACTGGAAAGAGCAAAGCTTATGGTGATGTTCAAGATAAGCAAAGTGGGAAAAGATATTACGTAAATATTGATTGGGTAGACAATGAGGGCTGGAAACCAGTACTTGTTCAAACTCTAAACTAAAAAAGAGAAGCTCCTTAGGAGCTTCTCTTTTTTAATTAGCGTAATTTCTTTAATTTAAAATGAACAACCGCGCTATAATATGGTCTTTTGCTTTCAGGATCCATAACCATTTGGTGTGAGATGTGATGAACTTCAAGCATAAGTGCTTTATTATTATCAATTTGTTCACTAATTTTTCGTTCTAAAGAAGCTAAGTCTCCCGCTTCAAAAAATTCTACTTTATCTTCTAACATTTCAAAGGTAAATGACATGAAGACGGCCCCTCTCCTATGTAATCAACTATAGTGTAACAAAGAAAAGAAGGAAATACCATGTACATTTCAATTGACATTTTTAGAAAGAGGGAATATCATACTGATAAAACCGATAAGAAAAAGGGGAATTTTTATGGGTACAGAATTTAATGGTTTATTTGATGAGTGGGCTCATACGTACGACTCATTTGTACAAGGCGAAGATATACAATATAAAGAAGTTTTCGCCCATTATGAGGACATTCTAGAGGATGTAGTTAACAAGTCATTTGGTAATGTATTAGAATTTGGTGTTGGTACTGGTAATTTAACAAATAAATTATTACTTGCTGGCCGCACAGTTTACGGTATAGAACCGTCACGTGAAATGCGCATGATTGCAAAAGAGAAATTGCCAAAAGAGTTTTCCATTACAGAAGGTGATTTTCTTTCGTTTGAAGTCCCAACTTCAATTGATACCATAGTAAGCACCTATGCATTTCATCATTTAACAGATGATGAAAAAAATGTAGCGATTGCGAAGTATAGTCAATTGCTAAACAAAGGTGGTAAAATAGTGTTTGCTGATACGATATTTGCAGATCAAGATGCATATGATAAAACTGTTGAAGCAGCAAAACAAAGAGGTTTTCATCAGTTAGCAAACGATTTGCAAACGGAATACTATACACGTATTCCAGTTATGCAGACTATTTTTGAAAACAATGGCTTCCATGTAACGTTTACGAGATTAAATCATTTCGTATGGGTAATGGAGGCAACTAAGCAATAGAAAGAGGGATTAGATTGAGAATTGCTGTAATTGGAGCAATGGAAGAAGAAGTACGTATTTTACGTGACAAATTAGAACAAGCAGAAACAGAAACGGTTGCAGGTTGTGAATTTACGAAAGGACAATTAGCAGGACATGAAGTAATCTTGTTAAAGTCTGGTATTGGTAAAGTAAATGCAGCGATGTCAACGACAATTTTATTAGAAAGATATAAACCTGAAAAAGTAATTAATACTGGTTCAGCTGGTGGATTCCATCATTCTCTAAATGTTGGAGATGTCGTTATTTCAACAGAAGTTCGTCATCATGACGTAGATGTAACAGCATTTAACTATGAATATGGTCAAGTACCAGGAATGCCGCCTGGATTCAAGGCTGATGAAGCATTAGTTGCATTAGCTGAGAAATGTATGCAAGCAGAAGAAAGTATTCAAGTTGTAAAAGGTATGATTGCAACAGGCGATTCATTTATGAGTGATCCGAATCGTGTTGCAGCAATTCGTGATAAATTTGAAGATCTTTATGCAGTAGAAATGGAAGCAGCAGCTGTTGCACAAGTATGCCACCAATATGAAGTTCCGTTTGTTATTATTCGCGCACTTTCTGATATTGCTGGTAAAGAATCAAATGTTTCATTTGATCAATTTTTAGATCAAGCAGCTCTTCATTCTACAAACTTTATCGTAAAAGTATTAGAAGAGTTAAAGTAATGTAACAAAAAGGCAACTGTCTCATATAAAGAAAATACATACAGTTGCCTTTTCTTTATTGGCAAATAAGGGGGAGAACACGATGAATGTATATCGTGGCGTTCATGAGTTAATTGGTCATACACCAATTGTAGAAATTACTCGTTTTTCACTTCCAGAAGGGGTCCGTTTATTTGCGAAGCTTGAATTTTATAACCCAGGTGGAAGCGTTAAGGATCGTTTAGGAAGAGAATTAATCGAAGATGCGCTCGAAAAAGGGCTCGTTACCCAGGGTGGAACAATTATTGAACCGACAGCTGGAAATACTGGTATTGGACTGGCACTCGCAGCGTTACAACATGATTTACGCGTCATTGTTTGTGTACCAGAGAAATTTAGTATTGAAAAACAAGAATTGATGAAAGCACTAGGCGCGACGGTTGTGCATACACCGACAGAACAAGGAATGACCGGTGCAATTGCTAAAGCAAAAGAGTTAGTAAATGAAATACCGAATTCATACTCTCCAAGTCAGTTTGCAAATGAGGCAAATCCTCGTGCATATTTTAAAACATTAGGACCTGAACTGTGGGACGCATTGAATGGAGAGATTAACATATTTGTTGCTGGAGCAGGAACTGGCGGTACGTTTATGGGGACTGCATCTTACTTGAAAGAAAAAAATATAGATATTAAAACAGTTATCGTAGAGCCAGAAGGATCTATTTTAAATGGTGGTAAGGCTGGTTCACATGAGACCGAAGGAATTGGACTGGAGTTCATCCCACCATTTTTGAAAACATCTTATTTTGATGCAATTCATACAATCTCTGATAGAAATGCATTTTTACGAGTGAAAGAATTAGCGCAAAAAGAAGGACTTCTCGTTGGGAGCTCTTCAGGAGCAGCATTTCATGCAAGTTTACTTGAAGCAGAGAAAGCGGCGCCAGGTACAAATATTGTAACAATTTTTCCTGATAGTAGTGAGCGCTATTTAAGTAAAGACATATATAAAGGATGGGAATAAAAAATGAGAGCAAAGACAAAGTTAATTCATGGTATTCGCATAGGAGAACCTTCAACTGGATCTGTAAACGTACCGATTTATCAAACGAGTACGTACAAACAAGAAGCAGTTGGCAAGCACCAAGGATATGAATATTCACGTACAGGCAACCCAACACGTGCGGCTTTAGAAGAAATGATTGCTGTATTAGAAAACGGTCATGCTGGTTTTGCATTTGGTTCAGGAATGGCGGCTATTACAGCTACCATTATGTTGTTCTCAAAAGGTGACCACGTTATTTTAACAGATGATGTGTATGGTGGAACGTACCGCGTGATTACGAAAGTATTAAACCGCTTCGGTATTGAGCATACATTTGTAGATACAACAAACTTAGAGGAAGTTGAAGAAGCGATTCGTCCAAATACGAAAGCGATTTATGTAGAAACACCAACGAATCCATTACTAAAAATTACTGATATTAAAAAAATATCTACTCTTGCTAAAGAGAAAGATTTATTAACAATTATTGATAACACATTCATGACGCCATATTGGCAGTCGCCGATTTCTTTAGGAGCAGACATTGTACTTCATAGTGCAACGAAATATTTAGGAGGTCATAGTGACGTAGTTGCAGGTTTAGTAGTTGTAAATAGCCCGCAATTAGCAGAAGACCTTCACTTTGTACAAAACTCAACAGGAGGCATTCTTGGTCCACAAGATAGCTTCTTACTACTTCGTGGTTTAAAAACATTAGGAATTCGAATGGAAGAGCATGAAACGAATTCACGCGCAATTGCTGAGTTTTTAAATAATCATCCAAAAGTAAATAAAGTATATTATCCAGGTCTTGAGTCACATCAAAATCATGAATTAGCAACAGAACAAGCAAATGGATTTGGTGCTATTATCTCATTTGATGTAGATAGCGAAGAAACATTAAATAGAGTACTTGAGAAATTACAATACTTTACACTGGCTGAAAGTTTAGGAGCAGTAGAAAGTTTAATTTCTATCCCATCTCAAATGACGCATGCATCAATCCCAGCAGATCGTCGCAAAGAATTAGGAATTACAGATACATTAATTCGAATTTCTGTCGGTATTGAAGACGGAGAAGATTTAATTGAAGATTTAGCACAAGCGTTAGCATAATAAAAATGCACTGCTAATATAGGCAGTGCATTTTTATTACATCATTTTGTGAAAAAATTCACAAAATAGACATACACAAATAAAATGATTTCATGTATATTGAATTCATGAAGTGTTACTCACGAACGAACTTGTGAAATATTTCACAAACAATGAGGTTCATGTAGGAAAGCAATTCTATTTTTTTACGCTAATCGGGACTGATTATGCCCTATAGGGTCTTATTTAGTCCAAAATAGCAGAATAGGAGGAATTTACATGGTAGTCAAAGAGAAAGTTGTAAATGAAATGCAGGAAGTAAAAGAGATGATTGATACGTTAGTGAATAACGGTCGGAAGGCTTTACAAGCATTAGAAAGTTTTACACAAGAGCAAATTGACAACATTGTTCATGAAATGGCATTAGCAGGTGTTGATCAACATATGCCACTTGCGAAGTTGGCTGTTGAAGAAACAGGTCGTGGTGTATACGAAGATAAATGCATTAAAAATATTTTTGCAACTGAATATATTTGGCATAGCATAAAGAAAGATAAAACAGTAGGGATTATTCACGAAGATCCTCATGAAGAAATAATAGAAATTGCGGAGCCCGTCGGTGTAGTAGCTGGGGTAACTCCAGTAACGAATCCAACATCGACAACAATGTTTAAAGCATTAATCGCGATAAAAACGAGAAATCCAATTATTTTCGCATTTCATCCTTCAGCACAAAACTGTTCTATTGCAGCGGCGAAAACAGTATATGATGCAGCAGTGAAGGCGGGAGCGCCAAAACATTGTATTCAGTGGATTGAAAAACCTTCTGTTGAAGCAACGAAACAATTAATGAATCATGAAGGAGTTGCACTTGTTTTGGCAACTGGAGGGGCTGGTATGGTGAAATCGGCTTATTCTACTGGGAAACCAGCGCTAGGTGTAGGTCCTGGTAATGTACCATGCTACATAGAGAAATCGGCGCATGTAAAACGAGCAGTTAATGATTTAATTTTATCAAAAACATTTGATAACGGTATGATTTGTGCATCAGAACAAGCAATCATTGTAGATAAGGAAATTTACGATGATGTGAAAACAGAAATGATTGCAAATGATTGTTACTTTGTAACCGAGGAAGAGAGAAGTAAATTAGAAAAGCTTGTTATTAATGAAAATACATGTGCAGTAAATAGCGATATTGTAGGGAAATCCGCACAGTATATTGCCGAATTGGTTGGAATTACTGTACCTAAAAATACAAAAATGCTTGTAGCTGAAATACAAGGTATCGGAGCCGCATATCCACTATCTCGTGAGAAGTTAAGTCCAGTATTAGCTTGTGTAAAAGCAAATTCATTAGAAGAAGGATTTACATATTGTGAAGAAATGTTAAACCTCGGTGGTTTAGGACATTCAGCAGTTATCCATTCTGTAAATAAAGAAGTGCAAAAGCAATTTGGATTACGTATGAAAGCTTGCCGCCTTATTGTAAATGCCCCTTCATCACAAGGTGGAATCGGTGATATATATAATGGATTTATTCCATCACTTACGCTTGGTTGCGGTTCCTACGGGAAAAACTCGGTTTCTCAAAACGTAACAGCGACGCATTTATTAAATATAAAAAGGTTGGCAAATAGAAAAAAGAATATGCAGTGGTTCAAATTACCACCAAAAATTTATTTTGAAAAACATGCAACAGCATATTTAGCAAATATGCCTAACATTTCACGTGCATTTATTGTAACAGATCCAGGAATGGTTGAGCACGGATATGTAGATACGGTCTCGCATTATTTACGTAAACATGCAAATGATGTGAAAGTTGAAGTTTTCTTTGAGGTTGAGCCAGATCCATCAGATGAAACTGTGTTTAAAGGTGCGGAAATGATGAGAAGTTTTCAGCCGGATGTAATTATCGCACTTGGTGGTGGTTCAGCGATGGATGCGGCGAAAGGGATGTGGCTTTTCTATGAGCACCCAGAAACAACATTCTATGGAATTAAACAGAAGTTTTTAGATATAAGAAAACGTACATGTAAATATCCGGAATTAGGAAGTAAAGCGCAGTTTGTTGCCATTCCAACAACATCTGGAACAGGATCAGAAGTGACACCATTTGCGGTTATTACAGATAAGAAAAATAATATAAAGTATCCACTCGCGGATTATGAATTAACGCCAGATGTAGCAATTGTTGATCCGCAATTTGTAATGACAGTACCACCACATGTAACAGCAGACACTGGGATGGACGTATTAACGCATGCAATCGAGGCATATGTGTCTGTTTTAGCAAATGATTATACAGATGGATTAGCATTAAAGGCCATTGATCTCGTATTTAAATATTTACCAAGAGCATTTAAAGATGGAAATGATGAAGAAGCACGAGAAAAAATGCATAATGCTTCTGCAATCGCAGGAATGGCATTTGCAAATGCTTTTCTAGGTATTAATCACAGTTTAGCGCATAAAATTGGACCAGAATTCCATATTCCGCATGGGCGTGCAAATGCCATTCTTATGCCACACGTAGTTCGCTATAATGCTATTAAGCCAAGAAAACACGCATTGTTCCCAAAATATGAGCATTTTGTAGCTGATGAACGCTATGCACATATTGCGAGAATGCTCGGGCTTCCAGCAAGTTCGGCGGCAGAAGGTGTGGAATCACTTGTCCAAGCAATTATTGAGCTTGGAAAAAGTTTAAATATAAATATGAGTATTGCAGGACAAGGAGTTGCTAAAGACCAATTTGAAGAGGTTGTTGGAGTATTGGCAGAAAGAGCTTTTGAAGATCAATGTACAACAGCTAATCCAAAATTACCTCTCATTTCAGAGTTGAAAGAAATTTATATGAAAGCATATAAAGGTGAATAATGGTTATGAAAGAGTCGCCATAAAGCGGCTCTTTTTCTTTTGGAAAACATCTCCCAGAATGGCTGTATTTACTTGTCTTTAAGTGTAATAGAATATGATACAGTGAAATGGAGGAGTGAGAATATAATGAAAGAATTACAAGAAAAAATAGAAGATTATACTCGTTTCGGACAAGTTCTTCTCGCTGTAAGTACATTGTTAATGGTTGGCTTATTGATTCCGAATGGAGCAAAAGAAGCAATACAACCTTTTGTTATGATGGGGAGCATCGTTATATTTTTAAGCTTATCCTTCTTTTTCTTTCAGCGTGTGAAAGTGATGCGAGACGAGTTAGAGGGAGACGAATGTGAATAATATTGATAAATAGAGCGTTACAAAAAGAAGGAATCTTTTTTTGTAACGCTTTTTGTTTTTTCTAGAAAATGTATGCGGTTTATATTGACAATGATAATCCTTATCAATTAAAGTAGAATAGTAGTCAATGATTATCATTATCAGTTAGAGGTGAAAGAATGAAAAAATCTATTACGCTATTCACAGCGATTTTATCTATTTTTTTCTTATTAATAGGTTGCAGTGCGAAAGGAGACGAAAAAGCAGCGGCAACAAAAATAGAAAAAGGAAAAGAGAAAATAGAAGTTACCGACCTGTCAGGAAGAAAGGTAACGTTCGATAAAGTGCCAGAGAGTTTTGCAACATTAAGTACGGGAGACATGAATATTATTCATGCTCTAGGCGGAAAAATAGTGGGTCGTCCGGATGCAAAAATAACTCTTCCAGAGGATATAAAGAAAGTACAAGTAATCGGGAATGCACATCAGCCGAATTTTGAGCAAATTGCTAGCTTAAAGCCCGATGTACTTATTGCTAATAATGGGTTTCAAAAGAATGTTTCAACGGTTGAAGGGCAAGGAACGAAAGTAATGATTTCTTCTGCGAATTCGGTACAAGATATTCAAAAGAATATTGAACTATACGGAACGATAATGAAGAAAGAAGATAAAGCAAAAGAACTTAACCAAAAAATGAATGATCAAATGAAGAAATATGAGAAAAAGAGCGATGTGAAAGCACTGCTAGTGTATGGAGCACCAGGTACTTATTTAGCAGCATTACCAACCTCGTTATCAGGTGATATTTTAGAAAAAACAGGCGGGAAAAATATTGCTGCTGATTTTCCAGAAATGAAGGAATATCCGCAATATGCGCAGCTAAGCGTAGAACGCATTATTGAGTCGAATCCAGATGTGATTTATTTAATTACACATGGAGATCCAAAAAGCGTTAAAAAAGCATTTGAAGGCGAAATGATGAAAAATGAAGCGTGGAAAAACTTAGATGCAGTAAAACAAAATCGTGTAGTTATTTTGCCACCTGACTTATTTGGATCAAATCCTGGAACAAAAGTTATAGAAGCGATGGACTTTATGTACAAAAGTATACAAGATGTAAGGAAATGATAAGTATGGAAAGTAGTGAAGTAGTAAGGGAAAAGGAACATCCTTTTGCGAAAAAAAGATGGATAATAGCAGTTAGTTTAGTTATATTAACGATTTTAGGTCTTTTTTACGGCCTTTTCGCAGGAAGCTTATCTTTTTCTTTACGAGATATTCTAACAGGGATACAAGATGAAGGTTCAACAGTTCATCGAATTGTATGGGACCTTCGTATACCAAGAGTGCTCGTTGGATTTATAGTAGGAACATGTTTAGCTGCATCTGGTGCATTATTACAAGGAGTTATGAGAAATCCACTTGCAGACCCCGGTATTATTGGAGTTTCATCTGGAGCAGGCCTTGTAGCAATCGTCATTATGATTTTATTCCCTCAGCATATGGCTTTTTTACCGTTCGGGGCGTTTTTAGGAGCTTTCATAACGGCGATGGTCATTTATGCTTTATCATGGCAAAAGGGGGCACCACCTTCAAGAATTGTCTTAGTTGGTGTGTCAATTAATGCATTAATTGGTGCAGCAACGTCAGCGTTAATGTTATTACATAGTGACAAAGTACAATCCGTGTTACCTTGGTTAGCGGGTGGCATTGGTGGTGTAAGTTGGGCACATTTAAACATGATTATTTATTATGCAATATTCGCTATTATATTGGCCTTCTTTGGTATCAAGCATATTCGAGTATTAATGCTTGGAGATGAAATGGCGAAATTATTAGGGCATAACGTAGAGAGAAGCCGATTTTATTTAATAGTAGTAAGTACATTATTAGCTGGAATTGCGGTTAGTGTTTCTGGTCTTATTGGATTTGTCGGCCTTGTCGTACCACATATGTTACGTTTATTAGTCGGAAATGACTATAAATATTTACTGCCATTATCATGCCTTGGCGGAGGCATATTACTTGTTTTCGCAGATGCGATAGCTCGAAGTTGGTTCGATCCAATTGAATTACCTGTTGGTATTTTACTATCCTTCTTAGGCGGTCCGTTCTTCTTATATTTAATTCATAGAGGAGGAAAACGAAGTGATTTCCGTTGATAAAGTGTTTTACGCACATTCTGAAAGATTTCAAATGCAAAATATGGATGTACATATTAAAGCGGGAGAGGTCGTTAGTTTAATTGGACCGAATGGATCGGGGAAATCTACTTTGCTTCGTTTAATGGCAAGACTACTTAAACAAAGCGAAGGGGATATCGTTTTAGATGGAAAAAGTATTCATACGATGAAAAGTGCTGATGTAGCGAAGCAATTAGCGATGTTACCACAAATGCATGATCATCAATTAGATTTAACAGTGAAAGAATTGATCGAATTTGGAAGAGGCCCTCATAAATCATGGAGAGGTCGTTTAAATAAAGAAGATGAAGAAATTGTTGATTGGGCATTGTCTGTTACAAATCTTGAAGGGTATGAATATCGTCTTTTACAATCTTTATCAGGAGGAGAAAGACAACGTGCTTGGATTGCAATGACGCTAGCACAACGTACGAACGTCTTATTATTGGATGAGCCAACAACTTTTTTAGATATCGTTCATCAGTTGGAAGTAATGGAACTTGTGAAACGACTAAATGAGGAATTTGGCATGACAATTATAATGGTTTTACATGATATTAACCAAGCGGCTCAATATAGTGATCGTTTACTCGTATTAAAGCGAGGGAAGCTTCAGTATGACGGTATACCAGAAGAAGTGTTATGTCATGAAATGTTTCAACATGTATTTGGCATAGATGTAGATATTTTTCAAGGAAGCGATAAGCCATTTTTTACACCGAAACGAATTTCTAAAAAGGAGGAGTAAGATGCGAACAGAAGAATGTATTACCACTGAGTTAGTAAGGGAATTTGTTATGGCAGCTCACGGAGATTTAGAAAAAGTACAAGAATTGTTGGCGGAATCGCCAAGCTTACTTCATGCCTCTTACAATTGGGGCGGATCAGATTGGGAAAGTGCGTTAGGAGCAGCGGCGCATGTAGGTCGTAAAGATATTGCTCTCTATTTACTAGAAAAGGGCGCTCGAATGGATATTTTCGCGGCCGCCATGCTTGGGGAATTAGAAGTTGTACAAGCTATTTTAGTAGCACAACCAGAAGCATTGTGTGCATCTGGTCCACATGGTATTTCTCTTCTTCAACATGCACGAATGGGTGGAGAAAAAGCACAGCGTGTATTTGACTACTTAACTGTGCTTTCTTAATGACCGCCAAAGTTCTTATGTGCGGTAAACTTTTCACTTTCATATAATTGGAAAGTTTACCGCCCGTTAGAACGGGATAAGTATCTAGTGTATTTGAAAATCCTACACCCCCCTCAATTGTAGTTTTCTTTATGCTAGTTATGATATGGATGCAGTAGACAATATTTGTCTACTGTCTTTTTTAAATTCTTTTGAGATTGAATATTCTGTATTTCGATGTTAGTTCATTTATAATAGATAGTAACATTTAGTATGCATACAAAACATGAGCGTGTAATTAAGTACAAATTCGTGGGAAGGAGTGCAGAAATGTTTCATACAGATCGTTTACAAATTCGCAAATATACAATGGATGATTTACAGTTCTACGCTTCACTATGGGGAAATGAGAAGGTAATGCGCTATATTGGAAATGGGACGTTAAAAACATATATGCAGTGTAAAAAAAGTTTGGAGGAGTGGGTGATTCCTAGCTATAAAAACGGTCTCGGTTTATTTGTATTAATTGAAAAGGAAACGGGAATACGAATTGGTCATGCAGGATTAGTAAAGCAGCAAATAGATGGAAAAGAGGAAATTGAAATTGGGTATTGGTTACTACCTCAGTATTGGGGAAAAGGGTATGCGAAAGAAGCAGCGGCAGCATTTAGAGACTATGGCTTCCAAGCATTACGAATGAATAAATTAATTTCTCTTATTAATCCGGACCACCCCGCCTCCATCTTTGTTGCTAGAAAAACAGGACTTAGTTACGAGAAAACAACTTCATTTCATGGCATGGATGTTCTCGTTTATTCCATTAAGCGCGTTGGATGAAAAAAAGGTGAATGGCATCTTTTGAAGAATGGTATATAAAAATAAAGGGGGGATTACATGTACATTTATCATAATGGACTTATTATTCGTGAGGGAACGAATGGTGTACCTGCATATGCAATTAAGACTTTATTCGAAGATGCCGGTTGGAGCAATGATAATATCCCTTCTTGGCAAATTGAAAAATTCACGATAGCATTTGAAAATTCAACATGGGCATTCACGATTTGGGATGAAGAAGAGATGATTGCGATGGTTAGAGTCATTTCGGATGGAATCATGGTCGCGAACATAGTAAATTTAGTTGTGAAATGTGAATATAGAGGGAAGGGATTAGGTAAGAAACTTGTCGCTCTTTGTTTGCAAAAATTGCCACATGGTGACTGGTTTGCGCATACTTCTGCGAGTAATTTTGATTTTTATAGAAGTTGTGGTTTTGAGGTGAGAGAGTTATCGAGAAATGGAACATGTGCGTACTATGGATACCAAGCTGCAAAAAGAGATGGGCATCGGTAAAGGAGCGAAAAGCAAAAAATAGTACAGCTATAAGTATTTTTCATTCTTTTTATAATAGAAAATGAATTGAGACTCATTTTATGATAAAATGAAAGAAAATTCTGTTTATTATTAGGGGGATAAAAATGAGTATAAAAGTTGGGGATGTATTTAAATACGAAAGAAGATTTACTGAGGAAGAGGTTTTTGAATTTGCAAATATTACAGGGGATAAAGGTAGGCATCATATGGAATATGATGAAGATGGACGTTTAATGGTTCATGGTTTATTGACTGCTAGTATTGGAACGAAAGTAGGCGAAGAATTACATTACATAGCTAGAGAATTAGTAAGTGAGTTTATTAGACCAGTTTTTACAGGAGATACAATCACTTGTGAATTAACTTTAACAAATATTGAACAGATGGAAGGATACAAAAAGGTTTCAATCGAGTCAGTTTATCGCAATCAACACGAAAAGACTGTACTAGTTGGGACAAGCTATGGAGTTATAAGGGGATAAAAAAAAAGCCTGATTTACAGGCTTCTTTTTTATTTAATAAACACGTTTTCGATTTTCCGCATGACTAGAGATAAGTAATAATGCAGTTTCTTCTCCTATATTACGAACGATATGAGGCACACATGCATTCCAGGAGAAAGAATCCCCTTCTTCTACAATTGCAACATCTTCTCCATGTTGAACTTCTAGTTTTCCGCGTAATACGAGGTGACATTCTTCCCCTTCATGGGCATTTGGTGTGTTTTCTTTCGGAAACCCAGCAGGAATTTCTACGAGGTTTAGGCGAAGGCCACCTTGCTCTGCAACATGTTCAATTCTTTGTTCATCTTTTCCGTATACACTATATTTACGCTCTACCTTTTTAACAACTTTCAATCGATCTTTTTGTTCTAACAATAAATAGGGAAGAGGAACGTTTAAAAAATTGGAGATCGTTTCTAAAGTTGAGATAGATGGTGATGTTTTATTATTTTCAACCTGACTCATAAACCCTTTAGAAAGACCTGTTCCCTCACAAATTTGTGCGATTGTTATGCCTCTACGCTGACGGATTTCACGTATTGCAGAACCAATATTCATAAAATCAAGCTCCTTTTTGTAAACAACTATTTGTATCATAGCAAAAAAAATATATATTTTCCCAGTGAAAATGAATTGACGAATAAAAAAAATTAGTGTATGTTTTGTAATGTAAATAAAAGTTTTGTATAAGAAAACTATAAAGGAGAGAAAGAAATGAATCAACATATTGGTAACTTAATTATTCGTATCGTGTTAGGGGTAACGTTCTTTATGCACGGTTTAACAAAATTCCAATCGGGGATTGACAATATTGCAGGGTGGTTCACAAGCATTGGTTTACCAGGAGGACTTGCATACGGTGTAGCAACAGTTGAATTAGTTGGCGGTCTATTATTAATTCTAGGTTTAGGTGTAAGATATATTGGATTATTATTTGCACTAGTTATGGTTGGAGCAATTGTAAAAGTAAAATGGTCAGCTGGTTTATTAGGAGATGGAAAAAATCCTGGCTTCGAATTAGAGCTTGCATTGTTAGCAATGGGTGCGTACTTATTTGTTGCGAAAGCGGATGGTTTTGTAGATAATTTCTTAAAAGAGAAAATGTCAAAGAAGAACTAATTTACATGGGAGGCTAACAAGATGAGTTTTCAACTTCATCCCGATACAACACTTGATGTTGTTCATTTATATGTATCAAATATAAAGAAATCACTAGAGTTTTATACAGAAGTACTAAGTATGAAAGTACTAAAAGAAGATGAAATGGTCGTTACATTTGGGAATGAAAATAACGAACCACTCCTTATCATTGAAGAAAAGAAAGAAGCCTTGCCAAAGCAAAGAGGGAGAACGGGTTTATATCATTACGCAATTTTATTACCGAGCAGACAGGATTTAGCGAATATCCTTCGTCATCTTGTAGAAATGGTATATCCACTGCACGGCGGAGCTGACCATTACTTTAGTGAGGCCCTTTATTTAGCTGATCCAGATGGAAACGGGATTGAAATTTATCATGATCGTCAAAAAGAAGTTTGGCGTGATGAGAATGGAGAGCTACCATTTGTTAGTAACCCGTTAGCTGGTGAAGAATTATTGCAACAAGGAAGTACATGGAGTGGATTTCCAGCTGGTACTGTGATGGGGCATATTCATTTCCATGTAGCTGATTTGGAAGAAGCGAAACGTTTCTATGTGGATGGTCTTGGCTTTGAAGTAACGATCCCAGCCCGTAATGGGGCGCTCTTTGTATCGGCAGGTGGCTACCATCACCATATCGGTTTAAATACGTGGCAAGGTGAAGGAATACTACCGCAAATGCCAAATTCCGTTGGCTTGAAATATTTCACAATTGTATTAGCAGATGAAAAACAAAAAGAGCAAGTATGTGAAAGTTTAAAAAATATTGGCAAGATTGCTACGTACAAAGATGGAATATTACAAGTAGAGGATCCATTTGGACATTTTATCCATTTCAAAATTAAAGGAGAAGCCTAAAAAAGGCTTCTCTTTTTTACTTTCTTATAATGGCTTTTTCATTTTGAACAAATAGTTCATCAAATTGCTTCGCAAGCTCAAAATCGAGTTTCGTTAAACCTTTTGCATTCCAAGATGACAAAGTAATAATGACTGCTTTATACTGGATAAGGATAAATGGGTGGTGATTATGTTCTTCTGATAGTTTGGCGGCTTCAGAGACAAATTCGACTCCTTTTAAGTAGTCGGAAAACATATATTTTCTTTCAATCCATTTTTCATCTTTTACTACCCATTTATCTAACCTCAATAATTCTTCTTGAACTTCCTCTTCAGTTAATCGTAGCATCATTTTTCACATCCTTTACTGGAAGTAGCGTAAGACCATTGTTAATAAGACGTGTTACAGCTTCATCCGTTGTGAAAGTAGAAAGTTGTTGTAATAATGCTGCTGATTTTTCGTGCCCTTTGTTATGCTCTAAAAGCAATTCTAATATTTCAAGGCGAAGTAACCATTCTTTCGTATAGAATTTATTTAATACTTCTTGAATTGCTACTAATTTCTCGATATGTGCGTCGTGTAAAATACCTTCATTTCGGATATCGCGAACTGTTTGATACATACGTTCAAGTTCATTCAGTACAAGTGGAGCAGGAATTTCTTGGATTTCTTCATCCATTTGGAAAAATGCTGCAGCATCTGCGGCACCTGGGAATACCGAAGTAATTGTTGAACCAACAGCCATATCAAATGAGCCCCATGAAGCATCAAATAAAACGCGGTCGTTATAAGTAACTGTGCAATTGATAAAGGAAATAAGCGCAATTTTTTTATCGTTTTTTACAATATCTGTTACTGTTCCTTTTACATGAATACCACTTGCAAAAGTAAATGCTGCTTTATTTCCGATTGTAATTCCTAATGATTGTAATTGTTCATCTGTACAATTTTCTAATGCAATATTTTCAGTGAGTAATCCAATTGGTGTTCCGAACCCGTCACTGTGTACAGACGTAGAATGATTCGCTAGTTGTTTATTGTGAATTGCTAATGCTGTTGGCGAGCTCGTTCGCATGTAAATCAATTCACCTGCATCGTTTTCAATTGTCTCGGTAAATGTGCCTGTAATTTGTAATCCGCTATTTAATTCAGCAGTTGCATGATTTTCAGAGCGAATTGCTTTTTCTAATCCTTCTTTACCACCTGTTTTAAAGGCCATCGTTTCAGAGAATTTCTCAAGTGCTTCTGTTAATTCTTCAAATGATTCGCAAACAAATAGTTGTGGCTGCATTTTTGTTACGTCATAAGTTGTACTTGTACATGCCTCGATAGAGAATGGAACCTTTTCTACAGCGTCTGTTAAGCAATGTTTGCTTTCGCCAACAGAAGAAAGGAGACCAGCACCATATATTTTTGGAGCATCTATATTTCCGATTAATCCATATTCTACTGTCCACCAGAAAAGACGTGAAATTTGTTCTGCTTCTGATAAGCCAGAAACTAACTTTTGTTTTTCAAGTACATTATTTTCAGCAGCTGTAACTTCATCAGGAGTAGAAGTAGGGCTTTCTTTTACAATTGTTAATGTACGAACAGCTTCGAATGCATCATGTTCTTCTTTTGTAGAGAAAGCTTTTGCACCAATTTGTCCAAATCGTTTCACATATTTTGCATATGTAGGATCAAGTAAAATAGGTGCGTGTCCTGCAGCTTCGTGTACAATATCTGGAGCAGGTGTATACTCGATGTTTTCTACTTTGCGAATATCTGTTGCGATTGGTAATAATCCGTGTCCTTGAAAATCGAAGAAGGCTACGCCAGGAATAAGCCCGTCAATCGTTACAGCACCCCAGCCGCTTGGTGCTAAACACTCATTCATTTCTTCTACCTTTGGAATTGCATCTATATTAATACCAGATGATTGTAATCCGTTTACATAGGCTGGATGAGCAACGTCTTTTAAGAAACTATGATTTTGTCTCATAATGTAACGCCACACAGCGTGATTCACCGGTGTGTATTGATCATAATGCTGTGTGGATACGAATGGTTTTAAATGCGATGGAATTTCTGTTTTCTTTGTCATTTAGACATCCTCCTTTTTTAAAATAAAATTAAGTATCGGTTTCGTATAGCTTGTATCACCCCCTTTCAAAATTGTAAGCGCTTATAAAATTTTATCATAAGATTCGGAATTATTTAACATTTGTTTCTGTGAGAAATAGAAAAAGCCCCTATCGGAAAATCCGATAGGGGCGAAAGAATCGCGGTACCACCCTATTTGTAAGTGAAAATATACTTACATCTCAATTAATGATAACGGAAAAACTCCGTCTTTTCCTTCATGCCTATAAGCACTACGAAAAAGAAGCTCCAGAATTGTAATTCATACTTATATATGTGCTAATTTCCACCGACCATTAGCTCTCTGTAACAGGGATATAAGATACTACTGCGATTCTTTCAACGCGTATATTATGAAATTATGTAAAAGGATGGACGCAAAAAAGTCCCTATCGGGAAATCCGATAGGGACGATAAAAATCGCGGTACCACCCTATTTGTAAACAAGTAATTGTTTACCACTCACTTTAAGATAACGGAAAGATCCGTCTTTCTCTTCATGCATAAAAAGCATTACGGGAAAGAAGCTCCAGAATTGTAATTCACGCTTGTATATGTACTGATTTGCACCAACCATCAGTTCTCTGAGACAGGGATATAAGTCGCTACTGGTATTCCTTCAAAGCCGATATATAATTCGTTCAACTAAACTATGTTTTGTATTATAAAACTATATTAAAAAAATTGTCAACAATAATTTTTTATCCCGCTTTAATGGGCAGTAAGACCCTCACCTCAAAATTCAGCGAAAGCAAAGAAGTTAGGTGGGGGTCGGGCTGCCCATAAAAGCCCGATTGGTTCAACTAATAATCAGTGGGGGATGAAGAAACCCCCACTGATTAAAGTTTCACTTTATTTCACATCTAAATCAACATTTAACTTAGCTGTATTTCCAGCTGCATCAGTTGCTACAATATGAATTGTATTCTTTCCTTCTTGTAATTGACTACGATCGAAATAAATACCGTAATTTTTCTCCCAAGGATTTAGGAATGCACTTTCCCATATACCATTTCCGTTGATTTCATATTGCATTCTCACTGGAATACCAGGTGCTACCCAACCAGATTCTGTCATCCAATCTAGTAAGATATCATCCACTTTTCCTGTGATTACAAGGTTTTCTTGGTCAACTTCGTATGTTAATTTAGGCGCAGTTCTATCAACAAATACAGCAGCTGTTTGTTTTGTTTCCCCACCAGAATTAGAGGCAACTGCTTCAATTTGGTATAGACCGTCAGCTAACGGAGTACCATCTGCTTTTGTACCATTCCATTTGAAAGGTTTGTATCCAGCTGTTTCATTTTTAGCTTGATGGATAATCCCTTGGTACGTTACACGTTCTTTTGTAACTAAATTTGCATGCAAAGTTACATCATCCACAGGTGCAACTAAATAGTAGTTGATGAGATTATCGTCTAATATTTGGTCACCATTTGGACTAAATGTAGAATTAATAATTTCGAGTCCATCTATACGTTTGTAATCTTTAGGATCGATACTAAATGTAAATGGAATGCGAGTTTCTTCCTTCTTACCTTGTTCTTTTACATACACATTCCCAGTATATACACCTTGGGGTAGCGAACTATCGACAGTAATAGTAAATGGTTTTTCGGTACTACTACTCGGCTGTATGCTAATCGATGAAGGTACAGAAGTTTTTACTTTTGTTTTTGTGTTTGCATCTAACAATTCCACACGAGTTGAAAAAGTCTTCTTTTTACTAGATAGATTTTGTAACGTAATATTTTGCGTCAGTTTTACTTTACCACTGTTTGGCTTAATAAGACCGAAGCTCACATTGTTAGGTTTGACTAATACATCTGTTTGAGCTGCTTTCGGGATGTTAATTAAACCAGATCCTTGTGTCATAATAGGATATGTATTTTCATTCACATCTTTTAAAGTTTTTGCGGTATTGGCAAGCGATGCTTTTAATTGCTCTGTCGTCCAATCAGGATGCATTTGACGCAAGAGGGCAACCGCTCCAGCTACTTGAGGCGCAGCCATACTGGTTCCGTTGTGAGACTCATAGCCACCTCTAGGTACAGTACTCGTAATTTGTACTCCTGGTGCAACGATATCTGGTTTTATAAGCCAACTACCTTGTGATGGTCCTCTAGAACTAAAGTTACCAATTAATTCAGTTGGAACTGGTTGTCCAATTTTTATATTTTTCTTGCGCTTTGTAATTAAGTTTTTCAACTCTTCGCCATTTGCATTTGATAATTGCATAACTGGAAGAGCTAGATTTTCTCGTGCAAAGTATTCAGGCATAATATTGATTTCTTTTTCATTAGAAATGAATAGTACACCAACTGCACCAGCTTGTTTCGCTTGTTCTGCTTTTACTAACGTACTAGAAGTACCTTGTAAAACAAGTGCAAATTTCCCTTTCACATCTTGTTTTGCATAATCATTTGGATTACCATAGCCAACGTATACAAGAGGGGAATCATTTCCTATTGGGAAATTGGACTTTGATAACGGTAACCCTTGATATGTTTTGCTGGAACCAGCTACTTGGAACGTTGGAAACGGGATAGAAACAGTAGATGCTCCAACTGATATAACGCTGCTTGCATTTCCAGGTGCATCAACAGACCAAGGATGTGGGCCATCATTTCCGTTTGAAACAACTGCAGTAACTCCAAGTTTTGCTGCACGTTCTAACGTTAATGTTACAGGCTGATCAGGTACATTTAAATCCTGACCTAGGGATAAATTTAATACATCGGCACCATCTTGAATCGCTCGTTCAATACCTTGAATAATATCGTCTGTTGTACCAGTTCCATCATCATTCATTACACGATAAGCTAGAATAGAAGCATTTGGAGCAACGCCTTTAATTTTTCCGTTACCAGCAATAATTCCAGCTACATGAGTACCATGTACGTTACCATCCATTGGATCGTTATCTTCATCAACTGTATCATATCCACCGATATAATTTGCTTTTAAGTCAGGATGTGTATAGTCTACACCAGAGTCAATAATTGCTACTTTCATACCTTTTCCATCAAGCGGTTTGCCAGATGGGTCTTTTAAATTCCATGCTTCAGTTGCACCAATTGTCGGTCCCCCGATATTTGGTGCTTCGTCATTAGTAGTGCTTTTTGATGTTTCATGTAATTTATATGTTAAGTTCGGGTAGACTGCTTTTACTTCGGGTAAAGAAGCAAGAGCGGTAATTTGATCTCCAGGAACTGAAATAGAGAATCCAGAAAATAACGTATTATATACTTCTTTAATTTTTGCACCAGGTGCTTTTTCTTTTATTTTCTTAGTCGTATCTTCTTGTGCTTTTTTAAGCTCGACATGATAAGACTGTGCATGATTATTTTGTAAATCTGGAGCATGCTGAATGTTACTTTGTGAAGCGAGTGGAGCATTTTGCAATTCTACAATGACAGAAATTTCTTTTGATGTTTTTGTTTCAACATTTTGCGCAATTTTGTTTTCTCCCCATTGTTCAATGTTCGCTTTTAACTGTGGACTAAATTGTTTCTCCTTTTGCAGCGATTCAGCATGTGCGCTTAAAGCTCCAAAACTAGAAAAGACGAGCGCCATACTTAATAGTGTAGATGTAGTTTTTTTCATTGAAACTCCCCCTAATAAAAAGTGCTAATATTACGAAAAATAATCTTACAAATTTATCTCGAATTACATAATCGGATGTTAGCTAAACTATATTTTCGACATAATTCATACCAATCCTCTATGAATTTAAAATTTCTTGGGAAATTTTTTCTGATTATGTCGAATAGGTATGTTTTACATATTGTAGGTGGACATTGAGGAATGCTATGAGGGAAATGGAGGGGTGTTATGAAACGGTTCATAGTAAGCGTTGGTACAATGTTAGTCGTATTTTTATGTTCAACCATTAATAGTAGCGCAGAAAATAATGAATTTAAAATTGCTTTTATTCGTCATCATGACCTCTGGATTAAAGTTGATGGAAAAGAAAAACAACTTACAAAAGGAGAGTATATAACAGGGCCAAAGTGGTCTCATGATGGAGAGTGGCTGGCATATGTAAAAGGAAAGAAACAAGGTAGTCTTGAGTTATATCGGCTGAAAGATGGAAAGAAAGTTACGCCGTTTCACTCAGAAGCATTGAATTATCAATGGTCACCAACAGAAAATATAATTGCATTTATATTTACAGGTACATTACATACATTTGATGTAGAAAAAAAGAATACAGATTTTGAAAATGTATCGGCAGGTGTAGGAGATTATGCATGGTATCCTGATGGAAAGAAGTTTTTTGTATCCTCTGAAGCACACTTACTTCCAACAGGATGGACAGGGGCTCAGCTATATGAAGTGCAAAAAGATGCACATATGAATCCTCACAAAATGAAGCATTTGTATGCATTACCAAATGAACATGATGATTTCCTAGCATTAGTTGCAAGTG
Source organism: Bacillus tropicus (assembly GCF_001884035.1). Classification (GTDB taxonomy): domain Bacteria; phylum Bacillota; class Bacilli; order Bacillales; family Bacillaceae_G; genus Bacillus_A; species Bacillus_A tropicus. The sequence continues at coordinate 170,832 of NZ_MACG01000077.1, forward strand.
GCTTTAAGTGGTCACCAGATCAAAAGTGGATTTCATTTTTAGCAGTACCGACAGCTTCATGGTCAGCTGATAGTAATACGCTTTGCTTAGTTCGCGCAGATGGTAGTCGTTTTGAAAAGGTAGATCAAATGTTATTAAACACACAATGGTTCAAATGGGCACCAGCCAACAATATATTGGCCTATATTGAAGGAAGCGGGAGAGTTGCGTTAGAGAATAAACATTTAAAAGTAAAAGAACTGCCAGCACTTCAGCAGAACACATTTACGCCGCAAGGATATGTTGATTGGGATTTTGCATGGAAGAACGATAACGTAATTATCGTCTCTCGAGCAAAAGAGGGAGGATTTGAAACATTGCCAGAAAAAAGGCCACTACCATCTTTATATGAGGTTGATAGTACAAGCAATGTACAGCATCGAATCACAAAGCCACCTCATAAGCAGGGTGATTATCATCCAATCTTTATGAAGAAGAGCAATCAATTAATATGGATACGTTCAGACCGTAAGAAAGCAGATGTATGGCTTGCTCATAGAGATGGAAAGCATGAAATGAAGTGGATTGAAAATATAGATGTACCAGAGTGGTATTATGAGAAATGGAATTGGGGAAATGTTATCTCGGTGAGATAAAAATAAAAAACCTGCCTAAAATTATCTTTTAGGCAGGTTTTTTATTTTTATTTATGTGTTTTATTTGGCTTCTTTTTCGCTGGGTTTCCGTTCCCCTGACGTTTTCTATTTTGTTCATCTTTTGCTTGCTTTTCATGCAGTGTATCTAAAAAATCATTCGAGTTACTCATTTTTCTATCGCTCCTTTCATCTTGTCCTAATTACTATAACCATTTAGGAGGATAATCATGAGGTGAAAAAGTTAAGCACTTAGTTTTCTTCGATAGTACACGTAAAATATGCCATACGTAATAAATAGCATAAATAAAATTTGTAACTCTACATTTTCTTTTAAAATAGTTGCGACAGAAGTTGGTAAGTAGGGCGATGCATCGCTCGTTCCTACACCTAACCATTTGTTTAAGAGGTTAATGGTACAAAATATAAAAACACCGGACCAGCTTGCAATAATTGCTTTCTGCTTAATTTTTGTTTCACGTTCATCATCTGTAATCCAAGGATTAGCAGTTTTATCACTATTAAAAAATCCGTTTATATATCCCCATATAATCATGCCAACTAAGATGGTTAGCCATTTCATATGCATGTTTCTCCTCTCTCTTGTAAAAAGTATTTTACACATATAATTGTAATGTTTTCCAATTCATTGTGTCAAATGTTTTTTACATATCGATTTTTCATATAGCAGGAATAAAGAATGGAATAGGGAAGAAATATGTAAGAGGATTTTATAGTGAGAGGAGGATGGGGATGAAACTCATCTTTGTTCGGCACGGTGAAGGAGAACATACAAAAGATTCGCCATCAAGTTTACAAGTACCTCATCCACCGTTAACGGATGAGGGAAGGAATCAGGCTAAATTACTTCAATGCAATGTACCCTTGCAAGAAACGGATATATTAATCGCTAGCCCTACACTTAGAACTTTACAAACGGCGGCGATATGGAGTGAGAAAGTAGCTTGTCAAAAAATCGTCCATCCATATGCATCCCCACGTATTTTTCCTTATCGAGAAGGAGCGACAACATTACCATGTGATCACATAGTAGATCAGGGGAGAATAACAAATTTATTTTCGAATTTTTCGATAGAGAAAAGTACAAATAAACAGCTATGGACGGAAGGTATAAATACTATTCCAGAGAATCGTTTTCAGCAAATCGTAGATGAATTTCTTCTTTGGTGTTGTCAGCTAGGCGCTGAAAGAATTTGCATTGTATCTCACGACGGGACAATTACAGCATATAGGCAATATTTACAGAAAGTCGTTTTAACTAGATCAGATTTTTTGAAAGAAACGGGCATATATGAAATGGACTTATCCCATAAAATTCTGATTGATAAGGGCTAATTATAGGATGGGGGGTGTATGTTGAATACTGCATTAGTAGTTGGTTTTAACTCAGATTTAGAGGCGCAATCAATCCGAGCATCACTTGAATACTTTGGGGCGAAAGTTATAACGTATTGGATTGGTAGACCGAAAGAATTCATCTACATTCTTTCTGGAAAGGGTTTATATAACGATATTAATTATGTTGTCTTTTGCTTTCATGGTGAGGAAGGAAAGTTTGTCATGGAAGAGTTAGGCGAAGAAGTATATGAACAAGATGAACCGAGAGGATATTTTGGTACAGAAGAAATTTATGAATATGCAAAATTGCATAATACACATATTGTAAATAGCGGGTGCACGTTAGGGGAGAAAAATCTTGCAAAATCTTTTTTACATAGTGGTGCAAAATCATATATTGGATCGATTGATTATGTAGATGGAAATGCAGCACTTATGTTTACTATACGCTTATTTTATGGGGTTATTAACCATGGGAAAACGTTAGAAGAAGCGTTTCAAGAGGCGAGTTTAATTGATGAGGAGACACATACATTTCGATTCTATAATTAGTGTGAAACACGTTTATTCTATATTCGAATAAACGTGTTTCACATTTAACTCACAATTTTTTTACATTTTTTTCAATGAAAATGATTATCATCTGTGGTATGATATGTTCAAGTTTTTACAGGTAATAAAAGTTACTATATAAACGTTAGTTTTTAATGTTTCATCCACATGTCATGAATTATTCGTAATTAACGTTTGTAAAATAAGTAACTAATGTTATTATATTAACTGTAACTAACTTAATTACAACTTTAGGAGGAAGATATGGTTATTCAATTTTTAAGAGAAAACAAAGCAGTTTCTTTTGTGCTAGCAGTAATCCGAGTGTATCTTGGTTACACATGGTTAATGGCTGGAATTGGTAAACTACAAGGAAAAGGATTCGATGCAACGGGTTATTTACAAGGTGCAATTGAAAAATCTAAAGGAGCACAACCGGCTGTTCAATCCTGGTGGGCATCATTTTTACAAGATTTTGCAATTCCAAATGTCGATCTATTTAATACACTTGTGACGTGGGGAGAAATTTTAGTCGGAATTGGTTTAATTGTGGGCTGTTTAACAAAAACAGCGGTCTTTTTCGGCCTTGTAATGAACTTTTCCTATATGTTTAGTGGGTCAATTGGTGTGAATCCTGAAATGGTTATCTTATCTATGTTCGTTCTAGTTTCTGGTATGAATGCTGGAAAACTTGGACTTGACGGCTTTGTTATCCCGAAAGTTTTAGGATCAAAAACTCAAAAACGCCAAAAGCAAGCTGCTTAATATATGAAAGCGGGTATCTCAAAATGAGATACCCGCTTATTTTTCAGTTATTATAGGGTTTTTGTCAAAGAAATCTTTCACATACCCTACAAACTCCTGTGGTTCCTGACGAAATGGTGCGTGATAACCTTTTTCGATAATATGGAAAGCACTATTCTTTAAGAATTGATGATACGTTTCTCCTTCTTTCCAAGAAACGCTACTATCATTTCTTCCCCATATAATTAAGGTTGGTTGTTTCATTTCATTTGCATTGATTTGAAGACGTCTAGGCCATAATTTCATTTTATTGTAATGCTCTTCATCGTTACGTTTAAATTTCACTTTGCTCTCATCATAATCTGCAACAGCAGAAACATTATTTAAATCAGTTGATAATTGTGGCTTAGGAGAACCTTGTTTATTAACGAGTGTATGAGGGCCACCTGTAGCATCAGTTAAAATAAGGTGAGTAACTGCTTCAGGATATAAATATGTTAAATTTAGAGAAATTTCTCCCCCCATGGAATGCCCCAGTATTGCGAATGAATCATACCCTAGTTTTTTCATTAATTTATAATACAAATTTGCATGAGTTGGAAAAGAATAATAAAAATCCATTGGCTTAGATGAGCGCCCGAATCCTAAAGCATCTACAGAAATAATTGTATGATCTTTTGCTAAATCGGAGTAAATCTTTTGAAAACCATCTGATGACCCTCCAAAGCCATGAATCATAAGTAAAGGTGGTTTTTCATTACCAATCTTTTTAAAGTAAATGGTTTGACCATCTATTTCTACCATTTTTTCCTCGGTAGCTAGTTTCGCTGTAATTGTATTTTTAACTTGCTTTACTTGTTCTACTGGCTTTTCTGCTGCACTACATCCTACTAATAGTGTAAGAGTAAGACAACCTACCATAAAATAGCTAAATCGCTTCAATTAGGTGTCTCCTTTCTAACATAACGCTGTATCTATCATAGCAAATAGCATATTACGATTTCCAGGAAGTTGGCTACCATTTTTTATCATAAGAGGTGAAAGGAGCGTTTCTTGGAAATTTTCTGTTTGAAGAAATTTACGAAATGTAAATTGTGAGTGTGGGACATCAATTCGTACTATACCATTCCAACATTCATATATCTTTTTTAATAATTGAATAGCATCTTCTTCTTGCTTGGCGATAAGTGGATTGATACATAATATATTGCCCTTTTGTATGCATAAGGAAAAAGCTTCTATACGGTTATTTCTTTCAATTTTAAAAGAGTGTACGGCCCTTGGTAATAGCAAAGAGTAAAGTAGAGAACGATTCACACCAGTTGCAATTTGATCAAGAGAAGTAAGCGAGATAAGGTCTTCTTCTTGTACTTGTTGTAAGTGAGAAGGGTACGTCTTAATAGTTTGCTTTTCAAAACGATGAATCGTCGTTATTGTTTGAAATCCGCATGATGTATAAAGAGGCTCGCCAGCTTTTGTTGCAATAAGTGCAATTGGTTGTTTTGTATGAGTGTGTTCTAAGCAGTGATTAAGCAAAATACGCCCGATGCCTCGGCCTTGAAAATTAGGATGGACGATTAACATGCCGATAGTAGAAAAACTATCTTTAAAAGGAAATACGCCTCCAGCTGCAATCAGTTTATTTTCATGCATATAACCTACAAGTGTACCGAGAGAAAGGTACATTTCGAATTGTTTTTTCATAAATGCTTTATTTTGTAACCATCCAATAGATTTGCAAAGGTCGAGTAAATCAAAAATAAAAGTTTCATCTAGCTTTATTATATTCATAAATGTTCACCACATTTCTATTAATTTTCATAAAAGTAGATTGAAAATGTTAAATAAGAGATTTACGTTAAATGAAATCCAACTTGTTTATATTTTGATTGTAAAGGAGAAGATGGTTGATATGAAAAGACAAAGTTATACAAATTATAACTGATATTTACATAAGTTAACAAAAAATTTACATATAACTAATTTTCTCTTAACAGTCTTCTATTAAATTTGATAGTGGGAAATGAATAACCTAATTAGGGGGACAAGACAGTGAAAAAGTTTGTGAAAAAAGCATGGCCATTTGCAGTTGTGGCGTCGTTAGCAGTTACTTCGGTGGCAACATGGAATTTTACACGTTCTAGTGAAGTAAGTGCAGATGAGAGCGGAAGCAATGCAAAGATTAAAAATGTCATTGTATTAATTGGGGATGGTATGGGCCCTTCATATATGACGGCTCACCGTTATATGAAAGATAATCCAAAAACTTTTGAGATGGAATCTACAGAGTTTGATAAACATCTTGTAGGAACACAAAAAACATATCCGGAAGATGAACATGAAAATATCACAGACTCTGCATCTGCAGCAACAGCTATGTCAGCAGGAATTAAAACATATAATGCGGCAATTGCAGTTGATAACGATAAAGCAGAAGTGAAAACTGTTCTTGAACAAGCGAAAGAAAAAGGGAAATCAACGGGACTCGTTGCTACTTCTGAAATTACACATGCAACACCAGCTGCTTTCGGTGCGCATGACATTAGTCGTAAAAATATGGACGCAATTGCAAATGATTATTTTGATGAGAAAATTAAAGGGAAGCATAAAGTAGATGTTATGCTTGGCGGCGGCGTAAAAAACTTTGTTAGAAAAGATCGCAATCTTACAGAAGAGTTTAAGAAATCTGGTTATAGCTACGTAACAGATCGAGATCAATTGTTAAATGATAAAAATGATCAAATCCTTGGTTTATTTGCACCAGGCGGTTTAGATAAAATGATTGACCGCAATGAGAAGACACCTTCATTAGAAGAAATGACAAATGCAGCAATTGAGCGTTTGAACAAAAATAAAAATGGTTTCTTCTTAATGGTTGAAGGAAGTCAAATTGACTGGGCTGGACACGATAATGATATCGTTGGCGCAATGAGTGAAATGGAAGACTTTGAAAAAGCATTTAAAGCAGCGGTTGAGTTTGCGAAAAAAGATAAAAATACGTTAGTTGTTGCAACGGCAGACCACGCTACTGGCGGATTATCTTTAGGTGCAAATGGTGAGTATAACTTTAAAGTAGATCCAATTAAAGCTGCAAAACGCACACCAGACTTCATGGCAAATGAGATTGCAAAAGGTGCCAATGTAGAAGAAACATTGAAAAAATATATTGATTTACAATTAACACCTGAAGAAATTAAAGCGGTAAATGATGTTGCTCCTTCAAAAGATGTAACAAAGATCGATAATGCGATTGAAGATATTTTCAATAAGCGTTCGGTTACAGGATGGACAACAGGCGGACATACAGGAGAAGATGTAAACGTATATGCATTTGGCCCTGGTAAATACTTGTTCTCTGGAGTTCAAGAGAATACAAATATCGCTAAACGTGTCTTTGATATTGTTGGTGGTGGTGATCCGAATAAAGGAAGACGCTAATTATAAATGAAAGTGGGGCGAAATGCCTCACTTTTCTTTTTAGGAGATGGGAAGATGAGAGCTTTTTTCAGAGGGATAGGATCTCTTCTAATAGTTGTATTATTGCTAGTTGGATGTCAATCCAAAGAGAATCAGATAGAACAAAAATCTACTACTACAAAAGCTGAGGAAAAGGTACAAATAACGAAAGAAGAAGAGAAATCGATTCAAGATGTTATGGATAAATTTGTACGGACGACAAATGAAAAAAATCTTGCTGAACATATGGAGTTATTTTCAAAGAAGATGCCTAGTGCTGAAGACTTAAAAACGCAAAAAGAAGCAGCTTTTCAAAAAGGAAATAAGAAAATTGAATTGGAACATATAGACATAAAAGCTAGTAAAGCAGGGTATGTTGTTGTTGAAACAAAAGAAAAGGAAACAGATGGAGAGGTCACTCTTCAGAAGAAAGTACAGTATGCACTTGGAAAAGAAGAGGATGGCTGGAAAATTGAAGAGGTTCGCACGATAGAGAAGAAATAAAGTGAAACTTTCCGTAAATAGCACAAAAAAGGTTCTCATTGGCGAGAACCTTTTTTTTATAGTGGTAACATAATCTGATTTGAGCATGCCTCGATATCATCAATATCTTGGCGAATGGTTGCCATTTTATTATCAAGATCTTCAGCTTTCATTGCGGCATCATGTAGTTCATCTTTTAAATACTCAGGTATTTTCCCTTCATATTTATAATAAAGTTTATGTTCTAAACTTGCCCAAAAGTCCATTGCCAGCGTACGTAACTGAATTTCTGCAAAGACTTCTTTTGTACCAGAATTCAGTGATAAAGGATATTTAATAATCATGTGTAAACTTTTATAGCCGTTTCCCTTTGGATTAGCGATATAATCTTTTACCTCTATGATTTCCATATCTTCACGCTTTTGAATGACTTCTTTCAAATGATAGATATCTTCTACGAAGCAACATGTAATACGAATGCCGATGATGTCTTGTAAATGCGTTTGGGCATTTTCAACTGTCGGTAATAAATTTTTACGTTCAAGCTTTTTAATAATACTTTCAGGTTGTTTTAATCTTGTTTTTATATGTTCAAACGGGTTGTAATCCTCTAAAAATTGAGCTTCCCGGTTCATAATTTCAAATTTAGTTTTTAACTCTTCTAAAGCAAATGTATATGGTAGTACAAAAGCTTTCCAGTAGTTAACTGTTGATTGATTATATTCCATTTATATACACACCTTTTCCTATTTACAAGTGAGGTTGTTATTATACTAAATACCAAAGCATATAAGCGCAAGCAGCAAATGATGAGATCATAAAGCGATATTTAGTTTTCATACTTTCAACTCCTTTCGAGTAAAAATTTTATATGAATAAACGTAATTGTTAATAAGTTCACTATGTACAATTCCTATAGTAATAGATTCGTGTGAATTTCGTATGAACTAATTGTTTCAGCTTTTTGTCTTTTTTTTTGTAAATCATCATTATTATCCATAATTTAAAGTGTTTTCATTTGATTTATTCATTTGTATAAATTAATGTATATTTAAATTTATGGTTATTAGGGAGGCTATATAGTGAATTTTGAAGAATTAGCAATTGCTAGACGTTCTGCAATGAAATTTGTACAAGGAATAGAAATCCCAGATGAGGACTTTAAAAAGATATTTGAGCTAACAAAGCTTTCTCCATCTTGTTACAATTTGCAACATACGCATTATGTTGTAATTCGTGATCAAGAGCGCAAAGAAAGATTAAAAGAGTTAGCTTTTAGGCAATATAAAGTATCGAGTGCATCTGCGGTAATACTTGTTTGTGGTGACAAGAGAGCATACCAAAATGTCGAAAATATTTATTTCGGTATGAAGGTTTTAAAGATGATTGATGAATGTGAGTATGAAGATACAATTAGGCAAACGAAAGGACTATATGAAGGAAAAGGAGAACGCTTCATGGAAGAGGAAGCGATTAGAAATGCTTCGTTAAGTGCGATGACTTTTATGTACGCAGCTAAATATTATGGATATGATACGTGTCCAATGATCGGTTTTGATGAAAAAGCAGTACAAAGTGAATTAAATATGCCGGAGCATGTAGTGCCTGTTTTAATGATTACGATAGGAAAAAGTGATACTACTAAAACGCGCCCAAGAGGATATAGAAAACCAATTAGTGAGTTTGTTACATATGAGACATTTTAATAAAAAGTATAAAGTACTAAAAATAAAAGGGTTCTATTTAGAACCTTTTTGTTTTGCAATTGACAAATAGAAAGAAGTTATATAATATTTAAATCGTAATCATTACGTTTTAGTTTGCAATCTTTAAAAGAAAGGAGAATTACACATGCGTGTAAATATTACATTAGCTTGTACAGAGTGCGATGATCGTAATTATATTTCTAAAAAAAATAAACGAAACAATCCAGAGCGCATCGAACTAAAAAAATATTGTCCACGATTAAAGCGAGTAACGTTACATCGTGAAACGAAATAAAAGAGGTTGTCTCCAAAAGATCGTTTTTAATGATCTTTTGGGACAACCTTTTGTTTATAGAATAACGTATCTCGCATAAAGGGGCAGTAAAAGTTTTACTTTATTAATTACCGTTAAGTGGTTGAAGAATACCATCTTGAGCTTTAAACCAATCGTATAAAATTCCATTTGAGCCTACTGCGAAATTTATAGCCCGCTGGTGTTCGCCTTCACCACGTACGTATAAAACGTCATATAGTTTAATACCATTTATTGTGCCAATTAGTTGATCTTCCGAAGAATTGTAATGGATTTGATCTGATAGAGGGCCCATTCTTTTTTCTACAATTTTTATAGCATCTTCACTTGTAAATTTAATAATATCTGCTGGTTTATTCAGTTTCTTCTCCTGTTGTTTATTAACTTGTAGAGTTTCATGCGTATTTTTAAATTCAGATTCAGTTAACGTGCTACCATCACTCAAATTAACAATAACTTCTCCTGTTTGTTTATGAACAGAAAAGGTGAAATCCGCACGATGATTATCAAATTGAGGTGTGAAAGTATAGTAATCAGTGTCCGGTTTATTATTAATTTTATTTTTTGAAGAGCCTTCATCTGGCAAGAGGTTGTATGTAACTTTATTTTCGTCTAATGTTCCAAATTTTTCAGTAAGAATTTCTTTAGCTTTGTTTGCTGTTATACTTACATTTGTAGCTTGGTTTTGCCTTTTGGTAATCTTTGTTTGATCTTCAGATTTTGTTTGATCTTCAGGTATTGTTTGTTCTTCGGATTTTGCTTGTTCTTCAGTTTGTGTATTTGTATTCTGTTGTTCACAAGCTGAAAGTATAAAGAATGATAAAATGAGTACGATAGAGTTTCTTATTTTTGTGATTGAGAATTGCATAAAAACACCTCTTTCAGATTTATTTAACTTTATAAATTATAATATAAAGTTAATGTAATTCAAGTGTTGGAATTTATTTAGTCGTCTAATAAGCTAAGGATTCCATATTTATATCGTACAGACACAAACAACCTCATGCCCACATACACTTAGTAAAGACCACTATTTTGGCGGAGGTGAAAGGTTTGAGTCTATTCGCCGCAATTGGATATATGGTTCGAGAAGTGTTTGTTTTTGTTTCTTATGTGAAGAACAATGCGTTTCCGCAGCCGTTATCATCAGACGATGAGAGAAAGTACTTAGAGTTAATGGAGCAAGGTGATGCTCAAGCGAGAAATCTGTTAATTGAACATAATTTACGGCTTGTAGCTCATATTGTTAAAAAATTTGAAAATACAGGGGAAGATGCAGAAGATTTAATTTCAATTGGTACAATTGGGCTCATTAAAGCAATTGAGAGTTATTCGGCAGGAAAAGGAACGAAACTTGCGACGTATGCAGCACGCTGTATTGAAAATGAAATTTTGATGCATTTACGTGTACTAAAGAAAACGAAAAAGGACGTTTCACTTCATGATCCGATCGGGCAAGATAAAGAGGGGAATGAAATATCGCTTATTGATATATTAAAATCAGAGTCTGAAGATGTAATCGATATGATCCAGCTTAGTATGGAGTTAGAAAAGATTAAAGAGTATATCGATATTTTAGACGAACGTGAGAAAGAAGTAATCGTGAAGCGTTTTGGACTGGGGCTTGATAAGGAGAAAACGCAACGAGAGATTGCAAAGGCACTTGGTATTTCTAGAAGCTACGTATCAAGAATTGAAAAGCGTGCTTTAATGAAAATGTTCCATGAATTTGTAAGAGCAGAGAAAGAGAAAAAAGCAAAAGAATAATGTACATTGCAAGCAGCCTTATTTTAAAATGGGCTGCTTTCCTTTTTGTAAATAAGGAAAGAAAAAGAGTTGTGTTCAGAAGAAATCCATGTTCACTGTTGAAAATGACGGATTCTATCTGTAATATTAGAAGGTGCTAAACAATTTAAGAATAATACCATACTTAGTTTTCCGCATGTATACTGAAACAGTTCTATATGTTATATGGGAATAAGAACCAATTTTACATATGATATAGAAGGTAAAGAAGGGGAAGCTAAAGTTATAGACTGATTAGGAGGTTCCGCAATTTGCGACGTACATTATATCGACTTATGATCGAACTTACAAATGGTCGTTTTACTTCTTATATATTACGTAAATTTGCACAATCTCGTTTAAGCTCTATCATTATTCCATCGTATGCGAAAGTGTTTCAAATTAATCAAGATGAGATGGAAAAGGGTTTGAAGGAATATAGAACATTGCATGAATTATTTACGCGTAAGCTAAAAGAAGGAAAGCGTAGTATTGATACAGATGCATCAAGTATCGTTAGTCCTGTTGATGGTGTTTTTGCTGATCACGGTCCTATTGAGGACACAAAAACATTTGATATTAAAGGCAAGCGTTATTCGATTGTGGATATGCTAGGTAATGAAGAACGTGCACAGCGATATGCAGGTGGTACATACATGGTTATTTATTTAAGCCCAAGTCATTATCATCGTATTCATAGTCCGCTTTCCGGTTCTGTGACTGAAAGATTTGTACTCGGTAGAAAATCATATCCGGTAAATGCAGCTGGTATGGAATACGGGAAAGAACCATTGTCAAAAAATTATCGTTCTGTTACAGAAGTGAATAGTGACGGTGAACATATGGCGCTTGTAAAAGTAGGAGCTATGTTTGTAAATAGTATTGAGCTGCTGCATGAAAGAGACACTGTTCAAAAAGGTGAAGAAATGGCATACTTTACATTCGGTTCAACAGTTGTGTTATTGTTTGAAAAAGATATGATAGAAGCAGTGCAAGAATTGAACAGTGGACAAGAGCTTCGCCTTGGCGAAAAAATTGCTACTCGATTGGCTCATAAGTAAAAAAGATTTTATAACTGTAAGCAAGATTTATGGACAAAGATGCGTAATGATGAAATTCCCTAGATGGGAGTACTTGTTTATTCGAGAGCCATCGCAGGATGGCTCTTTTTACAAGTTAGTTAATTAAAATTTCACTTTATATGTAATCAAGACGATTTGACAAGCTTGTCCTCTAATGAGCGTCTAATAATTTCTTGTTTTATAAGTAAAATGAAGTCGGGATTTAATTTTAGTTCTTTTGCTTTATAATAAGACTCAGTGAGTAACTCAGTAGATAACTGTTCCATATGTTTTGTTTTCAAGGTGAGTCACCTCCTAATAATATAAGGATTGATTCGTTGTTGCATTTAATGTACCAAAAAAATATGACAGTCACAAACGAGTGGTTATCCACAAACCTAGGTGGATAAAATGTGTATAGATTGTTAGTAAATTCCAAATTGACTGAAAAATTAATGTGGAAAATGTGTACAATTTTATCCACAGGCTATATATCGAAATATGTTGTCGAAAAATTTTTATGAAAACTCCTCAAAGAGGTGAAAGAAATTGAAACTATTTTTACCAAATGAATATGTGAAAAACGTATATCATGTTCAACCAGAAGATTTGAAAAAACGTGGAATTAAAGGTGTTATTACTGATTTAGATAACACTTTAATTGAATGGGATCGTCCAAATGCAACGCCGCAACTTGAAGAATGGTTTTTGAAAATGAAAGAGCAAGGCATTCAAGTAACGGTTGTTTCAAATAATAATGAGCAACGAGTGAAAGACTTTGCTGATCCATTAGGCATTCCATTTATTCATAGTGCGCGTAAGCCATTTGTTCGTGCGTTTAAGCGTGCGATACAAGAGATGCAGTTGCAGCCAGATGAAGTTGTAGTAATTGGGGATCAGTTACTAACGGATGTGCTAGGTGGAAACCGAGTTGGACTTCATACAATTTTAGTTGTACCGGTAGCACAAACGGACGGATTAGTAACGCGCTTTAATCGAAAAATTGAACGAAGAATTATGAGAAATATGAAGAAAAAAGGTTTAATTAACTGGGAGGAATAAAGTTTGACTGAAACAATTAAATGTATTGGTTGCGGTGTAGAAATTCAAACAGAAGATAAAAATGAAGTGGGATATGCTCCTGCCTCATCTTTAGAAAAAGAACAAGTAATTTGTCAACGCTGTTTTCGATTGAAACATTATAACGAAATTCAAGATGTATCATTAACAGATGATGATTTCCTACGTATTCTAAACGGTATTGGAAAATCGGATGCGTTAGTAGTTAAGATTGTAGATATTTTTGACTTTAATGGTAGCTGGTTACCTGGCTTACATCGTTTCGTGGGAAATAATAAAGTATTACTTGTTGGGAATAAAGCTGATTTAATTCCTAAGTCAGTAAAACATGATAAAGTAAAGCATTGGATGCGCTATAGTGCAAAGCAGCTAGGATTAAAGCCAGAAGATGTCTTTTTAATTAGTGCAGCGAAGGGACAAGGGATTGCTGAGCTGGCAGATGCGATTGAGTATTACCGCGGCGGAAAAGATGTTTACGTTGTTGGATGTACAAATGTAGGGAAATCAACATTTATTAATCGTATGATTAAAGAATTTAGTGATGAGACTGAAAATGTAATTACAACATCTCATTTCCCAGGAACAACGCTTGATTTAATTGATATCCCGTTAGACGAAGAATCTTCTTTATATGATACGCCAGGTATTATTAACCACCATCAAATGGCTCATTATGTTGGAAAACAAAGCTTAAAGCTTATTACACCAACAAAAGAAATTAAGCCAATGGTATTCCAATTAAATGAAGAACAAACATTGTTCTTTAGCGGATTGGCACGTTTTGATTACGTAAGTGGCGGTCGTCGCGCATTTACTTGTCACTTCTCAAATCGTTTAACAATCCATCGTACAAAGCTTGAGAAAGCAGATGAATTGTATAAAAATCATGCTGGGGATTTACTAAGCCCGCCAACACCAGAAGAATTAGAAAATATGCCAGAGCTAGTGAAATACGAGTTTAATATTCGTGAACCAAAAACGGACGTTGTATTCTCTGGATTAGGATGGGTTACTGTGAACGAACCGGGAGCGAAAATTGTTGCACACGTACCAAAAGGAGTAAGTGTTTCATTGCGTAAATCTTTAATTTAATATGGAGAGGGATTTATGAAACAATTATATGGTGTAATCGGAAATCCAATTGGACATTCATTATCACCCGTTATGCATAACGATGCATTTGAACACTTGAATATGGATGCCCATTATCATGCTTTTCTTGTTAAAGAGGAAGTGCTAGGGGAAGCGGTAAGAGGTTTAAAAACGTTAGGTATTTCAGGATTTAATGTAACAACTCCGCACAAAGTTGCGATTATGGATTATTTGGATGAGATTGACCCGCTAGCAAAACAAATTGGTGCAGTAAATACGGTGGTTCATAAGGATGGGAAATTGATTGGCTACAATACAGATGGAATTGGGTTTGTCCGAGCACTGCAATCCATTAGTAGTGAACCACTTCAAGAGAAACGTATTTTATTACTTGGCGCAGGCGGTGCTAGTAGAGCTATTTATTTTTCACTTGCTGATGTAGGTGTAAAAGAGATTGATGTAGCTAATCGTACAGTAGATAAGGCGAAAGAACTTATTGCTGCATGTACGGCTACTGTTCATTCTGTTGCTTTATCGCTAGAAAAAGCAACAGAAGAACAAGAGAATTATGATATTATCATTCAGACGACAACAATAGGTATGCATCCACGCGTCCAACATACGCCGTTACAAATTTCTTCGTTGAAAAAGGGAACGATTGTATCAGATATAATTTATAACCCATTTGAAACGAAAATTTTATGTGAAGCGAAAGGGCAAGGTGCAATGATTCAAAATGGTATTGATATGTTTGTTTATCAAGGAGCGCTTGCATTTGAAATGTGGACAGGGCGCACCCCAAATATCGAACGAATGAAACAATTAGTTATAAGAAAGCTTGGAGGCTAACATATATGTTAACAGGAAAACAAAAAAGATTTTTACGTGCGCAAGCACATCATTTAACACCAATTTTTCAAGTAGGAAAAGGCGGAGTAAATGAAAATATGATTAAACAAATCGCAGATACTTTAGAAGCTCGTGAGCTATTTAAAGTAAGTGTGCTACAAAACTGTGAATTCGATCGCCGTGAAGTTGCAGAAGAACTTGCAAAAGGTGCACGTGCTGAAATCGTTCAAGTAATTGGAAGCACAATCGTTTTATACAAAGAGTCAAGAGAAAATAAACAAATTAAGCTTCCTCGATAAAAAGATTAGCATGCGCTATTTTTATCGTTGATGCGTAATGATGTAGAGAGCGAAACCAATTGAACTTTTATTAATAGCAACTCTCTTCATTCCTAACAGAAGAGAGTTGCTGTACGTAAAAGGAAGGGGCGTTTCTTTTGAGGAAAATTGGCATCATTGGCGGTACATTTGATCCGCCACATTATGGACATTTGCTAATTGCAAATGAAGTATTTCACGCTTTGAATTTAGAAGAAGTATGGTTCTTACCGAACCAAATTCCGCCGCATAAACAAGGGCGAAATATTACAAGTGTAGAAAGTCGTTTACAAATGTTAGAGCTTGCGACTGAGGCAGAGGAACATTTTTCTATTTGTTTAGAAGAGCTAAGCAGGAATGGCCCATCTTATACGTATGACACTATGCTACAATTGACGAAGAAGCATCCGGATGTGCAGTTTCACTTTATTATTGGTGGAGATATGGTTGAGTATTTACCGAAGTGGTATAACATTGAAGCGTTACTTGATCTTGTAACGTTTGTTGGGGTTGCAAGACCTGGGTATACATTGCATACACCTTATCCTATCACCACTGTGGAAATTCCGGAGTTTGCAGTTTCTTCATCTTTATTACGTGAGAGATATAAAGAGAAGAAAACATGTAAATATTTACTTCCTGAAAAAGTACAGGTATATATCGAGAGGAATGGGTTGTATGAATCGTGAGAAAGCACTTCATATTGTCAAACAACAAATGCATGAAAAACGTTATATACACACAATTGGTGTAATGGAAACAGCAATTGAACTTGCTAAGTTATACGGTGTGGATGAAAAAAAGGCTGAAGTTGCAGCTATATTCCATGATTATGCGAAGTGTAGAGCGATTTCAGAGATGGAAGAGATCATTAAAAGTGAAGATTTGCCGAAAGATTTACTTTGTTATAACAAAGAGTTATGGCATGCACCTGTTGGGGCATACTTAGTAGAAAAAGAAGTAGGCATTACGGATCCTGAAATCCTGCAAGCTATTACATATCATACAAGTGGTCATGAGAAAATGACGATGTTAGATAAAGTAATTTATGTAGCTGATTACATTGAGCCTGGGCGAAAGTTTCCGGGGGTGGAGGAAGCTCGTAAACTCGCATATACGGATATAAATCAAGCTTTATTATTTGCGTTAAAGAGAACAATTCAATTTTTAATGGAAAAAGATCAAACGATTTATCCATTAACATTCCAAACATACAACGCAGTTATCAAGGAGGAAATGAGTAAATGAAAGATAAAGATTTATTAGTATTAGCAGCAAAAGCAGCTGATGATAAGAGAGCAGAAGATATGGTTGTCCTAAATATGCAAGGTATTTCACCAATTGCAGATTATTTCATTATTTGTCACGGTAACTCAGATAAGCAAGTGCAAGCAATTGCACGTGAAATTAAAGCGAAAGCACACGAGTTCCAAATCGACGTACAACGTATGGAAGGTTTTGACGAAGCTCGCTGGGTATTAGTTGACCTTGGAGATGTAGTTGCTCATGTATTCCATAAAGATGAGCGTAATCACTATAATTTAGAGCGTCTATGGGGCGATGTGCCACGTGAAGATATTACAGAAGAGTTAGGCCAATGAACTACGAGCAATTTGCATTGCTGTACGATGAACTAATGAATGATGTTCCTTATGATAAATGGGTGGAATTCACAGAGGAAAGCTTGCAACAAGCGGATATGAAAGAGGCGAAGATTCTTGATGTAGCATGCGGTACTGGTAATGTAACGCTTCCGCTTGTACAAAAGGGTTACGATGTAATCGGTGTCGATCTTTCAGAAGAAATGTTAGCAGTCGCACAGCAAAAACTAGGCGAGGCAGGACATTTTATTCCTTTTTACCAACAAGACATGCGAGAGCTTGATGTTCCAGGTGAGTTTGATTGTGTAACGATCTTTTGTGATTCATTAAACTATGTGTTGCAAGAAGATGGAGTGCAAGAAACATTCCGAAGAGTGTTTCATCATTTACGTCAAGATGGTTTGTTTTTATTTGATGTACATTCTTTATATAAAATACATCATGTATTTCAAAATGAAACATACACAGTGAATGGAGAAGAAATATCTCTTATTTGGAATTGCTTCCCCGGTGAAGAATCAAATAGTGTAGAACATGATTTAACATTCTTTGTTCAAGACCCAGAAGAAGATGTGTACCATCGTTTTGACGAATGTCACGTGCAACGTGCATATCCGGTTGAAGAGTTAACGAAATGGCTTGAAGAAGTTGGTTTTACAGTGCTTCGTGTAACTGGTGACTTTGAGCGACTTGAAGTTACAGAACAAACAGAGCGTATTTTCTTCATGGCGAAGAAAAACGGATAAAACAAAAGCAACCGAGAAGGTTGCTTTTGTTTTGTAAAGAAGCTGTAATTTTAGTTCTAGGATAATAAGAAGATTATAAACGTGAAGTGTGAAAATGCTAGTTTAAGTGAAAATGTAATGTGAAAAAGTAAGTATTTATAAAAAGGATTTGGAATGACGATGACGTATTTATTATGTGTGTTTATTGAATTGCTGATCAACGCATTTTAAATCTTCATCAAATTTCTCGTGTGTCCGCTCGATTAATTTATGAAACATATCCCCAACATGTTCTTCTAAAACCCGAATGCCTTCTCCTGTAACGCCGCCTTTAACACATACTTTTTCTTGCAAAGTAGGCAATGTGAAAATCCCTTTTTCAAGTAGTTTCCCCATTCCGACGACCATTTCACTTACTAAAGTAGTGGCTTCCTCATGTGTAATATTTGTTTTATCTACAGCAGCGTTAATGAAACATTGTAATAAATAACTAAAGAATGCAGGGCCGCAGCTTGCTATATCAGATGAAACGCGCGTTATATCTTCTTCTATTACAAGGGGAGTAGAAATGTTTTTGAATAAGCGAAATAGTTTTTGTTGCCATTCTTCAGAGCAGTTACTTCCAAATGTAAATAGTGATGCGCCGGACAGGGCGCGGTTTGTAATGCTCGGAATAATACGGGCAACATGGCAAGGTACAAGTGTCTCTAATTGTGATGGAGATATTGGACTTGTGATAGAAACTAAGCACTTTTCATCAGAAAAATGTTCAGCGTATTTTTGCAAGATCGGGTATATATCTATCGGCTTTACACAAATAAAAATAAGATGTGATCGTTCGATTACCTCATCAATAGTTTTGGCTATATGAACAGAAGGGTGTTTTTCCTTTATATGATATGCTTTGGCGGGCGTTCGATTAATGATCGTAAGGCACGAAGGTTTGACAGCACGGGTTTCTAAAAATGCATCGATTAGTATATTCCCCATGTTTCCTGTCCCTATAATTCCTATGTTCAATGTTTGATCCCTCCTTCGTAACAGCTTTCTCCTAAACAATATGAATGATGTTATAAATTTATGATTAGAGGTGAAAAATGATGTGGGATTTTCCAAAGAAATGGTTAGGATTAGTAGCTATTATTGGAACTGTGCTTTTTCTTCTTTTCTGGAAAACGAATGGGCATACAGAGCAACCAGTTATTGCAACGGATGTTCAAGAGAAAGATATAGAGAAGAAAAATAAACCGAAAATACCGGATACAAAGCAGCAGAAAAAAATAATTGTAATTGATATGAAAGGGGCTGTTGTTAAAGAAGGGGTGTATGAAATGAAAGAAGGGGACCGGGTCAAGGATGCTATTGAAAAAGCAGGTGGTTTTTTGCCTGAGGCAGATAGGATGAAGGTAAATTTAGCACAAATGGTACAAGACCAAATGATTCTTTATGTACCGAATAAAAACGAACAAGTGCAAGAAGTAGCTGCTGTTTCAAAGGGAGAGGGAAGAGTTCAAATAAATGCAGCTTCTAAAGAACAACTTGAAAAAATTACAGGGATTGGTTCTCGGAAAGCAGAAAGTATTTTGAAATATCGAGAGGAACATGGTCCGTTTCAAAAAATAGAAGATTTGTTAGAGATTGATGGGATTGGTGTGAAGTCTTTGGAGAAAATAAAAGATCAAATTATTATTCCGTAAAAGATTGACGAAGTTTTTCTTCATTCGCTACACTACAAGTAGACAAAAAAGTAGGTGAAGAATATGGAACGAATTTCATGGGATCAATATTTTATGACGCAAAGCCATTTGTTATCTTTACGTAGTACATGTACAAGGCTTGCAGTAGGAGCGACAATCGTTCGTGATAAACGAATTATTGCTGGTGGATATAATGGTTCAATTAAAGGTGGCGTACATTGTATAGATGATGGATGCTACGTTATTGACAATCATTGTGTTCGTACAATTCACGCAGAAATGAATGCTTTATTACAATGTGCAAAATTTGGTGTAAAAACGGAGGAAGCGGAAATTTATGTTACGCATTTTCCTTGTTTACAATGTTGTAAGGCGATTATTCAAAGTGGTATTACAGCAGTTTATTATGCACAGGATTATAAAAATCATCCGTATGCCATAGAGTTATTTGAAAAAGCGAATGTAACGGTGAAACACGTTCCGCTAGAATATGATATTGCAGCATTAGAGGATCAAAAGCGTCATATGGAGTTAAAAGAACTATTTGCATCTTTAGAAAAAGAGAACTTATCAATGGAAGAATTACAGCATGTATTCACGAAAGCAAAAATGATGCTATAAGGAGTGAGTATGAGTTGCAAGGACAATGGGGCTATGTTGCAATCTCATTTATAATAGGGATTGCAATTGCCTTCTCCTCTTCAGTTGTATTGCTGACTTGTTGTCTCGTTCTATATGTTTTCTTTTGTTTGTATCGTACCTCGCGTAAAACCTTCTTTTATTGTATGATAGCGTGTTTTAGTGGCGCTATGTACACCGCGTATGTTCAAGGGCAAAACAAGCCTCTGGGAGAGCCCTACGAAGCTACAAGAGGAGTGATACATAATACACCTCTTATTAACGGGGATCGCCTCTCATTTCAAGTTGAAGATCAGAATAAAAATATATTGCAGTTAAGTTACAAAATGAAATCAGCCTCGGAAAAGAAACAAATGCGACAATTACATGCAGGAGTATCATGTGTATTCGAAGGTGAGAGGAAAGAACCACAAATAGCTCGGAATTTTCATGGGTTTAATTATCGTGATTATTTATATAAGCAAAATATTCATTTCATATTGGAAGCTACATATATTTCTGAATGCCGTAAAACATCGTTGTCATTTGTGCAATGGATTCTTCTTTTGAGGCAACAAGCAATCTCAGGAGTTACAGAAATGTTTCCAGAGCAATCAGGCGCTTTTATGAATGCATTAGTATTTGGTGATAGACACCAAATGACATTTGAAGTTGAAGAGCAATATCAACAATTTGGTCTCGTACATTTGTTGGCGATTTCAGGATCGCATATCGTATTGTTAATGGCGATCGTGTATTTTATCTTGCTAAGAAGTGGTGTGACAAGGGAGGGAGCAACAGTATGTCTTATCTTCTGTATTCCTTTGTATATGATTTTAGCAGGAGCGTCACCGTCTGTTATAAGGGCTTCTATAACAGGGGTTTTAATGTTAATTGCTTTTATGTGTTCTATTCGTTTAGCTAGCTTAGATGCTTTAAGTATAACAGCTATATGTATGCTTATATTTGATCCATATCTTGTGTTTAATATTGGCTTTCAGTTTTCTTTCGTTGGTAGTTTTGCTTTACTTTTATCTGCCCCACTCTTACTAGAGAGTGGTAATGGAGTGATTCGAAATTCTATTTATATTTCCCTTATTTCACAGCTCGTTAGTACTCCGATTTTGTTATATCACTTCGGTTATTTTTCTCCATATAGTATTTTTCTAAATATCTTATACGTTCCGTTTTTATCTCTCATTGTATTGCCGTGTAGTATTGTTATTTTGATATGTATACCGATCATCCCGTTTCTTGCAAAAAGACTTGCGAATGTACTATCAATAGGTTTGAATTTTTCTAATGATTTTTTGATTTATTGTGAAAGCTTACCATTTACCCGCCTTAATTTCGGGCAAACATCTATACTTCTTGTAGCTCTATATTGTGTGAGTATAGTTAGTCTATTGATGGTTTGGGAAAGGCGAATGTCGAAGAGAATTATATTTATAGCTTCGGGTATATTTCTTTTTATTTGTACATGTCATTACGTGTATCCATATTTTCGGGGAAGTGGGAGTGTTACATTTCTTGATGTTGGACAGGGAGATGCAATATTAATTCGCCTTCCGTATGATCAAGAGATTTACCTTATTGATACTGGTGGAACAATTCGTCCAAATAAGGAAGAATGGCAACGGAAAAAGCATGAATTTTCTGTCGGAAATGATATTTTGATCCCTTATTTACAAAAGGAAGGTATTAAAAAAATCGATAAATTAATTGTAACGCATGGAGATGCGGATCATATAGGTGCTGCACAAGAGTTGTTATCAAATATAACCGTAAAAGAAGTTGTATTTGGCCGAAAGAAAAAAGATGGGGTATTAGAAAAAATAGTAAAGAAACAGGCGTTAGAAAAGGAAGTGAAAATAAGGGAGGTAGGAGAAGGAGAGAGTTGGAGCGTAAATGAAACGGAATTTTTCGTACTAGCTCCAACAGGAAAGGAAGGAAGTGAAAATAATGCTTCAATTGTAATGTTGGCAAAATTAGGAGGGCTAACGTGGTTGTTTACAGGTGATTTAGAAGAAGAAGGAGAGAAGTTTTTAGTAGCTGCGAATCCAGATTTAAGGGCGGATGTTTTAAAGGTTGCTCATCATGGGAGTAATACATCATCTATAACACCTTTTCTGAGCGTCGTACAGCCTAATATAGCGATTATTTCTGTCGGTGAGCGTAATAGGTATGGGCACCCTCATAAGGAAGTTATAGAGCGTTTTGAGAAGATGGGGATTGAAATATGGCGCACGGATAAGCAAGGGGCTATTTCCTATGTTTTTAAAGGGGAAAATGGAACCTTTCGTAGCAAAATCACATATGATGAAACACATAATAGATAAAAAAGACTGCCAGTAAGCAGCAGTCTTTAAGAACCGATAAATTTAATAACAGTTGCAATGATGAAAAGTGTTGCGAAAAAACCAAATGAGACGATAAATCCTACCCCTGAATCAATAGCGTCATTGCGTTTACTTTGAACGTTTTGTTCAAAATCATTCATTTAGAATCCCTCCCCAACATTCCACTTTAGTATAAAATATTGTCAGAAAAAAATCTACAATTTCCATATGAAGAGAAATCGAGCGTTTTTACTACTTTTAGATTATGAAGTAACGTGAGTTTTTGTTTCCAAGCATGTTAACAGTTGGCACTTATACTCGAATTTTTATTGCGAATAATAAAGGGAAGGTGATTACCGCACACCAATAAGAAACCCGGGGCTTATTGCGTGGCGTTTAATATAAATAAAGGGACGGGTTATACTGCCTGTTCCTTTGTACTTGTAAAACAAAAGCTAGGGCATTAGTATAAATATATATTGCCAAGTTAGGGAGTAGGAAAAAGTATGAGTGATATACATAAAAAGATTAAAAAAAAGCAGTTTGCCCCGTTGTATTTACTGTATGGGACGGAAGCGTTTTTTATAAATGAAACGATAAAGCTTATTACAACAGAAGCGCTTGAAGAGGAAGATCGCGAGTTTAATGTTGTAACATATGATTTAGAAGAAGCGTATTTAGAAGATGTGGTTGAGGATGCACGTACACTTCCTTTTTTCGGAGAACGTAAAGTGCTATTAATAAAATCACCGCTCTTTTTAACTTCACAAAAAGAAAAATTAGAACAAAATATAAAAATTTTAGAAGAATATATCGGGGAACCTTCTCCATTTTCTATTCTTGTTTTTGTTGCGCCTTACGAAAAGCTTGATGAACGAAAAAAAATTACAAAACTATTAAAGAAAACAGCGGATGTAGTAGAGGCAAATGCAATGCAAGTGCAGGACGTTCAGAAGTGGATTGTTGCTCGGGCAGATGAAGTACATGTGCATATTGATAATGCGGCTGTTAGTTTGTTGTTAGAGCTTGTGGGAAGTAATGTAACAATGTTGGCGAAGGAAATGGACAAGTTAACGTTATACGTCGGTATGGGTGGAGAGATTACACCGAAACTCGTTGCAGAGCTTGTACCAAAATCAGTTGAACAAAATGTGTTCGCTTTGACAGAAAAAGTGGTAAAAAAAGATATCGCGGGTGCGATGCAAATTTTGGATGGATTATTTACGCAGCAGGAGGAACCTATTAAATTGCTTGCGTTATTAGTAAGTCAATTCCGTTTACTGCATCAAGTGAAAGAGTTGCAGCAGCGTGGTTATGGACAAAATCAAATTGCGTCTCATATTGGTGTGCATCCATATCGTGTGAAATTAGCGATGAATCAAACGAAGTTTTTCTCTTTTGAAGAATTAAAAAAAGTGATAATAGAATTAGCGGAAGCTGATTATAGTATGAAAACGGGAAAAATGGATAAGAAACTTGTGCTTGAGTTTTTCTTAATGCGGTTAAATCATATGTGATGAAACAAAAAAGTTCACGTCCTTAGCACGTGAACTTTTTTGTATATAAAAAAACGATCCGAATGGATCGTTTTTTAAACGCCTTACGCGTTTACTTGTTTCGCTAAGCGAGATTTTTGACGAGCTGCAGCGTTTTGGTGGATAAGACCTTTACGAGCTGCTTTGTCAAGTTTTTTAGAAGCAGTTTTGAAAGCTTCTTTAGCATTTTCAAGATCGTTATTAGTAACTAAAGCTTCTACAGTTTTAACAGCAGAACGCATGTCAGACTTGATAGAAGCGTTATGTGCACGACGCTCTTCGCTAAGTTTAGCGCGTTTGATAGCAGATTTGATGTTTGCCATACTTTTCACCTCCCTGGTGCAATCGAATGACTCGATTCATAACATAGAACAAGTGATATTCTATCAAACGGTGAAGAGAATTGCAATAGTATATCCATGAAATTTCACGTAAAGGAAAGAATGGCCTTATATAACTTTGGGAAATCTAACGATATTTACTATGAATTACGGAGGAGATACGATGAAAGAACCATTAGATTTAAGTAAATATAGTGTTAGAACGGACCTTGCTGTAGAGGCGCATCAAATGTTGCAAGAGCGTCAAGAAGAGCAACAAGGGATACAAGGAGTTATTGTAAAAGAAAGGGAAGAAGAAGGTATTACCATTACGAAAGTAACGATTGATGAAGTTGCCTCCGAATCGATGGGTAAAAAACCTGGAAATTATTTAACGCTTGAAGTACAAGGTATACGTCAACAAGATACGGAGCTGCAACAAAAAGTAGAGCGTATTTTTGCAAAAGAATTTTCGAATTTCTTAGAAGAGGTTGGCGTTACGAAAGAAGCGAGCTGTTTAATTGTTGGTCTTGGGAATTGGAATGTAACGCCAGATGCGCTTGGACCGATAGTTGTAGAAAATGTATTGGTAACGAGACATTTGTTTCAATTGCAGCCTGAAAGTGTAGAAGAAGGGTTTAGGCCTGTTAGTGCAATTCGGCCGGGGGTAATGGGGATTACAGGAATTGAAACGAGCGATGTTATTTATGGAATCATTGAGAAGACAAAGCCAGACTTTGTCATTGCAATTGATGCTTTAGCTGCTCGCTCTATTGAAAGGGTAAATAGTACGATACAAATTTCTGATACAGGAATTCATCCTGGATCGGGTGTTGGGAATAAACGTAAGGAACTCAGTAAAGAAACATTAGGTATTCCTGTTATCGCAATTGGTGTTCCGACTGTGGTGGATGCCGTTTCGATTACAAGCGATACAATTGATTTTATTTTGAAACATTTTGGCCGGGAGATGAAAGAAGGAAACAAACCTTCCCGATCTTTGTTGCCAGCTGGTTTTACATTTGGAGAAAAGAAAAAATTAACAGAAGAAGATATGCCGGATGAAAAGAGCCGAAATATGTTTTTGGGTGCTGTAGGTACACTGGAAGATGAAGAGAAGAGAAAATTAATTTATGAAGTGTTATCTCCTCTTGGTCATAATTTAATGGTGACTCCGAAAGAAGTGGATGCTTTCATAGAGGATATGGCAAATGTAATAGCGAGTGGTTTAAATGCAGCACTGCATCATCAAATTGACCAAGATAATACAGGGGCGTATACACATTGATGGGAAGAGATGATAATCATTTAAGCAGCTTTTCGCTTTTATGTATATGTAGTGCGGCCATATGCTTACTTATGGTGGTAGCAGGGGTGACACTTGCAAATCACGGTTTGAAAAGTATGAAAGGTTATCAGCAAATGTCGTATGAACAAATTGCTCATATGACAGGAACAAAAGGTGAGGCCGCTGAATCGGAAACTTTGGAGAGTTCGTTTTCAGCTACTGAAAAACAAAAACAGTTAGAAAGCTTAAAAAGTTTTAATGTTGTAGAAGGAATGGGTATGGCGATAGCAAGTGTTGCCTACGAAATAACAAAGTTTGGAACAGATATAGTTGTCGGGAAAGTAAAAGGGATTTTTAGTTAAGAGTCAAACGGAGGACGGTTGTTTTACAGATTTGTAAGACAGCCGTTTTTTAATTTGAAAAAGGTTTGTCTCTTAAGGTTTGTTCGCATAAGATATAGATAGAATGATTTGTATTGTAAGCAGCACGAGTTTTCATTGAATCTTTGCTGCTCTATTGATATAATCAGTGCTAGTGTATATTGGCGAGACTATTAGGAGTTGAGAACATAGATGAACAAAGAAGAAAGAGCAAAAAGACAGTCCAAAATTCGTAATTTCTCTATCATTGCTCATATTGACCACGGAAAGTCAACGTTAGCAGACCGTATTTTAGAGAAAACAAACGCGTTAACACAACGTGAAATGAAAGCTCAGTTGCTTGACTCTATGGATTTAGAGCGTGAGCGTGGTATTACAATTAAATTAAACGCAGTACAATTAAACTATAAAGCAAAAGATGGCGAAGAATATATTCTTCACTTAATTGATACACCAGGACACGTCGACTTTACGTACGAAGTATCTCGTAGTTTAGCGGCTTGTGAAGGTGCGATTCTTGTAGTAGATGCAGCGCAAGGTATTGAAGCGCAAACGTTAGCTAACGTATACTTAGCGCTTGATAACAATTTAGAAATTTTACCGGTTATTAATAAAATCGACTTACCAAGTGCAGACCCAGAGCGTGTACGTCAAGAGGTAGAAGATGTAATTGGATTAGATGCATCAGAAGCTGTACTTGCTTCTGCAAAAGCTGGTATTGGTATCGAAGAGATTCTAGAACAAATCGTTGAAAAAGTGCCGGCACCAACAGGTGATTCAGAAGAACCGTTACAATGTATGATCTTTGACTCTTTATATGATCCATACCGCGGTGTAATTGCGTATATCCGTGTTGTAAATGGAACGGTAAAAGTTGGCGATAAAGTACGTATGATGGCAACTGGAAAAGAATTTGAAGTAACAGAAGTAGGTGTATTTACACCGAAAACTACGCAACGTGACGAGTTAACAGTAGGTGATGTAGGTTTCTTAGCAGCATCGATTAAAAATGTTGGTGATACACGCGTTGGTGATACGATTACACACGCGAAACGTCCGGCAGCTGAGCCGTTAGCAGGTTATCGTAAATTAAACCCAATGGTATTCTGTGGTTTATATCCAATTGATTCAGCACGTTACAACGACTTACGTGATGCGTTAGAAAAATTAGAGTTAAACGATTCTGCACTTGAGTTTGAACCAGAAACATCTCAAGCGCTAGGATTTGGTTTCCGTTGTGGATTCTTAGGACTTCTTCATATGGAAATTATTCAAGAGCGTATTGAACGTGAATTTAAAATTGACTTAATTACAACGGCGCCAAGCGTTATTTATAAAGTTTATTTAACAAACGGTGAAGATGTTATTGTTGATAACCCATCTAATATGCCAGATCCACAGTCTATCGATCGTGTAGAAGAGCCGTTTGTGAAGGCTTCAATTATGGTTCCGAATGACTATGTTGGAGCTGTAATGGAAATTTGCCAAGGTAAACGTGGAACGTTTATTGATATGCAATATTTAGATGAAACACGTGTTACGTTAACATATGAAATCCCGTTATCAGAAATCGTATATGATTTCTTCGATCAATTGAAATCAAACACAAAAGGATATGCATCATTTGATTACGAGTTAATTGGTTACAAACCATCTAAACTTGTGAAAATGGATATTCTTTTAAATAATGAACAAGTCGATGCTCTATCATTTATCGTACATCGTGATTCAGCGTATGACCGTGGTAAAGTGATTGTAGAAAAATTAAAAGATTTAATTCCAAGACAGCAGTTCGAAGTGCCAATTCAAGCGACGATCGGAAACAAAGTTGTAGCGCGTTCTACAATTAAAGCGATGCGTAAAAACGTACTTGCGAAATGTTACGGTGGTGACATTTCTCGTAAGCGTAAACTTCTTGATAAGCAAAAAGAAGGTAAAAAACGTATGAAGTCTGTTGGTTCTGTAGAAGTACCGCAAGAAGCATTCATGGCTGTACTGAAAATGGATGATAACTAATATTTGGAATGGAAAAAGAAGTCGTTTATGCGGCTTCTTTTTTATGTATAATTACTTTTTAGACATCTGGGTAGCTCTCATTTACAATAGTGAGAGAGCTTTTTTAGTTCATATAGAGTTAGGAGTTTATTAATGTCCGAAAATATTCGAAAAGATATTCAAGAAAAAATACAAAATGGCAATTTTAATTGTGAAAAGGAATTGACGCTTTCTATTATTAGTGGAAAGTGGAAAGTTGTAATATTGTGGCATCTTGGTGTGGAAGGGCCTCATCGTTTTAGTGAATTACAACGATTATTTCCGAGCATTTCTCATAAAGTTTTGTCAAACCAATTAAAAGAGTTAATGGAAGATGGGATTGTTGATCGAACAGTATACCCAGAAATTCCTCCGCGAGTGGAATATTATATGACGGAATTAGGCATGTCGCTTTTACCAATCGTTGAAATGATGTATGATTGGGGAAAAATGCGAATGGAACAAATTCGTAATACGTTAGAGAAGTAAAAGAAGCCTCCCGAGCGTGGGGGTTTTCTTTTTAGAAAGGTAGGAGTTATTTTTGGTGCAAGCTGCATATATTCATATTCCGTTTTGTCAGCATATTTGTCACTATTGTGATTTTAATAAAGTGTTTATTGAGCGCCAGCCGGTCGATCAATATTTAGAGTATCTAGAGAAAGAAATAATAAATACAGTTCAAAAGGTACCGTTTGATAACATGAAAACAATTTTTGTTGGCGGGGGAACTCCGACAGCATTAAATATGGAACAGACAAAGAAATTATTAGATATTATAAATCGTCGTTTACGTCCGTTTGCTCCGAATTGTGAATTAACATTTGAAGCGAATCCAGGTGATTTGCCAAAAGAGAAATTAAATGTATTGCTAGAAGGTGGAGTGAACCGAATTAGTTTTGGTGTGCAAACATTTCGAGATGAATTGCTTGAGAAAATTGGGCGCAAGCATACGAGAGAAGACGCATTTGTAGCAATTAGAGAAGCGCAGGAAGTGGGCTTCAAAAATATAAATGTAGATATTATTTATGCTTTGCCAGGACAGACGATAGAAGATGTAAAAGAAACGTTAGATATTGCTTTTACGCTTGGTGTACAACATTTCTCGGCATATTCATTAATTGTGGAACCGAAAACTGTGTTCTATAACTTAATGAATAAAGGGAAATTAAGACTTCCAGGTGAAGATCATGAAGCGAAAATGTATGAAATGGTAATGGATGAAATGGAGAAACATGGCTATACCCAGTATGAAATTAGTAATTTCTCAAAAGGTGATAATAAAAGTAGGCATAATCTCACATACTGGAATAATGAAGAGTATTATGGATTTGGAGCTGGGGCTCATAGTTATGTAAATGGAGAACGTATCCAAAATGTAGGACCGCTCAAACAATATTTCAATAAAATCGATGAAACTGGGTTTCCGTATTTAGATGTTCATGTGGTGACGGAGAAAGAAAAAATGGAAGAAGAGTTGTTCTTGGGACTCCGAAAAACAAAAGGTGTATCTAAAATAACGTTTCAAAAGAAATTTAATATGGAGATGGATCAAGTTTTCGCGAAGCAGTTACAAAACAATCAAGAACAAGGATTGCTCGAAGAGAGCGATGGAAATGTTCGTTTAACGCGAAAAGGAAAATTATTAGGGAATGAAGTATTCCAATCATTTTTGATTGACTAATTAAATGTTCCATTAATGTGAAAAAGTTTCATTATTTCGTGACGTTTCCGTTGACAATTGAATGTCAATTTTGGTAAGTTATTAATAGATTTAGCACTCGAAGACAAAGAGTGCTAACAGAGGTGATGATGAGATGCTTACGGAACGTCAGCTCTTAATTTTACAAACAATTATTGATGACTTTATTGGATCAGCGCAACCTGTTGGGTCAAGGACGTTGGCTAAGAAAGATGAAATTACATTTAGTTCAGCTACTATTCGAAATGAAATGGCTGATTTAGAGGAACTAGGATTTATTGAGAAAACGCACAGTTCTTCAGGACGTGTTCCTTCTGAAAAAGGATACCGATTTTATGTAGACCATCTTTTAGCGCCGCAAAACTTACCAAAAGATGAAATTGTACAAATTAAAGATTTATTTGCTGAAAGAATTTTTGAAGCGGAAAAGATTGCACAGCAATCCGCTCAAATTTTATCAGAGCTTACAAATTATACGGCCATTGTTCTTGGACCGAAGTTAAGCACAAATAAACTTAAAAACGTACAAATTGTTCCGCTTGATCGTCAAACTGCAGTCGCTATTATTGTAACGGATACAGGGCATGTACAAAGCAAAACGATTACCGTTCCGGAATCTGTTGATTTATCAGATTTAGAAAAAATGGTTAATATTTTAAATGAAAAGCTATCAGGCGTACCAATGTCAGAACTCCATAATAAAATCTTTAAGGAGATTGTTACGGTATTGCGTGGGTATGTTCATAATTACGATAGTGCAATAAAAATGTTAGATGGTACATTTCAAGTTCCTTTATCGGAAAAGATATACTTTGGAGGAAAAGCAAATATGCTTTCCCAGCCAGAGTTCCATGACATTCACAAAGTAAGGTCCTTGCTGACGATGATTGATAACGAAGCTGAGTTTTATGATATTTTGCGTCATAAACAAGTAGGTATTCAAGTGAAAATTGGTAGGGAAAACTCTGCGACGGCCATGGAAGATTGTAGTTTGATTTCTGCAACATATTCGATTGGAGAAGAACAGCTTGGAACAATTGCTATTTTAGGTCCGACAAGAATGCAATACTCTCGGGTAATTAGTTTGTTACAGTTATTTACGAGACAATTTACAGATGGACTTAAAAAGTAAATGAGAGTAATACATTCGCTCAAGTGATGAACTTTTCATTGCTGTGTGTAATATATAATGCTTAGGTAATTGTGTTTAACATGGTACCTAATACCTTTTAAGGAGGTGAATATTGTGGAAGAGCGTAACGAACAAGTGGTAGAAGAAGTAAAAGAAGCGCAGGTTGAAGAAGCTGTCACGCCAGAAAACAGTGAAGAAACTGTAGAAGAAAAAAGTGAGGCTGCTCTTTTACAAGAAAAAGTAGATGAGTTACAAGCGAAACTAACGGAAACGGAAGGTCGCACATTACGTCTACAAGCTGATTTTGAAAATTATAAGCGTCGTGTCCAAATGGATAAACAGGCTGCTGAAAAATATAGAGCACAAAGTCTAGTTTCAGACATTTTGCCAGCTCTTGATAATTTTGAAAGAGCGATGCAAGTGGAAGCAACTGATGAGCAAACGAAATCCTTGTTACAAGGTATGGAAATGGTGCATCGTCAATTGCTAGAAGCGTTGACTAAAGAAGGTGTTGAAGTGATTGAAGCTGTTGGTAAACAGTTTGATCCTAATGAACACCAAGCTATTATGCAAGTGGAAGACAGTGAATTTGAATCAAATGCGGTAGTTGAAGAATTCCAAAAAGGTTATAAACTAAAAGACCGTGTGATTCGCCCATCAATGGTAAAAGTAAATCAATAATTTACATAAAAGTAGGAGGATTCGCCATGAGTAAAATTATCGGTATTGACTTAGGTACAACAAACTCTTGTGTAGCTGTTATGGAAGGTGGAGAACCAAAGGTTATCCCAAATCCAGAAGGAAACCGTACAACACCTTCTGTTGTAGCTTTCAAAAATGAAGAGCGTCAAGTTGGGGAAGTTGCAAAGCGTCAAGCAATTACAAACCCAAATACAATCATGTCTGTTAAACGTCATATGGGTACAGACTACAAAGTAGAAGTTGAAGGTAAAGATTATACACCTCAAGAAATTTCTGCAATCATTTTACAAAACTTAAAAGCTTCTGCTGAAGCATACTTAGGTGAAACAGTAACGAAAGCTGTTATTACAGTACCTGCATACTTCAACGATGCAGAACGTCAAGCAACGAAAGATGCTGGTCGTATCGCTGGTTTAGAAGTTGAGCGTATCATAAACGAACCAACAGCAGCAGCGCTTGCTTACGGTTTAGAGAAACAAGATGAAGAGCAAAAAATCTTAGTATATGACTTAGGTGGCGGTACATTTGACGTATCTATCCTTGAGTTAGCAGACGGAACGTTCGAAGTTATTTCAACTGCTGGTGACAACCGTCTTGGTGGAGATGACTTTGACCAAGTTATTATTGACCACTTAGTAGCTGAGTTCAAAAAAGAAAATAACATTGATTTAAGCCAAGATAAAATGGCACTTCAACGTCTGAAAGATGCAGCTGAAAAAGCGAAAAAAGATCTTTCTGGCGTGACACAAACACAAATTTCATTACCATTCATTAGTGCTGGAGCTGCAGGTCCATTACACTTAGAATTAACATTAACAAGAGCGAAATTCGAAGAGCTTTCAGCAGGTCTTGTTGAAAGAACATTAGAGCCAACTCGTCGTGCATTAAAAGACGCTGGTTTTGCTCCAAGCGAATTAGATAAAGTTATCCTTGTTGGTGGATCTACTCGTATCCCAGCTGTACAAGAAGCTATTAAACGTGAAACTGGTAAAGAACCATATAAAGGTGTAAACCCTGATGAAGTTGTAGCATTAGGTGCTGCAGTTCAAGGTGGCGTACTTACTGGTGATGTAGAAGGCGTACTATTATTAGACGTAACTCCACTTTCTTTAGGTATTGAAACTATGGGTGGCGTATTCACGAAATTAATCGAGCGTAACACTACAATTCCAACAAGTAAGTCACAAGTATTCTCAACAGCTGCTGATAACCAACCAGCAGTAGACATTCACGTATTACAAGGTGAGCGTCCAATGTCAGCTGACAACAAAACATTAGGTCGTTTCCAATTAACAGACCTTCCACCAGCACCACGTGGTATTCCACAAATCGAAGTAACATTCGATATTGATGCGAACGGTATCGTTAACGTACGTGCGAAAGATTTAGGAACAAGCAAAGAGCAAGCTATTACAATCCAATCTTCTTCAGGTCTTTCTGATGAAGAGGTAGAACGTATGGTACAAGAAGCAGAAGCAAACGCTGATGCTGACCAAAAACGTAAAGAAGAAGTTGAACTTCGTAACGAAGCTGACCAACTTGTATTCCAAACAGATAAAGTTGTAAAAGATTTAGAAGGTAAAGTGGATGCTGCTGAAGTTGCGAAAGCAACAGAAGCGAAAGAGGCATTACAAGCTGCGATTGAGAAGAACGAGCTTGAGGAAATCCGTGCGAAAAAAGACGCTTTACAAGAAATCGTACAACAATTAACTGTTAAATTATACGAGCAAGCTCAAGCAGCTGCAGGGCAAGCAGAAGGTGCACAAGGAGCACAAGATGCTGGCGCGAAGAAAGACAATGTAGTAGACGCTGAGTTTGAAGAAGTAAAAGAAGATAAGTAATAATAAATAAGTAAGATGACAAAAAGTCAAAGTCAAGCGTGCCTTGGCTTTGGCTTTTTTCACGAATGAGGAGAAAAGTGTGAGGTTCTTAAGTTTTTTACTTTGCATACTGTAAGTGAGGAAACTTTGTTGCAAAGCACTTTCTTTCGGTGTTAAAATTACGTTTATGTGAAAGATTCGGGGGTTGTAAATTTATGAGTAAACGAGATTATTATGAGGTCCTTGGACTTAGCAAGGGCGCTTCAAAAGATGAAATAAAAAAAGCTTATCGTCGTTTGGCTAAAAAATACCATCCAGACGTAAGTAAAGAAGAAAATGCAATTGAAAAGTTTAAAGAAGTACAAGAAGCATACGAAGTATTAAGCGACGATCAAAAGCGTGCGCAATATGATCAATTTGGTCATGCTGGTGCAAATCAAGGTTTCGGTGGCTTTGGCGGCGGAGGAGACTTCGGCGGTGGCTTCGGGTTTGAAGATATCTTTAGTTCATTCTTTGGCGGCGGTGGCGGCAGACGTCGTGATCCAAATGCTCCGCGCCAAGGTGCTGACTTACAATATCAAGTTACTTTAGATTTTGAAGAAGCGATTTTTGGTAAAGAGTTAAATGTAGAGATTCCAGTAGAAGATCCATGTGATACTTGTAAAGGTAGCGGGGCAAAACCAGGAACTTCAAAAGAAACATGTAAACATTGTTCAGGATCAGGGCAAGTAAGTGTAGAACAAAATACACCATTTGGTCGTATCGTAAACCGTCAAGCTTGTGGTCATTGTTCAGGAACTGGTCAAATGATTAAAGAAAAATGTACGACATGTCACGGTTCTGGTAAAGTACGTAAACGTAAAAAGATTAACGTTAAAATTCCAGCAGGTATCGATAATGGTCAACAAATCCGTGTATCTGGAAAAGGTGAAGCGGGTGTAAATGGCGGGCCAGCAGGAGATTTATATGTTGTTGTTCATGTAAGAAGTCATGAATTCTTTGAGCGTGAAGGAGATCACATTATTTGCGAAATGCCATTAACATTTGCACAAATGGCACTTGGTGCTGAAGTAGAAGTTCCTACTGTTCATGGTAAAGTGAAGCTGAAAATTCCAGCAGGAACACAAACAGGAACAGAATTCCGCTTAAAAGGAAAAGGTGCTCCGAACGTACGTGGATACGGTCAAGGAGATCAATATGTAGTCGTGCGTGTTGTTGTACCGACGAAATTAACTTCACATCAAAAAGATTTATTACGTGAATTTGCAGGACAAGAAGAGCAGGATGATAGTTTATTCGGAAAGCTTAAACGTGCTTTCAAAGGGGAATAATGGAAATAAAAAATGGAGTTGGTAAATTGTGAAATGGTCAGAAATTAGTATTCATACAACAGAAGAAGCAGTAGAAGCTGTCTCTCATATTTTACATGAAGCTGGTGCTAGTGGAGTTGCGATTGAGGACCCAGCGGAGTTGACGAAAGAGCGCGAGCAACAATATGGTGAAATTTATGCATTGAACCCAGATGAGTATCCGGCAGAAGGTGTGTTAATAAAAGCATATTTCCCGCAAACGGATTCTTTACATGAAACAATTGCAGGTGTAAAATCATCTATTGATGTGCTTCCATCTTACGACATCGAAATTGGTACTGGAAATATTACCGTTAACGAAGTCAATGAAGAAGATTGGGCCACTGCTTGGAAAAAATATTACCATCCAGTACAAATTTCTGATACATTCACAATTGTACCGACTTGGGAAGAATATACACCATCTTCTCCGGAAGAAAAGATTATTGAATTAGATCCAGGTATGGCGTTTGGGACAGGAACTCATCCAACAACAACGATGTGTATCCGTGCTTTAGAAAAAACAGTACAGCCAGGTAACACGATCATTGATGTAGGAACAGGTTCTGGTGTACTGAGTATTGCAGCAGCAAAACTAGGTGCGTCTTCTGTTCAAGCATATGATTTAGATCCGGTTGCGGTTGAAAGTGCAGAAATGAATGTACGTTTAAATAAAACAGATGATATCGTGACTGTTGGACAAAATAGTCTTTTAGAGGGTATTGAAGGCCCTGTTGATTTAATCGTAGCTAACTTATTAGCAGAAATTATTCTTTTATTCCCTGAAGATGCAGCACGAGTTGTGAAGTCAGGCGGATTATTTATTACATCGGGTATTATTGCTGCGAAGGAAAAAGTAATTTCTGAAGCGCTAGAAAAAGCTGGATTTACAATTGAAGAAGTGTTACGAATGGAAGATTGGGTAGCAATTATTGCACGAAATGCGTAATATAGATTTTAGTCTATAATGAAAAGAGGAGTCTCTCACTATAAGGTGAGGGACTTGCCGTTTGTTATATGAAAAATGATAACGTTTCGTTCTTTTCGTAAGTATTGGCTTACGAAAGGAACGAAACTCTACTAAGGTGATTATATGCAACGTTATTTTGTAGAAGAGAAATATGTAAATGAGACAAGTATTCGCATTGTAGGTGATGACGTACATCATATCGCAAGAGTGATGCGTATGTCAGCTGGTGATCACATTTATTGCTGTGTAAACGGAAAAACAGCCGTATGTTCAATTGATGAAATTACCAGTGAATTTATTAATACGGCTATTGTAGAATGGATAGAGGCGTCAAGTGAACTTCCTGTTTTCGTGACGATTGCAAGTGGACTGCCGAAAGGAGACAAGCTAGAGTTAATTTTTCAAAAAGGAACTGAGCTTGGGGCAGCTGCATTCTTACCATTTCAAGCATCTCGCTCTATCGTAAAATGGGATGCGAAAAAAGCTGATAAAAAAGTTGAGCGTTTAAGAAAAATTGTGAAAGAAGCTGCGGAACAATCACATAGAAGTGAAATTCCAGAAGTACACGCTCCAGCATCGTTTAAACAATTGCTTTCAATGAGTGATGAGTATGATGTTTGTCTTGTTGCTTACGAAGAGGAAGCAAAACAAGGCGAGAAATCTAATTTTGCGAAAGCTTTAACGATGATGAAACCAGGTCAAAAGCTATTGATTGTATTTGGCCCAGAAGGCGGTTTAGCTGAGGAAGAGATTACAGCGCTTCGTGAACATAAATTTGTACCATGTAGTTTAGGACCAAGAATTTTAAGAACAGAAACTGCGCCGTTATACGCGTTAGGTGCTGCTTCGTATCATTTTGAATTGATGGGGTGATGATCAATGTCAACTGTTGCGTTCCATACGTTAGGTTGTAAAGTAAACCACTATGAAACAGAAGCCATTTGGCAATTGTTTAAACAAGGTGGATATGAAAGAACTGAATATGAAAAGAAATCTGATGTATATGTTATTAATACATGTACAGTAACAAATACGGGAGATAAGAAAAGTCGTCAAGTTATTAGACGTGCTGTTCGTCAAAACCCAGATGCGGTTATTTGTGTAACGGGATGTTATGCACAAACATCTCCAGCGGAAATTATGGCGATTCCAGGTGTAGATATTGTAGTTGGTACACAAGATCGTGAAAAGATGTTAGGATACATCGAAGAATTCCGTAAAGAGCGTCAACCAATTAATGCTGTCCGCAACATTATGAAAACACGTGTATACGAAGAACTGGATGTACCTTATTTCACGGATCGTACACGTGCATCTTTAAAAATACAAGAAGGTTGTAATAACTTCTGTACATTCTGTATTATTCCTTGGGCGCGTGGTTTAATGCGTTCTCGTGATGGGAAAGAAGTTATTAAACAAGCGCAGCAATTAGTAGATGCAGGTTATAAAGAAATCGTATTAACAGGTATTCATACAGGTGGGTACGGTGAAGATATTAAAGATTATAACTTAGCTGGATTACTTCGTGATATGGAAGCGGAAGTAGGCGGATTAAAACGTCTTCGTATTTCTTCTATTGAAGCGAGTCAGATTTCAGATGAAGTCATTGAAGTGTTAGATAAGTCTGAAGTAGTTGTACGTCACTTACACATTCCGTTGCAATCTGGATCTAATACTGTATTAAAGCGTATGCGTCGTAAGTATACGATGGAATTTTTCCAAGAGCGTTTAGATCGTTTGAAAGAAGCGTTACCAGGTCTTGCGATTACATCGGACGTAATCGTTGGTTTCCCAGGTGAAACAGAAGAAGAATTCATGGAAACATACAATTTCATTAAAGAGAATCGCTTCTCTGAGTTACACGTATTCCCGTACTCAAAACGTACAGGAACACCTGCAGCACGTATGGAAGATCAAGTTCCTGAAGATGTGAAGAACGATCGTGTTCATCGTTTAATTGAACTATCTAATCAATTAGCGAAAGAATATGCGTCACAGTTTGAAGGTGAAGTACTTGAAATTATTCCAGAAGAGCAATTCAAAGAGGGCGACCGTGAAGGTTTATATGTAGGTTATACAGATAACTACTTGAAGATTGTATTTGAAGGATCAGAAGAATTAATCGGTAAACTAGTGAAAGTGAAAATCACAAAAGCTGGTTATCCATATAACGAAGCGCAATTTGTTCGTGTTCTTGAAGATGATGTGAAAAAGGAATCAGCAAGCGCATAAAAAAAAGCATGCAAACGGAAACGATTTGCATGCTTTCTTTTTTAGTGGAGAAGTTAAGTACTGAAAATGTACGAAATGAGTAGTTGTGTCGTGCGTTCCTGCATGAAAAAAGGTGTAATGACGAAAATATAGTTGTCTTCAGGAGAAAGGATAACAGTTATCTGCATAGTTTTTGAAAAAGGAAGAGCATCTATTCTTCTTTTATTCTGCCAAATAGTTGACCTGAAGTGATAAAATGTATTATAATCGTAAAAGACATGCTGAAGAAGTGTTTCTTTTTGCATGCTGAAGTTAGTATGTAAGTGTGATGTTTCGGAGGGAGGGAAAGAGAATGTCAAAAACAGTCGTTCGTAAAAACGAGTCTTTGGAGGATGCACTTCGCCGTTTTAAAAGATCGGTTTCTAAAACTGGTACACTTGCTGAAGCAAGAAAGCGCGAGTTTTATGAAAAACCAAGTGTAAAACGTAAGAAGAAATCTGAAGCGGCAAGAAAGCGTAAATTCTAAGAGAGGGTGTAAGTTATGAGTCTTCTCGGTCGTTTAAACGATGATATGAAACAAGCGATGAAGAATAAACAAAAAGAAAAATTAACCGTCATTCGTATGGTTAAGGCTGCTTTACAAAATGAAGGTATTAAACTACAGCATACTCTTACTGAAGAAGAGGAACTAACAGTTTTAGCTCGTGAAGTAAAACAGCATAAGGACTCCCTCCTTGAATTTAAAAAAGCTGGTCGTGAAGACCTTGTTAATAAACTGCAAAGTGAAATTCAGATTTTAAGCGCATATTTGCCAGAGCAATTAACTGAAGAAGAGCTAGTTGATGTAATCAAACAAGTTATTTCTGAAGTTGGTGCTACTTCTAAAGCAGATATGGGTAAGGTGATGACTGCTGTTATGCCGAAAGTAAAAGGTAAAACAGACGGATCACTTGTGAATAAGCTGGTTATCCAGCTATTAGCATAAAAAAACGTCTCATTTCGTATGAGACGTTTTTTTATGCTTTTTTTCAGTTTGGACGTGATATTACAAGCTCTTTTTTCATACATATGGGATGAGAGGGGGTCTTTTGGGATGAAAAAATTAGAACAAATGAAGAATTGGTTAACGAAGCAAATAGACCTGCCAGTGGATGTGCTAATGGATCTACCTCGGATCACGCTTGTTGGGCAAGTGCATATCTATATAGAAAATCATCGAGGTTTATTAGTGTTTTCAGATAAAGAAGTAAGATTGTTGTTAAAGCATGGTCAGTTATTAATTAAGGGGCAGTCCTTTGTTATTAAAACAATCCTTCCGGAAGAGCTTTTGCTTGAAGGGATAATTGAGCAAGTGACGTTTTTAGAAGACGAACAGAAAGAGAAGTAAGGGAAACTTCCGTATGTGAAGTTTTTCTTCTTTATTCTAATGATTTGCCTCTACTATGTAGTTTATCCCGCTATTTATGGAAAATAAAACTCTTTATTTTATTTTCGTACGAGCTATTTTGCTAATTAAAGTGAAAAGTAGTGTGTCTACTTTTGGAAAGGTAGTGAAGGTAGTAGATGAAAAATAAATGGTTTATAAAGTGGCTTGGATATGTAAAGGTACGGATTGAAGGTAGAGGAGCGGAACGGTTCGTTAACGAATGTGTGCGTAGGAAATTATTAGTTTGGGACGTTAAGAAAATTGCCGATGAAACGTTAGTCTTTTGTATACTATTACGAGATGTGAAAAAAATAAAGCCGATTTATAGAAAAAATGAGTGTAAACTATATTTTATTGGGCGTTATGGTTTTCCTTTTTGGAATAAGCGCTTAATTAAAAATAGTGGATTCTTAATTGGGTTTTTAATTTTCTTTTTTGGTATGATTGCATTATCAAATATGGTTTGGAAAATTGAAATTACAGGAGCAAAACCTGAAACAGAATATATATTGATGAAAGAATTGGACAAAATGGGTATTAAAAAGGGGAAATTACAATTCCAAATGCCTAGTGTAGAAGATGTACAACGTCATTTGACAGATAATATTAATGCAATTACTTGGGCGGGACTAGAAATAAGAGGAACGACGTATCATTTTAAAATTGTTGAAAAAAACGAGCCGAAAAAAGAAAAGGAACAAAGGCCGCAAAACTTAGTGGCAAAAAAAGAAGCGATTGTTACAAAAACATTTGTTGAAGTAGGAAAACCAGTCGTTCTCAAAAATGATCATGTAGAAAAAGGGCAGCTTCTTGTATCGGGGGTATACGGTAATGAAGAGAGTCCAACGATTGTTTCGGCGAAAGGTATTGTATATGGAGAAACGTGGTATACATCTAATGTGAATGTGCCACTGAAAACAAAATTTCAAGTATATACTGGCAATACGTATAATGAGCATTATCTTAAATTGGGGAGTGCGAAAATAAAAATATGGGGATTTCAACATGATAAGTATAAACGCTCCCGTACTGAAAGTGTAAAGCATGATGTGAAATTATTTGGTTTTACACTACCGATTGCATACGAAAAAGATGTAGTGCGAGAAGAGGAAGAAGCGAACCGGGAATATACAGAAAAACAGGCAATGAAAGTAGCAAAAGAGATGGCTGAAAAAGAACTAAAGAAAAAATTGGATGAACATGCTATGATTGTAAGTGATAAGATTTTGAGTAAAGAGGTTGAGGCGGATCAACTAAAAGTCACATTGCATTATACTGTGATTGAAAATATTGCAGAGCCACAACCAATATCCGAATCCGATATTCAAGGAGACTGAGTAATGGCAGAACAATTAGTAGAAATGAACCAACAATTGGAAAATACTAACGAAGCAATCGCTCTTTTTGGAGTCAATGATGCTCATTTGAAAGTAATTGAACGGGAACTGAATGTATCAATTGTAACTAGAGGTGAAACTGTTCATGCATCTGGAGCAGTTGAAACTGTGACACTCGTAGAAAAAATCTTACAGCAATTACTTGTTGTTATTCGAAAAGGTGTATCTATTGCAGAAAGAGATGTTGCTTATGCAATTCAGCTCGCACAACAAGGGAAAATTGCTCAATTTGAAGAGTTATATGAAGAAGAAATCTTTAAAACGGCAAAAGGTAAATCCATTCGTGTAAAAACAATGGGACAAAGAAGATATATTCATGCAATGAAGAAAAATGATATTGTATTTGGAATAGGACCTGCCGGGACTGGGAAAACATACTTAGCAGTAGTAATGGCTGTGAGAGCTTTAAAGCAAGGGTATGTAAAGAAAATCATTTTAACGAGACCGGCTGTAGAGGCTGGAGAAAGTTTAGGGTTTTTACCGGGTGATTTGAAAGAGAAGGTAGATCCGTACTTACGTCCATTGTATGATGCTCTGCACGATATTCTTGGACAAGAATATACGCAGCGTATGATGGAGAGAGGTGTAATTGAAATCGCGCCTCTTGCTTATATGAGAGGGCGTACGCTCGATGATTCATTTGTTATTTTAGATGAAGCGCAAAATACAACAGGTGCACAAATAAAAATGTTTTTAACTAGATTAGGCTTTAGTTCTAAAATGGTTATTACGGGGGATCCTTCACAAGTGGACTTACCAAAAGGGGTAAAATCAGGGCTTACGCTAGCCTCTAACATTTTATCTGGTGTATCAGGTCTTTCGTTCATTACATTAGAACAAACGGACGTTGTAAGGCATCCACTGGTGCAACGTATTATTGAGGCATATGATAAAATGGAATGATCCTATTTGTCAGGATCATTTCTTTTTGTATTAAGGTTGGCGAACGGCATATTTTTTACTATCATAAAAGATAAGAGAAATAAACTATAGGTACTGGTGTACAAAAATATTGCCTTGCCTAAAAGTATCGTTGGCTAGAAGAAATGAAAGCTATAAATAGTTTCACTTTATTTCTGGAGAGGAGAAGGTATTGAAATCATGTTAAGATCTCAAGAAATTTCTAAGTGGTTTCGTAATTTACAACATTCGAAAAAACTAAGTTGGATTTCTTACGTTTTATTAGGAGCTGTGCTGTTTTTTGCACTTATGAATAATGTGAAACCAGAGCAATTAGATGTTGATATGTATTCTATTGCTAAAAAAACAATTCATTCTCCTATTAAAATTGAAGATAAGGTTATAACGGACAGAAAAAAACAAGAGGCCGCTCAAAAAGTTGGGGATCAATATACATATAGAAGTGAATATAAACAAAATAGAGTAGATATTGTAAATGATGTGTTTGCTAAGGTAAATGAAGTAATTCAGGAGATGAAAGCTGCTGGACCTGAAGAACAAAAAAAGATGACCGATGCTAATAAATTAGAAAAGTTGAAGAAGAAGTTGCCATCTAATTTAACAAAGGAATTATCTGA
Source organism: Bacillus tropicus (assembly GCF_001884035.1). Lineage (GTDB taxonomy): Bacteria > Bacillota > Bacilli > Bacillales > Bacillaceae_G > Bacillus_A > Bacillus_A tropicus. Next base: position 213,042 of record NZ_MACG01000077.1, read on the forward strand.
TGAGAATTTATTATACTTTATTAATGCAGAACCGGATCAATTAGAATTAGCAAAGAATGCGGCTTTAACGTCTGTTAGTGTTATTATGGGTGGAAATATTAAAATGTCCGAAGAAATGGCAGCGAAAGAGCGATTTGTTAATGAAATGAAAAGCCTTAATGTGAATAGCGGATTGAAAGAAGCTGTTAATGCGTTAGGATCATATGCGATTACAGCAAATTATTTTTATGATCCAGCTGTAACGAAAGAGAAGAAGAAAGCGGAAGAAGATTTAGTTCCACCTGTTTATATTCTTCAAGGGCAAGTTATTGTTAGAGAAGGTGAAACAATTTCAAGTGATATGTATAATCAGTTGAAATTAGTAGGTTTATTAGAGAAAGGTAATAGTTTTCAGCCTTATGTTGGATTAGCTGTGCTCATTGGTGTGTTACTATACTTTATGCATAAGCAGTTTGAAGTATTTTTACAGCGGAAAAGAGAAGATAGACCGTACATTTTAGCGTATATCACAATTTTGTCTATCACGATTGTTTTAATGAAAATTATTAGTTTGTTTCAAAGGCTTGAATATGCAGGAATTGCGTATGTTGTCCCAGTTGCGATGGGAACAATACTTGTAAAACTAATGATTGGCGATCGATTTGTATTTTTAACAAGTATGATTTTTTCTGTGTGCGGAAGTATTATGTTTAATGAAGGAGTAACAAGTACACTAAATTATAGTGTAGGTATTTATGTGTTATTGAGTTCATTATCAGTGAGTATTTTCTTAAGAGAAAAAAATCGTCGTACGATGATTTTACAAGCTGGTATACTCGTTTCTATCTTAAATGTAGTCGTTTTGGCGGCGTTATTATTATTACGCAATGGGAATTTCTCACCTCTTGAAATTGGTACGCAATTATTAATGGCTTCCCTTTCAGGAATTATCTCATCCGTTTTGGCTATGGGGATATTACCATATTTAGAAAGTGGACTCGGAATTGTATCAAGTATGAAGCTTATGGAATTATCAAGTCCGAATCATCCGCTTTTGCGTAGAATTTTGTTAGAAGCGCCAGGAACATATCATCATAGTGTAATGGTAGCTAATCTTTCTGAGGCGGCTTGTGAAGCGGTTGGAGCAAATGGTGTATTAGCGCGTGTAGGGGCGTATTATCATGATGTAGGAAAAACAGTACAACCGCAATTCTTTATTGAAAACCAGATGGGAATTGAAAATCCACATGATAAATTAGATCCTGTGACGAGTAAAGATATTATCATTGCTCATGTAACCGATGGAGTAAAAATGCTCGAAGAATACCATATTCCGCAAGAAATTATCGATATTGCTGGACAACACCATGGTACAACGCTCCTTAAATATTTTTATTATAAGGCAATTAAAGAAGATAAAGAAAAATATACAGAAGAGATGTTCCGTTACCCGGGATCAAAAGCAACTTCTAAAGAATCGGCAATCGTTGGTATTGCGGATAGTGTTGAGGCGGCGGTACGTTCTATGAATCACCCAACGCCAGAGCAAATTAATAATTTGGTACAAAGTATTATTAAAGATCGCCTGCAAGATGGACAATTTAGTGAATGTGATTTGACATTTAAGGAACTACAAATCGTTGGAAAAACGTTATGTGAAACGTTAAATGGTATTTTCCATTCGCGTATTACATATCCGGAACCACCGGAAGAGAAGGAGAAAGAATGAGTTTATTAATTGATTTCATTGATGAAACAGAAGAAGTGAAAGAAGAATATGTGAATTTAATTCGTGAGATATTAGGAAAAGCAGCTCAAATGGAAAAAATAGAGGATGGTGCGGAGTTATCGGTGACATTTGTAGATAACGAACGCATTCGCGAGATTAATCGTGATTACCGAGATAAGGATCAGCCTACTGATGTCATTTCTTTTGCTATGGAAGAAATGGGAGAAGGAGAAATGGAAATTGTAGGCGTAGAGATGCCACGTATGTTAGGTGACCTTATTATTTCTATTCCGAGAGCAAAAGAACAAGCTGAAGAGTATGGACATTCTTTTGATCGTGAACTTGGCTTTTTAGCGTTACATGGCTTTTTACATTTACTTGGTTATGACCACATGACAGAAGAGGATGAAAAAGAAATGTTTGGAAGACAAAAAGAAATTTTAGAAGCATTTGGATTAGGGCGATGAAAAAAGGAAAACTTATAGATAGTTTTGGATATGCTATAGTTGGTATATTCTTTTGTCTTCGTCATGAACGAAATATGAAAATTCATTATTTAGCCGCAGTCATTGTTATATGCTGCGGCTTTTATTTCCATATTACGAAAGTAGAGTGGCTGATATTACTTATTGTAATAGGAATTGTAATGAGCTTAGAGATGGTAAATACGGCTGTGGAAAAAACAGTAGATTTAGCGACTGCTGATATACATCCGTTTGCGAAAGTTGCAAAGGATGTCGCAGCGGGAGCGGTTTTATTATTTGTGATAATAGCCGTTATAATTGGTGCTATTATCTTTTTACCGTATGTGGTATAGTTGCATTCCAAAGCTTTTATTAAGCTTTGAAGATGCCGTAAAGGCCTTTAATAAGAGAGTGTATCTATTCACAGCTGTGAACAGGAAGGATGCGGGAATATGAATAGTAAACAATTAATTCAAGAAGCAATCGAAGCGCGTAAAAAAGCGTACGTACCATATTCTAAATTTCAAGTAGGTGCAGCATTATTAACACAGGATGGAAAAGTATATCGTGGATGTAATGTTGAGAATGCATCATATGGTTTATGTAACTGTGCAGAAAGAACAGCTTTATTTAAGGCGGTTTCTGAAGGAGATAAAGAGTTTGTAGCTATCGCGATTGTAGCGGATACAAAGCGTCCAGTACCTCCTTGTGGAGCATGTCGACAAGTTATGGTAGAATTATGTAAACAGGATACGAAAGTATACCTATCAAATTTACATGGTGACGTTCAAGAGACAACAGTCGCAGAATTGTTACCAGGAGCATTTTTAGCGGAGGATTTACATGAATAGAAAAGGTTATAAATCAGGTTTTGTCTCTATTATTGGCAGACCGAATGTTGGGAAATCTACATTTTTAAATCGTATTATTGGTCAAAAAATTGCTATTATGAGTGACAAGCCACAAACAACTCGTAATAAAATTCAAGGCGTATATACAGAAAATGATTCACAAGTAATTTTCATTGATACACCAGGAATACATAAACCTAAACATAAACTAGGCGACTTCATGGTGAAGATGGCGCAAACGACATTAAAAGAAGTTGATATCGTTCTTTTTATGGTTAATGCTGTCGAAGGCTTTGGTCGTGGTGAAGAATTCATCATCGAGAAGTTAAAAGAAACGAAACAACCAGTATTTTTAGTTATTAATAAAATTGACCAAGTTCATCCAGAACAATTATTAGAGTTAATTGATCAATATCGCAAACTACATGACTTTGCAGAGATTGTACCAATTTCTGCATTAGACGGTAATAATGTGGAATCGTTAATTGGAACAATTAAAAAGTATTTACCAGAAGGACCACAATACTACCCAGATAATCAAGTAACGGATCATCCGGAGAGATTTATTATTGCAGAGCTTATTCGTGAGAAAGTACTACATTTAACACGTGAAGAAGTGCCGCATTCTGTGGCTGTTGTTATCGATGCAATTCAAAAACGCGAGGGCGGGGCAGTTTATATTAATGCAACGATTGTTGTTGAACGTCCGTCGCAAAAAGGGATTATTATCGGAAAACAAGGGAAGATGTTAAAAGAAGTCGGTAAGCGAGCTCGTTTTGATATTGAAGCATTACTTGGTTCTAAAGTATTTTTAGAAGTATGGGTAAAAGTGCAAAAAGATTGGCGTAATAAAATGTCTCAGCTTCGTGACCTTGGTTTCCGCGAAGACGAGTATTAAAATAGAGTAAAGCTGTAATCAGCGGATGTTTTGTTCATCCGCTGATTATTGGTTTTTATGAGTTTTGATAAATTAGGAAAAATTTTTCTCACATGAAAATGGACAAAATGGGTCAATTTAATAACAACAAAGGAAATTGGTTTATAGGCTACGCTTATTGAGAAAGGTGGATTCTTATGCTAGATTTTACCTGGAAGTTTTTCTCCAAAACAGGAAGCATTGAGACGTATTTGCTTTTGAAAGAAATGGAAAAAGACGTAAACGATGAGATGGATCAACATGAAGAGGAGCTAGCGCATCTAGACTCTCCAATTTCTTGACCCGTTTTGTTCAAACCTTGGATGGTGACGAACATGTTTCAAAAAGTTGAGGGCATCGTTATCCGTACGACAGATTACGGAGAAACGAACAAGATTGTTACAATATTCTCAAGAGAACTTGGTAAGGTAAGTGCAATGGCAAGAGGAGCGAAAAAACCGAAAAGCCGGTTAGCATCTGTTTCGCAACTTATGACACATGGTCATTTTCTTATTCAAATGGGATCTGGACTTGGAACTTTGCAACAAGGCGAGATTATTTCAACTATGAAAGAAATTCGCGAGGATATATTTTTAACTGCTTATGCATCATTTATTGTTGAGTTAACTGATAAAGCAACAGAAGATAAAAAACATAATCCATATTTATTTGAAATGTTATATCAAACGTTGCATTATATGTGTGAGGGTGTTGATCCAGAAGTATTATCATTAATTTATCAAACGAAAATGCTTCCGGTATTAGGGATGCGCCCGTACTTTGATACATGTGCGATTTGTCATCAAGAAACAGATTTTGTCGCCTTCTCTGTTCGGGAAGGCGGTTTTCTGTGCTCGCGTCATGCTGAGCAAGATCAGTATCGTATACCAGTGGGGGAAGCCGTTCATAAATTATTGCGTCTTTTTTACCACTTCGATTTACATAGACTTGGCAATGTATCAGTGAAGGATAGCACAAAAAAACAAATGCGTTTAGTATTGAATACATATTATGATGAATATTGCGGGATTTATTTGAAATCAAGACGTTTCTTAGAACAACTTGATAAGTTTCAAATATAATTTGGGGCCGTATACGGTCCTTTTTACATCCTTTCTTTTTCGAATAGCATATTTAGTATATAATATTTAAGAGATAGTATAACTTTTTTCGTTGTGCATTAAAGGTGGTGATTATCATAGAGCTGAATAAACGGCAAGAACATATCATTCAGATTGTAAAAGATCACGGTCCTATTACAGGGGAGTCAATTGCTGCGCAATTGGGGTTAACACGTGCAACGCTAAGACCAGACTTAGCAATTTTAACGATGGCTGGTTATTTAGAAGCACGTCCACGCGTAGGTTATTTTTATACGGGTAAAACTGGGGGGCAGTTATTATCTGAAGCTGTTAAGAAAATTAAAGTACAAGATTATCAATCTAGACCAGTCGTAATTGACAAAAATGTATCAGTATACGATGCAATTTGTACTATGTTTTTAGAGGATGTAGGTACATTATTCGTTGTAGATCAATCGACTCTATTAGTAGGCGTTGTATCTCGTAAAGATTTATTACGAGCTAGCTTAGGAAAGCAGGATTTAACCTCACTTCCGGTTAATATTATCATGACAAGGATGCCAAACATTGCGATGTGTCGTAGAGAAGATTCTTTATATGATATTGCGATGGAATTAATAGAAAGACAGATTGATGCGATGCCAGTTGTAAAAGATACGAAACAAGGTTTAGAAGTGGTTGGACGAATTACAAAAACAAATATTACACGTGCGTTTGTAAACTTAGTAAATAACGAATAAGTGTAATTTGTTTAAAGTGAGGTAATGTAATGGATAATAAAATCGTATATGTCGTATCTGACTCTGTAGGAGAAACGGCTGATTTGGTTGTTCGAGCAGCAATGGGGCAATTCCCATTTGCTCCTGATATTAGACGTGTACCGTATGTAGAAGATACAGGGACATTAAAAGAAGTGATTTCGATTGCTAAGAGCAATCAAGCGCTTATTTGTTTTACGTTAGTAAAGCCTGACATGCGCCAGTATTTAGTGACAGAGGCTGCAAAAGAAGGTGTAGAGGCATATGATATTATCGGGCCTCTAATCGATCAAATTGAAGAAATTACAGGGCAAGTGCCTAGATATGAGCCTGGTGTTGTTCGTAGATTAGATGAAGAATACTTTAAAAAGATTGAAGCGATTGAGTTTGCTGTGAAGTATGATGATGGTAGAGATGCACGTGGTATTTTAAAAGCAGATATCGTGTTAATTGGGATTTCGCGCACATCAAAAACACCACTTTCTCAATATTTAGCTCATAACAAACGTTTGAAAGTTGCCAACGTACCACTCGTACCAGAAGTAGATCCACCTGAAGAACTATATCAAGTGGCTAAAGAAAAATGCTTCGGTTTGAAAATTACGCCAGAGAAGTTAAATCATATTCGAAAAGAGCGATTGAAATCACTTGGACTCAGTGACGGAGCAACATATGCCAATATTAATCGTATTAAAGAAGAGATTGATCACTTTGAGAATGTAGTTAGTAAAATAAATTGTCAAGTAATTGATGTATCGAACAAAGCGATTGAAGAAACAGCTAACATTATTGTGAATGCAGTGCAAAACCAAAAAATGTTTTAGCACATTTACCAAAGGTGAATGTGCTTTTTTCGCTCGTGAGAAACACAGTGTCTGCTGATTTCGTAATAGATGATAGCGAAGTGGTTATACTTATATTCTTCTGTCTTTTTATTATGTTAAAGTTAGGGTTTCGCTATCCTGAAATAGAAGATGAAAAAATAAAGGGATATGTAGCGTAGTTGAAGAAAATATATTATAATAAAAAATTGTGATAAAAACCTATATTTTACGTTTAGACTTTAATTTTTCAGAATAAACTAGGGATAGGATTTAAGAAAAGACATGTAATTACGTTAAATCGACAAAATCTATACAAGAAAACGCACATTATGGAAGGATTCGCAGAAGGGATGTAGAATACAGAAATATGCAAAACATCGATATGGTATTAGTTGATGCAGATGCATATACTGTGAAGGCTGAAAATTGTGCAAGTTGGAACGAGTTTCATGTCAAAATTTTGTTTGTCACATCGTATGCTTATCGTTTAAGTAAGTAGCAAGGGAATTTGGATCTATGTAGATGCTGAATAAGCGAAAGTTGATTTCTTTATATGTATCAACATGCAAAAGAAACAGATCTCGTGATCACATAGGATATAGTGCTTGCTAGTCTTCTTGTGAAAAGTGCATATGTATTGTCTCCATGAGGTACATTTGTAATAGATGAGCAAATGGATACAATTTTATATAGTAGGTACGTATCTGCGAAGTTACGCAGAAAAGAGTCTGCAAAATCGCTTGATAATGTGATCGACAACACTTTCTAATAAGTTTAGAAAAAATATTGTCGAATTATAAAGGAATTTTTTAATTTATATCGAATACAAAATACGACACGGAGATGGAGTCATGGGGAACAGAATTCCTGAAGAAGTTGTTGAACAGATTCGAACATCATCCGATATCGTCGAAGTGATTGGTGAATACGTTCAACTTAGAAAACAGGGACGTAACTATTTCGGCCTTTGTCCGTTTCATGGTGAGAATTCTCCTTCATTCTCTGTTTCATCTGATAAGCAAATTTTTCATTGCTTCGGATGTGGAGAAGGTGGAAATGTATTTTCCTTTCTAATGAAAATGGAAGGGCTGGCTTTTACCGAGGCTGTTCAAAAGCTAGGTGAAAGAAATGGAATTGCGGTTGCAGAGTATACATCAGGGCAAGGACAACAAGAAGACATATCTGATGACACTGTCATCATGCAACAGGCTCATGAACTTTTGAAAAAGTATTATCATCATTTATTAGTAAATACAGAAGAAGGAAATGAAGCACTTTCGTATTTGTTAAAACGTGGTATTACAAAAGAGATGATTGAGAAGTTTGAAATTGGTTATGCGTCACCTGCTTGGGATGCAGCAACGAAAATTTTACAAAAAAGAGGTTTATCGCTTTCAAGTATGGAACAAGCTGGTCTTCTCATAAGAAGCGAGAAGGATGGTAGTCATTATGATCGCTTCCGTGGAAGAGTTATGTTTCCAATCTATACGTTGCAAGGTAAAGTGATAGCGTTTAGTGGAAGGGCGTTAGGAGATGACACTCCGAAATATTTAAATAGCCCAGAAACACCGATTTTTCACAAAAGTAAATTGTTGTATAACTTCCACCAAGCAAGGCCGTTTATTAGAAAACGTGGGCAAGTGGTCCTTTTTGAAGGGTATGCTGACGTACTAGCTGCGGTAAAAAGTGGTGTGGAAGAAGCTGTTGCGACAATGGGAACAGCTTTAACTGAAGAACAAGCAAAACTTCTGCGACGTAACGTTGAAACTGTTGTTCTTTGCTATGATGGTGATAAAGCAGGGCGAGAAGCGACGATGAAAGCAGGGCAATTATTGTTGCAAGTTGGTTGCCAAGTGAAAGTTACATCCTTGCCAGATAAGCTTGATCCTGATGAATATGTGCAACAATATGGGACAACTGCTTTTGAAAATCTTGTGAAATCAAGTATAAGTTTTGTTGGTTTTAAAATAAATTATTTGCGTTTAGGGAAAAATTTGCAAGATGAGTCGGGCAAAGAAGAGTATGTGAAAAGTGTTTTAAAAGAGTTATCGTTGTTACAGGATGCGATGCAGGCAGAATCATATTTGAAGTCATTATCGCAAGAATTTTCGTATTCAATGGAAACACTTTTGAATCAATTGCACCAATATCGCAAAGAACAAAAGGTACAGCAAAAACAAGTAAAGCAGGTTTCTAAGCCGTCTCAAATTGTTCAAACAAAACCGAAGTTAACAGGTTTTGAAAGGGCAGAAAGAGAAATTATTTACCATATGTTGCAAAGTCCAGAAGTGGCCGTTCGTATGGAATCCCACATAGAAGATTTTCATACAGAAGAACATAAAGGGATTTTATATGAACTATACGCATATTATGAAAAGGGAAATGAACCTTCAGTCGGAACATTTTTAAGTTGGCTCTCTGATGAAAAGTTGAAAAATATTATTACTGATATTTCGACGGATGAATTTATTAATCCAGAATACACAGAAGAAGTGTTACAAGGCCATTTGGAGACGCTTAGACGTCATCAAGAAAAACTTGAAAAGATGGAAATCATCTTCAAGATAAAACAAATGGAAAAAACAGATCCTGTAGAGGCTGCTAAATATTATGTAGCGTATTTACAAAATCAAAAAGCGAGAAAATAGCTTTTTTGATAAATTTTTAGTATAATGAATGTTTGTATCTCGCGTAAGGAGGGGAACAGATGGCTGACAAACCAGCTCGTTCTAAACAAATTGAAACTGAAATGACCCTTGAGCAAGTGAAAGAACAACTCACTGAGCTCGGAAAAAAACGTGGCGTTCTTACATATGAAGAGATTGCAGAACGCATGAATGGATTTGAAATTGAATCCGATCAAATGGATGAATACTATGAATATTTAGGTGAACAAGGGATTGACTTAGTTGGCGACAATGACAACGACGAAGGCCCTAATAATCGCCAAATAGCAAAATCGGAAGAAGAATTCGACCTCAATGATTTAAGTGTACCACCAGGGGTTAAAATCAACGATCCTGTTCGTATGTATTTAAAAGAAATTGGTCGTGTAGATTTACTATCTGCAGAAGAAGAAATTCGACTTGCAACGCGTATTGAAGAAGGCGATGAAGAAGCGAAACGTCGTCTTGCAGAAGCAAACTTACGTCTTGTAGTAAGTATTGCAAAGCGCTACGTGGGCCGTGGTATGCTTTTCTTAGACTTAATCCAAGAAGGGAATATGGGTCTAATTAAAGCGGTTGAAAAGTTCGATTATCGCAAAGGTTTCAAATTTAGTACGTATGCAACTTGGTGGATTCGCCAAGCAATTACACGTGCGATTGCAGACCAAGCAAGAACAATTCGTATCCCAGTTCATATGGTTGAAACGATTAATAAGTTAATTCGTGTACAACGTCAATTATTACAAGATTTAGGACGTGAACCATCTCCTGAAGAGATTGGTGAAGAAATGGATCTTGCTCCAGAAAAAGTACGTGAAATCTTAAAAATTGCACAGGAGCCAGTTTCTCTTGAAACACCGATTGGTGAAGAAGATGACTCCCATTTAGGTGATTTCATTGAAGACCAAGAAGCAACATCGCCTGCGGACCATGCAGCGTATGAATTGCTAAAAGAACAATTAGAAGATGTGTTAGATACACTAACAGATCGTGAAGAAAATGTTCTACGTCTTCGTTTTGGTTTAGATGATGGACGAACTCGTACGCTTGAAGAAGTTGGGAAAGTATTCGGCGTAACGAGAGAACGTATCCGTCAAATTGAAGCAAAAGCACTTCGTAAATTGAGACATCCAAGCCGTAGCAAGCGTCTTAAGGATTTCTTAGAATAGGCTACCTTTAAGTTTACTTCACCTTTGTGAAGTAAACTTTTTTATTTTGTTAATTTTTGTTAAACTTTAGCTGTCAGCAACGATTACAATTTCTTGTAATTTATTTTACAGAATTGTCTTTTGATTTGCAAATGCTCATTTTTCGATTTTTCGATTAATTTTGTTTATTCTATACAAAAATATATGTAGAAAAGTGAAAAATATGATGAGAAACGTTAATAATTATCGAAATAATAAGCGATATAACAATAAAAAACAATAAACTGAATTTATGGAATATTTTTAATGATTAGTAGTTTACTCTTTTCTGATAGAGCGTTTTCAAGTACAATGGAAATGACTGAATCATCTAACTATTTAGGGGTATAGAGGGGGGAGAAGAGATATGAAACGTAATCCGCTGATTCCGTTCGCTCTTATTGCAGCATTGGGTATTATCGTTATGTTTGTATTTTCATTTCAGGGGCTAAATAAATCTAAAGAGTTAGCTGATGCAAAAAATGGCGGGAAACCAGCACAAACAGCATCCAAGCCAGAGGATATTGTGAAGCAAAGCTGTACGAGCTGCCACGGTGATCAGTTACAAGGGGCGGTAGGACCTAATTTACAAAAAATTGGTGGGAAACTTTCAAAGGATGAAATTAAAGAAATTCTTTCGAAAGGAAAAGGCAATATGCCACCGAATATAGTTCCAGCTGATCAAGCCGCTAAAGTAGCTGATTGGTTATCGAAGAAAAAATAAAGTTCCGTATTACAAGCCCCTTGCATATGCAAGGGGCTTGTTTTTCTATATTTTCTAAAATACGATGAATGATAGAGATGTGAATTGTTGTTATGGGGCTTGCAACAACTACTATAAATTCATTATCATGGAGACAGACTGACAAGAGAAGGAGTAATGGAAATACATGAATGAAGTAAAGCTTTCAAAACGATTAGAAGAAGTTGTGCGTGAAATACCAGTAGGATCTACAGTTGCTGATATTGGATCGGATCATGCGTATTTACCGTGTTATACAATTATAAATAATATTGCTACAAAAGCAGTCGCAGGAGAGGTTGTAGATGGACCATTTCGCTCTGCGCAAGCAACTGTAGCTGAAAGTGGCTTACAAGATAAAGTAGATGTGCGTAAAGGGAATGGATTAGCTGTTATCGCGCCAGGAGAAGTAGATGTAATTACGGTTGCTGGAATGGGCGGAGCGTTAATTCGTGATATTTTAGAAAGTGGTAAAGAAAAATTAGACGGTGTAACACGTTTAATTTTACAGCCGAATATTGCAGCGCATCACATTCGCGAATGGTTTATTGAGAATGGATGGGAGCTTATCCATGAAAAAATCGTAAAAGAAGATGGGAAAATTTACGAAATTTTAGTAGGGGAACGAGGAGATATCACGGTTCCTTATTCTGAAAATAAACAAGCTGAATTGTTTATGGGACCATTTTTAATAAAAGAAAAAAGTGAAGCTTTCGTAGAAAAGTGGGAAGGAGAATTAAAAAACTTCCAAAATATTTTAAAGCAGTTAGAACGTGCGGCTGATTCAGAAGAAACAAAAGCGAAGCGTGCGGAAGTAGAAGCGAAAATGAAAATGATAGGGGAGGTTTTATCATGAGTAAAATTCCAAATGGCCATGAAATTATTTCTTTATTTGAAAGTATGTATCCGAAGCATTTGGCGATGGAAGGAGATAAGATTGGCCTGCAGATTGGAGCGCTTAATAAACCAGTGCAGCACGTATTAATTGCATTAGATGTAACGGAAGAAGTTGTGGATGAAGCAATTCAATTAGGAGCTAATGTCATTATTGCGCATCACCCTTTAATTTTTAATCCGCTAAAAGCGATTCATACAGATAAGGCGTATGGGAAAATTATTGAAAAGTGTATTAAAAATGATATTGCAATCTATGCCGCACATACAAATGTGGATGTTGCTAAGGGTGGGGTAAATGATTTACTTGCTGAGGCGTTAGAATTGCAAAATACAGAAGTTTTGGCACCGACATATGCAGAAGAAATGAAAAAAATTGTTGTGTTTGTGCCTGAAACTCATGCAGAAGAAGTAAGAAAAGCATTAGGAGATGCAGGTGCTGGTCATATCGGCAGTTATAGCCACTGTACGTTTAGCAGTGGGGGTACAGGCATGTTTATACCTCAAGAGGGGACAAATCCTTATATCGGGGAAACTGGGCAGTTAGAACGCGTAGAAGAAGTGCGGATCGAAACGATTATTCCAGCTTCATTACAGAGAAAAGTGATTAAAGCAATGGTAACGGCACATCCATATGAAGAAGTAGCATATGATGTGTATCCACTTGATAATAAAGGTGAAACATTAGGGCTTGGAAAAATAGGATATTTACAAGAAGAAATGACACTTGGACAGTTTGCAGAACATGTAAAGAAATCATTAGATGTAAAGGCTGCGCGAGTTGTTGGAAAATTAGATGATAAAGTGCGCAAAGTAGCTGTACTTGGTGGCGATGGTAACAAATACATCAATCAAGCTAAATTTAAAGGAGCAGATGTATTTGTAACGGGTGACATGTATTATCATGTGGCTCATGATGCGATGATGCTCGGTTTAAATATAGTTGATCCAGGACATAACGTTGAAAAGGTAATGAAGCAAGGCGTACAAAAGCAATTACAAGAAAAAGTAGATGCAAAGAAACTTAATGTAAACATTCATGCTTCACAGTTACATACAGATCCATTTACATTTGTATAACAATAATAAAAACCGTTGCTCATATAGGCAACGGTTTTTATTATTGTTCTTTTTTCACTTTTACACGAGGTAATATTTTTTGTAACGGTACTTTTCGAACCCTCTCCCATGTAGCGGGATTCATTGGGTCATATTGTTCTAAGAAAGCGATAACCTCTTTTGTAATTGGTGTTGGAGTAGAAGCACCTGCTGTAACAGCTACATTTTCTACACCTTGTAGCCATTCTAGTTTGATTTCACTTACGTCTGCAACTCGGTATGCTTTCGTACCAGCGATTTCTTGTGATACTTGTGCTAAACGGTTTGAGTTATTACTTTTCGGATCACCAACAACAATTGTTAAGTCTGCAACATCAGCTTGTTTGGCAACAGCTTCTTGGCGAACTTGAGTTGCTAAACAAATTTCCTTATGGAACTCTGCTGTTGGGAATTTCTTCTGAATGTCCTCCATTAAATGTTGAACATCCCATTGGCTCATCGTTGTTTGATTTGTAACTAAAATTTTATCCGTTGGAATTTCTAATGTTTTTAAATCATCGGCTCTTTCGATAAGATGAACGATATCAGGTGCGATACCAACTGCGCCTTCTGGTTCTGGATGATTTTTTTTGCCGATATAAATGACATGGTAACCTTCAGCTTTCTTTGCTTCAATAAGGTCATGTGTTTTTGTAACATCTGGGCAAGTGGCATCGATTGTTGTTAAACCTTTTTCTTTTGCACGTTGTTTAACTTCTGGAGAAACACCATGTGCAGTGAAAATAACAGTACCAGAATCGATTTTGTCTAAAATTTCTAATCGACTTGGGCCGTCTAATGTAATGATACCATCTTCTTCGAATGCATCTGTTACATGTTTGTTGTGAACAATCATACCTAAAATATAAATAGGTCTTGGTAATGATGTATCTAATGCGGCGTTACGTGCAATAACCATCGCATCCACAACACCGTAGCAATAACCACGAGGGGAAATTTTAACAATTTTCATATGAGTAATCCTCTCCTTCTAAACAAGGGATACTTTTGTGCATAGTCTTTTACATTATAAAGGAGGAGTGGATAGAAAACAAAGGATTGTTACACATATAGTTTTGGTTTTGTTGCTATTTTTTGAACAGGCTCCTCTCGTACTTCTTTTTCAATGACTGGCTCAATCACGATTTTTTTTCTTTTTCTTTTTTTGGGTGGAGGAGGTGGAGTTGCTACCTCAACCTTTTCTGTTAGATCTTCAGTTTGATCTTCGGTTGGATTTTCTTCCGTACTTTTTCCAGAGGTGAGGATTTTAACAATGCTTGGTAGGTTACGCATAATGGGACCGTACTGTTCGACGACAGGGCTTACAGATTGAACGACTTGTGATACTTTTTCGATATTATTTATCATATTAGTTGGATTCGAAATTAAATTCGAAAAAAAACTACCGATGCCGCTACTTGATGTGGCTGTAGTTGCTGCACCGCCGCGCGTTTCGTTTGATTCATACATTTGAGGAGGGATCATTTGCTCGGGATGCTGTTGCATGTATGGTTGATATTGCTGTTGATATTGATATTGTTGAGGGTATTGTTGTTGATATTGCTGCCGATATTGGGGTGGCGGTTGCTGGTGCATCATTGGTGGCGGCCCTTCCATTTGTCGATAAGGCGGAACCATTTGCATAAAAGGTTCGGTTGGATCTTGTTTTTTAAAGAGTTTAGCAAGAAATCCTTTCTTTTTTTGTGCCATTGGTGGTAATTGTGGAATTGGATATGGTGTATAAGGTTGCTGCCCTGGATTCGGATACATTTGCCTCATGGGGGATTTGGGAAACATGTGAGAAATCCTCCTTTCTTCAGTTAGGTATATACACATACAATATGCAATAAGAGGGAAGAAGGTTAGTTTTTGAAGTAAAAACCTAAACTAAAGATGGATTTTACTTGTAGATTTCGATATAATGTAGACTTGACTGATTTGTGCGCGCAGTAGAAATTTAGAAAGAAGGTGTAACTTATGACACAACAAACTTTTACACAGTATGATTTTAAACCATTTTTAATAGATGCAGTTCGTGAACTACGCTTTACAGAGCCGACGGGAATTCAACAGAAAATTTTCCCGGTCGTGAAAAAAGGTGTAAGTGTAATTGGACAATCCCAAACAGGTTCTGGGAAAACACATGCATACTTACTTCCTACATTGAACAGAATTAACCCAGGTCGTGAAGAAGTACAACTTGTTATTACAGCGCCTACTCGTGAGTTAGCACAACAAATTTACGAAGAAATCGTGAAATTAACAAAGTTCTGTGCGGAAGATCAAATGATTACAGCGCGTTGTTTAATTGGTGGAACTGATAAACAACGATCAATTGAAAAGTTGAAAAAACAACCTCATATTGTAGTTGGAACACCAGGACGTATTAAAGACTTAGTAGAAGAACAAGCACTGTTTGTTCACAAAGCAAATACGATTATTGTCGATGAAGCAGACTTAATGCTTGATATGGGATTCATTCATGATGTAGATAAAATTGCAGCACGCATGCCTAAAAACTTGCAAATGTTAGTTTTCTCTGCAACAATTCCTCAAAAACTAAAACCGTTTCTGAAGAAATACATGGAAAATCCAGAGCATATTCATATCAATCCAAAACAAGTTGCGGCTGGAAATATTGAGCATTATTTAGTGCCTTCTAAACATCGTAACAAAATCGATTTAGTGAAAAGAATGTTACTACAATTTAAACCGTATTTAGCAGTTGTTTTCACGAATACAAAAAAAATGGCGGATCAGGTTGCTGATGGATTAACGGAACGTGGCTTAAAAGTTGGACGAATTCATGGTGATTTATCACCTCGTGATCGTAAAAAAATGATGAAACAAATTCGTGACCTTGAATTCCAATATATTGTCGCGACTGATTTAGCAGCACGTGGTATTGATATTGAAGGAATTAGTCATGTTATTAACTACGAACTTCCATCAGATTTAGATTTCTTCGTTCACCGCGTTGGAAGAACGGCACGTGCAGGCCATTCAGGTATTGCAGTGACGATTTATGATCCAGCAAATGAAGAAGCGTTAGATAGTTTAGAAAAACAACGTCATATCGAGTTTAAACATGTAGATTTACGTGGAGATGAGTGGGCGGATTTAGGTGAACGTCGTCGTCGTAAGAGCCGTAAAAAACCAAATGATGAACTTGATGTTATGGCAACGAAAGTTGTTAAAAAGCCGAAAAAAGTAAAACCAAACTATAAACGTAAACTTGCAACAGAACGTGACAAAGTGAAGAGAAAATATAGCAATAAAAAAAGATAAGGGAAATCCCTTATCTTTTTTTTATCTAGCTATTTGTGAGAGTCGTAATCAATATGGATAGAAAATATTGATTACAGTTTCACTTAATCCAGCTAATTTAAATGAAGAGTATAGTCTGTTTAAATAGTCATATAAATTTGTGTAGTGCGTTTTTTATGAACAAACAATTCACTACATATTTCTACAAATTATGCTATCATTATATCTATTGTATATTGAAGAGGTGATTGTATGTTAAAGATTGGATCTCATGTTTCCATGAGTGGTAAGAAAATGTTATTAGCAGCAAGTGAAGAGGCTGTTTCATACGGTGCAACGACGTTTATGATTTATACAGGTGCACCGCAAAATACAAGAAGAAAACCAATTGAAGAATTGAACATAGAAGCAGGAAGAAAACATATGGAACAAAACGGTATCGAAGAGATTATCGTACATGCGCCATATATTATTAATGTTGGAAATACAACGAAGCCAGAAACATTCCAATTAGGTGTAGATTTCCTTCGTATGGAAATTGAGAGAACATCAGCATTAGGTGTGGCGAAACAAATCGTTCTTCACCCGGGTGCGCACGTTGGTGCAGGAGCAGACGCTGGTATTCAACAAATTATTAAAGGACTGAATGAAGTATTAACGCCAGATCAGACGGTTAACATTGCGTTAGAAACGATGGCAGGAAAAGGAACAGAATGCGGCCGTAGTTTTGAAGAAATCGCAAAAATTATTGATGGTGTAAAATATAATGAAAAACTATCCGTATGCTTTGATACATGTCATACGCACGATGCAGGATATGACATTGTAAATGACTTTGACGGTGTATTAAACGAATTTGATAAGATTGTTGGTATCAATCGTTTACAAGTACTTCATATTAATGATAGTAAAAATGTACGCGGCGCAGGAAAAGACCGTCATGAAAATATCGGTTTCGGTCATATTGGTTATAAAGCGTTACATCATATTGTGCATCATCCGCAGTTAACGCACGTACCAAAAATTCTTGAAACGCCATATGTAGGTGAAGATAAAAAAGATAAGAAGCCGCCATATAAATTAGAAATCGAAATGCTGAAAAATGGTACTTTTGATGAAGGGCTTCTTGAAAAAATTAAAGCGCAATAAGCAATAAGGAGGGGATATCCCCTCCTTATTTTAGTAGTTGCTGAAATAAAGTGTTTACTTGTTGGGCGGTAGCAGGAGAGGTTACTTTTGCTATTTGTTTTAAGAGCTCTAGTCGTTCGTCATTATCGTAAATGTTAATATTCTTTCCTTTCATAAGTACAACAATTTTATCAGCTTGAGCAGTTGTAATTGGAACTTCATATTCTTTACTATATTTCAACAACTCTTTTGTAGAAATATGATTTAATTTTTTATTTACCAGTTGTTTAATGAGGTTCATCGAGTTATCCTCCTTCACACGTTCTTCTATCGAAATATATGAGTACGTAGCTTGTACATATTCGTATAGGGTTACTTTTTTCATGAGAAAAAGAAGCGTATGTTATAATATAAGGACAAAACTATAGAAAAGAGTATAGGGAGGACTTATGGAGCAAAAGCAACATCGAAAAGAAAGTGTTATCCATCTTATTTATCGTTTAGTTATGATTATTTTTGGGGCAGCATGCGCAGCGGTAGCGATTGAATTATTTTTAATGCCAAATAAAATTATTGATGGTGGAATTATTGGTATTTCTCTTATATTAGATTATCTTACTCCTAATATTTGGTGGTTAAGTTTCTCTACTTTGGTCGTTATTCTCAATATCCCATTTATGTATTCGGGTTATAAGCAGATTGGAAAAACGTTCATGTTATCTTCGGCGTTCGGTATTGTAGCTTTAGCGTTTATTGAATCAACGTTACATGCTGTTCCGCCATTTACAACAGAGCCAATTTTAGCTACAGTGTTTGGTGGTCTTATTTTAGGTCTTGGTGTAGGGCTCGTTATTCGTCATGGTGGATCAATGGACGGAACAGAAATTATGGGTATTTTATTAACAAAGAAATTACCTTTCTCCGTTGGCGAATTTGTAATGTTTGTGAACTTATTCATTTTTGCATGGGCAGCATTTGTATTTGGTGTTGAACAAGCTATGTATTCTGTGATGACGTACTACATTGCATTCAAAACAATTGATACAGTCATTCAAGGTTTAGATGAAACGAAAGCAGTATTAATTGTATCAGATCAATATGAGGAAGTGTCAAATGCGATTTTGCATCGTCTTGGTCGTGGAACTACAAAGCTTGTAGCGAAAGGCGGTTACACGGATAAAGAAAAAGAAGTTATTTATGCAGTTGTAACACGTCTAGAAGTAACAAAGTTAAAATCAATTGTGTATGAAATTGATGCGAATGCGTTTGTTACGATTATGAGTACACAAGAGACAAATGGTGGTAAGTTTAAATCAGCTATTCATTAAAAAATTAATTATAATATCTTTTGAAAGCAGAGAATTTTTCTCTGCTTTTTGTTATAATAGTAAGGTTTCTTAAAAAAGTAGATATATTTTAGGCAGATTGGTTTACAACTATAATAAGCTGTACTATAATTCAAATAGATATAAATCGGAATCATTCTGAATTAAAATAGGTGAGATGCTATGAACAATATATTAGAAATAGAAGGATTGTCATTTCGATATGAAGATCGAAATGTGTTAGAAGATATAAATTTGCAAGTTCCGAAGGGAGCTTTTTTAGGTTTAGTTGGGCCAAATGGTTCTGGGAAATCAACTTTGCTAAAATGTTTATTAGGTGTTTTAAAGCCAAAACAGGGAAGCATTCGTTTGTTTGGTGTTGATAGTAAGAAGTTTAAAGAATGGAATAAAGTTGGTTATGTGTCGCAAAAGGCAAATAGCTTTAATTCTGGTTTTCCGGCAACTGTGTTTGAAGTTGTGTCAATGGGACTCGTTTCGAAAAAGGGGCTGTTTCGCTTTTTGACGAAAAACGATAAGAAAAAGGTAGAAAAAGCGATTGCTGATGTAGGGATGAGTGAGTTTCAAGGGCGTAATATCGGGGAACTTTCTGGTGGACAACAACAGCGCGTATTTATTGCTCGTGCGCTCGTTAGTGATCCTGAATTACTTATTTTGGACGAGCCCACTGTTGGAATCGATGTGAAGAATGTAGAAAGTTTTTATGAGATATTAGAGGATTTAAACAAAAGGCTAGGAATCACATTAATTCTCGTTACGCATGATATGGGAGCTGTTACCGAGAAAGTAACACATGTTGCATGCTTAAACAAACATTTACATTTCCATGGGAATGTAGAAAAGTTCCGAGAGTTAGAAGATGCAGAAATGTCCGTCTTATATGGACATCATGTTCATCGTTTAGAACACGAGCATGAGCATCACGGGAGGATATAATGATACAAGATTTTTTACAATATGACTTTTTACGTAACTCTTTATATGCAGGGATTTTAATAGGACTTGTTGCACCGCTTATCGGTGTATTTGTTGTCATTCGCCGCATGTCGCTTATTGCGGATGCATTAAGCCACGTGACATTATCGGGTATTGCTGCAAGTTTACTATTAGAAAAAACAATTTTCACAGGGGGATTTTTAAATCCGTTATATATGGGGATGATTTTTTCTATTGGTGGGGCGTTACTTATTGAGAAACTACGTACTGTATATAAACATTATCAAGAATTAGCAATTCCAATTATCCTTTCAGCAGGAATGGGGATTGGCGTTATTTTTATTTCACTTGCAAATGGATTTAACACAGATTTATTTAGTTATTTATTTGGTAGTGTAAGTGCTGTAACAAGTACGGATTTAATCATTATCGGCATTGTAGCAATTGTTGTTATTGTAACGATTACTTTATTATACAAAGAGTTATTTTTACTATCGTTTGATGAAGAATACGCTGTATCAACCGGTTTGAGTGCAAAGTGGATTCATTTTATTTTCATTATATTGGTTGCTCTTGTCATTGCAGTATCAATGCGTGTAGTAGGGGTTCTTCTCGTATCATCATTAATGACATTACCAGTTGCAGCAAGTATTCGTATTGCAAATGGATTTAAACAAACAATTTTCTTCTCCATTTTATTTGGTGAAATTGCAGTAATTGGTGGAATGTTTGCTTCGTATCAACTAGATCTAGCGCCAGGTGGTACAATTGTTATGATAGCAGTTCTTATTTTAATTGGTGCGATTTTATGGAAGAAGAAAAAAACTGCATAAAGTAGGGATAGATATGAATCTAACAGAAGCTTTACGCCTAATGAAAGATAAAGGATACAAACATACTGGGAAAAGGGAAGAAATGCTGAGGTTATTTGCAGCTCACAATCGTTATTTAACGGCGAAAGACGTTTTAGAGCATATGAAGGATGATTATCCAGGTCTTAGCTTTGATACGATTTATCGTAACTTAACGGTGTTTGCTGAAATCGGTGTTTTAGAACAAACGGAATTAAACGGTGAAAAACATTTTCGTTTTACATGTTCTATTATGGAACATCATCATCATTTTATTTGTTTAGATTGTGGGGGGACGAAAGAGATTACTTCCTGCCCAATGGATTTTATGAATAAAGATTTTAACGGTTATGAAGTAACAGGTCATAAGTTTGAAATATACGGACGTTGTCCAAAATGTGCAAAGTAAAAGCTCGTCAGTTCTATAACTGACGAGCTTTTTTACGTAGAAAAGAAGGTTGCTCACAAATATTGTGGGCAACCTTCTTTTTATTGTTCTTGTGTCTCTTTTTCTTTTTCTCGTTCAGCAGCCATTTCAGCAGCAATTACGTCGATTTCTTTTTTTAGTTCTTCTACCATTATTTCTTCTGGTACTTTACGAACAACTTGCCCTTTACGGAATAATAATCCTTCTCCGCGTGCACCGGCAATACCGATATCAGCTTCACGAGCTTCACCAGGACCATTTACAGCGCAGCCAAGTACTGCAACTTTAATTGGGACTTGCAGTGTAGAGATGTACTCTTCCACCTCGTTAGCGATGCTAATTAAATCAATTTCAATACGACCACAAGTTGGACAAGAAATAAGTGTTGCTGCATTAGACGCAAGGCCGAATGACTTTAATAGTTCACGCGCAACTTTTACTTCTTCAACTGGGTCAGCACTTAATGAAATACGTAGTGTATTTCCGATACCTTTATTTAAGATTGCTCCAAGACCAGCGGCACTTTTTACAGTTCCGGCAAATAATGTTCCAGATTCTGTGATACCTAAATGTAATGGATAATCAAAAGCACGTGCAGCTTTTTCGTATGCTTCAATTGCTAAGTTAACATCAGAGGCTTTCATAGATACGATAATATCGTGGAAATCTAAGTCCTCTAAAATTTTAATGTGATGCAAGGCGCTCTCGACCATACCATCTGCAGTTGGGTATCCGTACTTTTCTAAAATGTGACGTTCTAACGAACCTGCGTTTACACCGATACGGATTGGAATACCGCGTTCTTTTGCTGCATTTACAACAGCTTCTACTTTATGGCGACGACCAATGTTACCTGGATTGATACGTACTTTATCAATGCCACCTTCAATTGCTTTTAAAGCAAGGCGATAATCAAAATGAATATCAGCAACAAGTGGAATGTTGATTTGTTTTTTAATATCAGCAATAGCATTTGCTGCACGTTCGTCTGGAACAGCAACACGCACGACTTGACAGCCAGCTTCTTCTAAACGTTTAATCTCAGCAACTGTTGCTTCAACATCATGTGTTTTTGTTGTTGTCATACTTTGTATAATTAATTCATTATTACCGCCAATTGTTAAATTACCGACTTTAACTGGACGTGTTTTTGTACGATGAGTCATTTCATTCACGAATAGATCGCTCTCCTTATAAAAGAAGTTTCTTATTTAGTCCCTTATATCAATGATAGTATACGTGATACAGGGCTACAGAAACCAAAGTGCTCGGTTTCACTTTTACTATTGTATCAGCGCCTTTATGTAATTGACAAGGATTAAGTAATTGCTTATTGATATAACGGGAATTTATAAGACTTTCCAATTTGTATTTTTGTAGCAGATGTACTTTTGTTTAGTTGTTTAAAGTCATCAATTACTTTTTCGATGGAAGGGATTTTTTTCTTGTTAATTTGTTCAGTAATAGAAAGAACTGTCTCACCTGTTTTGACTTCAATTGTTTTATAAGTTACATCTGTTTCTTTTTCTGCTTTGTTCTCTTTATTTTGTTTTATATTTGTACTTTCTTGTTTTATCGTTTGGGCCGCATTTGTTTTTTTATATGAACTTAACATCGGTAAAGTGCCGATTTTTATATCGTAATAGAATATATAACCAAGAACAAGCACGAATAAGAATATACCTAATCTCTTCATATTCTTCACTCCTTTGCTAGGAATATATGCTTGTCCAAAAAAAAAATGCCTATTTAGGCATTTTTTTCGTTCTTATTTTTCTTTCGGTTTTGGAACTTCTTTAATTGTTAAGTATAAAACAATTAAAACAACTGCGATATAAATGAATGTTGAACCAGGTACAACGATTTTGAATAAATCCATAATCATAAAGAAGATTGTTGGAATTGTGTAGCTGTAAGCAGTTAACGTCCATACTTGCTTATAAGATAATTTACGTTGACCACTCATAGCAGAACCTATAAACGCAAGTAAAGTAATTCCTAAGAAAGTAATAAACAATTGGAATAGATATACTAACACGCCGATAACAGCCAATAAAATTGGATAAATACTATCGAATACAGAAATGAAATCTTGCAAATCTTTCTTCTCAAGAGATGTTCCTAATAAATCATTGTAGGAGTATGTTTGCGTTTGGCCATTTCCTATAGAAACTACTTTATCTTTTAAAATAAATAAACCAGTTTTATTTTGATATTTTTCAATATCTGTTGTATTTGGATCAAATACGAAAAGAGCATCTCCCTCTTCTTTTTGGATAGGTTGTTCAATATCAGCTTTTAGTTCACCGTTTTCGATTTTAAAATCAGGTAAATCTTTTTCAATTGCTTGATTTACCATAGTAACACTGTCTTGGATAAAGCTACCGTAAAAGAATGTTCTTGGAATAGTAGTGATTAGACAAAGTAGCATAATATACAAAATGGTTTTTCCGATTTTTTGAAAACGGAATAGCGCCATATCTTTAGGCGAATATACACTTTTGACTAATTGGGTAAATATGGACATAGATTCACTTCCTTTATGTATGTATAAAATCATTGTAACGTAGGAATCTAGGGAATCTCAAGATATATTATATTTACATATAGTAGAGATAACTAAATTTCTTTTTATTAATTTTCTTCTTTTAAATGAGAAAAATACAATTGACACTTTTCTTTTCTATATGGTAAATTTATCTTACATTTCTTAAAGAATATATCCGATAGGAATTCCTTTATTTGATGTATTGTTACATACATAATTGTGGACCCTTAGCTCAGCTGGTTAGAGCAGACGGCTCATAACCGTCCGGTCGTAGGTTCGAGTCCTACAGGGTCCATATCCATTTCACATGTTTATTATGTCAGCAGGAAGCTTCCTTGTAGAAGGGAGCTTTTTTTATGAAATATATGAGCATTTTAATTGAAAAGAAGTGGGAATTTTGCTACTTTAATGATAGCAAGACAATGTGATTTATTTGTTTGCACCCTATGGCAATTAGGGTAGAATGTAGTTGTATGTCACTTAAGTGGCAATACATAAACTGGGAGGAATATAACAATGGCAAAACACGAATTACCAAATTTACCTTATGCGTATGATGCTTTAGAGCCTCACTTTGACAAAGAAACAATGAACATCCATCATACAAAACACCATAACACGTACATCACAAACTTAAACGCTGCTTTAGAAGGTCATGCAGAATTAGCTGACAAAAGCGTAGAAGAATTAGTTGCAAACTTAAACGAAGTACCAGAAGCAATCCGTACAGCAGTACGTAACAATGGTGGCGGACATGCTAACCACACATTCTTCTGGACAATCTTATCTCCAAACGGCGGCGGACAACCAGTAGGCGAACTTGCAACTGCAATTGAAGCGAAATTCGGTAGCTTCGATGCATTCAAAGAAGAATTCGCAAAAGCTGGCGCAACTCGCTTCGGTTCTGGTTGGGCTTGGTTAGTAGTAAATAATGGTGAGTTAGAAGTAACAAGCACGCCAAACCAAGATTCTCCTCTAACTGAAGGTAAAACTCCAGTTATCGGTTTAGATGTTTGGGAACATGCTTACTACTTAAATTATCAAAATCGTCGTCCAGACTACATCGGTGCATTCTGGAACGTTGTAGATTGGAACGCTGCTGAAAAACGTTACCAAGAAGCAAAATAATTGTAATAACAATAGAAAAAAGCTAGGAGAATGCTCCTAGCTTTTTTCTATGCTTTCCTTTTACATAATTGGGCTTGTCTTTGGAAGACTAGAACATGAAGTAAAGGAGAGTTGTGTATGAAGTGGAAACATATAATTGGTGACGTTGAAGTGAATCGGGATTTAGTGTTATTGCTCCTTATTGGAGGTTTATACACGCTCGCAATTTCTTTATCGAATACGTTTGTTAACATTTATTTATGGAAACAAACACAAAATTATGTGAATCTTGGCTTATATAATTTGGCCAGCGTTGTATTACAGCCTCTCACATTTCTTATAGGTGGGAAATTAGCGAAGCGTATTGATCGCTCAATCTTGTTACGAATAGGCGTAGGCACGTTAGCTGTTTTTTTTATCGTTGTTTTAGTAGCGGGGAAAAGCGCTTCTCACTATATTTTATTGATGGGGGCTCTGTTAGGAGTCGGATATGGTTTTTACTGGCTCGCGTTTAACTTATTAACATTTGAGATTACAGAACCAGAAACAAGAGATTTCTTTAACGGGTTTCTTGGCCTTCTCACATCCTTCTCTGGCATGATTGGACCGATAGCAGCTGGATACACAATTTCACGCATGGAAAAATGGAGTGGCTATACGGTCATATTCTTTCTTTCATTAGTGCTGTTTGCAATTGCTGTCGTTTTAAGCTTTTTTTTATCTAAGAGAGAATGTGAAGGGCGTTATGAGATCACGCAAGTTTTGAAAGAACGACGGATTGATAAAAATTGGGGAAGAATTACACGTGCTCATTTTTTCCAAGGATTGAGAGAGGGAACATTTATTTTTGTTATTTCAGTATACGTGTACTTAGCAACCGATAGTGAGCTCGCATTAGGGAAATATAGCTTAGTAAATTCTGCTGTATCATTTGTATGTTACTACTTAGTCGCCCGTATGTTAAAGAAAGAGTGGCGAAAAAAAGCAATTTTACTTGGAGGCATTATTTTATATGCTGTCGTATTTTTAGTTATATTCAATGTTACATACACAAAATTACTTATTTATGCAGCATGCATTGCGATTGCATATCCTATTTTACTCGTTCCGTATGGATCGATGACATATGATGTAATTGGTAGAGCGAAAAATGCGAGAGAGTGGCGTGTAGAGTATGTAGTTGTCCGAGAATTATGGTTAAATGCTGGAAGAATTTGTTCGGTTTTAAGTTTTTTATGTGCTGTATTATTCTTTCCACCTGAAAAGAGTTTACCTTTCTTACTATGTATTTTAGGCGCTGGACATTTTCTTATCTATTTTGCAGTTAAAAATGTCAAATATGATGAGGGAAACGCGGGGAAAACAAGTGTTGTAGCGCAAGGGACCACGCAGAATCAAACTGAACCAGAAGGTTAACTTCTCGTTTGTTTTATGCTAGAATAGAAAAAGATGTAAGACAGCAGTGAGGACACCTGTATGAAGGTGTCCCTTTCACATTACATAGCTGTTGGTAGAGGGGGTTTGTATGAGTAAGAAGCAGAAACAACAAAAGAAAAAGACTCACGTTCCTTTTCGGTTAAACGTGCTGTTTTTCTGCGTGTTTTTAATGTTCTCCGCGGTTATTGTAAGGCTTGGATATGTACAAATTGTTCGCGGTGAGGAATATAAGAATGAAGTGGAGAGGAAAGAAAACTCGACGATTAGTAATCCTGTACCACGTGGGAAAATATTTGACCGTTATGGACGACCTGTAGTAGATAATGCAGCTGTTCGTACGATTACATTTACAAAAATGAAAGGATCAACTGCAGAGGCTCGCTTAGAAACAGCGAAAAAGCTAGCAGATTTGATTGAAGTACCCACAGATAAATTAACAGATCGCGATAAAAAAGATTATTGGCTTGCTATTCATAAAGAGGAAGCTAAAGAAAAAATTACGAATAAAGATCGTCAAGAGTTTAAAGATAAAAAAATTGATGATAAAGAATTAGATGAACGTCAACGAAATCGCGTGACAGAAGAAGAAGTGAATCAATTATCCGCAAAAGATTTAGAAATACTAGCGATTAAAAGCAAAATGGACGGCGGATATGCGATGACGCCACAAGTCATTAAAAAGGATGCTACAGAACAGGAATACGCGATTATTAGTGAAAATCTAGCAACATTACCGGGTGTAGATACGAATGTTGATTGGGATCGAAAGTATATTTATGATGATTTATTCCGAAGTGTACTTGGCGGGGTGTCAACGTCTGATGAAGGTTTACCGAGAGAAAGACTAGATTACTATCTTGTTCGTGATTATAATCGAAATGAACGAGTAGGAAAAAGTTATCTTGAACAGCAATATGAGGATAGCCTACACGGTACAAAGGCAGAAGTGAAAAATGTTACAGATAAAAACGGTAATATTTTAGAAACGATTAATGTATCAAAAGGACAAAGTGGTAACAATCTGAATTTAACAATCGATATGGAGTTACAAAAGCGTGTAGAAGAAATTATCACCAAAAATTTATTGAAATATAAAGGTGGACAACCGCTTTTAGATCGTGCATTCGTTGTTATGATGAATCCGAAAAACGGTGAAGTTTTATCTATGGCAGGGAAACAATTAGTGGATGAAAATGGCGAAACGAAAGTACAAGATTTCGCATTAGGAACGATGACAAGTTCTTATCCAATGGGATCGACCGTAAAAGGTGCGACGATACTTACAGGATATCAAACAGGTGCAATTCAACCAGGTTCAGTTCAACTCGATGAACCCATTGTATTAAAAGGACCGCTAAAAAAATCTTCTTGGAAGACGATGGGATATATTAATGACCTTACAGCATTAAAAATGTCTTCTAACGTATATATGTTTAAAACAGCGATGAATATCGCTGGTGTTCCCTATGTGCGAGGCGGTACGTTAGATATACAACAAAAATCATACGATACGATGCGTTACTATTTCGGTCAGTTTGGACTTGGTGTAAAAACTGGAATTGATTTACCGAATGAAACGGCTGGACAAAGAGGTAGAACAGATAAAATGCCAGGTTTCTTATTAGATTTATCAATTGGACAGTATGATACGTATACACCGCTTCAATTAGCGCAGTATGTTTCAACAATTGCAAATGGTGGTTACCGTATGCAGCCGCAAGTTGTAAAAGAAATTCGTCAACCGGCAGCAAAACCAGACGAAGTTGGAAAAGTCGTTCATTCAATGGAACCGAAAGTACTAAACCGTGTAGATATGCCTGAATCACAAATTAAACGTGTTCAGGAAGGGTTTAGACAAGTATTTAACGATTCTGGTGGTACAGCTGCGAAGTACTTTACAGGTGCACAATATAAAGCTGCTGGTAAAACAGGTACAGCTCAAACTGTGTATGGCGGAGATAAAGAGATTGGTAGAAAAGCAAACGGTGAGCGTAAAGAAACATATAACTTAACATTAGTAGGTTATGCGCCACTTGAAGATCCTGAAGTAGCATTTTCTGTTGTTGTACCTTGGGTAGATGATACATCAGGTATTAACGGATATATTAGCCGTGACATTATGGACGCGTACTTTGATTTGAAAAAAGTAGAAAATGGCGAAGCTACAAAAGAGGAAATAGATAAGAAAAATAAACAACAAGATGATGAATAAAAAGTTGTAAAAAAAGCACACTATCTGAAAAGATAGTGTGCTTTTTTTTATGGTTCATGCATACGTTTTAATAAAGTGGACAAGCGTATCATATCGGGAATTTAAGGCGCCTTACAAATGATACGTATGCATTCACTATGGAGCAATTTTATGGACCAATCATCAGTGAAGGAACGGTGGCTACGGATTAACATGTTACTTAATGTTGATTCTTGTGGAACTTTACAAAACTTTTACAAACAATTAAAACCGAATTAATAGTTTAGCAGTATTCTTATATCTGTAATCCTGTTATTTCCGGTTACTTCTAGGAGGAAGAACACGTGAAATGGATAAGTGCATCGATTAAAGTTTTCATACTGTCGACATGTTTCTTTTATGTTGGCACGTCTACTGCATTTGCTGTGAATGAAATGGGAGAAGTGAGAGTTGATGGATCCTCAACAGTTTTTCCTATTATAGAAGCAGTAGCGGAGGAATATACAAAGGTGCATCCGAACGTGAAAATTTCTATCAGTGTTTCTGGGACAGGAGGAGGATTTAATCGTTTCAGTAAAGGAGAAGTAGATATAAATAATGCTTCGAGAGTAATGAAACAAGTGGAAGAAAATGAAATGAAGAAAAACTCCATTCAGTTTACACCATTTGAAGTCGCTTATGATGGTCTTACAATCGTTGTGAATCGTCAAAATACTTGGGTAGACAATATAACGGTAGACGAGTTACGTCTATTATGGAGTGAAGATGAAAGTGAAAAGAGATGGTCACAAATTCATTCATCATGGCCACGTGAACAGGTAAAGTTTTATGCGCCAGGTGTAGACTCTGGTACGTATGATTATTTTCAAAATGTCATCTTACAAAAAAGTCGCATTGTAAAAAAAGTCTCTTTGTCTGAAGATGATCAAGTTATTATGCAAGGGGTAATGAATGATAAAAATGCTATTGCTTTTGTAGGATATGCTTATTATATGGCCAATCGAGATAAGGTGAGAGCAATAAAAGTGAATGGTGTACTTCCGACAAAAGATACCATTCAATCGGGTGAGTATAAACCGTTATCTAGGTCGCTATTTGTTTATGTGAATAATGCATCTATCCGAAATAAAATGAACGTAGCAAATTATATTGAGTTTATGATTCAGCATGTTGGTAATCTCGCTGAAGAGGTAGGATATGTAAAATTACCAAAAGAAAAATACGATGAACAGCTGCGGATGTTAACAGAAATAAAAAGGTAATGTCAGGGTGGAAAGGGGTTTTCATCTTTGGCTCATAATGACAAAAGTCAAATTACATTTTCTGTACGACATTTGATTGAAAGAAATACAAAACAAAGAAAAAAAACGCAGCGAATCAATCGAATCGTTCCATTATTACTAAAAATAATTGCTAGCGTGTCTATTGTGACGACACTTGGAATTATTTTTACGCTTTCCAATGAAACAATAATGTTTTTTCAAAAAATACCATTACACTCCTTTTTGACGGAAAAAGAATGGTTACCTTTTTTTGAAGATCCAAAGTTCGGTATATTACCACTTATATGTGGAACGGTCCTTGTAACAGCAATCGCCATGTTTGTGGCAATTCCTATCGGTTTAGCGTGTGCCGTATTTTTAAGCGAATATGCTTCAAACAGTGCACGAAAAGTATTAAAACCGATGTTAGAACTATTAGCAGGTATCCCAACAATTGTATATGGTTTTTTTGCATTAACAGTTGTTACACCGCTTTTACAACAGATTATATCTGATTTACAGTTTTTTAATGCGATTAGTCCAGGTATTGTTATTGGCTTTATGATGATACCCACAATTGCATCTCTGTCTGAAGATGCAATGAGGTCTGTAGCAAAAGGAACGAAAGAAGCTTCGTTGGCACTTGGAGCAACTCGGTTTGAAATGGTAAAACAAGTCGTGTTTCCTTCGGCTTTTACAGGGATTATGGCAGCGATTATATTAGCGGCTTCCAGGGCAATCGGTGAAACGATGATTGTTGTAATTGCAGCGGGATCCACACCGAACGTATCGCTTGATCCGACACACTCTATCCAAACGTTAACAGCTTATATTGTGCAAGTGAGTTTAGGTGATGCTCCCCATGGAACAATTACTTATTACAGCATGTACGCTGTAGGCGCAACGTTATTCTTATTTACTTTTATAATGAACATCATTTCTCAGTTTATTATGCGCCGTTTTAGGACGGTGACATAATATGCGAATGTTGGATCATAAAAAAATACAAGAAAATATGGCACCACGTTTTTTAAAAGATCGAGTATACAAAATGTTATTTTATATAGCTATTTTGTTTTCAATAGTAATACTGCTTATTTTGCTTTTTCAAATTTTTGAAAAAGGTATAAGTTATCTTTCGTTAGAGTTCTTTACAAACTTCGCTTCGCGTAATCCGAAAGAGGCTGGGATTGCTGCGGCATTGTCAGGAACAATATTGTTTATGAGTATTGTTATACCAGTCTCCTTTATATTTGGAGTCGGAACTGCTCTTTATTTAGAACAATATGCGAAGGAATCTATATTTAAAAAGGTAATAGAAATTAATAATCAAACATTAGCAGGCGTACCTTCCGTTGTATTTGGATTACTCGGCTTAACTATTTTTGTATATGCTCTTCATTTAGGTGAGAGTATCATTGCTGCGGCACTGACGATGAGTTTACTCGTCTTACCTACAGTTGTTGTAGCAAGTCAAGAAGCGATACGATCGGTACCAAGCTCATTATTAGAAGCTTCTTACGGATTAGGTGCTACGAAGTGGCAAACGATGTATCGAATTGTATTGCCATATGCTTTCCCGGGAATTATAACGGGTTGTACGTTAGCGATATCAAGAGCGATTGGAGAAGCGGCACCGTTATTAGTTATTGGAGCACTTGCATTTGCAAATTATGTTCCGTTTAGTATGTTTGATAGATTTACAGTTTTACCAATTCAAATTTTTAATTGGATGAGTAGACCGCAAGAAGAATTTCAGTATGTAGCAGCTGCTGGGATGATTGTTTTGTTAGGTCTATTGCTCTTGATCAATATATTTGTCCTATGGTTACGAAATCGAAAATAAGTTGGAAATGGATGAAAGGGGAATTCAAATGGTAGCAACAGTAGTAAATGTACAGGTGAAAAACGAGGAGAAAATTGAGACTGCGCCAAAGAAAGTAGTATTCGATACGAAAAACTTAAATTTATGGTACGGAGAAGACCATGCTCTAAAAGATATTAACTTAAGCATTCATGAGAATGAAGTTACGGCAATTATCGGGCCGAGTGGTTGTGGTAAATCAACGTACTTAAAAACATTAAATCGTATGGTAGAGTTAGTACCAATCGTGCGAACTACAGGCGTAATTGAATATAGAGAGCGTAATATATTTGATAAATCATACCCAGTTGAAGAATTACGGACACATGTAGGAATGGTGTTCCAAAAACCAAATCCATTTCCAAAATCTATTTATGAAAATGTAGCATACGGACCGAAAATTCATGGTATTAGCAACAAGAAAACATTGGATGAAATTGTTGAAAAAAGTTTACGTGGAGCAGCGATTTGGGATGAGTTAAAAGATCGTTTACATGATAATGCATACGGTTTATCCGGTGGACAGCAACAGCGTCTATGTATCGCACGTTGTTTAGCGATTGAACCAGACGTTATTTTAATGGATGAGCCAACATCGGCACTAGATCCAATTTCAACATTAAAAGTAGAAGAATTAATTCAAGAGTTAAAGAAAGACTTTAGTATTGTTATCGTAACGCATAACATGCAACAAGCTGCGCGTATTTCAGATAAAACTGCTTTCTTCTTAAGTGGAGAAGTTGTGGAGTATACAGATACAAATAAATTATTTACGACACCTTCAGATAAGCGTACAGAAGATTATATTACAGGCCGATTCGGTTGATGTCGCTAGCAAGGCTAAGAGCAAATACCCTCTTAACAGAGGGTATTTCTTATTTTTACCTCATTTAAATTAGAGAAGTAATACTTCTCCTATCTTAAGGCTTATTATAAGTGGGCAAGGTAGGAGACTTATATAATGGCACATAATATTGAGGGGGAAGAAACAATGGTAAGAGAACAATTTCAATGTGATTTAAAAACGTTACAGCAAAAAGTGATTGAGCTTGGTGAACTAGCGAGGGAAGCTTTATTGCTTGCTATGGAAGGTCTTCATAAAAAGGATGTAGAGAAAGCGCTAGAGGTAATAGATGGGGATTATCGTATGGATCATTTAGAAGAGGAAATAAATGATCTTGCACTTATGCTTATTACGAAGCAGCAACCTGTAGCAAGTGATTTAAGAAGGATTTTCATTTCAATTAAAACAGCGACAGATTTAGAACGTATTGCAGATCATGCTGTTAATATTGCGAAATCAACAATTCGTCTCGGAGAAAAAGACGTGTCTGTTAGTTTGCACAATCTTGATGAGATGTTTGCAATTGCAAATAAGATGTTACAGTTAGCGTTAGATGCATATGAGCAAGAAAATTTAACTTTTGCGAAACAAATTGCTGAAATGGATGATTCTGTTGATGAAATATATGGGAAAGCGATTCGTGAATTTATATCTTCAGTTCCAGAACAACCAGAAGCGATTACACAAATTACACAATTATCCTTTGTAGCAAGATATATTGAGCGTGTAGCAGACCATATTACAAATATTGCTGAAAATGTTTTTTATTTAGTAAAAGGAAAGCATTACTTATTAAATGAATAAAGAAAAAAGCAGGTGAAACATCACCTGCTTTTTTTAGTCAAAACATGACAAAAAAAGCTCGTTGTTTCCTTTAGTTTATGATGATAAGATGTATCATAATATAATGGGAAAAATAGGTCATATATATCCCGCTTTAATGGGCAGTAAGACCCCTACCTCAAAATTCAGCGAAAGCAAAGAAGTTAGGTGGGGGTCGGGCTGCCCATAAAAGTCCGATTGGTGAGGGCTGATTAAAGTTTCACTTTATTGTTCGCTTATTAAGTAATATATCACCAAATTTATAGTAAGCGCTTTCTTTCGGTGTTTAAAAGATACATGTATATATGGAGTTTTACCGCCTGTCAAAGCCCGAGTGGTCAGGTCTCACAATCAGTGCGAGAGGAACAAACCCCATACTGATTAAAGTTTTATTTTATATTGCTAGTTAATGTGGGGTAGATAATATACATATCGTATATGAAGTTACTTAACATTATATAAGTGGAGGCTGAAGTATATGAAGGGGGTTATTTTAGCTGGAGGAAAAGGACGACGCCTTAGACCATTAACATGTAATACTCCAAAGCCGATGTTACCATTATTAGAAAAGCCAGTTTTAGAATACAATATTGAATTATTACGTCAGCATGGTATACGTGAGATTGCAATTACTGTTCAGTATATGAGTACGGCCATCAAGCAATATTTTGGTGACGGTAGCAAATGGGGCGTTAACTTGTACTACTTTGAAGACTCTCCACCGCTTGGAACTGCAGGGAGTATTAAACAAGCGGAAAAATTTTTGGATGAAACGTTTGTTGTCATAAGTGGGGATGCGTTAACTGATTTTCAATTATCAGAAGGAATTACGTTTCATGAACAACAGAAAAGAATGGTAACTATGTTTGTAAAGGAAGTAGAAAATCCACTCTCATTCGGTTTAGTTGTAATGAACAAAGAACAAGAGGTTACACGATATATAGAAAAACCGAGTTGGAATGAAGTAGTCTCTAATATTGTGAATACAGGTATATATATTATGGAGCCAGAAATTTTTGCTTACATACCGCCCCGAGAATTTTTTGATTTTAGTCAAGATGTGTTTCCATTATTGGCAAATAAGAATGCATTATTTGCATATTTGGCAGAAGGTTACTGGTTAGATATCGGTACATTTGATCAATATCGACAAGCTCAATTTGATTTGTTAATGAAAAAATTGCAAGTACCTATTCCTTATACCGAAGTATTGCCGATGGTATGGATGGGGGAAGGTGTGACGATTGGAAAAGGAACGAAAATTCACGGTCCTTCTTTTATTGGAGAGGGAGCAAAAATTGGTACTGGAGCTGTAATTGAGCCGTACTCTATTATTGGGAAAAATAGTATTGTTTCAAGTTATTCTCATCTTCAAAAAAGTATTGTTTTTGCAAATGCGCACATTGGGCAATATTGCGAATTATTAGAAACGACAATAGGAGAGCATACAATGGTGGAAGATGACGTTACACTGTTTCAAAAAAGCATTGTAGCAGATCATTGTCATATAGGGAAAAGTACGGTAATTAAGCAAAAGGGAAAACTATGGCCATATAAGGCGATTGATAGCTATTCGGTAGTAGGATCGGCTGGTGTTCAAGAAAGTGAAAAGAGTGCAGGATGGTTGCAAAAAAGTCGCATTGTAGGAAGAGGTAACGTTGAGATCACTCCTCAATTTATAGTAAAGGTTGCGATGGCGTACGGATCTCTTTTTGCAAAAGGGGAAAGTATATTAATCGGGAGTCAAGAACACATAGAAACGACTTCTTATAAAAATCTTTTTCTTCATGCGATTCATGGTATTGGGATTCATACGATGGAATGCAAAGAAATGAACGAATCGTTTTTTCAGTATAGCATTCAAGATTTACAATGTGCAGGTGGGGTTTTCATTCAACTGGAAAATGAAAAAGAGGTTGTTATAAAGTTGTATGGTAAGGATGGGGTACAGTTAACGTATAAGCAGCAAAAAGTGATAGAACAAGTATATATGTCTGAGTCGTTTTATTACGTATGTGAGAAAGAAATGGGACGCAATAAGCTAGTCCACGTTTCTTTACATGATTATATAGAGGCTGTATTAGAGCGCATTGATATTGAAAAAATACAAAAACAGAAGTTCCATCTTCTTATTAATAAGAGAAATGATATGTTACAACATTTACTTATGCTCTTTTTGCAAAGGCTCGGATGCACAGTTACATGGATTTATGCAGGTGAACAAAAGGATCATGTGAAAGCTTTGATGAAATCAAGTAAAGCAAATATGGCGCTTATGTTTTCAGAGCAAGGAAATTATTTCGAGTTATATGATAATCATAGTAATATTTACCAAGGAACAGATTTTGAGGAGGTAGATATTCCAGATTTATTACTTGAATCTACAGGAAATATTTACCCAATGTCTTTGAAATTAGGAGAATGCTACCTTCTGTTTTATACGCAGGATGAAAAGAAGTCGTTTCAAGCGAGATGGAAGAGAGATATTTTGTATCGAATAGGAAAATTATTCGAGCTAATAGCACTGCAGGGAAAAACATTTCTTAGCATAGTAGAGCAATCACCGCCGCTCTATTTACTTTGTGATGAAGTTGTATGTTCGTGGAATGAAAAAGGAAAAGTAATGAGGAAATTATTAGCTGATATGGAAAGAAAGGAAGAAGGTATATTTGAAGGAGTGCAGTTCAAATATACCGAAAAAGAGTGGTCTTATATCGTTTCTGACACAAAACAACCGAAATTTTTAGTGTATTCGCATGCCAGAAACCCAGTGATAGCAAGGGAAAACATGAAAAATCTTATAGAAAAAATTAGACAATATCAAAAGGTGTAGAATTTTTATTTTAAAAGTGGTATTATAGTATAGTCTGATTTAAGTTATTAGTACTGGAGGGAAATAAGAATGCGTGTGAATATTACTCTAGCATGTACAGAATGCGGAGATCGTAACTATATCTCAAAGAAAAACAAACGTAACAACGCTGAGCGTATCGAGCTTAAAAAGTATTGCAAGCGTGACAAGAAGTCTACGTTACACCGTGAAACAAAGTAAGCAGTAGGAATATTTTCCTACTGTTTCTTTTTTTATTCGATTCCTCTCTTAAAAGTGATACACTATCATCGTAGAGAAAAGTATCACTGTGAGGGGGAAAATGTGTGAGAGAAGAGAAACTACGTTTACGTAAACAAATAATAGAGCACATGAATTCTTTATCAAAAGAACGGTATACAACTTTATCAGAGCAAATTTCATTTTCGTTGTATGCGCAAAAAGAGTGGGCTGAAGCTAAAATAATTGGAATCACTCTCTCAATGGAAAATGAAGTGAATACATATCCTATTATCGAAAAAGCTTGGGAAGAAGGAAAGAAAGTTGTTGTTCCGAAGTGTAATAAAGAAACAAGAACGATGTCCTTTCGGCAAATTAGTAATTTTGATCAATTAGAAACAGTGTATATGAATTTACGTGAGCCAATTCCAGCGCTTACGGAAGAAGTGAATGCAGATAAAATTGATCTTCAAATCGTACCAGGCGTAGCTTATACAGAGCGGGGAGAACGGATTGGATATGGTGGTGGCTATTATGATCGGTATCTCGTGCATTATAAAGGGAAAACGCTATCATTAGCTTATAGTTTTCAAATGGTAGAACATATTCCAGTAGAGCCGTTTGATAAAAATGTAGAAAAAATTATTACAGAAAAAGGAACAATGGTTAAAAATGGGCTTGTATAGACAAATAAAAATTGACGAGACTTTTTCTTCTTGATTATAATAAAATATGTGAACGTTTTCTTATTATAATTTTTTATAGTAAGTGAGCATAGAGGGTGATGAAATGGTATCTATATATGATATTCAGCAATTGCTAAAGAAATTTGGTACGATTATTTATACGGGTGATCGAATTGCAGATTTACAATTAATGCAAGATGAATTGCGTGAATTAAATCAATCACAGCTAATCGATCCACAAGACTATCAAACAGCTTTATTTTTATTGAAGCAAGAAATTCAAAAAGAGCTAAATAAGAATTAGATAAAGGTAGGTAAGCAACATGGAAGAGAAATGGTTAGTTGGTGTTGACCTTGGTGGTACAACGATTAAATTAGCATTTATTAATGTGTACGGTGAAATTTTACATAAGTGGGAAATCCCTACGAATACAAATGAGCAGGGAAAACATATTACACTTGATGTAGCGAAAGCTATTGATAAAAAGTTAGAAGAGCTAGGCGAATTAAAAAGTAAGTTAATCGGTATTGGTATGGGAGCTCCTGGTCCTGTACACGTGGCGTCTGGAATGATTTATGAAGCGGTTAACTTAGGATGGAAAAACTATCCGTTAAAAGATTTATTAGAAGTAGAAACAGGATTACCTGTTGTTATTGATAATGATGCAAACTTAGCAGCGCTTGGTGAAATGTGGAAGGGTGC
Source organism: Bacillus tropicus (assembly GCF_001884035.1). Lineage (GTDB taxonomy): Bacteria > Bacillota > Bacilli > Bacillales > Bacillaceae_G > Bacillus_A > Bacillus_A tropicus. The sequence continues at coordinate 250,697 of NZ_MACG01000077.1, forward strand.
TGGTGAAGGAGCAAAAGATTTAATTTGTATGACACTTGGCACTGGTGTTGGCGGCGGTGTAATTGCCAATGGCGAGATTGTACACGGCGTAAGTGGTGCTGCTGGTGAGATTGGACACATTACAGTAGTTACAGAGAATGCTTTCCCATGTAATTGCGGGAAGTCTGGTTGTCTAGAAACTGTAGCATCTGCAACAGGTATTGTGCGTGTTGCTATGCAAAAAATACAAGAGACTGATAAAGAAAGCCTTTTACGTTCTATGTTAGCAGAAGAAGGGCGTATTACATCAAAAGACGTATTTGAAGCACATGGACAAGGTGATGAACTAGCAGGCGAAGTAGTAGAAAAGGTAGCTTCTTATTTAGGATTAGCTGTAGCGAACCTTTCGAGTACGTTGAACCCAGAGAAAATCGTTATTGGTGGAGGCGTTTCTAAAGCTGGAGATGCACTATTAGAACCAATTCAACGTTATTTCGAGCAATATGCTTTCTCACGTGCTGTAAAGAGCACGAAGTTAGCTATTGCAACACTTGGTAATGATGCAGGTGTTATCGGAGGAGCTTGGCTTGTAAAAAAGCACAAATACGAAGCGAAGATGATATAAGTTGTGAACAATGAAAAGAGGAAGGGAAAACCCTTCCTCTTTTTGTGCGATATCTTGCTGAAGAATAACATGTAAATGACTTAAGCTGCTGGTGGGTACCCGTTATATAGAACAGTCATGATTGTAAACCATCCGAAAACGAGTACAGTTGCAATTGCAAAGCCGCCCGCGAAAAAATTCTTTTCGCGAAGTGTTCTAAGCGTAGCAAATACAGCTAACAGAGTGACAAGTGTAAAAATAATAACAAGGCCCATACAATATCCTCCTCTGTCTACCTATTCCTTAATATGAGTTTTTGGAATATTTACTCTTTTATATTGTACATGTTTTAAAAATGATTGTCGAGATAGCATCCTTTCTTTTCCTAAGAGAAAAAAATGTTGTATCATTGAAAGTAAGTTTAATAATTGGAGGAGATTTTCATATGAAATGGATACAAATGCCGTTAGGCCCATTACAAACGAATGCTTATATTTTAACGAATGATCAAAATGAGTGTATTATCTTTGATCCTGGTCATGAAGGAGAGAAGCTCGTTACATATTTACAAGAAGAACAATTAAAGCCATTGGCTGTTTTATTAACACATGCTCACTTTGATCATATTGGCGCTGTTGATGCGGTAAGAGACGCTTTTCATATTCCTGTGTACGTACATAAAGAAGAAGAAGATTGGTTAGGCGATGCAACTGTAAATGGTTCTCAAATTTTTATGATGAATCGCAGCATTACAGCAAAACCAGCAGATCATATTATTGATGCAGAAGGTACATTAGCAATTGGCTCATTTAATTTTGAAGTTTTTGAGACACCAGGACATTCTCCAGGTAGTATTTCTTATTATTGTAAAGAGGCGAGTGCTGTATTTTCTGGAGATGTATTGTTCCAAATGAGCATCGGAAGAACAGATTTACCTGGTGGAAGTTTTGCTGAATTGATTGGAAGTATTGAAGAAAAATTATTTGTATTACCTGATGAAACAGCAGTGTTATGTGGACATGGTCCAGAAACAAGCATTGGTTTTGAAAAAGAAAATAATCCATTTTTACAGTAAGGAGTCATTATGGGGATGGAACTCATTTTAAAAGAATGGATGGGGAAAGAAAAGGATTATTCAATTTCGTATAGTACGTATATGAACCTTGTATTGTATGCAGAGGGGCATGGCTACTATATGAAAGAACGTGAAAAAATTGGAAGACAAGGGGATTTTTTTACAAGTAGCAACGTATCCTCTGTTTTTGCAAAAACATTTGCTAAGTTTTTTATTCGTCTTGTTGAAAATGGTGAAGTTGCTCCGAATATTTGTGAGATTGGTGGAGGAACAGGAAGGTTTGCTTATGATGTTTTACAAGAATGGAAGCAATTATCACCGGAAACCTTTATTGATTTAAACTATTCAATGATTGAAATGAGCCCTTTTCATAGAAAATTACAGCAGGAAAATCTTTGTTCGTTTTCTAATGTGTCATATTATAGATCGCATAATGAAATGGGAGAATCGTTTGAAGGGATTCTTTTTTCGAATGAGTTATTTGATGCATTTCCTGTTGAAGTAATTGAGAAGAGAAATGGAATATTGTATGAAGTACGTGTTACGTACACAGAGGAAGGGAAACTTGCAGAAGTATGTAGGCCGTTACATAAAACAATTGGCCGATACTTATTGAAATATAATATTCATCTTGCTGAAGGACAGCGGTTTGAAGTGCCGATTGCGATGGAAGAATATATAAAAGAAATTGCGAAATGGTTTCAACGAGGTGTATGTATTACAGTTGATTATGGATATACAAAAGAAGAATGGATGCACCCTGCACATCAAGAAGGAAGTTTACGAGGATATTACGAGCATAAGTTAATTCGTAATCCTTTAGCACATCCAGGTGAAATGGATCTTACTGCTCATATTCATTGGGACGAAATGAAAGAGATGTTTAGCCTGCAAGGTATGAATACGGTATGGCATAAGAAACAATATGAGTTTTTGTTAGCAGCAGGAATACTAGAGCAGCTTACGAATCATCAAGATAGGAATCCTTTTTCTGAAACTCAAAAACAAAATCGTGCAGTTCGTTCTATGATTTTGAGCGGCGGATTAGGGAGTGCATTTGATGTTGTTATACATACGAAACATATGCAACAGTTACACTTGGGGCGGTATTTGAAAATATAAAAAAACAAGACACAGAATATTTCTGTGTCTTGTTTTTTAATACGACTTATGTAGCATCATATATTTCCTCTCATGATATATATTTATATTAAAGATATGAGATGAAAAATATAAAATACGTCCTTTTTCTCTGTTTATGAGTCCCTAACCCAATAATACGCGAACGAGTTGAATAATTGTCTCGTTTTCTACTTTGTAATAAATTTCTAATCCTTTTCTTTCACTTGAAACGATTTTAGCACTTTTTAACTTTGCTAAATGCTGTGAAATTGTAGATTGTGGCATGTTTAAGCCAGTGTACATTGTAGAAACGTTGCTTGGACCACGTTCAATTAATCCTTTTACAATACATAAGCGAACAGGATGAGCAAGTACTTTCAATAATTCTGCATTGCTTTCATATAGTTCTATTTCTTTTTGAAAGGTTTCTAACATGTTCTTTTCCACCTCCGTGTGAGCTATTATACCATACTATACATACCAAAAAATTAAAGAAAAGAAAACAGTTGTTGCAGAAAAAAAGTCCTAAAGTAAAGAAATTGTAAGAAAAGAGACCCTGATGTAAATAAAGTAGATGATTTAGCACGGTTTTGTAAAATGACATTTTTGGGTGAAAATTTCGATGCGTTTTAAAAATTGAAAGATATAGATATATTTGTAACACAATTTTATCATGATTTTCTTATTCTTTCAAATGAATATACAAAATTTTTAAAATAATATGACAAAGGAATTATAATGTTATATATAGAATATAAAACAAGTTAAAAGAAAAGAAACTGAATGTAATCAGCTTCTTTATGGTGAAAATGAAATGTTTGAATATAGCTGATAAATCTTAGAGTTACCAAGACGTTAGTTATGTATTCTAGATTTCATCTTTCATCAATTTTAAAAATCTGTGGTTCCATATATTTTCATAAAAATCAATTGTCTCTTTTGCGGACATAAATGGATTATTTAACGTAGACGTTGCTTTCTGTACCATGAAGTTTTCGTACCCTAGTCCATGGGAAAATTTAATCGTAGCATCCATACAGTACTCTGTTTGGGCACCACAAAATTCAATACGGTGTACAGATAATTGAGCTAAAATCTCTTTTAAGTTTGTTTTATAAAATGAATTTGCATGTGTTTTTCTTACAAAAAAATCTTGTTCTTGAACATCTAGATCAGCATGAATATCCCAAAGTTCTTTTTCGGATACTAAATCATCATCACAATGTTGAACGAAAAGAATTGGTTTATTTGATTTTCTGTATGAAGAAATTCTTTTATTTACTTTTGTAAGTAGATTTTGTAAGTCAAATAAATGTTCTTCGCTATAACATACTCCATTTTGTAGATCGATAACGATTAAAATATCTGCACAAGTATCCATTATTTTTGCCCCTTTTTTACTTCTTAATATATCAATTAATTCATTACTTGGAAATGAATGGTACTCTTTCTTTTTTTATGAACTATACGAAAAGTAAAAAGTATACTCGAAAACATAAAAAGAAGATATGGAAATTTAATTTCATATCTTCTTTTCGCTCTATGCATTTACAGGTTCTTCTACATAAGAAAGGGCGTTTTCAAAATCCGATATTAAATCGTCAACATTTTCAAGGCCGACGGATAACCGAAGTAATGAATTAGAAATCCCTCTTTCATCACGAGCTTCTTGTGACAGCGCTGCATGTGACATTTTAGCTGGATAGGAAAGAATTGATTCAACAGCTCCTAAACTAACCGCAAAGACAGGTAATTTTACTTTTGATAAAAATTGGCGGAGTGCGTCTTCTGATTGTAAAGTGAAAGATAGGACGGCTCCTGCTGATGTAGCTTGAGATTGTTGAATGTCAAATCCAAGATGTGTTTGTAATCCGGGATAATAGACATTTTGAACTTTAGCGTGCTCTTGTAAATAGTGTGCAATTTTATTGGCATTAGCAGCTGAATGCTCAAGGCGTACATGCAATGTTTTTAGACCGCGAAGTACGAGAGAACAATCTTGCGGGCCTAGAATAGCGCCGAATGCATTTTGTAAAAAGCCAAGTTTTTGAGCGAGTTCGGCATCTTTTACAACCGCTAATCCGGCAGTAACATCACTATGACCGGCAATGAATTTTGTGGCACTATGAAGAACGACATCAGCGCCAAGGTCAAGTGGTTTCTGGAATAGTGGTGTCAAAAATGTATTATCAACAAAAGTAAGGGCGTCAATAGATTTTGCAAGCGTAGAAACAGCGCGAATATCTGTTACTTTTAAAAGTGGATTAGAAGGTGTTTCTACATAAAAGAGTTTTGTATTTGGCTTAATGTTTTGCTTTATTTCTTCTAAATTGGTCATATCAACGAATGTATGTGAAACACCGTAACGGGAGAGAACTTCAGTTATTATTCGGTAAGTGCCTCCGTATACGTCTTCTGAAATGAGTACGTGATCACCTTGTGAAAGAAGGAGGAATGCAGTAGAAATCGCTGCAATTCCTGATGCGAAGGCAAATCCTTTTGTTCCGCCTTCTAATAAAGCAATGATGTCTTCAAGGGCTTCACGAGTTGGATTGCCTGACCTGCTATAGTCATATTTCCCGAATGTATCTACATCGAATTGGTGGAATGTTGATGTATTATAGATGGGAACGTTAACAGCTCCTGTTTGCGGGTCATGTTTATATTGGTTATGCAGTAAGAGTGTATCTATAGAATAACTCATATTCTTACACCTTCTTTTACAAGTTTAATGGCTTGCTGTAAGTCTTGAATTAAATCGTTACTATTTTCAATGCCAACGGAAAATCGAAGAAGACGATTACATACACCGTTTGCTGTTCTGATGTCTTCAGGAATATCAGCATGTGTTTGCGTTGCTGGATATGTCATTAAACTTTCAACACCACCGAGACTTTCAGCAAATGTAATTAAGGATAAAGATTGCAAGAATGGATTAATCCATGTTTCATCTTTAAGACGAAATGAGATCATGCCGCCTCTTCCAGGATAAAATACATCTGTCACCCCGTCTTCATCATTTAAATAAGCGACAACTGCTTTTGCATTTTCTTCGTGTTGTCTCATACGAAGCGCTAACGTTTTCATACCACGAATTAATAACCATGAGTCAAATGGGCTTAAAACCGCGCCTGATGCATTATGATAATGAGCGATTTCCTCACAAAGTTCCTTTCCTTTTGCAACAACAAGTCCGCTTAGTACATCGTTATGTCCCCCTAAATATTTTGTTGCACTATGAAGTACAATGTCGGCACCTTCTGTTAATGGCTGCTGTATATAAGGCGTGTAGAATGTGTTGTCTACAATAAGAAGTAGTCCGTGTCTTTTCGCTACAGTTGCGACAGCCGCAATATCAGTAACTTGCATTAATGGATTAGTTGGAGTTTCTATGAAAATAGCCTTCGTTTCAGTTGTGATAGCTTGCTCAATTTGTTTAATAGATTGTGTATTTACGTATCTACATCGAACATTCCACTTTTTTTCGTGCTCAGAAAATAATCGATAAGTGCCCCCGTATAGGTCTTCGGATACAATAAGTTCATCTCCGGAACGGAATAGGGAAAGGACGAGGAGAACGGCTGCCATTCCTGAACTACAGGCATAGCCTTGTTCGCCATATTCTAAGTCTGCGATTGCCTGTTCTAATAGGCCACGAGTTGGGTTGCCAGTTCGTGAATAGTCAAAACCAGTAGATTGCCCAATCCCTTCGTGACGATAAGCGGTTGAGAAATAAACAGGTGGATTAACAGTTCCTGTTGTAGTTTCGCTACGATTTCCGATTTGTGCTAGTTTTGTTTCGATAGTTGACATGTAAAAATTCCTCCTTTTTAAATGAACAATTAAGTGAATATAAAATAAAAAAAGCCTTCTAAGAAGAAGGCTTTCGGTTTGAATAGAGTCTTCTTCTCATCTGTCAAATCGTTCACAATTTGCTGGAATTAGCACCTTATTAACAAATGTTAATGGTTGCTGAGGCGTCATAGGGCCAGTCCCTCTACCTCTCTAGATAAGAATGTTCGTATGAAATTTTATTATGGTTTTAACTTTACAACAAAAGATAATTGAATTGCAACTTTATTTTAAATAATTTTTATTTTTCCGCAACTGTCATTGACTTTTGTATTTGTGCGTGCTAAATTTATTAAAAAATTAACAAACATTGTTAAAAGGGGAACGCATTTCCTTTTAGCTACATAAATAAAATAATAAAGACAAACTCTTATTGAGAGCGGTGGAGGGAAAGGCCCTGTGAAACCCGGCAACCTTCAAACGAAATGTTTGAAACGGTGCTAATACCTGCAAAACGAATGTTTTGCATAATAAGAGGAGGATCAATTATGTCCCCCTCTTCAAAGTGAAGAGGGGGTTTTTATATTGATAGAAATGAGGGAGATTTGTGAAATTACTAGATTTATTATCAAAAGGAATTGTAATAGGTGATGGTGCGGTTGGGACGTTATTACATTCACATGGTTTGCAAAGTAGTTTTGAAGAATTGAATATATCTGATCCAGATTTAATTATATCGATTCATAAGCAATATGTAGCTGCTGGGGCAGATGTGATTCAAACAAATACGTACGGAGCAAATGAAGCGAAATTACGTATGTATGGTTTAGAAAATCAAGTTACAGAAATTAATCGAGCGGCAGTAAAACTGGCGAAAGCATCTGTTACAGACAGAAATGCAATTTTAGGAACAATTGGTGGTATGAAACATATCGGAGCGGTTACGACAACTGATATGGAGCGAGAATTTATGTTACTGGAACAGGCAAGTGCATTATTAGAAGAACAGGTTGATGGACTGCTATTAGAGACTTTTTATGATGAGTTTGAATTACTTCATGCTGTTCAGGTGTTACGAAAAGAAACGAATATTCCAATTGTAGCGCAATTGGCGTTACATGAGGCGGGTACGACTCAAAATGGAAATGATGTAAATGAAATATTAAAACAGCTTTTAGATTACGGTGCAAATGTTGTTGGATTGAACTGCCAACTAGGGCCACTTCATATGACGGAAGCTTTTAAAATGATATCGATTCCGAAAAATGGTTACTTGTCAGCATATCCAAATGCAGGTCTCCCAAATTATGTGGAGGGACGCTACGTATATGAGGGAAGTCCAGCTTATTTCGAAGCGATGACACCGAAATTTATTGAGCAAGGTATTCGGTTATTGGGTGGTTGTTGTGGCACGACTCCAGAACATATTGAAAGTATGAAACGTGCTACTTTAAATGTTACGCCTGTAATAGAAAAGGATACGATTCAAAGACCAAAAGTAGTTCATACACATGAGAAACGTTCAAAAGCCCATGTCACTTTAGCAGAGAAAGCAAAAAAACAAACGACAGTAGTAGTGGAATTAGATCCACCGAAAACGTTAGATACGCAGCGATTTTTTGAAGGCGCAAGAGCATTGAAAAGAGCTGGAGCAGATGCTATTACTCTAGCAGATAATTCATTAGCATCGCCTCGTATCTCGAATATGGCAATGGGAGCATTATTAACGAAGCATGATATTCCGGTATTGACGCACTTAACATGTAGAGACCATAACGTCATCGGACTACAATCTCACTTACTAGGTCTATCAGCGTTAGGTATGGAAGAAGTGTTAGCTTTAACTGGAGATCCAGCGCGTGTTGGTGATTTTCCAGGTGCCACTTCTGTATATGATTTGTCCTCTATTGAGCTCATTAAAATGATTAAAGAAATGAATGATGGGCGCTCTATTTTAGGGAAATCGATAGGGCCAGCAACAAGGTTTTCTGTAGGCGGCGCATTTAACCCTCATGTAAGACATTTAAAAGCAGCGGTTAAGCGAATGGAACGGAAAATAGATGCTGGAGCGGAATATTTCTTAACGCAGCCGGTTTATGATATCGCATTAATTGAAGAAGTGTATGAAGCGACAAAGCATTTAGAACAACCTATTTTTATTGGGATTATGCCATTAATAAGTAAAAGGAATGCAGATTTTCTTCATTTTGAGGTGCCAGGAATTACGCTACCTGAAGCAGTAAGGGAGAGAATGGATGGACATGAAACGAAAGAGGCAGCAATTGAGGAAGGAATTCGCATTTCACAAGAACTAATTGATGCGGCGATGAAATATTTTAACGGCATTTATCTGATTACACCATTTCTAAAATATGAAATTACAGAACATCTTGTTAAGTATGTGAGAGAAAAGCAAGAAGTGAAAGAAGGTATTAATTGATGAAATGTATAGAAGAAAAATTACAAAATAACATCTTACTATTAGATGGTGCAATGGGAACGATGATCCAACAAGAGGACTTAACTGCGGAAGATTTCGGAGGAGAAGAGTACGAAGGTTGTAATGAGTATTTAGTAGAAACAAGACCAGATGTTATTTTAAAGATTCATAAAGCTTATCTTGAAGCTGGAGCGGATATTATTGAAACAAATACATTTGGGGCGACAAATATTGTACTAAGTGATTATGAGTTATCTCATTTAGACGAGGAGCTAAATGAGAAAGCAGCGCGTTTAGCAAAGCAAGCAGTCGAAGAAAGCGGGAAGGAAGTATATGTTGCGGGAGCAATGGGACCGACAACGAAAGCGATTAGTGTTACTGGTGGTGTGACGTTTGAAGAATTAATTGAAGCCTATACACGGCAGGCAAGAGGATTGTTGAAAGGAGAAGTTGATGTATTACTCGTTGAGACGAGTCAAGATATGCGTAACGTGAAGGCTGCTTATATTGGAATTCAAGCGGCTTTTGATGAACTAAATAAAATTGTACCTATCATGATTTCGGGAACGATTGAACCGATGGGAACGACCCTAGCTGGGCAAACAATCGAGGCTTTTTACTTATCGGTAGAACATATGAAGCCATTATCTGTTGGATTAAACTGTGCGACTGGCCCGGAGTTTATGAGAGACCATATTCGTTCACTATCTGATTTATCGGAGTGTTACATTTCTTGTTATCCAAATGCAGGTCTTCCTGATGAAGATGGACATTATCATGAATCTCCATCTTCTCTCGCCGAAAAAGTGAAGCGATTTGCTGAAGAAGGATGGGTTAATATTATCGGTGGTTGTTGTGGTACAACACCAGAACATATAAAAGCAATGAAATCCGCGTTAGCGTCTCTTAAGCCTCGTGAACAGCAAGAAAGAGCTGGACACGGGGTTAGTGGATTAGAGGCGCTGCAATATGATGACTCTATGAGACCGTTATTTGTCGGTGAAAGAACGAATGTTATTGGGTCACGGAAATTTAAAAGATTAGTAGCAGAAGGGGAATTTGAAGAGGCTGCTGAAGTCGCAAGAGCACAAGTGAAGAAAAATGCTCATATTATTGATATTTGTATGGCAGACCCGGACCGGGATGAAATAGAGGATATGGAAAACTTCTTGGCAGAAGTTACAAAAGTGCTAAAAGTACCGATTATGATTGACTCAACAGATGAAAATGTGATGGAGCGAGCTCTTACTTATATTCAAGGAAAAGCTGTTATTAATTCAATTAATTTAGAAGATGGAGAAGAACGATTTATAAAGGTGACGCCGCTTCTTCAGAAATATGGTGCAGCTATTGTTGTAGGGACAATTGATGAAGACGGTATGGCAGTAAGTGCGGAACGAAAACTCGAAATTGCGAAACGAAGTTATGAATTATTGACGACGAAATATGGTATACGCCCGTCAGATATTATTTTTGATGCACTTGTATTTCCTGTAGGGACAGGTGATGAAGAATATATCGGCTCGGCGGCAGCGACGATAGAAGGAATTCGCCTTATTAAAGAAACATTACCAGAGTGTTTAACGATTTTAGGTGTAAGTAACATATCATTTGGTTTACCACCAGCTGGACGTGAAGTATTAAATTCCGTCTTTTTATATCATGCAACGAAAGCAGGATTAGATTACGCGATTGTGAATACGGAAAAATTAGAGCGCTATGCATCAATTCCTGAGGAAGAAAAACGTCTTGCAGATGCATTACTTTTTGAAACGACGCAAGAGACGTTAGAAGAATTTACAAACTTTTATCGTGCGGCAAAGAAGAAAGATATCATTATCCAAGAAACATTAACGCTTGATGAAAGGCTAGCAAATTACATTGTAGAAGGTACGAAACAAGGGTTACATGAGGATTTAAGCCTCGCACTTACAGAAGGAAGAAAACCTTTGGATATTATTAATGGTCCGCTTATGACAGGAATGGATGAGGTAGGACGATTATTTAATAATAATGAGCTTATCGTTGCTGAAGTATTGCAAAGTGCTGAAAGTATGAAAGCTGCTGTAAGTTATTTAGAGCCACATATGGAATCTAGCGATAGTGCAAAAAAAGGGAAAGTATTATTAGCAACTGTAAAAGGTGACGTACATGATATTGGGAAAAATCTTGTGGAAATTATTTTAGCGAATAACGGATATGAGATTATTAATTTAGGAATCAATGTGCGCTCAGATCGAATTGTTCAAGAAGTACAAGAAAAGAAGCCAGATATTATAGGTCTTTCTGGTTTATTAGTTAAATCGGCTCAACAAATGGTAACGACTGCAGAAGATTTAAAAGCGGCGGATATTGATATTCCAATCGTTGTAGGCGGGGCAGCGTTAACGAGAAAGTTTACAGATAATCGCATTTCGCCATCCTATAAAGGGCTCGTATGTTATGCGAGTGATGCGATGACGGGGCTTGATATTATTAATAAGCTTCAAAAAGAAGAAGAGCGTGAGAAGATGAAGCAGGATAAAAAGGAACGTCATCTTCATATCGTAACAAAAGAAGAGAAGAAAGTAGAAATTCCAGCGGTAATTGAACCATTACCAAAATCAGAGGTTATGGTACCTGATTCAACAAAACGAATTGTATTACGAGATGTTCCTGTTTCACATCTCGCACCATTTCTAAATAGACAAATGCTACTTGGACATCACCTTGGATTAAAAGGAAGTGTGAAGAAGCTTTTGCGAGAAGGAGATAAAAGAGCACACGAATTAAATGATTTAATAGACGAATTATTGCAGGAAGGACAATCTTGGTTAAAACCGAAAGCGGTGTATCAATTTTTCCCAGCGCAAAGCGACGGACAAAACATTGTAATATATGATCCAGAAGATCATACGCGTGTCATAGAGCGTTTCACATTCCCGAGACAAGGAAAAGCACCATATCGTACTTTAGGTGACTATTTAAGACCAATTGGAGATGAAATGGACTATGTTGCTTTCCTATCCGTTACGGTTGGGGAAGGCGTTCGGGACATTGCTGAAGAGTGGAAGGCGAAAGGTGATTATTTACGCAGTCATGCCATTCAATCGTTAGCGCTTGAACTAGCAGAAGGACTTGCTGAAAAAACACATATGCTCATTCGTGATCGCTGGGGTATTCCAGATTCGCCAGAATTGACGATGGAAGAACGCTTCCGTACGAAATACAGAGGGATACGAGTGTCCTTCGGTTATCCAGCATGTCCAGAACTCGCAGATCAAGAAAAGCTATTTCGCTTAATTCATCCAGAGGAAATAGGTATTTCATTAACGGAAGGATTTATGATGGAGCCAGAAGCATCTGTAACGGCTATGGTATTTTCTCACCCCGAGGCAAGATATTTTAGTGTATTATAGTCTAGAAGGGGGAGACGTATGAAAAAAATAGTCTTTACAGGTGGCGGTTCGGCAGGGCATGTAACACCTAATTTAGCCATCATTCCACATTTACAAGAACAGAATTGGGATATTTCTTATATTGGTTCTCATCAAGGAATTGAGAAAACGATTATAGAAAAGGAAGGCATTCCGTACTATAGTATTGCGAGCGGAAAGCTACGCCGTTATTTTGATTTGAAAAATATAAAAGATCCTTTTCTTGTAATGAAGGGTGTTATGGATGCGTATGTAAGGATTCGAAAACTAAAACCGGATGTGATTTTTTCAAAAGGTGGTTTCGTATCTGTACCAGTCGTAATAGGCGGATGGTTAAACAGGGTACCAGTTTTATTACATGAATCTGATATGACGCCAGGACTAGCAAACAAAATTGCGCTCCGTTTCGCTTCGAAAATATTTGTTACATTTGAAGAAGCTGCGAAACATTTACCGAAAGAAAAAGTAATTTATACAGGATCTCCTGTACGTGAAGAAGTACTAAAGGGAAATCGTGAAAAAGGTTTAGCATTTTTAGGCTTTTCACGTAAAAAGCCAGTTATTACAATCATGGGAGGAAGTTTGGGCGCAAAAAAAATTAATGAAACGGTTCGAGAAGCGTTACCAGAACTTCTGAAAAAATATCAAATTGTTCACCTTTGCGGAAAAGGTAACCTTGATGATAGTTTACAAAATAAAGAAGGATATAGACAATTTGAGTATGTACACGGAGAATTGCCAGATATATTAGCGATAACAGATTTTGTTATTTCACGTGCGGGCTCTAATGCCATTTTTGAGTTTTTAACATTGCAAAAGCCGATGGTCTTAATTCCACTATCGAAATTTGCAAGTCGTGGAGATCAAATACTAAATGCGGAGTCTTTTGAGAGACAAGGATATGCTTCCGTATTGTATGAAGAAGATGTGACTGTGAACTCTCTTATAAAGCATGTCGAAGAATTAAGTCAAAATAATGAAATGTATAAAACAGCTCTAAAAAAATATAATGGAAAAGAAGCAATTCAAACAATCATTCAACATATTTCAGAGGCATGATGAAACAATCATGCCTCTTTTAATAGGATGAAAGATTCCAAGAAACGGTGTTTTTATGTTACAATAGCAAATGGATTAGTAGGGAAATTCCAATTAATGAAGCGTGAAAATACGAATGGATTAGGAGTGACTGTGTTGGAGCTAAGTCTCTATGAAAATACTGCACTTATTATATGCTTTGTGTTGTACGTTGGTAGTGTTATTGTTTATATTTCAAGGAAGTTTTCGCAAGAAAGAGAGCTTGAAAAATCAGAGATAACAGCTGAACTAGAAATGTTAGCTGATGAAAGTTATAAAAAGCAAAAAATAAAAGAAGATCATGAAGCATCCCATCATTTAAACGCAAATAAGTTTTAAAGATGGGGATTTTTTTTGAAGTCGTTTTTTATTATATAGCAAGTAACGCTAAAAAGGAGTTTCCCGTATATAAAGAAGGGGTGTATATAAATGAATTTTTATATCGCTTCAGGATTCCAAAATAAACATCTTGTACGTTCTATAGCAAATGAACTGAAATATGCAGGATGGCACCATACATATGATTGGACAAGAAACGAAAGAGCTGTGAATCAAGAGCAATTAAGAGAAATTGGTCAGGCAGAAAAGAATGCTATTAAAGAAGCGGATATATTTTTACTTATATTAGATGGCGGAAACGGGAGCCATACAGAGTTTGGAATGGCGATCGCGTTAGAGAAAAATATATATGTATATCATGAAGGAAATCCGCTCCAAACAACGTTCTATCATTTGCCAGAAATAAATATTTTTGAAGGAGATGCAGCAGAATTTGCATCTTATGTTATGAATCATGTGAAATAATAGTAACTATCTAAAAGGTTATAAAAGTGATCTTTTGGGTACAGTGATGATAAGAAACATATATAAAGGAGTACATAATATGAAATTAGAAAATGGATGGGAAACGAGCTTTTTAGAAGTCGTACAAAATAGTGAATTTAAGAAAGAGGCACTTCTTAGCCAATTACTTTTTGCAGATAGTGAAGAAGTTGAGGAGCTTGTAGATGATTATGGTTATGAAGAAATCATTGATCGCGAACATGATGATGAATTAGCTGATATTTTAGGAGAAGAACTTTTTAGTGAGATGGAACGACACGTATTCTTATCTTCACAGCCAGAAGAAAAACTTATTTCATTCGTAAATGGATTAGGTTTTCATGTGTTAGATTGGATCGTTCTTCTTGAAACAGAATTTGGCATCGATAGTGCACACTTTACGTCGGATGCTGTGAAAATGTTAGAAAAGCGTTTTAGACAATTTCCATACATAGAAGATAAAACAATTTTTGACATGACATTTGGAGAAGCAATGGATGTATTAGAGTCTATTACAGGATTACAACTGAAAGAAAAGATGAATGTATAATGTAAAAAAAGAACGTGAGGCTATCACGTTCTTTTTTTACATTATAATAATTTTATCATCTAGTTTCGTTTGTCCGCTAAGAAGTGCGTTTAAATATTCCACTTTTCTTATACAGGCTTGTATATGTCTTTCAACCTCTTGTAACTCTGCTTGGTGATGCGTTTCAATAGGATGAATTTGTACGTTGAATTTTTCAAATTGACTACTATATGTTATTTCTGCATAGCCGCTCATAATATCGGTTTCGTTATGAAATAAAAATTGCTTCGTTTTGTCACAGAATGATACATTCTGAAAGCCATATACTTTTAATGCTTCAATTACTTTTTTTATCATTTTTGTATTCATTTTTTTACCCTCTTTACGAAGTTCTACTTATATATTATAACATAAAAAATTACATAGAAAGCGCTTCCAAGTGTATTTTATTATAAACTTTACGTTTCAATCACAAAAATGAAACAAAGAAAAAATAATTGTAAAGAAGGAAGGACTCTTTTATTGTTTCGTCATATATATAGAGAAATAGTGCAATGAAAGGAAATTTTCCGAGGTGGAGATCGTATTTCCAATTTGAGCGCAGTAAAAGAGGTGAAGATCTTGAACTTTGATATTGTAGGACAAAAAGCATATATAAAAGATGGACCGCATCGGAACCGAATTGGAATTGTAAAGAAAAACGAGACAAAATTAGAATCGCAGTTTGCTATTGCAATTGGAGAACAAATCATTGATGTAGAGCTAAAGGATATCGTGTTAGTTGGAGTAGACGTAGGACAATTTCATAAATGGTGCGAACAAAATGGTTATTTGTGAAAAGGACGGGCTGTGAGATAATGAAATATATTTGAGGAAAGAGAATATGTTATTGTATTCTCTTTTTCCGTGTTAAGGAGATGAAAATGAAGTATAAAGAACGGGATTTTACATAGTGTTTGAAACAATATGTTATGCCTTATGTATAAAAGATAAAGAGGAAGATGAAAAGAACTAAAAAAGGACGCTAACATTTTTGTTAGCGTCCTTTTTATTATGAAGCAATTTCACCAGTTTTTGTATCATCTTGATTGTACGTATCTTGATCTAATTCGCCAAGCCATTTACTTGAAATAAGACCTGCTGTCATAGAACCACTTACGTTAAGAGCTGTACGACCCATATCGATTAATGGCTCAACTGAGATCACTAGAGCAACAATACCGATTGGTAAGTTCATTGTAGATAGTACGATTAATGCTGCGAATGTTGCACCGCCACCAACGCCGGCAACACCGAATGAGCTAATAGCAACGACAGCGATTAAAGTTAAAATAAATTGTGGTTGTAATGGATCAATTCCTACAGTTGGAGCGACCATCATTGCAAGCATTGCTGGATAAATACCTGCGCAACCGTTTTGACCGATAGATACTCCAAATGATGCTGCGAAGTTAGCGATTCCTTCAGAAATACCAAGTTTTTCTTTTTGTGCTTCAATATTTAATGGCATTGCACCAGCACTAGAGCGAGATGTGAATGCGAATGTTAATACAGGGAATATCTTTTTTAAATATTGAATTGGATTTAAACCAGATAGAGCAATTAATAATAAGTGGATAACGAACATTACGATAAGTGCTACGTAAGACGCTAACACGAAGTTACCAAGTTTTAAAATAGCATTTATATCGCTACCAGCAACTGTTTTTGCCATAAGAGCTAATACGCCGTATGGAGTAAGGCGTAAAATTAATGTTACCATACGCATTACAATTGCATATACAGCATCAAGCATTTTCTTAAATAGCTCTGCTTGTTCTGGATATTTTCGTTTTACACCTATAAAGGCGATACCGATAAATGCTGCAAATATTACAACAGAAATTGTTGATGTTGGACGAGCGCCTGTTAAATCAAGAAATGGATTTGTAGGCAATAGTTCTAATAATTTATCTGGAATTGTTGTTTTTTCAATAGAAGTAAATCTTTCTTCAACTAGCTTCAGACGAGCAGATTCTGCATCACCTTGTTGCAGGCCTGTTGCAGATACATCAAATCCTGCACTTGCAGCGATACCGACAGCTGCAGCAATTCCTGTAGTAAGAATTAAAATTCCGATAATAAGACCACTAATTTTACCAAGATTTTTCGTTAACTGTAATTTTGTAAATGCTGAAATAATAGATACTAAAATAAGTGGCATAACGATCATTTGAAGTAACTTCACATAACCGTTACCGATTAAGCTAAACCAAGTATTTGATTCAATAATTACTTTAGAAGTTGGCTCATAAATAAATTGTAATATAAGACCGAAAATAATCCCGACTCCTAAAGCGGTAAATACGCGTTTATTAAAAGATACATGCTTACGTTGCATATAATATAATACGCCAACTAAAATGAGCATGACTGCAACGTTAATTCCGACAAGCAGTGTATTCATGTTGATTTCCCCCTAATTCCAATCTGTTATATAGAATATAAGTCAATAAAACCTATAAGTCAACTAGGAAATTCCGGAATTAAAAAAAAGATGGCAAAATGCCATCTTTTAATGTCCAGCCCCAGGCACAAGTAAGAATGTCGTATAGTATGTAAATCCTATGAAGAAAACAGTCAAATATGCCCCGAATACGTATATATACATACGCTCTGTTAATTTTAAATAGCTTAAAAGTACGAAGAATCCTGTTTGTCCTAAAAATAGTAGTGCAGCCTGTTGCATATCCCCTACGTAAAACATAACCGAGAAAATTCCAGTCCAAAAGCCGAGAACGCGAAACATGCGCTCCATGCCATCTCCCTCCTTTTCTAAAAAAAGTAAACCTCACTTCATTATAGTTTATTTTTCTTACTATTGTAAATATTCGTTCATATAAAAAGAAGCCATTTATAATTGGCTTCTTTTTATATGAAAAATTAAATTGTTAGTTTATAATTACAAGATTTACATCCATCTAGTAAACTATCATTTCGTGTTAATTCCGTGTTAGGGAATAGGATTTCAAAAATCCCTTTCATCATATCTCCGTGCATATTACAAATTTCAGTTGGGTGATGAACAGCAACTTCTTTAAATGGACAATTGTGTACATCATAGAAAATTTTTGTTCCATCTGCACTTAATTCAAATGCAGGTGATAAGCCTGCTGTCGAAAAGGCTTCTTTTGCAATTTGAATTTTTTGTTCCACTGTTAAGGCATCTTCACTCACATTTAAACGTTGCATATGTTGTTGCATTAATTCGGCCCCGAATTGTTTCCCTGTTTCATATAGCGCTTTTTCACCAGCAGCACCAAGGCTAAGTAAAGAATTAAACGCGATTCTTGCTAACAATTGATAGTCACGGAATGGAAATTGTAATTGGATAACATCTTCAGATAATACATATAATCTGCTTGGTCTTCCACCTTTTCCAGTTTTCTTCGTTTCGGATTTCAGCATATGAACATCTTCTAATTTAGATAAATGTAAACGCGCTACGTTTGGATGAATTTCAAACTCATCTGCAATTTCTTGTACAGTTACGTAACTATGTTTTTGAGAAATATATTTATAAATGTAATAACGAGTTGGGTCAGATAATACACCAGTAATTTTTAAAGCTTGTTCCATGAGGATCTCCACCTTTATCACTTTATCCAAGATAATAACATTATAATACAGATAAACATGAGTATAGGTAATTTCAGACAATAATTCGGAAATTGTTCATAATTTCACAAACATATTTTTCCTTTTCTCTCTAGTGAAAATACAAAAATGCCGATTTTTCTTATGAATTTTTTCATGCTATATACATAGTGGGGAGGGAAAATGATGAATGGAATTGAAAGCTTTGCGAATACGATTTTGAAAGAAGCGTGCAGGGTACAAGCGTCGGACTTACATATTGTGCCCCGACAGAAGGATGTAGTGGTTCAACTGCGTATAGGAAAAGATTTAATGACGAAACAATGCATTGAAAAGGAGTTTGGAGAAAAACTTGTTTCACACTTTAAATTTTTAGCATCCATGGATATAGGGGAGAGGCGGAAGCCACAAAATGGTTCACTGTATTTACAAATGGATGGACAGGAAGTGTATTTACGTCTTTCCACGCTTCCAACTGTATATCAAGAAAGTCTCGTTATTCGTCTTCATTTACAAGCATCTATTCAGCCGTTATCTCATCTTTCGTTATTTCCAAGTACAGCGAAGAAACTACTTTCTTTTTTACATTATTCCCATGGGTTACTCGTATTTACTGGACCGACTGGTTCTGGGAAGACGACAACAATGTATGCATTATTAGAGGTAATTAGAAAAAAGAAAACACGCCGCATCGTTACACTGGAGGATCCAGTTGAAAAAAGAAGTGACGATTTATTACAAATTCAAATAAATGAAAAAGCAGGTATCACATATGAGGCTGGACTAAAGGCTATTTTGCGTCATGATCCAGATGTTATTTTAGTCGGTGAAATTCGTGATGAAGAAACAGCGAAAATTGCTATAAGAGCAAGTTTGACTGGCCATTTAGTAATGACCACACTGCATACGAATGATTCGAAAGGAGAGATACTTCGGTTCATGGATTTTGGCATAACGAGGCAAGAGGTTGAACAATCTTTATTGGCTATAGCTGCACAGCGACTTGTCGAATTAAAGTGTCCGTTTTGCCAAAAAAAGTGCTCAACTGTATGTAAATCAATGAGGCAAGTAAGGCAAGCGAGTATTTATGAGTTGTTATATGGATATGAGTTAAAACAAGCGATTAAAGAAGCAAACGGGGAATGTGTCACATACAAACACGAAACATTAGAATCTTCGATACGAAAAGGATACGCTTTAGGATTTTTAGAAGAAGATGTTTATGTTTAAGGAAATATGGAGTTTAAGTGATCAAGTAATATTACTGAAACGATTAGGAGAACTATTAGAAAAAGGATACTCCCTTTTGCAGGCATTAGAATTTTTACAGTTTCAATTACCTTTAGAAAAGAAAGTACAATTGCAGCGCATGATTGATGGATTGAAAGATGGAAAAAGTCTACATGATTCTTTTCATCAACTAAAGTTCCATCAGGAGATGTTGAGCTATTTATTTTATGCTGAGCTGCATGGTGATATTTCTTTTGCATTGCAACAAGGGAGTGCACTTCTTTATAAAAAGGATAAATATAGGAAAGATATGATGAAAATAATGCAGTATCCTATGTTTTTAGCGCTTTTTTTAATAATCATGATTTTGATTTTTAACCGCATTTTATTACCACAGGTTGATCAGGTGTATAGTTCATTTGGTTCTACAGCACCGTTATTCACAGAACAAATATTAAGTACAATTAAGTTACTACCCTACCTTATTTTTAGCACTATTTTTATTGTTATGGTGGGTTCTAGTGTATATATATTGTACTTTCGGAAACTCCCGCATATGAAGCAGGTAAAAATTATACTCCGTATCCCCCTCGTAAAAACATTTCTTATTTTAAAGCATTCGCATTATTTCGCCACTCAATTGAGTGGTTTATTACACGGTGGACTATCAGTACTTGAGGCTTTAACAATAATGATGGAGCAAAAATATCATCCGTTCTTTCAATATGAAGCACGCCGAATTGAACGCCAATTAATTGCAGGAGAACCGTTGCAATCTATTATTGCTAAAAGTGGATATTATGAGGAAGAACTTTCTTATGTTATTACACATGGACAAGCAAACGGTAATTTGGCGATTGAATTAGGTGACTATAGCGATCTTATTATGGAAAAGATGGAGCAAAAAATTAACCGTATGTTAGTGATTATTCAACCGATTTTATTTACGTGTATTGGAGGAATAGTCGTTCTTATGTACTTAGCGATGATTATGCCAATGTTTCAAATGATGAATTCTATATAGGAGGCATTTACATGCAGAATGAGGAAGGGTTTACCCTTTTAGAAATGTTATTAGTTATGGTCGTCATAACTGTATTATTACTATTAATTATTCCTAATTGTTAAATGACAATAAAATTGGATAATAGACCAATAAACATAGAAAATTAATAATAAATATGGAAATTTATTATTAAACATGGGGAATTGTAGTTTTGATGTAGAATTCCAATTAGCGTTAAGAATAATGTCGATGTATATGAGATAAGAATTCAGTGTTTAGTAGAACCCCACAGCTAAAGCGGTGGGGTTTCGGAGTTCATCCTTCACTTTGTTTCCGCGAAGATGGTATTATAAATAAAACAAGTGGATTTTAGTTGAAAAATTAAAATATTTAGTTTTTTTAGTATTAGTTAGAGTTTTTATATAATAAAGGTACAATATTTTATAAATGAATAAATTTATAGGAGGATTTCATGGAAAAGAGAAACAAAGTTTTTAAAGAAGATATTAAAGGAGCTAAGCGTTCGAAAAGAAAGTTGAAAAAATTTTCACGTGGAGGATATGTATGGGATATTAAGCGTGCTATAGATGGTTC
Source organism: Bacillus tropicus (assembly GCF_001884035.1). GTDB lineage: Bacteria > Bacillota > Bacilli > Bacillales > Bacillaceae_G > Bacillus_A > Bacillus_A tropicus. The sequence continues at coordinate 272,019 of NZ_MACG01000077.1, forward strand.
GAAGAAAAGTTATTATAGAGGAGGGGAGCTATTGTCAAAGCATAGGGAAGATGACGATATTCAAAAAGAAATGGATAGATTGTTCCCGGAATATAAATTGGAAGATATTCAACGGTATATAGAGATTATGCAAAAGACTTCTGGATACAAGAGTTGCAAAGCATATTGGCAGGCAGTACAAGAAGGTAAAGAAAAAGGGTATTCTATTGCAGAACTTAAGAAGTGGGAAAGAATGGAAAAAGCGCTTAAGGAGTTGAAACAATAGTGGGTGATATTCATAGTTCAAGGGTGGTAAATGATGCAGATAAATATATCAAAAGAATTAAAAATACCTTAAGTAAGCATGCTGCTGATTTTGAAAATATACATAAGGGATTAGGGAATATAATTGTAAAACGCCTTAATAAAAGTTATGAAATTTCTATAGGTGGAGAGGGAATGATTAAATTAGGTACACCAATTGATGCAAGTATGTATCCCTTGTGTTTCAAAAACGGCGCATTTTTAACTGTAGCACAAACTTTAGTTAGAGATGCCCAAAAAGGTTTTTACATTTCAGAATCAGTCATCAGGTTTGTGCAAGTGAAAAATGGATGTGTAGATTTTCTTTTTCACTATGATACAGTAGAAAATGTGGCGAACCACCCAGATTTTCACTTGCAAGTTCAATATGGACCTAAAAAAGAAACACCGCGATTTGATACACATGTATACGTGTCATTGGAAGAGGTTTTGGAAATGTTAAAAAGAGATAAATTTATATAGTATTGTCCTAGTTTTATATTTTTGGAAAAAGAAGGTGGAAAAATGACCAAGTATATATATTTGGATCAAAATCATTGGATTAATTTAGCAAAAGCTTTTCTGGGGAAAAATGATGCCTATAAAGAAGTCGTTGAAAAGGTAATAGAAAAGTCGGAAAGTGGAGAATGGATTTTCCCGTTGTCTATAATTCATATTATGGAAACAGAGTCACGATTTGATGATAGATCACGTATAGAATTATCAAAATTTATGTCGAAAATTTCAAGGAATTATTCTATTGTGCCGTCTATTTATACAGATAAATTTGAATTGAGGAATAGTATCGCGGCAGCGCATGGGATGCCAATTGTAAATATGAGAGAGGAGGTAATTAAGAAAGATTTTCTCAGAGTAGTAGGATTAGATGGGGCGAATTTTAAAATTAATGGGAATATAAAACCAGAAGAAAAAGAAAAGTTACAACAATTCTTGGTGAAAAAACTGGAAACAGAACCTATTCTTGAAAAGTTAATGTCTATCCCTCAAGATAAAAAACGAATTGAGCAAACTATTCAGGATATGACTACGCCAATTGAAGAATACGAGAAACTCCGTTCTGAATTAATGAAAGTGCCTAAGGAACATCGTGAGAAAGTTTTTATAGCTGATAGTTTCATCAATTCTCATGGTGAAGAGTTGATGAGGATTTTTGAAGAATCAGGAAAAACGAAAGAAACTTTTCTTCCTGATAAGATTTTTGATTCACCAGAAAGTATAATGAAATTCTTGGAATCTACGCCTAGTCTAAATGTTCGTACTAAGTTAGTTTTTAGTATTTTAACAGAAATAGGAAGAGGATTCGATCGCAATGATTATAAAGATATATGTTTTCTTTCAACGGCAGTACCATATTGCGATATTGTTTTGACAGAGAGGCTGTGGGTGCATTATCTTTCACAATGGGGATTGGATGAAGAGTATAATGTAAAGTTAAGTAAGGATTTGAATTTTTTGTTAGAAGAAGATTAATTTTATTTTATGTTGATAAAAAACAATTCCGATATTATGTAAATCGAGTGGAAAATGCATTATTCGTATATAAAATTATAGTAAAAATAAGCGTCTTTACAAAGACGCTTATTTTTACTATTTGTAGATTAAAGTTATAATTTGAATAGATCAAAATAATCTTTTGTCCCAAGTGCTAAATGGATTCGGAAGTTAATTAATATAAAAGTATACATGGTGTGGTTCGAATGTTTTTATGGTTACTAAATGTTATGTGAAATTAAATTTTTACAAACTTTTTTATTTATTGGTGTTATGGTCAGGTAGATCCTCGAAGCGATAACGAGAAGTTTCTACGTATTCCGGTAAGATTTCAGATGTAATCCAATGTCTTTTTAAATTCTCTGCAACCTCACCGGTAACACAGCTTCCACCAAATGGGTCATAAATCACATCACCTTCATCTGTAAGGAAATTTACAAAAAAAGAAGGCAATTCTTTTGGGAATCGTGCAGGATGGGGTTTCTTCTCTAATATTTTACATGCATTGAGATATTTGTCATTGGAACGAGTGTTGGATATTTCTAATAAATTATCATTAAAATAATCTAAAGCTTCTTCGTAACCAATAAGATTAGGAGGAATAGCACCCCCATTATCTGTTCCCCATTTCTTAGATACATGATGTCCCGATGGTCTAGGACCATCATTATATCCATTGGTAAATAATTTTTTCATGCTTGATTTGTATGGAGTTAATACATTTCGATTATTAGCCTTAGGATGTTTGGTTTTAGATAACCACCATACAGGATTTATAGAATCTTTTACACGGACTCTTTTTATGTTAACCCATTGAATAGGTGACGGGAGCTTGGAAGGGTTGTACCAATAGAATTCTTGGGCTAAATGAAATCCAATATTATCTGAGCACAATTGTAATAACAATTCGAAATGGTATAAAGATCTTGTGGGTTCTCCTTTATTCCAAGTGCCTCCAATGTCAATAACAAGACTGCCAGTGGGTTTTAAAATTCTCCAAAATTCCGAAGCGAAATTATCTATAAACCATTTTACATAATCGCTAGCTTCTTCGTTACCGTACTTTTTCTTACGTAATAATGCAAATGGGGGCGAAGTCATGATTAAATCTATTGAATTGTCAGGAATATTCTCCATGAGTTTTATAGAATCTGAACAATAAGCTTTTCCATATTCAGTATTAAATACAGGCTCATTATTAGGGATATTAAACGGAAATCTTGTCATTGTATCTCAATCCTTACTTTAATTTTTCAGCTGATAAGATTATAACATACTTTTTTTAATACTTCCTTTTAAACTGTTATCCGGAATAATTTTCTATTTTAAAGAGAGATTACTTTTTTTAGTAAATAAATTCATTTACAATGATATTAAGATAACTTCAAGGAGATGGGGGACTTTCTATTGAGTGGTTTAACAGATGCACAGAAAAAGAGGGCATATAAGGAAATTATGCCGGTACCAATAAATGCTTATGAACATGCAACGGGGGAGATTTTAGGAGATTTCCTAAGCTTATCTAGTTTGGACTTGGGGAGAGGTATGTTAAATCATCAAAAATATTGCTTATTTGAATCATTAAATTCGTTCGAATCCGTTACCCAAACAGAAAAAGTTGAACCTTCAGATATTGATAACATCATCTTAACAACGTCATTAAAAGCGTTCTCTGTATCTAAAACAGAAGCAAATAAAGGGGACATTCTTTATTCTATTCCTTCATTTTCTTATGGTTTTCCTCTTTTACTTTCTTACCATTTAATATTACAACATGTAGTTGGTAGTCTATCTCCAGAAGTAGGAGTTAGATTTACTGAGAATTCTGGAATACTCATTTTAACAGATAACATTGAATTATTATCCCATATTTGGAGAACTTCAATCGATAATACCTTTTTACGTGATTATATTAAGATATATACAATTGAAGCGGAAAAATTTAAACCTTTTACTTTTAATGACAACAAAGGCACAAAGAAGAAGCAGGGAATTAATAAGGATGATGGGACATTGCCATGGCTAGCACTTTTCAGGGCGTATAGGCACTCTCTGCCAGAAGAATTAGAAATGAAACCTGATGTTATTGTAATTGATTTATTACCATTCCGACACAGAAGTAGAGCGATGAAACTAGTAAAATGGGCAAAAAAACATGCTAAACATGTAATAGTAATCGCTCCTACTGGTGATGAAATCTCATTAAATATTGCAGCGGAAGTGGAAAATTTTGTCCCAGTAGATATGTATACAATCGAGAAATTTAATAAAATTTTTAATCTAGATTTGAATTTGATTCCCACCCCAGTTACAGCGGTTTGGAGTTTACAGTCTTCCGTACCATATCTTAAAGAATGGAACCGTGAAATAACAATTCAACAAATAAAAGGATTACGTTCATTACATCAAAGCTTCAGTAAAGCATTAGATATTTTGGGTAAAAGTTATACCGACTCAGGTGAACAAGTTCTTAGTTTTAAAAAAGTACAGAACATACTTTTGAAAATGCTATCAATACCAATTCCTATAGATTGGTATGAAAGAACAAGGTGGTCGCAAGGTAAGCCTACAATCAAAGAAATCTTATTAACAGTTTCTAAAATTCAGGGTGATAGTTATGAAGAAAAACTTATTTACGATACTCTGATGCCACATCTGTTAAAAGATGTTATTGAAATTTATGATGTTTTAATGGGAATGGGAGATAGCCCTAGAGGGAAAATAGTTAAGGAGCTTATAAATACTCATATTAATAGTAAGGATAATATCTCGATAATAGTGTCAGATAAGATTGTTGCTGAAGAGCTTAAAGTATGGCTTAGAGCTACATTGAACTTTAGTTTAAAAGATTTAATGAAAGTTAATGTGATGACTCAGGAAAACTGGGCAAAAAAGCAGTTGAAAGAAATATATTTAGATGGATCAAACGAACCGGATCTTGTGATTTTGGTTAATCCGTGGAACAAAAAATATATGAGCTCATCTTATTTTTCAAAAAAGACAGAAATACATATTATTGAGGGATTCAAGGAATTGCCACTTATAAAATACCAGATTAATAAAATGACAAGTAATTTATACCCACAACGGTTGGATACCACATTTCATAATCTTTTTGGAGCTAATATAGAAGTCATTGGGCAAGAGGGCACGGTACCGACGGTGAAAATTAATTTGAATGAGCATGTAATTAACTTTGTAGATAATAATAGTGCTATATCTGATATAGCTAATAAAACGGAAATTGATTATTTATTTAAAGATAATGTTCTAATTAAAATTTTAACAGAAGAAAATGATTTCGATGAATTTGAAGAAGAGTGGGGACTAAATACAAATGTTGTCGATGAATCATATCTTGGTCATTTACTTGTTGACAATTCTCCGGACACTTATTTCACATGTGTTAGGCTTTCAGTGTCAAGTGGTTTTAATGGGGATAATAATGAAAAATATGTATTTATCCCTAACGATTGTACAGTAAAAGTTAAAAAATTCAATGAGTCTGATGTTAAAACTATTAACCCTTTAGAGATGAAGCCTGGTGATATATGGGTTAGGGTAAAAAAACAGCAAAGAAAAGAGCTTTTTAATACTATTCTTAGTATGTCATCTAATGCGTTAATTATGAAATGGATAGAAGCGAATGCAAATGAATGGAAAGATATGTTAAACTTATTGTGGCGTAAATACCACCATGATAGTAGATATAAATCTGAATCCTATGAAAAAATTTTGAATGCTATTAATAATAATGGTGGGAAAATCATATCTCCAATAACAATTTCAAACTGGATTAATGGAGATGTTTCTCTTGTCCGAGATTATGCAAATGTTAGAGCTGTGGCTAGGGTACTAGAAGAGAAGCAATATGAAGATAGAGTTCAGTCAATTTATAAAGCAATGAAGGAGCTTTGGGGGATTCATATTAAATTAGGAAAGTCTTTGGGTAAAATTGTTGCGGAGCAAGCTGCAGGTTTAGTAGAAGGATATGAGCTAGATGAATCAAGATGGATAGACTTAGGTAAAGGTATGCGTATTTCAATGAAAGACATTTTGGATGTTATAGAATTTTCTGAGATTAAATATTTGGATACAAATCAGGACTATCTAGTTCATCCAAGCATAGTAGAAAGAATTATTTCAGATGAAACCCATAAATTGTTTATTGAAAGGGGATTAGTTAGATATGGGGAAACGACAGAGTATCAGTAAACATCAAAATACTAATAATGAAATTAAGTTTGTTGAACATATGGAGCAAGTCTTAAAAGACGGTCTACGGGGTAATAAAGAAAAAATCGTAATTGGAGAAGAACCTATTCGACGCTTTTTCTCAGGTGTTCTGTTTCCGGATATTGAATTTATTAACCAATTAACGGAGGAGAATGAGGAGAATGACCCCCAACCTCAGTTTAAGAGCTTAACAAAAAATTGCAATATGGGGCTAGAATTTCTAATAGATCCCAATAACGTAAATGTAAAAGGAACAATTTCAGGGAAATTTAATTTGTATCCAAGATTTTTCCCTACTTTTTCAGAACAAAAAGAGTCGTTTGAATATTTAGCTAATAGTAATGATACTAATGAATTATTAGGAGAAGTAGTAGAGGGGATAACTGAGGAGCAAATAAAAGGTACTACAACTAAATATATTGATGATAAAAAGACAGATGAACAAAATAAAGGACTTAAATTGTTGGAGAAATATGAACAAATACAAGTTCACTTTAATGATTTGCCTTTTGAAATAGATGTTAATGAATTAAATCAACAGGATATCCCATTACAGAGTATTTTAAGAGAAAAAATAATGCATCTTTTGGATAGAGAAGATCTATTTTCCGTATATTCTAATGTTATAGAAAAAACAGGTGTTGTACCAATTATTAAGAAACCTGAAACAGAAGAAGAGTTTAAAGATATGCTGCGAGAAATAAGGGAACCAAACGCTAATATAGCCGATTGGGATGCAAAGCTAGTCATAGATCCAGTTTATTATAAAAACAAAGAAGGAAAGAACTTATTAAAAATTAGCATAAGCTTAATCAATGATACGAAAGTTCCTGATATAAAAATAGGCGAAAAGCCAACAGGTCATTCAACGCAATTTTTTGATTGTTATTTTGAAGTCAAAGTTCAACAAGGGAGCCATATACCATTTTATTTTGATGGAGCTAGCGATGATTATAAATATGATAAAAGCTATAATGTCAAAGGTATTAATTGTGTGGGGGCTTATGAGGATACAGATGGTGAATTAATTTTATCAACAGAAACCATCCCGTCTTATTTTCAAGAACACTATAGAACTAGGGAGGATCTATCAGTTGCCTTTGGGGATCTTACAACACCAGAATTGGTAAATAAAACGCTCTCAAGCGTAGTGTTAGAAATGAAGGAGTATTTACGCAAGTGGAAAACTTTCATTGACTATAAAGGCGATGGAGACAAGCAACTAATAAATGAAGAGGAAGTTACTAGTTGTATCAACGATATGAAGGAATTCGAGGCGGAAATTGAGTCATTTGAATTAGGGATATATGCATTAAATATGGATTCAAGGTTAATGATCGCATTTAATATAATGAACAAAGTTTTTGCAGAATCTGGAAAAGGTAAGTATACTTCTTGGCGGTTATTCCAAATAATATTTATTATAAGAATTTTACCAAGCTTATATGCCCGTGAAATGCCTGAAACTGATAGTAAAAAAGAAGAAATTACTCAATCTGCAAAATATGCAGACGTATTATGGTTTCCGACTGGTGGAGGTAAAACAGAAGCTTACCTTGGCTTAGTGGTTACGGCACTATTCTATGATCGATTAAGGGGTAAAAAACGAGGATGTAGTTCATGGATTAGATTCCCTCTTCGTATGCTATCCAAAAACCAATTAGATCGTCTTGCTAAGATGTTAATATATGCAGAGGAATATAGGCAAAAAAGTGATGAGATTCCAGAAAAGGGAAAACCATTCTCAATAGGTTTCTTTGCAGGGGGAGGTAATACTGATAACTTTGTAAAAGACCGTATGAGAAAGAAATATTTTGAAAATGAAATAAGTAAAAAAAAGAAGATGTTATTACATAAGTGTCCTAGATGTAACCAAGATCTTACACTTGAATTTAATGAGTCTTTATGGAGATTTGAACATCGTTGTACTAATAACGATTGTTTCGTTGTAAACAGTAAAGAATTAAATGGCGTTGTACCAATATATATTACTGATTCAGAAGTCTATAGATTTGTTCCGAGTGTATTGTGTGGAACTGTTGATAAATTGGCTATTATGGGTAGATATAGGGAGTTTTCGCATATTTTTGGACAAATTGGTGGAGTATGCCCTAAACATGGTTTTTATTCTGATAGATGTATTGTTGGAGCCTACGATGAATATCAATCTTGTAGCGAAAAAGTAAAAAATACGGCTAAGCATAAGAGAGATGTATCGATTATAAAAAATAGTTTTTATGATCCAGTTCCATCTTTGTTCATTCAAGATGAACTTCACTTATTAAAAGAAGAATTAGGGGCGTTAAATGGTCATTACGAGGGAGCATTAAATGAATTTGCCCGTTCATTTGGGAGAAAGCCTGAGCACTTACCTAAAATTATTGCTGCCACTGCTACAATTGAATCGTATGAACATCATATTAATCATTTGTATTTACGTGCGCCTAGAAAGTATCCATCTATGGGGTTTAAGAAAGGTGAATCTTTTTATGCTACAAGTACACCAAATGTTAAAAGACGTTTATATTTAGGGATCTTGCCACATTCACGTTCTCAGGAGGAAATAATAGGAAGAGCGGTTTATTTATATCAAAAAGAAATTAAAGATTTATATTATAAATCTAGTTATATCTTTAAAGAATTTGGATTTGAGGGAATTGAGTGTGAAGAAGACTTTTTGGATTTACTATCAAGGTATGACTTGTCTACTGTGTATGTAAACCAAAAAACTATGGGATCGGACATAGCAAGACGCATGGAAGAAATTAGAGATCCAGAATTTGGTATACAGAATGAAATGCTGACTGGTGAAAATGACATGGATAAAATTATTGATGTCATTGATAAAATTGAGTCACAAGGTAGTGGGGTAGAGTATAAGGATAAATTACAGTTGTTAATTGCTACAAGTCTAATTAGTCATGGAGTGGATTTGGAAAGAATAAACAACTTTTTTATGGCAGGTATGCCTTCAAAACAAGCTGAGTATATACAAGCATCAAGCCGTTCTGCTAGATCACATGCGGGATTAGTTTTAGTAAGCTTTAGAGCGAATGACTTGCGTGAAAGGTCTCAGTATCAATTTTTTATTCAAAATCACATTTTTATGGATCGTTTGGTGGATCCGGTTCCAATTAATCGTTTATCTTTAAAGGCAATCGAAAGAACTTTGCCAGGATTGTTATCAAGTCTATTGCTTAACGTGCATTCTCAAAAACAAAATACTACTATTTATAGTTGTGGTTTATTTCAGGAGTATGTTGCAGCTAGAGTTACAAGTGGGGACTCGGTTAGCAAGGAAATCATTGAGCAGTTGGAGAGAATATTCGGTGCAGAATATGAATATTTTTCACTAACAGCTAGGGAAAGGGTTAAAGAAACAATTGAACGAATATATAAGGAAAAATCACATCTTTTAAATATAAGTTCAAAAACGTTGAATCTTAAGGATGAACAGGCATTAAATCCTATCACAAGTTTTCGAGATATAGAAGAGGGCATTACAATACAGTCGTGCAGAGAAACAGATGTTGTTCTAAGATATGCACTCCTTCATAGCGAAAGGAATGGTAAGTAATCATGGTTAAGAAATTGAAAAGAGGTAGAAGTCAAGTTCTATTCCGTTTTCTCCCTGGATCAGTTTTTATGGAGGATAAGAAGTGGTATCAGGTGACAGATTTGGAATTAAATAAATTGAATGAGAAAACAGGTCATCTTCTTGAAGCGGTTAGAAGATATATTAAGGATTGGAATGCGAATGCAGGACTAAGTACCAATTTATTTCCCGAACAGGATGAATTGTATTTCTTTGGAGAGATCGATCAAATTGAATTTTCGCTCTTTCCGTTAGTTTTTCGCTGTAACAATCGTTCTTGTAGAAATGTACATCAATATTTTAACCTTGAAGATCTTTCTAGAAAGAATCCAGAATTACGATGTCAATTTTGTAGTAAAGATGTCATTAAGCAATATCCATACGCTCTTGTTCATCTGAATGGAGATCTTCAATCTATTAATGTTAAGACTAATAAAGGTGCTAAAAATTGGCGCGAAAAATATGATGGAATTCGTATGCGCGATACTAGACGTTTTACTACAGCGACCTGGTACAACTATAAAAAGCATATATCATTAGGTGACCTTGGAACAAAGCGTACTAATCTTCCTTTAACTGAGGAAATGATACAAAATAACAAACGTTTTTTGGGAGGAACTCATCTATCAGAAGGCGATATTCATTATCCTGCACTAAAATCTATGGTTAATTTAGAGCAACAAACACTAATAGAACGAAAGGAGCATGAAAGTTTTACGCATATCCAAATGGCAGCTTTATTACAATTAAATTCGATTAATACGGGAAACTACGCACAAAATTTCGAGATTGAAAAAAACAACAGTACGTTGCAAATACTATTAAAGTCTGCAAAGAATGAAGAGGAAAGAAGGATAATATTAAATACTATTAAAAGCAGTGATTTGGGGGCACAGTTTTTAGGTGAAGATATAACAAAAGAAGTAGAGGAGATATTTCAAAAGGCATTCCCTATTGAAACTGTTGATGAGGATAGATTATTACATGAGTTTTTATTCTCTTGGTATGAAAATGAAGGGCAAACTATCGGGGCTAAATTAGAAGAAGCAAGAGCAAATAATGATTTAGTACAAGAAACTTCCTATATGCGGGCACAAAATGAAGTTGAGAATCTTGGTTTAGAATCAGTAGCATTACTAGAAAAGTTTCCGGTTATTACCATGGGGGTAGGGTACACGCGTAAATCTTTTGATAGAAATCGTTCCATTTTAAACCCATTCCGGAAGCAAATAAGTAATAAGCAATATACAGTAATCCCTGTTTTGAAAAATGACAATGAAGCTATTATTTTTAAATTAGATCCATTAAGAATTTTAAGATGGTTAGAGATAAATAAATTAATCACCTTTGATAATGAGTCTCCAAACAGTAAAAGAGAGGCACATGCAATCCTATATAACTATTTACTTCTTTCTAAAATGGAGAAGGAAGATTTGGTAATGCTTGATCCAAAAAACTATGTGAATGATCAAAAGGTTTTAGCGACTATTATGACATATCAATTGGTTCATACAATGTTACATATGTTGTTGCATGCTGGAAAATCTATTATAGGTTTAGATGTAGATAGTATGTCCGAGTACATCTTCCCATCTGCTTTGGCGGGGACAATTTATGTTTCTAAATTACAAGGAGGCGGAATGGGGGCTCTTATTGCTGCATTTGAAAATGATCTTGAAAGATGGCTTAGAAATACTTATGAAAAAACTCAAACATGCTTATATGATCCGATTTGTAAAGGACAGCATGGTGCTTGTCATGCATGTTCATACTTGAAATTTTCGTGTCAACACTTTAATCGTGGTCTAAGCAGAAATTTGTTAACAGGTGGTTATGTTGGAGAAACATCTATAATTGGCTATTTTTCTAAAGAATTAGACGAGGTAATGGAGAAGGGAAAAGGGAATTTTGATAAGGCTTATAAATTTAACTAAAAAAAACAAGTTAGATAGTTCATTAATTAAATGGGCTGGAATTTTCCGTTACTTACAGTGTATTCAACCAAATGGCTTTACGTTAAAAGAATGGATAAGCTTAAATAAACAATATATAGATGATGGGATTGCACATACCCTTTTTAGAATATTAGAAGATATGGAATTGATAAAACAAAGTCAAAATAAATACATTGTTATTAATGATATTCAGTTGCAAAGAATATTTGAATTAGCTGAAATGGTAGGGAATTTTGATTATGCTGAGTTAGAAACAGCGAATGAACAACTATTGTGGACTATTCCACAGGGGATTAGTCCTGTTATTCCGAGAGGGATTTCGAAACATTTCGAATACCTAAATACATGGATCCAAAATTTAATACAAACAGCAAATAAAAGAATAATATTCTTTTCACCATACTATTCAGTTGCTGGCATACAACAATTAATGATAAGCCTAAAGGCTCTCAGCGCAAACAAAAGTGGTATTACTATAGATTGGATAGTAAATGATTATGACCTAGATATGAATAGAAAAGCTTTTGAATATTTATTAGAACAGTTTTTATATGAAAATATTCAAATGAGAATATTTGAACCTACAGAAAAACAAGAGAAAAAATTATGGTTCCATGCTAAGTTATTATTAATAGATCAAGAAAAAGGCTATATGGGATCAGCGAATTTTAGTGAACGAGCATTGCAAACACAGTTTGAGTTGGGGGTTCCATTAAATGAACAACAAACTAAGTCATTGCTCCAGCTTATTGATTTTTGGATAGTAAGTGGTCAATTTAGCGAAAAAATACTAGTGTGAAACATAGAGATAGGATAAGTAGTTCTCATAAGATGATGGAATCTTTTAATGTAGATACTAACTTATATGGTTCTATGCAGTAATAATTTTATAATTGGAAAAGAGTACATGAGGAACAATTCTTATGTACTTTTTTCTATAGATATTTCGTGTATTAAAAAGCTTTTTTAGGTAACAATTAATTGAATATAGGATATTGAATCTATGCTCTTTAGAAAGAAACGTATGCACATTGCAGTTCTAAGCATGTATGTAATATTTTTATTAGTGCATGTTCTTTGTCGGTACCATAGGCTGAATACAATTTGAAAGAAATATTGGTTTTATACCAAATGGTTCAAGAGCATACATATACTCAAAAAAATTCTGGAGGATTTCTTATTTCATCATAGCAGCTATTTGAATTGCTTTCCGAAATTCTTCAATATGTATTAATTCGCTTTTGATAGAAAAGCCTGCAGCATATGTGTGACCACCATATTTATTAAGGTAACTTTTACATTCATCGATAACCTTAATAATAGAAAATGAAGATCCGTTTACACTTCGAGCAGAACCAAACCCTTTTTTAGAAATCACAATAGTTGGTTTTTTGTAGAATGCAGCAAGTCGAGAAGCTAATGATCCGATTAGTCCATAATGATAATTACCATATAAGACGATAACCTTATCTAAATGACAGTGGGATTTCTGGATTTGTTGCTGAGCAGTTGAAAATTGGTTTTGTGTGAGAACTTTCCGTTGTTGATTTATGGAAATTAATTTTTTGACATCTTGTATAGTTGCTCCTGGTTGCTTTAACATATTGGCTGCGATATTGGGATCTCCAATTCGACCAATGGCATTAAATATAGGCGCGATTTGAAAAGAAAGAATATTACTATCAATTTTTTTTATTTTGAGGAGATCGAATAGCATCTTTAATAGGTAATGGGGGTTACTGTTCATTTTTCTAAGTCCTAATGAACAAATGGTTCTATTTTCTCCGCAGAGTGGCATTAAATCAGCGATGGTGCCTAAAGCAGCAATTTCTAAGTGTTCAAAGGCATACTTTTCCCAAGGGATGTTAGCTTTTTGTAAAATAGCTTGTATTAGTTTCAGAGCTACTCCCGCTCCAGATAAATTAGAAAATGGATAAGAATTATCTTTGCGTTTGGGATTAATGAAAGAATAACAGTTAGGTCTTGCACCTAATACTTCGTGGTGATCAGTTACAATTACATCAATATTTCTTTCTTTGGCTAAGTTTATTGCTGGATAAGCGCTAGAACCATTATCTACAGTAATAATAAGTCCAATATCATCTCGCAGGCGTTTTATAAATGCTACTGAAAGTCCATATCCATTTTTACGAAGTGGTAAATAGGTGTATACATAAGCGCCTAATTTTTTTAATGTGGCAAACAATAGAGAAGAAGATGTTATTCCATCGCAATCATAATCACCAAATATTACAATTTTATCTTTGTTTTTTATTGCTTTCATAATTCTTTTTACAGCTTGGTCCATTTCATTCATTAAAAAAGGATCATGTAAATGAGAAATATTTGGATGAAAATATTTCTCCAATTGATCTTTATTAGTAAAACCTTGGATATATAAGTTATATATAAGGATGGGAGTTACATCAAACTGTCGTGATAAATAATAAATCCATTTTTTGTTAGGGTGTTGATTTAAAGGGTGAGATGCAGCTATCCATTTGTTCATCTGAATCCTCCAATATAAAAAATGAAAACATACTTCGTTTAAGAAGTATGTTTTCATTTTTTATCGGATTATATTCATTTTAATAAAATTTTCATTTAAATGAATATAATCTTTTTTTATTGTCAAATATGGAGATAAATATTTATTCCTTATCAGTATGGTAAATACCTAGTGCTTCTTCGAGCGTGTTCAACCAAAAATCAAATGCTTGCGGATTAGATTCTTGAATTTGAGTGATTTTGCGAAAAAGTTCCGCTACTCTGCGGTTGGGGTACGTTGCTAAATCTGAAATACAGCTGTCGTCTTCAAAGATATTTAGTTCTTTTTGGATTTGGGATAACAGTGATAGCTGGATTGTATCCGTTTTATTCGTCTCTAGGTTACTCAAATATCCAGGTGACACATTTAGTGTTTCAGCAAATGAATTTAAGGTAATACCTTTTCGTTTTCTATATTCACGAATAGTAGCACCCAGATTTTTGACCATTTAATTTCCCTCCACTCATTGTGTGAAATTGTAATGAAAAATTGGATTTTTTTACTTTATGTAGAAGCAGGTTGTCTATATTCAAGTTTTATTCCATGGTAATGTTCAACACATTCCATATTATTGCAAGAAAATCCTGCTAAAAATTTAAGAAGGAAAGGATAAAACTTATTATGAAAGTGAATTTGAAAGGTTTAAAAAAAGGAAATTACGAGGATATAAAAAATCTAAAACGATTTTTATATCAAAGCAAGAAGTCTGGAATATTATTTTTTGAACCAAGTGTTTTTGAAATTAATAATCAAATCGAGTTTGACTTATATTTTGTAGATCAGGCAAGTAGTAAATCTACAATCAATGCTTTTCCGATACCTGTTCAAGAATATCGAATGATTGATAATCATATGGAGCGATACTATTATTTAAAAAGTTATTTTGATAAATATTACAATGATGTTGCGGATTTTTCATATGGTCAATTTAAGTTGTATTCAGTATATTGGGGAACAAGCTACATTTGGTGCTATAAAAAAGAGCAACATCAAAAATATTGGGATAATTTAAGGAATTATGATTCATTTTCATCCTAATCATTATCATGATGAATTAGTATACAGTATTATAGCTCGGTATCATCAAATGAGTGCTAATTCATCTAATTCACAGACGATAATAGATTTATTTGGAACAAAAATCACGTATTCATTTGCGGAGCTTCCTTTGAATTTAAAGTATTTTTCACAGTGCTTAAAACTACATTTTGATAATGTGGTTTATGAGCATACAATGTTTCCATTGTATGCACCGTTTATGGATAAGGGAAAAAGTACAGCAATATGTCAACGGATGATAGGAGAGTGTGATAGTAGTAAAAGAGTGGACTCTGGAATTTATCAGTGTGGGGTGCCGTATACTAGAACATTAAAGTATTGTCCTATCTGTAAAAGCGAAGCAGAAGAGCAAATAGGTATCGCTTATTGGAAAAGAACACACCAGGTTTTTGGTGTGAAAATATGTCCGATTCATAAAGTATGGCTTTGTGATAGTGGCATTATGGTTCCAAATAAGCGTAAGTTTTTAGATTTGCAGCTGCTTCCACAAAATATAATCCAGAAAGATATAAAGGAAGATGAGATGTATTTTCATATTTTTCTATCTATCGCTGAAGGTGTTCATACACTTTTAAACAATAGATTTCCTAATTTATATCGTAATGAATTAATAAGGAGGTACATGGTTTTACTCCAACAGAGAGGACTGGCTTTGAATAATGGACGAGTAAAAACTAAACAACTATGTGAAGAATTACAGCTATTTTATGGGGAAGAATTTCTTAGAAAGATGAGTTGTGATTTTCAGAATGGATATAGACATTCATGGCTGGATCGATTATTGCATAGAAGAGGAGCATTCTTTCATCCACTACAACATTTATTGCTTATACATTTTTTAGAATGTGATATTTCGAATTTTTTTCAGAAGAAAGATGAAGAAATACAGTATATTCCTTATGGAATAGGTCCGTGGAAGTGTATGAATCCAGTCTGTGAATTTTATAAGCAACAAGTAATTACTACATGTAGTTTAAAAAACAAAAAAGATTGGAGTTACCCAATTGGAACTTTTCAGTGTATATGTGGATACACTTACTCAAGAAAGAAACCAATTCATAATGAAATGGATCGCGATGAAATTACAGTATTGAAGTATGGGGAAAAATGGGAAGCGAAGTTACATTTAATGATTACTAAAGAAAAAATATCTATAAAAGATGCTGCAAAAGAGTTGTTGGTTACACCCTTAACTGTTTCTAGGTATATGAAGAAAGAAAAGATAACTGTAGTGAAGCAAAAAACATTAGATGAATTTATGAAATTACAACAAAGGGAGAAGTGGAATAATATGGTTAATATGTATCCGAATCTAACACAAGAACAGATAAGAAGATGTTCAGAAGGTTTGTATATATGGCTATACAGAAAAGATCGGAAATGGCTAATGGAAAATGCACCAACTATTAAAAAGAGAACGACTAAGTTAGAAAGAATTGATTGGGAAAAAAGAGATATCTTATTATCAGAGAAGGTTGAGGAAGCTGTAAAGCATATAAAAAATAAAAAAGGTAAGTTTCAACGAGTCACTATTACTACAATAGCAAAATATATAGATGGTTATTCGTATATTCCTAAGTATCTTTCTAAATTACCTCGTACCCAAAAAATAATTGAGCAGTATATTGAAACCGATAAGGAATATCTGCAAAGAAAAAAATGTAAGTGAAATCCGGTTCTAAAAAATATAAGGAACCGGATTTTTTTGGTTAAAAAGTCAGAAAATTGTTAATAAATAGATGTAAAAAGTGTGTGAGGGATTAATGATGTTTCTATCGGAAGAGGTACGAAAGTATTTAGAAGAAATTGAAAAGGATGAGCAACAATTTAATGAGTTTATTCATGATATATATCAAATAAGTAAAGTGCAGGGGCATGTTAGTTTACAACGTAATGAATTTAAATCCCAAGCTCAAAGATTTATTACGCGTGAAAAGGGTATGAATATCAATTCGTTTGATCTATATGTCATTGCATTAAATAAAAAGTATGATACAGAAATAATTTCTATTATTTCTCTAAATGAAATGAACAATTGGCGTAAAGTGTTTTTAGCTATTACAAATGATATTTCGTTCCCTTACCAAATTGATTATAGAAAACCACAAAATATGGAACTTCTACTTGAATTGAAGTCCACATTTCTAAACTTAATATTGTATTCCAAAGGAAAAACAGTAGCAGAGTTTAAGGAGCACATAAGGACTGTAAATCGAATGATATCAATTGGAATAGGAAATATAAAATAAGGGGGCTTAAAAATGAATCGAAATGCTTTGTTGTCTGAAAAAGTAAGGAAGCATATTCAAGGTTTGAAGATTAATTACATAGAGTGGAATCAATTTCTATTAATTATTCAAGAAACAATCCAAATATATGAAGAACGCAGTGTAGAAGTGCAAGAAATCTTAAATCAATTGAATTGGTATATTCACGAAGGCATAGTTACCATTAGGGAATTTGATTACTACGTTATTGCTTTGAATAAAATAAGGCGGATGGAAGTAGTTACTGTATACAATTCTCATTATGACGATAAGTTATATAGAGCGACTAAACAAATGGTACGAGAAGTTAGAAATAGATATTACTTAGAACATGAAAAATCTAAGGAAAATATTCATGAGGTATTAATTAATACGATGGTTACAGTTGTACAGTATTGTGAAGAAGAGGAAAAATCAAGATTCTTGAAAAATATATTGGATTTAAATGAATTTTTTAATATTGGTATACAGCAAAAAGAAGAGTCTAAATATAAGGAATAACAAGATAGATGAACAGATTTCCCTATTTTAGTAATCAAATAGGGTCTTTATTTTTTAAAATAAAACTCAGTTTTTTTTCTGAATTACTGGTTATTTTGTCATATAGGAATGGAGAAAATCTGAGTATATAAAATGCCTTGTTCTTAGTTAGAGTTGAAGTTGAAGCGTAAATATGTGGATCATTATAAGTATATCTATCATTTTCTACCTAAATTTCACCAAGGAATTGCTACTTTTTATAAGTTAGTATTAAGTGGCAGCGGTGATTCTATTGATAATTTATAGGAGTTGAATTCCTTATGGCAAAAAGAAGAAGCAAAGGATGGACCGAGAGAAAAATAAAGCGGTATGTTCAACAAGGACGTGGAAAAGGAACGCTATCGAGTTATAAGCCTTGGTTAACAATTCATGACTTTTCATCTATGGGGTTAGTATCACGTGTAAGTGGTTGGAAAACTAATCGTATTCACCATTTTTTCTCTAATTTGGAATTGCATCTATTTTATATTTTAGAATGGTCAGACACTGTTATTGATATACAAGAACAATTTCCATTAGGGCGAGATAGGACATTGGTAATAGCTGAACAAAAAGGGATTTCTCACCCGGTTGATCCGAAAACAAAAAACTCAATTGTAATGACGAGTGATTTCCTTATTACTCTAAAAACAGAAAATGCAATATATAAAGTTGTTAGAGCTGTAAAGCCGAGAAAGCAATTACAAAATAAAAGAGTAATTGATAAATTAGAAATTGAAAGAGAATATTGGGAATCTGTAGGTGTTGATTGGGGAATTGTAACAGAAGATGAATTACCTAAGGTGATGATTCAAAATGTTGAATTATTTCATCCTTATTACTGGGGTGAGGTATTAGAAAACATTAGTACACAACAGCAAAGATTATTACAAGATATTCTTGCGTTGAGGATATTTAATATGCACGGAACAATTCTAGATATTACTCAAAAATTTGATACAGAATTTAATTTAGAGCTAGGTACGGGCTTATTACTATTAAAAAATTTAATTGCTCGTAAACGGATTTTGTTTAATATGGATAAAAAATTTATGCCTAAGTATACTGCAAGTTATTTAGAGATGAGGATGAGATAAAATCATGTGAAACATAATCCAGGAAAATATAATAATGCTCAAATGTTCATTTAAATGAACATTTTATTTATATGAATAAAATTCCTCTTAATTGGGTAAAATATGCCTATTATAGACGGTTAAATAAGGGATAGAGTACAAGTGAATAAGAGGTAAACAGGAGAGAGTTAAGATGTTACTAGTTAATCAGCTTTTATATTGGAATAAAGAAGAAAAAGTATACCGGGTGTTATGGATTGATGAAGCGTATATTATTTGCTACCTTATTGAATTAAATGTTTCGAAAGGGTTTCCGCAAAAGAAGTTGATTTCAAATTTAGAAAAAATGATTGAGAATGAAGAGATGAAGCTTGTTAAAAGTGATCCATTTTTCAGTTACTTACAAGAAGATGAGATTAGTGATAAAGATAAAACGATAAGAGACAAGAGTTGGAAGATAATAGAGCATCTAGTGAAACGAGAAAATGAAAAAGATTTATTCGAAAGAGAAAGAAGAGGGTCGCTCGTAAAAGAAATTTCAATTAAGTGTAATGTAGCCCCTAAATATATCTATAAATATTTGCGCAGATATTGGCAGAGGGGGCAACATAAGAATGCACTGCTACCAGATTATCACAATTGTGGTGCTGCTGGTAAAGAAAGAAAAAGTGGTGAAAGAAAAAGAGGAAGACCGAATAATTATCCTATTTATGGAATTGGGATTAATATAACAGATGAAATTAAGCGTTATTTTCGGATATCTATTAATCGTTATTATCATAATTTGAATGAAAATTCTCTTAAATTTGCATATCAATCGATGTTAAGTGACTTTTTTCTAAAAGAGGATGGGAGTCTTCAAGAAGAGATTCCGACAATTAGACAGTTTCGTTATTGGTATGAAAAAGAATTCAGTATAGAACAGAAACTAAAGAAACGCCAAGGAGAAAATCAATATAATCTTCAACATAGGGCTGTTTTAGGTTCATCTACCTTTAACATCGAAGGTCCTGGTGCGCGTTATCAAATTGATGCCACAACAGCAGATGTTTATGTTGTATCAGATTACAATAGAAGTTGGATTATAGGGAGACCAGTTTTATATATTGTAATGGATGTTTTTAGCCGTATGGTGGTAGGCGTTCATGTAGCATTAGAAGGACCATCATGGCAAGCAGCTATGATGGCATTAGCTAATGTAGTAACTAATAAAGTGGATTTCTGTGAAAGATATGACATTAAAATTAGTCAAGAAGAATGGGACTGTCATCATTTACCTAATGCAATATTAGCTGATAGAGGAGAAATTGAAAGTAAATCAGTAGAAACGCTAATCAATACATTAAAGATTCGAATAGAAAATACACCACCATTTCGGGCAGATTGGAAAGGTATTGTAGAACAACATTTTCGGCTAATTAATGAGCGAGTGAAGCCTCTTTTACCAGGTGTGGTTAGACCGGATTTTGGGAAAAGAGGTGCTCGTGACTATCGATTAGATGCAAAGTTAACTCTAAAAGAGTTTACCAAAATTATTATTACATGCATACTTTCACACAACAATAATAAGGTGTTAATTGATTATCCACTCGATCAAGAAATGATTGAAAGAGAAGTACGACCAGTTCCCACAGAGTTATGGAAGTGGGGAAGGGCTAACCGAGCTGGTAAGTTACGCACTTATAATGAAGATATTGTGAGGCTTAGCCTACTACCAGTTTACTCTGCAGTTATTACAAGAAGAGGGATTGAATTTAAAAAGATGTTGTATTCATGTGAAAGGGCTATGAAAGAATTTTGGTTTGAGTCTGCACATGCTAAAGGAAGAAAACGTATTAAAGTTTCTGTAGATCCACGTAACGTGAATAATATTTATATTAGATCAAATAATGGCTTAGATTATGATGTTTGTTATTTATTGGATCATCAAGAACGATATAAAGATATGTCATTAGATGAAATTGAATATTATCAATCAGTTAAGACTATGAAGAAAAAAGAATCTGAAAAAAAAGAGTTGGAAAATGAAATTAAATTAAATAAAGATATTACATCTATTGTGGAAAAAGCAATCAAAAAAACAAGTGAGTTTAGCACGCATGCAATGAGTGATACTGAAAGAAAACGTGACATTAAAGAAAAGAGAACTGAAGCACAGAACGTTATTCGTGAAGAGGAAGCATTTGTATTGAGTAAAGTCACGGAAACCAATGATTATACGGGAAAACAACAATTATTGCGAGATAATGTTGAAGAAGTAATTGAAATTAAAAAAGATGAAAAATTAAGCTTATTTAGAAGTGTAAGAAGGGAGAAAATGCATGGAAAGCAAGCAGAATGATTATTTTAAATTAGATATTCATGAGGCGATTTATACTGAACAATGTATTGAAGACTTTAAAGGCAACCCATTAATAGAAGCGCTACCTCCTATTTTGACTGAAATGGAAGTCATTGAAAAATTATCTACCTATCCGATATTTAATAAAAAAGAACTGGGATTGGATGCTCGGTATAGGTTTCATTGTGTTCAGCGACTTAAACGATATTTCCAACCATTACCTGTACATTTAGAATTAGAAGAAAAGTTTTCAAGAGCAATTCGCCAGGGGTATTTAGCGAGAAATCCTTTGCATCGGAATCATGTGAAAATGTTGAATGAGGGTCATAACTTAATTCAAAGTGGTGAATATATATTGAATTATCAATCCAGTATGAAAACATCTTCGTATGGTTTTTGTTTTATTGGAATATCGGGGATGGGAAAAACAACAACAATGAATCGTATATTGAATTTATATCCACAGGTAATCGAGCATACTTGTTATAAAGGCATACCACTTCCGCTGTACCAAATTACACATATAGTTTTAGAATGCCCGCACGATGGTTCTTCGTTAAAAGGGTTATGTATTAATTTTTTTCAAAAAGTTGATGAAGCATTAGGAACGGAATATAGCAAGAAATTTGGGAATAAAAATAGTTCTGAAAGTATTTTAATGGCGCAAATGGCACAAATTACAAGGTTGCATTTGATTGGAATGTTAGTAGTAGACGAGATTCAACATTTAACTAATGCAAAATATGTTCGATCGGAAAGAATGATTAATTTTTTAGTTACATTAGTAAATGAGATTGGAATTCCTGTTGTTTTAATAGGAACACCCAGGGCACTAGGTATATTACAATCAAAATTTCGAGAAGCAAGAAGAGCTATGGGGGATCAAGGTGAGGTATTATGGGATCGTTTTAATAAAGATGAATCTTGGGATGTTTTGATTGAAGGGCTTTGTGAATACAATTGGACTGAAAAGGAATTATTATATTCAGATGAACTGAGTGAAGCTTTGTATATTGAAAGTCAAGGTATTTTAGATATTGTTATTAAGCTCTTTATGATGGTTCAAATGTATGCGATTCGTAATAATATTGAGCAAATCCTCCCTTCATTAGTGGGGAAGGTTGCAGCGAAAGAACTCAAATTAATTAAGCCCATGTTAGATGCTTTACGGTCAGGATCGTTACTGGATATCTCTCAATATGAAGACTTAAATCCACTAGATATTGATAAATTTATTGCAACGTTAGAACCGAAATTAGAGTTAAATGAGAAGGTAAAATTGTTAAAAGAAGCCATGAAAAACAAGAATAAAGAAAAAAAATACGAGATTGAGGAGGAGATTGTCCTAGGATTGTTGCAGCTTGAATTAACTGATGAAAGAAATGCTAAAAAACTAGCAACATATGTTGTTAGCGAGTATGGAGTAGATTTAAAACCAAGAGAAGCAGTTAAATTAGCAATTAAAGAATTATATGCACAGACACAAGCGGAGACAAAAGTACCTAAAAAAAATAAGAAAGCTAGTATTGATAACAAGTTGCATACAGAAGAAGGAGTTAACGCCTATACGAAAGGAAAGGGTATTTTTTCATAGGTGTAGATGGAAAGGGTGGGAGAGTAAAGTGATTATGTATTTTCCATATCCATACCCGGATGAATTGGTATTCAGTTTAATAGCACGTTATCACATTCATTCTGCTAATAGCAATCGTATTCAAACTTCTCGCGATTTGCTTCAGCCAGTGAATACTCCAGTTTGGAATGGATTCCCTAAAAAATGGGGAAAGTTTATAGAGAGTATACCAGAAAATTTAGGATTGAAAATGGATAGGGTTATTCACAATCACACTATATTTCCGTTGTATAAAGCATTTTTCCCTTATGAAACATCGATGTATATTGATGAAATAACTTCAGCAAATATTATTAATAGTAGATTGCCATTTGTTGAGTTTGAACTATATCCTAAATTTTGGCGGTATTGTGAGCAATGCGTAAAGGAAGATATTAAAATTTATGGTGAACTATATTTAAAGAGAACACATCAAATAACAGGACTACCAATTTGTTTAATACATGAGGAAGAACTAATAAATAGTAATGTTAGTGTAATTAATAATGATAGTTATATTATCAAATTAAGAAAGGCACATTTTCGCAGTAACAAGAGATTAGAAGGTTTATTTTCTATTGCTAAGGATATAGAGTGGATTTTTAATCATATGCCAGAACCTAAGGAATTAAATTGGTCTGAAATTTATCAAGAATATTTAGTTGGTAGTACAAGCTTTATTGATGCTAAAGGAAATATAGAGTTAATTTTGTTATCGGAAAAAATAACGGAATTTTATGGTGAGGCTTGTATGGAGTTTATTATGTCTGAAATATTTGGTCATATATATGGAGCTAGAGAGTGGTTGCAAGAGTTGATTTATCAGCCAGAAATGAAAGTTCATCCTGTTCTACATTTATTATTGATACATTTTTTGGGATTAACATATGAGGAACTCTTAAATCAAAGTGGGTTATCAGTAGATTTACATTTTTGTAAAAAGAATATTGAGTCAGAGAAGCAGTTAGTTGTTTCAGGATAAATAATATATTAATATTACATTTAGTTATTTTAAATCTTTACAAATTTATTTTTTGCCCATATTTTCAATTATGTTTTTTTCAGTTTATTATATAATTGTTCAAAAGGCTAAAAGGAGAATGGAAAGTGAATGGGAGAGAATTTTTAGATTATATATTGCAACATGAATATAAAGGGAGGGTAACATATGAAATAAGAAAAGCTAATAAACAAAGTAAATTGAAATATAATTTACAACGTACACCGATTTTTCAGTTGACGGATTTGGTAGAAAATGGAACCTCTCCGGCGAATTACAAAACCATAGCACATGAAGTGGGGCATTTTCATAATAATAATAATAATGCTCGATGGTTTAAAAAGTTTTTGTTTGTTCAATATACGTTTTTTACTTTTTGGATTATAAGCATGATATATACTGTTTTTTATTGTTGGAACATTTATAAAGAAGGTTTAACATTTAATACGATTTTTTTTGCCATGTCAATTATTAGCGTAGTATTAATTGTATTAGGGATATATTTTTCTGCTATAAAAAGACAAGATGAAAAGTTTGCCGATCAAAATGCAGGTATATTAATTAATAAATATTTAAAAAACGCTCTTAATAAGTATGGTAATCCGTCGGGCTTACTCCAAATTTATAATGAGACATTAGAGATATTAAGAGGAGAAGAGAAGCTTCAAAATGAATATACGTATTTTATAATGGCTCTTGCTTTGATACCAATGATAATTTTGGTGTGTACAATTATCATTTGAATCTAACATTTATAAATTATTTTAATATATACTCCAATGACCAGATGTAAAAATAACAGTAGAAACAAACTGAATAGAAATATAAAATTGTGTGAAGTGATATAAAGATAAATGGCAAAAGAATGTATCGCAAGAACACTTAGATAATATGCGCTTTTTAAAAAAATATCAACATATAAATTATTTAATATCATACGATAATAACCTGATAACAAAAAAGAATATAAAGTAAATATGATTAATACTGTAGTATAAATCAATGTTATCCCTCCTTTTTAAAAAGATAGTTAATTTGGTTTAGATGTCAAGAATAATTTTTACAATTACTTATTGATCATAGTTTTTTTAGGAGGAATGTATAAAGTGTTTGTATGTTGATAAATCAAATCTGCAAGCTTTATTGTTATCTAGCGTGATTATAAAGAAATTCTTGGAATACAAGGTAACTCAATTTATTATTGATTTACCGTGGTATACAGACAAAATGGGATTGAGATAGAATCCTAATTCGTTTGTTAATTGTATTCTAAAATATTTTTGATATTAAGTAAGATTGTTTTGGAATGACATAATTGTATAATGCTAATAAAAAAATTAATTTTACCCTCTAAAACACCATAGCCTACACTCAATTATATGATTGAGTGTAGGCTATTAAAGTTGTTTAAGCTGTAATGCAAATACCCTACAGAATTTTAACAGTCATCTGAATATGGATTAGCATATACATCCTCATTATAGTTATCGCAGTCATCACACATCCATCCTTCTGTATAAGCTAAGTGAAGGGTTACTTCTTGACAATAAGGACAATATGTTTCAATATTATTAGCCATAAAATACCTCCTAAATTTCATTATCTTGTGCTGTTTTTCTTCAACTTCATTATTACATTCTCAATACTAACAAGATATTAAAAAAATAGGGAAATTAGATACTAAAAAAAAATATGGGTTCTTATTTTCCAAAAATAAAAGAAACGAATTATGCGTTCCTATATTTATCTATATAATCCCAACAAAAGTTGACCTATCAATACATCATTTTTTTCTTTCAATTTCCTATTGTTGTTCAATAGATTTTTTCGATATTCTAAATAATCTTTTTCCTCTACATCTTCTGAATGTTGTTCTCTTGCTAGATAATTTGTAAACTTATCTTCTAACCATTGTGCTTCATCTAATCGGCTTTTATCTATATAGTTGTACAATGTATTTAAATACAGCACCCTTTCCAAAATGACACTGTTACGTAAAGATTCTTCATCATCTTCTTCGGTAACATTCACTAACTTTAAGCCAAGGAACGGAAAAAGGTTTACATCATCTTCTTGAAAATGAAATGCTGGTTGTCCTTTGTCTGATATATATAAATCTTCAGTGTCTAACAACAACCGTTTAATTAAATAAGCAATGGCTTTATCTAAAGAAATATTGTTTCTCATTAAGTTGTTATCCAATGAACTTTTTTTTATATCTTCATCTTCAAACTGTTCAGGATAATTAGTTCGCATATATTCTTCATTTGAAGTTAGGACTTGTTCTAACATATTATTGGATTGGTAAATATTGCGATTAACTTTCTTAAGGGCATTATATAGTTCCTGAATAGTCTCTCCAGTCCTTTGATTATCAAAATAAGTTAGACTAGAAGTAAGAATAGTGAATTCCTCAATAACTTTATCCATTAAATTTACAATTTTCAATGACTCTATATATGCTGGCATTGTTTTAATCATATCTACAAAAACTGCATCTAAACCATCCATTTTATCTAATAATTCATTGATATATTTAGCAATTTCTGACCCCTTAATTTTACTAGTATCTCCATTGCTTCTTCGAAGAGGATGACTAGATAAAGTAGCTAAAATCATTGATAAGAGTTCTGCGATTTCAATTGGAAAATAATAGTCACTATCTGATGAATGATCTCGTTTGAAATCTATTATCTTAAGATCATATAAAGTATCCAAGTGTTCCATGTAATTTTTAAAAGTTCTGTCGTTTTTTAAATCACTTAATTTTTTAATGTCTTCTTTAGAATAATCAATATTCCTAACCTTTTTTCTCTTTGCCATATTATACACCTCGTAATATAAAAAATTATGAATCAAGAACTAAAATACTTATTCAAAAATTATTCTGATTTTAAATTTATGAATATTATTATATTTTTATTATTATATAAAATAATGATAAGAAATAGTATACATCTACAATTTATAGCATCGTTTAGTATAATTATTTAATTTTCGAATGTTAAAAGGAAACAGAAAGTTTTGGAGGATGAAAGAAATTGATAAAAAATATTCAATTGTATTTTTATTAAGCATTATTAAAAAGCTACAAAGGTTAATAAATATAAAATCTGTATAGGTAACTTAAATTTTCCAAATTTATTTGTACGCTCGACTTTGTGTGTGAAAATGCTGTTAGTTTTGTTTACCAACTTTATTGTTACTTTTAATCTAAATAGTAGCATTGTGTGGAATAGAAATTTTCCTATATTATTGTTATTTAACACTAATGTAGTTACGCAGCGTTC
The DNA here is from genome assembly GCF_001884035.1 of Bacillus tropicus. Lineage (GTDB taxonomy): Bacteria > Bacillota > Bacilli > Bacillales > Bacillaceae_G > Bacillus_A > Bacillus_A tropicus. The sequence continues at coordinate 299,311 of NZ_MACG01000077.1, forward strand.
ATCCGTCGAAGGAAAAGGATGTAAAGCCTATGTGAAATCTATAGAAGCACAAGTACAAGTATACCAACTACAACATAATAAAATTCCTACACTAAAAGAGTTAAGTGATGAAAAATATATTACAGCTGATAAGTGTCCGAATGGTGAAGCGATTCATATTTCCAATGATGGCACAGTAACAAGTGGGAAACAGTGAAGCAAAAAGGTTTTACACTTTTAGAAATACTACTCGTTTTATTTGCAATTTCTGTATTAAGTATGGTCACGTATGTTAACGTACATTCATTATATGAAAAACAAAAAATCGAACAATTTTTAAGACAGTTTTCAAATGATATTTTGTATATGCAACAATTAGCGATAAACCGTCAAAAACATTATACACTACGATGGCATAAAGATAGACATATGTATTATATAGGGGAATCGAGTACGGATCTTTCTATTATTAAAAGAGAATATGATAGTGATATACAATTGGATTTGAATACTTTTCCAAATCCGATGACATATAATCCGAGTGGAAATATTAATAGAGGTGGCACGATTTTACTTTCGTATCGAAGTTATAAATATGAGATTGTATTTCAACTTGGAAGAGGGAGATTTACGTATCGTGAAATGTCAAAAAGGGTCAGTGATGGCTGAAATGCTTGTAGCATTAAGTACATTAATGATGGTGGTATCTTTACTACTTCCGCAAACAGTATTGATTATGCAAGAACGAAAAAACATACAAATTCGTTATAAGGCATTTGTATTATTAAAAAGGGAAGCAGCTTTATATATGTATGAGAATGAGGCAAAACAACAGAAAGAAAAAGTCATAAACGGAAATGTATATTACACATATTGGGGAGGAAATGAAGTTTGTGCGATGTGGAAAGATGTGAAAGGAAAAATGATGGAACAATGCTTTTATGCAGGAGAAAAAATGAATTAGAAGCTGGGTTTACATTAATAGAAATGATTGTATGTTTTTTTCTGTTATCACTGTTCTTTTTACTCTTACCACGTTTAAACTTTATTGGAATAGAAAACAAGCAATCAAAAGGGTTAAATAATTGGGAATGGGATGTGTTTGTAGGACAAGTACAGTTAGAGTTTCGTGAAGTTTCATTTGTGGAAAAAATAGTTCCTGAAAATAAAGAGAGTATGTTGCGCTTTCATCTTCGCACTGGAGATGAAGTGACGTATGAAAAATTGAATAATCATCTTATAAGAAAAGTGAACGTGCGCGGAAGAGAAGTTATATTACAAAATGTTGAAATGGTTTCGTATGAAGTAACACCTCATTTGCTCTTTATAAATGTGAAAGATATGGGTGGAACAATATATGAAGGTGTAGCTATCAGGTATAGTGAAATGGAAAAAAATATATGAGAAAACAAGATGGATTTACGATGCCAGGAACAATCATTTTTCTTGTATTATTAACTTCGTTCTTTGTATACGAAACGAATATGTTGCTTATAGATCAAAAATTTTATATTGAAATAGAGCAAAAGTTTGTACTGGAGGAACTATTAAATCGATCTATTACAAATATAAAAAAAGACTTACAGCAAAAAGAAAAAGAAGATACTTTTTTCTTTCCATATGAAAAGGGCGAAGCAAGTGGAAATTATGTATTTGAAAACGACGTTATTCTTGTTTCGTTGCAGTGCAAAATAAAACAGGAAGTTTTCTATAAAGTAAGCTTTCGGTATAGAAAAAAGGATGAGAAAATATTCGATTGGATAGAAGGATAGCGTGTGAAATATATGGATAAAAAACCATGATTTATCATTTGGAAATAGGCTATTTTTCAAAAGGAAATGGATAAATAAAACAATTAAAAGTTTAAATTTTCTCAAAAAAGAGAAAGGTAGAAAGAATATGATATATTCATGCTATCCAATCATTATTTTTAGGGAGAATAGGGAAATGACAAACAACAATCAAATAGGTGAAAATAAGGAACAAACTATTTTTGATCATAAAGGAAATGCGATTATAACGGAAGATAGAGAAATACACATTATTTCAAAATTCGAAGAACCTCTTATTGTCGTGTTAGGAAATGTATTAAGCGATGAAGAATGTGATGAATTAATCGAATTGTCTAAAAATAAGTTGGCACGTTCTAAAGTTGGTTCATCACGTGATGTAAATGATATTCGAACGAGTAAGGGTGCATTTTTAGACGATAATGAACTTACTGAGAAGATTGAAAAACGAATTTCATCTATCATGAATGTTCCTGCGTCGCACGGAGAAGGATTACACATTTTAAATTATGAAGTGGATCAACAATATAAAGCGCATTATGATTATTTTGCGGAACATAGTAGATCAGCTGCTAATAATCGTATTAGTACGCTTGTTATGTACTTAAATGATGTAGAAGAAGGCGGAGAAACCTTCTTCCCGAAATTAAATCTTTCTGTGCACCCTAGAAAGGGAATGGCAGTATACTTTGAGTATTTCTATCAAGACCAATCATTAAATGAGCTTACGCTACATGGAGGAGCCCCTGTAACGAAAGGCGAGAAATGGATTGCAACGCAGTGGGTGAGAAGAGGTACTTACAAGTAAAAGCGTGTATGTGACGTTTTGTTCTTCATTGCATAATGAGAACAAGACGTTTTTTTATTCAATAATGTAATCTTTCGTTATAATAACAAATAATAACGGATGATTGAGAGGAACGAACATGAAATCTATATACATAACCGGTTATATGGGAGCTGGGAAAACAACAATTGGAAAAGCATTAAGTAAAGAACTTCATATGGATGTTGTAGATACAGATCAAAAAATTGAAGAGAAGCAGGGAAAAGCAATTCGTGATATTTTTGCCGAAGAAGGTGAAATGGCTTTTCGGGAATATGAAAGTGAAATGTTACGTTCATTACCCAGTTGTAATGTAATCATTACAACTGGCGGTGGAATCATTGAGCGAGAGGAAAACCGAAAGTGGATGAAGGAAAATGGAACTGTCGTGTATTTATATTGTGATCCACATGTAATTGCAGAAAGGCTTCGTGAAGATACGACACGTCCACTATTTCAGAAGAAAGATATAGATGCATTTGTAACGAAATTCGAATCGCGCCGAGCCTATTATGAAGAGGCTCATATTCATATCGATACGACGAATAAGTCTGTAAAGCAAATTATGAATGAATTAAAAGAAAAGATTAATGAATAAAAAAGTGGACATACTAATCAAGTAGAGGTGATGATAATATGTCTACTAATGATTATGTTCGCTTTGTGACACAGCAGTTTGTGTCGTATATGGATGCGCCAAAAGAAGATCGAAAACAAAAGAAAGAACAACGCCGTGCAGAAAAAGAGCCATTTATGAATAAGTGGTTTGGTGTTATGCCGCTAAGTGCTGCTTTGTTTTATCGAAACGTAAAAAATAAAAGAAAAAAATCAAGTTAATTCTTTCGTAATATGTCGAGCAAAATGAAAATCCCCTAGTAGCATGATACTACTAGGGGATTTTCATTTACTGCATAGACTCTTTCTCTTCTGTAACGGCATGTATTTTATTGTTCACCCATACAAATCCTATTCCGATACAAATGGAAATGCCCCACCCAACAGCGGTCATAATTGCTCTCATTTCACCATAGCCATCTACACCGAAAACAGAGATGAAATAAATTTTTAAGAAGCTTTTTAATATGAATTGCAGCCCGAAAAATAGCGTTAAATATTGTAGTGCTGGATAGATACGACTATCACGATACAGTTCACGACTTTTATCACGGTCATGCCCTTGCAGTGCTGCAATATCTGCTGCGAAATATAACATAAGTGGTTTTTTTATGAAAATTGTACATATGACGATAATACCGAGTACGATGTGATAATACGCATCGTTCCACAACATTCGTTCAGCTGATCCGGATAATAAATCTACCGTTGTATTAGAAATGAGTGTAATTAAAATAAAGAACCCTGTCACGTTAAACTGCTTTTCTTTTTTAAAGGTATACAGTGTATAAATAATTCCCGGAACAGAGGAAAGTAACATCGCGTAATAAGGATCGATATAAGGTTTTGCGAATTTCCAAATGAGGAATGGGATTACGAGATAAAAGACAAGATCTAATATAGCTTTTTTATTTTGATTCATATACAGCCTCCTTAAGTCATACATATATTTTATAATATAATTTCTGAAAATTGTATAAGGTTTATTGAAAAAAGAAAAAGTATATGATTAGTAGATTGAAAAAAATTGCCCCTAGCGTAGTAAGTTTTTTTAGTATATAATAAAGGAAACGCTTTCATTTCTAGTTTGTTCACAAAATGGACGGAAAATCATATATTTACTATCGATATGTTGCTTTATAATGAAACTAATTAAATATACATGCATACAATATTGTGAAATAAATAACATAAATAATCTATATAAATGTAAACGTTATCAAAAGAGAGAGGTGGAGACAATGAGTAAATTTTTCTTCAATCATAATCCAGCAACAGTAGAGGATGGAAGGCTTGTTAAGTATGCTGAAATTATTTATGGAGAAGGTGGCCGTTCTGTATTAGAAAATTTAATGGTGAAGGCATCTATCAGATTACGTGATCGTTATCCGAATAAATCTGACGAGCAGATCTCGAACCTAGTAAATAAAGGCATCCATGATATGTTTCAAAAATATGTGAGTGAGTAAGAAGTAAGAGTAGCTAACGGCTGCTCTTATTTTTTTGTATAAGGATGGTGCCTCTAGCTGAAAATAAGGGTGTATTTTGAAAGATATAAAAAGGAGGGGAAATAATGAGCAATGGAATTGGTCGTTCAAAAGAAAATCTTCCAACTGATGCAAATCATGTGAGTGCAAAGGATCGTGCGTATCAAAAACGTATGGCAAAGCAAAAACAACAAGAGCGTAATGGCGATAGAGGTTAAAATAAAAAAGAGGCTGTTTCCAAAAGGGCGTTAAAAACGACCTTTTGGAGACGTTTTTTTATTTTCATCTTTATATGGATAAAAACCTCGGTCATGAGAAGAAAACTTATTGCTTTTCTTCTCATGACCGTTTTTTTCGCTTACCTGTTTAATTATCTTCACGACCTTTTGATACTTCACATCTAATTCCTAATCCTATTTTTCGTAGATTTTCTTTAAACAAACGTATATCGATTGGTATTTGCCTCGATCTTTGTTCCAACTAAAAAATAATCTTTGAGTTTGATAAGTCCTTCTTGTTTCAATAGATCAAGTAGGTGAGAAGAATATTTCATAAATCACGTCTTTCATTTGCTCGGATTAAAAACGATTGATTGTACGAAAATCTGGTGTTTGTTTATCAGTAAGCCACATAACATAAATACAATTTGAAAAGCGATAATGATTACCTTTAAATGTTATAAATAAAAAATATTTCATATTATTTAATCGTGATATAATAGTGTTGTTCTGAAAAGAAGCTTTTGTAATGTTAATCAACTTTTTCAGTACAGAACAAGTTTAGACATTTTAGAAGGAAGTGTATATTTTTGCAACAAAGAGATTTTTTTAATAAAAAAATAAGTAAGATGATAAAGAATTGATAATAAACATGTAAGTTCTTTTTTCAGATATTTTGCCTCAGCAGCCCTATAGATTCATATTAACCCTGAAGGGAGGCAAATGCACAAAATAGAAGTTACAAGAGCATTTTTATAAAAAACGTTTCGTTAATTATAAAAATTTTGGTTATTCATAATTCTTTGCGTTGCAAAAGATAAAAAAGGAAAACTTACACACAAATATATATTCTAAAATAAAGGATAAACTTGATGACTTGAGCATGTCGGTAAATTGCTACCAATTACAAAATTATGGGGGACATAACAAATGAAATCATTTAAAGTAATGGCATTAGCAGGAACATTAGCTTTAGGAGGAGTTACAGCAGTCGAATTATTACAACCTTCAATACAAGCACAAGCAGCTGTAACTGATAATTGGCCTTATAAATATTTCCCAGAGTTACACAATGTAACAGACAGTGCTGTTTTAAATCTTGGTAATTTAAAACACGGACAAACAATTAACATCAAAACTAATCTTGGTGCTCGTTCTGAAGCAACGGTTAAAATTTACCGTGTAATGGATGATTTCTCATTAGCTCGCTACAAAACAATTACTGATTCAGATTCAAATGAAAACACAGCTACATTTACAACACAAATCACTTCAGCTTACGACCCAGGCGATTACGTAGCAGTAATGCAGTATAGTTGGGAATCTGAAGGGCAAATGAATTACACATACTTTACTGGTGAAATGTTCACAATCAGCAAATAATCAATTAAAAAATGGGAAGTATTATTGCCAAGTATGTTAGCTCTTGATGGTTTGACTATTACGTAGTTAGCTCAACTAACATCGTAAGCAAAAGTAGATGTAATTAGTATGTGATATGGCGCTTCCTTTTTTATTTTACTTGGAAAAAAGGTTGCCCAAAAGTAGCTATTTAGCTACTTTTGGGACAACCTTTTTTTAAGGTAGAAAATGATTCGCCGTAACATAAAAGAGTCCACCGTTAATAATTTGCACTGTAATACGGGGTTCGTATTGTTCTTGCAGTGCTTGTTTTTCAATTTCATAGCTTTCAGGAAGTTCATCACTTTCTTCATAAAAGCGATTTAAAAGATCTAAATCGTGATTCCAGCGCACTCTTGCTTCTTTTGCCCACGTATGGTCATCTTCTGCAATAATGCTTTTTAAAGCATCCTCTATGCGTTGTAAACCGCTTTGCGGTTTAATAATAGGCGAGAGCGTAAAACAAAAGTCAGGTATTTTCGGTGTAAGTTTAATTTTAGTTAATGTTTCATGAAAGTTTGCAATCATTGTGCCAGAAATAAGATGAATTCCAATGGAGTGGAGGATATCTTTTTTTCGATCACATTGATAGGAAACTTTTATATTTATACCAAGCCACGGATGGAGCGGTGTATGTGTCGACCCGCTATGCCGTACTTCCTCATATAAACGTATGTAAGAGCCTAATTCTTTTGTCGTTTGAAAAATTTGATGAAGACGTGGCGAACCGTAGTGAATAAGCTCACCATCGTTTTCTTCATTTTCTGGATTTGTAATAAGAGTAAGGCGCATCGGATTCGGTACGCCTCCTGTTTTCTCAAGATAGTGCCAATAAAAAGGACGGTTCATTAATAATTTATCCATCTCAATTGTTAACTGCACATCCAATAGATGAGGGGAACGTTCTAAAATTTCACAGTTATTCGCCTCAAAAAAATTGTATAAGTAATTATGAATTTCATGTTGCTGCATAGCCTTGCACCTCAGCTTCATTTCGTTTCGCAAAGTCGATAATAGATGTTAAGTTTTCCATCTTAATTCGGATTTCTCCTTCGCTTTTTGATTGCGCAAATATTTCTTGAATGTGTGCATCGATGTTTTTCATATTAATTCTCGTTAAAATTTCATCAAGTTCACCGATTACACGCTCAAATAAATTAATTTTTTCATATAACAGTTTCAAAATATGTTCTTCAACGGTGTGTTTTGTAGCTAAGTTATAAATATGAACATCATTCTTTTGACCAAGGCGGTGAATACGTCCGATTCTTTGTTCAAGGCGCATTGGGTTCCATGGTAAATCGTAATTGATCATATGGCTACAAAATTGTAAGTTAATTCCTTCACCACCAGCTTCCGTTGCGATTAGCACTTGCGCATGATTTTGGAAAAGTTCCTTCATCCAATCTTTCTTCCCGCGTTTAAATCCGCCGCGGAATGGAACGGAAGAAATACCGTGTTGTTGTAAAAACCATTGTAAGTACATTTGTGACGCTCGGTATTCTGTGAAGATGACGACTTTATCATCAATTTCTTTTATAAGCTCTAGCGCTTTATTTGCTTTTGAGTTAAAAGGAATATGATTAATTTTGTCCATTAGTACATCGATATGCGGATCTTTTACGTAATGTTCATTTTCCTTCTGTCGTTTTTCTACATGTTTTTTTAATGAATAGTAAACAGCCTCACGACTACTACACGCTTCCCGTTTTAAAGTTAACGATGAGAAAGCGGATGTGAAGGCATCTTGTCCTCGCCAATTTTCAATATTGTTATACAAAGCTTGCTCTTCTTCATTAAACTCAACAAAAATTGTACGTACATGTCTCTTGGGCCAATCAATCCCGGTATTATGACGCCGATTCCGGACCATTACTTTGTTAATAAGAGCTTTTAAATCTTCATCAGATTCGGCTGAACGATTTTTTGAAGCGTAATATTCTTCAAAATTGGATTGATTGCCTAAGTGTCCTGGTTTTAATAAAGAAACAAGGTTGAAAATTTCATCAATCTTATTTTGGACAGGAGTAGCAGTTAATAATAAACAAAATTTCTTTTTTAATCGCTGTGCAAATTCATAGTTTTTTGTTTTATTATTTTTAAGTTTATGTGCTTCATCGATAATAATAAGGTCATATTCTAAGTTCAAAACGATATCACGATGTGGTGAGCGTTTGGCAGTATCAATCGATGATACAATCACATCGGCTTGTTCCCACGAGTAGCTTTTCTTTTGGGCTACAGCTGGAATGAAAAACTTTGTATTTAATTCGTATGCCCATTGTGAAACGAGAGAAGCTGGAACGAGTATAAGTACTTTTTTCACAAGGCCGCGGACCATATATTCTTTTAAAATAAGTCCAGCTTCAATCGTTTTTCCAAGTCCTACTTCATCTGCTAGAATTGCTTTACCATTCATTTGTTCAATGACATTTTGAGCGACTTCTAATTGATGAGGAAGTGGTGTGAAATGGGATAAATGTTTCGGTGCTTGTAATCCATCAAAAGTAGGAACAAGTAATGATTTTTCTGTTTCATAAGCTAAATGATATAAATCCCAGTTTGTCCAGGGGCCATCTTCGTCAATTCTATTTAAAAAATTGTTTTGCCACGTTCGATCTATGGAAATATCGACATTCATTACGACTCTCCCACCTTTTATAAATTAAAGTAATATATGAAAAAATCTTTACTATATAAGCGTTGTAATAAGGCACTATTACACTTACTGAAAGTTAAAGAATAAGCAAAGATAAAGGACTAAATCTTAAAAACTGTATGTAATAAGATTAAGCATAAAAAATTCTAAATTATTTTTTATGCTAGAATATTGATGAAATATAGCGAATAATGTTAGGATAATGGTGTGAAATGTGTGGAATCTTTCGTATTTTATCCAAGAAAGTGATTTTTTATTTACGCTTTCATAAAAAAATATAATGAGATTCCGTATATCCTATCTTTTTAGAATGAAAATGTTTAGAAATGAGTAACAACTTTTATTGATTTGTCAGAGCATAAGGGGGAGAGATCATGATTACATTACAACGTACACCGTTATTTGATGTATATGCGAAGTATGGTGGAAAAACAATCGACTTCGGTGGTTGGGAGTTACCAGTTCAATTTTCAAGCATTAAAGAAGAACATGAAGCTGTACGTACAGCGGCAGGTTTGTTCGATGTGTCTCATATGGGAGAAGTTGAGGTAAAAGGTGTAGATAGTTTAGCATTTTTACAACGTGTTGTTACAAATGACGTATCTACCTTAAAGGTAGGGGGCGCACAATATACAGCTATGTGCTACGAAAATGGTGGCACAGTAGATGATTTATTAATCTACAAACGTGGTGAAGAAGACTATTTATTAGTTATCAACGCATCAAATATCGAGAAAGATTACGAATGGTTAGCTAGCCATGTAATTGGCGATGCGACAGTAGTCAATGTTTCTAGTGAAGTTGCACAGCTTGCAATTCAAGGACCAAAAGCAGAAGGCATTTTACAAAAAGTTGTGTCAGAAGATTTGAAAGAAATTAAGTTCTTTAAATTTAAAAACGATATTCTTGTAGATGGAATTCCAGCACTTGTATCTCGTACAGGTTACACAGGTGAGGATGGATTTGAAATTTACTGTAAGAGTGAAGATGCTGCAAAACTTTGGGAGAAACTTCTTGAAGTTGGAGCAGAAGAAGGCTTAAAAGCATGTGGTTTAGGTGCTCGTGATACACTTCGCTTCGAAGCAACATTACCACTTTATGGTCAAGAATTATCAAAAGATATTACACCGATTGAAGCTGGAATTGGCTTTGCGGTAAAACCAAATAAAGAAGCAGACTTCTTTGGAAAAGCAACGTTAAAAGAGCAAAAAGAAAACGGTGCGCCTCGTAAATTAGTCGGCATCGAAGTAATTGAACGTGGAATTCCTCGTACGCATTACCCTGTATTTATTGGAGAAGAAAAGATCGGGGAAGTAACAAGTGGTACACAATCTCCAACGTTAAAGAAAAGCATTGGTTTAGCACTAATTGATGTAAAATACGCAGCAGTTGATACAGAAGTAGAAATTGAAATTCGTAATAAACGCGTCAAAGCAGTAGTTGTTCCAACACCATTTTATAAACGTTCAAAGTAACGGGGAGAGGGGTAGATTTCATGTTGCATCGTTATCTTCCAATGACAGAAGAAGACAAAAAAGAAATGTTACAAACGATCGGCGTTCAAACGATCGATGAGTTATTCTCTGATATTCCAGAGAGTGTTCGTTTTAAAGGGGATTTAAAAATTAAAGAAGCAAAATCAGAGCCAGAGCTTTTAAAAGAGTTATCTCAAATGGCTAGTAAAAATGCGAACTTAAAAGAATACGCTTCTTTCTTAGGAGCAGGCGTATACGATCATTACGCTCCAGTAATTGTAGATCATGTTATCTCTCGCTCAGAATTTTATACAGCTTACACGCCATACCAACCAGAAATTTCACAAGGGGAATTACAAGCAATCTTTGAATTCCAAACAATGATTTGTGAATTAACAGGAATGGATGTAGCAAACTCTTCTATGTACGATGGAGGTACAGCTTTAGCTGAAGCGGCGATGCTAGCGGCTGGCCATACTCGTAAAAAGAAAATTCTTGTATCTAGTGCAGTGCACCCAGAATCAAGAGCAGTACTTGAAACGTATGCAAAAGGTCAACATCTTGAAGTTGTTGAAATTAATCATAAAGATGGTGTAACAGATTTAGACGTATTACAAAGTGAAGTAGATGATACAGTTGCTTGTGTAATCGTTCAATATCCAAACTTCTTCGGACAAGTTGAAAAATTAGCTGATATTGAAAAAATCGTTCATCAACAAAAATCATTATTTATCGTTTCTTCAAATCCATTATCATTAGGCGCATTAACACCACCAGGAAAATTTGGTGCTGATATTGTAATCGGTGATGCGCAACCATTTGGTATTCCAACGCAGTTTGGTGGACCACACTGTGGTTACTTTGCAACAACGAAAGCATTTATGCGTAAAATTCCAGGACGTCTTGTTGGACAAACTGTAGATTCAGATGGTAAACGTGGGTTTGTATTAACGTTACAAGCACGTGAACAGCATATTCGCCGTGATAAAGCGACGTCTAACATTTGTTCAAACCAAGCGTTAAATGCATTAGCAGCTTCTGTTGCAATGACAGCACTTGGTAAACAAGGTGTGAAAGAAATGGCACGTCAAAATATTTCTAAAGCACAATATGCAAAACGTCAATTTGAAGCGAAAGGCTTCACAGTTACATTTGCTGGACCATTCTTCAATGAGTTTGTTGTAGATTGCAAGCGCCCAGTGAAAGAAGTAAACGATGCATTATTACAAAAGAATATTATCGGCGGTTACGATCTAGGCCGTGATTATAAAGAGCATGAGAACCATATGCTTGTAGCAGTAACTGAGCTTCGTACAAAAGAGGAAATTGACACACTTGTAAACGAAATGGGGGCTATCCAATGAAGAACCAAGACCAAGCACTTATCTTTGAAGTGAGTAAAGAAGGACGCATAGGATATAGCTTACCAAAATTAGATGTAGAAGAAGTAAAACTAGAAGATGTGTTTGAGAGCGATTATATTCGAGTAGAAGATGCAGAACTACCAGAAGTATCTGAACTTGATATTATGCGCCACTATACAGCACTTTCAAACCGTAACCACGGTGTTGATTCTGGATTCTATCCACTTGGATCTTGTACGATGAAATATAATCCGAAAATTAATGAGAGTGTAGCTCGTTTCGCAGGATTTGCAAATATTCATCCATTACAAGACGAAAAGACAGTACAAGGTGCAATGGAATTAATGTACGATTTACAAGAGCATTTAATTGAAATTACAGGTATGGATACTGTTACATTACAACCAGCAGCTGGTGCACACGGAGAATGGACAGGCTTAATGTTAATTCGTGCATACCATGAAGCAAATGGTGACTTTAACCGTACGAAAGTAATTGTTCCTGACTCTGCTCACGGAACGAATCCAGCATCTGCAACTGTAGCTGGTTTTGAAACAATTACAGTAAAATCAAATGAACATGGTCTTGTTGACTTAGAAGACTTAAAACGTGTTGTAAATGAAGAAACAGCAGCACTTATGTTAACAAATCCTAATACATTAGGTTTATTCGAAGAAAATATTTTAGAAATGGCAGAAATCGTCCATAATGCAGGCGGTAAATTATACTATGATGGTGCAAACTTAAATGCAGTATTAAGCCAAGCACGCCCAGGAGATATGGGATTTGACGTTGTGCATTTAAACCTTCATAAAACATTTACAGGTCCTCACGGCGGCGGTGGCCCAGGTTCTGGTCCAGTAGGTGTGAAAGCTGATTTAATTCCGTACTTACCAAAACCAATTTTAGAGAAAACGGAAAATGGCTATCGCTTTAACTATGATCGTCCAGAAGCAATTGGGCGCGTAAAACCATTCTATGGTAACTTCGGTATTAACGTTCGTGCATACACATACATTCGTTCTATGGGTCCGGATGGACTACGTGCAGTAACAGAGTATGCGGTATTAAATGCGAACTATATGATGAGAAGATTAGCACCATTCTATGATCTTCCATTCGATAGACATTGTAAGCATGAGTTTGTATTATCAGGTCGTCGTCAAAAGAAACTTGGTGTACGTACATTAGATATTGCAAAACGCCTGCTTGATTTCGGTTATCATCCACCAACAATTTACTTCCCATTAAATGTGGAAGAATGTATTATGATTGAGCCGACAGAAACAGAATCAAAAGAAACTTTAGACGGTTTCATTGATAAGATGATTCAAATTGCTAAAGAAGTAGAAGAAAATCCAGAAGTTGTACAAGAAGCACCGCATACAACAGTCATTAAACGTTTAGACGAAACGATGGCTGCACGTAAACCAGTTTTACGTTATGCAAAGCCAGCTCCTGTACAAGTTTGATTAGAATAACAAAAGAAGAACTCGCTGCGGCGGGTTCTTTTTTTGTATGGAGAATTTGTGCAGAAATAGTGAAGAAAATGTTAAAAAATTATATTTTTTGTTTCCTAATGGTGTAAAGGTGTAGTTTTATAGGTAGTTTTGTTGAAAAAGTCGGTTTGATAAAAGTATTTATTTTTGTTAGAATTTTATTGAAATTAAGAAGATGTGATGAGGCAAAAATTACTCATTTTTATGTATATGTGAAAAAACGAGCAAGACGGGGGTGAAAGTGTGGGATATCGATGTTATAGAATGGTATACCATCTAGAAAATGGAGAAACAATTAAAGATGTAAAAGAATTTTGCTATCGAGACCAAGGGAAAGTATTAGAAAGAGTAGCAAATCGTGTAATGGATAATAGAGAAGTGACGGCGATTGATAAACAAGGAACAATCATTTCAATAGCATGTGAGGATATTGTAAAGGTGGAACTTGATTACATAACAGAAAGTTAACCTTGAGTCATATCGAATTATTCGATAAAATAAACTGTTGAATGGTGAAGTGAGAAGAGAGGAGTTTATCATGGGTAGTACAAGACACTTTTATATGTTTATCTTAGCGTTTGTTCTTGTTGTGGCATTAACGATTTATTTAATTGTTGACAGCAGCTGGTACAACACAGTTCATCCGGCATTCCTTCTGTTTATGTATATAGGAATTGCAGTAGTAAGTTTCGGAATGAGAGACGAGATGTTAGATCGCTTTGAAAAGTGATACATATACGAAAGACCAACAGGAAAATGTTGGTCTTTTTTTCTTGCCAAAAATAGGATACTGTGTATATACTGTATATATAAGGTATATACAGTATATACACACTGGAGGAAAACATGAATATTATTATTTCGAATTCTTCCCAAGACCCTATTTATGTGCAAATAAGAAAACAATTAAGCCAGCTTATTTTAAATGGTGGTTTAAAGGGTGGAGACCAATTACCGTCTATTCGCAATTTAGCGAAGGAATTGCAAATTAGTGTAATTACAACGAAGCGTGCGTACGAGGAGCTTGAAAAAGAAGGATATATAGAAACTGTTGCTGGGAAGGGGACTTATGTTTCACGTAAAAATAATGAACTATTAAAAGAACAAAGGCTTCGCCTATTGGAAAGTAAAGCGGAAGAGATTGTGAATGAAAGTAAAGCGTTGCAGCTTTCACTTGAAGATTTACAGCAGATGATAGCGTGTTTATATGAGGGGGAATAAAGGATGTTAGAGCTAAAAAACGTTTGTAAAAGTTATGAAGATTTTGCAGTGAAAAATATAAGTTTTACATTACCACGCGGATATATTATGGGATTTGTCGGACCGAACGGAGCCGGGAAAAGTACGACGATTAAAATGATTATGAATTTAATTAGAAAAGATAGTGGAGATATAAAAATTTTTGGCAAGGACAATAAGAAAGCCGAAAAGGAAATAAAACAAAATATCGGCTTTGTATACGATGAAAATCATTATTACGAAGATTTAACGTGTGAACAAATGAAGCGTATTATTGCACCGTTATATAAAAAGTGGGATGAAGAGCAGTATCAATCGTATATGCATAGATTGCAAGTTCCAAAGTATAAAAAAATTAAAGAATTATCAAAAGGAATGAAAATGAAATTTGCGATTGCCATCGCGCTCTCGCACCACGCAGAATTTATCATCATGGATGAACCAACAGCAGGATTAGATCCAGTTGTTCGAAGTGAATTACTTGATATGCTGCAAGAAATTGTAATGGAAGATGAAGTATCTGTTTTATTCTCAACGCACATTACAACAGACTTAGAGCGCATCGCAGATTATATTACGTTTATCAACGATGGAGAAATTATATTTACTGGTGAAAAAGACGACTTAATGGAGAACTACGTCATCGTAAAAGGAAGTAATGATTTATTAGACCGAGAAGGAAAAGAACTATTTGTTGGATTACGAAAAAATAAGTTTGGTTTTGAAGGTTTAGCGAAGGATAAACAAGCAATTATCGACTGGTTTGGAAATGAGGTTGTACTAGAAAAGCCTACATTAGATGATATCATCGTTTACACCGCGAAAGGAAAAGGTGCCTATGCGTCAGCTCGTATATAAAGATTTGTTCTTTTTTCGGGCGATTTGGTTAGTGTATCTAATTATGCCACTAATGTTTTCTTTTATAGAGCCGATTGGTGAAACGGTATTTTCTTTAAGTTGTTTACTGATAACAATTTCCACATCAACAATATTGATAGGGATGGATGAAAAAAATAACAGTGATGTCATTATGAATAGTTTACCACTAAGTCGAAAGGATATCGTTATCGCTAGATATATTTCCTGTGCAATATTTATCGCTGGGAGCATGCTTGTAACGATGTTTGTTATTTTTCTAATACGAAGTGTTGGTGTCGTTGGTGATATTCGTGCATATCATTCGGATTTATATATCGAAATCCCTTGGTATGCCGTAGTTAGAGTGGCGATATGCTCTTTAGTTTATATAGCGGTGCTGTTTCCTAGTTATTACGGAACAAAATCTAAAATGGCACGCGGACTATTTACAGGTGGAGCGGCTATGGTAGGGGTTATTGCTGGGATGTTTATTGGTGACGGAGAAATGGCGGCATTATCGTTTGTTGAATGGGTTATGATTCCTTCACATTTTATGTGGTTTCTAGTTGGGGGAATGGCATTAGCTAGTATATATATTTTTTCTATGTTTCTTGCAATTAAAATATACGGAGCATGTGATTTGTAGGGAGGGGGATTAACATGCAGCAATTGATTTTGAAGGAGTTTTTCTTACAAAGAAAAATGTTTCTTATCTATTTGATCTTACCAATATACGGAGCATTCCAAAACTCTATAGAACCATTTCAAATGGCGTATGTTTGTTTTGCTATATGTCTTTTGATGATTTCAATCTCTTTATCAAATGAAGAGAAAAATAGTACGGAAAAAATATTAGTAAGTCTACCTTTTACTAGAAAAGATATTGTCATTGCGAAATACATATCGACACTATTTTTTATGGCATTCAGTTTAATCATTACATTCGTTTTCTTTGTACTACCTGTATTTGTATTAAAAGAAAATATAAATATTCCTTGGTATGCAGCATTTATAGCCATTTTCTTTTCTGTTCTGTATGCTGTTATGATCCTTCCCATAAAATATAGTGAGGATAAGCGAACGGTTACTATGCTGGGATTAGTTATGCTTTTTCCTATAATAGGTTTACTAGGATTTATGTGCAATATATTTACGGATGAAAGGCTTATGTTAATGGTTTTTCGAACTTCAAATGTGCTATTAGTTATAAGTATTTTAAGTATAGGCGCGTGTGTAAGTTATGTAGCTTCAATGTTTATAGCTATTGTGAGTTTTAAAAAGAGAGAGCTTTAATACTTATGCCTTGTCTTATACAAAAACGAATAATTGATGTTAAGGAATGAGTTTAGTGAGGTGTAATATATGATTAAGCAACTAGTTTTCAAAGATATGATGTTGCAAAGAAAGTTGGGGGTTACTTATCTTATATGTTTGTTTTTTCTCGCTGTTGTTGATTTTCACAGTGATAGTTTTCTGATGACATTTAGTCTGTCTATACCTGTTCTTGGAATGATGCTGTCAATGAATTATGAGAATAAAAATAAAAGTGAAAGGCTAGTAAATAGTTTACCGCTTCAGCGTAAAGAAATTGTCATAGCAAAATATATATTTGCAAGTATTTTAGTTGCTTTAGGTGGAGCTTTACCTTTTACTATTAGTTTAATCCAATTACAAAATGAAAATACCACTGTATTTATGCTATGGGCAGCGATTCTTGGCGGAATAACGGGAGGATTGGTTTATACTATGATCGTACTTCCAATTGAATTTACAGTAGGATATAGTAGTGCAAAACAAATTGCTCCCTTCATTGGAATTGCATTTGGGTATTTAAGTGGACTGATTGTCAGTAACCTCTGGTTAGATGTAGAGAATGTTTGGAATACAAGTTTAGTCGTAAATATTTGTTTTATAGCAGGACTCATTCTTTTATATGTTATGTCCATGTTTTTCTCAATTCATTTGTACAATGAACGTGATCTATGAGAGGAGGAAAATAGCGTTGAAACAACTAATTTTAAAAGATTTCATCATTCAATGGAAATTTTTAATTTGGTACATATTGTATCCTGTTTTCTTTTATATGGCCTTAACAGATACGGAAAATCTGTTCATAATTATGTCGGTAATTATTACAATTGGGGCAACAGTAAAAACATTTGAAGCAGATAGTAAAAATGAGAGTGAAGTTATAGTAAATAGTTTACCAATATTGAAAAAACATATTGTATTTGCAAAATATATAGTAGCAATTATTATTCTTTTTATAAGTGTAATGGTCGGTTGTTTTACGATGGGAATGAAGAATGGGGTTAACCTATTTGAATTTATTGAAACGACAATGGTTGCTAGTATTAGCTTTATTTTAGTGTATTTAAGCTTTGTTTTACCGATATCGTTTTGGTTGGCCTATAAAAAAACTATTTTTATTGCGATTTTTATACTAATAGCACCTATGGCCGTTTCTTCTATTTTCTTTGGAATCAACCTAGAACAAATTCAACTATATAACAGCGTGTTATTCATTAGTTCAATATGCATGTTTATAATATCTATCTTCGTTTCAGTGAAATTGTATGAGAAGAGAGAATTTTAAAAGGTGCCCTATAAAAGGCACCTTCTTCAATAACGACAATAGGAAAGTAAAAGTTTATAAACAGAGAGGTTACTCGGTACAATATCTTTCGGAGTATGTAATATAAAGCTGAAAACGATAACGAGAATGAGAAAGAGGAAAAATAAAAATAGGATCTGCTTATGTATAGAATTTTGCATATTATCCACTCCTTTTTTAGGTAGTATGTCCAAAAGAAAGGAGTGTATGAAAAATGTTAGGAGGGAAGAATGATGAACAAAAGAAAATGGTTATATAGAATAGGGGTATTTTTATTTTCAATTGGTCTCATATTAGCAAATTTTTACTCAGATATCCCATCACCATTTCCTAATTTGCATAAAGGGATTGGTATAAGTATTGTCATAGTTGGTCTTCTTTGTCTTATCACATCAAATTTCTACAGAAAGTCTGAATGAATATAAAAAAGGACAGTTACTCTTTTTCAGAAGAACTGTCCTTTTTAAATAACTTATTCCATAGCTTGGCGATACTCCATATAATGACGATTGCAATGGAGGCAATAATGGACCAAACGATTGATATCATTTCAAGTGTCATGTTAGGAAGGAATGTGAGAATGGATACTACTTTATGAAACAACCATTCTATTATGTGAAAACTGATTTGTAATAGAATGACGATACCAAGTGTGATCCATGCTAACAGTTGCTTCCCTTTTTCTTTCCACATGACATTCACCTCACGTTAGCTTAATAGTTTTAAGCCAACAGCGCCGCATAGAATGCAGCTTAAGAAAGCAAGACGACGCCAATCCGCTGATTCGCGGAAAATAAGGATGCCTAGAAGTGCACTTCCGGCAGTTCCGATTCCAGTCCAAATCGCGTAAGCAGTTCCCATCGGTAATGTGTTCATCGCAAGGGATAAGAAGAAGAAGCTTACGCCGAAGTTAGCGATTAGAATAACTTTTGGTGCCCAGCCTTTCTTTTCAGTGGCTACTTTCATAAAGAGTACACCAATAATTTCACAAATACCAGCTAGAATTAAAAATACCCAAGCCATTTTATGCGGCCTCCTTCGCTTCTTTTTCTTCTGTTACTCGTTTTAAACCAATTACGCCAAAGAAGATTAAACCAATTAATAATACTTTTACGATAGAGAATGGCTCTCCGAAAACGAAAATTTCTGTAAGAACGATTCCACCAGCTCCAATTCCAGTGAAGACTGCGTATACAGTACCAACAGGTAAATCTTTATAAGCTCTAAATAATAAGACGAAACTAATTGTAATTAATAACGCAACACCAGCCCATTCAAGTGGAGCCTCCGCGTGTTTTAATCCAATTACCCAAAAGATTTCAATAATACCAGCTAAGATTACATAAATCCATGCCATATGTCATTTCTCCTTCCTACCAGTCGTTAGGTAAAGGGCTTAAAAACGACGCATTGCAAAGGAGCAATCCGTCAGTTTGAAAGTCCACGCCAAAATACTTTCCAAGAAGCGTCTAAACGTGTCTCAAAACGATTTAAACCTGCGTATAGTAGTTCAACCATAAGACCGTCAAGTAAGCATAGGAAAGCTTCTAAGGCGTCTTTTACTTCAATGTTATGCAACTCATCTTGTTCGCTTGCTCTTTTAAATACAGGGAATAAAAGTTTTCCGACGTTTTCAATGTGTACATTTGCTTTATTAATAATTTGTTCGCGAAATGCATCAGGCGGAAAATAAGAAGTTCGTAACCAAAACATTGATTCTTCACTTTCACCAAATCGTTTTGCATAGCCCTTTAGTAACTGTAAGAGCAATTCTTCAGTAGACGAATTTGAAAACTTTTCGATATCGCCTGTGAAGCTCTGTAAATCTTTTTGAAGAGCGGATTCTAAGCATATAAAATATAGCTCTTCTTTTCCTTTAAAGTGTGCGTAAATTGATGGTTTTTTAATCCCGACTTCTTGAGCAATATTTGCTAATGAAGTTCCTTCGTAGCCGTAGCGTGCGAAATGAGAAAGTGCTACAGCTTTAATGCGGTTTGCTGTCATTTTCATCCCCTACCTACCGTTCGTTAGGTTCATTATATGCGAGTAAAAATATAAAGTCAATAGGTGAAGAGCTGAAAAAGAGCGCTATAGGTAACGCTCTTTTTAGACAGTATCTCGCTCAATTAAATGGAATGAAAGCTCTTTTGCGTTCCCGATAATTTGCTCACTTTGGATTTGTTTATGGAATAAAGAAAACGCATGTGAGCCCATTTCGAGACCGGGATGTTCAATTGTTGAAATTTCTAACGCCTTTGAAATTTCATGATTATCAAATCCGAGGATAGCGAGGTCTTCGGGTACTCGAAGACCTTGCTTTCGAGCCTCTGTTAATAAACCAGCTGCAACTTGATCGTTCGCTGTAAAAATAGCGGTTGGACGATTTTTCATGTTTAAAATACGATGGAGTATTTGTGCACCGTCTTGCATTGTATAGCATTGATGAAAAATCCATTCGGGATGTAGCGTTTTGCCTTCGTTACGAAGTGTATCAGCAAACGCTTTTTCACGTTCCATGGAATTTACACTTGTTTTTCTTGCTAAGCAAATCCCGATTTTTTCATGGCCTTTATTGAGTAAATAGGCGGTGCCAAGACGGAAGCCTTCATAATGATCTACGTAGACAGATGAAATGAGGGGGTGCTTCATTTTTTCGCATGAAATAATAGGAGCAAATTTTGCGAAAGGTTCAATTTGTTCCCATGAACTCGTTCGAGAGCAAATAATCATCCCGTCGAATTGTTTCATTTTCATCATTTCAAGAACACGAATTTCTTCGATACTATCGTAATTCGTTTGACATAAATTAATGTGATATCCAGCTGCTAACGCTTCGTTGCCGATTCCTTCAATAATGGTACTGAAGTATGGAAGGTTAATGAAAGGGAGCATAACACCGATCGTATATGTTTTTCCCTTTATTAAATGAATAGCATTTATATTTTTGGCATAGTTCAATTCTTCAACAGCATCTAGAACACGTTTACGTTTTTCTTCTTTTACGTAAGGGTGATTATTCAGGACGCGAGAAACAGTTGATATGGATACACCAGCGGTTTTTGCAATTTGTTTTATATTGGCCATATGTATCACCTCTCTCCTTATTATAAAGGGAAAATAATAAGAATGAAAAAATCTTGACCTGAAAAGCTTTTCACAAACTATGTTATAAATATGACTTCTGTTATTCGCGTAACCTCTTTATTTGGGCGTGAGAATGATAGGGGTCTTTTTTGCGTCTATAAAAGAAGTTTTGTCAAAATGTGTGAGAATAACGTGGAAAGTTTTCAAAGGGGGAGTTAGTTAATGAGGCGAATATGAATAGCATATAAACACTTGATTTATAAAGATAGAGGTATGAAAGGGCGGAAACAAATTGAAAAAAGGAATCATTTGTTTCGTGTTTTCTAGTCTAGTGCTAAGTTCATGTTCGTTTCAGCAAACGGTGCAAGAAGAAAAACAATTTGTAGGAACAACAGGTGGGGCTATGGATCGGGTTACGGATCCTATTCCACTTAAGGAAATCCCAAAATATTTTCCGGTGAAGTTTAAAGCTCCAACGTTTTTGCCATACGATATTACGAGTGATGTGAAGGGTGAAGTAAGGACGATTGGAAAAAAGAATACGGTCTTAACAATTAAATATAAACAGCAGGATTCAGGTAGAAATGAGTATATTGAATTAAATGTTGCGAACTTTCCTTATAGTTTTCCAGATCTTGTGGAAGAGAAACGATTTCAAGAACAAATGAAATTGAATAATGGAGCATTCGCTTATTTTAAAAATAAGGATGACTCCGAGCGAGGAGATGAATTTGCTGCGCTTATATGGAAAGAGAAAGGACTTGAATATCAGCTCCTGTATCGTAATGCACAAGAAAATGATAAAGATGTGATTAAGAAAAATTTATTATACATTGCAAATAATATGGAATGAAAAAACTAGCTGAATCATTCAGCTAGTTTTTGTATGTTATTATTTCTTTTTAATTTTTCCAGTCCACGTTTTAAATCCACCTTGTAATTGGTAGAAATCTTTGTAGCCTTGTTTCTTTAAGTATTGAGCCGCACGACCAGTACGGAATCCACTTTGACAGTATAAGTAAACTGGTTGATCTTTACGAAGTTCTTTATGACGAAGGCGAATTTGTGATAACGGAATGTTACGTGCGCCTAAAATATGCCCTGCAGTATATTCGTCTGCTTCGCGAATATCGATAAGCTGTGCTTTACGGTAGCCAGCGCGAAATTCTTCTTCTGAAAGTGTTGTAATTAATTTTTTCTGATAGAAATACATCCATACAGTGTAACCGATGAACGCTACGATTACGGCTAATAAAATAATCCAAGTTGTTGACACGATTCTATCGCTCCCTTTTTTCTTATCCTACTTTCAATATTATAATGCCCGTATGTATTTATGCAACAGATTCATTTGTATATAAGAAGAAATTTCGTATTCTTTCACAAATTTTGTCGAATTTGGTAGACTAGAGAATGTGAAAAATAATTGGTTATATGAGGTGCAGGATGGGAAAAGAAAAATGGTGTTATATTAACTCTGGTCAATGTTCACCGGCTTTTAATATGGCGTTAGATGAATGTTTATTAAATTGGCAAAGTGAAAAGAAAATGCCACCAACCATTCGTTTTTACGAATGGGAAGTACCAACATTAACAGTCGGGTATTTCCAGCGTGTTGAAAAAGATATTAATATGGATGTAGTTAACGAAAAGAAATATGGATTCGTTCGTCGTCAAACAGGCGGTAGGGGTGTACTACATGATAAAGAATTAACGTACAGTGTTATTGTGTCTGAAGATCATCCGAATATGCCAAAAACAGTTACAGAAGCGTATCGCGTTATTTCGCAAGGTTTACTAGACGGTTTTAAAGCATTAGGGTTAGAAGCGTATTATGCAGTTCCAAAAACAGAAGCAGATCGTGAAAATTTAAAAAATCCACGCTCAGGCGTATGTTTTGATGCGCCGTCTTGGTATGAAATTGTAGTAGAAGGAAGAAAAATCGCCGGTAGTGCGCAAACACGTCAAAAAGGTGTTATTTTACAGCACGGGTCGATTCCATTAGAAATAGATTTAGATGAGTTATATGATCTGTTTTTATTCCCGAATGAACGTGTAAAAGAACGTATGAAGAGTATGTTCTCTTCTAAAGCGGTAGCAATTAATGAATTAACAGACCGTACGTTTACAATCGAGCAGTTAATTAAAGCGTTTGAGGTTGGGTTTGAAAAAGGATTAGATGTAGAGCTTGTTCCGTATGAATTAACAGAAGAACAATTACATGAAGTGCAAACATTAGCAAAAGAAAAGTATGAAAGTAAAGAATGGAATTATAAAAAATAAGAGGTGGCAATTGCCGCCTCTTATTTTTTTATAGTAAATTAAGTACTTTTTCTACTTTGATTCCTTTATCTTGTAAAGAACGAAGGCGATTTACAACGTCCATAATTTCTTTGTCAAATGTAACGCTAATACCTTGGCTTTGTAGTTCTTCTTTTAAGCCTTCAATAGAATCATCTATGTCGATGCCAAGCTCGTAATCTTGACAAACTTCAATTGTCTTTTTCACGAGTTTCACATAATTTTCTTGTAGTTTTGAATTTGTTTCAGTCAAAGCTGGTTGCTTCGGTTTTGCAGGCGCGACCGGTGCTGTCTCTTGCTTTGTAACTGGAGTTGGTACTTCTCGTTTCACAGGTGCTGGAGTAGATAATTCCACAGCTGCTTCTACACTTACTGGCTTCGGTGTCGGTGCCGGAGTAGGCTTAGGTGTTGGTGCTGTAGCAGGTGTTTCCACACGTGTAATAGGCTTTGGAGCAGGTGTAACTGCTTTAGGAGCTTCTACAACTACTTCTTTTTTCGGAGTAGCTTCTACAACTGTTTCTTCTTGTTCAGCTGCCTCTTTATTTTCTTTACTCCACATAACGCGTTCTATTTCTAGAGAAACATTATTTTTGTTCATCGCTGTTAATGTAACTTTACCAACTTCAGCGTTTCCAGTGAAATCAACAATTTTATAAATAACACTCTTGTTCCAATCCACGTTTCCGCTCAAAAATAATTCTTCGTTACATTTCGGCGTTAAGCCCTCGATTTTAATTTCTGCGTTTACACCGTTTTCACTATATACCATAATTAGCGAAGCATTTACATCTTCGTCTGCTAACATTAGTTCACGTACCATTTTGCCGGTGCGTACTTGCGTTTTCTTCTTAACTGACATCTAATTTCTCCTCTCAAAAATTCAGTAATAATAAAAAAATCGTATAACGAAAAATAATTGCTCACGAAGATTTATGATACCGATAATAAAAGCATCACGTCAACAATTAACTTTAATTATTTTGCATTTTTCTTATTTTCTTTATGAAATTTTTCGATTTGTAAAATTAGACAGAAGAAAAACAGCCTTTTGAAGGGCTGTTAAAATTTAGATGTTTTATATAAAAATTTGTACAAAATATAAAAAGAAAGTGTAACAAGGGTACCTTGCAAAATAGACAAATTATAAAATAAGTATGGTTGTGTTTTGAAAAATACGTTTGCAAAAACTGATAAGACAAAAGGTATAAATACTGATATCAAGAGGAGTGCTTTTTGTTTCCAGGAAACTAATATTGTAAATGAGAAACGTCTAAATAAAGAAAAGGTTATAAAAGCACCAATTGTTAAAACGATAGCAGATAATATTGTTCCGGGAATACTAAATGGAATTCCTGAAGTGTTTGTGTTTGAAAATAGTTTTTGCATAAGAGTAGTGAATGTATCGTATCCAATTTGAACAGCTAATAATAAACTAACTGCAAACCCGATAACAGCAGCTTGTTGCAAAGTATTTTGATGTTCTGAAGAGCTAATCAATTCATCGCAGTATGTTTTTAAATCTTCTCCGAAAATATCATGTGCATTTTTACCGTATTCTTGTGCTTCTAAAAGATGATCCAATATTTCTAAAAGTAATTCCTCCATTTGCTTTTGTGGAACGCTAGTAAAGCGTAAATAAATAAGCATATCACCATAAGCAGCTTCGTTTTCAGCTGTTAATAACTTTCTTTTTTCATTGTTTAACTTAATCATTTCTTTTTCGGTCATCGTATCGTCACTCCTTTTTAAAGTCCAAGTATTCTTTTTTGTAGAAGACTTTATATAGTGCATAGCAAGAGATGGCCAGTAAAGTGCCAATCCAAGGTGAGATTTGTAATATAGTATAGGGCTGTTTCATAAATAAAAAGGAAATACCGATTAATAGTACCCATAGACTATGGCGTATTAAAAAACTTCCTACGTGTTTCCAAATAGTTGTTTTATTTTTAAATAAGTCAGTGTTAATAAAGTCAAAGACGAAACGTATGATGAGATGTATGGACAGTATAAATACAAACAGATAAATGAAATCAATGTGTACAAATTTAAAACGCGTTTCATTTGAAAATAAGGGGAATACCCATGCAATCACGGAAGAAATTGCAAAGTATATTGCTAACAAATAACTAGTTATAAATAAAGCAATCGATAATTGTTCCCATAAACTTGGCGTCGGTAGGGCAGCGATTAGTTCGTCACAGTATGCCTGTAAGTCGTCGCCGAAAATATCATAAGCAGTTTTTTCTTCTTGCTGCCCTTCAATAAGGTGATCTAGGATTTCAATTAGCAATTCTTCCGCATGGTATTCTGGCACTTTAGCTAAGCGAATGTATATTAACATGTCGCTATAGGCGTTTTCATTTTCTGTAGTTAATAATTTGCGCTTTTGGTTATTTAGTTCGATTAAATCTTTCGCCTTCATCCCCATCACTCCCCCTGTAATAAATTGTTCACCGTTGTTGAAACCATTCCCCAGCTTTGTTTAAATTCTTCAAGCTGTTCTAATCCTTTATCCGTTACGTGATAATATTTTCTCTTTGGGCCAAGTGAGGAGGCTTTTAATGTTCCTTCAATCAACTTTTCTTTTTGCATACGTAACAATAACGGATATATGCTTCCTTCGCTTACGAATGTAAATCCGTGTTTATTTAATTTTGTACTTAGTTCATATCCGTACACTTCTTCTTGTGAAATGATGTATAGGATGCAACCTTCGAGCACACCTTTTAACATTTGGCTGTGCATGATTTCACCACCTTTTACTCAGGTAACTTGCTGTGCAAGGTAGCTGTTATCCGAATTATAACATTCAGTAACTTGCAACGCAAGTTACTGAAGTGGAAAACTTTAATGTGTGTTAATTTTTAAACGTTTCCCATACTAACGAGAGGAGGGAAGCATATGAAACCGTTTATGCCAAAACTTGTTTATTTTGAACCGAAGGCACTTGAATACCCACTTGGAAAAGAGCTGCATGAGAAGTTTACGAAGATGGGACTAGAGATTCGTGAAACGACATCCCATAATCAAATTAGAAATTTACCGGGTGAAAATGATTTGCAAAAGTATCGTAATGCAAAAGCAACGCTTGTCGTTGGGGTGAGGAAGACATTAAAGTTTGATACGTCAAAACCGTCAGCTGAATATGCGATTCCGCTTGCAACAGGATGTATGGGACATTGTCATTATTGTTATTTACAAACGACACTTGGGAGTAAGCCTTACGTTCGCGTGTATGTGAATCTTGAAGAAATATTTGAGAAAGCAAAGCAATATATGGATGAAAGAGCACCTGAAATCACAAGGTTTGAAGCTGCTTGTACATCAGATATCGTTGGGATTGATCATTTAACACATGCATTAAAGCGGGCAATCGAATTTATTGGAGAAAGTGAGCATGGGCGTTTACGTTTCGTTACGAAATATTCGCACGTTGATCATTTATTAGATGCAAAACATAACGGGAAAACTCGTTTTAGGTTTAGTATTAATTCACGGTATGTAATTAAAAATTTTGAGCCAGGGACATCACCATTTGAAGAAAGAATTGAAGCTGCTCGTAAAGTGGCAGGCGCGGGTTATCCACTTGGATTTATAGTTGCGCCCCTTTATATGCATGAAGGATGGGAAGAAGGATATCGTGAACTATTTGAGCGACTGTACAATGCACTAAAAGATTTGTCCATACCGAATTTAACATTTGAATTAATTCAACATCGCTTTACAAAACCAGCAAAAAAGGTCATTCAGGAGCGTTATCCGAGTACGAAGCTTGAAATGGATGAAGAGAAGCGTAAATATAAATGGGGACGATATGGCATCGGGAAATATGTATATAAAAAAGATGATGCGGAAGTATTGGAAGAAACGATAAGAGGTTATATATATGAGTTTTTTCCTGAGGCAGAAATACAATACTTTACTTAGGAGGAGTCTGTATGCAAATACAGATTCTTTTTTGTTTTATATATTTAGGCTTGTTTTCAACTTGTCACGTTATTCTTTCTGGTGTATCATTTTATTGATTGCTTCGTACGGAATGAGCAAAATGAAATTGGATGGAGGAAACCGATGCCTACCCCTAGTATGGAAGATTATATTGAACAAATTTATTTGTTGATTGATGAAAAGGGTTATGCCCGCGTATCTGATATTGCTGAAGCGCTTAGTGTACATCCATCCTCTGTAACAAAAATGGTGCAAAAATTAGACAAAGATGAATATCTAATTTATGAAAAATATAGAGGGCTTGTATTAACATCAAAAGGTAAAAAAATTGGAGAACGTCTCGTATATCGTCATGAATTGTTAGAACAATTTATGCGTATTATCGGTGTGGATGAAAGTAAGATTTACAATGATGTAGAAGGAATTGAACATCATTTAAGCTGGGAAGCAATTGACCGCATTGGTGATTTAGTACAATACTTTGAACAAGATGAGGTTCGAGTGGAAACACTTCGTGGCGTTCAAAAAGCAAATGAAGAGAAAAGTAATTAAGGGGAACGTACGTCGTTTCCTTTTTTATTTCAATTGAAAAGGATGGGAGAATTATGAAAGCAATTATTTTTGATTTTGATGGATTAATTGTGGACACAGAAACAATATGGTTTCACTCTTTCAGAGACGCCGTTCGTGAGTATGGTGGAGATTTACCTTTAGAGGAATTTGCAAAATGTATTGGAACGACAGATGATGTACTGTATGCATATTTAAATGACCAATTAAAAGAGAAGTTTAACAAGCATGCATTAAAAGAAAAAGTGAAAATTTTACATAAAGAGAAAATGAAAATACCAGAAGCTCGTGACGGGGTGAAAGAATATTTACAAGAAGCAAAAGAAATGGGATTAAAAATCGCATTAGCTTCCAGTTCATCTAGAGAATGGGTTATTCCTTTTTTGGAAGAACTACAAATTCGAGATTATTTTGAAGTCATTAAAACGAGAGAAGATGTTGAGAAGGTAAAACCAGATCCAGCACTTTATCGAATTGCGATAGAAGATTTAGGGATTGATCCGTCTGAAGCGGTTGTATTTGAAGACTCGTTAAACGGATTGAAAGCAGCGATTGCAGCGGGGTTAACGTGCGTTATTGTACCTAATGATGTGACACGTAATTTACCATTTGCAAATCATCACCTTCGAATTGAAAGCATGAAAGATAAAAGTTTGAAAGAAGTGCTTCAAAGTATAAAAAAAGACCGTATTTCCTAAAAGGAAGCACGGTCTTTCTTTTTGTTTTTTTTACCTTCAATGACAGTTAAATGAGATTGTTTTCTTTTTCGCTTCAAAGTGGAAGGAGTACCTTTTTTCCCTTTGTCATTAGAAGCGTTTGATTTAAAGAAAGAATTGCTTAGGGGTGCTACATTTTGTTTCCCATGTTTGCGGTTCGATTGTTTTGCAGCACGCTTATAAGAGCTTTGCGAATTTGCAGAACCACTAGAGTTTGTAAACATTTTGTAGAGTAAATAAAAGATACCAACAACAGCCAACATGATACCAATATTTCTTAACACTCCCATTGGATCTGTAATGACAGATGAAACAAGGCCGAATATTGCTAATCCGATAATAAGCACAAATATAGCGAAAGTAAACGAACGACCGTTCATAAGGAACACCTCCTAAAAACATATATTAAAATTAGTATATTAACGATGAGGAAAGGAGTTGAACACCATTTTTAAATAATTATTGTTTGTTTTCTAAACGTAATAATTCTTCAAACGATGCAATGGCTACTTCCACTTGATCATCTGTTGGTTCTTTCGTTGTTAATAGTTGTAGCCATAATCCGGGATATCCAAGTATGCGTAATACTGGAATATCGCGTAATCGATTCGTAAATTGTAACACTTCAAAAGAAATGCCGAGAACGACTGGAATTAATAAAATTCGGTTTACCACTCTGGCCCAAAGTGGATCTGTAGGGACAAGGAAATAAACAAACATTCCAATAATGACTGTAAATATAATAAAGCTACTACCACAGCGATAATGAAGGCGCGTTTGTTTTTGCACATTTTCTACAGTCATTGGAAGATTATTCTCATAGGCATTAATTACTTTATGCTCCGCACCATGGTACTGAAAAACCCGTTTAATGAGTGGCGTTAAAGAAATAAAGTATATATAGCTCAATAATAGCATGAGCTTAATGACACTTTCGACAATGATTTGCCCTGTATGAGATGGGAAAATCGGTCTTGTTAATTCAGCTAGTAATGCAGGAACTGCTGTGAAAATGACTTTACCGAATATGAAAGATAAAACGCCAACTGCTGCAACTCCTAATACCATCGTTAATTTCGATTGTTCTTCTTTTTTATTTGCAAGTTGTTCGTCTTCTTCTGGGTGGACATCAAATCGTTCTGAAGCAAAGTTTAAATGTTTTGCCCCGTTCGCGCTTGCATCCACAATAGCGGCAATCCCTCGTAAAAATGGAATTTTTTTTAGGATAGATAATGCTTTATTGCGAACGCGTGGTAATCGATAAAATTCAATCGATTTATCTTTACGACGAACCGCTGTAACAGTATATTCTCTACCGCCAAACATAACTCCTTCTATGACTGCTTGCCCGCCATATATTTGTTTTGACTCTTCTGCCATGTTAACACCAACCTGTATTTGTTTCTCTCTTATGTAGAAAAAGAGGCAATTGTCATACTGGGTTCTGTCATTTTGAAATAAGACAATCACCGAGTTTCCTTTATTTTATCGACAAATACAAGTAGATGACAAGGGGAAATGTTACGAGAGTCGGACATTTCTTATTCTTTTTATAGACAAATTTCGCAGTATTTAAACATGGTTCAAAATAGTTTCGGGCATACTATTGAGTGGAGGTGTCGATGTGAGTCAAGAACAATTAGGAACAAGGAATTTTGTACAAATTGGTTTGTTTGGAGGACTCTTTTGGGGAGGGATATGGTATTTCCTTCATATATTTTCATTTACAGAAGCGGGACCGAATTATTTATTATTACCATTTGCCTTTGGAAGTTGGAAAGAAGGGGTATGGGGCAATGTGTCAGGAATTGTTTGTATGGCACTACTTTCGATTGTAATTGTCTTTTTGTATAAAGCGTTTTTGGCAAAGTTTGAAGGAATTCTTCCAGGGATGATTTATGGTCTATTTTGGTGGGCGTTACTATTTTTCGGGGTGGGGTTAATAGCTCCGGCCATTAAAAGTGCACTCCATTTACCGAAAGAAACAATTGTGACAACAATATGCATCTTTATATTGTATGGTGTGTTTATAGCATACTCTGTTTCCTACGCAGTAAATACGAATAAAGCTGAGCGAGAAGGGGAAGAGAAGACAAACTATTCAAATAAGTAACTCCTATGTTAAAATGTTATATAGATATTTAATATTAAGGAGTTTTAAGCATATGAAAAAGATACTCCTCGTAAACGGTCCTAACCTAAATCGTCTCGGTGTCAGGGAGGTAAATGTATATGGAAAGGGCACGCTAGCGACACTTGAAGCAGATATGAAGCAAGAAGCAGAAACAATGGGAGTGGAGTTAGAATGTTTCCAATCGAATCATGAAGGTGCGATTATCGATCGTATTCATGAAGCGGAAGATATATATGAAGGGATCATTTTAAATCCTGGAGCATTTACGCATTATAGCTATGCGATTCGAGATGCAATTGCGAGCATTTCGATTCCTGTTATTGAAGTACATATTTCTAACATTCACCAGCGTGAGTCGTTCCGTCACGAATCTGTGACGGCAGCTGTTTGTGCGGGACAAATTGTTGGATTTGGTTTTTATGGCTATAAGTTAGCGTTATTTGCATTAATGGAGAAAGTGAGGGAGGCATAAAGTAATGGAGAAAATCGAAAGATTAAGAAGTGCATTTGATGAGGCTGGTATTGACGGTATTTTGTTAACAAATGAACATAGTCGTAGATATATGGCTAACTTTACAGGGACAGCCGGTGTTGTACTGATTTCGAAAAAACATGCTCGATTTATTACAGATTTCCGTTACGTAGAGCAGGCTAGTAAACAAGCGGTTGGATACGAGATTGTACAGCATGCAGGATTAATTATCGATGAAGTTGCAAAGCAAGTGAAAGAACTAGGAATTCAAAAGCTTGGCTTTGAGCAAGATACTCTTACATATAGTTCTTATTCAGCTCATAAAGAAGCGATCGATGCTGAATTTATCCCAACTTCTGGGCTTGTAGAAAAGTTACGCTTGATAAAGACTGATTCAGAGATTAAGATATTAAAGGAAGCTGCACAGATTGCAGATGCTGCCTTTGAACATATTCTATCATTCATTCGCCCGGGAGTATCTGAAATTGAAGTGTCAAATGAACTTGAATTTTTCATGAGAAAACAAGGAGCAACATCTTCTTCGTTTGATATTATCGTTGCTTCAGGTCTTCGTTCGGCATTACCGCACGGCGTGGCATCTGAAAAAGTGATAGAAACAGGAGATTTCGTTACATTAGACTTCGGCGCTTATTATAAAGGGTATTGCTCTGATATTACTCGTACGATCGCAGTTGGTGAACCATCTGATAAATTGAAAGAAATTTATAATATCGTTTTAGAAGCACAATTACGTGGTGTGAACGGTATTAAAGCTGGTTTAACAGGCCGTGAAGCGGATGCGTTAACGCGCGATTACATAACGGAAAAAGGATACGGTGAATACTTCGGGCACTCTACTGGTCATGGAATCGGTCTTGAAATCCATGAAGCACCAGGTTTAGCGTTCCGTTCTGATACAGTTCTGGAACCAGGTATGGCTGTAACAGTAGAACCAGGTATTTATATTCCAGGTATTGGCGGCGTACGTATTGAAGATGATATCATTGTAACAAGTGAAGGTAATGAAGTAATTACGAAATCACCAAAAGAACTTATTATTTTGTAATACACAGGAGGATTTTTTTACATGATTTCAGTAAACGATTTTCGTACAGGTTTAACAATTTCAGTGGATAATAGCCTTTGGCAAGTACTTGATTTCCAACACGTAAAGCCAGGTAAAGGTGCTGCATTCGTTCGTTCTAAACTACGTAACCTTCGCACAGGTTCTGTTCAAGAGAAAACATTCCGTGCAGGTGAGAAAGTAGAAAAAGCACACATCGAAAACCGTCGTATGCAATACTTATACGCAAGCGGTGAGGCTCACGTATTTATGGATAACGGAACTTATGAGCAAATCGAACTTGGTGAAAAACAAATCGAGCGCGAGCTTAAATTCCTAAAAGAAAACATGGAAGTATCTATTATGACTTACCAAGGCGAAGTACTTGGTGTTGAACTTCCAAACACAGTTGAATTACAAGTTACAGAAACAGAGCCAGGTATTAAAGGTGATACTGCTTCTAACGTAACAAAACCAGCTACATTAGAAACTGGTCTTGTTGTACAAGTACCAATCTTCATTAACGAAGGCGAAATGCTTATCATCAACACTGGTGAAGGTAAATACGTTTCTCGTGCATAGTAGAAAAGCACTCGTGATAATCACGAGTGCTTTTTTATTTATAGGAAATAGGGCAGATAATAAATAGTGGTTATTATAAAACTGAAAGCTGTAAGACTAGCAGCACCTGTTGTGTAAGGACCCCATGTCATTTGAAAAGGTTTTACCGTACCTGTTTTATATATAGTGTGATCAATGTTGTTATTTTGGTTTATATTTAAAGGAATGAGCCAAATTGCCCCGAATATCGCTAAACTACCAAGGAAAAAGGCCTCCATAAATGACCAGCCGACCAATAATGAAAAAAGATAAATAAGAGCTAATTCTACTACAACGGTTAAACTAACTTTTAATACCTTCATATTTTTCCTCCTCATTCTGTAATTCCAACCAGTTTAAAAATTTTTCACGTGACACGACGTGCAGAGAGCAAGGTGACCTTACTTCTTTCTCTAGTGCAGCGTGTTCGTCTGGAAACTTGTTTTCCACATGCAATGAAATATAAGGTAGTTTTTCTTGTGCTTTTAAAGAGCGAATATTATTCGTTTTAGCACCAGCAAATACGTAGGAAAGTTGTAAGTCTAAAAAGGCGATTTTAAAGATTTCTTTTTTAGCAGCCTCATTATATCCTTTTCCCCAGTACGGATAGCCGAGCCAACTACCAATATGAGATTGTTTCTTCTCATAATTAATATGTTTAAGTGTGGTGAGGCCAATTACTTTGTTTGCTTCATTTACAATCATTCTCGATAAAGACCTCTTTCGGCGCTCT
This sequence comes from Bacillus tropicus, assembly GCF_001884035.1. Taxonomy (GTDB): domain Bacteria; phylum Bacillota; class Bacilli; order Bacillales; family Bacillaceae_G; genus Bacillus_A; species Bacillus_A tropicus. The sequence continues at coordinate 332,956 of NZ_MACG01000077.1, forward strand.
TCTTCTATTGCGAAAAGAAGGAATGCTTTTGTGTCTTCGATTTTTCCTACCTTTATTCCTAAAGCGTTTTTTACATGTGGATCACTTGATAGCTTAAAAATCACATTTGCATAGCGTAAATCTAGTGGTACTAAAGTAACTTGCTGCATCGTCTATTACCCTTTTAAATTAAATATACCATAATATACCATCTGAAATAAGAATATTCAGATTAAAAGAAGACGGTAGATAAAAATTATGTTTTTACTTCTGAAATAGACAACCTCTGCATATGGTTGTACAAATATATTCTTTTTTGGAGTACAGCACTAGTAACCGTTATGGGAGAAGGTGGGAGAATGAAACAGTGGCTAGCGGCAATGGAAACGTCCGTGCTTGTGATGGGATTGCTTCGGTTGTTTTCAGGTAGCGCGGAAATATTCGCCGCTTTGCTTATGCTTTATGTGAATGATGCGAAGAAAGCGTTGTTTATAAATGGTATGTTGGCATTTGTTGGACCGACCGTATTAATTTTAACAATGACAATAGGCATAGCGAGTGTGGCAAGTGAGATTTCTTTCTTGAAACTCTTTTTTCTAGCGCTTGGAATTGGCTGTATTTTTATCGCGTTGTTGAAATAAGGAAGTCGAGTATAGTGGGGAGAAGCTGATGAAAGAAGTATTAGAAGTTTTACCGAAAACGATGAAGCAGTTAGTGGAAAGTTGTAAGTGGTGCGATGCTCTAGAGGAAATTCGTGTTCGAATTGGAAGACCGCTAGAGTGTATTGCTCATGGTGAAGTGTTTTTTTATGACTATATCGTTACAGCAGAGGATGCTATCTACTTATTGAATAAATTAAGTCAATTCTCAATTTATACGATGGAAGAGGAATTAAAGCGTGGGTATGTGACACTCCGAGGAGGTCATAGAATTGGCTTAGCAGGAAAAGTCATTACAGAAAAAAGCGCAGTAAAAATGATCCGAGATGTCTCTTCCTTTAATATTCGTATTGCTCGTCAAAAAATAGGAATTGCTGAACCGCTTTTGCCCTATTTGTATGAATCACGATGGTTAAACACGATGGTAATTGGCCCGCCGCAAACGGGGAAAACAACACTTTTAAGAGATGTAGCACGTTGCATGAGTCAAGGTGTAAGTGCTTCGAAAATACCTTCGTGTAAAGTAGGGATCGTTGATGAACGGTCAGAAATTGCTGGCTGCGTGAAAGGAATTCCGCAGTATGATTTTGGCACACGAGTAGATGTGTTAGACGCATGTCCAAAAGCTGAAGGAATGATGATGATGATTCGTTCTATGAGCCCAGATATATTAATTGTGGATGAAATTGGTCGTAAAGAAGATAGTGAAGCAATTATGGAGGCAGTACATGCAGGGGTTCAACTTTTTATAAGCGCACATGGCTTTTCTTATGATGATGTTGTGAAACGCCCATCACTAAAAGCAGTGCTAGAGCTCGGCATTTTTGATAGGTTTGTGGAATTGTCAAAAGCAAGAGGGCCAGGAACAGTTATGCAAGTGAAAGATAAGAATGGAAAAGCGGTATTACCTCATAGAAAGGCTGAGGGCGTATGGTAAAGATATTTGGTGCAGTGTTAATCGTTGCGGTCAGCACCTTCTTCGGGTTTTCATACGCTAAAAGATATAGTGAGAGGCCAAGGCAACTTAGATTATTAAAAGCGGCACTTCAATCACTAGAGGCAGAAATTATGTACGGGCATACACCTTTGTCTGAAGCCGCTGAGCGATTAGTAAAACAAATGCCGAAGCCGTTAAATTGGATATTTCAAAGTTTCGCTAGCAGGCTAGAAAGCGGAGAACAAACAGTAAGAGAAGCTTGGATAGATAGCTTGAAAGAAAATTGGAAGCTAACAGCATTTCAACAAACTGAGTATGAGATTTTGCAGCAATTTGGTGAAACGCTTGGACAACATGATCGTGAATCGCAGCAAAAACATATTCGCTTATGTATTACACATTTAGAGAGAGAAGAAGAAGAAGCAAAAGCATTACAACTGCAATATGAAAAGATGATTAAGAGCTTAGGAGTACTAGCGGGGCTACTTATCGTAATTTTACTGCTATAGGAGGGAGAAAGGCGATGTCCATTGATGTTGGATTAATATTTCAAATCGCCGGAATCGGCATTGTTTTAGCTTTCATTCATACTGTACTAAAAGAATTAAAGCGTGAGGATATTGCGAATTGGGTTATCCTTGTCGGTTTTGTCGTTATTTTATTTCATGTCGCATTTTTAATTAATACGCTATTCGACAAGATTAAAAGTGTCTTTCTCTTCCAGTAAAGGGGGCGGTTCGAATCGAAATTATACAAATTGTCGGATTAGGCCTCGTTGCTACGTTTTTAGCAGCTGTATTGAATCAACATAAATCCAGCATTACGTCATTATTTATTGTGTTCGTAGGTAGCGTAATGTTCCTTCTTTTAATCGATCAAATTCACGCTATTTTACAAATGATTGAGAGAGTAGCGAGTGAAGCGAAAGTTAGCAACGTATATGTAGAAACGTTGCTAAAAATTATTGGGATTGCTTATATTGCTGAGTTTGGAGCGCAAATTACAAAGGATGCAGGGCAGGGGGCAATCGCTTCGAAAATTGAATTAGCTGGAAAGATTTTAATTCTCGTTATGGCGATCCCTATTTTGACAGTTGTAATTGAAACTATTCTCGGATTTTTACCGACGGGATAAGGGGGAGTGAATGTTGAGGGGGTTTGGAGCTAAGCTGCTATTTGCTTGCTTCCTTTTCTTTTCTTTACCGGTTGTTGTACAAGCTTCTCCTGTAGAAACAAACGTCGTTGATCAACAATTGGATAAGCTCGGAATTGAAGATGTGAAGCAATTTTGGGACGGGCTTGTTACAAAATATGGAGGGTATTTACCAGAGAGTCAAAAAGGTAGCTTTATGGAGTTTGTAAAGGGAGAAAAAGAAATCTCTATAAAAGAGTGGATGCTAGGTTTATTAAAGTACTTATTTCACGAACTTGTTGCAAATGGGAAACTACTCGGAACGCTCATTATGCTCACAATTTTTAGTGCATTGTTGCAATCGTTGCAATCTGCATTTTCAAAGAGTAGCGTAAGCAAAATAGCCGATGCAGTTGTATATATGGTACTAATTATTTTCGCTTTAAATAGCTTTTATGTCGTCATGACATATGCAAGAGAAACGATACAAACAATGGTAGATTTCATATTAGCGTTATTGCCAATCTTGCTTGCACTTATAGCAACAGGCGGTGGTGTTGTATCTGTATCGTTTTTTCATCCAATTATCATCTTCTTAATGAATACGAGTGGGCTTTTAATGAATTATATCGTTCTACCGCTTTTATTACTTGCAACGATATTAAGTATTGTAAGTACGATGAGTGATCAATATAAAGTTACGAAATTGTCCAAGCTTCTGCAAAACGTTAGCGTTGGGATTATCGGTATCTTTTTAACAATTTTTTTAGGGGTATTATCTGTACAAGGAACAGCAACAGCTGTTGCTGATGGAATCGCTGTGAAAACTGCTAAATTTGTAACAGGGAACTTTATTCCCGTAGTAGGAAGAATGTTTACAGAGGCGGCGGATACCGTTATTAGTGCGTCGGGATTATTAAAAAACACAGTCGGAATTATCGGGCTCGTCATTCTATGCTTAATTGTCGCTTTTCCAGCGATTCAAATTTTTTGCATCGCATTTATTTATAAGTTCGCAGCAGCAGTATTACAGCCAGTTGGCGGAGGAGCAATTATTCAATGTTTAGATATCATTGGAAGGAGCATCATTTATGTATTTGCTTGCTTAGCTATCGTATCATTTATGTTCTTTTTAAGTATCACAATTATTATTGCTGCAGGGAACATTACACTTATGATGCGGTAGGAGGTGAAGGGTATGCAATTTGTTACAGAGTGGATTAGAAATATTATCGTTTTTTTACTCTTAGCGACAATGCTTCATCTTATTCTTCCAAATTCTAATTTACAAAAGTACGTTAAATTCGTTGTAAGTCTATTATTAGTTGTTTTAATTTTAACGCCCCTTTTTAAACTATTGCAAACAGATGTAAATGAAGTAATCGCAAATTTTAATGAAGAGAAGTACGTAGCAGAAGGATCTGTAAAAAATTCAATAGATTCGAAGAAAAAAGAAATACAAGCTCTAACACGTGCATATAGTTTAGAAGAGATGGCTACCAAAATGAAAAAAGAAGTAGGAAAAGAATTTGAGAAACAGTATGGTATGTCAGTCTCTGAAATACAAATAGTCGCAGCGGAAAGCACAGCGGAAGTAAAGTCAGCGAAAGATATTCAATCTGTTGTTGTGACGTTGAAAGAAAAAGAGCGTAGTAACAATGATGCAATCGAAACAGTAAAACCAGTTGAAATTAATACGAAAGAACCACCGAAAAAAGTAGAGGAAACGAATGTAGAAATGAAAGACTTCTTTTCAAGCAGGTGGCAACTAGAGAATAAACAAATCCAAGTTCAAATGGAAGGGAGGACAGGTAGAGTAAATGGACAATAAAGATAAAAATTCGAAGTTCTCATTTTTTCGAAACTTATTGAATGGAGATGAAAAAGAAAGTAATGAGAAGGGAAAAAAGGTAACACCTAAGTTCTTACTTGTCCTACTCATACTTGGAATGTTGCTTATGTTTTCTAGTAGTTTATTTTCAAGTAAAAAAGAAGAAGTACCTGTATTTAAAGAACAAAAAACTCAAAACCAAGAAAAAGATGTACCAACTTTTGGACAAAAAAATAATGATAATATGTCAAATGTAGAAAAATATGAAAAAGCGTATGAACAAGAATTAAAAGCAGCCTTAGAAGAAATAGCAGGAGTAAAAGATGTAACGATTAATGTGAATTTAGATTCATCAGAGGAAAAAATATTAGAAAAAAATACAGTGAAACGTTCACAAACAACAGGTGAAACAGATAAAACAGGCGGTCAGAGGAAAGTAGAAGACGAGTCTCTTGATGAAAAGACAGTCATTATACGTGAAGGGGATAAAGAAACTCCCGTTGTTTTACGAACAGAGAAACCGAAAGTACGAGGTGTTCTTGTCGTAGCAAAGGGAGTGGATAATATACAAGTTAAAGCAATGGTAAAAGAAGCTGTAATACGGCTGCTAGATGTGCCAGCCCATCGCGTTTCAGTTTCACCGAAAAATTGATAGGGAGGAAATAAAGTGTTAAAAAAACAAACGGTTTGGCTATTAACGATGTTAAGTTTAGTTGTTGTACTATCTGTGTATTACGTAACAACTCCAGACAAAATGAATACAGCATCGCCGGCAACAGGTGAAAAGATTGGACAAGAAAAACAAGGTACTGATAAAGCAGTAACAAACGAAGCACCTAAAGAAACGCCTAAAAAAGAAAATACAAACAAGGAAACATCAAATAAAGAAACAAACAAAGAAACAGATAAAAAAGAGAGTGCTACAAAAGAAACAAGTAAAAAAGAAGCTAACGTAACAGTTCAATCAAGTGATGAAAATTTCACAGCGTTACGTATGCAAATGGAAGATCAGCGAAGTGAACAAAAAGCAAGATTACAAGAAGTGATGAATTCAGCAAAATCTTCAGCAACAGAAAAGAGTAAAGCAAAAGATAATTTTGATGCAATTACTACAATGGAAACGAAACAAGAATTACTTGAGACAGTAATTAAATCTCAAGGTGGATATAAAGATGCTCTTGTAAGAGCTGATGGGACTGACATTAAAGTAACTGTAAAAGCAGCAAAACATTCACAAAAAGAAGCGAATAAAATTATACAACTTGTAAGAAGCGAAGGCGGATCAAAAGATGTAGGTGTAAAATTTGATCCACCAACAAAATAAAACGAATAATCCGCGGGGAAATCCTTCGCGGATTATTCGTTTTTAAGAATCGGATTGTTTGAAAATAGTTAGATAAAGTAGAACTTTAATCAGTGGAGTGAAAATAATAATAGAAAAAAGCTATCATTTTCGATAGCTTTTTTCTGTTTCGTCTTTGTAATTGTTTTTACTATGTTCAACTCGGAACGGAGAAATACGTTGTGAGTAAAAGATTAGTGGTTCATGGTAGCGATGATTACTTTTTCCGGATTTGACGTGGATGAAGAGAACGAATGCCCAGACCATTACGGCAGGTAAGAAGAGAATGAGCCATATCATATGTCCACACCTCAATACAATATATTTTCTACACTTTGAACATACTATTCTTATATGAAGGAATGATGAACGACGTGTAAACAAAAAAATAATATTTGGTAAAAATACGTTATTGACTATAGAAGTGGCGAAGAGTAGAGAGGGGTGGGGTGTTTACTGTGTACAGTTTTGAATAAGGAGTGGATGTTTTTTAGGAAGTGGTCTTGCCAATTTCATGTGAAACTTGGTATTATTACTAGGTATTAAATTTTTATTGGGATAATATTTTTACAGGAATTTCGATTTATTATAAAGAAATATAAATTGGAATGTTTAAAAAATTTATCGTAAGATGGAAATAGTAACTATTTCTATTAGTAAATGAAATGCATTTTCTAATAGAGTACATCGTATTTTTACAGTCAATCTAGTTTTTAGTGACGAGAAATCTGTAAAAACGGGACAAACAAGAGTATGGGAGTGGATTTTACATGTTTAAAATTCAAGAAGTTCGTGAATTAATTAAATTAATTGATAGCTCTAATATTGATGAATTTGAATACAAAAAAGATGGTACGACAATCAAAATGAAAAAGCGTGGTAATGAAGTTGTTGCGGTGCAAGCACCTGTAGCAAAACAAGCCGTGCAACCAGTAGCACCTGTTGAAGTTGAAACAACAGTAGCGGCAGCGCAAGTGGAAGTACCAAAACAAGAAGAGAAAAAAGCTGTTCAAAATGAAAACCTACATAAAATTACATCACCAATGGTAGGTACATTCTATTCATCTTCTTCTCCTGATACACCTCCATATGTAAGTGTAGGAGATAGAGTATCGAAAGATTCTATCGTATGTATTGTCGAGGCTATGAAATTATTTAACGAAATCGATGCAGATGTAGATGGCGAAATTGTTGAGATTCTTGTTAATAACGGACAGCTTGTTGAGTATGGACAACCGCTATTTCTTGTAAAAGCGTAATAAGGGAGTCTTTGTGATGATAAAAAAAGTATTAATAGCCAATCGTGGAGAAATTGCTGTACGAATTATTCGCGCATGTAAAGAAATGGATATTGAAACAGTTGCAATTTATTCAGAAGCAGATAAAGAGTCACTTCACGTACAAATTGCTGATGAGGCGTACTGTGTAGGACCAACGATTTCGAAAGAAAGCTATTTAAATTTGACGAACATTATTAGTGTTGCGAAGTTAACAGGCTGCGATGCTATTCATCCGGGATACGGATTTTTAGCTGAGAATGCAGATTTTGCAGAGTTATGCCGTGAATGTAACTTGATTTTTATTGGCCCAAGTCCAGAAGCTATTTCAAAGATGGGCACAAAAGACGTTGCTCGTGATACAATGAAAGAAGCAGGGGTTCCGATTGTACCAGGTTCACAAGGAATTATTAAAAATACCGAAGAAGCGATCGAACTTGCTAATCAGATTGGATATCCAGTTATTATTAAAGCGACTGCAGGTGGCGGCGGAAAAGGTATTCGTGTTGCGCGCCATGAAGAAGAGCTTGTAAAAGGAATTCAAATTACACAGCAAGAAGCTAGTACCGCTTTTGGGAACCCTGGTGTATACTTAGAAAAGTACGTTGAAGATTTCCGCCATGTTGAGATTCAAATAATGGCAGATACACACGGAAATGCCATTCATTTAGGAGAGCGTGATTGTACAATTCAGCGCCGCTTGCAAAAATTACTAGAAGAAAGTCCATCACCTGCACTTGATGAAAATGTGCGTAAGCAGATGGGCGAGGCGGCAGTTAAAGCGGCGGTAGCGGTTGATTATACAGGTGCTGGTACGGTTGAGTTTATTTATGAATATAAAACGAAAAGCTTTTATTTCATGGAGATGAATACGAGAATCCAAGTTGAGCATCCAGTTACTGAAATGGTAACTGGGATGGACTTAATTAAAGAACAAATTCTTGTTGCTTCTGGAGAAAAGTTATCGTTACAGCAAGAAGAAGTACAATTTAATGGTTGGGCAATTGAATGCCGAATTAATGCGGAAAACCCTGCCAAAAAATTTATGCCATCTCCAGGTAAAGTAGAAATGTACTTGCCACCAGGCGGATTTGGTATTCGCGTCGATTCAGCTGTATATCCGGGATATTCAATCCCACCTTTCTATGATTCGATGGTTGCTAAATTAATTGTTCACGGAAAAACACGTGAAGAGGCAATTGCAAAAATGAAGCGTGCACTCAGTGAGTTTGTCGTTGAAGGCGTACATACAACAATCCCGTTCCATTTGCAATTGTTAGATCATCCTGATTTTGTAAAAGGTGAGTTTAATACGAAATTTTTGGAAGAGCATGAACTTGTGACGCAGTGATACATTAAAGGAGGTTTTTTTCATGGCTGAACATATGTTAGATATGGGTCAAGATACAACTCTTGGTAAAGTAGAAATTGCACCAGAAGTAATTGAAGTAATTGCAGGTATTGCAGCTGCTGAGGTAGAAGGCGTAGCGGCAATGCGTGGTAATTTTGCTACAGATGTTGTTGAGAAGTTAGGTAAGAAAAATCATGGTAAAGGTGTAAAGGTTGAATTAGCAAACGAAGATATTATCGTTGACCTTTATGTTGTGATGTATTTTGGGGTAGCAATTCCAGTTGTTGCACAAAAGATTCAAGACAACATTCGCCAAGCACTCTTTACAATGACAGGGCTTGAGCCAAAAGAAGTGAATGTTCACATCGTTGGCGTAACATTCGAAACACAAAAAACAGAAATCGAACCAGTGTAAGAATGAAAAAGATGCCTAGTAACATAGGCATCTTTTTTATCGTTTCATTTCTTCACAAATTAAAACCCTCTAATTATTATACTATTTCAAAAAATAAGAAATTGAAAAGAAAATGTTTCGTTTTACCAAAAAACGTACATTGTGATAAGATATGGAACTTGAAGTTAATCTTTTTATTATTTTTCAGCCTTGTAACCCGTGTGTGAAACGATAAATTGTGTTATTATCATTGTATTATAAGGTTGGAAAATCAATGAAAACTGTAAGAGTAAGTGAATTGACGGCTTATAAATTATAATAATATAACAAAGTATAAGGAAAGACTTGAAGCATAAAGGAGAGTTACAATGAAACGTAGGACGGCTAGAGAAAGAGCTATGCAAGCATTATATCAAATGGATATTACAGGTGAATTAGAACCGAAAGTAGCGGTGGAGAACACGCTAGACGAAGGTGAAGAAACAAATGAGTTTCTAGAATCACTTGTAGTAGGTTTTGTAGAAAATAAAGAAGTAATTGATGAAGCAATTCGTCAAAACTTAAAAAAATGGAAGCTTGAGCGTATTAGTATTGTTGATCGCAGTATTTTACGTGTAGCTGTGTATGAAATGAAATACATGGAAGAAATTCCACACAACGTAACAATTAACGAGGCAATTGAAATTGCTAAAACATTTGGGGATGAGGAATCTCGTCGTTTTATTAACGGCGTTTTATCTAATATAAAAGATACACTGTAATTTCTTTAAGGGGGAATCTTAAAATGGTAGCAGTAATCATCAAAGGAAATGAAGTTGCGGAGAAAAAACGAGCACAATTAACAGAAGAAGTTGTGAAGTTGAAAGAGCAAGGTATTGTACCAGGATTAGCAGTTATTCTAGTTGGAGAAGATCCAGCATCTCGTTCTTATGTAAAAGGAAAAGAAAAGGGCTGTGAACAAGTAGGAATCTATTCAGAGCTAATTGAACTTCCTGAAACAATTACAGAGGAGCGTTTGCTTGCTGAAATCGATCGCTTAAATGGCGATGACCGTATTAATGGCATATTAGTGCAATTACCTTTACCAAAACATATTGAAGAAAAAGCTATCATTGAAAGAATTTCACCAGACAAAGATGTAGATGGATTTCACCCAATCAGCGTGGGACGTATGATGACGGGACAAGATACATTCCTTCCATGTACACCGCATGGTATTGTAGAGTTAGTAAAAGAAACAAATCTTGATATCTCGGGAAAACATGTTGTAGTAATTGGAAGAAGTAATATTGTCGGCAAGCCAGTGGGACAATTATTCTTAAATGAAAATGCAACTGTCACATACTGTCATTCTAAGACGCAAAATATGAAAGAGTTAACGAAGTTAGCTGATATTTTAATCGTAGCAGTAGGACGACCTAAAATGGTAACAGCGGATTACATTAAAGAAGGAGCAGTTGTAATCGATGTTGGTGTAAACCGTTTAGAAACAGGAAAACTTTGTGGTGATGTTGACTTTGACAACGTGCTAGATGTTGCAGGTTACATTACACCTGTGCCAAAGGGTGTTGGTCCAATGACGATCACAATGCTTCTTCATAATACTGTTGAATCGGCTAAGCGTGCAGGTGTCGTTTGTAAATAATTTGAGTCGGCTATGAGGAGAGAGAAATGGAGAAACAATATTTAACCGTTACAGCGTTAACACGCTATATAAAAACAAAAATAGAATATGATCCGCATTTGCAGTCTGTTTGGTTAAAAGGTGAAATTTCCAACTTTAAAAATCATAGCCGTGGCCACATGTATTTTACATTGAAAGATGAAAATGCAAGAATCGCAGCGGTTATGTTTGCGGGTCATAATCGTAATATTAAATTCAGACCTGAAAATGGGATGAAGGTACTCGTGAAAGGGAAAATCTCTGTTTACGAGGCGAGTGGTTCTTACCAAATTTATATTCAAGACATGCAGCCTGACGGAGTCGGAAACCTGCATTTAGCTTACGAACAATTAAAGGTTCGTTTAGAGGAAGAAGGATTGTTTTCTCAAGTTTACAAAAAAACAATCCCTCCTTACGCGAAAACAATAGGTGTGATTACGTCACCAACAGGGGCAGCGATTCGTGATATTATAACAACGATTAAACGTCGTTATCCAATTGGGAATGTTATTGTGTTTCCAGTACTTGTACAGGGGGAGTCAGCAGCTCCCTCAATTGTACAAGCGATTCGTACAGCGAATGAAATGGAAGGGATAGATGTCCTAATCGTTGGGCGCGGTGGAGGCTCTATTGAGGAATTGTGGGCGTTTAATGAAGAAATGGTTGCAAGAGCTATTTTCAAGAGTGAAATCCCTATTATTTCAGCAGTAGGCCATGAAACAGACTTTACAATTGCGGATTTTGTTGCCGATTTAAGAGCACCAACACCAACTGCAGCGGCTGAGCTGGCAGCGCCTAATATTATAGAATTACAAGAAAAGGTATTACAAAGAACTCTAAGATTGCAAAGAGCGATGAGAGAGTTAGTACATAAAAAAGAAGAAAAACTACAAGTATTGCAAAAATCTTATGCGTTCCGTTATCCAAGACAAGTATATGAGCAAAAAGAAGAGCAACTAGATAGAGCGTTAGAACAGCTTGTGTTAGCGAAAGAGCGCTATATTGATAAAAAGGTAAATCAGTTAAAACAGCTTTCATTTTATTTAGAGAAGCACCACCCATCTCAAAGAATTATGCAAACGAAGGTAGCAGTTGAAACATTGCAAAAGCAATTGCAACGTGAAATGCAAACATTACTCCAAACGAAAGAATTTGCCTTTGTAAGAGCTGCCCAAAAACTTGAAGCGCTAAGTCCGCTTAAAGTTATGATGAGAGGGTACGGGCTTGTATATGATGAAGAGAAGCAAGTGTTAAAAAGTGTGAAAGATGTCAGCCTTGGAGATGCTGTTTCAGTTCAATTACAAGATGGAATACTAGATTGTAGCGTATCAGGCATAGAGGAGCGTGAATTGAATAATGGAAAATAAATTAAGCTTTGAAGAGGCAATTTCGCAACTTGAGCATCTCGTTTCTAAGCTAGAGCAAGGTGACGTACCTTTAGAAGAAGCAATTTCTTATTTTAAAGAGGGTATGGAATTATCTAAGCTTTGTGATGAGAAGTTGAAGAACGTACAAGAACAAATGGCAGTTATTCTTGGGGAAGATGGAGAGCTTGAACCGTTTACTGCTTTAGGAGATGAAGCATAGTGACAATTGCTTTTGATACTTTTTTGAAAGAAAGTAAAACTTTCGTAGAAGAGAAGCTTGTAAGCTATGCAAATGAATTACAATGTCCAAATGTACTTCGTGAAGCGATGGCATATTCTTTGGAAGCGGGTGGAAAGCGTCTCCGCCCGTTACTTTTATTTGCAACATTACAAGCGTTTGGTAAAGAAAAAAATCTTGGTGTAGGTGCAGCTTGTGCTCTTGAAATGATACATACATACTCGTTAGTTCATGATGATTTACCTTGTATGGATGATGATGATTTAAGAAGAGGGAAGCCCACAAATCATAAAGTATTTGGTGAAGCGATGGCAGTTTTAGCGGGAGATGGTTTGTTGACATATGCTTTTCAAGTTATTATGGCATATGAACAAAAGGAAATCTCTGCTGAGAAAAAAGTAAGACTTGTACTTGAACTTGCAAAAGCGGCAGGGCCAGAAGGAATGGTTGGAGGACAAGTGGCAGATATGGAAGCGGAAGGGAAACAGCTTACGATCGATGAGTTGGAGTATATTCATAAGCATAAGACTGGAAAACTACTTGAATTCGCTGTACTTGCAGGGTCGATACTTTCTGATGCGACAGAAGAACAGGAAGAAAAATTACTTGAGTTTGCAAAATATATCGGCCTAGCTTTCCAAATTCGAGATGATATTTTAGATGTGGAAGGAACCGAAGAAGAGATTGGAAAACCGATTGGTAGCGATGTTTCTAACGAAAAGAGCACATATACGACGTTATTTACTGTAGATAGAGCGAAGGATATTTTAGAAGAAACGATTGCAAAAGCAAAAGATGCTATTGGTTCCTTGCAATTACAAGATGAATATTTACTATCTATTTGCGATTTGATTGCAAAACGTAATAACTAATATAACAGCGTTTTCATTTGTTGAGTCATTCATCATTTTATGATATAAATGTAGGAAAAGGTTTTTCTTTTCTTGTTATTGGCAAAAATATATGTAGATTACATTGCCGTTATCACTTCGTGTTAGCGGCTATTTTTTTCATCGCCTAAAGAAATATGGTTTATAATAGGATTAGGGCGCAATAGACTGGTTAATAGCAGGATAAGGTAAAAGATAAAAAAAGAGAATTTCTTGTTTGGTGTAAATGTTTTTTATAATATTTGACATGTTGACAGATTATGAAATGAAAGTGAGTGATCCATGTGGATCTAACGCAAATTCAAAACCCTAGTTTTTTGAAAGATATGTCTATCAGCGAACTAGAGGGATTGAGTGAGGATATTCGTAAGTTTTTAATTGAAGAGCTCTCTCAAACAGGTGGACATATTGCACCTAATTTAGGTGTAGTAGAACTCACAATTGCTCTGCATAAATTATTTGATAGTCCGAAAGATAAATTTTTATGGGACGTAGGACATCAATCCTATGTACATAAAATTTTGACAGGACGTGCAAAAGAATTCGGCACATTAAGGCAATATCAAGGTCTATGTGGTTTCCCAAAACGTTGCGAGAGTGATCACGATGTGTGGGAAACTGGCCATAGCTCAACATCATTATCTGCTGCAATGGGAATGGCTCTAGCACGTGATTTAAAGAAAACGAAAGAATATGTTATACCAATCATTGGTGATGGTGCTTTAACGGGCGGAATGGCCTTAGAGGCATTGAACCATATTGGACATGAAAAAACAGACATGATTGTTATTTTGAATGATAATGAAATGTCAATTGCGCCAAACGTTGGTGCGCTTCATAATGTGCTTGGACGTCTACGTACCGCAGGAAAATACCATTGGGTAAAAGACGAACTAGAGTATATATTGAAGAAAATCCCAGCGGTTGGCGGGAAAGTTGCTGCGACAGCAGAGAAAATAAAAGATAGTCTTAAATATTTACTAGTATCCGGTGTCTTTTTCGAGGAGCTAGGCTTTACATATTTAGGTCCAGTGGATGGACATGATTATGAAAAGTTATTCGAAACGTTGCAATATGCAAAGAAAACAAAAGGCCCAGTGCTTGTTCATGTGATCACGAAAAAAGGAAAAGGTTACAAACCAGCTGAGAGTGATGTTATTGGCACTTGGCATGGAACAGGACCTTATAAAATTGAATCAGGTGACTTCGTTAAACCGAAAGAAGTTGCACCAGCATGGAGTGCTGTTGTTAGTGAAACAGTACTTAAGCTAGCAAGAACGGATGAGCGTATCGTTGCCATTACACCTGCAATGCCTGTTGGATCGAAACTTGAGAAATTCCAAAAAGAATTCCCAGATCGTATGATTGATGTAGGTATTGCAGAACAGCATGCTACAACAATGGCAGCGGGTATGGCAACGCAAGGTATGAAGCCATTCTTAGCGATCTATTCAACATTTTTACAAAGAGCATATGACCAAGTTGTTCATGATATATGCCGTCAAAATTTAAATGTTTTCATCGGAATCGATCGCTCTGGTTTAGTAGGAGCAGATGGTGAAACGCATCAAGGTGTATTTGATATTTCATTCTTACGACACTTGCCGAATATGGTACTTATGATGCCGAAAGATGAAAATGAAGGGCAACATTTAGTATACACGGCGATGCAATATGAAGATGGACCAATCGCATTACGTTATGCGCGCGGTAATGGACTTGGCGTTCATATGGATGAAGAATTAAAGGCGATTCCAATCGGTTCATGGGAAACGTTAAAAGAAGGTACACAAGCAGCTATTTTAACATTTGGTACGACAATACCAATGGCAATGGAAGCGGCTGAGCGTCTTGAACAGGCTGGAATTTCAGTGAAAGTAGTGAACGCTCGCTTTATTAAACCAATGGATGAAGCATATTTACATGATCTCTTAGGAAAAAATATACCAATTTTAACGATTGAAGAAGCTTGCTTAATCGGTGGTTTTGGAACGGGAGTAGTTGAATTTGCGTCTGAGAACGGGTACCATAGTGCGTTAGTTGAACGAATGGGTATTCCAGATCGTTTCATAGAGCACGGTAGTGTAACAAAATTATTAGAAGAAATCGGTTTAACAACAGATGCTGTTGTAGATCGTATTCATACAATGATTCCATCAAAACAAAAAAGGGCGTAACAAATGAGTGCGAAAAAAGAAAGAGTAGATGTACTATTAGTAGAGCGAGGGCTTATAGAAACACGTGAGAAAGCAAAACGCGCCATTATGGCCGGCCTTGTATATGCGAATGAGATGAGATTGGATAAGCCAGGAGAAAAAATCCCACAAGATACAGAGATTACGGTGAAGGGGCAAGTTATGCCGTATGTAAGCCGTGGTGGTTATAAACTTGAAAAGGCATTAGAGACATTTCATCTTGATTTACAAGATAAAGTTATGATTGATATTGGTTCATCAACTGGTGGCTTTACCGATTGTGCGCTTCAAAATGGAGCGAAATTATCTTATGCATTAGATGTAGGGTACAATCAACTTGCGTGGAAATTACGTCAAGATGAGCGTGTTGTCGTAATGGAACGAACAAACTTCCGTTACGTAACACCAGCAGACTTAGAACGTGGTTTACCGCAATTTGCTAGTATCGATGTTTCATTTATATCATTAAAGCTTATATTGCCAGTTTTAAAAACAATGCTTATGCCGAATGGGGATGTAGCAGCGTTAATTAAACCGCAGTTTGAAGCTGGAAGAGAGCAAGTTGGTAAAAAGGGTATCGTTCGTGATCGAAAAGTACATGAGGCTGTCGTAGAAATGATTGTCGACTTTGCTATAAAAGAAGGATACGACGTAGAAGGTTTAACATTCTCACCAATTACGGGCGGGGATGGTAATATTGAATTTTTAATTCATCTGAAATGGCATGGTGAACGTGAGAATGGCGAAAATCATTCTCCAGTTTCTGTTGAGCAAGTAGTTACAGAGGCACATGATGTCCTAAAACAAAAAGGGAAAGGGGAATAACATATGTTGTTCCTCTTTTTGTTGTAATTGTATAATGATTGTAAAAACAATTGTGTACAAGTAACGAATTATAAGTTAACATAAATAAGTGAAGTATACCAATGTTTAAACTATGGTAAGAGATAGTGTGAGGTGCAAATGTATGAATAAAGGTCAGCGCCATATTAAAATCAGGGAAATTATTGCGAACAAAGAAATTGAAACACAAGATGAATTAGTTGATATTTTACGTAATGAGGGATTTAATGTAACGCAAGCAACAGTATCGCGCGATATTAAAGAATTGCACTTAGTGAAAGTGCCATTACATGATGGTCGCTATAAATATAGCTTGCCAGCAGATCAACGATTTAACCCGTTACAAAAATTAAAACGTAATCTAGTGGATTCATTTGTAAAATTAGACACGGCAGGACATATGCTTGTGCTAAAAACATTGCCTGGTAACGCTCATTCACTTGGAGCACTTATTGATCATTTAGAGTGGGATGAGATCATCGGAACCATTTGTGGTGATGATACTTGCTTAATTATTTGCCGTACACCTGAAGATACAGGTGTTGTCTCTGATCGTTTCTTAAATATGCTGTAACAAAAAAATCTTGTTTGCTTTCCTCTGTAAAGTGGAAAGTGAACAGGATATTTTTATTGGTTAAAAACGTGAATTCTTAATTGTAATATAATATTTTCTTTGAATAAAATTAGGAAATAGGTGGATTGACCCGTAAAACAAATGTTTGGTACAATGGAGCGGTTAGAAAAGTAATTTATACATACAAACATATAGTATGACTATTTGAATAAAGAACTGAGAAAATCCCTTCATAGGGGATTAGTTTATAACGAGGTGAATGGAGCATTGTTATCGGAATTATCGATTAGAAACTTTGCTATTATTGAGGCATTAAATATTTCTTTTCAAAAAGGATTGACGGTTTTAAGTGGTGAAACTGGGGCCGGAAAATCGATTATTATTGATGCGATTAGTTTACTCGTAGGTGGCCGTGGTTCAGCAGAATTTGTTCGATACGGAACAGAAAAGGCTGAAATAGAGGGGCTATTTTATGTAGAAGATGATAAACATCCATGTATTGAAAAGGCAGAAGAGTTGGATATAGAAATAGAAGACGGCATGATTATTTTGAAGCGTGATATCGCTGCAAACGGAAAAAGTGTATGTCGTGTAAATGGAAAACTAGTTACTCTTAGCGTATTAAAAGAAATTGGGAAAACACTTGTTGATATTCATGGGCAGCACGAAACGCAAGATTTAATGAATGAAGAACGTCATCTATTTATGCTCGATCATTTTGATGGAGAGCGTATCGTTAAACAATTGGATATATATCAAAACGTATACGCTGACTATGAGAAGTTAAAAAAACAGTTAAAATCGTTAAGTGAAAATGAACAACAAATGGCGCATCGCTTAGATTTAATTCAATTCCAGCATGAAGAAATCCGTAAGGCGGATTTAAAGATGGATGAAGAAAATGACTTAACTGAAGAACGATTGCAAATTTCTAATTTCGAAAAGATTTATAAAGCATTAGGTGACGCATATCGCTCGTTAAGTGCTGACGGACAAGGGTTAGATAATGTACGAAGCGCAATGGGACAAATGGAGAGTATTACACATTTAGATGAAGTGTATCAAGAAAATCATGATTCCATTGCAAATAGCTATTACTTATTAGAAGAAGTTGCGTACCAACTGAGAGAAAAGCTCGATATGATGGAATATGATCCGAATCGTTTAGATGAAATTGAAACGCGTTTAAATGAAATTCGTATGCTAAAGAGAAAATATGGAAATACTGTAGAAGAGATTTTAGCGTATGCTGATAAAATTGAACAAGAGATTTTTACGATTGAAAATAAAGACGTTCATATTGAAACGACGAAGAAACAGTTGAAGGAATTAGAAAGTGTTATTCTGAAAGAAGCAACGTTGTTAAGTAATATGCGTCATGAACTTGCAGAGCATCTTACAAATGCCATTCATCAGGAATTAAAAGAATTATATATGGAAAAAACAAAATTTGAAGTGAGAATTATGAAGCGAGAAGGAAATGCGGAAGAGCCTCTCGTGGAGGGAGCACCAGTAAGACTTACGGCGGATGGTTACGATCTTGTGGAATTTTATATTTCAACAAATCCAGGTGAGCCGCTAAAACCACTTTCAAAAGTGGCTTCTGGCGGAGAGTTATCTCGTATTATTTTAGCTTTAAAAAGCATTTTTTCTAAGCATCAAGGTGTTGCATCTGTTATTTTTGATGAAGTGGATACGGGTGTAAGTGGCCGGGTTGCACAGGCTATTGCGGAAAAAATTTATCGAGTATCAGTAAACTCACAAGTACTTTGTATTACGCACTTACCTCAAGTAGCATCAATGGCGGATTCGCATTTATTTATTCGAAAACAAGTAGCGAATGATCGAACAATTACATCCGTTACGGTTTTAACTATGGAGGATAAAGTAACAGAAATAGCTCGAATGATTTCGGGTGTGGAAATTACAGATTTAACGACAGAACATGCGAAAGAATTACTTACGCAAGCGCATCATTTTAAACAGACAGCAGAGGCTATCCAGTAATGGATAGCTTTTTTTCTCAAATGATGATTTCTTAATTCTTCCGGTTATAAATAAAGCATTGCAAGGAGAGATTAAAAAGTGAAGCCAAGAGGCTGAATGTGGGGTAGGAGCGAGGAGAGTGAACAAATTGAAATTAGAAAGATTTCGCAAAATAATAGGTATTTTTCTCCTTGTTTCTTTAGTTTTTATTGGATGTTTTAAACCACTTCGTACGTTTATTTCATCCCCGAAGCAACTTGTTGTTTTTGAAGGACAACAATCAGAAATAGCGTCATTACCAGTATTTAAAGCTGCATCAACAGATCGTCATGTGTTTACAGTGAGTTCAAATGAACAAAAACAAGGACTTATGGTAAATTCTCATCAAAATGGTGAAGCGGATATGGTGTTTCAACTTGCTGGTTTTCCAGTGAAAAAAGTAAATGTGAAAGTATTAAAAGATTTCAAAGTTATTCCAGGTGGACAATCAATTGGTGTGAAGTTAAACACAAAAGGGGTACTTGTTGTAGGCCATCATTTAATTCAAACTGAAAAAGGGAAAGTATCTCCTGGTGAAACAGCTGGTGTACAAATTGGAGATATGATTACTGAAATTAATGGTAAAACAATTGAAAGGATGAGCGATGTAGCACCATTTATTCATAATAGTGGTGAAACAGGTGAACCACTTAATCTTGTTTTGTTAAGAGATGGAAAACATATCCACACTAAATTAACACCACAAAAAGACAGTGGAGAATCGTCTTATCGCATTGGTTTATATATTCGTGATTCGGCAGCTGGAATCGGAACAATGACATTTGTTCATCCAGATTCTATGAAGTATGGGGCACTTGGTCACGTCATTTCTGATAATGATACGAAAAAGCCGATTCAAGTCGAAGATGGACAAATTATGCGTTCGACAGTTACATCAATTGAAAGAGGTAGTCATGGGAATCCAGGAGAGAAATTAGCGAGGTTCTCACCAGATCGTGAAGTAATTGGTAATATTACAATAAATAGTCCATTTGGTATTTTTGGCAAATTGAATACAAATATGACAAATGGCGTAATGGATAAAGCAATGCCTATTGCACTATCTCATCAAGTAAAAGAGGGACCAGCAAAAATATTAACGGTTATTGATCAAGATAAAGTGGAAGCGTTTGATATTGAAGTTGTTAGTACAGTACCGCAAAAGTTTCCGGCAACAAAAGGCATGGTAATAAAAGTGACAGACAAACGTTTATTAGCAAAAACGGGTGGTATTGTACAAGGGATGAGCGGAAGTCCTATTGTACAAAACGGGAAAGTAATTGGCGCTGTTACACATGTATTTGTAAATGATCCAACATCCGGGTATGGTGTTCATATTGAATGGATGTTACATGAGGCTGGAATTAACATTTATGATCAAGAAAGAAAAGCGAGCTAATTAATAATTAGCTCGCTTTTCTGTTGAAAAATTCGTTGAAATTTTGTAAAAGCTCCGCAAGAGGTGTTTTTTGTTGTAAAATAAAAGGAAAGGGTTGAACGTTTCGTTGTATTTCTATGATGGAATGTGTTGCGAAAGGGAATAAATGAACGATAAACATATTTTTTTGTGATTTTATCGGAAAGTAACAAACTTTAAAAGGGAATTTTCACACAATTGTCGAACAATTCATGTAGCCTAGAAGGATACACATGTCGGAGAATCGATTCGGTAAGGGAGGAAAAGCTGTGGAGAAAATTAAAGTATGTCTTGTGGATGATAATAAAGAATTAGTATCAATGTTAGAGAGTTATGTAGCTGCCCAAGATGATATGGAAGTAATCGGTACTGCTTATAATGGTCAAGAGTGTTTAAATTTATTAAAAGATAAGCAGCCGGATGTACTTGTTTTAGATATTATTATGCCACATTTAGATGGTTTAGCTGTACTAGAGAAAATGCGACATATTGAAAGGTTAAGACAGCCTAGCGTAATTATGTTGACAGCATTTGGTCAAGAAGATGTGACGAAAAAAGCGGTTGACTTAGGTGCTTCCTATTTCATATTAAAACCATTTGATATGGAGAATTTAACGAGTCATATTCGTCAAGTGAGCGGTAAGGCAAACGCTACCATTAAACGTCCACTTCCATCTTTCCGTTCAGCAACGACAATAGATGGAAAGCCGAAAAATTTAGATGCGAGCATTACGAGTATCATTCATGAAATTGGTGTGCCTGCTCATATTAAAGGATATATGT
The DNA here is from genome assembly GCF_001884035.1 of Bacillus tropicus. GTDB lineage: Bacteria > Bacillota > Bacilli > Bacillales > Bacillaceae_G > Bacillus_A > Bacillus_A tropicus. The sequence continues at coordinate 353,852 of NZ_MACG01000077.1, forward strand.
ATTTAAGAGAAGCAATCTCTATGGTGTACAACGATATCGAATTACTTGGATCTATTACAAAAGTATTGTATCCAGATATCGCGAAGAAATATAATACAACAGCAAGCCGTGTCGAGCGTGCAATCCGTCATGCAATTGAAGTAGCGTGGAGTCGTGGGAATATAGATTCTATTTCGTCCTTATTCGGTTATACAGTATCCATGTCAAAAGCAAAACCTACGAACTCTGAGTTTATCGCAATGGTTGCGGATAAGCTGAGACTTGAACATAAGGCTAGCTGAGAATAGAAGAAGTAAGGGATTTAAGTTTTATTAAAGCTTAATAATTCTTGAATTTTATACTCGATAGTAAATTTAAAACCAATGAAATTTTTATTTAATGACCAATGAATGTTAGAATTCGTTGGTCTTTTTATTTACTTCGATTTAAGGACTTTAAAGGAATACATATTTATATAGAAAAAAGCAGTGAAAATAAGGATATGTACAGAAAATACGAAGGTTTGACATCATAATATCTATAACGTATCATTGATTTGGAAAAAATAGAGAAATAGAGAAATAGAGAAATAGAGAAATAGGAGAATGGAAGAATGACTGTAAAAAAAATAGTGAATCGAGCTTACCCAATCATTGTTAAGATATTGTTTTTATGTATATTTTCAATGATAGTAAGTAAATTTTTTATTCCAAAAACAATTTTGATGAGTAGTGAATTTCCTTATCCGACTGAGGAGTATACTACAATAAAAGTTAGTATTGTTATATCAGCTACGTTATTTTTATTTGCGCTCTTCTTTATGTATTATAAATGGGTTATTAATACAATGAAAAGAACGTACACAAATATTATGATTACTTTAGGTATCATAATCATTTTGACGATGGAAATAATTATTACTTCCATAGCATTTAACCCTGTTGTAGGGGATTATGCCATCCTTAAACAAGGAATTGTCTCTGTGTTTAATGGAGATAAGAAATTTTTAGAAATGGGACAGCTTCTATTTTATCCATATAATACACATATTGTATTATTAGGAGGATATTTTGCTAAATTGGTAGGAAGCGTAGATGTAGCGATAAAAATATTACCAATAGCTTGTATAACAGGTAGTATTATTTTAAATGTATTGATTGTAAGGAAAATTACAAACTTTAAAGTTGCTCACATATCGATCGTATTATCTGTGCTAAATATTTTTATCTATTGGCAGGCACCAGTTTTCTATACGCATACATTAGTAATATTTTTTATTTCAGCAACGATGTATACATATTTGTGCTTGAAAACGGCGGAAACAAAAAGAAGGAAGATTACTTTATGGATTTTATTAGGGGTTTTTGCAGCTTGTACTTATATTATAAGACCGACAGCATTAGCCGTAGCGTTAGCGATTTTAATTGAAAATAGTTTTAAGTTTCGTAAGGCATATTCTGTAAAGGTGTTAAGTAGTGTTTTATTTTGTTTAATCCTTATTGTAAGTTTTAAAGGTATAACGACAAAGTTAAATCTCAGTACCGATAATGAAATTGAAAAAATTCCATTTACTCATTGGGTGAAAATGGGTCTGAACAAAGATACGTATGGTGTATGGAATCAGGCAGATTCAGTTTATATTGATGATGAAAGCATGAAGAATACGAAGGATATGAATGAACACAATAAAGAAGTTATTGTGCAGCGTTTCAATGAACTTGGTGTAATGGGTTATGTACAACATTTAAATGCAAAAATAACTAGAGAATGGGTATCAAGTCAGTTCTCTATGTATCGTATTGGAGAATGGTTTGAGCAGAAAAATGACACGGTAACTCATTACGTATCGAACTATAGTACAACAAATTATAAAATTGTTACCATATATTCGTATGTTATCAAATTATTCGTATATATAGCTGTCCTGGCGGCTGTTATTCTTTATAAAAAGAAAGATGAAAATGAATCGGAAGTTATACGAGTTACGATAATTAGTACATTAGGGGTATTTGCTTTCTTGTTACTATGGGAAACAGCTCCCCATTATACGTATGAGGCATTTGCATTTATGAATATTCCAGCTTCTTTAGGCTTGTATAAATTGTTTATGATTTTTAACAAAGAAAAGCAAAATGTATAATTTGAGCGATCCCCTTCTTTTATTAAAAGAAGGGATCTTTTAATTGACTATACATGTTTAAATTGAGAGTTAAATTGGATTATGGTATATCCGATGAGGGATTTTAACAAGGAAGTCATCCGTGATATAATAGAAAAAAATAAAAAGCCCTGCAAAACAGGACTGTATTATTCTTCGTCTTTATTTTGTTTTTCTAATTCAACTAGCTTTTGAATTAAAATGTGCTGTGGCATATGCATGAGTTGTTCAAGTGGAACACCTAGTGCTTTTGATAAGCGGACTGCAGTGTCTGGAGAAATTTGTAATGGTCTCATAGAAGTACCTCCTTTTTCGTATAGTATAGCATAAGATTGGGGGAGTGAGGATGACTCTTATATTTGCACATCGTGGTGCAGCAGGAACGTATCCGGAAAATACAATGGTTTCATTTGAAGCGGCGGAGGCTTTTAGAGCGGACGGAATTGAGCTGGATGTTCAATTAACGAAAGATGGAAAGGTTGTCGTCATTCATGATGAAACGGTGGATCGGACAACGAATGGAAAAGGTGCGGTCCGCAATTATTTATATGAGGATTTATGTAAATTAGATGCCAGCTATAAATTTGGCGATAAAGTAGGTTTTTGTAAAATACCTCTTTTAGAAGAGGTATTAAAATGGATTGAAAAAACAGAGTTGCTACTTAATATTGAATTTAAAAATAATAAAATTTCATACAGAGGTTTAGAGGAAGAAGTTATAACGCTTGTGCGGAAATTTAATCTAGAAGATCGTGTTATATTTTCTTCATTTAATCATTACAGTATGAAAAGGTGTCATATGATGGCTCCTGATGTTCAAACAGCGATTTTATATCGTGAAGGCTTGCATAGTCCGTGGGCGTATGCGAAAAAGATGGGAGCTACAGCAGTGCATCCGAATTATCGTTACCTTCAAGATGCCATTGCTGAATTAACGATGGAAAGTAATGTAGAAGTTCGGCCTTATACAATTAATGAAGAAACACTTATGCGTAAATATTTTGATATGAATATATCGGCGATTATTACGGATTATCCTGAAACAGCAAGAACATTATTACCGATAAAAAAATGAGACCTAATATTATGGTCTCATTTTTTATTTGTAAATAGTAGTGCTTTTCTATCTTCTAAAGCGAGCTTGTACTTTATTTCGTTTACGGTCTCGGTGTAAGACGAAGCCACCAAAAATATAAAACCCGAGCCCGAAGCAGAGAGCGCCAATTAAAAATTGTAACCAAAGTATGGAGAGTGGAGGAAATAGAATCCCGAATACGGTATCTCTCATTAATTTAATGCCAAACACAGCTAATGAAATAGGGATGAGTGCTAATAATAGAGCAAGGTAACGCTGCATATAAACTCTCCTTTTCAGATTATTTCGTTTATTTTAATGATGTTATATGAAAAGGGGGTTTGTCAAGAGGGGGCTGAACGAGTAAGATAAGGGTGTGAAAAATTTTGCAGAGATACTTCGAGAGGAAGTGTAATATATGAAACAAAAAGTTTTAATTGTTGGTGCAGGTGAAGGTGGCAGTACATTGCTGAATCTGTTGCAAAGCTCGAATATATTTCAAATTATAGGGATTATTGATATAAATCCGGTAGCAAAAGGATTGCAAATGGCTAAGGAATACGGGGTTACCATTGGAGAGAGTGTAACGCCGTTTCTTTCTATGCACATTGATGTAATGTTTGATATGACAGGTGATGATGATTTACATAAAGAGTTATTAAAGAAAAAGCATAAAGATACTCTTCTTATACCAGGTGATATTGCAAAAATTGTTACGAGATTAGCACATGAGAAGGAAGATTTAATTGGAAAGTTAGAAGAACAGACGCAGCAAGGGGATTTAATTTTAAATTCTACGCATGACGGTATGATTGTGATTGATCGAGAGGGACAAGTTCGCCTATTTAATAAAAGTGCAGAGCGTATTATCGGGTATAAAAAAGAAGATGCGGTAGGGAAATATATTTTAGAAGTTATTCCGACTAGTAAGTTGCTTCGTATTATACGTACGAAACAAATAGAAGTGAATTATGAATTGACGCTGGAGAATGAAAAGAAAATTATTACAACCCGTATTCCGATATTAAAAGAGGGAGGAGAAGTACAAGGGGCATTTGCGATTTTTAAAGATATAACAGAAGTGGTAGATCTTGCGGAAGAAGTTACAGATTTAAAGGAGATTCAAACGTTACTTGAAGCGATTATTAACTCGTCTGAGGAAGCGATTTCGGTCGTGGATGAAAAAGGAAGAGGATTGGTAATTAACCCTGCGTATACGAAATTAACAGGTTTAACAGAAGAAGACATTATTGGGAAGCCAGCTACAACCGATATTGTAGAAGGTGAAAGTATGCATATGAAAGTACTTCGAACACGTAGAGCAGTACGAGGCATACATATGAAAATCGGACAAAAAAAGCGAGATGTAATTGTAAACGTAGCACCAGTCATTGTGGATGGAATATTGAAAGGGAGCGTCGGTGTAATTCGCGACGTATCAGAAATTCAAAAATTAACAAATGAATTGAATAGAGCAAGGCAAATCATTCGAACGTTAGAAGCGAAATATTCATTTGATGACATTGTCGGAAATTCAGATGAAACAACGGCCGCTATTGAACAGGCGAAACTTGGGGCGAATACACCAGCAACAGTGTTACTACGCGGGGAGTCCGGGACAGGTAAAGAATTGTTTGCACATGCTATCCATAATGGAAGCAATCGAAAGTATAATAAGTTCGTTCGTGTAAACTGTGCAGCTATTTCGGAAACGTTGTTAGAAAGTGAATTGTTCGGTTATGAGGAAGGTGCATTTTCTGGCGCGAAAAGAGGCGGAAAACGTGGATTCTTTGAGGAAGCGAATAACGGCAGTATCTTTTTAGATGAAATAGGGGAACTATCTGCCAATACGCAAGCGAAACTCCTTCGCGTTTTACAAGAGAAAGAAATTGTAAAAGTTGGTGGAACGAAAGCAATCCCTATCAATGTCAGAGTGATTGCAGCGACGCACGTGAATTTAGAAAAGGCCATTTTAGAAGGAGAGTTCAGGGAGGATTTATATTATCGATTGAATAAAATTCCAATTCAAATTCCATCTCTTCGTCAGCGTAAAGGGGATATACCGGCAATCGCAGACAGATTAATTCAAAAAATTAACCAAGATTATGGTCGAAATATCGAGGGGCTCACTAATTCTGCTATTTCATATTTACAATCATATGAATGGCCAGGGAATGTGAGGGAACTTGAAAATATTTTGGGGAGAGCTATTATCTTTATGAATTATAACGAGACGTATATTGATGTACACCATTTACCTCCATTACATAACGAAGAGCAGGTGGAGTCAAAGCAAGCTCATTTATTACCTGAGTTAGAAGAAAAGCCGCTTGAGCATTTAGTGACGGAGTTTGAAGGGAATATCATTCATGAATATTTAGAGAGATTTGGTGGAAATAAAACACAAACAGCAAGAGCGTTAGGAATTTCGGTTCGAAATTTATATTACAAGCTAGAAAAGTATGAGTGTGCAAAAAATAGCATGCAATAAATTGCGTACCGTGCAATTTATTGCATGGTATACAAAAAGCGACAAAATAAGACAGAATCTTTTGTTATTTTCCAAAGTATTGATTTTACTGTGTTTTGAATGCGTTTTCATTATTGGTAAGACCACTTTTAAAAGTTGGCACGGTATTTGCTTAATAAAAAGACGAGGGACGACGGAAAGGGTTGATTACAAAATATGAAGTTAGAACACTTAATTGATCAAGCAGCAGGCCAGCCTAAAAAAACTGTGGCTGTAGCAGTAGCTGAAGATCATGAAGTAATTGAAGCTGTAGCGAAAGCAATTACATTACAGCTAGCTCAATTTCGTCTATATGGAAATCAAGAAAAAATAATGGGGATGCTACAAGAACATAGTTTACAAACTTCAGAACATATTGAAGTGATTGCAACACAGTCAAGTGCTGAGGCTGCAGAACTTTCTGTTAAAGCTGTAAGAAATGGCGAAGCAGATGTGCTTATGAAGGGGAACATCCCAACAGCAAATATTTTGAAAGCTGTATTAAATAAAGAGTGGGGACTTCGTAAAGGTAGCGTACTTTCACACGTTGCAACATTTGAAGTTCCAAACTACAATCGTCTAATTTTTGTTACAGATGCAGCGATGAACATTGCACCTGATGTAACACAAAAAGCTGCTATTATACAGAATACTGTAGAAGTTGCCCGGGCAATAGGAATTAATTTGCCAAAGGTAGCACCAATTGCAGCGGTAGAGGTTGTGAATCCTGCGATGCAAGCGACAATTGATGCAGCGATGTTAACTCAAATGAATCGCCGCGGACAAATTAAAAATTGTGTTGTTGATGGACCGCTCGCTTTAGATAATGCAGTATCACAAATTGCAGCAGAACATAAAGGCATAGTAAGTGATGTAGCAGGTAAGGCAGACATTTTACTCGTCCCAACAATTGAAGCTGGAAATGTGCTATATAAATCACTCGTATACTTTGCGGATGCAAAAGTAGGAGCAATGATTGCTGGCGCAAAAGCACCGATTGTTTTAACATCTCGTGCTGATTCAGCAGAAACAAAAGTATATTCATTAGCATTGGCAGTTGCCACTGCTTCAAAATAAACCAAATAGGGTAAAACATTAGGGGGAAACGACAATGGCATTAGAAATCTTCGAATACTTAGAAAAATATGATTATGAGCAAGTAGTATTTTGTCAAGATAAAGAATCAGGTTTAAAAGCAATCATTGCAATTCATGATACAACACTTGGACCTGCTCTTGGTGGAACAAGAATGTGGACATATGATTCTGAAGAAGCGGCGATTGAAGATGCATTGCGTCTTGCAAAAGGGATGACATACAAAAACGCAGCAGCTGGCTTAAACTTGGGTGGTGCGAAAACAGTAATTATCGGTGATCCACGTAAAGATAAGAGCGAAGCGATGTTCCGTGCATTAGGTCGTTATATTCAAGGACTAAACGGACGTTACATTACAGCTGAGGATGTTGGTACAACAGTAGATGATATGGATATTATCCACGAAGAAACTGACTTTGTAACAGGTATTTCACCATCATTCGGCTCTTCTGGTAACCCATCTCCAGTAACTGCATACGGTGTTTATCGTGGTATGAAAGCTGCTGCGAAAGAGGCTTTCGGTACTGATAATTTAGAAGGAAAAGTAATTGCTGTTCAAGGCGTTGGTAACGTAGCATATCACCTATGCAAACATTTACACGCTGAAGGAGCAAAATTAATCGTTACAGATATTAATAAAGAAGCTGTACAACGTGCAGTAGAAGAATTCGGTGCAACAGCAGTTGAACCAAATGAAATTTACGGTGTTGAATGTGATATTTACGCACCATGTGCATTAGGCGCAACAGTTAATGACGAAACTATTCCACAACTTAAAGCAAAAGTAATCGCAGGTTCTGCAAATAACCAATTAAAAGAAGATCGTCACGGCGACATCATTCATGAAATGGGTATTGTATACGCACCAGACTATGTAATTAATGCAGGTGGCGTAATTAACGTAGCAGACGAATTATATGGATACAATAGAGAACGTGCATTAAAACGTGTTGAGTCAATTTATGACACAATTGCAAAAGTAATCGAAATTTCAAAACGCGATGGCATAGCAACTTATGTAGCGGCAGATCGTCTAGCTGAAGAGCGTATCGCAAGCTTGAAAAATTCTCGTAGCACATACTTACGCAACGGTCACGATATTATTAGCCGTCGCTAATCATTCATATATAACTTTTACAAAAGGTGTGGTTACCTCTTATGAGGTTCCCACTTCCTTTTGAATTTATTAGTGGAGGTAGCAACATTGTCTGTAAATCGAATTCTTGTTATAAATCCAGGTAGTACATCCACAAAAATAGGTGTTTTTGATAATGAAAGACCCGTTCTAGAAGAAACGATTCGTCATGACGTAGAACAGATTGGAAAATATAAGCGAATTATCGACCAATATGAGTTTCGAAAAGAAACGATTTTAGAAGTTCTACATTCTCACGGTATTAACATTTCAAAATTAAACGCTGTTTGTGGGCGTGGTGGATTACTTCGTCCAATCGAAGGCGGTACGTATACAGTAAACGATGCGATGTTAGAAGATTTAAAAAATGGCTTTAGCGGTCATCATGCTTCAAACCTTGGAGGCATTTTAGCATATGAAATCGCTTCTGGATTAAACATTCCTGCATTCATTGTGGATCCTGTTGTTGTAGATGAGATGGAGCCGGTTGCTCGTATAAGTGGTATTGCTGGTATGGAACGCAAAAGTATTTTCCATGCATTAAATCAAAAAGCAGTTGCTCGTAAAATAGCTGAACAGTTAAATCACAAATACGAGGATTTAAATTTATTAGTTACACATATGGGTGGCGGTATTACAGTTGGTGCTCATAAAAAAGGAAGAGTAATCGATGTAAATAACGGTTTAAACGGAGAAGGCCCATTTAGTCCAGAGCGCGCTGGTACAGTACCAGTAGGGCAACTAGTAGAAATGTGTTTCTCTGGTGAGTATTACCGAGATGAAATGATTAAAAAACTTGTCGGACAAGGTGGACTTGTAAGTCTTATCGGTACAAATGATGCGATTAAAGTAGAGCAAATGGTTGAAAAAGGTGATCCTGAAGCAACTCTTATTTATAAAGCTATGGCATATCAAGTTGCAAAAGAGATTGGCGGAGCTAGCGCTGTACTTCACGGGAAAATCGATGCAATCGTATTAACTGGTGGACTTGCTTACAGTAAAATCCTTGTTGATGAAATAAAAGAACGAGTAGACTGGATTGCAGATGTTATCGTACATCCAGGAGAAGATGAATTACAAGCATTAGCAGAAGGGGCACTTCGTGTACTACGTGAAGAAGAAGCTCCAAAAGAATATGTTGTACGTGAAAAAGAAACGGTAGCTAGGGGTTGAGATAATGGCAAAAGAATATGATTTAGTCATCGTTGGCGGCGGTACTGGTGGATATGTTGCTGCAATTCGTGCATCACAACTAGGGTTAAAAACTGCACTAGTCGAAAAAGAAAATCTTGGTGGTACTTGTTTACACAAAGGATGTATTCCTAGTAAAGCTCTTTTACGTAGTGCGGAAGTATATGCAACTGCTAAAAAAAGCGAAGAGTTCGGAGTTATTGCAAGCAATGTAGAACTAAACTTTGCGAAAGTACAAGAGCGTAAAGAGAAGATTGTAACGCAGCTTCATAAAGGCGTTCAACATTTAATGAAACAAGGTAAAATTGATGTGTTTGAAGGTATTGGCCGTATTCTTGGCCCGTCTATTTTCTCTCCGATGCCAGGGACAATTTCAGTTGAACTTGCAAGTGGAGAAGAGAATGAAATGTTAATTCCAAAAAATGTACTTGTTGCAACAGGTTCTCGTCCAAATTCATTACCAGGTTTAGAGTTAGACGGAGAGTACGTAATGTCTTCTGATCACGCCCTAAAAATGGAAACGCTTCCTAGTTCGATTATTATCGTTGGTGGCGGTGTAATTGGTATTGAATGGGCATCTATGCTTGCTGACTTCGGTGTAGAAGTTACAGTATTAGAGTATGCGAAAACGATATTACCACTAGAAGATCAAGATGTTTCAAAAGAAATGCAACGTCTATTCAAGAAAAAAGGTATTAAAGTGGTAACTGGTGCAAAAGTATTACCAGAAACATTGGTAAAAGATAATGGAGTAACAATTCAAGCTGAACATAACGGTGAGAATAAAGAATTTAAAGCAGAAAAAATGCTTGTATCTGTAGGACGACAAGCCAATACGCAAAATATTGGTTTAGAGAATACGGATATCGTTGTGGAAAAAGGATACATTCAAACAAATGAGTTTTATCAAACGAAAGAATCTCATATTTACGCAATCGGTGATGTAATCGGTGGCTTACAGCTTGCTCATGTTGCTTCTCATGAAGGAATTGTTGCAGTAGAACATATTGCTGGTAAAGAAGTTACACCAATTGATTATTCAATGGTATCAAAATGCGTATATAGCAGTCCGGAAGTTGCTTCTGTCGGTTTAACAGAACAAGAAGCGAAAGAAAAAGGCTATAAGTTAAAAGTAGGTAAGTTCTCATTCCGTGCAATCGGAAAAGCACTTGTATACGGCGAATCAGATGGTTTCGTAAAACTTGTAGTTGATGAAGAAACAAATGACATTCTCGGTGTTCATATGATTGGACCGCATGTAACAGATATGATTTCTGAAGCGGGTCTTGCAAGAGTACTTGATGCAACACCTTGGGAAGTAGCACATACAATTCATCCGCATCCATCATTATCTGAGGCGATTGGTGAAGCAGCATTAGCTGTAGATGGAAAAGCGTTACACGCATAAAAATGTGGATTTAGGAGGTTATGAAAAATGGCAGAAGTAAAAGAAAAGCGCCATGAAGAGCTTGGCTTAAGTGATGAGCAAGTATTAGAAATGTTCCGTACGATGTTACTTGCACGTAAAATCGACGAACGTATGTGGTTATTAAACCGTGCTGGTAAAATTCCATTCGTAATTTCTTGTCAAGGACAAGAGGCAGCACAAGTTGGAGCAGCATTCGCTCTTGATAGAGAGAAAGATTATGCATTACCATACTACCGTGATATGGGTGTTGTACTAGCGTTTGGTATGACAGCGAAAGAACTTATGCTATCTGGTTTTGCAAAAGCTGGAGATCCAAACTCTGGTGGTCGTCAAATGCCTGGTCACTTCGGTCAAAAGAAAAATCGTATTGTGACAGGTTCATCTCCAGTAACAACGCAAGTACCACATGCAGTTGGTATTGCATTAGCTGGAAAAATGGAAAAGAAAGATTTAGTAACGTTTGTTACATTCGGTGAAGGTTCTTCTAACCAAGGGGATTTCCATGAAGGTGCAAACTTCGCTGGCGTACACAAGTTACCTGTTATTTTCATGTGTGAAAATAACAAATACGCAATCTCTATTCCAGTTGAAAAACAATTAGCATGTAAAAATGTATCAGACCGTGCAATTGGATACGGTATGCCTGGATATACAGTAGACGGAAACGATCCGCTTGCAGTATATAAAGCTGTAAAAGAAGCAGCAGACCGTGGCCGCCGCGGTGAAGGCCCAACTTTAATTGAAACAGTATCATATCGTTTAACAGCACATTCAAGTGACGATGATGATCGTGTTTATCGTGATAAAGAAGAAGTAGAAGAAGCGAAGAAAAATGATTCAATTATAACATTTGCTGCTTATTTAAAAGAGGTTGGCGTGTTAACTGAGGAATCTGAAAAACAAATGGTAGACGAAATTATGCATATCGTAAACGAAGCAACAGAATATGCAGAAAATGCTCCGTATGCAGCACCTGAAGATGCATTGAAGCACGTATACGCAGAATAGGGGGGAACGTTTCATGGCTGTAATGTCTTATATTGATGCTATTACATTAGCAATGCGCGAGGAAATGGAACGCGATGAGAAAGTATTCGTTTTAGGTGAAGATGTTGGTAAAAAAGGTGGCGTATTTAAAGCGACACACGGATTATATGATCAATTTGGTGAAGATCGTGCGCTAGATACACCACTTGCAGAATCTGCAATTGCTGGGGTCGCAATTGGTGCAGCAATGTATGGAATGCGTCCAATCGCTGAAATGCAGTTTGCGGATTTCATCATGCCAGCAGTAAACCAAATTGTTTCTGAGGCAGCAAAAATTCGTTACCGTTCTAATAATGATTGGACTTGTCCAATCACAGTTCGTGCGCCATTTGGCGGCGGTGTTCACGGTGCGTTGTATCATTCACAATCTGTAGAAGCGATGTTTGCAAACCAACCTGGTTTAAAAATCGTTATCCCTTCTACACCATATGATGCAAAGGGCTTACTAAAAGCTGCAATTCGTGATGAAGATCCAGTATTATTCTTTGAGCATAAACGTGCATATCGCTTAATTAAAGGTGAAGTGCCAGAAGATGATTACGTATTACCAATCGGAAAAGCAGATGTAAAACGTGAAGGTGATGATATTACTGTTATCACATACGGATTATGTGTTCATTTTGCTCTTCAAGCAGCTGAAAAGTTAGCACAAGATGGCATTTCTGCACACATTCTTGATTTACGTACTGTATATCCATTAGATAAAGAAGCAATCATTGAAGCAGCTTCTAAAACAGGTAAAGTTCTTCTTGTAACAGAAGACAATAAAGAAGGAAGTATTATGAGTGAAGTGGCAGCAATTATCGCTGAAAACTGTCTATTTGATTTAGATGCACCAATTGCGCGTCTTGCAGGTCCAGACGTTCCAGCAATGCCATATGCACCAACAATGGAAAAATTCTTTATGGTAAATCCAGATAAAGTTGAAAAAGCAATGCGTGAACTTGCGGAATTTTAATCGGGGGGACTATACATGGCTGTAGAAAATATTACAATGCCTCAGCTCGGGGAGAGCGTTACAGAGGGTACAATTAGTAAATGGCTCGTTAATGTTGGCGATCACGTAAACAAATATGATCCGCTTGCAGAAGTAATGACTGATAAAGTAAATGCTGAAGTACCATCTTCTTTCACTGGTATTGTGAAAGAGTTAATCGCTGGTGAAGGTGATACGTTAGCTGTAGGTGAAGTAGTCTGTGTGATTCAAGTAGAAGGCGCAGATGAAGTAGCAGCAACAGCAGTTGAGGAAAAAACAAAAGAAGAACCAAAGGCAGAAGTAGCTACGCCTGAAAAAGCACCGAAAGCAAAACAACCAACTGATGGAAAACCTCGTTTTTCACCAGCTGTGTTAAAACTTGCGGGCGAGCATAACGTTGATTTAGATCTAGTAGAAGGTACGGGAGCAAACGGCCGTATCACTCGTAAAGATATTTTAAAGCTAGTGGAATCTGGAAATATTCCGCAAGCAGGTGCCACGAAGAAAGAGGAAGCGGTAGCGGCAGTAGTAGAAGCACCAAAAGCAGCGCCAGTAGCGCAAAAAGTAGAAGCTACAAAACCAGTTTCTGTACCAACAATGCCTGGCGATATCGAAATTCCAGTAACGGGTGTGCGTAAAGCAATCGCAGCGAATATGTTACGTAGTAAACACGAAGCGCCACACGCTTGGATGATGATTGAAGTAGATGTGACAAACCTTGTGTCATACCGTAATTCAATTAAAGGTGATTTCAAAAAGCGCGAAGGCTTTAACTTAACGTTCTTTGCTTTCTTCGTAAAAGCAGTAGCACAAGCGTTAAAAGAATACCCTCAAATTAATTCAATGTGGGCTGGCGATAAAATCGTTCAGAAGAAAGATATTAACCTTTCTATCGCTGTTGCGACAGAGGACGAATTATTTGTACCAGTAATTAAACACGCGGACGAGAAGACAATTAAAGGTATCGCTCGTGAAATTACAGAGCTTGCAGGAAAAGTACGTACGAAATCGTTAAAAGCGGACGAAATGCAAGGCGGAACATTTACAATTAATAACACAGGATCATTCGGTTCTGTTCAATCTATGGGTATTATTAATTACCCACAAGCGGCTATTTTACAAGTTGAATCAATTGTAAAACGCCCAGTAATTATGGAAAATGGTATGTTCGGTGCTCGCGACATGGTTAACTTATGTCTATCACTTGATCACCGTGTACTAGATGGTTTAATTTGTGGTAAGTTCTTAGGACGTGTAAAAGAAATTTTAGAAAATACGTCAGAAAATAATACATCTGTATACTAATAAAAAGCTCGCTTATGCGAGCTTTTTATCATCTTATTTCTTCATCTACATTCTACTATATGTATAATACCTTTCCCAGTAATCTTACAATGAACGATTATGTATTAGGAATTTATGAAAATACATTGCTGATATATGGTATATGGATATAAAATAAGAAAAGAATAATTTTTTTGGCAAATCTTACTGACGAAACTGTAGTATAATATATTGTATTGTATGAAAAAGAGAGTTATTCTATATAAGTGTTTTATAGATAATGTGTAATCAGTCGTCAAAACATGAGGAATGTTGACTCCTGGTTTTTTATTTTGCTGTAACAATGTTTCAGGAGGATGTCATGAAAAGAAGTACCGAGTTTCTAAAAAGTTTAGATGTAAAATTAATATTAATTTTGTTTGCATTATGTGTTACGAGTATAGCTGCTATATATAGCAGTCAGCAAACTGGCCAATATGGAGAGGCAAACTTTGCGATGAAACAGGGTTTGAATTACATAATTGGGGTTGTATTGTTATTGCTTGTTGCAAGCATTGACTTAGATCAATTACAAAAATTGTCTTGGCCACTTTATATCGTTGGATTTGCTTCACTTATTCTTTTGAAAATACTACCGGTTTCCACTTTCACACCTGAAAAATTAGGTGCAAAAAGATGGTTTGTATTTCCGCTAGTTGGACAAATTCAGCCATCTGAGTTTTTCAAAATTTCATTGCTTCTCGTAGTAGCAAGCATAGCGGTGAAACATAATGCGCAGTATATGGCAAGGACATTTCAAACGGACTTAAAATTAGTAGGTAAAATTGTGCTAGTATCCCTTCCACCTATAGCTGTTGTATATAGCCAACCGGATACTGGAATGGTGTTCTTATACGCTGCTGCCATTGCATGTATTTTATTTATGTCAGGTATTCAGAAGAAATTAATAGCGTTATGTACAGTTATTCCAGTCACCATATTATCTACGCTAATATTTATTTACGTAAGGTATGAGGATTTCTTCTTTAATAAGTTAGTTACGTTACTAAAACCTCACCAACAATCACGTATTTTAGGTTGGTTAGATCCATTTGAACATACAGATCAAGGTTATCAAACACAGCAATCGATTTTAGCTGTAGGTAGTGGCGGTATGGAAGGGAAAGGATTTGGCGAAGGGAACGTCTATATCCCTGAGAAGCATACTGACTTCATTTTCGCTACAATTGCCGAAGAAGGTGGATTTATCGTAGCAGCGTTAGTTGTGTTCTTGTTCCTATTACTACTGTATAGAACAATTATTATCGGTTATTCTGCGGATAATTTATTCGGTACATTATTATGTGCTGGATCAATTGGAATATTAACAGTTCAAATATTCCAAAACATCGGTATGATCGTTGGATTAATGCCTGTAAAAGGGATTGCATTGCCTTTCCTATCGTATGGAGGAAGTTCTTTGTTCTCGAATATGATTATGATGGGTCTCATATTATCGGTACGAAAAACGTATAAAAAGTATATGTTTTCCGTCAAGTAAAAAAAGCTGATTCGTTTCTAAACGAATCAGCTTTTTTACATATATGCTCTTAAACGTTGCAAACTAAAATAGGATAGCAGTTTGAGACGGGTAAGGAGTGCAAAGTGATGCATATGCATATTTTTGAAGGAGCACGGCATCTTTCTAATAGTGAATGGGTTATTCGGGCTATTATAGCATACATATTTTTAATATTAGTTGCGAAAGCGATGGGGCAAAGGTCTATCGCACAACTTCGGTTTTTAGATGTTGTATTAGTGCTATTGCTTGGTGGGAATATTTCTAACGCATTGTCTGATGAAAAAGTAGGGTTACTGGGTTCGATGATTACAACGTTCATACTCGTTGTCCTTCATATTATAAGCTCAGTTTTAATGCTGAAATGGGATAGATGGAGACGTTTTTTAGAGCCAGCACCTATCATTCTTATACACAATGGTTCCATTGATTTTAGCAATTTGAAAAAAGCGAGAATTACCGTGGAATATTTATTTTCGGAACTTCGTATGCGAAATGTGAGCGATATTCAAACGATCAAATTAGCATTATGGGAAGCGAACGGTGTCGTTTCTATATTTCGATATCCAGAATATGAAGCAGTTTCGCGATTTGATCTTAAAGTGGCGGGAAAAAAATCTCCAGTTTCTTTTGTATTAGTAAAGGATGGGAGGATTCAGAAAGATGTTCTTGCTTTATTAGGAAAAACAGAAGCGTGGGCGAGAGAATTTCTAGAGGAGAATACAGAAGTCGAATCTATTATGTTAGCCACAGTAGATGAAGCACATAAAATAAATATTTTGTTAAAAAAATGAAAAATATACGCATTTTGTCGTTTCATACATATGATACAATAGTGTGGACAACGAAAAAGGAGGGATACGATGGGATATGTAGAAGAATTACGGAAAATAGTTGGTCATCGCCCTTTAATTTTAGTTGGAGCCGTTGTACTCGTTATAAATGAACATGGATATGTATTATTACAGCAAAGAACAGAGCCTTACGGAAAATGGGGGCTGCCTGGGGGGCTCATGGAGCTTGGTGAATCACCAGAAGAAACAGCTTGCCGTGAAGTATACGAAGAGACGGGAATAGAAGTAAAGAACCTACGACTAATCAATGTGTTTTCTGGAGCGAACTATTTTACAAAATTAGCAAACGGTGATGAATTTCAATCTGTAACGACCGCTTATTATACAGATGAATACGATGGAGATTTTGTTATGAATAAAGAAGAAGCGGTTCAGCTTAAATTCTTCCCATTAACAGAACTACCTGACTATATTGTAGGATCACATAAAAAGATGATTGGTGAATATATGAAGATTATGGAAAAAAAGATATAATAATAGTGAAAGAAATACAAAAACACAGTTCTGGTTGGTAGTCCAGACGCATAATTTCATGTCAGTAACCTTCCCCTCCGGGATGTCCCGTATTTCTAATTTTTTTTAGGAGGGGCTGTCGATGGATTTGACAGTATATCACGATGGTCAATTTTTTGTTGGAATCATTACATGTAAAGAAAAAGGAAAATTGTATGGAGCAAGGTATATTTTTGGAACGGAGCCATCAGACGAAGAAATACTTATATTTGTGACTGGTCCAATGTTAGTCTATTTTCAGCACTTTGCAAAATGTGGCGTGGAAGTGAAAGAAAAACAGCGTCCCAAAAATACAAAGCGGATCATACGACAAGCAGCAAAAGAAGTAAATGTAAACCGTTTTACTAAGGCGCAAGAGGCAATTAGCTTATCTTATGAACTGCATAAACAAGAAAAGAAAGTGCAATCTAAAGAGAAGCGAGAGGCTGAAAAACAAAGAAGGCGTTCAATCAAAGTACAAAAAGCAAAGCAAAAACATCGTGGTCATTAAAAAAAGTGTTAGAGCCCTGCTCTAACACCTTTTCTATGCTCAAATACAAGTAAACTTACTTGTATTTCATAAACATTAACTGGTAAGATACAAATAGGTAGTTTTAGAGGAGGGAAAAGATTGATTAATTTTAACTTTTTTATGAATGATGTTGTCCGCCAAGCGCGTGAAGAGATTGTCTCTGCTGGATATACAGAATTGACGACGCCAGAAGCAGTAGAAGAAGCGTTTAAAAGAAATGGAACAACACTTGTAATGGTAAACTCTGTATGTGGTTGTGCAGGTGGCATTGCTCGTCCTGCTGCTGCGCATTCTGTACATTATGATAAACGTCCTAACCATCTTGTAACGGTGTTTGCAGGTCAAGATAAAGAAGCAACAGCAAGAGCTCGTGAATATTTCGAAGGGTATCCACCTTCTTCTCCATCATTTGCTTTATTAAAAGATGGAAAAATTGTAACGATGGTAGAACGTCATGAAATTGAAGGTCATGAACCGATGCAAGTTATTGCAAAACTACAATCGTATTTCGAAGAGAATTGCGAAGAACTATAAATAATTGAAAAGGCGCTACGCTCACATTTAAGTGGGTGTAGCGCCTTTTTTATTTATTATTCAAAATGATAGGATATACAGTGTTTGGTTATTTTATGCATTGTTTTATGCATTATGAACATTGGTTTTAATGATTATTTATTTATTTTTATTTTATATATTGCATAAAAATAAAAGTGCTGATACAATACAAACATCGAATAAATATTCTATTAAACTTTTAAATATACATCATTAGGGGGAAGAAAGATGAAAAAGTTATTATCAATATCGTTTGCACTTATTTTAATTGTAAGTATGTTCAGTGCTTGTAGTAACGGGGAAGAAAAGGCTACTGGAAAAAATAAAAAAGTACTTGTTATGGGGACTTCAGCAGATTATAAACCATATGAATACGTGGAAGCTTCAAAAAGTGATGAAATTATCGGCTTTGATGTTGATGTTGCTAAATATATTGGAAAAGAACTTGGTTATGAAGTGAAAGTGAAAGATATGGATTTTGGTGGTTTATTAGCATCTCTTAGCTCAGGAAAAGTTGATTTCGTAATGGCCGGTATGACGCCAACTGCAGAGCGTAAAAATAATGTTGATTTCACAGATATTTATTTTGTTGCGAAAAACATGGTCGTTTCTAAAAAGGACTCTAACATTAAATCTATAGAGGATTTAAAAGGGAAAAAAGTAGGGGTACAAACAGGATCTATTCAAGAAGAGAAAGCAGCAGAATTTAAAAAGCAAGTAGATTTCAAAGTTGAGGGACGTGACCGTATACCAGAAATCGTACAAGAAATTAAAGCTGGTCGTTTTGACGCTGCAATTATAGAAGACACAGTTGCTAAAAATTATTTAGAGAAAATGAAAGATTTACAAGGAATTGAAATTAAAGAAGCGCCAGAAGAAGTTGGAGCAGCAATTGCCCTTCCGAAAAACAGTGATAAAACAGCTGAATTTAATAAAGTAATTAAAAAAATGCAAGAAAATGGAGAAATGGATAAATTAGTGAAGAAATGGTTTGGCAGCGAAAAATAAGCTGCCTTTCACTTTTCTGTGAGGGGAATGAAAAGAATGAACTTAGATTTTTCGGCGATTACGCCTTCGATACCGTATATATTAAAAGGTCTAGAAGTTACTTTGAAAATTGTAGCAGTATCAGCTTTAGCAGGATTTATTTTAGGAACGCTATTAGCACTTTGCAAAATTGCTAGAATAAGAGCATTAAATATAGCGGCAGATCTTTATACATCAATTTTCCGTGGTACACCACTTGTATTGCAATTAATGATTATTTATTTCGGTGTCCCGCAAATAATTGGTTATGAAATACCAGCATTCTTGGCAGCTGTACTAGCATTTAGTTTGAATTCAGGTGCATACATGTCAGAAGTAATCCGTGCCGGCATTCAAGCGGTTGATAAAGGACAAACAGAAGCGGCGATGGCTTTAGGAATTCCATACGGAAAAATGATGCGAAATATCATTTTTCCTCAAGCTTTAAAAAATATATTACCGGCACTTGTAAACGAGTTTGCGACACTTACGAAAGAATCGGCTGTAGTAACAGTAATAGGCGCGACGGATTTAATGCGCCGTGCTTACATTGTAGGCGGTGAAACGTTTAAATATCTTGAACCATTACTTTTTGTTGGGCTGATTTATTATATGTTAGTCATTATTCTTACACTAGTCGGGAAGGCAATTGAAGGGAGAATGAAGAAAAGTGATTAAAATTGAAAACCTTCATAAATCATTTGGGAAAAACGAAGTATTAAAAGGGATTACAACAACGATTGAAAAAGGGGAAGTAGTAGCAATTATTGGACCGTCTGGATCAGGGAAATCAACATTTTTACGTTGTATGAATGTGTTAGAAGCACCAACAAATGGTCACATTTGGATTGGAACAGAAGAAGTAACGAATCCGAAAACGAATATTATGCACGTTCGTGAAAATGTCGGAATGGTATTTCAGCATTTTCACCTATTTCCTCATATGACTGTATTAGAAAATATTACGTATGCTCCTATCAATGTAAAAGGAGTAACGAAACAAGAAGCTGAAAAGAAAGCCGAAAAACTGTTAGAAAAGGTCGGCTTATTAGATAAAAAAGATACGTATCCGAATCGTCTTTCAGGAGGGCAAAAGCAACGTGTAGCAATTGCAAGAGCGTTAGCAATGGAACCAGAAGTAATGTTATTTGATGAACCGACCTCTGCACTAGATCCAGAGATGGTAAAAGAAGTGTTAGAAGTTATGAAATCATTAGTTACGACAGGAATGACAATGGCTATCGTTACACATGAAATGGGATTTGCAAAAGAAGTAGCAGATCGTGTTCTCTTTTTAGATGGTGGGAAACTTGTAGAAGATAGTGCACCAGCAGAATTTTTTGCAGCACCGAAAAGTGAGCGTGCGCAACAATTTTTACAAAAAATATTGTAATATGTAAAGGATACGTGAATAATAAGTAGAAAAGGATGACATTGTGTCATCCTTTTTTTATACTAGCTGTAAATACGTTTATACATATAGGAGCAATGATATGTTCAAAATTGGATACCGTACAGTAAAAACAGCAATAGGGACAGGCGCAGCCGTTTTTATTGCTCAGTTATTAGGATTAGAATTTTATAGTTCAGCGGGTATTTTAGTTATATTATGTGTACAAAATACGAAACGAAAATCACTTCAAGTATCATTACATCGTTTTTTAGCTTGTGTATTATCAATGGTGTTCGCGTTTTGCATTTTTGAAACAATTGGATATACACCATTTGCAATTAGTGTATTATTACTTACATTTATTCCGACTGCAGTTATGCTCAAAATTCAAGAAGGTATTGTCACGAGCTCAGTTATTGTTATGCACCTGTATTCATTGAAGCAAATTACATGGCTTATTGTTGGGAATGAAATTGCTATATTAACGATAGGGATTAGCGTGGCTCTATTAGTGAATATGTATATGCCAAGTAGTGAAAATAAGCTAAAAGAGTATCAAGATAAAATAGAAAGTAATTTTAAAACGATTTTGTTTGAAATGGTTGTGTATTTACGAAATCGAGAAAGTAGTTGGAGCGGGGCAGAACTTATTGAAACTGAAAATATGCTAAATGAAGCTAGAGATTTATCGTTTAAGAAACTTGAGAATGCATTTATGCGAGAAGATGACTATTATTATCGTTATTTTAATATGCGTATGCAACAATTCGAAATTTTAGAGCGAATGATTCCGTTAGCAGCTTCTTTATCGTGGACATATGAACAAGCTGACATGATTGCGGATGTGGTTGAAAATATTAGTAATGCTATTAGCCCTCAGAGTACCGGGGTTATTTCCTTAAGACAGCTTCAAGAAATGAGAGAATTATTTAGAGATATGCCATTGCCGGCTACACGTGAAGAATTTGAGATACGTGCGAAACTTGTTCAACTTGTATACGAAATGGAACAATATTTACTCATTAAAAGTCGCTTTAAGGGAAAGGATAATATAAAAGAACTTATATAGAAGGTAGGAATTATTTATGCCGTATCTTCTCTCTTTCATATTATGTCTTTCTTTATCACCTATTTGGCCTCTTGGTGATAATCCGCGTGCCGGTGATCCTTTTATTATTGTAAATAAAGCGACGAATAAACTAGCTTATATTGACGATGGGAAGATTCAAAAGGTTTTTCCAGTCGCGACAGGAAAAACAAATGAATTAACCCCAGAGGGAACGTTTGATATTATAATGAAAGCAAAGGATCCGTATTATATTGCAAAAGATATTCCAGGGGGATCACCAAAAAATCCACTTGGATCTAGGTGGATGGGGTTTAATGCAAGAGGAACTGATGGGAGTAAATATGGAATACATGGAACAAACCAACCGAGTTCAATTGGGAAGTATATTTCACAAGGGTGTATAAGAATGAAGAAAAACGATGTGGAATATTTATTTGATCGTATTCCAATTGGAACAAAAGTGTGGATTGTAAAATCGAAAAAATCATTTCAGCAATTGGCAAAAGAAAAAGGAGCCATTGCATATGAAAAAGTCAACGGAAAAGTTGGCTTTTTCTATTGTAATAAGTTGTCTTGACATGTGTACATAAGCATGAGTTAATGAGAGTATAGAAAAATAAAATTAGATAAAGGGGTTGCTCATATGTACTTGAATCCAAAACTTTCGTATATGCAGTTTTTTATGGGATTTCTATTTGTTATTACATTCATATTGGCAACTTTTAATATATGTTCTTATCTTGTAGCGGTTGTATGTATGGCATTACTCAATCTTACTTTTGTTATTGGGGCATTTCAGCAGAAACAATATACAAGTTTTGTAATAGCACTTGTAATGTCATTTTCCTTTAGTATTGTAGCGATTGTGCTTTACATAAAATAAACCATCTCGATTTCGAGATGGTTTATTTTGTTATGTATAAAAAGTAAAAAAAGGACGAACAGGTCGTCCTTTTTACCAAAACATACTTGCGCCAGCAAGTAATGTTGTTACAAGCATAGAAATTAGCATTACATAAATCATAACTTTTTGAGCTTTTTTATGCATCGTTAAACCTCCTTGCAAATCAGTACAATATCATTGTAACGAGAAATGATATTGTGGACAAGGGGAGAGTAAGGACAAAATTCGGGGAGGGATTGCAAAATATAACAGGAAATTTGAGTATGTGTATAGAATATAGTAAAAGGGTATATTGTTAATTTTTAGTTGGACAAGCTGAAGAATGGAGATACGATGATGAAAATATATGAAACAAATCGTTTACATTTAAGGGAAATTGATGAGTCGTATGCTGAAAAAGTTCTTCAATATTACGACAGAAATCGTGAATTTTTAAAAGCTTGGGAAGAGTATAGACCAGAGGGTTTTTTTACGTTAGATTATCAAAAGAAAAAGTTACAAAAGGATAGAAAAGAGTTCGCAGAAGGTAAAATTATCAGATTATGGATTTTTAAAAAGGGTGATGATACGAAAATAATTGGATGTATTTCATTTAATTTAATTGTTCGTGGGATTTACCAATCTTGTGTACTCAGTTATAAATTAGATAAGGAAGAGTTAAACAAAGGTTATACGACAGAAGCGCTTAGAAAAGCTATTCAAGTTGCTTTTGAGGAATTTCAATTACATCGTATAGAAGCACCGATTATGCCACGAAATTTAGCATCTATACAAGTAGTGACGAAGATAGGTTTTCAGTATGAGGGCGTGTCTAGGAAGATGTTAATGGTTAATGGAGTGTGGGAAGATCATATGCGCTGGGTATTGTTAAATGAGTAATAAAAAGCAGATGGTTATCTAGACATATAAACCGTCTGTTTTTTGTCTTGTATTTCGAAACTTTTGCGAAATTCTGTTATAATTAACAGTGTTACATACATAATGGTAGTGCAGGAGGCGCAGTCTTATGATTAATCAAGAACGTTTAGTAAATGAATTTATGGAATTAGTACAAGTAGATTCTGAAACGAAATTTGAAGCAGAAATTTGCAAAGTATTAACAAAGAAATTTACAGATTTAGGTGTAGAAGTATTTGAAGATGACACAATGGCTGTTACTGGGCATGGTGCAGGTAACTTAATTTGTACATTACCAGCAACAAAAGATGGTGTTGATACAATTTACTTTACTTCTCATATGGATACAGTAGTTCCTGGTAATGGAATTAAGCCTTCTATTAAAGATGGATATATCGTATCAGATGGTACTACGATTTTAGGTGCGGATGATAAAGCAGGATTAGCATCAATGTTCGAAGCAATCCGTGTTTTAAAAGAAAAAAATATCCCTCATGGTACAATTGAATTTATTATTACAGTTGGAGAAGAATCTGGTCTTGTTGGTGCAAAAGCATTAGATCGTGAGCGCATTACAGCGAAATACGGTTACGCATTAGATAGCGATGGAAAAGTTGGTGAAATCGTTGTTGCAGCTCCAACACAAGCGAAAGTGAATGCGATTATTCGCGGGAAAACAGCTCACGCTGGTGTAGCACCAGAAAAAGGTGTATCTGCAATTACTATCGCAGCGAAAGCAATTGCGAAGATGCCACTTGGCCGTATTGATTCTGAAACAACTGCAAATATTGGCCGTTTTGAAGGTGGTACACAAACGAATATCGTTTGCGACCATGTACAAATCTTTGCAGAAGCGCGTTCTTTAATCAATGAAAAAATGGAAGCGCAAGTTGCGAAAATGAAAGAAGCATTTGAAACAACTGCAAAAGAAATGGGCGGTCAAGCAGACGTTGAAGTAAACGTTATGTATCCAGGATTTAAATTTGCTGATGGCGATCACGTTGTAGAAGTTGCAAAACGTGCAGCTGAAAAAATTGGTCGTACACCTTCTCTTCACCAAAGTGGTGGCGGAAGTGATGCAAACGTAATTGCAGGACACGGTATTCCAACAGTTAACTTAGCAGTGGGTTATGAAGAAATTCATACAACAAACGAAAAGATTCCTGTTGAAGAATTAGCGAAAACAGCAGAGTTAGTTGTTGCAATCATTGAAGAAGTAGCGAAATAATAAACAAAAAAAAGCGTGTAAATCAATTGTGATTTACACGCTTTTTATTTTGATTCGATTGCTTTTACAAGGGGGATAAGCCAATACAAGAAAATCCATGGCAGTATGTAAGTTGTTACTACATGGACTAGGCGAGGGAGGAAACCAGCTATGTTCATATCAAAAATAGGAAGAAGTAAATAATTGATTGCGACGATTAGTATAATTACGAGAAACGTATAATTGAGTTTATCCCGCATTAACGGGCAGTAAGACCCCCACTGATTAAAGTTTCACTTTATCAGTCGATTTCATAATAATCACTCCTAATTGCAAATATATCCATTTTATTTAAATTATAGAAATGAACATGATAGAAAAGAACAAGTAATGATTATAATTATTGTGCAAAATTTGATATAATAAAAGAACGAACGTTCTGATTAGGGGGTGAGTACTATGCGAGAAATGTATCCAAAAAAAGGTCGTGTTATTTTACATGTAGATATGAATTGTTTTTTCGCATCTGTTGAAATTGCTCATGATCCATCATTACAAGGGAAGCCGTTAGCGGTTGCTGGAAATGAAAAAGAAAGAAAAGGAATTATCATAACATGTAGTTATGAGGCGAGAGAATATGGAATACGTACAACGATGCCACTTTGGGAAGCGAAAAGGTTATGTCCGCAATTAGTTGTAAGGCGTCCTAATTTTACATTATATCGTGAAGCTTCATTTCAAATGTTTCAAATCCTTTCCCGTTTTACAGAAAAAATACAACCAGTCTCAATAGATGAGGGGTATTTAGATATTACAGATTGTTACGCACTCGGTTCGCCTCTTGAAATAGCAAAGATGATTCAGCAAGCGTTATTAACAGAGTTACAGTTGCCGTGTAGCATCGGAATTGCTCCAAACCTTTTCCTAGCAAAAACAGCTTCTGATATGAAAAAGCCTCTCGGTATTACCGTGCTCCGAAAACGAGATATTCCAGAAATGATTTGGCCACTTCCGGTTGGAGCGATGCATGGGATTGGAGAAAAAACAGCTGAGAAATTAAATGATATTCATATACAAACAATTGAGCAGTTAGCGAAAGGGAACGAACATATCATTCGTGCTAAAATTGGAAAGCATGGTGTTGATTTACAAAAGCGGGCAAAAGGTGTGGATGATAGAGAAGTTGACCCGAGTCAAATGGGACAACATAAAAGCGTTGGTAATTCGATGACTTTTTCAAAGGATATGGATGAAGAGAAAGAATTACTTGATATGTTAGAAAGGCTATCGAAATCAGTGAGTAAAAGATTACAAAAGCGAACTCTTGTCAGCTATAATATTCAAATTATGATTAAATATCATGATAGGCGGACAGTAACGAGGAGTAAGCAATTGAAAAATGCTATTTGGGAAGAACGAGATATTTTTCAAGCAGCCTCTCGTTTATGGAAGCAACATTGGGACGGCGATTCCGTTCGTTTATTAGGTGTTACGGCTACAGAAATAGAGTGGAAGACTGAATCGGTGAAGCAATTAGATTTGTTTTCATTTGAAGAAGATGCGAAAGAAGAGCCACTACTTGCTGTCATTGATCAAATTAATGATAAGTATGGAATGCCGATTTTACAACGAGGTAGTCAATTATTACGTAAACAAGAAAAGTCTTTTCAGCAAAAATTAGAAAATAAGTTTATGTAGAAGGTGCCATGAAGATGTAAATATCATGACACCTTTCATTTTTAACTTGCTTCTAAATCTAATGAAGTTTTCCACCCAGCTGCAGTAACGCCAGCTTCTAATAGCATTCTACTCACTATTTTTTCAATTAAGACTGCTGCATTTGTATTGCAATGTAATGTAGCTTGTATACACACTTTTTGCTTAGAATCTACGTCTTCACTATACAATTCTTTTAAACCGATGCCTTCAGAACTTACCATGTGCATAAGTAAAAAACGAATATGGGCTTCATGTTCTTCTGAACAAGTAAGAGAAAGGGAGTAGTTCGTTTGTTCAGGTGATTCTTCTTTTGATTTCTGATTCATAAAGAGAGCGATTGGGCGAAGTAGTATATTTGCTAGTAAAACGCCAGCTGCACCTAATATAGCTGCAATGAGAAAACCAGCGCCTGTAAGAGTACCAACAGCAGCTGCGCACCATAGGGTAGCTGCAGTATTAAGCCCCCTAATACTAAAACCATCGCGGATAATAACGCCGCCTCCTAAAAAACCAATCCCACTGACGACTTGAGCGGCAATACGTGAAGGGCTAGCATCGTGATCAATCATGACGGATAATAAAACAAATATACAGGCACCAAGTGATACGAGAGCATTTGTTCGTAGCCCAGCCATCCTATGTCTCCATTGTCGTTCCATTCCGATGCAAGCACCTACAATAATTGCAATAAATAATCTTAGTACAATGTCATACCATACCATCATGGTCACCTCCATACATATAAGTCCAAGTTATGTTTTTGAGAATGAGCGGGAAGCACCCGCTCATTCTCATTTTTATAACCAGCTATGAAACTTTTTAATATAAATTTTTTTTAGGAACTGTGTTAAGAAAGCATAGCCTAATAGTATTCCTACTAACCAAGGGAAATAGCTAAGTGGTAATGCTTGTAATCCAACGGCTGCTCCAAGTGGCGAGAATGGAATGTAAATTCCGATTGCCATAATACAGGCGGTTAATGAAAGAACCGGTATTGATGCAGTACTTTGAATGAACGGAATCTTCTGTGTTCGTATCATGTGAACAATTAAAGTTTGTGTTAGTAATCCAACGACAAACCAACCAGATTGGAATAATGATTGTTCGCTAGCTGTATTTGCGCCGAAGACGTTCCACATGACTACATATGTGATGATATCAAATATGGAACTAATGGGACCGATGCAAATAATGAAGTTTCGTAAGTTGGCAGTATCCCATTTTCTTGGTTTTTCTAAAAACTCTTTATCCATTTTGTCCCATGGAATAGACAGTTGTGAAATATCATAAAGCAAGTTTTGAATTAAAAGGTGAATGGCAAGCATCGGCAAGAAGGGAATGAAAGCACTTGCTACTAACACACTAAATACATTTCCAA
Organism: Bacillus tropicus; assembly: GCF_001884035.1. GTDB lineage: Bacteria > Bacillota > Bacilli > Bacillales > Bacillaceae_G > Bacillus_A > Bacillus_A tropicus. Next base: position 381,314 of record NZ_MACG01000077.1, read on the forward strand.
AGTTAGAGCTAGCTGTCATTTTAATATATTTTAAAATATTTCCAAATGTAGTGCGTCCTTCTAAAATACCTGCTTCTAATATCGTTAAACTTTTTTCAAGTAAAATAATGTCGGAAGACTCTTTTGCAATATCGGTAGCAGTATCAACACATATGCCAACATCAGCTTCACGTAACGCTACGGCATCGTTAATGCCATCTCCCATATAACCTACAGTGTGTCCGTTTCCTTGTAATACTCGTATAATGCGAGATTTTTGCATTGGATTTAGTTTAGCAAATACAGTTGTTTCTTCGGCTAATTTTGCTAATGCTTTATCAGGTAAAGAATCAATTTCGTAACCAAGGACAGGCTCACCAATATTTAATCCAACTTCTTTGCAAACTTTTCTTGTCACGATTTCGTTATCGCCAGTTAAAATTTTCACTTGTACTCCATGTTTCTGTAATGCTTGAATGGCAGTAGCTGCAGATGGTTTCGGTGGATCTAAAAAGCCAATATATCCAGCGAGAATCAAATCATTTTCATCTTGTACCGCGTACCCTGTATCATGTATTGGTCTATCTTTTTTATAAGCTACAGCAATAACACGCATACCTTCACTATTTAATGTCTCACTTAGTTGTTTTACATGTAAGCGCATGTCATCGGTAAGAGAAACAACTTTTCCATCTACTTCAGTGTAGTTACAAATAGACAAAATTTCTTCTACTGCCCCTTTACAAACCATTGTATGTTCACCTGAAATATCTTTCACGATGACAGACATACGTCGGCGAGCAAAATCAAATGGAATTTCATCTAGTTTTTGAAAAATAGATGGATTAAACTTCTGGTTTTCTTCTGTATGTTTCATAACGGCTTTATCTATTAAATTTTTCAATCCTGTTTGATAGAAGCTATTTAAATAGGCAAAGTGTAATACACGATTACATGTATTACCGTTAGGATCCAAATGGCGGACAAGTACAACTTTATCTTCTGTTAACGTTCCTGTTTTATCGGTACAAAGAATGTTCATAGCACCTAAGTTTTGAATAGAATTCAGCTGTTTTACAATTACTTTCTGTTTAGACATGTTAACGGCACCTTTTGCTAAATTAGCAGTTACAATCATTGGTAACATTTCAGGTGTGAGACCAACAGCAATTGCGATAGCGAAAAAGAAAGCCTCTTGCCAATCCCCTTTTGTGAATCCGTTAATGAGAAGAACGATAGGCGCCATAATAAGCATGAATGTAATTAAGAGCCAGCTTACTTTGTTTACACCTTTATCAAAGCTTGTTTCTACTCGTTTGCCGATTACCTTATTTGCTAAAGAGCCGAAATACGTATCGGTACTTGTGGAGATAACAACAGCTTTTGCACTACCACTTACAATATTTGTACCCATAAAACAAAGGTTTTCCATATCGAGTGGATTGTAATTTTTTTTCATGTTTTTCGGTAAGATATGTTTATTCTCTGTATGGTAGCAGTTTTCGTACTTTTCCACAGGAAGTGCTTCCCCAGTTAAAGAAGATTGATTCACAAATAAATCTTTAGCTGATAAAATACGCACATCAGCCGGAACGATATCACCAGCTGAAAGTGAAATAATATCGCCAGGTACAAGTTCTTCAATTGGAATTTCCATTGTATAATTTTGCTTTAAATTTGTTAGTTTTTTTGTTTCATGTACAAATCCATCTATTCTAAAGACACTGGCCGTTGTTCGAACCATAGCTTTTAACTGATCCGCAGCTTTTTGAGAACGAAATTCTTGTAGAAAGCGAATCGTTGCACTTAGCATTACCATTACAGATACGACAATCGTTCCTTGTATGTCATCTGTGAAAAAAGAGAGTGCGCCGAGAGCTAATAAAACAAAAATAAATGGATTTTTAAATGCCAGTAGAAATTGAATGTACCACGGTGATGTTTTATTATGAGCGATTTCATTCGGGCCATATAAAGTAAGTCTACGAGCCGCTTCTTGTTTAGAGAGTCCATCTTGTGTTGTTTCTAAAAGTTGTAACGCCTTGTTTGCATTTTGTGTTGCGACTTCCACCAATAATTCATTATTTGTTTTCATACGATCTTGATCGTAGGAATGTTTTGTTTCTTGTCTTTGTAAATTTAACATCGGTAGTTCCTCCTTTTTCATGAAGGAGGAAACAATCTGTTACTCGACTATTTAAAATTAGGAGGAACAGCTTCTTTCCTACCTACATGATGAAATATTAACGTAAAACATATGGGTATCTGGGCCGAATCATCAATTGCCAACTGTTCCTCACCTCCGTACAATTTAGTAGTTTCTGAATATGCTATGTTTGTTTCATAGTAAGGTGAATATATACGTAAAAAGACCTTTACTCAAAACGAGTAAAGGTCTGAATTCGCAGTTAAAAGAGTCCACAACAAAGACTGTTAGTAAATATAGATCAAAACAGTTTTTGTGTATGACAAAATATACGCACCTCTCCCTCGTTGAGTTTTAGCACTGTATAGCATAGGTACTGAAACCAGCTACGTTAAAAAAGGCCTTCATTCCGACCTTTCCTGTTGACCCATTGGCGTCTCTCGACATTTTTGGGCAGCAGCGTTTCTCTATACAGGAGCCTCACCTAACAGAGACCATATTCAATTACATGTTGAATGTTAGCACTGAAATTTTGTAGTGTCAATATATTTTTTGAAAACTCAAATAGATTTATATTGGCTATATAGTAGGAAATAATAGGGATTTTTTGAAATAAGTTTGGAAAATAAATACTGTAATAAAAATAAAAAAAGCACTGATCACAGTGCTTTTTTTTTTATAAATTATGAGATTGTAACATTTTCAAAAATAACAATTTCTGAACGGTTTGTTGTTGAAACACGTTGCGCATAATATGTTAAAGCTGAAGAAATATATGTTGGTAACGAATCATTTGTATGTGTTGTTGTATATTCATGGATTAATTCTTTCAAAGTCGTCCATTCTAATTGTGCTGGGTGATCAGACACGAAAGAACTTACCCAGCGATCAAATGAAGATGAAAAATCAGTTTGTAAACGAAATGCTTCTTTCATAATAAAACGCTCCCTTAAAATGTAGTATAATCATTTTAACATAAAACACGAACGATTGCTAAGTTTTTTGAGTATAATGTTCGTGATATATAGTTGTCTAGATGATTGGTTATGTAAATTGGATTTGCCATTTGAAATAACATTCCGTAAGATGAAAGGTAGATTATATAAAGAGCTGGAGGAAAGAAAGTGGAATTTGTATTTTTAGGAACTGGTGCAGGTGTTCCTTCGAAAGGAAGGAACGTTTCAGCAATTGCTTTGCAATTGTTAGAAGAACGAGGACAAACTTGGTTATTTGATTGTGGCGAGGCGACGCAACATCAAATATTACATACATCAGTACGTCCACGCCGCATTGAAAAAATATTTATTACGCATTTACATGGTGATCATATTTTTGGATTGCCTGGTTTATTAGGAAGCCGTTCGTTCCAAGGAGGGACTACACCTCTAACAGTGTATGGACCAAAAGGAATTAAACAATTTATTGAAGTAGCATTATCAGTAAGTACGACACATGTAAAATATCCGCTTGAAATTGTTGAGATAACAGAAGAAGGTACTGTGTTTGAAGATAATGAATTTCATGTGGAAACGAAAAGATTGTCACACGGTATTGAATGTTTTGGTTATCGTATTATAGAGAAAGATATACAAGGCGCCCTTTTAGTCGATAAATTGCTGGAGATGGGTGTGAAACCAGGTCCACTCTTTAAACGTTTAAAAGATGGAGAAGTGGTAGAATTGGAAAATGGTACGATACTAAACGGAAAAGATTTTATCGGCCCACCTCAAAAAGGAAGAATTATTACCATTTTAGGTGATACAAGATTTTGTGAAGCGAGTAGAGAGCTGGCACAAGACGCTGACGTACTTGTTCATGAAGCCACTTTTGCGGCAGAAGATGAACAACAAGCATATGATTATTTTCATTCCACATCTAAGCAAGCTGCGAGTATTGCACTTCAGGCAAATGCAAAACGATTAATATTGACTCATATTAGTTCTCGTTATCAAGGGGATACATATAAGGAATTATTGAAAGAGGCAAGAGAGCTATTTTCTAATACAGAAATAGCTACGGATTTGAAATCATTTCCGGTAGAAAGATAATAATGATATAAAAAATGGCGACGAAAGGTTGCTGTTTTTTTATTTCTAAAAAAAAATTAAAATAAAACTGTTATCATTTTATGCTTATATAGGATGAAACAGAAAGTTTTAATGATGTGAAGATATAGGATGAAAATATAAAGTACCGTTTATTTAGAAAAACTGTTATATAAGTCAGACGACATACGAGTAGTACAAATAGCAAAAACAGATTGTTATTCAGAACTTTTAAAATTCATTAAAAGTAAGCGTTTTATTAAAAACAAGCTATAATGAGGGCAGATAATAATTTATTATAAGGTCACATGCGATTTAGCCATTTGTCGTAACGAATGAAGTTGAGTAAATTGTGAGAGAGCAATATGGAAATTATAAATAAGAAGGATATTACTATTATTTATACTAAGTCTTTTTTCACCTTTCAGCTTTAAAGTATCAAAGGGTATGAAAGCAATGGGGGTTTCATTTGTTTATGCTATCCTTGTAAGAGGTTCTATGTTAAACTTTGGATTGCTACCAGACTTTATTGTGGATTAGCTTATATTATTTTTAAATGAAGGTAATGCTAAGTTTCTTATTTATTATGATAACTAGTATTATTTCAGGATATATTGTTTCACTGTTATTTAAAAACGATCCAATTCGTACAGCGGGCCAAATTCGTAGTACAACTGGAAAAGCAACCAATTCGGTAGCTTAATAGAATAGTAAAAAATTTTTTCATAGAGGTTTAGGGGGAGTTATGATGAAGTATCGCTCAGTATTTGATATTATTGGTCCAGTTATGATTGGTCCATCAAGTTCACATACAGCAGGTGCAGCAAGAATGGGGCAAGTTGCTCGCCAGCTGTTTCGTCATGAACCAGAAAGAGTAAGCATTTCATTATATGGATCATTTGCAAAGACGTATCGTGGGCATGGTACAGATGTAGCGTTAATAGGTGGGATATTAGGATTTGAAACAGATGACTTACGTATTCCAGAGGCGCTAGAGATAGCAAAAGAGCGCGAAATTGAAGTGGAATTCATTGAAGAAGATGCAAATGCACCTCACCCAAATACAGCGAGAATTCGTTTGTATAAAGGTGAAGAAGAAATTGAAGTTGTTGCTTGCTCAATTGGTGGCGGTAAAATTGAAGTTGTAGAATTAAACGGATTCGATCTTCAATTATCAGGCACGAGCCCGGCACTACTTATTGTAAATAACGATCGCTTTGGTGCTATTGCAGCAGTAGCTTCAATCCTTGCGAAACACGAGATTAACATTAGTACAATGAGTGTTTCTCGTAAAGAAAAAGGAAGAAGAGCGCTTATGGTCATCGAAACAGATGAATTATTAGCAGATAAAGTGATTGAAGAAATAAAAGCGCAACAAAATATTTGTCAAGTAACTATTATGGAATAATTGCAGGGGGGACATACCATGTTTCGGAACGCAGCGGAACTAGTGGCGCAAGCTAAAGAACAAAATGTAAAAATCGCAGAAATTATGATTCAATGTGAAATGGAAACAAGAAGTATTTCACGTGAAGAAGTAATTGCTGGTATGGAAAAGAACCTAGTCGTGATGGAGCAAGCAGTAGAACGTGGTATTCGCGGTGTGAAATCACCAACTGGTTTAACTGGTGGAGATGCTGTAAAAGTTCAGGCGTATATGAAGAGCGGAAAAGGCTTATCTGGAGATACGATTTTGGACGCAGTGAGTAAAGCTGTTGCAACCAATGAAGTAAACGCAGCGATGGGAATTATTTGTGCAACACCAACAGCAGGGTCTGCTGGGACAGTGCCAGGTGTACTATTTGCACTAAGAGAGAAATTGCAGCCCACACGTGAAGAAATGATTGAATTCTTATTTACAGCAGGAGCTTTCGGTATGGTTGTTGCGAATAATGCTTGTATTTCTGGTGCAGCGGGAGGATGCCAAGCTGAAGTTGGTTCAGCAAGTGGAATGGCAGCTGCAGCTGCAGTTGAAATGGCTGGTGGAACACAAGATCAAGCAGCTACAGCGATGGCAATTTCATTAAAGAACATGCTTGGTTTAGTATGCGATCCTGTTGCAGGACTTGTAGAAGTACCTTGCGTAAAACGTAATGCAGCAGGAGCTGCAAATGCGATGATTTCAGCTGATTTAGCATTAGCTGGTGTAACGAGTACGATTCCATGTGATGAAGTGATTGAGGCAATGTTTAGAATCGGACAAACGATGCCAGTAGCACTTCGTGAAACAGCTGAAGGTGGACTTGCAGCAACACCAACTGGTCGTCGTCTGCAAGAAGAGATTTTTGGGAAGACTAATAACTAAACAATATATGTTTATAAAAAAATGGAGCTCAAGTAAGATTGAGCTCCATTTTTTATTTTTCTTTTGTTAGTTGTTCTAATGTTTTCCCGAGATTATGCGATCGTTGCGCTGCCTGTGTAATACAAGAAATAAGTGCTTGTTGAAATTTATGTTCTTGTAATACTTCAATGCCTGCTTCGGTCGTTCCACCAGGAGAAGTAATTTCCTTTCGCAAAATAGAAGGATGTTTTTCACTTGCTTTTAGCATTTCAGCAGCACCAATCATTGTTTGAAGAATAAGTGACTTTGCAACATCTTCTTTTAAACCGATTTTTTTTGCCGCTTCTTCCATCGCTTCTACTACGTAATAAATATAAGCAGGCCCACTTCCAGATAATGCAGTGACAGCATGCATATCTTCTTCCTCTACAACAGAGACGAGACCAATCGTTTCAAATAAAGCTATGGCAGTTTGAATATGTTCCTTTGTTGCATGTTTTGAAGGGGAGATAGCAGTAGCTGATTTTAAAATAGCTGCAGATGTATTTGGCATTGCACGAATAATCGGAATGTCTTTTTCAAGTAGGTTTCTAATCGAGTGAGTAGAAACACCCGCTAATAAAGAAATAATAAGCAGGTTATGATGTATATATTCTTTAAATGGGGTAAGCGCTTCTGCAACATCTTTTGGTTTCATTGCTAGAAAAAGAATATTTGTATCAGTAAGTAGTTCTTTTTTATTATGTGTTCCTTTGACGCCATATTTTTTATGTAGCTCCTGCAACCTTGTCTCGTTAGAACGATTACTTACGGTAATTTGTTCGCCTTTCACAACATTTGCATGTAATAAGCCACCAATAATCGCTTCAGCAATAGAGCCTGCACCGAGAAAGGAAATGTTTTGAATAGACATGATGTTCCTCCTTTAAATTTGGTTAGAAATTATTATAAATGTACATACATTCGTTTTTAAATAGGAAACACCTCTTTTTATCTGAAAATAATGACAAATATATATAGAAGTTGTAAACTGAAGAAGTATTCATTTTTGAACCGGAAAGAGACAGGGGGGCTAAGCATGACGGCGATTCACCGAATGGAGATTCCTGTGCCATTTGCAGTTGAAACTGTAAATGTGTTTTTAGTTGAGGGGGAGACATTAACATTAATTGATACAGGGACAAATACAGAAGAGGCAAGAAGTGCGTTAGAGAGTCAATTAGGTGCATTAGGATATGCGATAGAAGATATTGAAACAGTAGTCATTACGCATCATCATGCGGATCATTGTGGGCTTTTAAATATATTTTCTGAGAAAACGAACATTATTGGACATCCTTGGAACGAGCCGTGGATTACGCAAAATCCAGAGTTTTTAAAGCGGTATCATGAGTTTTTTAGAGAGACAGCCTTGCAATTTGGTGTTCCAGCAGCGTTTTTGAAAGACGAGGCGTTATTGACGACAAGGACATTGAAATATTCTTGTAATAGATCGTTAACGCATACTGTGAGAGAGGGAGATCGTATTGATTCTTTACCTGGGTTTACAGTAATTGAAACACCAGGTCATGCTTCCACTCATATTTCATTATATAGAGAATCTGATGGAATATTAATTGGCGGGGATGCTCTCATTAGTCATATTTCTTCGAATCCAATATTAGAACCACCATATGAAGGACAAACAGAAAGGGCACGCCCATTATTACAATACAATCAAACGTTAAAGCGTTTAAGTGAAATGAATATTTCGCGCATTTTATCAGGACATGGAGAAGATGTTCTCCATGTGAAGCAACTTATTGAAACGAGATTACAAAAGCAAGAAACACGTGCATTTAAAGTGCTTGAGTTATTAAAGGAAAAACCAATGACAGCATTTGAAGTATGTGTAAAACTATTTCCGGTATTATATAAGGAACAATTGCCACTTACTATTTCAGAAACGGTTGGACAATTAGACTTTTTAGCATATAATCAACAAGTGATGATTGATGAATCTTCGCAACAATTGATTTATTATGCAAAGTAGGTGACAGCAATGACGGGACGTTTACAAAATAAAGTAATCGTCATTACAGGTGCTTCTAGTGGAATTGGAGAGCAAGTTGCAATGCAAGTTGCAGAGCAGGGAGCGACTCCAGTATTAATGGCTAGAACAGAAGAGAAATTAAAAGCGCTAGCAGACAAAATTAAAGAAACTTATAATACGCCTTGCTATTATTATGTATTAGATGTAAGTAAAGAGATGGGGGTAAAATCTGTTTTTTCAAAAGTATTACAAGAGGTAGGACGTATTGATATATTAGTAAACAATGCAGGATTTGGTATTTTTAAAACGTTTGAAGATGCGTCAATGGATGAAGTGAAAGATATGTTCCAAGTAAATGTATTTGGATTAGTAGCTTGTACGAAAGCGGTACTACCTTATATGGTGAAAAGAAACGAAGGGCATATTATTAATATTGCTTCACTTGCTGGAAAAATTGCAACGCCGAAATCGAGTGCCTATGCAGCAACGAAACATGCAGTACTAGGATTTACGAATAGTTTACGCATGGAGTTGTCTAGTACGAATGTTTTCGTAACAGCGATTAATCCAGGTCCGATAGATACAAACTTTTTTGAAAGAGCTGATCAATCCGGTACATATGTGAAAAATATGGGACGATACATGTTAAAACCAACATATGTAGCAGAGCAGATTGTAAAATCGATGCAAACGAAAAAGCGTGAAGTAAATTTACCGAAATGGATGGGCATTGGTCCGAAACTTTATGCATTATTCCCGGGTTTATTTGAGCGTATTGCAGGTAAATCATTAAGTAAAAAATAGGAGATTTCCATATGGAAATCTCCTATTTTTTTTATTTTCCAGTCACATAATCGTAAACGATATCCTCAACTGCCTCATATACATCAATTTTAGTATTTGAATGAATTATTGCTTGAATGTGTTTAACAAGCATTTCTTGATCCTCATTTGACATAGGATTACATTGATATTGCTGAAAACTTTTTATAATCATTTTCTCAATTAATTTTTCATTCATGTTTTCCCCGCCTGTATGTACGTATGTATTGTTTTATTGTACTTGAAGTGGCATAAAAAAACTACTATACACTATTTGTGTATAAAAATTCGTTTGTACATATTAGTTTTCTAGTAAAATTAAGTTTTATAAGTTTTAAAAATTAATAAATATTTAATTGACTCTATAAAAATACAATATTATAATCATACTTAATTTAAAGAATCGATATGAGGAGGAGCATATGAAGGTCGCAATTATTGGAGCAACTGGGTATGGAGGTATTGAGTTAATTCGGTTATTAGAACAACATCCATATTTTTCGATAGTATCTCTCCATTCTTTTTCACAAGTTGGCGAGTGTATAACAAATGTATATCCGCATTTTCAAAATGTTCTTGTTCATACGTTACAAGAAATTGATGTGGAGGAAATAAAGAAGGAAGCAGAAATTGTATTTTTAGCAACCCCAGCAGGAGTATCAGCAGAGTTAACTCCCAAATTATTAGCAGTAGGTTTAAAAGTAATTGACCTATCTGGAGACTTTCGTATGAAAGATCCTTTCATATATGAACAGTGGTATAAAAGGGCAGCTGCAAAAGAAGCAGTCCTTAGGGAAGCTGTATATGGGTTAAGTGAATGGAAAAGGTCCGAAATTCAAAAGGCAAATTTAATTGCAAACCCAGGATGTTTTGCTACAGCTGCATTATTAGCGATATTACCGTTAGTTCGTAGCGGCATAATTGAAGAAGATTCAATTATTATTGATGCGAAATCAGGAGTATCCGGAGCAGGAAAAACGCCAACAACGATGACTCACTTTCCTGAGTTATACGATAACTTGCGTATTTATAAAGTAAATGAGCATCAACACGTTCCTGAGATTGAGCAAATGCTCGCGGAATGGAATAGAGAAACGAAGCCAATCACGTTTAGTACACATTTAATACCGATATCACGTGGGATTATGGTTACACTTTATGCGAAAGTAAAGCGAGAAATGGAAATAGAACAACTTCAAAAATTATATGAAGAAACGTATGAACAATCGGCTTTTGTTCGAATTCGCATGCAAGGAAAGTTTCCAAGTCCGAAAGAAGTGAGGGGCTCAAATTATTGTGATATGGGGATAGCTTACGATGAAAGAACAGGAAGAGTGACAATTGTTTCTGTTATAGACAATATGATGAAAGGTGCGGCTGGGCAAGCAATTCAAAATGCAAATATAGTAGCGGGACTAGAAGAAACAACTGGTTTACAACATATGCCGCTTTATCTATAAGGGGGACATGATGATTAAAGTAGCGTCTATTACAAAATTAGAAAATGGTTCGATTGTAACTCCAAAAGGTTTCTTGGCCATCGGCACTGCAATTGGACTGAAAAAGGAGAAAAAGGATTTAGGAGCAATCGTTTGTGAAACACCAGCATCATGTGCTGCTGTTTATACAACAAATCAAATACAAGCAGCACCCTTGCAAGTAACGAAGGATAGTATAGCGACTGAGGGGAAATTACAAGCTATTATCGTCAATAGTGGAAATGCAAATGCTTGTACAGGAATGAAAGGATTACAAGATGCTTACGAGATGCGTGCATTAGGGGCGGAACATTTTGGATTGAAAGAAAATTATGTTGCAGTAGCTTCAACAGGTGTAATTGGTGTTCCACTGCCGATGGATATAATCCGAAAGGGAATTGCAGCTCTTATCCCGGCGAAGGAAGAAAGGGAAGCTCATTCTTTTTCTGAAGCAATCTTAACGACGGATCTTATAACGAAAGAAACTTGCTATGAGATGATGATTGATGGGAAGAAAGTGCTGATTGCTGGTGTTGCGAAAGGTTCAGGGATGATTCATCCAAATATGGCAACGATGTTAAGTTTTATTACGACAGACGCTCATATAGAGCATGACGTATTGCAAACCGCATTATCACAAATAACGAATCATACATTTAATCAAATTACGGTGGATGGCGATACTTCTACGAATGATATGGTCATCGCTATGGCAAGTGGATTATCAGAAACGAAACCAATCGATATGGAACATGCAGATTGGGAAACTTTCGTATTTGCCTTACAGAAGGTATGTGAAGATTTAGCAAAAAAAATTGCACAAGATGGTGAAGGCGCTACGAAGTTAATAGAAGTAAATGTGCTAGGAGCTCAAACGAATGAAGAGGCAAAGAAAATCGCAAAGCAAATAGTCGGTTCGAGTCTTGTGAAAACAGCAATACATGGTGAAGACCCAAACTGGGGGCGAATTATTAGCAGCATTGGACAAAGTGAAGTAGCGATTAATCCAAATACAATTGATATTACTCTTCAATCTATCGTTGTGCTGAAAAATAGTGAACCTCAAATGTTTTCTGAAGAGGAAATGAAAATGAGATTACAAGAACATGAAATTATGATTGATGTGTATTTACATTTAGGAGAAGAGACCGGATCAGCTTGGGGCTGTGACTTAAGTTATGAATATGTGAAAATAAACGCTTGTTATCGTACATAAGGAGAGGGAAGATGAGCGATTATATTGTAGTGAAATGCGGCGGTAGTATGTTGGATCAATTAAATGATGTGTTTTTTGATTGTGTAAAGAAATTACAACAGAAGTATAAAGTAGTGATTGTTCATGGTGGTGGCCCAGAAATTGATGCCCAATTAAAAGATTGTAACATCAACGTAGAAAAAAGAGATGGATTACGGGTAACACCAAAAGAAGTTATGGATGTTGTTCAAATGGTGTTATGTGGAAGTACGAATAAAAAACTCGTAATGAATTTACAAAAGCATAATTTACGAGCGGTAGGTTGTTCAGGATGTGACGGCAATCTACTTCAAGTTCAACCTGTCAGTGAGGAGATAGGATATGTGGGAGAAGTAAGGTATGTCGAAACGGCCTTACTAAAAGGATTAATAAATATGAATTATATTCCTGTTATTGCTCCGGTCGGCATAAATGATAATGAGATTTATAACATAAATGCAGATACCGCCGCAGCTGGAATTGCGGCCGCATTATCTGCAAAAGAACTCATTTTTATTACAGATGTAGATGGGGTATTGCATGAAGGAAAGTTAGTAAAGAAAACCGACGAATTTGAGATTGTTAATTTTATAGAAAACGGTGTTATTACCGGTGGGATGATTCCGAAAGTACAGGCAGCACTAGCATCATTAAAAATGGGAGTGCAAAAGGTTAGTATCGTAAATGGGATGAAGGATTTTACCGAGGTTACAGGTGAGTGTATGGGAACGACGGTAACGAGGGGCGTGAGTATTGCATGACAAGTCATCTTTTTCAAACGTATGGGAGAAGAAAGATTGAGTTTGTAAAGGGAAAAGGAACGAAAGTCATTGATAATAACAGTAAGCAATATTTAGATTTCACATCAGGAATCGGTGTATGTAATTTAGGACATTGTCATCCTACTGTTATGAAAGCTGTACAAGAGCAACTGCATGAAATATGGCATATATCTAACCTGTTTACAAACAGCTTACAAGAAGAAGTCGCGTCATTATTAACAGAAAACATAGCATTAGATTATGTGTTCTTCTGTAATAGCGGGGCAGAGGCGAATGAAGCTGCTTTGAAGCTAGCCCGTAAGCATACTGAAAAATCTCTCGTCGTAACATGCGAGCAATCTTTTCACGGTAGAACATTCGGAACGATGAGTGCGACGGGGCAAAATAAAGTGAAAGAAGGATTTGGTCCGCTCCTTCCATCTTTTTTACATACGCCTTTTAACGATATAAAGGCATTAGAGGAAGTAATGAATGAAGAAGTTGCGGCAGTAATGATAGAAGTTGTTCAAGGAGAGGGAGGAGTCATACCTGCTGATCTATCTTTTTTGAAAGCGATTGAAGCATTATGTAAGAAGTTCGGGTCCTTATTTATTATAGACGAAGTCCAAACAGGAATCGGAAGAACAGGGACATTATTTGCTTACGAACAAATGGGAATAACACCTCATATCGTTACTACCGCTAAGGCGCTTGGAAATAGCATTCCAGTTGGAGCAATGATTGGCCGGAAAGAACTTGGAATATCGTTTCCTGCAGGGTCACATGGTTCAACGTTTGGTGGAAATTATATTGCAATGGCTGCGGCGAAAGAAGTATTGCAAATAACTAAGAAACCATCGTTTTTAAAAGAAGTAAAGGAAAAGGGCGAGTACGTATTACAGAAGTTGCAAGAGGAATTACAACATGTCGAATGTATTCAAAATATACGTGGTAAGGGGCTTATGGTTGGAATTGAATGTACGCATGAAGTTGCAAGTTTTATAGAACAACTAGAAAAAGAGGGACTTCTCGTATTACAAGCAGGGCCTAATGTTATAAGACTATTACCGCCACTCATTGTAACGAATGAAGAGTTAGAACAGGCAGTATATATGATAAAAAAAGTAGTTTGTACAAAAAACGTATCAATTATATAAGGGGGAAGTTTCATGTCAACTGTACAAGTACCGAAATTAAATACGAAAGATCTTTTAACATTAGAAGAACTAACGCAAGAAGAAATTATTTCTTTAATTGAGTTCGCTATATATTTAAAAAATAATAAGCAAGAGCCTTTACTACAAGGAAAAATATTAGGCCTTATCTTTGATAAGCATTCGACTCGTACTCGTGTATCTTTTGAAGCAGGAATGGTACAGCTCGGGGGACATGGTATGTTTTTAAGTGGAAAAGAGATGCAAATGGGCAGAGGAGAAACTGTTTCAGATACTGCGAAAGTATTATCGCAGTATATTGACGGGATTATGATACGTACATTCTCACACGCGGATGTAGAAGAGCTTGCAAAAGAATCGAGCATTCCTGTTATTAACGGTTTAACTGACGATCATCATCCTTGTCAAGCATTGGCAGACTTAATGACAATATATGAAGAAGTAAATACATTTAAAGGAATAAAATTGGCTTACGTAGGTGATGGAAATAATGTATGTCATTCATTGTTGTTAGCGAGTGCAAAAGTCGGAATGCATATGACTGTTGCAACGCCTGTAGGGTATGAACCGAATGAGGAGATTGTAAAAAAAGCGTTAGCGATTGCCAAGGAAACAGGAGCTGAAATTGAAATTTTGCATAATCCTGAAGTAGCGGTGAGTGAAGCAGATTTCATTTATACTGACGTTTGGATGAGCATGGGGCAAGAGGGAGAAGAAGAGAAATATACGTTGTTTCAACCATACCAAATCAATAACGAACTTGTTAAGCATGCGAAGCAAACATATCGCTTCTTACACTGTTTACCTGCCCATCGTGAAGAAGAAGTAACAGGCGAAATTATAGATGGGCCAAAATCTATCGTATTTGAGCAAGCCGGTAATCGATTGCATGCGCAAAAAGCATTATTAGTAAGTTTATTTAAAAATGTAGAAGAGCTTTCCTAAAGGATGTACACCCCAGTTGCTAGATACGAATAAAAACTGGGGTGTTTTTTATGGTTAAATTCTTTTTAGAAGAGAAAGTAAATAAGGGAAAAAGATATTACTTTGAGTATATACTGAATGTACTTAATTATATGGATAGAGGGAGGATATCTATTAGAGAAACAGCTACTAAATTTTTGTATAACCATTTGTGCCTAGGTTACCAGGCAGGGTATCAACTAAAGGTAAATTAAGACAAGAAGCTTCACGTGCGGCAAGACTAGAAGGCAAGCGAGCTGCTGATAATGGAGAAACCTACAAGGGACATGTTGGTCATGTTCCTGATACAACTTGGATGGGGAAACCGGATCCTCATAGTTGGTTAGACCTTGACCCCAAAGTTAATATGAGCATAGGTGGACAGGCTAATAAATATCCAATTGGTTATAAACCTACAAAATTTAAGTTTGTAGAGGAGGAGTAGACGATGAATAATTGGAAAGATAAGATAGCTACAATGATTTTAGTGAAGCAGGAGCTAATGAAACAAGATGTAGAAAAAATATGGCCACACCATTTTCCGGAGGTGGGAGCAAATGAAAAATCTATTCGCATTATTGAACAAGAATTGGGATATAAACTTGATTTAATGTATAGAGAATTTCTTCAATATGCCAATGGATGGGCAGGTTTTTATCAAACGGTGGATTTATTTGGTACGGAGCAATTAAAGGAATCGGCTATAATGGATTATGCTCAGGTACTATTAGAAGCTATAGATGATGTTGTTTTAGAAGAAAGCGGTGTTTTAAGACAGGAGCTATTACCAATAGCAGTTTCGGAATTTGATAGGGATCTATTTGTTTTATGTTTACCTAATTCTTCTAGACCAGGAGAGATAATTTGGTTTGCGGGTGAAGAAATAGATAGATTTGAAAATTTTGACGAGTACTTTTTAGCAATGATCGACTATAATAAAGAAGAGATATTAGCTTTAAAGGGGTAGTTTATACAGTCATGTTTTTTAAGTGACTGTTACTGTACAGCTATAAAAACATAAATACTAATACAGCTAAAGCAAAATATATTTGAAGTGAACAGAAAAGAAAATGGATATTAATTGTTAAGATATACAAGTTTTAAGGTTAAGATAAAATCTAGTGCAATTTAAAAACAATATGAACTGAAAGTACTTGATTGTCGATTAAAGGCAACAAGTGCTTTTTTGGTTTCAGGGTAGAAATAAGTTGATACACGTATTTTTTTATAGTGAAATGTCATATGTATATTTAGTTAACCATTTCGATATCATCTATAATAAAAGAGGAAATGAAATTTGTTTTTCGGGGTGTGTAAGGGCATACTAGGTATAAAAATATAGTTAAAGAGATGATGAGGGTGAAAACAACTAAGAAAACATATTCGTTTTTTCAGCGGATGTGGAGAATGTTAAAGTTTCAATATTATAAGTTGCTTCGGTCGCCAGAAGGCGCAAAGAAAGTATCGTTAGGGTTTGCAATTGGTTTTGGTTTAGAGATGTTGGTTATATATACGGCATCGCTCGTCTATTTAATATTTTATCCAATCGTCAGGTTAGCAAAGGGATCTTTTCCTGCTGCGGTGATTGGCAATATTATTGGGAAAATATCGTTTCTCCCAGTAGTTTTATTTCCGCTTGCGTATGCGCTAGGGAAAATGATTTATCCATTTCATGTACAAAAAATACATCATGAACCCTTTACGATATCGGATTTGTTTTCAAGTCACATTTTTACGATATTAAAGAGCTTATTACAGAGTGAAGTGTATGTATTAATTGGAATGACGATTTTAGGGGTTGTGTTTGGTGTAGTTTCATATTTCGTGGTGCATTATTTATATGAAAAGAACCGTAAGTTACGTTTGAAGAAAAGAAAGAAAAGAGTGAGAGAACCACTCGTGCAAATATAAAGAGTGTCACACTCATTTTCTCCTTTGAATATGTTTAAGAAAAAGGAGGAGAGAATGAATGTATTATTATTACGTACCTCAAGTATATCCATATGTAAATTATTATCCGGTTTATGATATGAATAGACAATATGAATTATATCGACAACAACAAGTACAGCAACTACCGCAAATACCATCACAACAACCTACGCAAGAACAAAAACCATATTTAACGACATGGCCATATTCAAATGTATACTATGGTAATTATTACGAATCATAAAGCTGCTTCTATTTAGAAGCAGCTTTATGCGTTTGTTTTCAAAATTAAATTTTGAATGGTTTGAAGAGAGTGAATGAGCTTTTCACGTTCTTCCTCAGATAATGTTTGAAAATTTTCTTTTAGTTTGTCTAAAATGAATTGCTGATACTGATTTACTAACAATTTCCCTTCAGCTGTTAGGGAAATTAAAATGACCCGTCGATCTTTTTCGCTATAATGACGCTCTATTAGTTCTTCTTGAATCAGTTTGTTTAATAGAGGTGTCATGTTAGGCCGTGAAATCGCTAGCCGCTTGCCGATTTCGGAAACTGCTAATGTGCCATTTTCATGCAGAAGCAGTAATACTTGTGTATGTGATGGCGGCATATGTCTTTGAGAAGAAAATTCTCCAGGAAGCATAAATTTGCGATAAAAAAGAGGCACTAGCGAAAGAAGATGATCAACAATACGTTCCCACTCGCGTGATTCCATATAAAGGCCCCCTTCCACTCTCATTGTAACAAAAAAGACATGTTATAAAAATAGAATTGTTTCATGGGAATTTTAATATTTGTAGGCCAACACTTTTTTTGTAAATGAATCGGCAATAATCGTATAGCCTTTATCATTTGGGTGTACTTGGTCAAAGAGCAATTCTTTTTTATCATTCGATATTAATTTACGAATTGGCAAAACGATAGATGGTTGATTCACTTTTGCAATGGAATAAACGGATTCATTCCAGCCGTCTAAAAACATATCTGCATAACTTGCGATGGAGTCATCGAGTTGTAACGGGTTATAGAGTTCAGAAAGAATGAGTAAAGCATCCGGATTTTGATCTCGGACTGTCTTTACAATATTTTTTACATCCGCTTCAAAATGAGCTTTTTCTTTATTTAACATTTTAATACCGTCTATAACACCGACATCACGATTTAAGCGAAATAAATTATTTCCCCCAATATTAATTGTAATGATATTTGCTGCTCTAATTTTTTGCTTTACATCTTCTGATTGAACTTTTTTAGCGAGACGATCTGTTGTAAGACCGTTTATCCCAAGGTTTTCTACAGTAATTGGTTTATGAATTTGTGCTTCTATTTGTTTAGAGGCTAATTCAGCAAATCCACCTTGTGTTGATCCATATCCTTTGGCGAGCGAATCACCTAGTACGAGATGATAAAAGGAATCGTTTGTTTGCTTATCAATCCAACTTGGAGTAGATGTTTTTTCTGTTTTTTCTTCGGGTTCATTTTGTTTTGTCTCATCGTTCTTTTCAAAATAAGAATAAGAAATGATTAGAAGGAGGAGACAAACAATTGTTAAGATGACTTTTTTCATAAATTCATCCTCCTTGTAATTGGTAATTGTATCATATTCAGCAGTATTAACAATGTAAGGGCATATTATATGTTTATGAAAAGTTTACAATAACTTCACAGAAAATTTGTAGAAGTATGTCAAAAAATATTGACGATATGAAAGGACATTATATATGATAATGTCAGATAAGGTAAAATTCTACATAGTGGGAGCTTTATCTCCCGTTAATTGCTGGTCTTCATCAATTGATTGTTTAAGGGGACTACTCGTTAGCGCAGGATGAAATGAAAATCGTGTATCTAATAGAAGAAAAAAGGTATGTGGTTAGAGACTGATAGAAATTCATTTCATTATTCTTTGGTAATTGTATAAGGGGGATTTTTTGTGAAAAAGTCAAAAAAAATGCTAGCTGGAGCAACTCTTGCTATTGGTGTCATAGCGCCGCAAGTATTGCCAACAACAGCTCATGCGGATGAGAAAGCTGGGGAGAGTACAGTTAACTTACGAATTCTAGAAACATCAGATATTCACGTTAACTTAATGAATTATGATTATTATCAAACGAAAACAGATAATAAGGTAGGGCTCGTGCAAACTGCAACACTTGTTAATAAAGCGCGTGAAGAAGCGAAGAACTCTGTCCTATTTGATGATGGGGATGCATTACAAGGGACACCGCTTGGAGATTATGTAGCGAATAAAATAAATGATCCGAAGAAGCCTGTGGATCCTAGCTATACACATCCATTATATCGTTTAATGAATTTAATGAAGTATGACGTCATCTCTCTTGGGAATCATGAATTTAACTACGGTTTAGACTATTTAAACAAAGTAATTAGTAAAACAGAGTTCCCGGTTATTAACTCAAACGTCTATAAAGATGATAAAGATAATAATGAAGAGAACGATCAAAACTACTTTAAACCATATCATGTTTTTGAAAAAGAAGTAGAAGATGAATCAGGGCAAAAACAAAAAGTGAAAATTGGCGTAATGGGATTTGTTCCACCTCAAGTTATGAACTGGGATAAAGCAAATTTAGAAGGAAAAGTGAAAGCAAAAGATATAGTTGAAACAGCGAAGAAAATGGTGCCAAAAATGAAAGCAGAAGGTGCAGATGTTATCGTTGCACTAGCGCATTCCGGTGTTGATAAGAGTGGATACAACGTTGGTATGGAAAACGCATCGTATTATTTAACAGAGGTTCCTGATGTAGATGCAGTATTAATGGGACACTCACATACTGAAGTGAAGGACGTATTTAATGGTGTTCCAGTTGTAATGCCTGGTGTCTTTGGAAGTAACTTAGGTATTATTGATATGCAATTGAAAAAAGTAAATGGAAAATGGGAAGTACAAAAAGAGCAATCGAAGCCGCAACTTCGTCCGATTGCTGATAGTAAAGGAAACCCACTAGTACAATCTGATCAAAATTTAGTTAATGAAATTAAAGATGATCATCAAGCGACAATTGATTATGTGAATACAGCTGTAGGAAAAACGACAGCGCCAATTAATAGTTATTTCTCATTGGTACAAGATGATCCTTCTGTACAACTTGTGACAAATGCACAGAAATGGTATGTAGAAAAGCTATTTGCTGAAAATGGACAGTATAGCAAATATAAAGGAATTCCAGTTTTATCTGCAGGTGCACCATTTAAAGCAGGTGGCCGAAACGGTGCTACATATTATACGGATATTCCAGCTGGAACGTTAGCGATTAAAAACGTTGCAGATTTATATGTATATCCAAATACGTTATATGCTGTAAAAGTAAATGGGGCACAAGTGAAAGAATGGCTTGAAATGTCTGCAGGTCAGTTTAATCAAATTGATCCAAAGAAAACAGAGGAACAGCCATTAGTAAATATAGGCTATCCTACATATAACTTCGATATTTTAGATGGCTTAAAATACGAAATTGATGTAACACAACCGGCGAAATACGATAAAGATGGAAAAGTTGTAAATGCAAATACGAATCGTATTATAAATATGACATATGAAGGTAAGCCAGTAGCTGACAATCAAGAGTTCATCGTCGCTACAAATAACTATCGTGGAAGTAGCCAAACGTTCCCAGGTGTAAGTAAAGGGGAAGTTGTATACCAATCACAAGATGAAACACGTCAAATCATTGTGAAGTATATGCAAGAAACACCAGTTATTGATCCGGCAGCAGATAAAAATTGGACATTTAAACCGATTGTTGCAGATAAATTAAATACAACATTTGATTCTTCACCAAATGCACAAAAATATATAAAGAAAGATGGGAAGATATCATATGTTGGACCATCTGAGAATGAATTTGCTAAATATGCAATTGATATAACGAAGAAGAACGATGATGATAAGGAAACTGGTGGAGAGAATCCAACAACACCGCCAACAGGTGGAGGAAATAATGGAGGAAATCCAACAACACCACCAACAGGTGAAGGAAATAATGGAGGAAATCCAACAACACCACCAACAGGTGAAGGAAATAATGGAGGAAATCCAACAACACCGCCAACGGGTGAAGGAAATAATGGAGGAAATCCAACAACACCACCAACGGGTGAAGGTAATAATGCTGGATCTGGACAAACTACAACAGATAATCAAAACGCAAAAGAAACAACAACTGTAAGTGAGAACAAAGAAGAACGTGATTTACCGAAAACAGGTACAAGTGTTGCTTCTACAATTGGAGCTGGGTTGGCGTTTATTGGAGCGGGATTCCTTCTGTTATTTAGAAGAAAAAAAGCAAATAAATAATCGAGAAATATAAAAAGGATTACCAGTTAAGGTAATCCTTTTTCGTATATTATGAAATTGTTACTGCTTTTTCTTTCTTCCATGACAGGCCAAATCCAGTAAAGCCGACGATAATCGTTACGACTGGACAAGCTAAACAGAAGATTGCGTATGGAAGGTAATCAAATGTTGGAACGCTAAGGACGTTTGTTAAGAATACGCCACTTACTCCCCATGGTACGAGCGGGTTAATAACTGTACCTGCATCTTCTAGTACTCGTGATAAATTACGACGTTCTAAACCGACTTCATCGTATTTATTAGCAAATGCTTGTCCTGTTAAAACGATGGATAAGTACTGCTCACCAAGTAAGAAGTTTACACCGATTGCAGTTGAAGCAGTAGAAATAATTAAGCGTGTGCTATTTTTTACGAAGCTCGAGATGATATTCATTAGTTGCGTGATAATACCCATTCCTTGTAATAATCCTCCCATACAAAGAGCTAGGAAAATAAGAGCAATCGACATCATCATACTTTGCAGGCCACCGCGAGATAATAAGCTATCAATATCTTTTATACCAGTTTTAGAAACGTAACCGTCTTGCATAATTTTCATTAAATCAGTTAAAGAAGTACTAGGTTTAAATATAAAGAGAATAATGATTCCTACTATAATTCCAGCAAGCAATGTTGGAACTGCTGGAACTTTTTTAAATGCGAATAGGAACAGTAATAAAATAGGAATAAGTGTAACGATAGAAATCGTTGCATGTTTCTCTAATGTGCTAATGAAGTTTGTGAAGTCAACGTCTCCACTAGTGCCGCTTCCTAAAATGAAAAATGCGATAAAAGCAATAATGAAAGCTGGAACTGTTGTCCAAAGCATGTTACGAATATGCTCAAATAAATCTACACCCGTTACAGCTGGCGCTAAGTTTGTTGTATCAGATAAAGGAGACATTTTATCTCCAAAGAATGCACCAGAAATAATTGCACCAGCGATTAGAGCCGGATCGTATCCGAGAGCACTACCCATGCCCATAAAGGCAAGTCCTACAGTTGCGGCAGTTGTAAAGGCACTACCGATACTTGTTCCAACAATTGCACAAACAACAAAAACAGTTGGAATGAAAATTTTTGGAGATACAAGCTGGAAGCCGTATACCATTAAAGTTGGGATTGTTCCAGCAGCGATCCAAACACTAATTAATACGCCTACAAGTAAGAAAATAAAAATAGACGGAATACCAGCTGAAATACTACTTATCATTCCTTTTTCCATAGTAGACCAATCAATTTTTTTTATAAATCCAAATGCTAATAAAAGAACGATGCCGAATAAAATCGGGATGTGTGGTGAAACTTCTAATTTAATAACACTAAAGCCAATGCAGAAAAAGATAAAAATTGTTAAAAGAACAGATTCAATTTTTGAAACCATTGTTTTCCCCTCCTAAGTAATCTAAAATAGCTCTTTTTTATATAAAATTCGCCAATATTGTTTATTTCCTTCTAAAATTTAGAATTTTGTGACAAATTACCGGTAATTGTCCATATTTCAATATGATGCGGAAATGATTGGATAAAAAAACGTCCCTGCATATAATTATGCAGGGACGAAGAAATCGCGGTACCACCCTAGCTTGTGAAATGAATGTATCACAAAATAAAGGGTCGTATGATATGCGTTAATAAAATAAAAACGCCCCTGCAATATATGCAGGGACGAAAAATTCGCGGTACCACCCTAAATTGTGAAACAGTTTCGTTTCACCACTCTTTAGACATAACGGTCTATAACCGTCTTTCACTACTCCTTACGTTTCGTAAAAGAAGCTCCAGGGGGTAATTCATAATTCGCTCTGTACTGGTTCGCACCGACCACCAGCTCTCTGAAATCAGAAATCGAAATACTACTAAATCCTATCAACGCCGATTCATATGATGTTAGTTAAATTTTTATCATATATTCATCATACATGTCAATAAAAATATGTGATATTTTTTTAGGGAAATAAAGGAGATAGGTTTTAACACTAAAAAATGTGCGTTATAATGAATTTGAAAGGGGAGGAAAGAGTGAAGAAAAAAATAATTCTTTTTACCACCTTACTAGTCATTGGCGGAAGTGCTGGCATTTACACAGCTTTTGCAGCTGAATCAGAGCAAGCGAAGAAAAAGCAAGTACAGCAGTCAGAAGTGAAGAAAGCGAAAGAAGCGGAAGAGAAGAAGTCGATGGAGAAAGTAGCTACGAAACTAGGGGTTTCTAGTGACGGAAAAACAAAAGAAGAAATTACGAAAGAAGTAAATAAGGCTAGATTTGAGCAGCGTCATGATTTATTAATTGAGCATGCGAAGCAACTTATCGTATGATAAGTTGTTCTTTTTTAAGAACAACTTGATTTAAAAATAATTGACAGTCATTTAGATTTAATGTTAACTATATTTATAAACTAGTTAACATTAGGGGTGACAATTGTGACTTTTAGCAAGAGTACGACTGACAAACCATCTTATACATATGAAGAGTTATCGGAAAAAAATAAAGCCTATGTATGGCACCCATTTACACAAATGAAGGATTATTTAGAAGAAGATCCTGTCATTATTGAACGTGGAGAGGGAAGAAAGCTATATGATGTAAATGGAAATGAATATTGGGACGGTGTATCGTCTATTTGGTTAAATGTTCATGGGCATCAAGTGCCAGAACTAGATGAGGCAATTCGTGAGCAATTAAATAAAATTGCTCATTCTACTATGTTAGGGCTTGCTAACGTTCCATCTATTTTATTAGCCGAAAAAATAATTGAAGTTGTGCCAGAAGGTTTGAAAAAAGTATTCTATTCGGACTCCGGTTCTAGCGCTGTTGAAATTGCAATTAAGATGGCCTTTCAATATTGGCAGCATAAAGGAAAACCGAAGAAACAAAGATTTGTTACATTAAAAGAAGCGTATCACGGTGATACAATTGGAGCTGTTTCAGTAGGAGCAATAGACTTGTTTCACCAAGTGTATAGTTCACTTTTATTTGAGGCAATTAAAATGCCTTATCCATATACATATCGTTCTCCTTATGGAGATGATAAGGCCGAAATTGTAAAAAAACATTTAGAAGAAATGGAAGATCTGCTGAAAGATAAACATGAAGAAATTGCAGCGATTATTGTAGAACCTTTAATGCAAGGTGCTGGCGGTATGATTACAATGCCAAAAGGATACTTAAGAGGGCTACGTAATTTATGTACAAAATATAATGTTTTATTTATTACAGATGAGGTAGCAACTGGGTTTGGCCGTACTGGGAAAATGTTTGCATGTGAACATGAAAATGTAACGCCGGATATTTTGACAGCAGGAAAAGGTTTAACGGGTGGATATTTACCAGTTGCAATCACTGTAACGACAGATGAAATTTATAATGCCTTTTTAGGAGGATATGAAGAACAAAAAACGTTTTTCCACGGTCATAGTTATACAGGGAATCCGTTAGGGTGTGCGGTAGCAATTGCGAATCTAGAACTATATGAGAAAACAAATTTAATAGAAGAAGTGACACGTAAAACAGAATATGTGGCGACGCAATTAGAAGAGCTCTTTGCATGTAAACATGTAGGGGATATTCGTCAGTGTGGGTTAATGGTTGGAATTGAACTTGTAAAGAATAAGGAAACGAAAGAAGCGTTTGAATGGACAGAGAGAGTCGGTGTTCAAGTATGTAAACGTTCAAGAGAGCTGGGTATGATTTTGCGCCCGCTCGGCAACACGATTGTATTTATGCCTCCTCTTGCTTCTACCATTGAAGAGATTGACGATATGTTACGTATTTTATATAAAGCAATCTCGGATGTTACGGAGGGAGAATAATGAGCGGTTTTTTTATAACAGCAACGGATACTGAAGTGGGAAAAACTGTAGTTGCAGGTGCATTAGCAGGTGTATTTAGAGAACTTGGGTATAACGTAGGGGTATATAAACCGTTGCAAAGTGGACATGTTGCATCAAATCCAGAGGGAGATGCAGCAAGGCTAAAAGTATTATCAGGTGTACCGACAAAAGAAGATGAAATATGCCCTTATTCTATTGAAGAACCGCTTGCTCCGAGACTTGCCATGAAAAGGGCTGGAAGGACAGTCACGTTAAAAGACATTATTCACCACTATAATGAACGAGCAAAAGAGTTTAATAGCTTACTTGTAGAAGGAGCAGGTGGACTAGCTGTTCCATATACAGAAGACGCTTTAGTAATTGATTTTGCAAAAGAATTACAGCTTCCACTTATTGTAGTAGCACGTCCTACATTAGGAACAGTAAATCATACAGTTTTAACGATTGCTTATGCAAAGGCATATGGATTAACAGTAGCAGGTGTCATTTTATCTGGCTGCAAAGAATGCGAAATGGAAAGGGTGCAAGAAAATAAAGTAATGATTGAAGAGCTGAGCGGGGTACCGGTTTTAGGCTTATTACCATTCTTTGAAGGTGAGTTTACAAAAGAAGTAGTCTTGGAATCTGCAAAAGAATATATAATGATTTCAAAATTAGAGGAGTTCATCCGAAATGAATCAATCGTGGCGCATACATCTTCAAACTAAATTACAACAATTACATGAGCAAGGGCAGTATCGCAATTTGCATGTAACAGAACAAGCAGAAGAGACATGGCTTATTCGAGATGAGAAAAGGATGCTAAATTTAGCGTCAAATAATTATTTAGGGTTAGCTGGAGATGTGAGGTTAAAAGAAGCTGCTATGGCATGCATAAGAAAATATGGAACCGGGGCGACAGCATCAAGGCTCGTGGTAGGAAACTATTCACTGTATGAAGAGGTTGAGAAAAGTATATGTGATTGGAAAGGTACTGAAAAAGCCTTAGTTGTAAATAGTGGGTATACAGCAAACATAGGTGCGATATCTTCTTTAGCTTCTCGGCACGATATTGTTTTTAGTGATAAGTTAAATCACGCAAGTATTGTTGATGGAATTATATTAAGTGGGGCAGAGCATAAAAGGTATCGTCATAATGATTTGGATCATTTAGAGAAGCTGTTGAAAACAGCGTCACCTGAAAAGCGGAAATTAATCGTAACAGATACTGTTTTTAGTATGGATGGTGATACTGCGTATGTAAGGGAGTTAGTAGAGCTGAAAGAGAAGTACGGGGCAATTATTATAGTGGATGAAGCACATGCGAGTGGAATATATGGAATCGGCGGAGCGGGGTTATCTCATATAGAAAAAGAACTAGCTCAAAAAATTGATATACATATGGGGACGTTTAGTAAGGCTTTAGGGTGTTATGGTGCGTATTTGACAGGTGATGCAATTTATATAGAGTATTTACAAAATATGATGAGAAGCTTTATTTTTACTACTGCTTTACCACCGGGAACGTTAGGAGCGGTACAAAAAGCGATTGAAATTGTGAAAGAAGATAATGAAAGAAGAGAGAGACTTATAGAGAATGGAGCATATTTCAGATACCATTTACGAGAAGCTGGTTTTGATATTGGGAATAGCTCAACTCATATTGTACCGATTCTAGTCGGTTCAAATGAAAATGCTTTACGATTTAGTAAAAGGTTACAAGAGGCAGGTATTGCAGCAATTGCAATTCGTCCACCAACGGTTCCAGTTAATAGTTCACGGGTCCGTTTTGCAGTTACGTCGCAACATACACTAGCTGATTTAAAATGGGCTATTCAGCATATTATACGTATTGGTAAAGAAGAGAGGTTTTTAGTATGAAAGAACTAAAGATTATTTTTATTCCTGGGTGGGGAATGGAAGAAGGTGTTTGGACTTTAGTTCTGCCGTATTTTAAAGGATATTCTGTTCAATGTATCAATTGGCGTAACGTGAAAGAACAAGGTGAATTTGCAGGGCGAATAATAGATGTAGCAAAGGATGAAAATGTAATTTTAGTTGGATGGTCACTAGGAGCGTTAGCGGCAGTTCAAGCTCATAAAAAGATTAAGGCAAAAGGTATTGTACTAATTGGTGGTACTGCCAAATTTACAAATACGAGCGACTATACGAGTGGATGGAATGCTTTGCATGTAGAACGGCTGAAAAAGAATGTGGCGAGAAAGAAAGAAGATACGCTCAAGCGGTTTTATGAAAATATGTTTACGAAAAATGAGCTGAAAGAGAATAAAAGGTTTGAAGATATGATAAAACGTTTTAAAGGTGATTCTATTCAGTCTTTACAATTAGGTTTGGATTATTTAATAGAAACAGATATGAGAGAAGAGCTGAAAGAAGTTAAAGTCCCTATATTACTTATTCATGGAGAGCAGGATGTAATATGTCCATTATCTGCAGCGCGTAGTATGGCTGAGAATGAGACTGTCATGCTCAAGGTAGTAAGTGAGGCTGGACACGCATTATGTGTAACGGATTTTGAATATTGCGGAAATGAGATAATTCAATTTGTAGAGGGGATACGACATGATCAACAAAACGTTACTACAAAAACGGTTTAATGTGGCAGCTGTATCCTACGATCAATATGCAAATGTCCAAAAAAAGATGGCACATTCATTACTTTCTATATTGAATCGGCGATATAGTGCAAATTCATCGATACGTATTTTAGAACTTGGATGCGGGACAGGATATGTTACAGAGCAATTATCAAACTTATTTCCGAAGGCGTATATTACAGCCATTGATTTTGCTGAAAGTATGATTGAGGTTGCGAAAACTAGAAAAAATGTGGAAAATGTAATGTTTTATTGTGAGGATATCGAAAGGTTACGACTAGAGGAAACATACGATGTCATTATTTCGAATGCCACATTTCAATGGCTAAATGATTTAAAAAAAGTGATAAGAAATTTATTTCATCATTTGTCTATAGATGGGATATTACTCTTTTCAACGTTTGGACAGGAAACATTTCAAGAATTGCATGCTTCGTTCCAGCGGGCGAAAGAAGAAAAAAATATACAAAATGAAACATCGATTGGGCAACGTTTTTATTCGAAAAATCAGTTGCGCCATATATGTGAGATAGAAACAGGGGATGTGCATGTTTCTGAAACATGTTACATAGAGAGATTTACAGAAGTTAAGGAGTTTCTACATTCTATTCGAAAAGTAGGAGCAACTAATAGTAATGAAGAATCCTATTGTCAAAGTCCCTCACTCTTTCGTGCGATGCTTCGCATATACGAAAGAGACTTCACGGAAAATGAAGGGATAATGGCGACGTATCACGCTTTATTTATGCATATAACAAAAGAGGGGAAGAGATGAAATGAAACAAGTACAAACAAAAAGGGATTGGAAAAAACTTGCATATGACGTAATAGAAGAGAAAATGATTACGAAAGAGGATGCAATAGCGATATTAGAAGCTGATGAGACTGAAGTTTTAGAAATTATGAATGCAGCTTACATCATTCGCCATCATCACTTTGGTAAGAAAGTAAAATTAAATATGATTATTAATACGAAATCTGGATTATGTCCTGAAGATTGTGGATATTGTTCACAGTCTATTATTTCAGAGGCGCCGATTGATAAATATGCATGGCTAACGCAGGAAAAGATTGTAGAAGGGGCACATGAAGCAATTCGTCGTAAAGCGGGTACATATTGTATTGTAGCATCTGGTCGTCGCCCGACAGATAAAGAGGTGAATCACGTAATTGGAGCAGTTAAGGAGATTCGTGAAACGACAGATTTGAAGATTTGTTGTTGTTTAGGTTTCTTAAACGAAGATCAAGCAGGACGTTTAGCCGAAGCTGGTGTACATCGTTATAACCACAACTTAAATACACATGCGAATAATTACGAAAGCATTTGCTCCACTCATACGTATGACGATCGTGTTGATACAGTTCAAAAAGCGAAACAAGCCGGTATTTCACCATGTTCTGGGGCAATCTTTGGAATGGGAGAGACAATAGAAGAGCGCGCTGAAATTGCATTCGAATTACAACGTATAGATGCAGATTCAATTCCATGTAATTTCCTCGTTGCTGTAAAGGGTACGCCGCTTGAAGGTCAAAAGGAGTTAACACCAGTAGAATGTTTAAAAGTGCTGGCGATGATGCGCTTTGTAAACCCAACGAAAGAAATTCGTATTTCAGGAGGGCGTGAAATCAATTTACGTTCTGTACAGCCAATCGGTTTATTTGCAGCAAACTCTATTTTTGTTGGGGACTACTTAACGACAGCAGGACAAGAACCGACTGCAGACTGGGGTATGATTGAAGATTTAGGATTTGAGATTGAAGAGTGTGCACTATAAGATAGAAAAAAGCAAACTTGTAAAAGAGTTTGCTTTTTTGTAAATAAAATGTAATAAATAGTTGTGAACGTTTGATACTAGTGGCTTTTGAGCGGAAAAAAGAATTTTGGTGGACGAATTTTCCAAGCACCAATTGTACATAGTAAATATGTAATTTATATTGGGTTGGAGGATTTTACATGCACAAATATATATTAGCGATTATGACTTGTCTCATTTTACTAAAAGCAATAAGTGCTGATCCAGTTAAGGCCGCCGAAAATCCTGAACAAAAAGAGATGCAACAACGAATTGAACAACATTTTCGAACGAAAGCTGAACATTTTGGATTGAAAACAGAAGGGAAAGATTTAAAGGAAGTACGAAAAGAAATTACTATTATAGAAGAAGCGAAGAAAAGAGAGAATGTATGGAGAACAGCACAAACGCTTCGTATACAAACAGAAGGAAAAACAATGGATGAATTAATAAAAGATGTACGGAAAAAAGTAAAGAAATAAAAAAGAGGCCGCAGCCTCTTTTTTTATGCCCATTGTTTTGATAAGTGAGCCATTTCAATCGCAGCAACGGCAGATTCATAGCCCTTATTACCAGCTTTCGTGCCTGCGCGTTCAATTGCTTGCTCGATCGTTTCAGTCGTTAATACACCGAAAATAACAGGGATGTCTGTTTGTAGTGATAAAGATGCAACACCTTTTGCTACTTCATTACAAACGTAATCGTAATGTGTTGTAGCACCGCGAATTACAGTACCTAACGTAATAACAGCATCATACTTCCCGCTATTAGCCATCTTTTTAGCGATTAAAGGAATTTCAAATGCGCCAGGAACCCAAGCAATATCGATATCAGTTTCTTCTACACCGTGACGCTTTAATCCGTCTAAAGCGCCGCCAAGTAACTTACTTGTAATAAATTCATTAAAACGTCCAACAACAACCCCAACTTTTAATCCTGTACCAACTAAATGACCTTCGAATACCATAATAAATCTCTCCTTTAATTATAAGTTTAGTAAATGTCCTAATTTGTTTACTTTCGTTTGTAAATACGTTTTATTCTCTTCTTTTGCTGGCATTTGCAACGGTACGCGCTCGATTACTTCTAAATCGTAACCTTGTAAGCCAGCAATTTTTCTTGGATTATTCGTTAATAATCGTAAATGTTGTAAACCTAAATCTTTTAATATTTGAGCGCCAATACCGTAATCACGCAAATCAGCAGGGAAGCCAAGCTTTTCATTTGCTTCTACAGTATCGAAGCCTTCTTCTTGTAACTTATAAGCGCGAAGCTTATTAAGAAGCCCAATGCCTCGTCCTTCTTGTCTCATATAAAGAAGAACGCCTTTTCCTTCACGCTCAATTTGAGTAAGTGCAGCATGGAGTTGTGGTCCGCAATCGCAGCGGCACGAGCCAAATACATCTCCTGTTAAGCACTCTGAATGAACGCGTACAAGGACAGGTTCTCCTGTTGAAATATCACCTTTTACGAGTGCGATATGTTCTTTCGTATCTAAAGAATTAGAATAGCCAATTGCATGGAAAGTACCAAAATCTGTAGGTAATGTAATTTCCACTTCTCGCGTCACTAATGTTTCATTGTGGCGGCGATAAGCAATTAAATCTTCTATTGTAATCATTTTTATATCAAATTGTTTTGCACACTGTATTAAATCAGGTACGCGTGCCATCGTACCGTCCTCATTAATAATTTCGCAAATGACGCCAGCTGGTTCTGCTCCGCAAAGCTGTGCTAAATCGACAGCAGCTTCTGTATGACCAGCACGGCGCAGGACACCGCCTTCTTTCGCAATTAATGGAAAGATATGTCCAGGACGATTGAAATCAGTACCTTTTGATGCAGGGTTTAACAATTCTTGTATCGTAGTTGCACGTTCGTGCGCGCTAATCCCTGTTGTTGTAGAAACATGATCAATGCTCACTGTAAATGCAGTATGATGCGAATCTGTATTATGAGCTACCATTGGTTCTAATTGTAGACGTTCTGCGTACCCTTCTGTAATTGGTACACAAACGAGACCACGTCCATGTGTAATCATAAAGTTAATTGTTTCTGGCGTAATATACTCTGCTAAAGCGATAAAATCTCCTTCATTTTCACGGTTTTCATCATCACATACGATCACGACTTTTCCTTGTTTTAAATCTTCTAGAGCTTCTTCAATACGATGAAACATAATGCTTCCCCCTTATAGAAATCCGTTTTCTTGTAAAAAGCTTTCGGTCATTGAACCTGTTCGTTTTACTGGTCTAGAAATAAAGCGTTCGATATATTTACCAATCATGTCACACTCAATGTTTACGATGTCACCGGCATTCTTTTCTCCGATAACTGATTCACTTACTGTGTGCGGGATGAGTGAAATTGTAATGGAAGATTCGTCTAGATCAAATATTGTTAAACTCGTTCCATCAACAGCAACGGACCCTTTATGCAAACAATAGCGTAGCAATTCATCAGAAATAGCTATTTTGTAATAGACGGCATTATAGTGTTGTTTTTTGTTTAATATCGTTCCGATGCCATCGATATGTCCTGAAACGAAATGTCCACCGAATCGTCCGTTTGCAGCCATTGCTCGCTCTAAATTTACTTTGCAGTGCGGTTTAAGCATGCGAAGTGATGTTGATTGCATCGTTTCGGGCATTGCATCCACTGTGAATGAAGTTGTTGTGAAACTCGTTACAGTTAAGCAAATACCGTTAACCGCGATGCTATCACCTAAGTGAACATCTGATAAAATTTTATTGGCATGAATCGTTAACTTCATCGCTTCGCCGCTTTGTTGCATGTTTGCAATCGTTCCTAATTCTTCTACAATTCCTGTAAACATTCCGTCACCTCACTTCGAGCATTTGCAACGATTTTTATATCATTGCCAATTTGTTTCATCTCTTGAATTTCCAAGGAAAGTGCATCTTGTAATGTTGAAAAACCATTTCCACCAAATAAAGTAGGGGCATTACTTCCACCAATTAATTTGGGACTTATATAAGTTACAATTTCATTGAAATACTTTGTTTGTAAGAAACTTGCATGAACCGTTTGACCACCCTCAACGAAAAGAGATAGGATTTGTTTTTCACCGAGTAGGTCTAAAACATCTTGAATTTCAATTTGTTTCGTTTTCATTTGGAATATAGTTATATTTTCAGATTCATAAGAAGCTATTTTCTCTTTATTCACATCCCTGCCAACCATAATCCATGTCGGTGCTAAAGAATCTGTTATGACATGAGAAGATGGTGGCGTTCGTAAATGGGTATCTAAAATAACGCGTATAGGATTTTGCCCCCCGTTAGGAATTCTTGTTGTTAAATGCGGATTATCAGCTATAACTGTATTCACTCCAACAAGAATTGCATCGTGTGTATGACGATATTGATGAACATCAGCCCGTGCTTCTTCACCTGTAATCCATTTACTTTCACCAGTTACAGTTGCTGTTTTTCCATCTAAGCTCATCGCTGTTTTTATTGTTACAAATGGGCGTTTCGTTTTCATGTAGTGAAAAAAGTAACGATTTAATAAAACTGCTTCTGCTTCAAGAACACCGGTAGTTACTTCGATTCCAGCTTCTTCCAATCTCCTTTTTCCATTACCAGAAACGAGAGGATTGCAATCAAGAGTAGCAATTACAACCCGTTTGACTCCTTTTTTTAAAAGTAAATCACAGCAAGGTGGTGTTTTTCCAAAATGGCTACATGGTTCAAGTGTTACATACACGGTAGCTCCTTTTGCTTTTTCACCAGCCATATGAAGAGCATGAACTTCGGCGTGTTCTTCACCAGCACGTAAATGGGCGCCCATACCGACGATGTTTCCGTCTTTTACAACAACAGCACCAACCATAGGATTTGGACTTGTTTGCCCGGATGTTCCTTTTGCTAATTGCAGGGCAATCCTCATATATTCTTGATCTGTCATTTTCTTCACCTCTCCTAAAAAAATCAAAAAACCCCAAGGATTTTATATCCTTGGGGTTTGGGAGACGTGATTTCTAGAAATATAGTTCGAATACGAAAGTATAGGAAAGAAACCTAACGATGATTGATATTTTGGCATAAGGAAGAAGCCTAGCAAAATATCGAATTTTTCAAACGCTAGTCGTATCTTTTTATTTCAGCATAGACAGAAAAGTATACAAAATAAAACATATATATAGATTTGAATCTATAAAAATATGCATACTGAAATAAAAGTGTATTCGCTATATAAAATTACTAGAAAACATATCCTTCTCCCATCCAGACTATACTGTCGGCCCTAGAGTTTCACTAGATCCACCGTTTTCGATTTGAAAACGGGTCACGGACTTAGAAGTTTGCACTTCATCACCGCCGGTTGGGAATTTCACCCGACCCCGAAGGATGCTGTTTGCTCAAATTATAGCACAAAAAAAATAAAAGGCTAGTAAAAAGTATTCGAATGTGAAGAATTGTGTGAAAATATATGTAGGCTGGAATGGAGACAAAAGTATTAGAAATGTTGTAAGGAGAAGGGGTATAACGGAGTTGCTAAAAAGAAAAAACATGCACAAAAAAATGTGCATGTCACATGTGAAATTATTCTGCCTCTGGTGCTCTAACAACAGATTCGAATTTACCTTTATGCGAAGCATCGCAATAAGGCATATTTTTTGATAAACCACAACGACATAAAGAAAATGCCGGTTTTGCCGGGAATACATTCCCTTGAGAATCAACTAATTCCACGTCCCCTGTAACGCGAAAAGAGCCATTATCATTTACTTTAATTTGTACTTTAGCCAACGCTATCCCTCCTTCCCAAACGCTTAATTTCATCATATAATCAAGAGAAGTACTTGACAATATAAAAAGAGCACTTTCTTTGGGAGAGAAGAGAGTGTTATAATGTTTTTTATAACTGACTAGAGTAAGGTGACGAAAGATGGATAAACAATTACGTACATTACGAAATATTGCAAATGAGCGCACGTGGGCATCATTTTTGAATGATAATCATCCATATAGTTTGTTACACTGGTCCATTGCTGGTGTAGGACAAGAGTCAAAGGATGTTTGGTTACTGCAAGATGAGGTAACATTTCAAACGACAGAATTTCCAACGTTAGATGATGCAATGCAATGGATTTCTGAAAATATGGAACAAGTTACAGACGTTTTAGCGCAATAAAAAAACAGGCTTATGCAAGCCTGTTTTTTGTTTCTTTTACATATGAGTTTAAAAATTGATCAACGGCTGCTTCATACTCTTCTTTATTTTCATTATAAGAGCAAGCGTGTGCGCCATGTTCTGCAATATAAAGTTGTTTATTATTTTCCTTCGCTTCATAGAGTGCTTTCGTCATATCAGCTAAAATATAATCATCATCTTTACTATGAATAAAGAGGACGGGATTGTTAATGTTTTTTATACAATCGATTGGTGAAACTTCACGAATCGTATAACCGTCACGCACTTTTAAGAAAGCATTTGCTAAAGGCAATAAAGGCCATTTCGGTAAATGGAATTCAACCTTTAAACGGTGCTGTAATTGTCCGTAGAAATCAGAAAAAGGACAATCTGCAATATAGAAATCAGCACCATCTTCTACAAGTCCTGCGTACTGAAGAAGTGTTGCAGCTCCCATCGATTCACCATGAATACCGAGTGTTATATTTGTTCCAAAGCGACTTTTTAACCAGTCAACTACGGATTTTAAATCATGCTTTTCATAGTATCCATAGCTTGTTGTTTTCCCCCCAGTTTTACCATGACGACGATGATCGTAAATAACGACATTATATCCTCTGTTTAAAAATAACCTTGCATATTTTACAGAGTTCATTTTATTTACAGTTACGCCGTGACAGAAAATCATAAACTTATTGGAATGACCAGCAGGAATGTAATATCCATGAAGATCATACCCGAATTGCGAAGGAATATGAATTTCTTCTTTATGAAGTGCATCAAAATCCTCTATGCGAAAATGTTTTTTCGTTTCTCTTTCGAGTACTTCTTCCTCTGTTTTTTTCTTTAAGTACATCACTTTATTTGTAAAGAAAATCCCAAGGGCAGTTATCGCACCTAGTATAGTAAACAATGCTGCAAAAAAACGTTTCATACTTTACCTCATCCTCCAAATACCGTTACATGTGATACACTTATATTGTATCACAATGATAGAATAGGGGAGAAATAGGAAATGGTGCATATACAAAAAATTACGCCAGCGATGAAAGAAACAATCCGAATGTTCATGTGTGAGAACTGGGGAAGTTCATTGATGGTTTCACGTGGTAAGGGACATCAGTTAGAAGAGTTGCCAGGATTTGTTGCGCTCTCAGATGACAGAATAATCGGAATTATAACGTATGAAGTGACCGGAAATATGTGCGAAATTGTATCGCTAGATAGCTTTGAAGAAAGAAAAGGAATAGGGGCGAAACTTGTGGATTGTGTATTACGAGTTGCAGAAGAAGAACGGTGCAGACAGGTTTGGCTTATTACAACAAATGATAATATGAATGCGTTACGATTTTACCAAAAACGTAATTTTGTAATGACTAATTTATATGTGAATGCGGTAGAGGAGGCACGAAAAATAAAGAAAGAAATTCCACGTATTGGATATGATAATATCCCAATTTTACATGAAATTCAGTTGGAGTATCATTTAGTCAAATGATGTAACAATTTTCAGAAATATGAGTTATTAATCTTGACGGATAGTGTAATTTAGGTTACCGTAAAATTGTAATCTATTACCATATTAAGGGGTGACGATGTGGCAACTATACGTGATGTTGCAAAATTGGCAGGTGTTTCAGTCGCAACCGTTTCACGAGTTATTAATGAAAAAGGATACGTTCATGAGGACACAGTAAAACAAGTAAAGGAAGCAATTGAGGAATTACGTTATAGGCCAAACAGTGCAGCGAAGCCACTATTTAAAGAGAATTCAACGATAATTGCATTACTTGTAGATAATTTATGTAACCAATCAAACATCACTTTGCTACATTGTATTGAGGAAATAGCATATAAAGAAGGCTATCAAATCATTATTTGTAATATAGAGAATAAAGATAGATACATACATATGCTGAAGCAAAATAACATTGCAGGTGTTATTTTGACGAGAGCAGTTTTTAAAAGTGTAGGAGAAATTCCATTTCCGTTTGTTGTGATCGATGAGCAACAATCACATGGAAATTATTATGAAAGTGGACAGAGAGCTGTTTCTTTATTAAAAGAGAAAGGGTGTCACTTTCTTGCATATTTCGGTGAGGGAGAAGAAAGTGAAGAAATGGAAGATTATATAGCAGGGTTTTTAGACGCTGTTTGGGATGAAGGAATCTCTTATCGAGAAGAATGTGTACAAGGGTATACAAATAAACAATTTATTACATTATTGCAAAACAATCCGTATATAGATGGAATTGTAACCTCAAGTAATCAGATTGCTATTGAGTTAATTCGGTCAGCGAGATTTCTAAATATACATATACCAGATAAATTAAAAATTGTTGGACCGAATGGGAGCATAGAGTGTGAATGGATAGGTTCATCACTACCGGCAATTGAAAGCTATGTCAAAGATAATGGGAAATTAGCTTTTCAACAATTAAAAGGAAAAATAAAAAAGTAAAAGGTGCGTATAAAACGCACCTTTTATAATGTAATTGCGGCAATAAAGCCGAATATTAGTAACGGTATATTGTAATGTAAAAAAGTTGGTACACATGTATCCCATATATGATGGTGTTGACCATCAGCGTTTAAACCTGATGTTGGTCCAAGTGTACTATCTGATGCTGGAGATCCTGCATCTCCTAGCGCTCCGGCTGTACCGATAATTGCAATGGTGGCCATTGGACTAAATCCAAGCTGAATGCAAAGAGGTACAAAAATTGTTGTTAAAATAGGGATGGTTGAAAAGGATGAACCAATTCCCATCGTAACGAGAAGTCCAATTACAAGCATAAGAAATGCAGCGAGTGGTTTGTTATTTCCAATTATATGCGCACTCGTTTGCACAAGAGATTCAACATGTCCTGTTTTTCGAAGCACAGCTCCAAATCCAGCGGCTGCAATCATAACAAAACCAATAAAGGACATCATGCGCATTCCGCTTGTTAATATCGCATCTGCTTCTTTAAGAGGTAAACTACCACTTACTGATAAGACGATAATCCCAGCTAAAGCACCGAAAATCATTGATTCTGTTGCTAATTGAACAGTTAATGTGGCTATGATAGATAGTAATCCGAAAGTAATGCTACGTTTTGTATAGGGAACGATTTCATTTACATTCGTATGAATTTGTTCTGTTTCATACGAACGAGGTTTTCGGTACGTAATGAACACCGCTACACATAATCCGATAATCATACCGATTGCTGGAATAGTCATTGCTTTTGGAATAAGCGCGACATCAAATGTAAGACCGCTTTGCGCAGCATTTGTTTGCAATACGTCATGATAAATTTTTCCGAACCCTGCTGGAATCCACATATAAGGAGTAATCAATCCGAATGTAATAATACATGTAACAAGTCTGCGATCCACTTTCAGCTCATTTAATACTTTTAAAAGTGCTGGAATTAAGATGGGGATGAAAGCGATATGAACAGGAATCACATTTTGTGAGAAACAAGCCATCGTTAAAATGATGAATAGAATAAGTATTTTAGAATAAACTTGTTTTTTCGTGTCTTGTTCATTGCCAATCCATTTTAATGCCGTTTGAATCATGGCATCTGGAAGTCCGGTTTTGGAAAGGGAAATAGCGAAACCGCCAAGCATTGCATAACTTAAAGCAATTGGAGCACTGTTTCCAAGACCAGTTGTAAAAGTGTTAATCGTTTCTGAAATACCGAGTCCGCCGATAATTCCGCCTGTTAAAGCTCCAACAATGATGGCGACAATGACCTGGACACGTAACAAACTAAGCAATAGCATAACTGCTACTGCAACGAGTACAGCATTCATAATAAATGTAATCTCCCCAAAATTTTATTGTGTTAAGGCAAGTAAATATGAAGCAACTTGCTATATTTATACATAGTTGCGACATATTATTATAAATTGTTTTCTATGAAATGTAAAAGAGCCTTTTGTTACTAATGGTGAAAAGCTAGCTCTTGTTTAATTGATTGTAAAGAACGAGCGAATAATTCTGGTTCTTCTAAATCGGGAGAATGTGCTGAATTTGGGAACCAAATCATCTTTTTTATAGGTGCTTCTATCACATCACAATATTCCTGAACGAGTGCATAAGGAGTTTGATAATCATAGCGACCAGAACAAAAATAAACTGGAATAGATAAACTCGTAATAGAAGAAAAGAAATCGATTGTCAACATTTCTTCCCATAAAACGCCAGATTTTAAATTTCCTGCGAGAAACTTGAACCAATCTAATAGCGTATATTCAGGAGAAAAGAAGCCTTTTCGTATGAACGAAAAGGAAGATCCGTTTTGGATTGCACCTCCGAATGTGCCAAGCCACTTTCTTTGGATAATAAGGCGTCTCGTATCTAAAAATGGCGGTTTTCCTAATTTTAAAAGGGACGCTAATGCTTTTTTATGATCATGTTTTTTGGCAGAACGAATTAAATGCTGATATAGCAATTCTTCGTTTTGTTTCATATGTACAATCTGCCCAATACCGATATAAGCCTCGATATATTGTGGATATCGGTGTGCTATGTTAAGTCCGATAATGCTTCCCCAAGAATGACCAGCGAGAAATAGTTTCTGTTTACTAAACTTTTTAAGTACATATTGAATCACTTCTTTTGCATCGGAAATGAATTGTTCGATTGTAAAATTTGCTCCGAAATCTTTCATTGAAAAGGATTTACCTGCCCCGCGCTGATCCCAATTAATTACGATGAAGTGTTTCTCCAATTCTTTTTGAAAATGACGAATAAACCCGATTTGTGCCATGCCCGGTCCACCGTGACAGCATAATAAAATAGGCTGCTCTACGTTTTGCCCGCGCATAAGGAGAGTTTGTTTTCGGTTGTTAATCATAACGCTTTCCATCGTAGCGATACTATTAGGAATGAGTTGTTTATTTTCATTATAGAACTGCGGGGTATAGCTACGAAAAAGCATATTGAAAACCTCCTTTTCTAAAATCGTATGAATCGCACAGGCTATTCGTTTTGCATATACTGTTAGGAAATCATTGTAACATACCATACTAGTGTCATTTCAACACGGGAGGAGGGAAATTGTGACGATTGGAGAAATTATCGATTGTTTAAATAGGCGTGAATCCATCGCTATTATAGCAAAACGTCTTGAAATAAGCCCGTATACATTATCGAAAAAATTAAGATTGATTGGATACGAATATGATGGAGAACAGAAAAAGCGTATTTTTGTAGGAGATGGAGAAGAACCGCGTCACTTACAACTCCAAGAAGCGACAGCCCTTCAATATGCGAAAACGGATTATCAATTATTAATTTATGAACAATTACAAAGTATTTATGAGTTATTAAGAAAGAGAGAAGAAGTAATTGCGCCCATTATGAATCTAAGTACAGAAAAAAAGAAACGTACCTTTTCTATTAATAAAGAAATATTAGCAAAACTAGACGTTATATCAGAATCGAAAGGAATTCAAAAATCTAAACTTGTAGAAGAGGCGTTACAACAATTTTTACAACAATATGATTTTAACAACACATCACATTTTGATAACTAAAGAAAAGGATACTATGTTCATTGTAAGAACGAGTATCCTTTTTAGGTTTCACATATATGACGGATAAAATAAAAGGTCCGTGTGTATCTTTTACGATGAAAAATTAAGAGTGTTTATTATGAGTGTACTTAATTTATTTTTTGAATTCTACCATCGATAATTGGTTGAATAGGTTCTTTTAATTGTTTTACGTAATCAACTAGCGCTTCAAAGTCGTTTGGACCAGTTTCTGCATTTTTACCATTTTTAAATGATACAAATCCATCCCCGCCAGAAGCTAAGAAAGCATTCGCAACTACGCTATACGTTTTAGATGGAGATAATTCTTCTCCGTTTGTTAAACGTATATTTGTAACTTTTTCACCGTTTGGTTTATTTGCATCCCACGTATATTGAATACCTGAAATTTGCAGCATTCTTGTCGTTCCTTTTTGCCATTGTTGATTTAAAATGTCACGAATATCTTGGCCTTTTAAATCTACTTTAATTAATTGGTTTCCAAAAGGCTGAATGCCGTATAATTCGCCCCATGTAATATCGCCAGCATCTAAGTCATTACGAATACCGCCCGGATTCATAAGTGCGATTTGAGTTTGCATCGTTTGGCGCTGGGCATCGGCAACTAAATTTCCAAGAGTGGACTCACCAGCATCATTTTGTTTACGGTCGATAGGTGCTGTAGATTTCCCGACAACTTCATTTACAAGTGGTGCGATTTTTTCTTTATATTGATCTAATTTTTTCTTTACTTGTTTATCAGGTTCTACACCTTCATGGTATGTTGTAACAACTTCAGCTTTTTTCTTTATAATATCTTTTGTTTTACGATCAATTGTTACATCTACGTCTGAGAAAGCTGTTCCATAAGAGTTCGCTTGGACGATTAGTTTATTATTTACAGTACCATTTACATACGTGTGACTATGCCCACCAAAAATAACATCAACTTCCGGATCTGTTTCATTTGCAATTCGAGTAAGGTCTCCATTTGTCACACCAGACTCATCTGTTGTTCCGCCAACATGAGCGAGGACGACAATGGATTTAACGCCAAGACGCTTTAATTGTTGCGCTGATTTATTAATTGCCTCTACCTCGTCAGTGATTTCTACATTTTTAAGCATAGTAGGCATCACGACATTTGGTGTATCAGTTGTAACAACGCCAATGAATCCTACAGGCACGCCATTTACCATTTTTACAGTAAATGGTGGTAAAAATAAGCGACCAGTGGATTTATTATAGAAGTTTGCAGCGACATAAGGGAAGTCTGCTCCTTTGAAATTGCCCGTTTTCTCGTGATATCCACCGTAAATGAGGCGTTTCATTTCATCGATACCTTCATCAAATTCATGATTTCCGATTGTACCGACATCAAACTTTAAGTCATTTAAAAATTCAATCGTTGGTTCGTCCTGTAACAAAGCTGAAACTGGTGGACTAGCCCCGACAATATCGCCAGCATGTACAAGAAGTGTATTAGGGTTTTGTTTTTTACGTTCTTTTAAATAAGTAGCTAAGTAATCAGCGCCACCAACTTCTTTGTTATTAATTTTTTTAACAGTATCTAGTTGGCCATGGAAATCATTAATACCAAGTATTTGTACGTCTATGTAGCGGTTTTGTTCAGCTGGAGTCTGAGATGGGGGAGCGGCAAATACGCTTGAAAAAGTAATGGTACTTAAAACGGCAACAGCAGGAATAATTTTTTTCCACATAATATAATTCTCCTTTTTTTATAATCTGACATCATACGACATAATTTTAATAGATTCATAGGATTATATCTATATAAAAATTTAGTTTTTTCGAAAAATTAACATATTTACAAAAGGTGAATAATAGAGTAATACTCCTTTTTTGTTGTCGATTTCATGGTGTATCTACTATAATGGAGAAAAAAGTAAAAGGTGAGCAACATGAAGAAAAAGAAACAAAGACAAATGCAAAGACAATCGCAAATGAATCAACCAAAGAAAGAATCTCTTACATTAGGTGATCAATTAAACGATTCACTTATGCAGCAATTAAAAAATAAGAAGAAAGAGTTGCAAGTGAGAGAAGAGAAAAAAGAGGCAGCAGAACTGGAAAGAAAGCGTCAAGAACAAAAAGAACGTGAAAAGAATAAATCATTTGAAGAACTGTTAAGTGAAAGTAACCTTACTTGGAAAGACTTTAAATAATAACAAAAATGATCAGTGAAATAACGCTGATCATTTTTTTGACGAGCTTGTAAGAAAAGGGGAGTTAGAATGAGAAAAATTGTAGTTGTTCCGCATGAAAATCATTGGGGTGAAAAATTTCAAATAGAGGCTGAAAGATTAAAAGCAGCGATGCCAGAAACGGTGAAAATTCATCATATTGGAAGTACGTCAGTGCCGGGACTGGCAGCTAAACCAATTATAGATATGATTATGGAAGTAGAGAGTATCGACAGAGTAGATCATTGGAATGAATGTTTTGAAAAGCTTGGTTACATCGCAAAAGGGGAGAATGGTATTTCAAGACGCCGTTATTTTATTCATGGAACGGAGGAAAAACGTTCGTATCACTTACACGTGTTTGAAAAAGGGAATCCTGAGATAGTAAGGCATTTAGCATTTCGTGATTATATGATGGCTCATTGTGAAGAAGCTGAGGCATATGCAA
The DNA here is from genome assembly GCF_001884035.1 of Bacillus tropicus. Taxonomy (GTDB): domain Bacteria; phylum Bacillota; class Bacilli; order Bacillales; family Bacillaceae_G; genus Bacillus_A; species Bacillus_A tropicus. The sequence continues at coordinate 424,084 of NZ_MACG01000077.1, forward strand.
CTTTAAAGAAAGAGTTAGCTGAAAAGTATACATATGATGGTGCGTTATATTCGGAAGGGAAAACTGAGTTCGTACGTAATGTTGATGAAAAAGCGAAGAAATGGATAGAAAATAATGTGAATGAATGAGTTCGCATTATTTTTGAAGGTGTATAAATTTATTATGTAAACTGTACATATGTTTTGACTTTTTTGTTGAATCTTGTTCAAATAAAGTGGTGGCTTATAAAAAATGTAATAATGAAAGGGAGACGACTGTGCACATTCCAACAACTACACTTCATAATGGCGTAAAAATGCCGATGATTGGTTTAGGCGTTTATAAAGCGAAAGAAGGCGACGAAGTAAAACAAGCAGTAAAAACAGCGTTAGAAGTTGGATACCGTTCGATTGATACAGCAACTGTATATGAAAATGAAAGCGGTGTCGGAGAAGCGGTTCGTGAATCAGGGATTCCGAGAGGAGACATCTTTATTACAACAAAAGTTTGGAATGACGATCAAGGATACGAGGAAACACTTGAGGCGTTTGAGAAAAGCTTAAAAAAATTACAAATGGACTATGTAGATTTATATTTAATACATTGGCCAATAAGAGGGAAGTATGTTGATACGTACCGAGCGTTAGAAAAACTGTATGAAGAAGGTAAAGTGCGCGCGATTGGTGTTTCTAATTTCCATAAACATCATTTAGAACTGCTATTACCAAATTGCAAAGTAAAGCCGATGGTAAACCAAGTGGAACTTCATCCAATGTTAACACAATTTGAATTGCGCAATTTCTGTCAAGGTGAGCAAATTCAAATGGAAGCATGGAGCCCATTAATGAGAGGCGGCGAAGTATTTCAGCACCCGATTATTCAGGCTATTGCTACTAAATATGAAAAAACACCTGCGCAAGTTATATTAAGATGGGATATTCAAAGCGGGGTTGTGACGATTCCTAAATCTGTTACACCATCTCGTATTCAGGAGAACTTTTCTATCTTTGACTTTTCACTAACGGAAGAAGAGATGACTCAAATTAATACGTTAAATCGTAATTTACATGTAGGAACGAATCCTGATAAATATGATACGTTATAAAAAGACGCTACCATACTGGTAGCGTCTTTTTAACGGTGTAAAGCGTACGTATCACATTTCGCAATTTGCTGAAGTTGCATATATTCTGTTGTTGTTAACTCTATTTGTTTACTAGACTGTACATTTTCTTGTAATTGTTGAATAGAGCTGGCACCAGGTATAACAGCTGCAACAGTTTCGTTATGTAAGCAATATTGAATAGCTGTTCCAGTTAGGGAGTTTTCTCCAATTATTTCTTTTACATTCGTAAGCGTCGCATATAATTCATCGTAAGAATAAGAAAGGTAATCTTTTTCTTTTACTCTTTCTATCTTTCTTACATTATTGTCAGTTAAAATTCCTTTTGCAAGTGGCCCACGAGCAATGACGCTAATTTGATGTTCATTAAGAAGCGGGAACCATTCTTCAGGGCGACGATTTAAAAGGCTATATTCCATTAGTACACTAACGATATTTGAACGTTTTGCATACTCACGGATGACATTTGGACGTATAGAAGAAATACCGTAATGGCGAATGATACCTTCTTTTTTTAATTCTTCAAAGGCTTCAATTGTTTCATCTATAGGATCTTCAATCGTCCCGCCATGAAGTTGATAAAGATCAATATAATCAGTTTGAAGTCTACGTAAACTTTCTTTCACTTCAGCCTTTATGTAATTTTTAGAAGGATCCCAAGACCAGCCGTTTTTTTCTTCTGTCCATCGATTTCCAACCTTCGTTGTAAGAATAATTTGGTCTCGTTTTCCTTTTAAGGCTTTTCCAACAAATTCTTCGTTTAATCCATAATCATATAAATCCGCTGTATCAAAAAAATTGATTCCTAAATCGATTGCTTCATCGATAATACGCATAGCTTCTGTTTCAGATGTACCGAGAGACATACAGCCAAGTCCCATTTCTGTCACAAATAAATCTGAGTTTCCTAATTGACGTTTTTTCATAAGTCAACCTCCTTCTCCTTATTCTTATTGTACGCAAGGGGAAAGAGGTTGACAAACGTTTACTTTTTAGTTGCTGTAATCCACTCTTGTACAGTTGTATACTCTTTACTATATTGTTTTAGCTTATGGCGAATTTGCCATGCTTTTCCGACTAAAGTGACGCGATTTGGTAAAATATAAACTTTCATTTCTATCACGCTCCTTTCAATGTGGTAAAATGTATGAGGAAAGAATAGGAAATAGAACAGGGAGATGAAGTAGTATGAGTAATCTTGCAGAGAGAACAGTAAAAACTGAGCCGATTTTTGATGGTAGAGTTATAAAAGTTCGTGTTGATGATGTAGTATTACCAAATGGAGCAATGAGTAAACGTGAAATTGTAAATCACCCTGGTGCAGTTGCTATTATTGCTATTACGGATGAGGGGAAAATTGTGCTTGTTGAGCAGTATCGTAAAGCGCTTGAAAAGGCGATTATAGAAATTCCAGCCGGCAAGTTAGAACCTGGTGAAAAACCTGAGGTGACAGCAGTACGTGAATTAGAAGAGGAAACAGGTTATGTATGTGAAAATATGGAGCTTATTACTTCTTTCTATACATCTCCAGGATTTGCAGATGAAATTTTATATGTATATAAAGCGACAGGTTTGACGAAAAAAGAAAATAAAGCTGCGTTAGATGAAGATGAGTTTGTGGAATTGATGGAAGTATCATTAGAAGAAGCGAATACTCTTATGAAAGATCTTCGTATTCATGATGCGAAGACGATGTTCGCGGTACAATATTTACAACTACAAAAATAAACACTCGCCATAGGCGAGTGTTTTTTAATTGATTTTTGCATATACGCGTGCATCACGTAAGCTACCATCTGGTGCTATGAAATCATTTTCCATTGTACCTTCTAGAATAAATTCTAAACGTTCTGCTAGGTTACATGCATTTGTATTTGTTGCATCAATACGAATTTCAATTCTTCTAGCACTTAGCTTATCAAAGGCAAATTGAATGGCACCTTTCACAGCTTCGGTCATATAGCCTTGTTTTGTATAAGCGCTATGTAGCCAGAAGTGAAGTGAAAACTTTGGAATATCCCAGTTTTCAGGCTTGAGCGTTATAGCTCCGATGAACGTACCAGATACTTTATCGTATAAGTGAAAATCAAGTGTTTCACGAAGTAAAAACTGTCCGTGAGCGTTACGAACGATTTCTTCAGCACTTTCTTCTGTTTCAGCGTTAATTGGCATCCACGGTACTAAGTCTTCTAGAGAAGCTTGGATTGCTTCATACACTTCTGCACCATCACCTGGAAATGGCTTACGAACTTGTAAGCGTTCAGTTTGAAATAATGTTGGAAAATCTAATAATAATGGTTTCAAGAGAAATCCCTCCTATTCTCTACTTTTTAGTTTAGCAAAGTAGAGCGGAATTTCAATGTTAATTCGTCATACTTTTTTCTTTCTTTCATACATTTTTAGTAAGAGTGTGAACGGAGGGAAGAAAAATGTGGAGAAAAACTTGGCAAGACCGTGTAATGTCTCACATACAGGAAAACTCTTCATTATATATATTTAACGCTGTTTTGTTATTGATGGGAGTAATATTTGGAGCGATTCTTGTAAATAGTTTACAATTAAATCAAAAACAAGATTTATCATTTTATTTGCAACGTTTTTTTGGACAAGTTTCTAAAGGAGAATTTGCTATTGCAGGCGAAATGTTTCGAGAAAGTTACTTTTCACAATTAAAATACATTGGATTTATTTGGATTTTAGGGATTTCAATTATTGGATTGCCACTTATTTTTATTTTATTATTTGCAAAAGGGGTAGTTGTCGGATTTACAGTAGGTTTTTTAGTAAGTCAGCATGGATGGAATGGATTATTATTAGCATTTGTTTCTGTATTGCCACAAAATCTCATTATCATCCCAGTATTTCTCGTTATGACAACAATTGCCGCAAGCTTTTCTTTACGCATGATTAGGCATCAATTTATACGGAAAATAACCGAGCCACTATTACCATTATTAATTCGCTATACATGCTTCTTTCTTGTAATTGGAGCGGTGCTAGCTCTTGCTTCTAGTGTGGAAGCTTATGCATCACCAGTTTTAATGAAAGAAGTCGTTGAGGCTATTAATAAACAATAAATACTTTATGAGAATAATTATCAATTTGTTTTTATTGTTTTTCTTTTGACAGAAGCCCTTCTTCTGATATAATGGTGTAAGAGTGGCGAGGAGGGAGTAGTACCGAATGGAAGAAAGAATTGAACGAATTAAGAAGCAATTACATGCAGCGAGCTACAAATTAACACCGCAACGTGAAGCAACAGTTCGTGTGCTGCTAGAAAATGAAGAAGATCATTTAAGCGCAGAAGATGTTTACCTCCTTGTAAAAGAAAAGTCGCCAGAGATCGGATTAGCAACCGTCTATCGAACTTTAGAACTATTATCTGAGTTAAAAGTTGTCGATAAGATTAACTTCGGAGACGGTGTTTCACGCTATGACTTACGCCAAGAAGGTGCGCAGCGTTTCCACCATCATTTGATTTGTACACAATGTGGTGCTGTACAAGAAATACAAGAAGATTTACTTGGTGAAGTGGAAAGGAAAGTAGAACATGACTGGAGCTTTAAGGTGAAGGATCATCGTTTAACATTCCATGGGATTTGTAAAAATTGTCAAGAAAATGAAACGGATGAAAAATAACCTTTTCCTATTTAACTAGGAAGAGGTTTTTTATTTGAATAAGGTATAAATTGGTGAAAGCTTGGCATATGTTGTAATAACTTATATTTTGGAGGAATTTACAATGCGCCGAGCTTTAAAATTAACTTTTGATGGGATAAAAGTATTTTTATTATTTACAAGTTGTACGATTTTGTTTTATTTCGCTATACTATGGATAAATGAAGAATATGAAAGCTATCATCGTTATGAAAAGCCAAAAGAAGAGACTGTAGAAAAAGTATCAGGGAATGAAGAGCCGGCAAAGGATGCTTTCGTAAATAGAATGATGTTTTTCTATGAAAATGGGGAGTAGTGTAGATTGGAAGATCAATTAAAAGATTTTATTCATTATATGGTTGTTGAAAAAGGGCTAGCGAAAAATACAGTAGTATCTTATGAACGTGATTTAAAAAGTTATGTAAAGTATTTGCAAAATGTAGAACAAGCGAAAAGCTTTCACGAAGTGACACGCTTACACATCGTTAACTTTCTGCAGCACTTAAAAGAAAACGGAAAATCTTCGAAAACATTAGCACGTCATATTGCATCGATCCGTTCGTTCCACCAATTCTTACTTCGTGAACGAGCGGTAGAGCACGATCCATCCGTACATATTGAGACGCCACAAGGAGAACGGAAATTACCGAAAGTATTATCAGTCGATGAAGTAGAGGCGTTACTTCAGACACCAAAAATGACGAGTGCTTTTGGGGTTCGTGATAAAGCGATGCTAGAGTTACTGTATGCAACAGGACTTCGTGTTTCGGAATTAATTGCCTTAAATTTAGAAGATGTACATTTAACGATGGGATTTGTTCGTTGCATAGGGAAAGGGAATAAAGAAAGAATTATTCCACTAGGAAGTTTAGCGACGGAAGCGATTCAAAAGTATATTGAAAAGGGAAGAAGAGAGTTGATGGGTAAAAAAGTAGTAGATGCACTCTTTTTAAACCATCATGGGAATCGATTATCAAGACAAGGATTTTGGAAAATTTTAAAACGATTAGCGAAAGAAGCAAATATTGAAAAAGAGCTTACACCTCATACGTTGCGCCATTCTTTTGCTACACATTTATTAGAAAATGGAGCAGACTTGCGTGCGGTGCAAGAAATGCTTGGACATGCAGATATTTCAACGACACAAATTTATACGCATGTTTCAAAAACTAGATTAAAAGATGTATATAAACAGTTTCATCCGAGAGCATAGGTACTATGCTCTTTTTTTCATAGATTCAAAAGGTTATCGTACTTCACAGAAACTTCACAAACATTTCGTACATTGTTTTCAGCAGAAGACTAGAATATTACAATGTATTTCCTATATACTAAATAAAGTATGAAGGAGGAAATGATGATGAAAAAACTTATTGTGACTTTATTTATCGCGATGCTAGCATTGGCTGGCTGTAATACAAACAAAGAAGAACCGAAAAAAGAACAGAAACTAGAAGCTGTAAAAGTAGCAGTTCAAACAAATCCGAAAGAAATTAAACCTGGTGAAAAAACAGAAGTACAAGCACTTGTTACACAAGGAAAAGAAAAAGTAACAGATGCTGATGATGTAAAGTTTGAAATTTGGAAAGCTGGCGACGAAAATCACGAGATGCTAGAAGGTAAGCATAAAGGAAAAGGTGTTTATGCTGTAGAGAAAACGTTCGAGACGGATGGCGTATACCATATTATCGCTCACACAAATGCGCGTGAAATGCATGTTATGCCAGAAGTAAAAGTGGCTGTAGGAAATGCGAAAGTAGAAGATGCGAAAAAAGAAAATAGTGATCACGGTGCAGGACATGGCGATCATAAAAGCGATACAATGATTCACCTTATGGCTGGTGACATAAAAGCAAATGCTGAATCAACAATGAAAGTTCATTTAAAACAAAAAGAAGAAGCTTTAACTGGTGCTGAAGTACAACTTGAGATTTGGAAAGATGGTGTTGAAAAACACGAATTCATTCCAGCAAAAGAAGGAAATAAAGGGGAGTATGAAACGAAACATACTTTCAAAGAAAACGGTTCTTACAAAGTGAAAGTTCATGTTAGAAAAGGTGAACTGCATGAACATAAAGAAGAAACAGTAGAAGTAAAATAAAAAAGGTAGCTCTTTAGAGCTGCTTTTTTATTTTTATCCTGAAAATGATCAATGGGAAAGAACAAAACCCCCACTGATTAAAATTTCACTTTATATGAAGAAATAAATCATAAAATGATTAGCACTTCTGTGCATAATGGATTACAATAGAAGTGTGAAGAAAATGAGAAATTCTACGAAAATGTATTAAAAAGAAAGCGTAAACATGTTATGATATCAGTATCAGATGTCTGACATCTGACTTAGAAAAAACTAGAAATGTTTTTGAGTCGTTTCAAGGTAAACGAAATAGGTTAGAGAATCATTTAAAGAAGTACTGTTTGATAATGAGAACGAAAGATAATTCTTATGGAGAACAGTTTCACTTTATAGCGTTTTGAACATACTACAAGAAGTAGAACTGAACTTATAGGAGGTCGCAGTTATGAATAAATATAAACGTATATTCCTAGTCGTAATGGACTCTGTTGGAATCGGTGAAGCACCAGATGCTGAACAATTTGGTGATTTAGGATCTGACACAATTGGTCACATTGCTGAGCATATGAATGGGTTACAAATGCCTAACATGGTGAAATTAGGTCTTGGTAACATTCGTGAAATGAAAGGCATCTCTAAAGTAGAAAAACCACTTGGATATTATACAAAAATGCAAGAGAAATCTACTGGTAAAGATACAATGACAGGTCACTGGGAGATCATGGGTCTTTACATTGATACACCATTCCAAGTGTTCCCAGAAGGTTTCCCAAAAGAATTACTTGATGAATTAGAAGAAAAAACAGGCCGTAAAATCATCGGTAATAAACCAGCTTCTGGAACTGAAATTCTTGATGAACTTGGTCAAGAACAAATGGAAACAGGCTCTTTAATTGTTTACACTTCTGCCGATAGCGTTCTACAAATCGCAGCACACGAAGAAGTAGTGCCGCTTGATGAGTTATATAAAATTTGTAAAATTGCACGCGAATTAACGTTAGATGAGAAGTACATGGTAGGCCGCGTTATCGCTCGTCCATTCGTTGGTGAGCCTGGAAACTTTACACGTACACCGAACCGTCATGACTATGCATTAAAACCATTCGGCCGTACAGTAATGAATGAATTAAAAGATAGTGATTATGATGTGATTGCTATCGGTAAAATCTCTGATATCTATGATGGTGAAGGGGTAACTGAATCACTTCGTACGAAGTCTAACATGGATGGAATGGATAAGCTTGTAGATACATTAAATATGGACTTTACAGGTCTTAGCTTCTTAAACTTAGTTGACTTTGATGCGCTATTCGGTCACCGTCGTGACCCACAAGGATACGGAGAAGCTCTGCAAGAATACGATGCACGTCTTCCAGAAGTATTCGAAAAACTAAAAGAAGATGATCTATTATTAATAACAGCAGACCACGGTAATGACCCAGTTCATCATGGTACTGATCATACACGTGAATATGTACCGTTATTAGCATATAGCCCAAGCATGAAAGAAGGCGGACAAGAATTACCACTTCGTCAAACATTTGCTGATATTGGTGCAACTGTAGCAGAAAACTTCGGTGTGAAAATGCCAGAATACGGAACAAGCTTCTTAAACGAGCTAAAGAAATAGGGGGATAAACAAATGAATCGTGAACTTATTACAAAATCAGCTTCATACTTAAAAGAGAAATTTCAAGAGACACCACAAGTAGGACTAATCCTTGGATCTGGACTAGGTGTATTAGCAGATGAAATCGAGAACGCAGTAACAGTACCTTACAGTGAAATCCCTGAATTCCCAGTTTCAACTGTAGAAGGCCATGCAGGTCAACTAGTATTCGGTACACTTCAAGGTGTAACAGTAGTAGCAATGCAAGGACGTTTCCACTTCTATGAAGGATACGATATGCAAAAAGTAACATTCCCAGTTCGTGTTATGAAAGAACTAGGGGTAGAAACAGTTGTTGTAACAAATGCAGCTGGTGGTGTAAATACATCATTCGAACCAGGCGATCTTATGTTAATTTCAGATCACATTAACTTCATGGGTACAAATCCATTAATCGGACCAAATGATTCTGAAATGGGTGTACGTTTCCCTGATATGTCTACATCATATACAGTAGAGCTTCGCGAAATGGCAAAACAAGTTGCAGCAGACTTAAATATTAAAGTACAAGAAGGTGTATACGTTGGAATGACAGGTCCTGTATATGAAACACCTGCTGAAATTCGTATGCTTCGTACACTTGGTGGAGATGCAGTTGGTATGTCAACAGTACCTGAAGTAATTGTAGCGCGTCACGCTGGTATGAAAGTACTTGGTATTTCTTGTATTTCAAATATGGCAGCTGGTATTTTAGATCAGCCACTTCACCATGATGAAGTAATCGAAACGACAGAACGTGTTAAAGCTAACTTCTTAGCATTAGTAAAAGCAATCGTAAAACAAATGAAGGGGTGACCTCAGAATGAGAATGGTGGACCTAATTGCAAAAAAACGTGACGGACATGCATTAACGACAGAAGAAATTAACTTTATTGTTGAAGGATATACAAATGGTGATATTCCTGATTATCAAGTAAGTTCACTTGCAATGGCAATTTTCTTCCAAGATATGAACGATCAAGAACGTGCTGATTTAACGATGGCAATGGTAAATAGCGGTGATACAATCGACTTATCAGCTATTGAAGGAGTAAAAGTAGATAAGCACTCCACAGGTGGCGTTGGTGATACAACAACACTTGTATTAGGTCCATTAGTAGCCGCTTTAGGTGTACCGGTTGCAAAAATGTCTGGACGTGGTCTAGGACATACTGGTGGTACAATTGATAAATTAGAAGCAGTTCCAGGATTCCATGTTGAAATCGAAAATGATGAATTCATGCGTCTTGTAAATGAAAATAAAATCGCAGTTATTGGTCAAAGTGGAAACTTAACACCTGCGGATAAAAAATTGTATGCACTTCGTGATGTAACGGCAACAGTAAACTCAATTCCGCTTATTGCAAGCTCAATTATGAGTAAAAAAATTGCTGCTGGTGCAGATGCAATTGTTCTTGATGTAAAAACTGGAGCAGGTGCATTTATGAAAACAGATGAAGATGCAAAACGTTTAGCAGAAGCAATGGTGCGCATTGGTAACAACGTTGGTCGTAATACGATGGCTGTTATTTCTGATATGAGTCAACCACTTGGTGAGGCGATTGGTAATGCACTTGAAGTACAAGAAGCAATTGATACATTACAAGGTAAAGGACCGAAAGATTTAGAAGAGTTATGTTTAACACTTGGAAGTCAAATGGTATACCTTGCTGGACAAGCTTCATCTTTAGAAGATGCACGTGAGAAATTAATTGAAGTAATGAACAACGGTAAAGCGCTAGAATCATTTAAAACGTTCTTATCAGCGCAAGGCGGAGATGCATCTGTTGTTGATGATCCTTCTAAATTACCACAAGCACAGTTTAAAGTTGAAGTGGAAGCGAAGGAAGACGGTTATGTATCAGAAATCGTTGCAGATGAAATTGGAACAGCAGCAATGCTTTTAGGAGCAGGACGTGCGACGAAGGAATCTGAAATTGATTTAGCGGTTGGTTTAATGCTTCGCAAAAAAGTAGGGGAAAGCGTGAAAAAAGGTGAATCCCTTGTTACCATTTACGCAAACCGTGAAAATGTGGAAGATGTAAAAGCAAAAATTTATGAGAACATGAAAATCTCTAAAGAGCATGTAGATGCACCAACATTAGTGCATGGAATCGTTACTGAATAATAAAGAAGGGCCAGGGAGTATTTCTCCTTGGCTTTTTTTGCTATTTTTTGTTTATAATAATAATGGGTGAAATTATGATTAGAATTTGTGCAATAACAAAAACAGATGAAGTATTATATGATGTTTCGCTAGAGGAAACAAAGAAAGACCATATTGTATGGTATTGGCTAGATTTATATAAGCCAACGAAAGAAGAGTATACATACATTTTGCAAGATCATTTTAAGTTCCATCCCCTTGCAATTGAAGACTGTATAGAATATGTACAGAGGCCAAAAGTTGATTTTTATGATGGATATAACTTTTTAGTTCTTCATGCATTTGGTGAGGATGGATTAGAACCGCACGAGATTGATTTATTTATTAGTGATCGTTATATTGTTTCTTTCCACTTTTCTCATAACAATGCAATTGAAAGAGTATGGAAAACACTTGGAGAAAAGAAGCGTATTAAAAATAGTCCCCTGCACGTAGCACATACAATTATCGATCAAATTGTAGATGACTATTTTGCACCTGTATATTACATTGAGGATCATTTAAATGCAATTGATGATAATTTAACGGGTGAGACGGCAGGAAGTGTACTAGAAGAAGTATTTGATATACGTGCAGATCTATCGAAGTTAAGACGTACAATTATTCCGATGCGTGATTTATTGTATCGTATTTTAAATTCGACTCGTTTTTACGGTATAAGTGATCATGAAATTTATTTTAAAGATATACATGATCATTTGCTTAAACTGACCGAAATGATTGAAGCAAGCCGGGAGTTAACAGCAGATATTCGAGATAGTTACTTTTCATTAAACTCGCATCATATGAATAACATTATGAAAACCCTAACTGTATTCTCGACTATTTTCATGCCATTAACATTTATTGCGGGAGTATACGGAATGAACTTTACGCATATGCCAGAGCTTGGTGGACAATATAGTTATTTTATTTGTTTACTTATTATGGCACTAATTGGCGGAGGCATGATGGCTTGGTTTTATAAAAAAGGATGGTTTAAATAAAAAAACACCGAGGGAAATTCCTCGGTGTTTTTACTTAACCAATAGCATGTAATACGAACATGGCTAAGAATAAGCATGTAATGATATACATAGACGGTGCGACTTCTTTACGCTTTCCAAGAGCAACTTTTAAGATAGGATAAGCAATAAATCCGAACGCAATGCCATCAGCGATACTATATGTGAGCGGGATCATGACGATAATTAAGAACGCTGGAAATCCTTCTGAAAAATCGTTCAGAGGAATTTGTTGAATGCTTGTGATCATCAGGCCGCCAATAATAATTAAGATTGGTGCAATGGCACTATCAGGAATTAGTTTGACAAACGGAAGTGCAAACAGTGATGCAAAGAATAACAACCCTGTAACGATAGACGTCAGACCTGTCTTTCCGCCTGCAGTAATACCTGCGGCACTCTCTACTGTTGATACGGTAGGGCTTGTGCCAAATAGACCACATGTCATTGCTGAAATTGCATTGGCTTGGTAAGCACGTGGGAATTTACGGTCATCTTCTAATAAACCGTGCAATAGTCCCATGTTCTCAAAAATAAGCACCATGCTTAAGGAGAATGTTGCAATCCAAAACGGTAAGGAAGAAAGTTTGCCAAATGACATAGCTCCAAACACATCGCCGTAATTAGCGAATGAGAATGAACTATTTCCGATTTGACTTGTATCAACAAGACCAAATAGCCATGCAATACCAGTTCCTATTGCAATCGTCCATAAAAAGTTTCCACGTACGTTACGAATAAATAGTACAAGTGCAACGATAAGAGTAAGCACGGTCGCAAGAACGACAGGGTTACTTAATTTACCCATTGCAACAGCAGTATTTGGATTCGAAACGACTAAACCACCTTTTTGCAATCCGATAAACGCTAAAAACAATCCGATACCGACAGTAATAGCTTCCTTTAATGACTTTGGAATCGATACTGAAAGCACGCGAGCGATTGGTGTAAACGCAGCAATTGCAAAAATAATACCAGAGATGAAGACAGCTGCTAATGCTTCCTGCCAAGTTAATCCGAGCGTATGCACAGCAGTGTACGTGAAGAATGCATTTACACCCATACCAGGGACAAGAATAGCAGGTGCATTTGCCCAAAATGCCATGAGCAGACATCCGACAAATGAACTGAAAACAGTTGCTAAAATTCCAGCTTCAAGAGGAATGCCAGCATCGGATAAAATGGATGCATTTACAATCATAATATATACGATTGTGAAAAATGACGTAACTCCAGCTAAAACTTCTTGTTTTGGTGATGTTTCGTGTAAACCTAATTTAAATGTTCTTTCAAGTATTCCTTTCATGTTAAACCTTCTTTTTCATATCCCTCTCCCACCCGTGATATCTCTTTTGTAAGAGCTCACCGTCCTTTATTATATCAGAACATCATGTTTTTACAACAAGGAAAATGATAACGTTTACTTATAAATGAAATTATTTATAAATACGTAAAAATCGCCCTTATTGTAGAAATGATTTCTAATTCTCCCGATTGAATGGGAGGAGCTGCTTGTGCATGTAAAGTAGCATAGGACGCGACTTCCCGTGGTAATTGAGCAGATTCTTCAACGAATGAGAGTGGAACAGGATTAATGTTTAAATTGTATGTACTCGCAATAGCACGAGCTTTTTCTACCGCTTGTTGCAGAGCTTGAATGAGAGCTTGCTCATAATATTTATTTGGGTGAGATATTCGAAAACGTAAACCTTTTGCTACGTTTGCTCCATTTGAAACGGCTATATCATATACTTCCCCTGCTTTTTGTACATTTAAAACGGTAATTTCATACAAATGTTCCACACGATATCCTTGTAGTAATGCTTTATCATTTACATACTCGTATTGAGGAGCGATCGTATAAGAAATCGTTTCTATATCTTTATCAGCAATACCAAGCTGTTTAAGTGCATCCAGCAATTGTTTTGATTGTACTGCATTTTCTTCTTGCGCTTGTTTCACATTTTTACTATCAGTTCGAATGCCAAGTGTTAGTATAACGACATTTGGTTTTGCTTTGACAATGCCTTCACCTTGTACAGTAATAGTCGCTTCTTTACCAGTATTAGCTGGGCGTACGTTGTGTAAATAAGGATTCATTCCACCCTGCATTTTCCATCACCATCCTTTTTATATGTATATGTGTGAACAAAAAAGAAATTTATATGAAAAAAGTTACATAAATGAGAATGTTGAGGAAAGAAAGCATATACAACATAGGTATTTATAGATTATAATATGTGTAAATATGATAAAAAAGGGACGAGGCTAGTGAACGAAAAAAGAGAAACATTGATTTTAGAGTTATCCGGATCATTTAGAAAGATGATACGTTTATTACAAAATGATATTAATACACGTTTTGCAGAACATATGCCATATAATGAATTTTCTGTATTACGCGCGTTATTTTTAAACAGTCCACAGATGGCTTCGCAAATTGCGAGTGAAGTAAACGTAACCTCCAGTCATATTACAGCTGTTACTGATCGTCTCGTACGAAAAGGATTTGTAGAAAGAAAGCGTTCAAATTCAGACCGTCGTATCGTGTACTTAGAAATTACAGAACACGGAAGAGAAGTAACTGAAAAACTTGAAGCTGTGCGTAAAGAATATTATAAAGAGAGATTTAAAGGTTGGAGCGACCAAGAAATAGAAATGGTATTAGAGCTATTTGGCCGCGTATTATAATAAATGAGGATAGGAAGCGAAAGCTTTCCTATCCTTTTTCTTTTGAATAAAAACATTTTGAAACTCCAATACTTTAATTAAAAAGAATCGGAGTGAAAAATTATGAAACGTATTTGTACGCTTTTCATTATGATTGGAAGTTTTTTCTGCTTTCATCAATTCGCGGACGCCGCAACACCTCTTCAAGTTGTTCAGAAAGAATTACAATATATTTCAAATAAACAACCTGTTTTATACTCAAAACTATGGATTCGCTCTATGCAGAATGCTATTTTATTTCACCATAGTGATAACATTCGACATGAAGATACGATAAGCAATGTAACGAAGTCTTCTCTTGTAAAAGTAAAACAACTTCCACTTCAGAAAGCATCGCAGTACATCCCGAGATTATCACAATATATTTCTAAGTTTGAGGCTGAGAATGTGCAAGTGTATTATGTTGCAGCTCGTTATGAAGTGAAAAAAGAAAATCCATATCAGTTAAATGGAATGAATTATTTTATGCAGGTGTTTATTCAACAAGGCGGAGAATGGAGAATTGCTGAAAGTATAGTTGCTCCAACAGATCAAATCGTGGCAAATGGTGACGGGTTTGGAACGAAGCAAGAAAAAGAATATGGGAAAAGAAGAGAGAATATAAAATAACCTCTTCAATGAGAGGAGGTTATTTTATTTAAAATTCCAAGAGACTTTCCATTTTAATATTTTAGGTAGGAAGAAATACGTAATGAAACTAGTCACTAAAAATCCGATGTAGAAACTAACCAATGAATGAGTACTACTTAATGTTAAACCTCCAACGATCCCAATAATTAAAATAGAACATAGGATCACTGCTTTTTGTAGTCTCGGGTATAATATGAAGTTACCATTTCGCTCATTGACTGAACGGGCGTATAAATGTATACCGAATGGTAATAAAATAATAATATGTGCAATAGGTCCAATCAATGTTTTGGCTGAAGGAATGTATGAAAAATTTGGTTCATCATGACGAACACCTTTAGGATCGGTGTAAGCATTTTGTGGATTGTAATTAAATACAATATTAAATTCTTCTGCTGGGCTAGAAATACGTACCTTTTCCGTCATATTGTTTATTTTAGTATAAATCTTTTCCCCATCCGCGTTTGAATGAACACTAATCACCCCTACGATAAGAGATGGGAGTAAGAATGGAAAAACGATTATACCAGCAGTGATAATTCCTTGGGATACGATATTTCCAGCAATCGTTCCTATACATAATGCGAGTGTATAAATAGCAATTAGCACAATTAACATGTATAGAAAGTACGTATGGAATGGGGAAAAGATTTGATATTTATTATGAAAAGTCAACTTTTTCATAATAGCAAATAGTCCCCAGTTTAAAACGACAACAGCGGCGATATTACAGATTCCAAACAACCATTTTGTTATATAAAGGTGTGAACGTTTAAATGGCATAGACCATAACAAGTCGCTAGAGTTATTTTGTCTTTCCCATCCAATTAAAGTACAGGCTAGAACGATAAGTATACTACCTAACAACATGACAGGGTTTAAGAGTGTTAAATTAAAGGAGTAATGATATATATAGTTCCACGCTTGGTTCATCTTTAAGTATTGTTGTTGTTCAATAGAAGCCATATAGTACATATATGATAAAGTATAGAAACTGCTGAGCCACAATAGCCATACAACATATTTACTTTGTTGATACGTTCTTAGCCATAATGCTTTTTGAAACATAGGATCCCTCCTTTAAAAAACTTTATAATTTGTTAGTCGTGATAATGCAACATAAGTAATGATTCCAGTTATAAAAAAACTGATATAGTAGCTAGGTAAGAAATTAAATTGATTCATTTTATAGCCGCCTAATAGTGCAAAGTAAATGGTTGTCCCCCATATCCATATTTTTAAATGCTTTTGGAAAATAAATACCTTTTGACTGTTTTCATTTGGTGATCGTGAATATAAATATGCACCAAGTAATAGGTTAACTATTGTATAAAAAATAGGGACTAACATCGACTTAGCCGAATAATATTGATAAGATGCTGGATCTCTTAAAGTGGTTGGGTCTTTTTCTTTCTTTCGTGATACTGGATCATAGTCGTAAGTGATAGAAAACCGATATATTGGTGCTACTATATTTGTTTTTTGATTGATTTCATAAAGTTGTTGATATAAGTCATTATTTTTAGGAGCTATAGCATTTAAATGTTGCATTGTAAGGGTGTACGCTAATGACATGAATGTAAGCCCCATTAGTAGCCACGGAATACAAAAAACGACTTGTGAAACGATGCTTCCAGTAAACGTACCGATGCATAATGCAGCCGTATATACTGCAACATAAGAAACAATTGCATAAAGAAAGTATCGATGAAACGGACTGAATGATTGGTACTCAAAATGAATGGTTGTTCTATAAATAACGTACATAAGGATCCAGTTTACAAGGAGAGACCCTATAATCCAAAATGAACCGAAAGCCCATTTAGAAAAGAAAATATCTTTTCTTGTAAATGGCATTGCCATTAGGGTATTAGAATGGTTATTACGTTCCCATCCTATAAATAGACAAGCTAAGCAAACAATAAGAAAAGTTAACCAAACATTATTACCTGTCTTTGACCAAAATTCATAATAGTAATAGAACGTTCCCTTTTCTTGCAATCTATAATAATTGGCAAGCTGTAGCTCAGCTGCTCTATAGTATCCGAAAGATAAAAGATAAAGTGTACTCAAGAAAAAGAGTAACACAGCATATTTCCCGCGCTTCCAATTCCACATCCACAACGCCTTATGAAACATACCCATCCTCCTCCAGTGTCGTAACGAAGACATCTTCAAGTGACATTGTTAATTCTTCAATGAGTATAGGTTGTTCTTTATAAAACTTCTCCAGTGTTGTAGCCACATTTCCCTGAATTAAGATTGTATATACTTTTCCTGTTTGATTTAATATTTTAATATTGCTTAAGTTTTCTAGTTTTTGAGGTAGTGAACGTTCATAAGCTACTTGGATTTTAGCAAATCGTGATTTTGCATCGTCTAGTGATGTAATAGAAGATATAGTATGGCCTTTTAAAATAATGATTGTATCTGCAATTTGTTCCACTTCATCTAAATGGTGAGTTGAGATGAAAATGGTAATTTCTTTTTCTGCAACTTCTCCAACGAGAAACTGTAAAATCTGCCTTTTCACGATAGGATCAAGTCCATTTGTCGGTTCATCTAAAATGATATATTCTGCTTTTGTAGAAACAGCTAAAATGATGGCGAGCAGTGCTTTCATACCTTTTGAATAGCTACGAATTCTTTTGTTTGGTAAGTTAAAACGTTGTAACAGTTCATAGAAATGTGTTTCATCAAATGCGGCATAAACTGCTTTATAAAACTTTACAATTTCTTTTATCGTATAGCCGTTCAGTATGTTAGTAGAATCCGGAACATATACGATTTTTTGCTTTATTTCAGGACACTGATGAATGTTTGTATCTTCATATGTAACGGTCCCTGCATCAGGGTCTAAAATACCGACCATCGTTCGCAATAAAGTTGTTTTCCCCGCACCGTTTCTTCCGAGTAATCCGATGATACTTCCTCTTTGTAATGTGAAAGAAACATCGTCTAAAATCGTTTGATTATCAATCGTTTTCTTCAAGCTTGTCACTTTCAGCATCCGCATTTCCTCCAATCTCTTTGTAATATGAATCTATCCAATCATGAATTTTATCTTTCGTAACACCAAGATAAGAGGCTTCTAATAGTAATTGATGAAATTGCTTTTCAACCATAGCGATTTTCCTTTCGTCTAATGTTGGGGTAATCGATTTGGATACAAATGTTCCTTTTCCTCGTAATGTTTCAATAATCCCTTGTCGCTCTAACTCTTGATACGCTTTACTCACTGTATTTGGATTGATAACGAGTAAAGAAGCGAGTTCGCGTACAGAAGGAAGTTTATCACTTGGAGCTAACATGTTTTTCAATACGAGTTCTTTTATATTTTGAACAATTTGTTCCCATATCGGAGTGTTGCTTCTTGGGTCAAGTTGAATATGCAAGAGCAATGTCTCCTTTCTGACATGTATTAAGTGTACTAATGTGTGTAATACACTTAATACAATAAAGGTGATGAATGTGTTTGTCAACTGAAAATGTTAGAAAAATATGGTATTAAAAAATGATTAATTGGAAAAAATAGGTTTGATATAGAATGGAGGGTTAGTCATGAAGCGAGTTTTTGGAATACTTGTTTGTTTCATGTTATTGCTTTCTGGTACTTCAGTTAGTTTTGCACAATCTGAGAAGACGAAGCAGGAGAAAACAGAAGAAACAACGCCGAAGTTAGCGGAACAAGCGTCATCAGCAATTGTAATTGAACAAGATACAGGTAAAGTTTTGTTTGATAAAAATCCAAATGAGAAGTTACCACCTGCTAGTATGACGAAGATTATGACAATGCTATTAATTATGGAACAAGTTGAAAAAGGAAAACTAAAACTGACCGATAAAGTTAGAGCAAGTGAGCATGCAGCTTCAATGGGTGGATCACAAATCTTTTTAGAGCCTGGAGAAGAGATGACCGTAAATGAAATGCTAAAGGGTATTGCTATTGCATCTGGAAATGATGCATCTGTTGCTGTAGCGGAGCATATCGCTGGTTCAGAAGAAGGTTTTGTAAATATGATGAACAAAAAAGCGAAAGATTTAGGACTGAAAAATACTCATTTTCAAAATCCGACAGGTCTGCCGGCTAAAGACCATTATTCTACAGCAAATGATATGGCTATAATGGCGAAAGAGTTGATGAAATATCCACTTATTCGTAAATACACAGGAAAATATGAAGACTATTTACGTGAAGATACGGATAAGAAGTTTTGGCTTGTGAATACGAATAAGTTAGTACGTTTTTATCCTGGAGTAGATGGTGTGAAAACGGGCTTTACGACGGAAGCGAAATATTGTTTAACAGCATCGGCTGAAAAGAATGGGATGCGTGTTATTTCAGTTGTTATGGGTGCACCTACATCGAAAGAACGGAACAATCAAGTAACGAAGCTTCTTGACTATGCATTTGGTCAATATATGACAAAGAAATTGTATACACGAGGCGAAAAAATTAAGACTGTCCAAGTAGGAAAAGGGAAAAAAGAAAAAGTAGATTTAGTTGCGTCAGACAATGTGTCTCTTCTTATGAAGAAGGGCGAAAATATGGACAAAGTAAAGCAAGAAGTAATTGCTGAAAAGAAAGTGAAAGCGCCGATTAAAAAGGGCGATGCACTTGGTACACTTGTTATTAAAAAAGATAAAGATGTTTTATTAAAACAAACAATTGTAGCAAAAGAAGATGTTGCTGCAGCGAGCTGGTGGGAGTTATTTAAAAGAAGTTTTGGGATGTTTTCAACATCAAAATAGCGGCAAACATTTTGCCGCTTTTCGATTCGTATGTAAGTAAATAATTGCTGAATGGTTTCACTTTATGGCGAAATAGTTCTTCTTTTGTCAGCAGGAAGGATTCTTATGTTGTATCACGAAAATCTTTATGTATGTAAATGAGTAAAGTTTGAGCATAAGGAGGAAATCGTGTGAGTCTTTCCATGCAATTAGAAGTAAAACGTGACGTCCTATGTGTGAGACTAGCGGGTGAATTAGATCATCATACTGCTGAAGAGTTGCGAACGAAAGTAACAGATATGATTGAGACACATGGTGTTCATCATATTGTTTTGAGCCTAGAGAACTTATCGTTTATGGATAGTTCTGGTTTAGGTGTTATATTAGGCCGATATAAGCATGTAAAGGGATTAGGTGGAGAGATGGTTGTTTGTGCAATTTCACCGCCTGTTAAGCGTTTGTTTGAAATGTCGGGCTTATTTAAAATTGTTCGCTTAGAAGAAAGTGAAGCGCATGCGCTCGCGACGTTGGGGGTGGCATAAATGAGAAATGAAATGAACCTTCAATTTTCAGCATTAAGTCAAAATGAATCGTTCGCTCGCGTTACGGTAGCTGCTTTCATTGCACAACTAGATCCTACGATGGAAGAACTTACAGAGATTAAAACAGTTGTGTCAGAAGCGGTTACAAATGCAATTATTCATGGGTACGAAGGAAATGCAGAAGGTGTTGTTTATATTTCTGTAATTTTGGAAGAAGCAATGGTGAAACTCACGATTCGAGATGAAGGGATTGGCATCTTTGATTTAGATGAAGCGAGACAACCCCTTTTTACAACTAAACCTGAATTAGAGCGTTCCGGAATGGGATTTACTATCATGGAAAATTTTATGGATGAAGTAGAAGTTATTTCAAACGAATCTTTCGGGACAACAATCCATTTGACAAAATACTTATCAAATAGTAACGCTCTATGCAATTAAGGAGAATAGCCTATGGACATAGAGGTCAAAAATGAGAAGAAGAAACCTCAGTTAAAGGACCACGAGCTAAAAGCGTTAATTCAAAAAAGTCAAGATGGAGATCAACAAGCGAGAGATACAATCGTTCAAAGCAATATGCGTCTCGTATGGTCGGTTGTGCAACGTTTTCTTAACCGAGGATACGAACCAGACGATTTATTTCAAATTGGATGTATTGGGCTCTTAAAATCGGTAGATAAATTTGATTTATCTTTCGACGTGAAATTTTCAACATATGCAGTTCCAATGATTATTGGCGAAATACAGCGATTTTTACGTGATGATGGATCAGTGAAAGTAAGTAGATCTTTAAAAGAAACAGGAAATAAAATACGAAAGATGAGAGACGAGCTTTCGAAAGAATTTGGAAGGGCCCCAACGATTAATGAAGTAGCGGAAGCGTTAGAATTAACGCCAGAGGAAGTGGTTCTGGCGCAAGAAGCGAGTCGTGCTCCTTCATCTATACATGAAACGGTGTATGAAAACGACGGGGATCCGATCACTATTTTAGATCAAATTGCAGATCAATCTGAAACGAAATGGTTTGATAAAATTGCTTTAAAAGAGGCAATTAGAGAATTAGATGAGCGAGAACGTTTAATCGTATATTTACGCTACTATAAAGACCAAACTCAATCGGAAGTAGCGGAGCGAATAGGTATTTCGCAAGTACAAGTTTCAAGACTTGAAAAGAAAATATTAAAACAGATGAAAGATCGAATAGATGAATAGCTATTCGATCTTTTTTTATGCCTTTAATTAGGAGGAGATTGTAAACTTTCGTAAAAATTAACAGAATTTATTGATAATTTAGTAAATTTAAAATATAATCCAAGTATGAACTTGTCACAAAGGGGGAAGGAAATATGGAAACGAGGCAACAATGGGGAACGAGGGCTGGATTCATTTTCGCAGCAGTCGGCTCTGCCGTTGGATTAGGAAACATATGGCGTTTTCCTTATACAGCGTATGAAAATGGGGGAGGCGCATTCTTTTTACCGTACTTATTCGCATTATTAACGACTGGTATTTCATTATTAGCGTTTGAATTTGCTCTTGGGCATCGTCACCGTGGTTCAGCGCCACTTTCGTTCTTCCGCATTCATCCGCGTGCTGAATTCATCGGATGGTGGCAAATGTGCGTAACATTTATCGTTTCAACATATTATGCAGTAATTATTGCTTGGTCTATTTCATATACGTACTTTGCAATTACTGGAGCATGGGGGAAAGACACGCAATCATTTTTATTTAAAGAGTATTTACAGGTTGCAGATAAGCCAGGGCAATTTGGAGGACTTGTACCAGAAGTGTTAATTCCGTTAGCTCTCGTTTGGATTATTGTGCTTGGTGTTGCATTCAAAGGAGTTAAAAAAGGAATCGAAGTTGTTAACCGTATTTTCATCCCTTTATTAGTTGTTATGTTCCTTATTATCGTAGTTCGTGCAGTGACAATGGAAGGTGCGATGCAAGGGTTAGATGCATTCTTTAAACCGGATTGGAGTCGTATTTTTGATGGGAAAGTATGGCTTGCTGCTTACGGTCAAATTTTCTTTAGTTTATCTTTAGCATTTGGAATTATGATTACGTACTCTAGTTATTTACCGAAAAACTCAGATACAACAAATAATGCCTTTATTACGGGCTTTGCCAACTCAGGATTTGAATTATTAGCAGGGATTGGGGTCTTTGCAGCTCTTGGATTTATGGCAAACAATATGGGAGTACCGGTTGATAAAGTAGCAAGTGCTGGTGTAGGGCTTGCGTTCGTAGTATTCCCGCAAATTATTAATGAATTACCAATGTCACCTTTATTTGGCGTATTATTTTTCTTATCATTAACGGTTGCTGGGATTACATCCCTCATTTCGCTTGCGGAAGTATGTTTTGCTGCCGTATCTGAAAAGTTTAGTTTAAGCCGCCAAAAAACAATTGGAATTATGGGGACGCTTCTCGTACTAGTTTCTCTTGTTTTTGCGACACGTGGCGGTCTTATGTTCCTAGATGTTGTCGATTACTTCGCTAATAACTTCGGATTAATTACGATTGCGCTAGTAGAAGTAGTTACGATAGGACTCATTTTACGTCGTTTACCAGTTTATCAAAACCATGCAAACTTCGTATCTGATATTAAGTTAGGGACGTTTTGGAGGGTGAGTTTACTCGTTATTACTCCGCTTATGTTAGGGTACATGTTAATTGATGGTACAATCCAAAATATTAAAAAGAACTATGAAGATTACCCAACGGAGTTTGTCGTAACGTACGGTTGGTCAATTGCAGCAGCGTTCCTTATCGTTGCGTTAATTATTAGTTTAAAGAAATGGAATGCACAAATACATTCAGATTCTGCTAAGCTTGAAAAAGAATGGAAAGATCGGGGTGTTTCATAATGAGTGGATCAGCGATTATGATGATGGTTATTGGAATAGTAGTCATTTGGGGAGGGCTCGCATTAAGTATTGCAAATTTATTTAAGAAAAAGGCATAAACTAAAAAACATCTGTACCGAATTGGTACAGATGTTTTTTTATGAAAAAATTGTATTAGAAAAAAATTCAATAACCATACTACAACTACGAGGAAGAGTGAAGAGGTGAATGAAAATTGGAACAAACAATTTATATTAAAATGCGTAATCGATTAAAAGTTTCTCCTACGTATGAAGTAAAGCTCGGTGATGTTGCTCAACTTGCCGGAGATGCTCTGGTAGTTCAGTCGTTACAGGATGAGGTAGTTTACAAAATAACAGCGCATGATAAGACGCATGTTGTAATTGATGTTATGAAAATTATTGAGATTATTAGGCGAAAGTCGGCCCATATACAAATTAATTTACTCGGTTCTGGACAAACTCTTGTTGAAATTATATATGAAAAAAAGAAAGTACATCCGATTTTCTTCGGACTTGTATGGTTGTTACTTTTCATTGGAGCGGCCCTTGCGATCATTTATTTCCATGAAGATGTAAGTATGCAACAAGTGCACCAACGATTATATTACATGATTACGGGAGAATTTAAGGCGCAACCACTTCTATTTCAAATTCCTTATTCATTAGGTCTTGGGTTAGGTATGGTTTTATTTTTTAATCATGTATTCCAAAAGCGTATTAATGAAGAGCCGAGTCCGTTAGAAGTGGAGATGTTCCAATACCAGCAGTCACTTGACCAATATGTAATTGTTCATGAAAACAAGGATAATATGAAACAACTTACCGATGATTGAGTCTGGATTCGTTATTTTAATTGCTTTAGCAGGAGGAATTGCAGTAGGTAGCGGATATGTCGCATTTTTAGCTGTACTTGGTATAATCCCTCGTCTAGCTCAATTAACGAGAAGTGGAAAGCACATTCAATATTTTGAGTGGGCAGTTATTGCAGGTACGTTAACAGGAGCTTGGTGTAGTTTGAAAAACATTACATTTCAAACGTCGCAATGTTGGCTTGTTATATTAGGAGTATTTTGTGGCACATTCATTGGAATGCTCGCTGCCGCATTAACAGAAGTGTTAAATGTTTTACCTATTTTAGCGAAACGAGTAGGGGTAGAGGGGAAAATTGTTGTTTTACTCGTTGCTCTTGTACTTGGAAAAGTAATAGGCTCGTTGTTTCACTGGATTTATTTCGTAAAGTAGGAGGCAATATATAAATGACAGGGCGAAAACTAAAGGATGATTACGTAAATAGAGTGAAGGAATACCATCCGAAACCAAATTATTTTATAAATTGTGTTAAGGCATTTCTTGTAGGTGGACTCATTTGTACAATCGGGGAAGTATTGATGAAATTTTATATACATTATTTTCATTTCAGTGAACAAGAGGCAGGGAATCCAACAGTTGCAACTCTTGTACTATTATCGGCGATTTTAACAGGTTGTGGTGTATATGATAAAATCGGTCAATTTGCTGGAGCAGGGTCGGCCGTACCTGTTACGGGATTTGCGAATTCTATGGCGAGCGCTGCGCTAGAGCATAAGAGTGAAGGAATTGTACTTGGGGTTGCTACAAACATGTTTAAGCTAGCGGGAAGTGTTATTGTTTTTGGAGTCGTTGGCGCATACATTATTGGTTTAATAAGATATACTTTTAAAATTTTTATGTCTTAAAGGAGGGCTAGTATGAGGTTGACAGGAAAACAAACGTGGGTATTTCAAAATGATATTTATGTGAATGCAACCGGTACTGCCGTCGGTCCAAAAGAAGCTGAAGGCCCTCTTGGAAAGGAATTTGATATTTCATATGATGATTTACATTGCGGAGAGGAAAACTGGGAGCTTGCTGAACGAAGATTAATGTCAGATTCTATTCAACAAATCATGCAAAAAGCAAATGTAGAAACATCACAAATTGATTTCTTTTTAGCGGGTGACTTATTAAATCAAACAGTAACAGCAAATTATGTTGCGCGTAAGTGGGGAATTCCCTTTTTAGGCATGTTTAGTGCTTGTGCGACCTCGATGGAGACTTTAGCAGTTGGATCGGCTTTTATAGACGGTGGATTCGCAAACCGTGTTTTAGCAACAGTAAGCAGTCATAATGCAACAGCTGAAAGACAGTTTCGTTATCCAACAGAGTATGGGGGACAAAAACCAGGAACAGCAAATTCCACTGTTACAGGTGCTGGATCCATATTAATTAGTAAAGAAAAAAGTGCCATTAAAATTACATCGGCTACGATTGGAAAAGTGCAAGATTTAGGAATTGCGAATCCTTTAGATATGGGATCGGCGATGGCACCTGCTGCAGCTCATACAATTCAGCAACATTTTGAAGATTTGAAGAGAAGTGCAGCCGATTACGATTTGATTGTTACCGGTGATTTATCAGCTATTGGGACACCAATCGCGAAACAACTGTTACTGGAAGAAGGTTATGATATTGAGCATATATATAATGATTGCGGATTAATGATTTATGATTCGGGTCAAGAAGAAGTATTTGCTGGTGGTAGTGGTTGTGCTTGTTCAGCTGTTGTCACATATGGTCATTTATTAAGCGAGATGCAAAAAGGGAATTTACAACGAATTTTTGTCGTTGCTACTGGTGCTTTATTAAGCCCGATGATGATGCAGCAGAAAGAAACAATTCCAACAATTGCACATGGTGTTGTATTTGAGAGAGTGAAGGGAGAGTGAATTGTGGATTTTATATATGCATTTCTTGTAGGGGGCGCTATTTGTGTAGTTGGACAAGTATTGTTAGATTTCGCAAAGTTAACACCAGCCCATTTAATGGCTACTTTTGTAGTCATTGGAGCAGTTTTAGATGGATTCGGATTGTACGATAAGCTTATAAAGTTTGCTGGTGCTGGGGCGACAGTTCCTATCACAAGTTTCGGACATTCCCTATTACACGGGGCAATGCATGCGGCAGAGAAACATGGATATATAGGGATAGGTATGGGTATGTTTAGTTTAACGTCTGCAGGTATTTCTGCAGCAATATTATTTTCATTTTTTGTAGCACTTATATGTAAACCGAAAGGATAAATCAAATGAGACGAAGGGTTGTTTTGGTCACAGATGGAGATGAATATGCAAAGCGAACAATTGAGCTTTTAACGAAGGAATTTGGGGGAAGGTGTATTTCAGCATCACAAAGTAATCCAACCAAATTGACAGGGAAGAAAGTTGTTGAGCTTATTATGCAAACGCCATATGACCCTGTATTTGTCATGTTTGATGACAGTGGATTTATTGGAGAAGGATCTGGTGAAAAAGCTTTAAAATATGTAGCCACGCATAAACAAATTGATGTGCTTGGGATTTTGGCAGTAGCGTCTAATACACATCATTGGGAATGGGCACGTGTAGATGTAAGCGTAGATCGGAACGGAAATTTAACGGAATATGGTGTTGATAAATTTGGACTTCCAGATGGTGAAATTGGCAGAATTAGCGGAGATACAATTTATTGTTTAGATGATTTGAATGTTCCCGTCATTGTTGGCGTTGGTGATATTGGTAAGATGTGTGGAAATGATGAATGGGAGAGAGGATCACCAATTACGAAAAAAGCAATTCAGTTAATTTTGGAAAGGAGTGGGTTTTATGACGAAGCCTAAAAAAATAGATATCCCTATTTCAACTTTCATAAGTGACAATGAAAATTATTTAAAACAAACGGTTGGATTAGGCGTTACATTTGATGTTGGTATTCGTAAATTTCAAATTTTGAATAAAGAAATTGCAGTGTTATTTGTAAATGGACTTTGTGATACAAATTATATCATTCCTATTTTAGAAGAAGCTGTGGATACAAATGAAATAAGGGATGTTGAAGAAGATACTGTAAAGCTTTTAGAGAATCGTTTAATTCATCAGCAAGTAAGTAAAGTGAAAACGATGGATGAAGTAATGGTTCAAGCGTTATCAGGGCTTATTATTATATTTGTGGAAGGCGAAACAGAAGCGTTTGCGATAGATGTTCGTAGCTATCCAGGACGAACACCGACAGAGCCAGATACTGAAAAAGTAGTACGCGGTGCGAGGGATGGATTTGTTGAAAATATCGTTGTAAATACAGCGTTAATTCGTAGAAGAATTCGAGATCCACGTCTTCGAAATGAAATTATTCGAGTAGGGGATAGATCGCAAACGGATATTTGTATTACATATGTACAAGATGTGGCAAATCCAGATTTAGTAAAGATTATAAAACAAGAATTAAATAACATTGAAGTCGATGGCATTACGATGGCGGATAAAACAGTGGAAGAATTTGTTGTAAAGCAAAGCTATAATCCATTCCCGCTTATTCGATATACAGAAAGACCGGATGTAGCAGCGAATCATTTATTAGAAGGACATGTTCTAGTACTAGTTGATACATCACCGAGTGCTATGATTACGCCAACAACATATTTTCATCATTTACAGCATGCAGAAGAGTTTAGACAAAATCCAGCTGTCGGAACATTTTTACGTTGGGTACGCTTTTTAGGTGTTTTATTCTCCTTGTTTTTACTACCGTTTTGGTTAGTGTTTGTATTTGATCCAACTCTTTTACCAGCAAATCTTGCTTTTATTGGACCGACTAAGATGACACATTTACCAATTTTATTACAGGTGATAATGGCAGAAGTAGGACTTGAATTTTTAAGGATGGCAGCCATTCATACTCCAACGCCGTTATCGTCTGCAGCAGGATTAATTTCCGCCATATTAATTGGTCAAATAGCGATTGATGTAGGTTTGTTTGTACCAGAAGTTATTTTGTATGTAGCGGTTTCTATGATCGGAGCATATGCAACACCGAGTTATGAATTAGGGCTAGGAAATAAGGTTGGAAAATTATTTGTTATTATTTTAACAGGTCTCTTCCATGAGATGGGCTTTGTAATTGGTATGACGATATTGATTTTATTTTTAACGTCTATAAAAAGTTTGCAAACACCTTATTTATGGCCGTTTTTACCATTTGATTGGGGCGCATTAACAAAAATTCTACTCCGTCCGACGATGTCTAGTTTAAAAGTACGACCAAGTATTGTAAGACCTCAAAATGTAAAAAGACAAAAATAAACGGGATTATACACCCGTTTATTTTTTTAGCAAAAATTTATTGTTTTTTAACAAAAATCAAACATTTTTTGTGTACACTTAGAGTAGATATTGTGTATGGAAGGGGAAGAGGACATGATTAAATTATTTGTAAGTGATTTAGATGACACGCTCGTTTACAATGTGAATCATATGCAAAAAGAAGATGAACGTGCAATTTGTTGGTTAGCTGAAAAAGGGACAAATATTTGTTTTGCCTCAGGCCGCTTTACCCATCGAATTGATGAAGTCGTCAATAGGTTTGAATTCCCATATTACACAACGAGTTTAAATGGAGCGACGATGTTACTGCCAGATGGGAAAATATTTCATAAATCAAGTTTTGAAGATGGGATTGCCCAGGAAATATATCGATATATCCATAAAAAGGGACTAGCAGATATTGTTTGTGCAAATGAGCAACGGTATACAAAAAGAAAAAATGAACATCATCATAATTTTGAAACGTATATGGGCGTACATATTGCTGAAGTAGAAGCGTTAGAAGAGGAATTTGGTAAAACTGTACATCCTGCGAAATTGTTTGTTTTTGGGGAAGAAGAGACAATTGAAGCATTGGATCAAGAATTACGAGATACATTTCAGAACGAAGCGGAAGTTTTCATGTCTGGTAAACGCTATGTTGACATTATGCCAAGGGGAGTAAGTAAAGGGAGTGCTTTAAGACGACTCATGGAACATTTACAAATTGAAGCAAATGAAGTTGCATGCATTGGAGATTCTTTCAATGATATTTCTATGTTTGAAGTAACCCCGCATTCATTCACTCTGCATCATGCTCATCCATATGTGAAGGAGAAGGCAAATCATATAGTTCGTTCGGTTGAAGAAGCTATTATGAAATTGCCGTTACTTGTATAAAAAAGAAGCTCGTCAGTGACGAGCCCCTTTTTATTTGAATAACGATTTAACAAAATCAATAATACTTGAGAAGAAATCTTTAACTTTATCTAGGAAACTTTGCCCTTCTTCAGATCCTAAAAAGGCAGAAACATGTTCTTTTGCTTTATTTAACTGACTGCCAACTTGATTCCAATCGATATTAAGATTTTTCATTTTATCGAACAGCGCAACTAAGTTATCTAACTGTTCATCCGTTAATGTAATACCAAGTTGATCCGCAATTTTTTTAATTAATGAACGCAAATCTTCAGTCGTTTTTGGCTGCTCTTTCGCAATTTCTTCTTTAATTTTTGCAACAAGTTGAACTGCTTTTTCTTCACCAATTTTATCGCCGAGCTGGGATGTTTGCACCATTTCTTCATTGGCTACTTTTTTTACTTCTTCAGGAATTGCTTTATTTGATGTTGTTTCATAGGCTTTCATTAAACCAGTTAAAGCAGCAGTTCCAGAAACTTTAAATGGTGCAGTAATTTGAATTTCTGCATCTTTCACACCTGCTGTAATAAGTGCGTTTGTGTACATTGCATCTGTTATTGAATTAATGTTTTTTGAACGTACAATGAGACCAGAACCTGGCTTTGTGTATGTGATCATAGAAGAGGAAATTGCTCTCGTACCAATTTGCGCTTTTGGAACAATCCCTTCTAGAAATTTATGTTCTTCCGCATTAGACACAGTAATGATTGTAGCATCTTTTGGTGCTTTCATTTCTTTTAACAGATCTTGTTTTTGTTGTTCAGACAAGTTTTCTCCTAGTGTAACAATTGATTCTCCTTCGATGATGTCTGCAAACGAAGCTGTTGGCATAATAAATACTGCTACAGCTAATAGCAGAGCTAGTAATTTCGTTTTCACGAAAAATCGCTCCCTTTCTCTTTCTAAAATTTTCGGGCAACACAGTTATTATAGTATATATTTCTTATTTGTCACCTAGCTTTTTCCACATTTCAAAAAAGAAGTATGTAGATTGTCGGATTCTTTTTGTTTCTAGTCATGAATGTGGTAATATAGTGCTGAGATAGTTGAAAGGAGACCATATACGTATGAAAACTTTAGGATACATATTAATGGAAAATGGTGAAAAAATCGATTTGGAATTTTTCCCAGAAGAGGCACCAAAAACAGTAGAAAACTTTAAAAAACTAGCAGAGCAAGGATTTTATGATGGTGTGACATTCCACCGCGTTATTCCTGGCTTCGTAAGCCAAGGTGGAGATCCAACAGGAACAGGTGCAGGTGGCCCAGGTTACTCTATCCCATGTGAAACTGATGGAAATCCTCATAGACACCTTGTAGGATCACTTTCTATGGCTCATGCTGGCCGTAATACAGGCGGTAGCCAATTCTTTATCGTTCATGAGCCACAGCCACACTTAGATGGTGTACATACTGTATTTGGTAAAGCAACAAGCGGCATTGAAACAGTATTAAACATGCGTCAAGGTGATGTAATGAAAGAAGTTAAAGTTTGGGAAGAATAAGTTAATGAGAAAAGAGAGCAATTGCTCTCTTTTTTATTTTTAATAGGAATGGGTATTTCGTTTACGGTACATGATACAAGTAGTAATGTGATTGTAGTGAAAATATGTCGCTTATGAGAACAAAATTTTAACAAATTACATAGAATACATTAGATTATATGTTTCAATAAAGATTTTTTATTATATTCATTTTGCTAGAATTCATCTGCTCTAAGGTGATGAATAGTGAAGTGATAATGAGCGGTGGATGTTTCTATTCACTTTCATATAATAGCGTTTCTTCTTTTATCTACTTAGAAAAAATAGTAATGAAACGTATATTTGACTTTCTTCTTTTCGCTTTGTATGATTATCAAGTTGTTTTAAGCTCTTCTCACTCTGTTGAAAATATTGTAAAATGAATGTGATATGAAAAGAGTGATTGAGGGGATTTAATAGTTTGTAACTTTTGTAAGAAGGGATAAGGG
The DNA here is from genome assembly GCF_001884035.1 of Bacillus tropicus. Taxonomy (GTDB): domain Bacteria; phylum Bacillota; class Bacilli; order Bacillales; family Bacillaceae_G; genus Bacillus_A; species Bacillus_A tropicus. The sequence goes on from NZ_MACG01000077.1 coordinate 455,272, forward strand.
TTATGTTAATTCGTTTTAAAAAAAGTTATGAAAAGATTGCAATGGGGCTTCTTTCATTTATGCCAACTGAAAAAGATGTGAAAACATTACAATTGACAATGAAAGATTATGAAGCAAAGGATGATTGGCAATTGTATTTGTGGAAACAAAACGAAGATTTTGTTGGAATAATGGGGATTGTAAAAAAAGAGAATCAAGTTTTGGAAATTCAGCATTTGAGTGTGAACCCATCTCATCGTCATATGGGTATTGGGACGAAGATGGTTCAAGAGTTAAAGAGTAAATTTCTTGAGTTTACAATTTGCGGAAATGAGCAAACAGCAAGTTTTTGCAAAAAGTGTAAAGGGCTTGAACAAAATATACATTCGTGAAAGCAGAGATAAGTAGTTTATTATCTCTGCTTTCTTTTTTGTAATTGTTCGTTTCGTTCAGCGATGACTTCTGTTCGATCACGTAATGTGTGTTTATGTATTATATATTCATTAGAAATAGCATTCACGTCTTTCCAAGGAAGGTTTTGTTTCTGACATAATTCTATGCATTGTTTTTCTAATGTTGTATCCGATAATGGTAAAAATAATGGTGTAAAACCTTCTTTTTTCTGGATAGATTGCAATTTATCTTTGAGTAAGAATAGAAGTTGTGCCTCATTTATTCCTAAACGAAGTAAATGTGCGCTGTTTTTTTCTAAAATCGTTATGGCGCTTTTCATCATCTTCTCTGCGCCATTCCAGTTAGAGCGTCTGTGATGGTATAAAGAAACTGCAATTTGAATGAGGCCGACTAAATAATTATCACGATCTCCTCTTGGTTTTGTTTTCCAATATTCTTCCAGTATTTCGTGACATTCAAAATAATCATAATCTCCGTGAAAATGAATTAAAAACTGTATGTATTCGGTAGGATACATTTTCTTCGCTCCTATCTAACGTTTATAAATATAAGTTTATCATAGAAATATGAACAATAAACGACTAGAGAATTTCTCCCTAGTCGTTATTGTTCATATTAGCAGAAGCAAGCTGCCCCTACAATAATTAGTAAAATAAACAAAACAACAAGTAATGCGAACCCACCGCTAAAACCGCAATCAACGTGACCCATAGTTTTTTGACCTCCTACATTGTTCTTACTACACTGTTATCATATGAAGTGGTGGGCATGATGACATAGGCATAGGTCTATTTTTAATTAAATTTCTTAAAAAGGTTGGATAGAACATGAGTATGCTCTATACTTATGTTGTTATAGAAAAAATGTGGTGGGATGCTTTGTGCAGTATAATTTTAAAGTAGAGGCTTTTGAAGGGCCTTTAGATTTATTGTTACATTTAATACATCGTTATGAAATTGATATATATAATATTCCTGTAGCGGAAATTACAGAGCAATATTTATCATATGTTCATACGATGAAAGAACTACAATTAGATGTTGCAAGTGAGTATTTAGTAATGGCTGCAACGTTATTACAAATTAAAAGTAAAATGTTGTTGCCGAAACATGAAGAAGATGTACTTGATAACGGTGATGACTTTATAGATGATCCTCGCCAAGAATTGATGGAGAGGTTAATTGAATATAAGAAATATAAGCAAGTTGCTACTGAACTAAAAGAAAGAGAACAAGAAAGAGCACAGCTATATACACGTCCGCCAATTGATTTTACATCGTTGCAACAAGAAGAGGAGACAAACTTGCCTCTTGATGTTACGTTATATGATATGCTAGCGGCATTTCAAAAATTAATGCGCCGTAAAAAAGCAAAGAAGCCTGTGACAACACGTATTACTCGTCAAGAAATACCAATTGAACAGCGCATGACGGATATTTTAAAGCAGTTAGAAATACAAGGTGGTCGTCAAAGTTTTTATGATTTGTTTGTTGATGATGAACGGGAAATAATGGTTGTAACATTTTTAGCGGTTCTTGAGCTTATGAAAAATCAACAAATCGTAATTGAACAAGAACATAATTTTGATGAAATTTTCGTATCAAGCTATACTAAATCTGCATAGAGTTAGTATGGAAAATGGGATAGAAAGATTATATCTCATGCTAGGTTTGAATGTATCGTTTGGAACAAGAGAAAAAATATTGAACCGAACGCATTGATTGTGATTCGGTTTTTTGATGTGTATTTTTATGGAGAAAATAGGAGGAAGGAGCTCGTAAGATGGATAGAACAGAACAGAAATCAATCATTGAAGGGCTTTTATTTGTTTCTGGTGATGAAGGGATTTATCCTGAACAAATAGCAAAAGTCCTTGAAATTGAAGGAAACGAAGTAATCGATATTTTAGAAGAAATGCAAAAAGAATGTGAAGGTGCACACCGCGGTTTGCAAATTGTACAGTATGCAAAAGTATATCGTTTTGCTACAAAGAAAGAACATGCGTCGTACTATCAAAAATTAATAGATATCCCAACAGCTGCTTCACTCTCTCAGGCCGCACTAGAAACGTTAGCGATTGTTGCGTATCGTCAACCAATTACAAGAACTGAAATGGAAGAGATTAGAGGAGTAAAAACTGATAAGGCGTTACAAACGTTAGTATCACACTTACTTATAAAAGAAATGGGAAGAGCAGAAGGACCTGGGCGTCCTATTTTATATGGAACGACGAAAGAATTTTTGGACACGTTTGGATTAAAAACATTAGATGATTTACCTCCGCTTTCTGAAGAAAACGAACAAATGAATGAAGCGGATCTATTCTTCGGTTCTTTACAAGAGATATCGAAATAAAAGCTTAGCATTTTGCTAAGCTTTTTTTGTATATCAATTATATACCGTGCCATACTAATTGAAAAAAGGAGACGAGTTATGAGAGGTATACGAAGTGTTTTATTATTAGTTTCTGTTTTGTTATGCTTTTCTTTAAATAGTGCATCTGCCAAAAGGTATATGATGTCTATTCATACTGCGTCTCCTTTACATATGCAGCGGCAACATTTTGGTAAAATGAAAGTGAGTTTCTTAAAAGTTGGACAAGGTGATGCAACACTTATTACATTACCAAATGGACAAACGATGTTAATTGATGGAGGACCTTATGAAGCTGGTGAGGTTATCATCCAAAAACTAATTGAAAAAGGAATTAACCATTTAGATGCGATCGTCAGTACTCATCCTGATATGGATCACATTGGAGGGCTCATTCCGATTGTAGAGCAAATGCCGGTATCACTTATATTAGATAGTGGAAAAACATATAGTTCTCTTACTTATCATACGTATCGAAATCATATAAAGAAAAGGGGAATCCCTTTCATTTCAGTAAAAGAGGGCCAATACATACCGCTAGATCCGCATGTTTCCATACAAGTATTAAACAATGGGAAGTCCAAAGATGAAAATAATGAATCTTCAATTGTATTAAAGGTTCGGTATGGTAAGGCAGATTTTTTACTAATGGGTGATGCTGATGTGCGGACGGAAACTGAAATATTAAAGCAATTTGATGTACATGCAGATGTATTAAAGGTGGGACATCATGGCTCATATACTTCAACAAGTGAAAGGTTTATAAAGAAGGTAGAACCACAGTTCGCGATTCTTTCTTATGGTAGCAGAAATCCGTATGGACATCCGCATCAAAGTGTAGTGAGACGATTAAAACAGCGTGGTATAATGATGTATGGAACAAATAGACGTACAGTAGAAATGGAAACAGACGGCGAACATATTACAATAGGGTCTAGCGGATTAATGCCATTACTCAAGTGATTCATACGTTAGATGATATAGTTCCTTTTTGGAAAAAATGAATAACATATATTATAATTGCGAGAGACGTACTAAGCTTCCTTTTTGTTAAACAAAGAGGAAATTTCATTAGAATGTATAGACAACTACTCGTGCATATATTAAGATGGAATTAGGCGAATAAGGTAATAATAACAAGTAGGTATTTCATGGGAAAGGATCGATGAAAATGAAAACGCAAGTTGTCATCAATGCCAAAATTTATACAGGTCAAGAAGTAGTAGAAAACGGATTTATTCGTTACGCAGAAACAATTAAAGAAATTGGTTTGATGGCTCAATATGTATCACAAGAAAATGAAACTGTTTTAGATGCGGCAGGGAAGATTGTGATTCCAGGTATGATTGATGTTCATATTCATGGTGGATACGATATTGATGCGATGGATGCAAATAGCGATGGGTTAGTAACTCTAGGGAAAGAAATGTTAAAAGAAGGAGTTACAACTTACTTCCCAACAACAATGACACAAGCTCCAGAAGCAATCGAAGCAGCACTACATGCTGCGAAGGAAGCGAAAGAAAAAGGAGCACATTTCGAATATATTCACTTAGAAGGACCGTATGTTTCAAAAAAACGTGCAGGTGCACAGCCACTTGAACATATTGTTCCTGCGAATATTGAACAATTTAAACAATGGCAGGAAGCAAGCGGAAATCTAATTAAATTAGTAACATACGCACCTGAAGAAGAAGGAGCGTTAGAGTTTGAGCAGTATCTTGCTGAAACTGGTGTTGTCGGCACAATGGGGCATACAGATGCAATTGATGCGCAACTAAAAAACAGAAACATTACACATGCAACGCATTTATACAATCAAATGCGTGGATTACATCACCGTGAACCAGGAGTTGTTGGTCATGTGTTATTAAATCCAGATGTAATGGTTGAAGTAATTACAGATGGTATTCACATTCATCCAGATATGGTGAAATTAGCATATAAATTAAAAGGACCGAAAAAAGTAAGTGTTATTACTGACGCAATGCGTGCAAAAGGTCTTGAAGATGGATTATATGAGCTTGGCGGACAGCCAGTACATGTAAAAGATGGTAGTGCTCGATTAGAAGATGGAACGTTAGCTGGTAGTATTCTAAAAATGGATCAAGCTTTCCGAAACGTAATTGAATTTACAGGTTGTTCAATCGAAGATGCAGTACTGATGACATCAGTTAACCAAGCAGAAGAGTTTGGATTAAATAATAAAGGTGTATTAGCGGTAGGAAAAGATGCAGACTTTGTTGTGATGAATGAAGATTTACATGTATATGATACGGTTCGTTTAGGAATTCATATGAAGGAAGGGAAGTAATTAAATGAATATTCTTGTTGTAAAAACTCCAGAAGAACTAGCAGAAGCAGGTTATAAATTAATTGAAGAAGTTGTAAAAACAAAAGAAAATCCAACATTAGGAATGGCTACAGGAAGCTCTCCATTAGGTATTTATGCAGAAATGCGAAAAAATAAACTTGATACAAGCCGTGTAACCACTGTAAACTTAGATGAGTACGTAAATTTACCACATGAAGATAAAAACAGCTATCACTATTTCATGCAAGAACAGTTGTTTGATCATCTTCCATTTAAACAAACTTATGTACCAAACGGGATGGCAAGTGATTTAGAGGAAGAGTGCAAACGTTACGAGGGCATTCTAGCTGCTAACCCAGTTGACCTACAGATTCTTGGAATCGGTGAAAACGGTCACATCGGATTTAACGAACCAGGAACACCGTTTAATTCTCCAACAAACATTGTTGAATTAACAGAATCTACACGCCAAGCAAACCTTCGCTTCTTCGAAAAAGAAGAAGATGTGCCAACTCATGCAATTACAATGGGAATTGGAAGCATTATGAAAGCGAAACAAATTCTACTTGTTGCTATGGGTTCTAAAAAGGCACAAGCTGTTAAAGAATTATTGCAAGGTGCATATAGTGAAGCGTGTCCTGCTACAGTTTTACAACGTCATCCGAATGTAACCGTAATCGCTGATCAAGAAGCTCTATCTTTATGCAGTGAGGCGATTGCTGATGAACATCGACAAGTATTCACCATTTCCGATCTATTATCAGATTCAAGAGTGGGTGAAACAGCTAATTGAGGACGGCGAATGGAAGCCGGGAGATAAAATCCCATCTGAGAATGAACTTTGCGATAAGTTCGAAGTGAGTCGTATGACAATCAGACAGGCGATTAATAATTTAGTGGAACAAGGTTATTTATATCGGAAACGTGGAATCGGTACGTTTGTCCAACTTCCGAAAGTGGAACAAAAATTGCAAGGAATGACAGGATTCACAGAAGATATGATTTCTCGTGGGATGAACCCAAGTAGTCAATTACTAAGTTTCCGCCTAGTTCCAGCTACTGCGAAAATAGCAGACCGGCTGAGAATACAGGAGGGAGAGTCGGTTTATGAAGTGAGGCGTATTCGCTTAGCTGATGATGAACCGATTGCTTTTGAGACGACATATTTGTCGCCAGCTCTTGTAAAAGATATTAACGAAGAAATATTGCAACAATCTTTATATGAACATTTAGAGAAAAAACTGGGCTTTAAACTCGTTAGCGCTACTCAATCAATTGAAGCTTCAATTGCAACGGATAATGAAGCGGAACATCTGCATATTCCTAAAAAGGCGCCAGTGCTTGTAATGCGTCAATGGTCATATTCAGAAGGTGAAGTACCGTTAGAGTATGTGAAATGTATTTATCGTGGGGATCGTTATAAGTTTATTACAAATATCGCACGTAACAAATAATATATTTCAGTTTGTGAAGTACAGTAAATGTCAAATTGTTTAACATGTAAAGAAAAAATACGACTCATCCTTACAAGGAGTGAGTCGTATTTTTATTATGAGCAATTACGTGGTTAACAGCATCTTTAACTGTATTCACTACATAGTGAGCGTGTTCTTTTACTGCGTCATCTGCTTGAGCCATAGCAAAACTGTGAGGAGTTAAAGAAAACATTGGAATATCATTATAAGAATCCCCTATGCAAGCAACTTCCTCTGGTTGTAATTGAAATTCTTTTAATAAAACAGAAATAGCAGAACCTTTACTAATATTAGGTGGCATTACATCTAAACATTGTTCTGCTGAAATGAAGGTACTAACTTTTCCATGGAATTTTTCATCAATTTTTTTCTGAAGGAGTTGTAAGCTCTCCTTTGTTCCACCGACAGAAATTTTATTTGGAAAAATTGTATCATCTATTTTCTGTAATAAATTTGGTTCTTCAACAGAAGTCATCGTTACTTGTTGCTCAAGTTCATGAATAAACGGCGTTTTCTCTTCAATGTAGTAATTATGTTCATCACTAACATAACGGAAATAAGGATCTTCATTCGTCATGTCTAACAACTCAGGAAGAATGCTCGAATCAAAAGTTGCAGATAATAGCTGTTTATTTTCATTTGTATATACAAAAACACCATTAACACTAATACGATGGAAATTTGTATTTACAGCTTTCATTAAGTCTGCAATTTCATTATCAAGTCGGCCAGAAGCAAAACAAAGAATAACATTTTGCTCAGCGAGACTACGAAGTGCTACAATATCCTGTTCGTCAATTAAACCTCCGTGTTGCATCATTGTACCGTCGATATCACTTACAAACATTTTAATCATGTTGTTATCTCCTTTCTATGTACAGTTGCTCTTACATTATACGCATCATATATAAACATGTCTAAAAAATGAATTTTTATGAAATGGTAGATGTTTTACATTGACGACAAAGAAGAATGTTCTGTAACATAAAAGCAGGCTATTTAAGTACGAGGGTGGTGTTATATGAGTAATTATCTAGAAATTAAAAAAGTTTTAAATAATAATGTCATCATTGCTAGCCATCCTGAACACGAGGAAGTAGTAGTGATTGGTAAAGGAATTGGATTTGGGAAAAAAGCGAAAGATGTATTGGAGCAAGAACAAATTGAAAAAATGTTTGTTTTAAAAAATGAACGTGATCGTGAACAATACAAACTGTTAGTTCCACATGTGAGTGAAAAATTAATTGAATTAATGAATGATATTATGTTCTATATTCAAGAAAAAGCAACGTCTCCATTAAATGAACATATTCATATCGCTTTAACAGATCATATTTCTTTTGCGATTAAGCGTTTAAAACAAGGACTTACAATTGATAATCCTTTTTTAGTTGAAACGAAAATGCTCTATCCAGAGGAATATAAAATTGCTGAAGGTGTTGTAAACCTTTTAAATTCTCGTTTGCAAATTACATTGCCAGAAGGAGAAATTGGGTTTATTGCACTCCATATTTACAGTTCACTTACGAATTCAGATTTATCTTCAGTCAATCAAAACTCCCGTCTCATTGCACAGCTTGTATCTTTAATTGAGACAAACTTACAAATTACATTAGACCAAGAAAGTATTCACTATTTACGCCTTATTCGTCACTTGCAATATGCAATTGAACGGGTGAAAAAAGGGGAGAAAGTAGAGGAATCACAAAGTTTTGCTGATTTATTAAAGGCGGAATATCCTGTCTGTTATAATTTAGCTTGGAAGCTAGTTAAGGTCATGCAAAAAGAATTGCAACTTCCTGTTTATGAAGCAGAGAGCATATATTTAACGATGCACCTGCAGCGCTTAGTGAAGGCAGAGCATGTGTAAAAAGCCATATATTTTTGTCTAAAATGAAAACGTTAAAAAAAATCATTGAATCGCTTACAATAGTTATGTATAATAACTATTGCAAAGTTATACAATTTTCGACAAACACATTAAGGTAAGTAACGAAAACGTTTGCCTTAATTATAGTGAACTTATAAGTAAACCTATTTTTGACACGTGTTACTGATTCGATCAGGCATGAGTGGAGAAAAGTAAGGAATGTAAGCTAGAGAAAGGGATATACTACCCTTTGTATAGCTATCGTTCTATCTTTTTTTCCTCATGCCTTTTTGGCGTTTGTCGGAAGGTATCAATATAGATAAGAGAGGAAGGGTTTCCATGTTTAAGAAGATCTTTGGTGTTCTTCAAAAAGTCGGAAAAGCGCTTATGCTTCCAGTAGCGATTTTACCGGCAGCAGGTATTTTACTTGGATTTGGTAATGCATTTCAAAATCCACAGTTAACAAATGTTATTCCTGCTTTAAAAGCAGATTGGTTCGTAATGGTAGCAAAAATTATGGAACAATCTGGTGATATTATTTTCGCTAACCTTGCATTATTATTCGCAGTTGGGGTAGCAATTGGTTTAGCTGGTGGAGACGGAGTAGCTGGTTTAGCAGCATTCGTTGGTTACTTAATTATGAACAAAACGATGAGTGTGTTCTTAGAAGTAGATAAGCTAGTGAAAGTAACAAGTTCTGGAGCAGACCCAGTAAAAATTGGATTTGCAGATCCAGCGTATGCAAACGTATTAGGAATTCCAACGCTACAAACTGGAGTGTTTGGCGGTATTATCGTCGGGATAGTAGCGGCATATTGTTACAATAAATACTTCAACATTGAATTACCATCATACTTAGGTTTCTTTGCAGGTAAGCGTTTCGTACCGATCGCAACTGCAACATTCTCTTTAGTAGTAGGTATTATCATGTGCTTCGTTTGGCCATACATTCAAGGTGGCTTAAACACGTTCTCACATCAAATGATTGATGCAAATAGAACGATAGCAGCATTTGTTTTCGGTTTAATTGAACGTTCATTAATTCCTTTTGGATTACATCACATTTTCTATTCACCGTTCTGGTTCGAATTCGGTCAGTATACAAATGCGGCTGGCGAATTAATCCGTGGTGACCAAAAAATCTTTATGGCACAGTTAAAAGACGGTGTAGAATTAACAGCAGGTACATTTACAACTGGTAAGTATCCGTTCATGATGTTCGGTCTTCCAGCAGCAGCTTTAGCAATGTACCATGAAGCACGTCCAGAAAACAAAAAATTAGCAGCAGGTATTTTAGGTTCTGCTGCATTAACATCTTTCTTAACAGGTATCACAGAGCCACTTGAATTTTCATTCTTATTCGTAGCACCAGTATTATTCGGAATTCACGCAGTATTCGCTGGTCTATCATTTATGACAATGCAAATTTTAGGTGTTAAAATTGGTATGACATTCTCTGGTGGTTTAATCGACTTCCTATTATTTGGTGTACTACCAGGTCGTACGGCATGGTGGTGGGTAATTATTGTTGGTCTTGTACTAGCAGTTATTTACTACTTCGGATTCCGATTTGCAATCCGTAAATGGGATTTAAAAACACCTGGTCGTGAAGTAGCAAATGCGAATGAAGGTGCAGGAAAAGCAGAAGCTGGTGAACTTCCTCGTGAAGTATTAGTAGCACTTGGTGGTAAAGAAAACATTGCTTCTTTAGACGCTTGTATTACTCGTTTACGTGTTCAAGTTAACGAACAAAAGAATGTAAACAAAGATCGCTTAAAAGAGCTTGGAGCAGCTGGTGTACTTGAAGTTGGAAATAACATTCAAGCTATTTTTGGACCGAAATCTGACACATTAAAATCACAAATTCATGATATTATGTCAGGTCGTACACCTCATGTTGAAAAAGAAGAGCCTGTAAAAGTAGAAGAAGCTCCTCAAAAAGTTGATGAAAACGAAACAATCGTTTCACCAATCGAAGGGAAAATCCTACCAATTACAGAAGTGCCTGATCAAGTATTCTCAGGAAAAATGATGGGAGACGGATTTGCAATCGAGCCAACAGAAGGAACAGTAGTTTCTCCAGTTAACGGTGAAATTGTCAACGTATTCCCTACAAAGCATGCAATTGGTATTCAATCTGAAGGTGGAAAAGAAATTTTAATCCACTTCGGTATTGATACTGTAAAATTAAATGGTGAAGGTTTTGAAGCACTTGTAGCACAAGGTGACAAAGTGAAACAAGGACAACCATTATTAAAAGTAGATCTTGCATTTGTAAAAGAAAATGCACCATCTATCATTACACCAATTGTATTTACGAATTTACAACAAGGGCAACAAGTCGAATTGAAAAAAGATGGAAATGTTAAGAAGGGCGAAAACGCTATTATTGACATTCAGTAGGAATTTGACGCAAAATGTTTATAATTATAATAGGCGATGTGGTTGACCGAACATCGCCTATTATATACAATAGATGATGTAGTACTCACGTCTATACAACTAAAAAATACTGTAATTTAAAGGAGATAAATTATCATGGAAAAAATCTTTAAAGTAACTAGCGACTCAGGAATTCATGCACGTCCAGCAACTCTACTTGTAAACACTGCAAGCAAATTTGGTTCTGACATTAACTTAGAGTATAACGGAAAGAACGTTAACCTAAAATCAATCATGGGCGTTATGTCTTTAGGTATTCAACAAGGCGCGGAAATTAAAATCACTGCAAATGGTGATGATGCAGCTCAAGCACTAGCAGCTATCGAAGAAACTATGAAAAACGAAGGATTAGGAGAATAATGACTCTTAACATTCAAGGGATCGCTGCATCAAGTGGGATTGCTATTGCAAAGGCTTTCAGACTTGAAAATCCTGAATTTAACATCGAAAAGAAATCAATTACAAACGAAGCTGCAGAAATTGCACGCTTAGAAGCTGCGCTTGAGAAAGCAAAAACTGAATTAGAAGCTATTAAGGACCACGCTTTTGCTGAGCTAGGTGCTGACAAAGCTGCGATCTTTGAAGCACATTTATTAGTGTTAAATGATCCAGAACTAGTAAACCCAGTAAAAGATAAAGTAAATAGCGAAAAAGTAAATGCTGAATTTGCAATGGATGAAGTTGCATCAATGTTTATTTCTATGTTTGAAAACATGGATAACGAATATATGAAAGAACGTGCTGCGGACATTCGTGACGTAACAAAACGTGTTCTTGCACATTTACTAGGCATTAACTTCTCAAATCCAGGTACAATTTCTGAAGAAGTAATCATTATTGCTGAAGATTTAACACCATCTGATACAGCTCAGTTAAACCGTAAGTATGCAAAAGGTTTTACAACTGATATCGGTGGACGTACATCTCACTCTGCAATTATGGCTCGTTCTATGGAAATTCCAGCTGTTGTTGGTACAAAAGTTGTTATGGAGAAAATCCAAAATGGCGATATCGTAATCATCGATGGTTTAGATGGAGAAGTAATTGTTAATCCATCAGAAGAAACTCTTCGCTCGTTTGAAGAAAAGAAAGCGAAATTTGAAGAGCAAAAAGCTGAATGGGCAAAATTAAAAGACCAAGCTACTGTAACAAGTGATGGACATCACGTTGAGCTTGTTGCAAATATCGGAACACCAAATGATGTACAAGGTATTATCGATAATGGCGGAGAAGGCGTTGGTTTATACCGTACAGAATTCTTATACATGGGCCGTGACAATCTTCCAACAGAAGAAGAGCAGTTCGAAGCGTATAAAGCAGTTCTTGAAGGTGTAAAAGAAGGTCAACCTGTTGTTGTTCGTACACTTGACATCGGTGGAGATAAAGAGCTTCCATACTTACATTTACCAAAAGAAATGAACCCATTCTTAGGATACCGTGCAATTCGCTTATGTCTTGATGAGCAAGATGTGTTCCGTACACAACTTCGTGCATTACTTCGTGCTAGCGTATACGGTAACTTAAAAATTATGTTCCCAATGATTGCAACTCTTGATGAGTTCCGTCAAGCGAAAGCGATTTTATTAGAAGAGAAAGCGAAACTTGTAGAAGCGGGTACAACTGTTTCTGATTCTATTGAAGTTGGTATGATGGTTGAAATCCCAGCTTCAGCAGTATTAGCAGATCAATTCGCAAAAGAAGTTGATTTCTTCTCTATCGGAACAAACGACTTAATTCAATACACAATGGCTGCAGACCGTATGAACGAACAAGTATCTTACTTATACCAACCATATAACCCATCTATTTTACGTCTTGTAAAAATGGTTATTGATGCTGCTCATAAAGAAGGCAAATGGGCTGGTATGTGTGGTGAGATGGCGGGCGATTCACTTGCTATCCCATTATTATTAGGATTAGGTTTAGATGAGTTCAGTATGAGTGCAACATCTATTCTTCCTGCAAGAACACAACTAAGCAAGTTGTCAAAAGCAGAAATGGAAACATTAGCAGAAAAAGCATTAATGATGTCAACTGCTGAAGAAGTTGTTGAACTAGTTAAAAGCATATAATCAATAAAAAAACCTGAGTCGATTTGAAATCGGTCTCAGGTTTTTTCTATGAGAAAAGTAAATCTTATTTTCTTACTATAGAGGATAAGGAACAGAATTAGATAGCGATAGCAACGATATCAGTTGGGCATACACGTAAAATACCAGTAAAAGTATTACGGTTTTGATTGTTCTTATCGTCTTTATTGTTATCTTTGTTATCTTTGTCATTACGAGCTAAAGCAGAGAAAAGAGCAACACCGTTAGCGAAACCTTCAAAAATTACATTGTTGAAAGTGCCGTTACCTCTAATGCTTAAAAGAGAAAGCTCTGTTCCAACTGAAATGCTAGCAAGTACGTTACATACAGCTGGTTGTTGTGGTCTAACTACTTCTTTCTCTTTCTCTTTCTCATGATGTCTGCACTCTCTTTCATGATGATGACAGTCTCTAAAGTTATCACAGCATCCAAATGATCCAAACATAATCCTCATCACCCCCTTCACACTTATAATCTATGTAAGTTCGGTAGTGAGTGACTGGACAGAGAGTGGAATTTTTTCTAGGGGAATTTCTCATTTTAAATGACTAGCTGGGTGTTTATTACGGGATGATGTTTAAAATAGGATAGATATCACAAAAAAGTGTAAAGACCACCGAAATGAATGAAATAGGTAGCCTTTACACTTTTTTGCTTTTATATAAAACGATGATATATACAGGAAGAGCTAAAAGTAGCGGTACAATGGATCGTGCAGTATGTTTTTCTGATTCTAATTGGAATGCTTCTTCTTTTGGGAATTGTAATACTGAAATGTTCGCAGCATCGCCAATAAAATATAGAAGCAGTACAGTTACTATGTAACATAAAAGTGCAATAAAGCTTCCGTATGAACTCAATGAAAATCCCTCTCTTGTTATCTATTTGTTATTATTGTATCATAATTGTAACAAAAACACACGATTATATTTCGGTACTTTAACAAAATTCGACATATAACGTCATTTTTGTGTATGAAAATAGTATAAAATTTACTGTTTTTTTATGTATAGTTGTCGAATAATACATTGTAATATTACGAATGTGTGACAGAACAAAAAAACGAAGGTAATGAAATTACCTTCGTTTTTTTGTTATTTTGCCCATTCACTCACTTGTTCTACACTCATTCGTGGTGCAGGATGGCCTTTTAAGGTTGATTCACCAATTGTAATAAGCATAATTGGTATGTAACGAGATGAAACATTAAATTCTTCTGTAAGGGCTTGTGGATTGAAACCACCAATAGCACAAGTATCCCAGCCAGTCGCTTTAGCTGCAAGCATAAGTTGCATAGCTGCTAAAGATGCATTTGAAAAGGCTGCATCCCTTGGGAATTGCTCACGAGCATATGCAGACTCGATATTTTTAGCTAAGCGTTCTTTTGCTTCTTCTTTCATAAATCCTTGTTCTACAATTGGACCGTAAACAGGTTCAACATTTTTATAAGCTTCTAAATCACCTAAAATAGCGACTACAGCAGAAGCATCAAGAATTTGTTGTTGGTTATAAGCAATTGGATGTAATCGTTTCTGTACATCTTCACCTTGGAATACGAGGAATTTCCAGTGCTGCAAGTTCCAAGCAGAAGGTGCTTGAGCAGCTCCCTTTAAAATCTCGTGTAACTCTGTAGATGAAATTTCTTTTTCTGGGTTGAATGCACGTGTAGATGTGCGTTCATATAGAACGTTAAAAAAGTTGTCGTTTTTCATTGTATATCCTCCAAATTACATATCAAATTATGAAAAAAATACATGTAATATATTCTACTTACATTTTGTAAGTTGTCGAATTTAAGAATATAATATCTTTATTTTAATTGTCAAGTTTTAAAGCGGAAGCTAGGGCATTCATACAAACGATACAATTCCTATAATCATACACTAAAAAAGGAATTTATAGAGTGAAAAGTGAAGAGAACATTCTCAATTAGCTTGTTAACATGTATCCCTCACTCATTAAAGTTTTTAGAGAACAGTTTTTTATAAAAGGTTTGTGAGGAATTCAGTAGAACAAGATATATGAAGTGAGTGAAGACTAGTGATGAACATACTACATTTTTTATTAGAGAATACGGTTTTCCAAAATGTATTACAAGATCTTCAGTTAAATGTCCTTTATATAGAAAATGGATGTACACATCAACAAACGATAGAAAATATCCATCCAAAATGTATGTTTATAGCAAATAGTTTTGAAGAAGGAGAAGAATTGTTTCAGAGAACAAAACCACATATTGTAATTATGTATGTAACTGATTTTTCCCAAATAAAATATATTAAGAATATGTATAATCCACAGAGTACATTTATTGTCATTTGGGATCAACAAATAACAAGCGAGTTTGCAGAGGTGCTTACGTTAGGAATACGTAATATTGTGATAGCCCCTGTGACTCCGCAAATGGTGTTAGAGGAAGTGAATAAAAGCTTATATCAGCTTTCTTTAGTGCGACAAGTAAGTTTGCAACAAGAGCTACTTCAAACGATGTTTGATTTTCGAAATGATCTATTATTTATAGTAGAAGACGATGAGATTGTTGATTGTAATACAAATTTTTTAGAGTTTTTCGGATATGAAAATTTGTTTGCTTATCGTGAGCAACATTTAGTATTTGCTGAACATCTTATTAGAGAAAATGGATACTATTCAACAACCCATGATATAACATGGTTAGATGATACATTATCATATGATAGAAGAATTAAGATGTCCAACTATGAAGGGGAAGTGTCAACTTTTTTATTGCGTGCGACACCATTGCCAGAAGATTTATCAAGATTTATTGTGAAGTGTACAGAGATTACAGAATTAGATGAAATCTATCAAGAACAAGAAAGGCTTGCTATGATAGATTCGTTAACAGAGATTTATAATCGTTTGAAATTCCAACAAATACTCGAGGCAGAATGGGATAATGCGATGCGCAATAATGAAAACATAGCACTTATTTTATTTGATATAGATAATTTTAAAGCAGTAAATGACACGTATGGCCATGATTTTGGTGACTTAGCATTGATTCAGCTTGCAGAGCTTATGAAATCTAAAGTGGAGCAGCAACATGTGTTTGCAAGGTGGGGAGGAGAAGAATTTATTATATTAGTAACGAATACAGTAGAAAAGGAAGCCTTTCAGGTTGCGGAATCATTACGATTTTTCATTGAAACAAAGCAATTCTCAGGAATTTCGAAATTAACAGCGAGCTTTGGAGTTGCATTATATGAAAAAGGGATTACAAGAGAAGAATTAATGCAACGAGCGGATATTGCATTATATGAAGCGAAAAAAAATGGGAAAAATCAAGTGTGTGTATATAGAAAAGAAAAAAAGTGATTTTTCGCAACAAAGTGTTGCGATTTTTTTTTATTCTTTGATAATAGAATGTAGGGGGAATTTTGAACGAAGGAATTATGGAGGAACAACAGGATGAAAAAAATAATGACGATGGCTTCGCTGTCTATTGTAGTTTGTGGTGGAGCATACTATTTTCTCTATAATCCCAATATCAAGGAAAGCACTGTATTAACAACTAAGGTAAATCCTACTATTGAATCAGAAGTACAAGAGAATGTAGAAGAAAAAAAAGAAAAGAAAATTGATTATGCTAGTATATCTCAAAAGTTAGATCAATATTTAATAGGAAAGCAATTTAATGGAACAGTTTTAGTAACAGATAAAGAGCATGTTATATTGAATAAAGGATATGGGTATGCTGATGTTCAAAATAAGATAGAGAATACACCTCAAACAAAATATCGTATCGGTTCTATTACGAAAACAGTTGTGGCGACATCTATTTTACAGCTGCAAGAACAAGGGAAGCTAAATATTCAAGATAATGTAAATAAATATATTCCCTCTTTTCCAGTAGATAAAAAGATTACTTTATATCATTTGTTAACACACACCTCTGGTTTACCAAAAAGCGGAAAAGGTAAAGTGAATGCCGCTTCTCGTATAAACTTAGTAAATTGGATTGGAAGTCAAAAATTAGAATTTCCGCCAGGCACAGGTTGGAGATATACAGATTATAATTATATGGTGCTAGCCTATATTGTAGAAAGTATATCAAAAAAAACTTTAGGAGATTACATAAAAGAAAATATATTTACTAAAGCAGGAATGCATGAATCTGGTATGGGAAATATGGCTAAGGGAGAACAGCATTTTACAAAAGGATATGTAAAGAAAGAGAATGTACTTGAACCTGCACAGAAATTGTTAATGGATTGGTTATATGGATGCGGTGAGATGTATACGACAGTTGGGGATATGAAGAAGTTAGACGAAGCGATAATAAATGGGAAACTTCTTTCTAAACAAAGTATACAAGCGATGTTTTCACCTTCCGCAGAAAAAAAATACGCATTTAGTTTTTATATATATCCTGATTATTTTCATAATCATGGTGTAATATCTGGTTGGAACACTTTCAATAATTTTAATAAAGAAAAAGGGACTTTTGTTATTTTATTTTCAAATGTGAAAAATAGTATGGATGATGGTTTTAATAAAGAGTTTCGAAAGATGGTAAGTGATTTATTAGAACAAAGGGGATGAGAAAATGGAACATAAAAATGTATCAATTGGTTTCATCGGTATTGGTGTAATGGGAAAAAGTATGGTCCGTCATTTAATGCAAGACGGTTATAAAGTATATGTATATAATAGAACGAAAGCGAAGACTGACTCTTTAGTACAAGAGGGTGCAAATTGGTGTGATACACCAAAAGAGTTAGTAAAGCAAGTGGATGTTGTAATGACTATGGTTGGATATCCACATGATGTGGAAGAAGTGTACTTTGGGGTAGATGGAATTTTGAAGAATGCAAATGAAGGCACAATCGCAATTGATTTCACGACATCTACACCAACATTGGCAAAACGTATTAATGAAACTGGTAAAAGTAAGAATATATATACGTTAGATGCACCTGTGTCTGGAGGAGATGTTGGTGCAAAAGAAGCAAGACTCGCAATTATGGTTGGTGGAGAAAAAGAAGTATATGATAGATGTTTACCGTTATTTGAAAAGTTAGGAACAAATATTCAGTTGCAAGGATCAGCTGGGAGTGGACAACATACAAAAATGTGCAATCAAATTGCGATTGCTTCCAACATGATTGGTGTTTGTGAAGCTGTTGCTTACGCGAAAAAAGCTGGACTGAATCCAGATAAAGTGTTAGAGAGCATTTCAACGGGTGCAGCAGGTAGCTGGTCATTAAGCAATTTAGCTCCTCGAATGTTAAAGGGAGATTTTGAACCAGGGTTTTATGTAAAGCATTTTATGAAAGATATGAAGATTGCTTTAGATGAGGCTGAAAAATTACAATTACCAGTACCAGGTTTAAGTTTGGCGAAGGGATTGTATGAAGAGCTAATAAAAGACGGGGAAGAGAATAGCGGAACACAAGTATTATACAAAAAATACATAAGGGGGTAAATGAGATGGATCTTCAAAAATTTGATGGAATGATTGATGCTGTACAACGAGCAACATGTATACAAATTAATGAAAAGCAAAAAGAAGCTTTTAAACAAAAATATGATTTTGAACCGAAATTCGAATATGGAAGAGATGAAAAAGGGCATTACGTTATTCGAACTTCCAAAAAGATGCTAGAAGAAATGGAATTTTATTTGGCATTGAAATATGATCGAGATGGAGTTGATCTTTATATGGAAGCAGAGATTGACGATATATGTCACGTATCTGTTAGCTATAGTGAAGACGCTTTGCATCTAAAAGAACTATTTCAATTTCTAGAAGAAAATAAATAAAAGTCCTCATTTGAGGACTTTTATTTAGGTATATTTAATTTTGTAATTATAAGCTGGAGGCACGGCGGCATCGTTCAATTGGGAATGGAATAACTTGCGCGATATGATTAGGACCGAATTGTTTTGCACGAGCATGGCGTATTATATAAAATGCACACAGAATTGAAACAGGAATAGCACCGAACAAACCAAAAAATAAAGCGCTTACACAAGATGCGACAAAACCTAAAACACCAACTTCTAACTCTTCCATAATAGCTCCTAAAATAACAGGAAGTGCTCCACACGTAACTCCTAGTATAAGTGCGATAAGTAAACTCATGATTATCCCCCTCTGTTTGCGATTTTTTTCCTTCTTAGTTAATTGTAGTATATCATATATAAAACAGAATTTTCAGAAAAACTTCAAAAAAAGTTCAATAAATGTTCAAAAAAAATTAATAAATATACTTGGAAAATGGAAGGGAGAGATTGCGCTGAACGAAAGGAGTAATATGGTTAGAACCATAAAAAATCAGGCTTATTTCATTTTTGAAATAAGCCTGTTCCATAGGAGGATGTATATATGTAGAGTGAATAAAAGGTTGGAAAAGGGGGTCCAAAACCTTTTATTCAACTAACTACCTTAATAGATTGGAACCCAGCCTTCAGTTGTAACAAAAATACGAATAGCTACAACTTGACGATCATCTTGCAAGGTAAAATAATGTCTTGCATTTTCAGGAACAGATATGAGATCGCCTGGCTCAAGTTCAACGTCAAAGAATGTCCCATCTTTTCCTTCAATGGCAAAGATGCCATGACCACTAACAATAAAGCGAACTTCATCATCAGTATGATGGTGTTCTTTTTGGAAATTAATTAATAGTTCGTCAAGGTTAGGTGTGCTATTTGAAAGTGAAATTACATCATGTGCTTTATAACCTCGGCGTGCTGAAACATCAGCAATTTCTTTTGAAAACACAGCTAATATTTCAGCCTTGTTTTCATCTGTTAAAGAATAATTTTCATTTAAATGAGTAGGAAGCTTAGAGATGTTCCATTTCTCATATAAAACGCCTTCCTCTTGTAGAAATTTACATACTTCCACTTCATTTTCAATGCGAGTATTTACTTCATGAATACGAATTTGCGCCATTAGAAACGCCTCCTTGAATTGATAATAGTTTTATATGAAATTGGAATAAAAACTCATAAGCTTCTAATCTCTTCTTTGCATCAAAGCTATCTCGGCCCCATACGGTAATACCATGGTTACGGATCAATACTGCTCCCGAATCTCCTTGTATATGCTTTCGGAAGTTTTCTCCAAGCGTTGGAATATGGGCATGGTTTTCGATAATAGGAATGTTTATTGTTGCACCTTCTTCCCAAATATCAAGAGCTTTAATAATTTCTTGATTTTGAAGTGTGACTGCATCACTATATAAATTTGTGATGACATTGTTATCGGTTGTATGAACATGAAGGACGCACCCGGCATTCGTATTGTTATAAATATGTGTATGCAAGATTGTTTCTGCTGAAGGGCGTAATTCAGTCTCTAATACGGGAATCCCTAGATGATCTACTAATAGAAAATCATCTGGAGTCGTTTTTGTTTTATCTTTACCACTTGCTGTAATGAGAAAAGTGAGTGGTTCATGACTAACCTTTATAGAAATATTACCACTCGTTGCTGGAAACCAATTTCGTGTTGTTAATTCTTTTTTTATCTCGCTTAAGTCATACCATTGACGAAAAAGTTGTTTCATAATTTCACCTCCAACAAATGTTTTAATTCAGTTTGAACATCGTGAAACGATTCAAATGGTGTATAAGAAATATGATTTTCTTCACATTTTGTAATAAGGAAGTCACGAGCGAACACTTTATCCGCTTGTTTTGCAGCTTGTAAATCAGTAATTGAATCTCCAATTACAATATGGAAGTCATTCGTATCACTTAATTTACGGATGAGTGATGATTTACATAATCCGCAATGATTTTGACAATGATGATCACAAGGGTGAGGCCAATTCACTGTAATGTATTCATTTGAAAAGTCTGTTTCATTACAGTAAATTTGCTCTTTTGGAATGAGTCCTTGTAAGAGTGGATAGACGAAGAAATCCATTCCACCTGATATAACATAAAAGGAAATATTATTTTCATTTACAAATTGTATAAATTCATGAAAACCATTACGGATTTCAGCAGTCTCGATTAAAAATTGAATAATCTCATCGTGCAGATTAGTAGGTATTAATTGAAATAATTGAGAAACACCTTCTTGAATAGATAGCTCCTGTGATAAAATTCTATTCTTTACTTCTTCAGCTTCTGGTGGTGCAAATTTTTCCATAATGGACATAATGTTATCATTATTTGTAATCGTGCCATCGAAATCACAAAATACTTGAATACTCATAATTTCACCTCATGAGAGGGATTTCCCCATATTTGTAGTGCGCTATGCAAATTTATGTCATCTACTTCATGGAGTGGTTTATTTTGCAAAATAGCATCAATTGCAGCACGGAAAGCTTTACCGCCGCCTTGCGCTCCATTTGGATGTCCGTGTATCCCGCCGCCAGCATTAATAACAACATCTTTACCGAAATCTCGTACAATAAAGGGAACGAAACCAGGGTGAATACCAGCAGACGGAACAGAAAAGCTCTTCTTGAAAAATGTATCGTCTTCAGTTAAATATTTTGAGATAGCAAGAGCTTCCTCTTTTTCTAGCGCAACACTTCCGTATGGAGATGGGAATAATGAAAAGTCAGCCCCAGCATAACGGAGTAGTTTTCCGAGTAATAATGGAGATGAAACTCCATATAACTTGGATGCTGAATAAGCACCACTTACAGCAGGGTGTGCCATAATAGGAACTGGGATTTCATCATCTTCTGCAAGTGATTGTAGTACATCTAGTCCGTAAGCAAATACGTTAAATAATAGAATATCAGCTCCAGCTTGCACTGCACGTTTTGCATTTTCTTTTAAATCAAAAGTTCGTCCTGTTAAATTTACGGCATATAACGTTTTATGTCCGTATGTTTCATATACGGATTGTAAAACTTCTTTTCCAGATACAATGCGTTTTGTAAGTGGTGTTAATGCATTTTCAAATAATATTTCATCATCTTTTACTATATCTACACCACCAATTGCTTGATCGCGTAATTGCGTTTTTAAATACCCAATATTTCGTCCAATCATTCCTTTAAAAATACTCATTAAAAGGGGACGATCATGTACTTGTAAAAGATTTCGAATACCATCTATCCCGAATTTTGGACCAGGAAAATGTTTTTTTAACTCGTCTGAAAAAGTTAAGTCAATTAATTTTACTTCGCCATCAAGGGATAGCTTTCCAAATGTAGTTGTTAAAATTGCTGGTAAATCTGGACTGAAGTTTAATAACGGATATTCGATTTTAATAATTCCGCGTTTTACTTTTTTACGTAAATATGAATTGGTATGTTCATGTTCAGCTAATTCCTCAACATGAATGACATTGCCTTTATGCTGCTTTAATTGTTCTTGCAATAAGTGTGGCAAATGAGTCCAAGAGCCAATTGTTAAACCGAGTGCAATTTGCTCAGCTTTTTTTTCTAAGTTATGTGAATCATCATGGATTAAATACGTCGCTATAATTCCGCTCATTGTTATAACCTCCTAGTTAAATAAAAAAACCTCTCAGCTAAGGAGAGGTTTTTTTACAACCAGCTCCTTATCTGTCAGCGTAATGCTGCGAGAATTAGCACCGTGTCTACAATTGTAGATCGGTTGCCGGGTTTCGTCGGGCTCGTCCCTCCACCTGCTCTTGATAAGAAGTATTTAGAAATGTTTAAATTTTTAAGATAACTGAATTTTGTCAGAAATTTTTCATGTTGTCAATTACTTTTTGAAAAAATTTAATTTATCAATTCGATTAATGGCTTCTCGTAATCTATCTTCTGTATGCAAGAGACCGACACGGACATACCCTTCGCCATGCTCACCAAATCCAACACCAGGAGCAACTGCAACGTGTGCTTTTTCTAGTAAAATATCAGAAAATTGCTCAGATGTATATCCTTTTGGAACAGGAAGCCATGCAAAGAATGATCCGGTTGGAATGTCTACATTCCAACCAATTGAGTGACAAGCAGAAATAAGAGCGTTTCTTCGAGATTCATAACTATTTACAAGGTCTATTACGCAAGACTGTGAACTTAATAGTGCTTCGCGGGCAGCATCTTGAACTGCACCAAAGATGCTAACATACATATGATCTTGTAATAGGTTAATTGTTTCAATCACACTTTCATTCCCTACAGCAAAAGCGATGCGCCAGCCAGCCATATTAAAAGTTTTCGATAATGTGTAAATTTCGATTCCTGTATCTTTGGCACCATCTGCTTGTAAGAAACTAACTGGCTTTTGACCATCGAACCCTATAGCACCATAAGCAAAATCATGAACAACTAATATATTGTGTTTATTAGCAAATTGAATCGTTTCATCAAAAAAATCTTTTGATGCAGTAGCACCTGTAGGGTTATTTGGGTAGTTTAAAAACATTAATTTTGCACGCTCGGCAATAGAGTCATCAATTTTCGTATAATCTGGTAAAAACTTATTTTCTGCAATAAGCGGCATTGTTTCAAATTGTGCTTTTGCTAAAGCAACTCCTGATAAATAATCTGGATAGCCTGGATCGGGAACGAGAATCGTATCACCAGGATTTGTAAAACAAACTGGTAATTCTACTAATCCAGCCTTTCCACCAAACAAAATAGCAACTTCAGTTTTCGGATTTACTACTACATCATATTCACGTTGATAGAATGTTGCCACGGCTTCTTTTAAACTTTCATGTCCGCGAAATGGCGGATATTTATGATGAATGGTCTTTTCTGCAGCATCTTGTAAAGCTTTTACGATGTGCTGTGGTGTTGGTTGATCTGGATTACCTTGACCTAGATTAATAACATCGTGACCAGCTGCAACGACTTTGTTAACTTTTGCAACAAGTGAAGCGAAAAATTGTGTAGGCAATGATGTTACTATCTCGGAAGGTTTGAATAATTTCATACTTTCCACCTCTTTTGAAAGTTGTTACAATTCTAGTGACAAATGATATAATCTTTCCAGTATTTTGTAAAGAAAAAAATGAGAATGGGGCTGAAAAAATGAAAGTCGCATGTATTCAATTGGATATTGTCTTTGGAGATGTAGAAAAAAATATTGAGAATGCTAAAAATAAAATAAGCGAAGCGATGAAGGAAAGACCAGATGTTATTGTCTTACCAGAACTATGGACAACAGGTTATGATTTAACGAGACTTTCTGAAATTGCAGATAGGGATGGATTGGAAACGAAAGAAAAGTTAATAGAATGGTCGAAACAATATGGTGTACATATTGTTGGTGGTTCTATAGCAAAGCAAACGGAGCAAGGTGTTACAAATACAATGTATGTTGTAACGAATAAAGGAGAACTAGTTAATGAATATAGTAAAGTGCATTTATTTCAGCTTATGGACGAACATAAATATTTAATCGCTGGAAATAGTACTGGTGAATTTAAGTTAGATGATGTAGAATGTGCTGGCACAATTTGCTATGACATTCGTTTTCCGGAGTGGATGCGGGTTCATACTGCTAAAGGTGCAAAAGTTTTATTTGTTGTAGCAGAATGGCCATTAGTTCGTTTAGCACATTGGCGTTTGCTATTACAAGCAAGAGCAGTTGAAAATCAGTGTTATGTTGTAGCATGTAATAGGGCAGGGAAGGATCCAAATAATGAGTTTGCCGGTCATTCTTTAATTGTCGATCCTTGGGGCGAAGTTGTTGTAGAAGCGAATGAAGAAGAATCAATTTTATTTGGAGAGCTTACATTCGAGAAAATTAAAGAAGTACGCAAAGGAATTCCAGTTTTTGCAGATCGACGTCCAGAATTATACAAATAAAATGTTGACAAGTGATTTTTATTCTTGGTATAGTCTTCAACATAAAGTTAAAAATTCTAAAAAATTATACAACTCTTATCAAGAGCAGGTGGAGGGATTTGGCCCGATGAAGCCCAGCAACCGACCGTAATACCATTGTGAAATGGGGCGTTTATGACGCCAAAAGGCACGGTGCTAATTCCAGCAGAAAGTAAAACTTTCTGGCAGATAAGAGGGGAGAAGATAAACTTCAAACCTCTTTCTTAGTGGAAAGAGGTTTTTCTACGTCAGAAAAACCTCTGAATATAAAAAAGGGAGAGAAGACGATGGGATATTATTCATTAACTGAAACAACAGCTATACAATATGCGAAAGAACACGGTTATTTTGAAAAGAAAGCAAATGTGGTTTGTCATGAAATTGGAGATGGAAATTTAAATTACGTGTTCAAATTAGATGATGGAGAGAAGTCTATTATAATAAAACAGGCACTACCATATGCGAAAGTAGTTGGTGAAAGCTGGCCGTTGTCTATAAAAAGAGCGACAATTGAAAGCAAGGCACTGCAAATTTTTGCGAAGTATGTACCGGATTATGTTCCGGTAGTGCACAGTCATGATGAAGAGTTAGCAGTAACAGTAATAGAAGACTTATCAAGACTAACAATTACAAGAAAAGGATTAATAGATGGAGAAGAATATCCACTTTTATCCCAACATATCGGTCGTTTTCTAGCACATGTTTTATTTTATACTTCAGATTTTGGGTTACAGTCAGAAGAGAAAAGGGTACTAGAAGGTACATTTGTAAACCCAGACCTCTGCAAAATTACAGAAGATTTGGTGTTTACAGATCCGTTTGGTCATTACGATACGAATGATTATGAGCCGGAGTTACAATTGGCTGTTGATGAACTTTGGGGTGATAAAACTTTAAAAATAAAAGTAGCACAATATAAATATAAGTTCTTAACAAGAAAAGAAACTCTTATTCATGGCGATTTACATACTGGTAGTATTTTTTCGTCACCTTCTGAAACGAAAGTGATTGATCCAGAATTTGCAACATATGGCCCATTTGGATTTGACATCGGTCAATTTATTGCAAATCTATTATTAAATGCTTTATCTAGAGAAGAAGAACAGAGAAGTGTACTATTTTTCCATATAGAGAAGACGTGGAGTTATTTTGTAGAGACTTTTACGAAGTTATGGATTGGAGAAGGTGTAGAAGCATATACGAAAGAAAAACAATGGTTACCAATTATTTTGCAAAATATCTTTACGGATGCTGTTGGATTTGCTGGATGTGAGCTTATCCGTAGAACAATTGGCCTAGCGCATGTAGCTGATTTAGATGAAATAACAAATAAAGAAACAAGAATTCAAGCTAAGAAACAAGCGTTATCCTTAGGTAAAGAACTAATAAAATATGAATCTAAAAACGCTGATATTCAACTATTCCGATCATTATTCCAACAGACAGTTTCTGGAGGGGTAAAAGCATGAGTACAATTGTTACAATTCCGAGGTCTGTCAGTTGGAAAGGGAATGCTATTGCAGTATTAAATCAAACAAAGTTACCGCATAGCACAGAATACAAAACATTAACGACGATTGAAGAGGTATGGAAAAGTATTGTCATGCTAGAAGTACGAGGAGCACCGGCAATTGGGATTGTAGCTGCATTTGGCTTGGCGCTTGCATCAAAAAAATATGATACTGTACATATTGAAGAATTTCAAAAGAAGTTTAATAGAGATTGTAATTATTTAGGAACATCACGCCCGACAGCAGTCAATTTATTTTGGGCAATCGATCGTATGAGAAAATCCATTCGAGAAATTACTTCAATAAAAGAAGCGCAAAAAATATTAGAAGAAGAAGCGCTTCTTATTCAGCAAGAGGATGAAGCAGTGTGCAGGAGTATTGGAGAACATGCATTATCATGTTTTCAAGATGGTGATAACGTTTTAACGATTTGTAACGCTGGCAGTATCGCAACTGCTAGATATGGTACTGCATTAGCGCCGTTTTATATTGGGAAAGAAAAAGGTGTACATTTACATGCATATGCATGTGAAACGAGACCAGTTTTACAAGGTGGGCGCTTAACGACCTGGGAATTAAAACAGGCACATATTGATGTAACACTTATTACAGATAATACGGCAGCTCATGCTATTCAAACGAAAGAAATCAACGCAATTATTGTAGGTGCGGACCGAATTGTCGCAAATGGAGATACAGCAAATAAAATCGGAACAATGAATTTAGCTATATTAGCAAAGTACTTCGGTATCCCGTTCTACGTTGCAGCTCCGTTATCTACATTTGATATTACGAAACAAATAGGCGCTGAAATTATTATTGAAGAAAGAGACGAAACAGAAGTTACGAAAATTTTTGGAAAACAAGTGGCACCAGTTGGAACTCCTGTTTATAATCCTGCATTTGACGTAACACCGAATGAATTAATTACAGGTATTATTACTGAGAAAGGTATTATACGTGGAGATTATAAGCGAGAAATTGCATCATTGTTTGAAAAAACAAGCTAAGACATAATAGCTTGTTTTTTTATGCCTAAATGTGTTCTTTTCTCTTATTTATATAGTGGAAGGAGGCGAAAAGAATGGAAGAGTGGATCAAGATGATAGGTAATGTAGGGTTCCCTATTGTTGTAACATTATATTTACTCCATCGAATTGAAAGCAAATTAGATGGGGTAATTGTTGCAATCGAGAAACTCCCTAAACAATTACTAAAGTAGGAAGATCCCCGGGATAAAAAATAAAGTTTGCTCTTCGTGAGCAAACTTTATTTTATTATTGAGCAGTATAACCACCATCGATAACGACAGCTTGTCCGGTTATACCTTTAGCTTTTTCACTCGCTAAAAACATAGCATAATCAGCGATTTCTTGTACTTGTAATAAGCGTTTTTGTGGTACAAGTGGATAAATGACTTCCTCCAAAACGTTTTCAAGTGGTACATTTCGTGTAGTAGCTAAGTCTTGTAGTTGGTTACGTACGAGAGGGGTATCGACATAACCAGGACAAAGTGCATTTACAGTAATACCATGCGTAGCGCCTTCTAAAGCAGCAACTTTTGTTAATCCAATTACGCCATGTTTGGCACTATTATAGGCGGATTTCCCTGCGAATCCAACGAGGCCATTAATGGAAGCGACATTAATAATCCGGCCATATTTTTGTTTTTTCATAATTGGAAAGGCATGTTTAATTGCGATAAAAGGAGCGATTTGCATAATTTTAATGAGTAGCTCAAATTTTTCGGTTGGAAAATCTTCAATTGGCGAAACGTGTTGCATTCCTGCGTTATTAATTAATATATGTAATGAACCGAAATGATTAACTGTTTGAGAAATTGCAGCTGTAATTTCTTCTTCAGATGTAACATCACATTTTAAACCGATAGCTTGATAGCCTTCTTCCTGTAATTGTTCAGCAGCCTCTAATGCACGTTCTTCAAGACGATCGGTAATAACGACTTTTGCACCTTCTTTTGCAAAAGCTTCTCCCATTTCATAACCAATACCACTTGCAGCACCTGTTAAAAAAACAACTCGATTTGTAACCATGATGAAAAACATCCCTTCATAATAAAGTTCTCATATTGCTCTATTTAGAGAGTGGATAATGAAAATCCTGCAAAGATTTGGAAAAAATATTGTTAGCTATCTTGTTTTGCAAAATAGTCTTTGTTATACTATTTTGTAAAGCAAGATACTTACGCTTATCTATCTTGTAAAACAAGATAGTGGGAGGATTTGAATTATGTCGACAAGTCAAATGCTAAAAGGAATTTTAGAAGGATGCTTACTTGCTATTATTTCTGAAGGTGAAATATACGGTTATGAAATGAGTGAGAAGCTAGCAAAGTATGGCTTTACAATGGCGAGTGAGGGAAGTATTTATCCGTTATTAATACGAATGCAAAAGGAAGGACTTATAACAAGTGTAATGAAGGAATCCCCATCTGGTCCAAAACGGAAGTATTACACGTTAACAGAAAATGGCGAAGATGCACTGGATGAATTTATGGATCGCTGGGAAGCGATGCAAAGTAGTGTGGAACGTCTACTTGAAGGGAAGGGGAGAAGAAAATAATGCTATCAAATGAAGCACGAAAATTTTTATTAGATATGAGATTGTTTTTGACTACAAAGAGTGTGAAAGAAAGCGATATTGAAAGCTTTATCGAAGACGCAGAACTTCATTTAATAGAAGGTGAGAGTGATGGGAAAAGTGTAGAAGAAATTTTCGGAAGCTCACCGAAAGAATATGCAAATGAACTTGTAAAAGTGATGGAAAGGGATAGACAGGAAACGTGGAAGCAAATTGGTTTTACAGTAATGAATATCGTATCGTTTTGGATTATTGCTTCTATCCTAATAGTGAATAACGGATTATTACAGATGTCACTTATTCAGTGCGTGGGGTATAGTTTGTCATTGATTTTAGTTGTTATAGGTCCTAATTTTCTACTGCGCAAAATGACCTTTGTAACAAGTTTTACAAAAACGTGGTTTTCTATGTGGTTTTTAGTTATGATCGCGCCAATGTTTTTAATGGGGGTGTTACAGTATTAGATGTGATATATCCTACAAAAATATTTACATTCACCGAGTTGCAAAGTTATATATTAGCTGGTGGTATTTTCATCATTACAGTAGCAATCAATATATATTTTGATGGATGGTTTAAAAACTTATATTTAATTATTCCACTTTCGATTATGTTATTGTTTAAAACATTTACATCAGAAGACCTTGTTCCAATGTTATTTCAAATTATATGTTTATACGGAAGTTTGTTTATTTTAATTTTCCTTGAAATTATGATGAAGACGAATAGAAGAGAAGCGATTAAATAAGGGAGGGATTATCATGAAGATTTCTAAAGAAGGAGAAAAGTTTTTAATTGATACGAAAGTGTATTTAATAACGAAAGGAATTAAAGAAGAAGATGTTGACGCTTTTTTAGAAGATGCAGAACTTCATTTAATTGAAGGTGAGAAAGAAGGGAAAATGGTAAGTGATATATTTGGTGATTCGCCAAAAGAGTATGCGGAAGAATTAGCGAAAGAGATGGAGAAAGATAAAGGCGGGAGTATAAAAAGTATTTTAGGGATGATAATTGGTATTGGCGGGTATTGGTTACTTACAAATATTTTATTTGGAAATCCGAATCAACAATTTACGTTAACAAATGTACAGTTAATTGGTTATCCTATCGTTTTAATTATTACGATTATTGGAACGATTGTTGCGTTTAGAATGTCTTCTTTTAAAAGTAAATTAGTAGAGTTTGGAATTATTTATGTAATAGTGATGATACCTATTTTATTATTAGTGTTATTAATGTTTATGAATAAATGGTATGGGACGCCAATTTTACAATTGTCGACAATGCAGACATATATATTAGCAGTAACTATATTTTTATTACTTCTTATTGGTGAAGTATATGTTCTTGGTTGGATGGGTGTTGCGGTACTTATTGTTCCTCTTGCGATTATGTTCTTATTTAAAGACTTAGAAGAAAGAAATGTATTTTGGGGAATTGCAAAGATCTTACTTATGTATGGAAGTATATATGGATTAATGAGATGGTCTTTAAAAATTGAAGAGAGAAAAAGTGTAAATTAGTTGAATTCTAATTTTTATTAAGAGGAGAACTAATATGCAAAGTATATTTTAAGGTATATTGTCTATTGTATTTTTAGGTTTAGCGATTTTCAGGTTATGTTTTGTTCTTCGGTTTAATAGGTAAAGGGCTGCTCTGGATATGCAAAAAATTATTTCCAAAGAAATATTATATAGAGATTTTTAGAGTAATTGTATTTATGTTTAGTTGTATATTTGCATCCGTTGCAGCCGGAATTTGGTTTATTGATTGGAATATATTGTTTTAAACAGTAACAAGGTGGTCGTTACTGTTTTTTTCTTTGCAACAAAGAGCTTTGTAAAGAGAGTGCTTTTTGTTCGTTCGTTAATAGGGATTGAATATGGACATTTTCAGGGCGCGGGACTATCGGATACATAAGATTTGTTGGAGAAGGATGGTGCTCCGAGCCAGTTGGGGAATGAGGATCTGCGTGAGTAAGTTTTCCGTGAACACGTCTTGTAAATAAAATATGACCAATTTCGTGAGCGAGCGTATATATATTTTTCATAGGAGCAGCCGAGTTCGTTAAAACGATATATCCTGTAAGTTGCTGCTGTTTTGCTAAAGAGTAAGCGCAGGCAATTACTGCTGTTTCTTTGAAATAATCACTGCCAATATAACAAATGTAAAGGTCGCATGCAGGAGCTTCATTTACACAAGTTTGGAAAAAGGCTGCTAATTTATCCTGACTTTGAATAGAATTTTTATAACTAATTTCGCGGTCAGAAAAACGGAAAAGTTCATTTAAAATAATTACTTCTTGAATTTGAAATGTAATCGGGTGCCAAATTGACTCTGCAACTGCTAAATCTTTTGCAATACGGTCATTAGAAATATCGGCGCCGGGAGTAATGCAAATACATATATTGACGTATGGATCCATAAAGAACACCTCAAATGAAAAAAGTTCTTCCTATAATATATGTGGGAAAAAGATGTCATGTATGGATAAACGCCTTCTTTATTGAATATATAGATGACAAGTCGAAAAAATTTCATAGTTCTATAACGTAGTGTGATCATCTTTTTGATATAGTAAAGAAAAGGGGGAGAATATATGTATACATTAAAAATCGTTTCAGACAGAGAAGCTCTTTATCAATTTGCAAGTTATGTAAGAGTTGTGCAAGGGGTAGAAGATGTATATGTAGAGGTGGGAGAACCTTTATATGAACATCCATTAATGAAATTTTATGTACATATTAAGCTTGAAGAATCATATGAGCAACATAAAGCGTTACAAGAAATAGCAAGATTAGTAGAATTAGGGCGTTTTACATATGTCCATTATCGTAATGATGAAATTGAAGAAGCATTTGAAGCTGTAAAATATGAAAGTTTTAAGAAATAAAGGTGAAAAAAGGAGGCGAAAGCTTCCTTTTTTCTTTAAAATTACATCAACAAAAGGAGAAAAATTTTGTTATGATAAGGAAGGGTGAGGAAAGGAGAGTTTACATATTGGGGTATATTGAAGAGTTACGAAAAGTCGTTGGTACAAGGCCACTTATTCTAGTAGGGTCAGCAATTATTATCTTAAATGATAATCAAGAAGTATTGCTTCAATATCGTTCAGATACATATGATTGGGGTGTGCCTGGTGGAGCGATGGAGCTAGGAGAAACGACAGAAGAAACTGCTCGCAGAGAACTGTTTGAAGAGACGGGACTAAATGCGAAAATTATGCAATTTATCGGGGTTCTTTCGGGAAAAGAAGTGTACTTCCAATATCCAAATGGAGATGAAATTTTTAATGTGATTCATCTGTATCAGGGGCATCATGTGAGTGGAGAATTAAGGCTTGACCATGAAGGATTACAGCTTCAATATTTTCCGGTAGATAAGTTACCGAATTTGAATAAAACGACAGAGAAGATTTTACAAAAATTTCTATACGCGTTAACAGAATAGAAGGTTAATTCCTTCTATTTTTATTATATTAAATATTTTGATTTTTTAGTATGTTTATAGTATGATAGATGTAGACATACATCTTATGGAATTTCACCTAAAAACTGACTAGGGTACATAAGAGAGGGGCAAGTGCAAAATGCATAATGTTGTTATTACAGCTGCAGTTCGTTCGCCAATTGGAACTTTTGGAGGAGCGCTAAAAAATGTAACGCCAGTAGAATTAGCGGTTCCTGTACTTCAGGAAGCTGTAAAACGAGGCGGGGTAGAACCACACGAAGTTGATGAAGTAATTTTAGGTCATTGTATTCAAAGAACTGATGAAGCAAATACGGCGAGAACGGCTGCATTAGCGGCAGGATTTCCTGACACAGTTACGGGTTATACAATCCAACGCCAATGTTCTTCAGGTATGCAAGCAATTATGTCAGCTGCAATGCAAATTCAATTAGGTGTAAGTGATGTTGTTATTGCAGGTGGAGTAGAAGCAATGAGTTCAAGCCCTTATGCATTAAAACAGCACCGCTGGGGACAACGTCTACAACACGGAGAAATTCGTGATACGGTGTGGGAAGTGTTAGAAGATCCGATTCATCATATTATGATGGGGGAAACAGCGGAAAATTTAGTTGAACAATATGAAATTACAAGAGAGGAACAAGATGAAGTTGCGCTTCGCAGTCATACATTGGCACTGAAGGCAATTGAGTCTGGATACTTTGACGATCAAATTGTTCCTATTACAATAAAAGAACGTAGAAAAGAAGTAGTATTTTCGAAGGATGAACATCCACGTGCTGATATTACAGCAGAAAAATTAGCTGGACTAAAACCAGCTTTCCGTAAAGACGGTTCAGTAACTGCAGGTAATGCATCTGGCCTGAATGACGGAAGCGCGGTTCTAGTATTAATGAGCGAAGAGAAAGCGAAAGAAAAAGGCTTACAACCGTTAGCTAGAATTGTTGGATATTCAGTAGCTGGAGTAGATCCGAAAATTATGGGTATTGGACCAGCACCAGCAATTCGTAAAGGATTAGAAAAAGTAGATTGGTCATTAGAAGATGCAGATTTACTTGAAATTAATGAAGCTTTCGCAGCTCAATACTTAGCTGTAGAGAAAGAATTAGGTTTAGATCGTGAAAAAGTGAATGTAAACGGTAGTGGTGTAGGACTTGGGCATCCAATTGGTTGTACAGGGGCTCGTATTACAGTAAGTTTAATTCACGAATTAAAAAGACGTGGGTTAGAAAAAGGAATTGCCTCTTTATGCGTCGGTGGCGGTATCGGGGTAGCATTATTTATAGAAGCACTATAAAAAAGAAGCAGCGATTGCTGCTTCTTTTTTACGATTCAAATAGATGCTGGAATAGTCGATTACGATTTTCAAAGAAAAGTTTCGTCGTTTGGTAATGCTCAGTGTCTTCTAATGTGGATTCGTGAATCCCTTCTTGTGTTAAAGAGTATATAGTAGATTCAGGATAAGCCATTAAAATAGGAGAATGCGTCGCGATAACAAATTGTGAACCTTGTTCCGCTAGTTCGTGCATTCGAATGAGCATAGAAAGTTGTCTCATTGGTGATAGAGCGGCCTCGGGCTCATCTAAAATATATAAACCTTGTCCGGAAAAACGATTCATAAATAAGGAGAAGAATGACTCACCGTGTGATTGGCTGTGTAGTGAGGTACCACCATATGAGTCAATAATTGGATTTCCACGAGCTTCTGGATCGGCATCCATTTCATCAATATAAGAAGCAACGTTATAAAATGATTCAGCACGAAGAAAGAAACCGTCGTTTGGTGTATTGAAACTTTTGGAAATTCGAAGGTATTCATGTAAAGCTGAATGTGAATCGTTTGTGCTAAAGCGGAAATTTTTCGTTCCACCTTCTGCATTAAATCCTAAAGCAATTGCAATCGCTTCGAGTAATGTTGACTTACCCGTTCCATTTTCTCCAATAATGAATGTTACATTTGGATGGAAAGCTAGTGATTGTAATGTTCGAATAGCGGGTAGGCAGTAAGGATATACGGAAAAACTAGGGATATTTTCTTTTTTTAATGTGACATTTTTTAAAAAAGGCACGTCAATCAATATATAAACCTCAATTCATAACGGATTTTGATTCTAAAAAGGCAGCAAATACAAGTGTAAGACAGCTTACGGTGAAAATTGTATACTGGAGTGCGCCAAAACCGAGACTTTCCCAGCCGAAAGTCATCCTTTTCCATATAAAAATGAAAAGAACGCTCATAAAGCCAACGAAAGCGGGCGTGTATTTTATAATTTTTAAATGATTACATAAAAAAAATCCAATGTATGTACTTACAAACAAGGTAAACAGAACAAGAAAAAAGACAAGTGTTAATGACACGTGAACCCCTCCTTATTTTCTGAATATTTCATGTGGATTATAACATGTAAACTATCATATTCCAATGTGAAAATAAATATTGCATGGAGATTATTTATGTCGTTATGATAGTATGTAATCTATTGTAATTCTGAAAAGGAGCTAAAACATGCCGTTTACATTTGCGCATCCAGCAGCAGTTCTTCCTTTTATGAAAAAACAGTCCAAATATATTTCAGTAACGGCTCTTATATTAGGAAGTATGGCGCCTGATTTTGAGTATTTTTTATATTTTAAACCGTATGGTATTATTGGCCATACATGGTTTGGGTTCTTATATTTAAATTTACCACTTGTATTTCTGCTCGCATATATGTATCATTACATTTTAAAAAAGCCGTTTATAACGCATTTACCTAAACCATTTGCTGGCTACTATACACATGCAGTAGATGAGAGGTGGGGGCTTCATACATGGAAAGATTTCTTTGTATTTTGCTATTCTGCATTATTTGGTATGCTCACGCATGTCATCTGGGATGCGTTTACTCATAATGCGGGCTACTTCGTTATGAAAATAACATTTTTACAAAGAGAATTACATAGTATCCCAGTGTATAAATATATGCAACACGGGAGTACATGTGTTGGTTTATTATTACTATTATACGTACTATGGAAGTATAAAGATGAAACAGGGAAAGATATGATTATAGCTTCAGAAAAAAGGAAGTATTGGGTTTGGACAATCATTGTGGCAGCTCTTATATTTATCGTTCACGCGTTCGTAGATCCCTATTTTCATATTTTCCAAATAGGGGGTATAATAGTATCTGGACTGACAAGTTCGTTTTGTGGACTTCTTATTGTTTCTATAGTTTACAAAGCAATGGACTAATTTTATATTCATGAATGATAGTGTTAGGAGAAATTAAATGATGAAAGCATGGAAAAGTATTTTTGTTTTATGTAGTTTTCTTCTTATGTTAAGTGGTTGCTTCCATCAAGAAGAAAAGAAAGTTGAACCGAAGAAGAAAGAATCTATTCCTGAGACGAAAGAATATGGTGGGCGTGAGCTGAAAAAAGTAGGACAAAAAGTGAAAGAAACTGGATGGGGTACTTTTAAGTTAGAGCAGATTCATTCAGTGAATCAAACATTTGAAGTAGCACCAATGAAAATTCACGTACAAGATGTGAAAGTAATCTCTTTATCACAGATGAGTAAAGATGCAAAAAATACATTAAAAGTATATACGGCATTAACTCCTGAAGAAGTAAAACGTAGATTAGGAGATAAAGTAAATCAAGAAGATGCGGAGTTATATGCATCGCTAAGTGGAACAGAGATTAGTGATACAATTCGTTACGTTGAAATTACATATAAGGTGGAAAATAGCGGGAATAAAAACATGCAATTTTTCTCTATGAATGATGTGGCGATTAATGATAAGCAACATTTTAAAGTAGCAACGCAAAACTTTTTATATGATGAAGATACGCTCGTTGGTACAAAAAATGTATCAAGAGAAGACTATAAGCCTGGCGAAACAAGAGATGGTATTATCGGCTTAATACTTGATGATGGAAAAGAAAAGGTAAAGGATATTAAGTTTACAACAGATAATGTAGTCGCAGCAGATACAGAAACGCAAGATGTTATAAAAGAGCCACAAACTTTTAACATTTCACTTCCCGAGTAAGATGTTTTTTAAAACATGTAAGAAAAAACAGTCAGCACTTACAATATTATGCTGACTGTTTTTTTTGTTCTTTTATGTATGAATCTACACTTTGAAAAGGAACCTTAATTTTAAAAGCATCTTTTTGTTCATGAAATTGCTTTTCATTATAGGGACCAAAACGCTTATTATGTTTTACGTCAATAATCCAATAATACTCACTTTTTTTATTTGCAATCGCTGCGTCAGGGTTATTTGGATCTGACTTTTCCTCAGTTTGTTTTGCAATAATGTATTTATCATCCCAAGCTATGTCTGTAATTTTTGCAGGAATGTATTGTGTGGCGTATACAGCATCTTGCGTGGGGAAAAGTTCAAATGCATTTCCAGAAGTACGTATGAGTTCGTATTCATCGTTAATCGTATAAGAGATATGATTTGTATTTCCAGCACAACCGGCTAATAGGAATGCGACGAATAGGATTATCCATTTTTTCAATATGGGAGCCTCCTTTACAATGCTGTTGTAACACATTGTACAAGAAAAGTACGAGAAACGCTAGTTTACAATGTTTTTTAGAAGTGGTACGATGAGACGGGTAAAGAAGGATATGAAGGAGTCGACATAAAATGAAGTTAAAGATGCATCGTCCAGCGCTTGTAATGAATCGCATAGGTGCTTCCCTAATTGACATGTTTTTAATCTCGGTTATGTATGGTGCAGTAGTAGCTGTTATGACTGGAAATTATAGTGCTATTTTTAATCGTTTTAATATTAGTTTTGGCGATTATAGATATGATCTTGCGGTAGTTTTTATATTAATGGCGATATATTTTATTTTGCTACCCTTTATTTGGAACGGTGTTACACTTGGTAAAAAGGTAACGAGAATAAAATTAATTTCATTGAAGAGTGAAAAGTTAACATTACAAACATTAACGATTCGATTTTTCGTATTGTTATTACCGAACATATTACTACTTGGCATTCCTATATTATGTAACGTATATATGATGTTATTCCGCAAAGATAATTGTGGTTTTCAGGATTTAATTACAAAAACGAAAGTGATAAGTCTTGTATAACAAAAAAGAGACCTTTTTATATATAAAGGTCTCTTTTTTGTTATACACATATATTTTAATGGTTATATAATAAGGAAAAAGTTAATCTATATCATTTTTGGTTTTAATAGATTGAAAATTAAGAAAATGTTATAATGATTAAAATAATATCTTTATATAATAAGGGGGAAATTGAAATGACTGGAGGTAGCGTAATCTTTTGGGGGATTTTAATTTTCATAGGTTTAGTGTTCGATCAGCGTAATAGTAAGAAAAAAGAAGGAGTAAAAAAGTAATCGCTTACAAATAAATAAGCAACTTTTCCTGCTTGCAGACTAATCTCATAAAGGAGTATACTGAATGACGGTAAGACTTATAGAAGGGGTAATGAAAATGAAGCTTGCAGGAAAAGTTGCCATCGTAACTGGCGGTGGCATCGGTATTGGACGTAATACAGCTCTTTTGTTGGCTAAACAAGGCGCAAAAGTAATTGTGACGGACATTGATCAAGAAAGTGGACAAGCAACAGTGGAGGAAATTACGAATCTAGGCGGAGAAGCACTTTTTGTATCCTATGATATGGAAAAACAAGGAGATTGGAAACGCGTTATCAGTGTTACTTTGAATGCATTCAGTCGCATTGATATGCTTTTTCAAAATGCTGGTTTATATAAAATAGATTCTATTTTTTCACGCCAACAAGAGAACGATTCCAATGTACTTTGTATTAATGACGTATGGATAGAGATAAAACAATTAACGTCATCTTTTATGAAACAGCAAGAAGAAGTGGTGCTGAGTGACTTACCGATTTTCGGTATTATTGGCACGAAAGGACAATCATTTCATACAGTAGAAGCCCTCGTATAATAATGAAAACCGCCCTCAATATATGTGGACGGTTTTTTTGTATGTTATATTGTAGAAAATTATTTTTTAACGAATACGTTGTTCGGTTTGGCTATCAAAGAAATGTGCTTTATTCATATCAAATGCTAGTTTAATTTGGTCACCAGGTGAGAATGTATGTCTTGCATCAACACGTGCTGCAAAATCTTGATTTCCAAGTTTCATATATAAAATAGATTCAGCACCTAATAATTCAGCAACTTCAATTTTTGTTGTGAAGGCAGTAGATTGTGAAGCTTCTAAAAATAATAGTTCATCATGAATATCCTCAGGACGAATACCTAAAACAATGTCTTTATTTACATAGCCTTGTTCACGTAATATCTTCATTTTTCCTTCAGTTACTTTAATTTTTATAGCATTGTCTATAACGAAATCGGTTTCAGTTAATTTACCACGGAAGAAATTCATCGCTGGAGAGCCGATAAATCCACCAACAAAAATGTTTTCAGGTGTTTCATATACTTCTTTTGGCGTACCGATTTGTTGAATTTTTCCGTCTTTCATAACAACAAGACGGGAAGCCATTGTCATCGCTTCAGTTTGATCATGTGTTACATAAATTGTTGTCGTTCCAAGACGGTGGTGTAATTTAGAAATTTCTGAGCGCATTGCAACACGTAATTTAGCGTCTAAGTTAGATAATGGCTCATCCATTAAGAACACTTTCGCGTCTCGAACGATTGCTCTACCTAACGCAACACGTTGACGTTGTCCACCAGATAACGCTTTCGGCTTTCTATCTAAATATTGTTCCAGTCCTAAAATTTTTGCTGCATCTTTCACACGACGATCAATTTCATCTTTTGGTATTTTTCTAAGTTTTAATCCAAATGCCATATTATCATATACACTCATATGTGGATATAGAGCATAGTTTTGGAAGACCATTGCGATATCGCGATCTTTTGGAGGGACATCATTCATTAGCTTACCATCAATTGAAAACTCTCCTTTTGAAATATCTTCAAGTCCAGCAACCATTCGTAATGTTGTAGATTTTCCGCATCCAGAAGGACCGACAAATACGATAAATTCTTTATCTTGAATGTGTAAATTGAAGTCTGTTACAGCTGTTACATTATTATCATATATTTTATAAATGTTTTCTAATTTCAGTTCTGCCATGGTATTTCCCCCTAGAAATAATTATGCAAACGTTTTCTTTGAGTTCATTATAAACGAATAGATTCAAAAAATAAACAAAAAAATAAAACGTTTTCATATATTGGATAGTTATTAGTGATTTTCATATGTTTTCTTAGAAAAATAAGAATAAAAGTTGTAAGCGCTATTTTAAATTAAGATAGAATCTGTTATCATTCATTAATGAAAACGTTTGCGCCTTAAAAATGAGAAAATCGAATTATGAATGAAATGGGGTAGCATAATGGAAAAAAAGTGGTGGAAAGAAAGCGTAGTATATCAAATTTATCCTCGTAGCTTTATGGATAGCAACGGTGATGGTATCGGGGATCTTCGCGGTATTATTTCAAAGTTAGATTACTTAAAAGAATTAGGGATTGATGTAATTTGGTTATCACCAGTCTATGAATCTCCAAATGACGATAATGGTTATGATATAAGTGATTATTGTAAAATTATGAATGAGTTCGGAACAATGGAAGATTGGGATGAGCTATTACATGAAATGCATGAACGTAATATGAAACTTATGATGGACTTGGTTGTTAATCATACTTCTGATGAACATAATTGGTTTATTGAATCACGTAAATCAAAAGATAATAAATACAGAGATTACTATATATGGCGCCCTGGAAAAGAAGGAAAAGAGCCGAATAACTGGGGAGCAGCGTTTAGCGGATCAGCATGGCAGTATGATGAAATGACAGATGAATATTATTTACATCTGTTTTCTAAAAAACAGCCAGATCTAAATTGGGATAATGAAAAGGTAAGGCAAGATGTTTATGAAATGATGAAGTTTTGGTTAGAAAAAGGAATAGATGGCTTCCGTATGGATGTTATTAATTTTATTTCTAAAGAAGAGGGATTACCAGCTGTTGAAACAAAAGAAGAGGGGTATGTTTCAGGTCATAAGCATTTTATGAACGGTCCAAACATTCATAAATATTTACATGAAATGAATGAAGAAGTATTATCTCATTATGATATTATGACGGTTGGTGAAATGCCTGGTGTAACGACAGAAGAAGCGAAATTGTATACCGGGGAAGAACGAAAAGAACTGCAGATGGTATTCCAATTTGAACATATGGATTTAGACTCAGGAGAAGGCGGGAAATGGGATGTAAAACCATGTTCACTCCTTACTTTAAAAGAGAATTTAACGAAGTGGCAAAAAGCATTAGAACATACAGGCTGGAATAGTCTGTATTGGAATAACCATGATCAGCCTCGCGTTGTATCTCGTTTTGGTAATGATGGAATGTATCGCATTGAATCTGCGAAAATGTTAGCGACGGTGCTTCATATGATGAAAGGAACACCGTATATTTATCAAGGAGAAGAAATTGGAATGACAAATGTCCGATTTGAGTCGATTGATGAATATCGAGATATTGAAACGTTAAATATGTATAAGGAAAAAGTTATGGAGCGCGGTGAAGATATAGAGAAAGTGATGCAATCTATCTATATAAAAGGCCGAGACAATGCTAGAACACCGATGCAGTGGGATGATAAAGATCATGCTGGATTCACAACAGGTGAGCCTTGGATTACAGTAAACCCTAACTATAAAGAAATCAATGTGAAACAAGCGATCCAAAATAAAGATTCAATTTTTTATTACTATAAAAAATTAATTGAGTTACGCAAAAATAATGAAATAGTTGTGTATGGATCATATGATTTAATATTGGAGAATAATCCATCTATTTTTGCATACGTAAGAACGTATGGAGAAGAAAAACTTCTTGTTATTGCAAACTTTACTGCGGAAGAATGTGTATTTGAATTGCCTGAGGACATTAGTTATAGTGAAGCAGAGTTATTTATACACAATTACGACGTAGAGAATGGACTGATAGATAACATGACATTACGTCCGTATGAAGCAAAGGTATTCAAATTGAAATAAGAAAGATCCTTATACCACTTTGGTATAAGGATCTTTTTGGTTACCATTTTAATATGGAGAATCCATATGGAGGAAGTGTAACTTGTAATACACTTGCTTCCGCTGAAAATTCTTCGTTTGTATAAATATTAATGATTTTCTTTCCAGTAACATGGAGAGGCAGTGAAGCTGTCATATCACTATTAGTCGGATTTAAAACGAAAAAGATAGTTTCATCTTCATATGTTTTCGTATAAGAAATATAATTATGTTCATCATTTGCCTCAATGAATTGGAAAGTACCATGTCCTCCAAATGCTTTATATTGCTTTCGTAACGAAATTAATGTTTGTACATGTGTAAATAATAGATGATCTTGTTCTTTCGTATCCCAAACCATACATTTGCGGCAATCTGGGTCCATACCGCCGTCCATACCAATTTCGTCTCCATAATAAATACAAGGAGAGCCGATGAAAGAAAGGTGGAATACATAAAGTAACTTTAACTTATTTTTATCTCCGTTACATGTTGTCAATATTCTTGGTGTATCATGGCTATCTAATAAATGAAATGCTGCTTCATTTACATTCATAGAGTAGGAATGGAGAGATTCTGTAATTTGTTTCATAAATTCATTTGCTTTAATGGAATCGTTGGCAAAGTAAGATAGTAGAGCATTTGTGACAGGATAGCTCATTACAGCATCAAATTGATCTCCTTGTAACCATGGAAGTGCATCGTGCCAAATTTCTCCTAAAATATATACTTCAGGATTTAATGCTTTTATCTCGCTTCGAAATTCTCTCCAAAAGCTATGATCGACTTCATTTGCTACATCAAGGCGCCACCCGTCTATATTGAATTCTCTTACCCAATAACGCCCTACTTCAAGTAAGTATTCTTTTACATCCGGGTGTGCAGTGTTTAATTTTGGCATATACGGTGTAAACGCGAAAGTATCATAATTCGGAAGTGGCTCAGTTCTAATAGGGAACTCATGAATATGAAACCATTCTTTATATGCTGACTGTTCACCATTTTCTAGTACGTCTTGAAATTTATCGAAAAAGTATCCACTGTGATTGAATACGGCATCGAGCATTACTTTTATACCATGTGTATGACATGCCTCAACGAGTTCTTTGAATGTTTCTTTTGTGCCAAATTGCGGATCGATTTCCATGTAGTCAATTGTGTCATATTTATGGTTTGAATGTGCTTTGAAAATAGGTGTGAAATATATTCCCGAAATTCCAAGCTTAACAAGGTAATCGAGGTTTTGCATAATACCAGCAAAATCTCCGCCGAAAAAATTAGTTGGAGTTGGTTCAGCGCTTCCCCAAGGAAGGGTGTTTTCTGGATTCAACGTATGATCTCCATTAGCGAACCGTTCTGGGAAAATTTGATACCAAACAGTATCTTTAATCCAGGAAGGTGCTTTGAATACATCATTTGCATGAATAAATGGAAAACAAAAAAAGTTACCAACGTCATCATTTGGAATGCTGGAAAAAAATCCGCGTTCTGTATAAATAAGCGTTTCTGTCTCTGCTTTTAATTCAAAGCCATAACGTAAGCGCTTAAATTTCGGCTCGATGGAAATGGACCAATAATCAAATAATGCAGTAGAACCAGTTTTTTTCATCGGTGCACTTAAAGAAATCCACTTCCCGTCTGTCCATTCATAAGGATCACCATAAATAAGATTGGTGCTTTGAACATCGTCTTTTTTCGTACGTATTCGGATATGAATCGTTTTTTCATTGTAAGCGTATGCGTAATTATCTTTTGGCCTATGGTAGATGGCGTCTTTAAGCATATAAAAAATCCCCCTTTACTATCTCTATGCATATTGTTCCCTTAAGTATCATAATAAAGCATATGTTGCAAACGATTGCCTTTTGCATAGCTTTAATATTGCTTATAAGAGTAGTATTCAT
This sequence comes from Bacillus tropicus, assembly GCF_001884035.1. Lineage (GTDB taxonomy): Bacteria > Bacillota > Bacilli > Bacillales > Bacillaceae_G > Bacillus_A > Bacillus_A tropicus. The sequence goes on from NZ_MACG01000077.1 coordinate 498,532, forward strand.
TTCGTATAAAGTCAATGTACAAAGAGTATAGTAATAATATTTTTAAAATTAATATTTGCAAAATGAATAAAAGAATGTATAATGATAGACAAATAGCGCAAACGTTTTCATAGATTGAGATATTGTTTGCGCTTCTATTAAACCATTAAATGCAAACGTTTTCAATTAGTAGGGTACATATACAATTCAGGGAGGTTTTTGGGATGAAGAAAGCATTATCATTATTAACGGTTTCAGCATTATCAATTGGTATGTTATCTGCATGTGGACCGAAAGATTCAGGAAAAAAAGAAGAAAGTAAAGCAAAGAAAGATTATGATCTACTCGTTTGGGAAGATGATAAAAAAGGTGTTGGTTTAGAACCAGCAGTGAAAAGCTTTGAGGAAAAATATAAAGTAAAAGTAAAAGTTGTTGAAATGCAAATGACAGATCAAGTGAAGAAGTTACGTCTTGATGGACCAGCGGGGACGGGACCAGATGTTGTAACATTGCCACATGATCAAATCGGAAACGCAGTAACAGAAGGTTTACTTTCTGAAGTGAAAGCTGATGATGCTGTAAAGAGTAAATTTACTGATTCATCAATAGAAGCACAGACATATAACGGAAAATTATATGGTTTACCAAAAGCAATTGAGACACCAGTCTTTATTTACAATAAAAAACTAATGCCAAAAGCGCCAGAAACGATGGACGAGCTGTTTAACTTCTCAAAAGAATTTACGAAAGATGGCAAGTACGGATTTTTAGCATTAGGAGATAACTTCTACTTTGCTAATGCGTTCATGGCAGGTATGGGTGGTTATGTGTTTGGTGAAAAAGATGGAAAGCCAAATGCAAGTGATGTTGGATTAAATAATAGCGGAGCAGTACAAGGTGCTGAGTATCTTCAAAAATGGTACAAAGAAAAGTTATTCCCGAAAGGTATTATCGGTGAATCTGGTGGACCTGCTGCTGATGGACTATTTAATGAAGGAAAAGCAGCATCTATCATGAACGGCCCTTGGGCGTTCCAAGCAATGGAAAAGAACGGAATTGATTATGGCGTTGCTCCAATGCCGAAATTACCAAATGGTCAACCAATGAAAACGTTTGTTGGGGTTAAAGGATGGCATGTAACAAGTTTCTCTAAACAAAATGATTTAGCTACAAAGTTCACTGAATGGGTAACGAATGAAGAAAACGCAAAAATTCGATTTGAGAAGACAAAAGAAATTCCTCCAGTAAAAGCAGTAATGGAAGATCCAATTATTAAAGATAACGAAGCTGCAAAAGCAGTTGCAACACAATCTGAAAATGGAATTCCAATGCCAAACATTCCAGAAATGCAAGAAGTATGGAAACCAGCTGGAGATGCGCTTCAATTAGTTGTTACGGATAAAGAGGCACCAAAAGCAGCACTTGATAATGCAGTGAAGCAAATTAAAGGTAATATTGAGGCAAATCATAGTAAGAAAAAATAAGGTGAAATTCGTGCCTCTAATATAGGAGGCACGAATTCTCTCCCAAGAAAAAAGGGGGAAGGAACATGCAAACATCTATGGAACCAGCAAACCGCTTAAACGGTTCAAAACATAGGAAAATGGCAGCCATGTTATCAATCATTCCAGGCGTGGGCCAAATGTATAATAAACAATTTGTAAAAGGTCTTATTTTTCTAGTATTAACAGGTTCATTTATTGTAGCCTTTGCTGATTTATTAAATATGGGATTATGGGGAATAGTAACGCTTGGTACAGAAGTTCCACGTGACCATTCTGTCTTTTTATTAGTAGAAGGAATCTTGGCACTCATTGTCATCGTGTTTGGACTCGGAATATATGCATTTAATTTATATGATGCATATCAAAACGGGAAGAAACGTGATATAGGAACACCGTTAAACTCTGTAAAAGAGCAATACCGTAATTTACTAGATCAAGGTTTTCCATATTTAATGGTTTCACCAGGTTTTTTATTACTTATCTTTGTAGTAGTCTTTCCAATCATTTTCGTAATTTTAATTGGATTTACGAACTATGATTTATATCATTCTCCTCCAGCTAAATTAGTAGATTGGGTAGGGTTTAAAAACTTTATTGATATCTTTACATTACCGATGTGGAGAGAAACGTTTTTAAGTGTATTTTCTTGGACTGTCATCTGGACATTCGTTGCAACGACATTACAAGTTGCGCTTGGTATTTTCTTAGCGATTATCGTAAATCAGCCTGGAATTAAAGGGAAGGCAATTATTCGAACAATCTTCATTTTACCGTGGGCGGTCCCAGCATTTGTATCTATTCTTGTTTTCTCTGGTATGTTTAATGAAACATTTGGAGCAATTAACAATCAAGTATTAGCTTTATTCGGAATTGAAAAAATTGCTTGGATGACAGATCCATTTTGGGCGAAGATTGCCTTAATTATGATTCAAACGTGGCTTGGATTCCCGTTCGTCTTTGCAATGACAACAGGTATACTGCAATCGATTCCAGGAGAATTATACGAAGCAGCTACAGTAGATGGAGCTACAGCTTGGCAACAGTTTCGCAAAATTACATTGCCACTTGTTCTATATGCAACAGCACCAATATTAATTACGCAATATACGTTTAACTTTAATAACTTTAGTATCATCTATCTATTTAACGGCGGAGGTCCTGCTGTAGCTGGACAAGACGCAGGTGGAACAGATATTTTAATTTCATGGATTTATAAGTTAACGATGACTTCGGCGCAGTACGGCAAGGCGGCAGCTCTTACAATGATCTTATCGTTAATCGTTATTACAGTGGCGTTATGGCAATTTAAGAGAACAAAATCATTCCAAGAAGAGGATATGATGTAAATGAATATTAAAAGACAAAAGATGTTACGTCTCTCATTAAGTTATCTCGTTATTTTCGTAATGTGTGCCATCATTTTCTATCCATTATTATGGATTATTGGCTCATCGTTTAATCCGGGTGATAGTTTATCTGGATCAAGTATTATTCCGCAAAATGCAACGTTAGATCATTATCGTAAGTTATTAGATTTAGAGAATAGTAATTATTTACTATGGTATAAAAATACATTAAAAGTAAGTGTTCTAACGATGATTTTCTCAGTGTTAGCAATTAGTTTTACTGCTTATGCATTTTCGAGATACCGTTTTGTTGGAAGAAAAAATGGTTTATTAACATTTTTAATTTTGCAAATGATTCCAAACTTTGCAGCGTTAATCGCTCTATACGTATTAGCTCAGTTAACAGGATTAATTGATACGCACCTTGCATTAATTTTAATTTATGTAGGCGGGGCAATTCCAATGAATACATGGCTTATGAAAGGGTATTTTGATACGATCCCGAAAGAATTGGATGAGTCAGCTCGTATGGATGGAGCAGGACATTTCCGTATTTTTTGGCAAATCATTATGCCACTTGCAAAGCCAATTGTAGCAGTTGTAGCGTTATTCACTTTCATCGGCCCATTTACAGATTTCATATTAGCGAGTATTATTTTGCGCACACCAGAAAATTATACGTTAGCAGTTGGGTTATATGAAATGGTAGCGAAGAAATTTGGTAACGAATTTACAACGTTTGCAGCGGGTTCAGTATTGATTGCAATCCCAATTTCAATTTTATTCCTATCACTACAAAAATACTTTATCTCTGGTTTAACTGCTGGAGGTACGAAAGGATGAAAAATGGGACATTATGTCCCATTTTTCTTTTCATCTCCCTATAAAACATTTTATAGGGAGATGAAAAGAGATTTGACATCACATATGAAAAGAAGTGAAATAAATAGTATATTATAGTATAGGAAAAAAGAGCTCTATCCCTTACAATACATGGAGAGGAAGAATATGATAGGTTTTACAAGATAGAATCAATGAAAGTTTATAACTTCCCCTATTACTTGCAACGGGTGCAAGATGAAAATATATAAAATGGCAGAGAAGTGAAAGGAGGGGATTTTTATGACAGTTACAATTAAAGATGTGGCGAAGAAGGCGAATGTAGCACCATCTACCGTTTCTCGTGTAATTGCTGATAATCCAAGTATAAGTGAAAAAACAAAGCGTCGTGTTCGGAAAGTAATGAGTGAACTAGGGTATCATCCGAATTTAAACGCAAGAAACCTAGCTAACCAAACAACAAAAACACTTGGCCTTGTTATGCCAAGTTCTGCAAGTAAAGCTTTTCAAAATCCGTTTTTCCCAGAAGTTATAAGAGGGATTAGTTCATTTGCACATGTGGAAGGGTATGCGCTTTATATGTCGACAGGTGAAACGGAAGATGAAATTTTTAATGGTGTTGTAAAGATGGTGCAGGGGCGCCAAATTGGTGGCATTATTCTTTTATATTCAAGAGAGAATGATCGGATTATTCAATATTTACATCAACAAAATTTCCCGTTCGTATTAATTGGGAAACCATATGATCGTAAAGAAGAAATTACATATGTAGATAATGACAATTATACAGCTGCAAGAGAAGTGGCAGAATATTTGATTTCATTAGGTCATAAACAAATCGCGTTCATCGGCGGTGGATCAGATTTACTTGTGACGAGAGACCGTTTGGCTGGTATGAGTGATGCTTTAAAATTAGCAGACATTGTATTGCCGAAAGAATATATTTTACATTTTGATTTTTCAAGAGAAAGTGGTCAACAAGCCGTGGAGGAATTAATGGGGCTAAAGAAACCACCGACAGCAATTATGGCAACGGATGACTTGATTGGACTTGGTGTGCTAAGTGCACTTTCTAAAAAAGGATTCGTTGTACCGAAGGATGTTTCAATTTTAAGCTTTAATAATGCTTTATTATCAGAAATTGCTAGTCCGCCACTTTCGACAGTTGATGTGAATATATATCAGCTAGGATATGAGGCAGCAAAAGCTTTAGTTGATAAAGTAGAGAATGCAGAGTCTACTGCAAAGTGTATCATTATTCCGCATAAATTACTGAAGCGTCAAACTTGCGATCGTTATGCATAAAAAAAGCTAAGAGTTTAACTCTTAGCTTTTTGTTGTAGAAAGGCTTCTAAACGGTCACAGCCCTCTTTTAAAGTTTCAATACTATATGCATAGGACAAGCGAAGGTAGCCTTCACCATATTCGGAGAATGCTGTTCCAGGAACGACGGCAAGTCCAGCTTCTTTGACAAGGTCAAGTGCAAAATCAAATGATGAAGATGTTAAATGGCCAACATAGGGGAATAGGTAAAATGCACCTGTTGGCTTTTCAACTGTTAAGCCCATTTGAATGAGTCTATTATATACGTAATCACGGCGTTTTTTGTATTGATGACGCATCATTTTTGGTGCATCTTTAGCAGCTGTTAATGCTTCAATTGCAGCATATTGAGCGATTGAAGTAGCGCACGTTACGTTGTATTGATGAACTTTTAATATATGCCCAGCTAAATAGCTTGGTGCGAATAATAGACCGATACGCCAGCCAGTCATAGAATGTGATTTTGATAAACCGTTAATGACGATAGTCTTTTCGCGCATTTCTGGGAAATGCGCGATCGATGTATGTGTTTGTTCATATACAAGTTCGCTATAAATTTCATCAGAAAGGACGAAAATATTTTTATCTTTTAAAATATCTACAATATCCTGTAGTTCTTCTTTTGATAAAGTTACACCAGTTGGATTAGAAGGATACGGCAGTACGACGCATCTTGTTTTTTCTGTAATGGCATTTTCTAGTGCTTCGGCTGTTAAACGGAAGCCAGTTTCACGAACATCTATAAATACAGGCGTTGCACCGCATAATCGAATAATAGGTTCGTATCCTGGATAAATAGGAGCAGGTAAGATGACTTCTGTTCCTGGCTCTAAAATCGTTCGAAATGCAACATCAATTGCTTCACTAGCACCGATTGTAACGATGGTTTCGTTTTCAGGTGAATAATGTAAATCGTAGTTATCTTTTACAAAGTTACAAGCTGCCTTGCGTAATTCTAGTAAACCAGCGTTATGTGTATAGCTTGTATAATTTTCTGTAATAGCCCGTTTTGCCGCTTCTTTTACGAGAGAAGGTGTAGGAAAATCAGGTTGTCCAATTGTTAAAGAGATAAGATTATCATAGTTTTGAATCATGTTAGAGAATTGACGGATTCCAGAAATTTGGATGTCCTTCACTCTAGGGTTAATGAATTGTTCCATTGTATCTCCCTTTCTTCCGTTTGAAAATTAAGTTCATTTTAACATATTTTCTATGATTTCGCTTGCGTATATGTTACGTAGAAAGAGAGGGATAATAGAAAAAAAGCCGCTGTAAGCGACTTTTTAATATCCGTACTCCCAATCTATTTCATCTTCATTCCAAAGTACAGAGGATACTTTGCCAAGGTGAACAACTGATTCATTCACAGCGCATGTGCAATTTTCTTCTCCTGTTTTATGCTGTAACTCTTCATATACTGATTTTTCAACATTTTCTAGAACGACCAAATTTTCTTCTTTTAAAACAAGCGTAGTACCCGCCATATTTATCTTCCTCCTACTAAAATGATGATCACTTATTTGTAAACATAGATAGTATGGATTATATGCTGTATTTTGCTATAGTTGTCCGTCTCATGAAGTATTTTTTATTTTCTTTGTAATCCGTATTCATTGTATACTGCCGGACAGAAATTTGGTACAGGGTTTACATTCATTTCGAAAATCTGTAACAATTATTATGTGTTGTTAACAAAGAATTAACAAATATGTTAAGAAAAATCAAAATTTTAAAACAAATAAACCCGTAAAATGATATAATCATATCAAAATACATATAGGGGATGAGAGGCTATGGAGCTTATCCGTGATTTAATGATCCAAATTGCCATCATTATTTTGCCACTATTTTTATACGAAGCGATTCGTTTAAATCGTTATCAAGAAATGCCTCCGAAGCCGAACCGCTACTTTATTATGTTTTTATCTAGCATTACACTCGTTCTCTCTATGACATACTCTATTTGTTTTGGGGACGTTTGTGGGTATAACTTTCACCCAATCCCGATTGTTAGTGGTTTTCTATATGGTGGGATTGTTGGTTTAATCCCGGCCGTTATTTTTGTTGCCTATGAATGGGCGCTAAAGGGTATAAACCTTCTTCCAGTCATAGAAGTAATATTCCTATTGATAGTTCCATTATTTTTATCAAAGAAATGGTCTCTATTTTCAAGGGATAAGAAACTAATTTTAGCATTTATGATTTCATCATTGTACGTACTTGTTTCTTTAGTGATTGGCATGATTAACGTTCTGTTAGAAACGGGGTTTACACCATATGTTTCGCACTTATATAGCGGATATATATTTGCTTCGCTTATTATGGTTATGACAATGGTATTTCAGGTGTACTTAACAGAATATTTAAATGAAAATGCAATACTACGTACAGAGATGCAAAAGTCAGAGAAACTTAATATTGTAAGTGAGTTAGCAGCAAGTGTTGCACATGAGGTTCGAAATCCGCTCACTGTTGTTCGTGGTTTTATTCAATTGCTAGAAAGTACGGAAGATGTGAAGAATAAGGATTATATGCGTCTCGTATTAGCTGAATTGGACCGGGCAGAACAAATTATTTCAGATTATTTAAATTTAGCAAGACCACAAATTGAGAAAAAAGAACATATTTGCTTATCCGCTCAATTAATAGAGATGACAACTCTTATGTCATCATTTGCAGCGATGCAAGGTGTATATTTGCAAGTTGAGATTTCTGAAAGTCTTTATACGATCGGTGATAAAACGAAATTGAAGCAAGCTATTATGAATGTTGTTAAAAATGGTATTGAAGCAATTCAAGGAAATAAAGGATATTTAAAAGTAACGGCTATGCAAAAAGATGAAACGATTGTAATAAGAGTTAAAGATAGTGGTGTTGGGATGACGAAAGAACAGTTAGCAAGGCTCGGACAACCGTATTATTCTTTAAAAGAAAAAGGGACAGGATTAGGGCTAATGGTAACATTTAGTATTTTACAAGCGCATAATGGTACGCTGGAATATAAAAGCGAAAGTGGGAAAGGAACGGAAGCGATTATTATATTGCCTGCTGTAAGAAATAAGGAATAAAAGTTACCGATAGAAGGTAACTTTTTATTTTATATTAGAAAAAATATATTATGTTATTCAGTTGTTTTTTCTTGTTTTGTTCGGCTAAATAAACTTCTAAATGATTGGAAAAAGCTTTGTTCTTTTGAAGCGGCGACTAATCTTTTTGTTTCTTGAATTTCGCGAATTACTTGCATAAGTTGTGCATCACGGTTGCTATCTTTATTATAAATTTGGTTTACGAGTTTATTCATTTTTTCTTCTTGCTTAGATTCTCGTTTATACATATGATTCATTAATAAGTCCATCTTTTCTTTTTGCAGGGCATCTGTTTGAGCGGCATGATCTACTAACTCTTGTAGCATTTTTTCTTGTGAGCCTTCTTTTACATAAACTTGTTGCATCAATTCATCAAGCTTTTCATCTTTTAAGCGGTTTTGGGTAATAAGGGTAGAGTTTTGATGAATAATTGCTTCATTTAACTGAGCGAGCATTTCAAGTTTTAACATGAACTCCTCAAAGTTACGCCCATCTTCTTTTTCTTTCGGTTGTATCTCTTGCTTATCTTGTATAACTGGTACAGGAGGGGCTTCTTTTTCTTTTAAAATAATTGGTATCGTTTCTGAAATGTCTTCTTGCAATGTAGCAGCTCTTTCATGTATAGATTTCAATAGTTTTAAATCATCAAGTTTATAAATACGAGCATCAGCCGTTTTGGAAATCATATAACCATGTTCCTCTAACAGTTGACTATATTTGCGAACTATATGTTTTGGGATGCCTGTTTTATTCGTGACATCTTTTGTTTTATAGATAGCTTCCATAATATTTCCTCCCCAAAAAGTATCGTATATATCATTTCAATCTTTTATGAGGACTTCCTTTGAAAAAGAATGTCGGAAGGTTATTAGTTTTCTACAGCATTAGTGAAAAGGTGAAGAAAAATGAGAGTTTTTGGCGGAATGGCGGAGAAGAACTAAAATAATGTCTGAAAACATATACGGGAGAAGTTTGTTATAATAACTGAGGAAAAGAAACTGGTAGAATCACGGAGGTATACATGAAGCAATTAAAAGGTATTATCATTTCAATTATTGCAATTCTTTCTATTGTAGTAGCGGTTTATGAAGTACTTGTTCCAGAGGAAACAAATACCAAAAAAACAAATGCGTATGATCAAGTTCTAGAATTTCCGAAAGAGAGATATCCAGAAACCGGGAAACATATTACGGACGCGATAAAAGAAGGACATTCAGAAGTTTGTACAATCGATCGTGGTGGTGCTGCGGATAGAAGAAAATTATCGTTAGCTCCATACCCATCAAAAAAAGGGTATGATCGTGATGAGTGGCCAATGGCGATGTGTAAAGAAGGCGGAAAAGGAGCACATATCGAATATATAAGTCCAGCAGATAACCGCGGAGCAGGGTCTTGGGTAGGGAATAAGCTAGATAAATATCCAGATGGTACGCGTGTAAAATTTGACGTAAAGTAGTAGTTGCATATTTCATAATGAAGGAGAAGGGGAACGATGGAGTTAACAATTTCGTATTCACAATTAATGTTAATGAACTATGACGGTGAGCAGCCTTACGTTGACTGGACGGATAAAGATTTTGAAAGAGGTTATGCAAAGGCGGATGGAACTGTTATTTTTGAAGCACTTTCTGATTATACTTGTGAAATAAAAGTAACCCCAGGGAAACATATTGAGAAAGAAGAAGTGGTTAGAACGGTTACAGTTCCTTTTACAGTTGAAAATGAATGTATCGTTGTAACAAGTATTCTTTCAAATAAATTTCAAATCCCTATTCCAAATGGTGAGTATACAGTTGTATTACAGGCAACGCCTCTTGAAGAACCAACGGATGATGAATTATATAAAATACAATATGAATTCTTTTTTGAAAGTAAAGAATAAAAAATGGGTTATCCTTTTGGAGGATAACCCATTTTTGTTATGCGTTTGTTTTTAGCAGGGAACGAGCGTCTTTTGCCGCTTGCACCATGTGCTCTAAAGCTGGAATAACTTCTTCTGTTCTTCTCGTTTTTAAACCACAATCAGGATTAATCCAGAAATATTTAGGATCGCATACTTCTAAAGATTGTTCTACGATTTTATACATTTCATCTTTACTCGGTACACGTGGGCTATGAATATCATATACCCCTAGACCGATGCCTTTTTCATATGTTGTATGTTTTAATGTATCAATAAATTCACCGTGACTTCTTGATGTTTCGATAGAAATCACATCTGCATCTAATGCGCGAATCGCATCAACAATATCTTCGAAGTTACTGTAACACATATGAGTATGAATTTGTGTTTCATTTGCTACAGAAGAAGTTGCTAAAAGGAAAGATTGTACTGCCCATGTAATATAAGCGTCCCAATCTTTTTCTTTTAGTGGCATTCCTTCGCGAAGTGCTGGCTCATCGACTTGGATTACTCGAATTCCGGAAGATTCAAGTCGTTCAATTTCGTGACGAAGAGCCAATGCAATTTGATACGAAACTTCTTTTCTTGGAATGTCATTTCGAACGAAGGACCAATTTAAAATCGTAACAGGTCCGGTTAACATTCCTTTTACAACTTTCTCTGTTAAGCTTTGTGCATAAACAGTTTCCTTAATAGTCATTCCGTTAATAAAGGCTACATCACCATAAATAACAGGTGGTTTTACACAGCGGGAACCGTATGATTGTACCCAACCGTTTTTAGTGAATGAGAAACCAGCAAGGCGCTCACCAAAATATTCAACCATGTCAGTTCTTTCAAACTCGCCATGAACAAGAACATCAAGGCCAATTTCTTCTTGATAACGAATCCATTTTTCTGTCTCTTTTTCAATAAATTGTTCATATTGTTCATTTGAAATAACACCGTTACGCCATTCTTTTCGCGTTTGGCGAACTTCAGTTGTTTGCGGGAAGCTACCGATAGTGGTTGTTGGTAACAACGGTAACTTCAGGGCAACTTGTTGTAATTCGTATCGTTTTTCAAATGGAAGAGGACGTGAAAAATCTTCTTCTTTTAGTGCTGTGCGTGCTGCTTTGACATCTTCTCGGTTACGTGCAGCAGATGAACGAATTGTATGATGTACGTTTCGATATGTTTCCAGCTCATTACGAATGCTTTCTGTACCTTGAGTCAGAGCGGAATGAATAAGAACTAGCTCTTCTAATTTTTGATTTGCAAATGCCAACGCATCAAATAGCTCAGTCGATAAGTGAGTTTCTTCTGTTTTATCGATTGGTGTATGCAATAAGCTACAAGAAGGCTGAACGATGAAATCTTTCGTTTGGACTTGTTTTTGTAACGTTGTAAATAACGTAAGAACTTCATCAAGATCGGCTCTCCAAATGTTACGGCCATCTATACAACCAACAGCTAAAGTTTTATCAGCTGGGAATCCATATTTTGAAATAGCATTTAGATTACCTTCTTTACCATGAATGAAATCTAATCCAATACCTGATACTGGGAATGTAATAATTTCTTCATAGTTTTCTTCTACACTATCAAAATATGTTTGTAAAAGAAGAGTCGCATGTGGAACTTCTTTACGAATAGCTTCATAAATTTCTTTTGCTTGTTGAACTTCTTCTTTCGTTAAAGAAGCGAAAATAGGTTCATCAACTTGAATGACTTGTGCCCCCGCTGCATGTAGTTCTGAAAGCAGTTGTACGTAAGGTGCAACTAACTGTTTTAAAATAGTAGCAAATTGTTCTTGTGTATAGCCTTTAGCTAATTTCAAGAAAGTATATGGTCCTAAAATAACAGGTTTTCCATCTACTCCTAATTCTTGTTTTGCCTCTTCGTATAAGCGAAGTGGACGATTATCTTTTAAAGAGATTTGTAATCCCTCTTCATATTCAGGAACGATATAATGATAGTTTGTATTAAACCATTTTGTCATTTCGGAAGCTACGTGATCTTTAGAGCCACGCGCCATTGCGAAATATACATCAAGGTAAGATGTAAACTGAGAAAAACGTGATGGGATAAATCCTAGCATATAAGCAGTATCCAAAACGTGATCATAATATGTAAAGTCGCCAATTGGAATAAGTTCAATCCCTTTTTCTTGCTGTGCTTTAACGTGTTGAAGGCGAATCTCTTTCATTGTTGTTAAAAATTGTTCTTCATTGATTTTATTGGACCAAAAGGCTTCCAATGTTTTTTTCCACTCTCGTTGTAATCCGATACGTGGATAACCTAAGTTACTTGTTTGAATTGCCATTTCAAATTCCTCCCTAATTAAAAGTAAGCACTTCCGTTTACTAGGAAATACCTATAACAAAAAGTATAAAGGCATAGAAAATAAACCTTCCTTTTTGTTTTAACACCTCATCATCATCCGTGAATCTATCAGTGTTGTTAAAACAGGCAGGTCTCCTGACTTATGCTTCATATAATTTCTTTCACCTTCCCGTTTTCACAGTGGCATCAAAAAGAAATCTCAGCATTTACAGTGGCGGGACCGTGTTGGAGTTTCACCAAGCTTCCCTTTTAAACACGAAACAAACTGTTCGTGTACCCATTTTCCTTTTGAAAGGAATTTAACAAGCGATATGATATTGAAACAAATTCTAACACAATTTTTGGAATTTTGTCTACTGTTTTAAAATAAGAAAATTCTAAAGTTTTTTATTTTAATTATTCATATTATTCGGATTTTTTTAGAGGTGAATCGCGATTAAACATATAAAGAAGAATGTACTTGTATAGATATAAGGTGCTAGTTATGTTATTTGAAAATCCGTCCATATTTTGGAATAAGGAAGGGAATTGGATGGTTCATTTTGAAATAGTAAGTTATCACAGGAAAGAACAAGATTTCTGTATAAAGATACATAAACTAAGTTTATAGAAATGGGGAATTTCAATTGGAACAAAGTACACATATATATTCACCGCCAAAACATATAGTTTCAGCAGCGACAATTGTAATGAATGAACAAAATGAAATCCTATTAATTAAAGGACCTAGGAGAGGATGGGAAATGCCAGGGGGACAAGTTGAAGAAGGGGAGTCTTTGAAAGAAGCTGCAATAAGGGAAACGAAAGAGGAAACGGGTATTGATATTGAGGTTTTAAAATTTTGTGGAGTATTTCAAAATGTGAACCATTCAATATGTAATACGTTGTTTTTAGCTAGGCCAGTTGGGGGTAAATTAACGACTACACCAGAAAGTTTGGAAGTGGGGTTCTATCCTATTGAGCAGGCGTTAGAAATGGTGAATTTTATGAATTTCAAACAAAGAATTGAATACAGTTTGGATGAAAACCAACATCCTTTTTATATAGAATTTTAAGAAACAACTTTCCATTATGGGAAGTCAGTGATGAATAAATATTAGATTTTCAAACAAATGTATTGTTATATTTTTGAGCACAGTGAAGTATCTTGTATCGAAAATTAAACAGCTATATGATACCCTCGTCCTAAATTAGAACGGGGGTATGCTTGTGTTAGGTATTAAAATTAAATAACTTTATTTTCTTTTTATAGTTTTTTCTTTATAAGTTCACCCTTCATCTATATCAATTTCTGAAAGTCGCCCTTCAACTGCATCTGTAAGGAGGGTGTTTAACCATTGCAATTCAACTGTAATATGTTCAATAACGCTTTGCAAAATATATAGTTGTGCACGTGGAATTTTTCCTTTGCTACAATCATAAATAGTTTGCATATTATGTAAATATTGAATGGTGTCATTTTTCTTCTTTTCTAAAATAGGAACTAACTCTTGATCATTACCAAAATGAGCGAAAGAGAGTGCCGAATAAATTGGTTTATATATTTGGTTTTTTGCCTCGAATTGTTTTAATAGTAACGTGTGAAATAATCGTTTACCTTCTTCTGTTATATGAAAGATTGTTTTATCTGGTCTATTTGTATCTCGAACAATAGTTGTAACACGAATTGCCCCTTGTTTTTCTAATTGCTCGAAGGCATAGTAAAGTGATCCTTTTGCATATTTAATATAACAGTCCATTTGTCGTTCTTTCATGATGTGTTGCACTTCATATGGATGTTTATCTCCTTCGAGTAGCAAGCCGAGAATGACTAATTTCATACTCATGCTGTTTCAACTCCTATATATAAAAACTTTATACATATTATAAACGGCATATCCGTTTTCATAAAGGGATATGCCGTTTCTTTTCTATATATTAACTTACCTTCTTCTGTTTTTGTTTCGTTTTTGGTCCTGTAAAAAGACGCTCATTTCCCATAAGTAAAATACAAATAATACTTAGTACAGCTGGGATCAGTGCCCAGAAGAATGTACTGGCAATAGATGTAGCTAGAGCTTCTTTAATACCGGTTAATATTTCAGCTGGTATTTTATCGGTAGCACCTGGTGATAATAAGAAACTTGTGTCTCCACCCTTTGGAGCTAATTTTGCTAGTTCAGGAGGGAAGAGAGTGTTTAGTTTATCTGTAAAAATATGATTTTGAATGGTACCGAAAATCGTTACACCGAGAGTCATACCAAGTGAACGGAAAAATGAGTTTGTTGATGTAGCAGAACCACGGTCTCTCATTTCTAATTTGTGAATCGAAGACATACTTAAAACTGAGAACGAGAAACCAACACCAAGTCCAGCGAGAACCATAAATAGTGTTACGAGTAAGCGAGGTGTGTCCATTGTTAAAGTGCTTAGTAAATAAATACCAAGAACGAAGAAAACTCCAGATACCATCATAATGTTACGATAACTTGTTCGAGAAGCTAACTGTCCACCTGTTTGACTTCCAATTACAGAGCCAACCATCATAGGTGTTAAAATTAATCCAGCATTTGAGGCTGAACCGCCGAGAACACCTTGAACGAAGATTGGGATATAAACTGTACAGATGATAAAAGCGGCACCATAGAAAAAGGCAACGCCTTGGCTAGCTGCGAATAAAGGTTTTTTAAATAGATGGAAAGAAATGATAGGCTCGGTTGCTTTTCGTTCTACGAAGAAGAAAATAATAAGCATAATAACAACTGTTGTAAATAAGCCGATAATTACAGTGGAATTCCATGCGTATTCTTTACCACCAAGCTCTAAGGCGAACATTAAGCAAACGATACTAATAACAAGTGTAATAGCGCCAGCCCAATCAATTTTTTGTTTTCTAAATTCTAGAGATTCACTGTAGTATTTCGTAATGAAGAAGAAGGAGATAAGTCCCAATGGAATATTAATATAGAAGACCCAGTGCCAACTTATATAGTCTGTAATATACGCACCTAATAAAGGACCAAATACACTAGATGTCCCGAAAACAGCACCGAATAGCCCTGTCATTTTTCCGCGCTTTTCTGGTGGGAATATATCGTACATAATTGTGAAGGCGATAGGCATAAGAGCACCGCCACCAATTCCTTGAATTGCTCTATAAATACTTAGCTGCTCAATACTAGATGCTGTTCCACAAAGTGCAGAACCGAACAAGAAAAGAATAAGGCCACCAATATAAAAGCGTTTCCGTCCGTACATATCAGAAAGTTTTCCGAAGATAGGCATCCCTGCCATTGTTGCTACCATATATGCAGACGTGACCCAAACGAACTTGTCAAATCCTCCTAGGTCTCCAACGATTGTTGCCATTGCCGTTGCAACGATTGTATTATCCATTGCCGCCATTAAAATACCGAGTAGTAAACCAGCAACAACAAATTTTGTCTTGTTGGAGTCTTTTTTTGATAATTGAGATTCCAAAGATAACCCTCCTTTAATAATAAGTAAACTATATTAAGTTTTGCGTGCAGCGCATAAAAATGTAAAGTATAGTTTTTTTTATCAATTTACACAAGTGCACTGACAAAGCCATAAAGAATATTATAGTCAAATTTGACTAAAAGGCAAACTTTTTCTTCCGTCAAAATATTCTGTTGTATGGACAGCGAAAGAGTGAGTAATACTTAGTATTGGTATAAAGTCAATGAAGGAAATTGTAAAAAAATATTTCAGTAAGAATACCGTCTGTTAACAGATGAAAAATGGTTTTTTCTTTCTATTGTCGAATAGGATAAAAGGAAGAGTAATAACTATATATCGTTTTGTAACAAGCTTTATTAATATTGTGTAGAGAGGCAGAATAAGGTCGTATGGATATGATGCATCTGAAATGGGGTGAATATTATGATGAAAATATGGAAACGAATTTCGGATCAAGGAAGGCGTTCAATACCGCTACAACCGGTATTATGGATTGATGGCTCAAAAAAGGAAAACGAATGTCCTAACGTAGCAGTTACATTACAAATCCGTAGTATGTATAAAGAAAAATTTTCATATGAACTGACCTATGATGTAAACGACATACTTATTATTCGAATTGAAGTTGAAAATAAAGGAATGGAAATGATTTCACGAGTTGTAGTAAGTCATATGATTCGAGATTATTTTGCATATATTCCAAATTCATTAAAGGCTGATAAGGGGATGAGCGAGTTTCTATTTCAGCTTGTAAGGTGGCGAATCGATAATTTATTACCGAATGAGAAAGTAGAACTAATTTGTAAAATAAAAGCAAATAAAGATAAAGCACTCAAAAACGCATTATTTCAGGCTACATATACATTTCAATATAAAGGAGTATCATATGGTCCACTGCAAACAAATGAAGTTGTGGTGCGACAATGATAAAAAGGAACCTGTATGAAAGGTTCCTTTTTTAGTGAAGGTTGTGCTTTTTGAGTACTTTCTTTTGTTCTATTCCTTTTTTCCCTACATAGTTATTTTTGAAGCCAAAGTATAGAATAAATAAAAATGAAGCAACATTGACAATAGCATCGATTTGATCGTTTGTAATAAAGTTTATGCCGAAAGAATTAAATAGTAATTTTAACGATAACAGAAACCCCGCTAGTAAACGTATAATATCTGATAGATTTTCTTTTTGTAGCATATAGGTCACCACCTTTCTAAAACGATATATAGTATATATATGAAATAGAATAGAAATGGTAGACAAGCTTAAGTGGAAATGTACACTCATATGTACATTTTTTATTTTGTAGAAAAACATAATTGTTATAGAAACATATATTGGTATAGAAGGGAGGAAAAGTATGAAACATAAAGGGAAAATTAGTGGATTACTACTTGGGAATACAGTGGCAGTTACAGAATGGATTGCGCTTCAGGATGTAATTACAAAACTGGATTCACGATCATTTTATACCGTCTTTATTATTTATATATTGCAAATGATACTCAGCTATTATTTTGGACATTGGTATGATAAAAAAGCGAGTGAGCAGGTGGATACGGAAGTAGGAGGAATGGCAAGCAATGATTTTGTAGTTGATTTTTTTGAGAAAGTAGCTGCTTTATCAGAACGGGATTCTCATAATATTACAGTGTATATTCTTTCTGTGAAAGAATGGAAAGAACTAAAAGAAACAGTGCAAGAAAAAAAAATGGAGGTGTTAATACAAAAACTGGAGAGTACAATTGTAAAGACAATTCGTAAAGGGGATGTCGTTACTAGGTGGGATGAAAATAAGTATGTGATTGTGGCGATTGATAACGGACATGAAAAGTCGACAATAACAAACCGATTAATGAAAAATATTGAAAGTGAAATAGAAAATGGCTTGTTAAGTATGACTCTTTTATTTGGAGCTGCTAGTTATCCAATAGAAGGAAAAACGTTTGAAGAATTGTTAAGAAAAGCGCAAAATCAATTGTACCAGCATAGAAATTCGTAAGGAAATAAGTAAAACTTTGATTTGAAGAAATATGATATGAAGAAGTTTTGATTGTAACGTTTTTTTGACTTTTGTTACAAAAATAACTTTTTTTGTAATAAAAGTCTTTAAAAATATATGAAATAGGCATATAATTATGATGGATGTGTCAATGCATTTTGCACAATGTGTTTCACTTTAAAAGTGTAGAGGAAAGCATACTCTACACTTTTCCTTTTTAGGGAATGCCAAGAATAATTGTAAGTTGTTGCAAGATAGCATTTATACTGTGTAAAATGAACAAAGAGATTATTTGATAGAAAGCGGGAAAGGGAATGATAGAATGATAGACGTGAGAGAACAACGAACATCTTTTATCAGGTGAATGATTACTGTTGTTCTTCAAATTATTATGGTTGTAATGAATTCCGTTGTACTTTTATGTAATACATAGTATGAATAGGTTTTAAAAAGTGCCAAGTAACAAATGGATATGAAACTGCTATTTAGTTCAAACATGGAAAATGTAATTTCAAGTAATACAATTGGTACAAGCATTATAAACAATATGAATGATTTTCGTAAAAAGGTGCGAGTGTGGAGTTTAGTTTACAGAGGGATATATAATTTCATAGCTTTTTACACGATGATCGTCTATAAGTAGGAGGAAAAAGATGTTGAAATATAGTAAATTAGCAATTGTAACTGCATTATCAATGACTTTACTAGCCGGTTGTTTCGGACCGAAACCAGAAGAGGAATTATATGTTGCATTTGAAAATGCTGCAAAGCAAGAAAAAACAATGTTTGAAGATGCAAAAAAACTTGAAACTCTAGAGAAAGAGGGACAAGAATTATATAACCAGATTGTTCAAGAAGGAAAAGATAATAATCAAACTGTTAAGGAAAAACTGAACAAAGCAGTGAAAAATACAGATGAACGAGAAAAAGTGCTTAATAAAGAAAAAGAATCTTTAAATAAGGCACAAGAAGAAGTGAAATCAGCAGATAAATATGTGAAGAAAATTGAAGATAACAAATTGAAAAATCAAGCGGATAAAGTGAAAAGTACATATGAGAAACGACATGATTCATTTAACAAAATGTATGACAGCTATAATAAATCGTTAAAACAAGAAAAAGAATTATATACAATGCTACAAGATAAAGGTACAAAATTAAAAGATATTAGTGAAAAAGTAAAAGTAGTAAACCAATCTTATAAGGATATTGAATTAGAAAAAGACAAGTTTAATGAATTTACGAAATCTTATAATACAGAAAAAATAGCTTTTTATAAACAAGCAAATATTAAAATTAAAGAAGAGAAAAAATAAAACAGTTTGGCCTACAATTGGCCAAACTGTTTTATTTTTTTGTATAAGTACGACTATACCATGGGACAGGTTCACTTAATTTTTTTTCTTGTTTTAGCGCTTCAGGACCAATATAATCTTGAAGTGTTTTTTTTGCTACTGTTAAAGATAAGGTTGTTTTCGGGTTTCGATAGGAGGATTCAAGATGACCGAGATGTGGTAGGATTTGAAAATCTTCTTTTGTGGGAGGAATATGGAAAAAGTAATCACCTAAACGTATAAGAACATCAGATTGTTGTTGGCTAAAACGTGGATTTCTAGAGAAATGTAATCCTTCTTTAATAGCTTTTTTTTCAGTAATTAAGCGTTCTAAAGCTGTCTTTTTTAACCAGTATAAATATTTTGGATTAGTTGCAGCTTTAGCATGACGATTCACAACGAAAACAGATTGAGCTAGTCGATTAATAGAATGTTGGTTTTCTAATTGAGATTGTGGTTGTGAAGGTTTCATATTGAATCTCCTTTCAATTTTTCATTATTATAACATAAGTAAAAGCAATTTTTATTATATGCAAAAAGTGATTGTATATATTTTCAATATTAAAGCAATATTGTTACAAAAAACAACTATTTTGTATAATAGTAATAGAATGTGTTTTAGAAATTTGATAATGAAAGAGTGAGAAGTTTGAAAGAAATATTAAAACAGCAATATGCCATTATAGATATTGGATCTAATACAATGCGTTTAGTTATTTATGAAAAGCAAAACGGGGGTTTTTATAAAGAGATTGAAAATACGAAAGTGGTTGCAAGGTTAAGGAATTACTTAGTCGATGGTGTATTGATTGAAGAAGGAATAGAGGTATTGTTACAAACATTATTTCAATTTCAAGAAAGTACACGATTCCATCAGTTGCACCATGTACTTTGTGTTGCGACAGCGACAATTAGACAGGCTAAAAATCAAGAGGCAATTAAAAAACTTGTTGAAGGACAAACAGACTTTACTCTTAGAGTATTATCAGAATATGAAGAAGCACGTTACGGCTATCTAGCAGTTATGAATTCAACATCGTTCTCTGAAGGGATTACAGTAGATATTGGTGGAGGGAGTACGGAAGTTACATACTTTCGAAATAGAGAGATTTTAGAGTATCATAGCTTTCCTTTTGGAGCACTTTCTTTAAAGCAGTTTATTAAAGAGGATATACCTACTGAAGAAGAGTTGGAAAAGATTCGAACGTACTTAGAATATCAATTTCGAACATTACCATGGTTAATTGATAAGAAGTTGCCTCTTATTGCAATTGGTGGTAGTGCGAGGAACTTAGTGAAAATTCATCAAAATTTAATTTGTTATCCTATAGCAGGGGTACATTTATACAAGATGAAAGAAGAAGATATTAAAAATGTGAAAGAAGAATTAGAAGCATTGTCGTTCATAGAACTTCAAAAATTGGAAGGATTAGCAAAAGATCGAGCAGATACAATTGTTCCAGCAGTCGAAGTATTTCATACGCTTGTTAATGTTATAGAGGCGCCAGCATTTGTATTAAGTAGAAAAGGATTACGAGAAGGTGTTTTCTATGAAGAGTTGACAAAAGATTTGGGGATTTCATATTATCCGAACGTGGTCGAAGAAAGTTTGTATTTATTATCACATGAATATGAAATGGATATGGAATTTGTAATCCAGCTTATTAAACATGGAAGATTGATTTGTCAACAGCTTGAACAAGCAGGGCTTATTTCTATGTCAGTAAAAGACTGGGAAGTATTCCATCAAGCAGCGAAAGTATTTAATATAGGCAAATATATAGACGAAGAAGCGAGCCGCTTACATACGTTTTATTTATTAGCGAATAAAACAATTGATGGTATGATGCACAAAGAACGAGTAAGATTAGCGCTTATTGCGTCTTATAAATCAAAAATGTTATTCAAACAACATTTGTCACCATTTGAAGGATGGTTTGATAAAAATGAACAAAAGAAAATTCGCCTTTTAGGGGCTGTTTTACAATTTTCAGCAGCTCTAAATATAAGACAGAGATTGCTTGTTGAATCAATATCTATAACAGAAAGTAAAGAAGGATTAACATTTGAAATTGTATGTGAACAATCGGCGTTAGCGGAAAAAGTGCAAGCTGAAAAGCAGAAGAAACAGATAGAAAGAGTATTGAAAACGAATATTACCTTATTATTTAAATTAAAGAATTGAGTTGTACGGATGTCTTTACAAAAAATTTACACTTTATAATATTGTAATTTGCTAAAATGAAAGTAACTAAATTATAGTAAAAAAGTTTCAAGGGGAAGTGTGAAGAGAATGGAATTATCGAAGGGGAATATAGTAAATTTAAATGATACAGCTTATTACAACAATCGAGAGTTAAGTTGGTTAGCATTTAATGAACGTGTACTACAAGAAGCACAAGATGAAACGAATCCACTCTTAGAAAGATTAAAGTTTATTAGCATTTTTAGCTCAAATTTAGATGAATTCTTTATGGTACGCGTGGCAGGATTGAAGGATCAAGTGAGTGCTGGGTTTAATCAACCAGAAAATAAGGCCGGCTTAACACCAAAAAAGCAATTAAATAAAATTGCGATAAAAGCACATGAATTAATGACCGTACAATATGGTACGTTTAAAAATTATGTGTTGCCAGCGCTGGAGTTAGAGGGGATCGAGCGTTTAACATTCCATGATTTGACGAAAGAACAGAGAGAATTTATAGAAGAGTATTTTGATGAACAAATTTTCCCAGTCTTAACACCCGTGGCTATCGATGCATATCGTCCATTTCCAATGTTATTAAATAAAAGTTTGAATTTAGCTACTCTTTTATATGATGAGAAACAAGTGGAAGAAGAAAACCGCACGAAGTTAGGAATTGTACAAGTTCCTTCACTACTTGAACGTTTCATATTTTTACCGAGTGAAGGACAAAAGCATAAATTTATTTTATTAGAAGACGTAATTAGTAGTTTTACTCATAAATTATTTACAGGATATAAAGTGTCATCTGTTACTCGTTTCCGTATTACACGCAATGCGGATTTAACGATTCATGAAGAAGGTGCGAGAGATTTATTAAAGGTAATTGAAAAAGAATTAAAAAAGCGTAAGTGGGGAGCTGCTGTACGTTTAGAAGTTGGCAAAGAGCATATTGATGAAAGAGTATTAGCATTATTATATGAGGTGTTAGAAGTAAAGGATGAAGATGTGTATATAATGGATGGACCGTTAGATTTAACATGTCTATTTTCTTTATATAAAAAACTAGCTCCTTTATATGAACATCTAGTATATCCGGCTCTTATTCCGCAACGGCCTCAAGACTTAGGGGATGCAGAAGATGTATTTGAAAAAGCGATTGAGCATGATATTTTATTACATCATCCTTTTGAATCGTTTCAGCCAGTAGTTGATTTTGTTCGTGATGCGGCAGACGACCCGAATGTACTTGCAATTAAACAAACATTATATCGAGTAAGTGGGGATTCGCCGATTATTCAGGCGCTAAAGGTAGCGGCTGAAAAAGGGAAGCAAGTGACAGTATTAGTTGAATTAAAGGCAAGATTTGATGAAGAAAATAATGTGCATTGGGCTAAAGAATTAGAACAGGCGGGATGTCATGTGATTTACGGTGTAAGTCATTTGAAAACACATAGTAAAATTACACTGGTTGTAAGAAGAAAAAACGGAAAAATCGAAAGGTTCGTACATCTTGGGACCGGAAATTATAATGATGCAACCGCAAAGCTATATACCGATTTTGGCTATATTACATCACGAAAAGACTTTGGGGTTGATGCAACAAATTTCTTTAATTATTTGAGTGGTTATACAACAAAACCGCATTTCCATCATTTATCGGTTGCGCCATTTGATATAAGAGAGCAATTTATGGATTTAATAGATGAAGAAATTCGTTATCATAGGCAATATGGAAATGGATATATCATAGCTAAAATGAATTCATTAACTGATAAACCACTCATAAAAAAAATGTATGAAGCATCACAAGCTGGAGTAAAGGTAGAACTCATCGTTCGAGGAACATGCTGCCTACGACCTGGTATTCCAAATGTAAGTGAAAATATTCGGGTAGTTAGTGTTGTCGGGAGATATTTAGAACATAGTCGAATTTATTATTTCCATCATAATGGGGAAGAGAAAATATACTTATCTTCAGCTGACTGGATGACGCGGAATATGGAGAAGCGAGTAGAAATATCTTTCCCGATATTAGATATTGAAATGAAGGCGAGAATTAAGGCGATTTTACAGCTTACTTTAGCTGATAATGTGAAAACGCGCGAACAAAATAAAGATGGTGACTATTATTATGTTATTAATAGCGGTGCAGAAGAGATTGATAGCCAAGTGAAGTTGTTTAAGATGGCGTATCAAAACACAGATGCTGAATAATGAGAACAAAGTAAAAACCTCTTTTTAAAAAGAGGTTTTTACTTTGTTCTCTACTTATTGTATGTTCTCAAAATAGAAGCATGCGTAGAGAGAATAGTTTTTATTATAAGCATGTTAATGGATTATGAATCGGTTAAGAGAGGGAATAACATTGGTAGAATTGTTGCGGTACATTAATAATAGTATGGTTGTTGACAAGGTCCACCATAACAAGGGTAAGGTGCTGGCGGTGGAAAAGGTGGTGGATATGGTGGGTAATATGGTCTAGGACCGAAAGCTAATGCCCCGCCAAGCAGTCCACCAGCAATGCCAGCTAGAAACGGAACTCCAAAAAATGGAAAAAAGCGTGAGTCGCCTACTGGACCAATAGGTGCTGAACGGACTGGGATTGGTTGATAATATGGATACATGAACAAACCTCCTTTATTGGACTCACTTTTATCATATGGTAAATGAAACGTGGATGAGCGCGTACAAGAAAGGATATGTAAGAAAATAGGCGAATTATTACGAATGTTGGAGAGTGAAAATCGTAATTTCAGGTTTTGACATAAATCGGAAGGGGACACGAGTTCTTCCGAGGCCTCGGTTGACATAGAGAGCTAAATCTTGGATCGTATAGAAACCTTCTACATAGTTTTTAGCAAGTGCAGGGGTAATAATAGCGCCTAAAAAAGGAATTTGTACTTGTCCGCCATGGCTATGACCAGAAAGCTGTAAGTTAACTGGATAGTTAGCAATTTGCGGTGCAATATCTGGTTCGTGAACAAGAACAATGTTATAAGTGTTTTTCCGAGCGCGCTGTAGTGTCTCCTTTATTTTTGGTTTGCCTAATAGTATATCATCAAGACCGAAAATGGAAATCTCACTATCATCCAGTAGACGGATTCTCTTTTCGCTATTTAGTAATAGTTCAAATCCAGATTCACGCATGATGTGTTCGTAGTACTCCGTCCCATATCCGCCATGATCATGGTTACCATAAATAGAAAATTTACCGAAGGGGGCTTGTATATTTTTTAAAATGGATGCAACGAAAGGAGTGTCAGTATATGTTTGATAATTATCAATGAGATCACCAGTAAAAAGAACAATGTCAGGTTTTACAGCATTAATTTTAGAAACGATTTGAGATAAATGGTGGAGAGAGAAATAGTACCCGAGATGTAAATCGCTGAATTGAAGAATCTTCATACCATGAAAACTTTTTGGTATGAGTTGTGATTTCAGTGTATGTTCTGTAAAAGAGAGTAGATGAGGCTCAATATATTTAGCGTAATAGTATCCGATGCTAGTCGTTATAAATGAATATAGACAAGTTCGCATTCCGGTTTTTAGAAAATCTCTTCTTGTAATTTTTTTCATAAAAATATGAGTATACCTATTTGACTTATATCATATATGTTCGTTCTATTTACAGGTTACTCAAACCTCCTTTCAGTTTATTTGAAATATATTTTAAGTAATAAAAAAGTAGTATTGATTACGAAAAAACGAATGAAAAGAAATCTCTTTACGTTAAAATATCAGAAAAGTTTAAAAATATAAAGATTTCTATCAAATAAAATGATAAAATGAATGTGTATTCATTTTTGGGAGGGGATATATATGAAAGAAAAAGTAGTTATTATAACAGGTGGATCGAGTGGAATGGGAAAAGGAATGGCGACTCGTTTTGCAAAAGAAGGGGCAAGAGTTGTTATTACAGGACGTACAAAGGAAAAACTAGAGGAAACAAAGTTGGAAATTGAACAATTTCCAGGACAAATATTACCGGTACAAATGGATGTAAGAAATACGGATGATATTCAGAAAATGATTGAACAGATTGATGAGAAGTTTGGACGAATTGATATTTTAATAAATAATGCAGCTGGAAACTTTATTTGTCCAGCAGAAGATTTATCTGTGAACGGCTGGAATTCGGTTATTAATATTGTGTTAAACGGTACATTTTACTGTAGCCAGGCTGTCGGAAAATATTGGATTGAAAAAGGTATAAAAGGTAATATCATTAATATGGTAGCAACATATGCGTGGGATGCAGGTCCGGGAGTTATTCATTCGGCTGCAGCGAAGGCTGGAGTATTAGCGATGACAAAGACACTCGCTGTTGAGTGGGGACGTAAATATGGAATCCGAGTTAATGCTATCGCGCCAGGACCAATTGAACGTACGGGCGGTGCTGATAAATTATGGATTTCAGAAGAAATGGCTAAGCGTACGATACAAAGTGTTCCGCTTGGAAGACTGGGTACGCCAGAAGAAATTGCAGGTCTAGCTTATTATTTATGCTCAGATGAAGCTGGGTACATAAATGGAACGTGCATGACAATGGATGGAGGACAACATTTACATCAATATCCATTTTAAAAGGGATAAAAAAATGAATGTTTCATTCATTTTTTTACGGTTAAATGTGACGGAATTGTGACATATGAAAGAAAAGTGTTTACAAGAGGTCATATATACGTTATATTTAAGACCTCTTTTTTCTTCATAGTAGAATTGCTAATTCCCCTTAGCATTTTACCCCTCTAATCCCTTCAGGAAAACTGAAGGGATTTTTTATTATTTTTCCGTAAATATCATGTTATAATTTTTGAAAAGTAAAGGGAGGGAAGCACGTTGATAGATGCATTAGATGTAATGAGTAACTTGGATAAAGTCCTTCCTTATTATCAAGCAATTTTTAGTGCTGATGAACATACTGTAATTGGATATGAAGTAGTAGGGCGTATTCAAACAGAAGAGGGCATACAAAGTTTAGCTTCTTTCTTTCATGATGACTCTATTCCAAGTGAGTTTCAACTAGAAGCGGATAACACTATAGTAGAAAAGGCTTTAAATCGTTATTTAGAAAGCGATCAAAAACTATTATTATTTATACATCGGAATGCTAACGTATTAATGAACGATGATGATGAAAGTTTGCTTCAACTTTTATTGATGTATGAAAAACAAGGTTTAAATTTGAAAAACATTGTTTTAGAGATTACAGAACATGAATGTAAAGAAGATATAGAGCAATTTAATCATTTGCTTATGTATTATCGTACATATGGTATTCAAATTTCGATTAATAAAGTTGGA
This sequence comes from Bacillus tropicus, assembly GCF_001884035.1. Lineage (GTDB taxonomy): Bacteria > Bacillota > Bacilli > Bacillales > Bacillaceae_G > Bacillus_A > Bacillus_A tropicus. The sequence goes on from NZ_MACG01000077.1 coordinate 525,124, forward strand.
ACAGGTACAAGTAATTTAGAACGTATTAGCGTGTTAGCACCTGATATTTTAAAAGTAGATTTAACAAATTTAAGACAAACTGCACTTTTACAATCTTATCAAGATATTTTATATTCTTTATCATTACTTGCTAGAAGAATCGGTGCGACATTGTTATATGAAGAAATAGATGCTTTTTATCAACTACAATATGCGTGGAAAAACGGTGGTAGATACTATCAAGGAAATTATTTGAAAGAATGTTTACCTGATTTTATTGAAACGAACGTTTTGAAAGAACGACTTGGTAATGAGTGTCATCAATTTATTCAACATGAGAAAAAGAAGTTACAAAAAATTTATAATTTAACAGAAGTGTTACGCGATCGAATTGGTGATGTTTTAGCGAAACAGAAAAAGAATGAAGATATAAATGATTGGCTATTACAATTTAGTCAAAGTGTATCACAGTGTAGTTTTCGCATATTTATTTGTAACGAAGATGGTTTCCAACAATCAGGAAACGTTATGAAAAAAGATGGGGAATGGATTGTGATGCCTGAGTATTATATGAAGAACTGGAGTTGGCGTCCGTATTTTCTAGAAAATATTATGAAAATGCGTTTTGAGAATAAAGCAAGACTTTCAGATTTATATGCTGATATTGAAACCGGTGAGATGGTACGAACATTCTCATTCCCAATTGATGATGAAAACTTTTTATTTATAGATTTATCGTATGAATATTTATATGAAGAAGATGTTTTATTTTAATGCACGAAGAGATTCGTGCATTTTTTGTTTGTTTTTATCATAAATTGGTAATAGTGAAAATGGTGCTGAAAATGCTGTCTATCGTTGTAAAGATTTTACGAACGAAACGAGCCCTTTCTTTGCATAATCATTGTTACAATGAATACTACAAAGACAAGTTTTCTTAAAAGGAAGGTGAAAAAATGAGGAAATATGGAATATGGTTAGTTCTATTTGTATGCGTTGCCTTTCTAGTTGGTTATAGTGTTACAACTGTTTTAGGAAAAGAGGAAGTGAAAGTCGATCGGAAAGAAGTGTTTACAACGATACAAAAGGGCTATGAAAGCCAATTTTCAATTCGTGGGAAGCACTTGCCGATGAATAAGATGATAGAAACGTTATCACCATATTTTACAGAGAATTTCCTTCAAGTATTTACAGATGAAAATAGTAGAAGTGATAAACAAAGTGGTGAATATTTACTTCCAGCAAAAGAAGCGCCATTTTCTTTTAATTCAGAAACGAAAATGGCATATGATGAAGAGCATAAAATTTTATATGTTTATGAGCGGGCGAAAAGTGGACAATATCAAATTGTAACATTGCAAAGAGATCAAGGGAAATGGAAATTGGCCGGATATCATGAAAGCCAAGAACTTCTAACTGAAATAAAAAGGTTACAACAATTATAAAGTGAAACTTTAATCAATAGGGGCATATCCCATTGAATATTAACCTGCCACAATCGGATGTATACTTCCAAAATATAGCGGGTTAAGAATAGGAATAGGTCTTTACCTATTCCTATTCTATATTAAGTAGTTGTTGTAATTTTTCAATTTGAAAACCAGCAACGACTTCTCCGTCAATTACAACTGTTGGAGTTGAATAAGAATCATAGTCATATAAAAGACGATTGCGTGCAGCAGCGTCTTTTTTTACGTCAAATTCTTCATATACAACGTTATTATGCTTTAAAAATTCTTTCACAATAACACATGGCGGACAATCAGGTTGTGTGTAAACCTCAATTTTTTTCATTGCAATTCCTCCTTTTTACTGTTTTTTATTATATTCTTCCAGTATAAAAATCGCAATAAAGAAGGGGAAAGATGTTCTTTCTGTTTTTTTCCTTCGTATTTCGACAAATTTTTAGTTGAGTTTCTGGCCAATAACCTTTATCCTAGAGTGTGGAACATTTTTTCTGTTATGACGGATAGAATGAGTATAGCTGTAAAACCTATTGTTAGGAAGATCAGAGAAAGGAGAGATTTCATGTCTCTACTCCAAGGAATTTTAACTCGACTTGTTAGTCTACAAGAACAAGCTGAAAGCGGTGAAGTAGCACAACGCTATTTTGAAGTGAACGGTGAGCGCAAATGTAGCGTGAAATTTTTCGATAAAAGTGAAATGTATGAGTTAGAAGTGTATCAACAAGGTGAAAAACCTCAAGTGTATCAATTCGATAATATCGATATGGTTGCAATTGAGATTTACGATATCATTTCTTGATACATATAAAAAAGGTGTTGCCATAGGGCAACACCTTTTTTAGTTCTATTACTTTTAGCATATATGTATAGGGATTTTTCATTTTTCCTACAATGGTAATAAGGTGAAATTGTAATCAGTAGTGTTTCTTCGTCCTATACTGCTTATTAGCCATCACCAATTGGGGACGGATAGTAAATAGCCGGATGAAAATAGTGAGGAGGTGTGTTATATGGAACGTTTACCAGTTGTGATTTGTCCTAATTGTCACAATTCTGCTGAGATTATTCATGTATTAACGGCTCAATCTAATCAAAATGTAATTTATACGTGCCAAGTTTGCCATTGTGTAATTCGGAATATTGAAACGAATAAAGGGTAGGAAGTTATAATTTTTGTTTTTGTCCCATACAATGAGAATACGAAAAGTCTGTCTAATTGAAAGGACGTGACTATGTGGCCGGTGAACATAAATTTTATAATGTTTCAGAGAGACATTTGAATTTTGATATGGTCTTTACCCGTATTTGTAATTTCATTGAAAAGGATCCGCGAAATTTATATCGTTTATCTATTGGGACAGACTCACAAGCGCATCAAAAGGATACGAGGTTTATTACGGCAATTCATATTCATCGCGTTGGAAAAGGAGCCTGGGGGTGTTTACACCATCAATCAGTAAAAGATAAGCCAGCAACTTTACGTGAGAAAATATATTTAGAGACGCAGTTTAGTCAAGAAATTGCATGCCTATTTACTCCAAATCATATACAAACAATATGGGATTTATTGCATCCATATGCTCAAGATGGGGCTGGTTTTATAATGGAAATTCACTTGGATATCGGAAATGATGGTTTAACAAAAGAATTTATTCTAGATATGACAGCGAAAATTCAAGCGATGGGATTAACTGCAAAGATTAAACCGGATGCTTATGCTGCATTTAGTTATGCAAATCGTTATACGAAATAAAAAGCCATTTTCATATATCCTTTATTAAAAACTGAATATTACATCTATTAAATGGGCAAGAAATTTTATATAATAGGAGTAACGATGCGAGTATAAGGAGAGGGGTATATGAAAAGGGAATTTGTGTTAACCGAAGAAGAGGAAAGTTTGTTACTAGATATTTTATTTCAGCAAAATTATGCGAGTGAAATTTTAGCTGTGGAACTTACAGATATTGAGAATGGTTTAAAAAAGACAGATGTGATGCAATATAAAAAAATCACAAGGTTATTTTACAGATTAAAAAATAAAGGGTATTAAGCGCTACCGGAATGGTAGTCTTTTTTTTGTGTTATATGCTAAAATAGCTGTGTAATTTTGTTTTTTACTGAAAGAATGTAAGGACAAAATAATAATATGAAAACGCTGTCATAAAATGTGAATAGAGCCGGTAATTATAAGCAGGAAAAAGGGAAAATGGGGGATGTAATATGATTAGTATTCCAAAAGACGAGTTTCAACAAATTTTTGTAAAAGATTTAATGATTTCATCAGAAAAAGTAGCACACGTCCAAATAGGGAATAGTTTAGAGCATGCTTTACTCGTACTTGTGAAATCTGGATATTCGGCTATACCTGTTTTGGACCCGATGTACAAATTGCATGGGTTGATTAGTACTGCTATGATTTTAGACGGTATGTTAGGGCTAGAACGCATTGAGTTTGAAAGACTTGACGAAATGAAAGTAGAGCAGGTAATGAAGAAAGATATTCCGGTTCTTAAGTTAGAAGATTCATTTGCAAAAGCATTAGAAATGACTATTGATCATCCATTTATTTGCGCTGTCAATGAAGATGGGTATTTTGAGGGGATTTTAACACGTCGAGCTATTTTAAAGTTGTTGAATAAAAAAGTAAGGCAACATAATCGATAATGTAAGAAAAGTGACTTCATAGAAACGGAGAAGTCACTTTTTTTTCGTGCATATCAGTTGTGTATGTATTATATTTAAAAAGATAAAAAATATAAGAGTATGTAGTTAAATTAAGGATGAAAAGCTTATTGAGATAAGGTGTATGGAAGCTAAGGAAAGAGGGAGAAAGTTGCAAATTGATGATTTTCAAATGATGGTTGTGTTAGCACAGGAATCAAATATGAGAAAAGCGGCGGAACGTTTATTTGTTTCACAACCTGCGCTTAGTCAACGATTACAATCTATGGAGAAACAATGGGGAATGAAGTTTTTTATTCGCTCACAAAAAGGATTGACAATTACACCTGAAGGGGAAAAAGTAGCGAATTACGCAAAAGAAATGCTACAAAGGGAAGAGGATATTAAAAGTGAGCTAGCTGTTTTTAGAACGGAAACTCACGGGACGTTAAAAATAGCTGTCGCATCAGTTATTGGCCAATATTGGCTCCCTCCTGTTTTAAAAAAGTTTGTGCATAAATATCCTTCTGTGAAAATATCACTGTTTACTGGCTGGAGTAGTGAAGTGCAGAAGCAATTTTATGAAGGTGACGTTCATGTTGCTATATTGAGAGGAACACAAGAATATAAAGGCCAGAAGCAACAATTATTTGAAGATGAACTTTATTTAGTGGATAAAGAAATAAAAGATATTTCGATGTTAAAAGAAACAAATAGACCATTTATTCAATTTAAAAGTGATTCGACTTATTATGGACAAATACAAAATTGGTGGTATGGTTTATTTTCTAATCCCCCTAAGAGAACAATTGTCGTCGATCAAATTGAGACTTGCAAACAACTCGTTTTAAATGGTATAGGTTATGCTCTTTTACCTTCTACTGTTTTAAAAGAGGTACAGGAAAATATGTATAAGACACCTGTTCAATTAACGAGAGAAACGTGGTTATTGACGAGTGAATCAGCTAGACAATTGAAGCAAGTACAAGCATTTTTAGAAATTATAGAAGAAATTCAAATGGAAAAATAGGATTATTATCTTGCTACTCGCTCTATCGTTTGGTAGAGTAACATTATAAATGGATTTAGGAGGCAACAAGAATGAAAATGATGGACGCTAACGAAATTATTTCGTTTATTCAAAAAAGTGAAAAGAAAACTCCTGTAAAGGTATACATAAAAGGGGATTTAAAAGAAGTAACATTCCCTGAAACGGTACAAGCATTTGTAAATAAAAAGTCTGGTGTATTATTTGGAGAATGGTCTGAAATTAAGACAATTCTAGATGAAAATAGCAAGTACATTGTTGATTACGTTGTTGAAAATGATCGTCGTAATTCTGCAATTCCAATGCTTGATTTAAAAGGTATCAAAGCTCGTATTGAGCCAGGCGCGATTATTCGTGACCACGTTGAAATCGGCGACAACGCTGTTATTATGATGAATGCAACAATTAATATCGGTGCTGTAATTGGTGAAGGTTCTATGATCGACATGAACGCGGTACTTGGTGGACGTGCAACTGTTGGTAAGAACTGTCACGTAGGTGCAGGTGCAGTACTTGCAGGTGTTATTGAGCCACCTTCAGCAAAACCAGTTATCGTTGAAGACGATGTTGTAATTGGTGCTAACGTAGTTGTGTTAGAAGGAGTTACAGTAGGTAAAGGTGCAGTTGTAGCAGCAGGAGCTGTTGTAACAGAAGATGTACCTCCATATACAGTTGTTGCAGGTACTCCAGCACGTGTAATTAAAGAGATTGATGAGAAGACAAAAGCAAAAACTGAAATTAAACAAGAGCTTCGTCAATTAAACCCAGAGAAATAAAAACAAAAAAAGCGTAAGAGCATAAACAGGCTCTTACGCTTTTTATAGATAGAGGTGCAAAAATGGCAGTAAGCAAATTCGTTCAAATTCGTAGAGACTTACACAAAATACCGGAAATTGGATTTAAAGAGTGGAAAACACAACAGTATATTTTAGATTACATAGGAACGCTTTCGAATGAACATGTGGAAGTGAAAGTATGGAGAACGGGTGTCATTGTTAAAGTAAAGGGAAAAAATCCAGAAAAGGTTATCGGTTATCGCGCAGATATAGATGGTTTACCAATTACAGAGGAAACTGGATATGAGTTCGCTTCTGTTCATAAAGGAATGATGCATGCATGTGGGCATGACTTACATACGACAATCGGTTTAGGCCTTCTAACAGCAGCTGTAACAGAAAGAATAGATGATGACCTTGTATTTCTATTCCAACCAGCTGAAGAAGGGCCTGGAGGGGCTCTTCCTATGTTAGAGAGTGAAGAGTTAAAAGAATGGAAGCCGAATATAATTCTCGGTCTTCATATTGCACCTGAATACCCTGTAGGAACAATTGCTACAAAAGAGGGGCTATTATTTGCAAATACATCAGAGTTATATGTGGATTTAAAGGGGAAAGGTGGACATGCAGCTTATCCTCATACTGCAAATGATATGATTGTCGCAGCTAGTCACCTTGTTACACAGCTTCAGTCCGTTATTAGTCGTAATGTAAATCCACTTGATAGTGCAGTAATCACAATCGGAAAAATAACAGGCGGTACAGTTCAAAATATCATAGCAGAAAAGTCTCGGTTAGAAGGAACAATCCGAACGTTATCAGTAGAATCAATGAGTCGTGTGAAAAGTAGGATCGAGGCAATTGTTGCTGGTATAGAAGCTTCCTTCCAATGTGAAGCGGTTATTGACTACGGAGCGATGTATCATCAAGTATACAACCATGAAGCATTAACGAAAGAGTTTATGCAATTTGCAAGTGAACAAACTGATATGAAAGTAATTACATGTACCGAGGCAATGACAGGTGAAGATTTTGGTTATATGCTTCAAGAGATTCCTGGCTTTATGTTTTGGCTTGGGGTAAATTCGGAATATGGTTTACATCATGCAAAATTAAAACCAGATGAAGAGGCTATTGAGAAAGCTATCGTATTTTTAGATCAATATGTAAAGTGGAAGGGAAATAGAAAGTAAACTTGTTTGCCAACTTTGTAACAATTTAAAGTGGGTATTCCTTAGTTCCAAGGTGAAAACATCTTTCATATTTGTTTTGGATACACAGCGGCATACAAATGGATAAAATAATGAGCAGTGGTTTTGAACCGCTGCTCATTATTCATTATCGCTTATTGAGAAGATGATTGGTTAACTAGCTTATATATGTTTACAATTCGTGTGGAAAGTGTGTAAAATCAAGGTGAAACGTAGAAAAAAAGGGTGGGGAATTACGTGCAAATTAGCAGTGCAATGTTGTGTTTCGTCTTATATGCGTATGTGATTATTGCGGCGGTTTATTTTGGGATAAGTTTTTATGCCTACCGTTTAGTAGATAATCATGAATATGACGAAACATATAAATGGGTGAAGAGATATTTATCACCGGTATTAGAAATTATGAATGGGTTTGTGCTCTTTTTATTTATTGGGTTAATTGCTTTCTCAACGAGTTTAGTAGGGAATAAAACAACATTATTTGTACTAGGTATCATTATTTTTATGTTGTTAGGTATACGGATTGGTAACACGGTGTTTTGGAATGAAAGAAAAGTAGATGGTTGGACTGGAATGCTAATTCCGTGTATGTTAGCGGCTATCGTGACAAACATAGAGCATGAGTATTATCAATTGCATTTTTGGCTCATTATCGTTTTAACAATTCTTTCAGTTTTGTACATAAGTACGGTAGTGCTAACATACATTGCGCATGAAAAAGGTGATGTTAAAGGAACTCGCTTCTTTAGAGGACGAGCATTATTTTGGAGCGTGCCAACGATGGCGGTTATAGGGATTATTGCGATATTAGTAAATGGGTATCAATTTACGAATTGGCAACTGTTTTTAGAAAATTGGTGGATTTTCATTCTTTCGTTTATCGCTTTTTTAGGTGCAACGCATTATTTATTCCATCAACATCATTATATATTGGCATTGCTATTCGCATTTATACAACTATTATTTGCCTTCTTCGGACAAGAAACGTTATTATTCGTTTTTGAAACGTTTAGTTCATTTGGAAACATATTTGTATTTGCTATGTTAATTTTCAGTATCGCATTTTATTTACAACAGTATTTTTATATGCAAAAACAAAAATAAAGAATGATATACAGGTTTTTGTAGCAAATCTAAAGTATGTTACAATAAAAATACATAGTATTCGATGTTATTGGAGGAATTCCTGTGGGTGAAAAAGAGAAAGAATTTGCTGTCATTGGGCTTGGGCGTTTTGGTGGAAGTATTTGCCGAGAACTTGCCCAATTAGGTATGGAAGTAATGGCAATTGACTCAGATGAGGATAAAATTAATGAGTTTGCAAATATAGCTTCACATGCTGTAATTGCAGATTCAACAGATGAGATGGTATTAAAAAGTCTTGGTATTCGTAATTTTGATCATGTAGTTGTTGCTATTGGAGACAATTTAAATTCAAGTATTTTAACAACGTTAATTCTGAAAGAGTTAGGTGTAAAAAATATTACTGTAAAAGCTCAAAATGATTACCATGAAAAAGTATTAAGTAAAATAGGAGCAGATCACATTGTGCACCCAGAGCGTGATATGGGAAAAAGGATTGCTAATAATATTGCATCAAGTAATGTGTTAGATTATCTTGAGCTTTCAGATGAGCATAGTATTGTAGAGATTATTGCAAATAAAAAAATTGATGGTCATTCTTTAATCGAATTAGATATTCGTGCGAAGTTTGGATTGAATATTGTAGCGATTAAACGTGGTAAAGAAGTTATTGTATCTCCTCGAGCTACGGAAAACATTCAAGCGGGAGATATATTAATTGTAATTGGTCATGACGATGAAGTAGATCGTTTCAAGCACTTTTTAAGATAAGAGAAAAGGACAATACCATAAAGGTATTGTCCTTTTTCTTATATCTCCATAATGATTGGTAAAATCATTGGACGACGTTTCGTTTTCTCATATAGGAATGGTGCTAATGTGTCTGTAATTTCATTTTTAATTTCAGACCATTGTGTTGTTTTACGTTCCATTACTTTTTCTAAATGAGTTGTAATTAATGTTTGAGCATCATTGATTAAATCACTACTTTCGCGCATATAAACGAAACCACGTGAGATAATATCAGGCCCTGCTGCAACTTTAAATTCTTTCATATCAATGCTTACAACGACAATAACAAGTCCTTCTTCAGAAAGGATACGACGATCGCGTAATACGATATTACCGATATCTCCAATACCATTTCCGTCAATATAGACAGATCCAGATGGTATTTTACCAGCTACACTTGCTTCATCTGAACGTAAGGCAAGAACATCACCATTATCCATAATGAAACAGTTTTCTTCTGGAATACCACAATCATTTGCTAACTTCATATGCATACGTTGCATACGATATTCACCATGAATTGGCATGAAATACTTCGGTTTAATTAGACGAAGCATTAGTTTTTGTTCTTCTTGTCCACCGTGTCCACTCGTATGAATGTTTGACAGTTTTCCGTGGATTACATCAGCACCAGCACGGTACAACATATTAATTGTGCGGCTTACACTAATTGTATTACCAGGGATTGGTGAAGAAGAGAAAACAACTGTGTCGCCCGGAATGATTTGAATTTGACGATGAGTACCATTAGCAATACGTGAAAGTGCTGCCATTGGCTCCCCTTGACTACCTGTACATAAAATAACAACTTTATTAGCTGGTAGACGATTTAATTGAGATGCATCTATGAATGTATCTTTCGGACAGCGAATATAACCGAGGTTTTGTCCGATTTCAATCGCTGCCTCCATACTTCGGCCAAATACAGCCACTTTACGATTGTTTTCAACAGCCGCTTCAACGACTTGTTGCAAGCGATGGATATTTGATGCAAAGGTTGCAAAGATAATACGACCTTCTACTTTGCGGAAAATATCTTGAATACTATCACCAACACGGCGCTCAGACATTGTAAAGTTTGGAACTTCACTGTTTGTACTGTCAGATAAGAGACAAAGTACACCGTCTTTTCCGATTTCAGCCATTTTTGTTAAGTCCGCTGGTTCACCAACTGGTGTGAAGTCAAATTTGAAATCTCCAGTATGAACCACTTGTCCTTGAGGTGTTTTCACAACAACTCCGTATGAATCTGGGATACTGTGAGTTGTACGGAAGAAGGAAACAGATGTCTTTTTAAATTTAATAACATCATCTTCTTGAATTTCATAAAGTTTTGCTTTACGAAGTAATCCGTGCTCTTCTAATTTGTTTTTGATTAGTGCAATTGCTAATTTCCCGCCATAAATCGGAATGTTCACTTGACGTAATAAGTAAGGAATTCCACCGATATGATCTTCGTGACCATGTGTAATGAATAATCCTTTAATTTTATCTTCGTTTCGCACAAAATAAGTGTAATCTGGTATTACATAATCGATTCCGAGGAGTTCGTCTTCTGGAAATTTAATTCCAGCGTCAATTATAATAATTTCATCTTGAAATTGAACAGCATATGTATTTTTACCGATTTCACCAAGGCCACCTAGAGCAAAAACGGCTGCTTGATCATTCTTTAGAAATTTCATATGACTATACGATTTCCGCTAATGTTAAATCAGCGTTTTCTTTTTCATATTCAAGATGATTGCCAGTCACAGACTGAACGAATTCGATATTATATGCGAACTTATTTAATTTTGTACGAACATCCTTCTCAGACGTAGCCTCTAAATATAAAACTTTTGTATTTTCACGTACTGGAACCTCAGTCATTTTTTCTTGATAAAATACTTTAAAAATCATTTGGAAAACCTCTCCTTGTCTATGTTTTGCATTATCTGTTACTTATTATAAAGCAAACAGTCACGATTTTCATGTTTTTTCGAATGAGAATGAAGAAAAAGCCCGAAATGGGCACAATTTAAGCGATCGTCTTTTTACGGACTAGATCTTTTAAATAACGCTTCAGCTTTTTCTTCAGCTTCTTCAGCATGATTACTCCTTCCTTTCCTTATTTTAAACATGCATATTACTAGTGAAAACGCCGTCTCTGATATAAGAAAGAGGACAAAAGTGAATGTTGAATCTTGTCTTTTCTCATACAGGGAAAGTTATTCTATAGTAACGATTAGTAGCCGTTAGTTATAGGTATAGTATGAGAAAGAATAGAAAAGAAAATTCATACGAACAAGTATCCACATTTTTTACTAATATATATATGCAGGTTTCATAAATAAGGTCAGAAAGTGAACGCTTTCTTCACAGATGTTTAATATGTTATACTTTTTTTTAGAATTTGAAAAGCGATAATCAAAATAGGAATATAGAGTAACAGAAAGGATTTTGACAAATGAATGATAAAATTGTCTTTTTTGATATTGATGGAACATTATTAGATCATGATAAGAAGATTCCGCAATCTACGCGAGACGCAGTAAGACAGTTACAAGAAAAAGGCGTGCATGTAGCAATTGCGACAGGACGTGCGCCATTTATGTTCGAAGATATTCGCAAGGAACTTAATATCCACAATTATGTTAGCTTTAATGGACAGTACGTTGTATTTGAAGATGAGGTAGTATTTAATAATCCATTACATCCAGCTGCTCTACATAAGTTTACTCAGTTTGCGAAACAAGAAGGATATCCACTTGTATATCTTGATCATCAAGAAATGAGAGCATCAGTGGAATATCATGATTATGTGAAAGAAGGTTTTGGAAGTTTAAATTTTGAGCATCCAGCATATGAACCTGATTTTTATGAGAAGCGTAATATTTATCAAACACTTCTTTTCTGTGAAGTAAATGAAGAAGAAAAGTTTATAAATCAGTACCCAGACTTTCATTTTATTCGCTGGCATGCGTATTCAATGGATATTATCCCAAATGGTGGTTCTAAGGCAAAAGGGATTGAGAAATTCATTGAAAAATTAGGATTTAACCGTGAACAAGTGTATGCATTTGGGGATGGCTTAAATGATTTAGAAATGATTGAAGCGGTTGGAACAGGTATTGTGATGGGGAATGGTCATGAAGACTTGAAAAAACTTGCAAATCATGTGACAAAGGATGTTAGTGAAGACGGTATATACCATGGTTTAAAATGGGCTGGATTGCTATAAGTGAATATGGAATCTATTTCATATAGTAAAAAGGCGGAAGATATTCTTCCGCCTTTTTTATTATCGCTCCAGAGGTTTTGAATCGTCGGGAGCGGCAAATGGATTTTCTTTATTAATGTGGTCATAGAACATAACACCATTTAAATGGTCAATTTCATGTTGAAATACAATTGCTGGTAAACCTTTTAAACGTAATTTTACTTCTTCGCCGTTGATAGAAGTTGCTTTCACTGTAATTCTTGTATAACGAGGGACATAACCAGGTACTTCACGGTCTACTGATAGACAGCCTTCACCACTTTGTAAATATGTACGTTCAACAGAATGGCTAATGATTTTTGGATTAAATACTGCATGACTATATAACGTACCGTCCGTATCTGTTACATGAACCGCAATCATTTTCTTTGAAATACCGATTTGCGGAGCCGCTAATCCGATTCCAGGGCGTAAACTATATTTTTCAGCCATTTCAGGATCTTGGCTATTTATTACAAATTCAATCATTTCTTTAAGGGTATTTGTATCTTCTTCGCTCGCTGGTATTACTACCTCTTCTGCAACGTTTCGCAAAATAGGATCTCCTTCGCGAATTACATCTTTCATTGTAAGCATATGTAATCTCTCCTTTCTCCTTTAGTCTACCAAAGGAGATGGAAAAAGTCATCGGCAAGTAAGGGGGAAGCACTTTATTCTAGATTGGTTATGTAGGAATAAAAAGAAACAGACGGCAGAGCCGTCTGTTTCTTTCCATAGTTGTTTCATTTTACATTAGCGAATGCAAGCAGCACCAACGATAATTAAAAGAATAAACAACACAACGATCAAGGCGAAGCCGCGTCCAGAACCTCCACAAGAACCGCCATAACCGTAGGAAGGATATGAACAAGTTGGATAGCAATATGAATATCCGTACATGAGATGACCTCCTTTATCATTTCCCGCTAATACTGCGGTTACTATAATGTATGGAGGGAAGAGTAGAAATGTATGGGTAATTACCTATAAAAGGAAGAAGAGTTTGTATATTTTTGCTAAGAAGAGAGAAAAACTAAAGAGAATTAAATCGTTTACATATTATTCTAAGAGAAAAAACAAGTTAAAAAGGGAATAATATAACAGTAGGTTAATGCTTACTAATACAGATGTGAAAAATAAAAACACGTTTGTGTAGAAGAAACCTGCAGATTATTTATAAAAAAACGTATTCAAAGTAATTGACATCGTAATTAGAATAGTTGTAAACTAAAAAACGTGATCAAGATTGTATTAATATGTTTCTGAAAAAACATTAGTACAGATTGTTAGGTACACAAAATTATTCTCAACCGACAAATAAATTTGTTGGTTTACATTGTTGCGGTTTCCATCTAGCGAATAGATAGTGAAAGCGTTTCAGAATATGGTTCAAGAGAGGAAGAGGTGAACGGAATGGGTACTAAAACAAAAAAGACCCTATTTAATGTTGATGAGCAAATGAAAGCTATCGCAGCTCAATTTGAAACATTACAAATTTTAAATGAAAAAGGCGAAGTTGTGAATGAAGCAGCTATGCCTGAATTATCTGATGATCAATTAAAAGAATTAATGCGCCGTATGGTGTATACTCGCGTACTAGATCAACGTTCTATTTCTTTAAACCGTCAAGGACGTTTAGGTTTCTACGCACCAACAGCTGGACAAGAGGCTTCTCAATTAGCAAGTCATTTCGCACTTGAAGCAGAAGATTTCATCTTACCAGGATATCGTGATGTGCCACAATTAGTATGGCACGGTTTACCATTATACCAAGCATTCTTATTCTCTCGTGGACATTTCATGGGTAACCAAATGCCTGAGAACGTAAATGCACTTGCTCCACAAATCATCATCGGTGCGCAAATCATCCAAACTGCTGGTGTTGCGTTAGGTATGAAATTACGTGGTAAAAAATCTGTTGCAATTACTTACACTGGTGACGGTGGTGCTTCACAAGGTGACTTCTACGAAGGTATGAACTTTGCGGGTGCATTCAAAGCTCCAGCAATCTTCGTTGTACAAAACAACCGTTATGCAATCTCTACTCCAGTAGAAAAGCAATCTGCAGCTAAAACTGTAGCACAAAAAGCAGTAGCAGCAGGTATTTACGGAATTCAAGTAGACGGTATGGATCCATTAGCTGTATACGCAGCAACTGCTTTCGCTCGTGAGCGTGCAGTAAATGGCGAAGGTCCTACTTTAATCGAGACTTTAACATTCCGTTACGGTCCACATACAATGGCTGGTGATGACCCAACTCGTTACCGTACAAAAGATATCGAGAACGAATGGGAACAAAAAGATCCAATCGTACGCTTCCGTGCATTCTTAGAAAACAAAGGCCTATGGTCTCAAGAAGTTGAAGAGAAAGTAATCGAAGAAGCAAAAGAAGATATCAAACAAGCAATTGCTAAGGCTGACCAAGCTCCAAAACAAAAAGTTACTGATTTAATGGAAATCATGTACGAAAAAATGCCTTACAACTTAGCTGAACAATATGAAATTTACAAAGAAAAGGAGTCGAAGTAAGCCATGGCTCAAATGACAATGATTCAAGCAATCACTGATGCTTTACGCGTTGAAATGAAAAATGACCCTAACGTACTTGTGTTTGGTGAAGACGTTGGTGTAAACGGCGGTGTATTCCGTGCTACTGAAGGTTTACAAGCTGAATTCGGTGAAGACCGTGTAATGGATACTCCACTTGCAGAGTCTGGTATTGGTGGACTTGCAGTTGGACTTGCACTTGAAGGATTCCGTCCAGTTCCAGAAATCCAATTCTTCGGTTTCGTTTATGAAGTAATGGATTCAATTTCTGGTCAATTAGCTCGTATGCGTTACCGTTCTGGTGGACGTTGGACTGCTCCAGTAACAGTTCGTTCTCCATTCGGTGGTGGTGTTCATACTCCTGAACTACATGCTGATAGCTTAGAAGGTTTAGTGGCTCAACAACCTGGTCTAAAAGTTGTTATTCCATCTACTCCATACGATGCAAAAGGTCTTTTAATCTCTGCGATTCGTGACAACGATCCAGTTATCTACTTAGAGCATATGAAATTGTACCGTTCATTCCGTCAAGATGTACCAGAAGGCGAATACACAATTGATTTAGGCAAAGCTGATATCAAACGTGAAGGTACAGATGTATCTGTTATCGCTTACGGTGCTATGGTTCACGCTGCATTAAAAGCTGCTGAAGAACTTGAAAAAGAAGGTATCTCTTTAGAGGTTGTTGACTTACGTACAGTTCAACCATTAGATATCGAAACAATCATCGCTTCTGTTGAAAAAACAGGCCGCGTAGTTGTAGTTCAAGAAGCTCAAAAACAAGCTGGTATTGCAGCTAACGTTGTAGCGGAAATTAACGACCGTGCAATCTTAAACTTAGAAGCTCCAGTTGTACGTGTTGCAGCTGCTGATACAGTATTCCCATTCTCTCAAGCTGAGAGCGTATGGTTACCAAACCACAAAGATATTGTTGAAGCTGTTAACAAAGTAATGAACTTCTAATTTTTACTTATTCATGTGCAAAAGAAATCAGCACATGCTGATTTCTTTTGCCATATTCCATAATAAAGAAATGAATCAGGGGGCTGAATTCCGTGGCATTTGAATTTAAACTACCAGATATCGGTGAAGGTATCCACGAAGGTGAAATCGTAAAATGGTTTATTAAACCAGGCGACGAAGTAAACGAAGACGACGTACTTCTTGAAGTACAAAATGATAAAGCAGTAGTAGAAATTCCTTCTCCTGTTAAAGGTAAAGTACTTGAAGTACTTGTAGAAGAAGGTACGGTTGCAGTAGTTGGAGATACATTAATTAAATTTGATGCTCCTGGATACGAAAACCTTAAATTTAAAGGCGACGATCATGACGAAGCTCCTAAAGCTGAAGAAGCAAAAGAAGAAGCTCCTAAAGCTGAAGCTACTCCAGCAGCAACTGCAGAAGTAGTAAATGAGCGCGTAATCGCTATGCCATCTGTTCGTAAATATGCTCGTGAAAACGGCGTAGACATTCATAAAGTAGCTGGTTCTGGTAAGAACGGTCGTATCGTAAAAGCTGACATCGATGCATTTGCAAATGGTGGACAAGCGGTAGCTGCAACTGAGGCTCCAGCAGCAGTAGAAGCTACTCCAGCAGCAGCGAAAGAAGAAGCACCAAAAGCACAACCAATTCCAGCTGGTGAATATCCAGAAACTCGTGAGAAAATGAGTGGTATCCGTAAAGCAATTGCGAAAGCAATGGTTAACTCTAAACATACAGCTCCTCACGTAACATTAATGGATGAAGTAGATGTAACTGAACTTGTTGCTCACCGTAAGAAGTTCAAAGCTGTTGCAGCTGACAAAGGTATTAAATTAACTTACCTTCCATACGTTGTTAAAGCTTTAACATCTGCATTACGTGAATATCCAATGTTAAACACTTCTTTAGATGATGCTTCTCAAGAAGTAGTTCATAAACATTACTTCAACATCGGTATCGCAGCTGATACAGACAAAGGTCTATTAGTACCAGTTGTTAAAGACACAGATCGCAAGTCTATCTTCACAATTTCTAACGAGATCAATGATCTTGCTGGTAAAGCACGTGAAGGTCGTTTAGCTCCTGCTGAAATGAAAGGCGCTTCTTGCACAATTACAAACATTGGTTCTGCAGGTGGACAATGGTTCACTCCAGTTATCAACCACCCAGAAGTAGCAATCCTTGGTATCGGCCGTATCGCTGAGAAACCAGTTGTGAAAAACGGTGAGATCGTTGCAGCTCCAGTATTAGCATTATCTCTAAGCTTTGACCATCGTTTAATTGACGGCGCAACTGCTCAAAAAGCATTAAACCAAATTAAACGTCTATTGAATGACCCACAATTATTAGTAATGGAGGCGTAATAACAATGGTAGTAGGAGATTTCCCAATTGAATTAGATACAGTCGTTGTTGGTGCAGGTCCTGGTGGATACGTTGCGGCAATTCGTGCAGCACAATTAGGTCAAAAGGTAGCGATCATTGAAAAAGCTAACCTTGGTGGCGTATGCTTAAACGTTGGATGTATTCCTTCAAAAGCGTTAATCAATGCAGGTCATCGTTATGAGAATGCAATGCATTCTGATGACATGGGTATCACTGCAGAGAACGTAAAAGTTGACTTTACAAAAGTTCAAGAATGGAAAAACGGCGTAGTTAAGAAATTAACTGGCGGTGTTGAAGGCCTTCTTAAAGGTAACAAAGTTGAAATCATTCGTGGTGAAGCTTACTTCGTAGATGCTAACACATTACGCGTAATGACTGAAGATGCAGCTCAAACTTATACGTTTAAAAATGCTGTTCTTGCAACTGGTTCTACACCAATCGAAATTCCAGGATTCAAATACTCTAAACGTGTTATCAACTCTACAGGTGCTTTAAGCTTACCTGAAATTCCTAAAAAACTTGTTGTAATCGGCGGCGGTTACATCGGTATGGAATTAGGTACTGCATATGCTAACTTCGGTACAGAAGTTACTGTAGTAGAAGCTGGCGACGAAATCTTAGCTGGTTTCGAAAAAGCTATGAGCTCTGTTGTTAAACGTGCTCTACAGAAAAAAGGTAACGTAAATATCCATACAAAAGCTATGGCTAAAGGCGTTGAAGAAACAGAAACTGGCGTAAAAGTTAGCTTTGAAGTTAAAGGTGAAATCCAAACTGTAGAAGCAGATTACGTATTAGTAACTGTAGGTCGTCGTCCAAACACTCAAGAAATCGGTCTTGAGCAAGTTGGAGTTAAAATGACTGACCGCGGCATCATCGAAATCGATGAGCAATGTCGTACAAACGTACCAAACATCTATGCAATCGGTGATATCGTTCCTGGACCACCATTAGCTCACAAAGCTTCTTACGAAGGTAAAGTAGCTGTTGAAGCAATTAGTGGCCATGCGTCAGCTATCGATTACATCGGAATTCCTGCAGTATGCTTCACTGATCCAGAATTAGCATCTGTTGGTTACACTAAGAAACAAGCTGAAGAAGCTGGAATGACTGTAACTGTATCTAAGTTCCCATTCGCTGCTAACGGTCGTGCATTATCATTAAACAGCACTGACGGTTTCTTACAACTTGTAACACGTAAAGAAGATGGTCTTCTTGTAGGTGCTCAAGTTGCAGGCGCAGGCGCTTCTGATATTATTTCTGAGATTGGTTTAGCTATCGAAGCTGGAATGACAGCAGAAGATATCGCTCAAACAATCCACGCTCACCCAACATTAGGTGAAATCACAATGGAAGCAGCTGAAGTTGCTCTTGGAATGCCAATTCACATTGTAAAATAATTTAAGCAATGAAAACAGCCCATCTCTTATTTAAAGAGATGGGCTGTTTTTTTATTTTATCCCGCTTTAATGGGCAGTAAGACCCCACCTCAAAATTCAGCGAAAGCAAAGAAGTTAGGTGGGAGTCGGGCTGCCCATTAAAGTCCGATTGGTGAGGGCTGATAAAGTTTCACTTTATAATAAAAATGGCTTGCAAGGTCTTTATATGTACTTGTCGAATGAATATATAATACTTTAATTGAATCGTTAGAACATATGTTAATTCAAAAGCCATATATGCTTTCGTATAATATGTAATTGATTCAAACTTAATCCCATATATTAATAAAATAGAGCATGTCAAAGGAGAAGGTTCCATGAGAATATTACATGTTATATTTTATCATTTTTTATTATGGAGTGGTTTTTCCGTTGTATTATCATTGTCAAATGGTGATAAGTTACATTACAAAGTCATTCTATTTTTTGTATTTCTTTATTTAGCATATGTAATCGCATATTTTGTATTGCAAATTAGAAAGCAGGCATTATTCCTTACGTGTTCAAATTGCATACTTTTCCTAATTATATTTTCTATTTTTTAAATTAACGTTTATAGAAATACATTGTTCTTCCATTAAATAATTGTAACTCTCCTTCTAATTTCTTCGCGAGAAAACGGCAAAATTCATTTGCTTTTCCTTTATCACCAAATGTTGCATTAGGTGGTAAAGAAACCTGAATATAAGATTGTTCCTTTTCTATACCGACACCAACATAAATGGAGTCATATCGATCGTGAGTAGATTGTAGTTTGAATGTTGTTGCTGATGTATCTAAAATTTCATACGGAAAAGCGGTAGTTGTATAAGCGTAATTAATTTGAACACCAGTTTTGGAAGTAACTGTTTTATAATAATGAAAAAGTTGTTTTATATCATCTATTGAAACAGTTTGTTGATTGGATTTAGGTACAAGCGTAATAAAGGCATGTTGCATATAAGTTCCCCCTAACTTAGTAGAATACTACCATTCTACATCCTACTGAATTTTTTGACAATTGAAAGGAGTATTCCTTTTTTTGTTTAATATACTAATGAAAGGTGATGTAGAAAGGTGGAAACCGATGTTTGAAAAATTGTATGATGAGCATGAAAGTGTGAAGGTACGATTTTTGGGGTTTATGACACATGATACTCGTTATGATTTTGGTGTTATTTATACAAATATGTTTTTTGGAAAGCCACTTATTGTTTGCATGCAAACAGGAAGGTCTACTTTACTTGGACGAGATGATGTAGAGAATGTTCAATATTTGCAGGAAGTGTTCAAATTAGGTTCAGAAGAGGAAGCAGCTGAGTTAGCTCAGTTTTTCTCATTTCTAGTTCCATCTACATCTTTGCATGCGGAATACGAAGAATAAATGATGTAAAACAGTCGTACGTATAAATATGGCTGTTTTTTTATTTTAATATCGCATACTAATTTAAAATTAAAATATTTAATGTGTTATACTAAAAACCTATTGACGTAAAAAGTATAACATATTAAAATAAAGACAGAAAGTTAAGCGGTTACAAAAAAGTTTTTGGGATTATAAACTTAGGGGGAAATGAAAAATGGGAACAATCGTATGTCAAGATTGTGAAGGTACAATTGCACACTTCGAGGATGAGAAAGTAACGGTACTTTACGGGAAATGTGGATCTTGCGGATGTGATCACACAGAGCATACAAAAGCCCAATAATTGATAGGAAATGGACAACTGAAAGTTTTTAGGACCATAAACTTAGGGGGAAATGAAAAATGGGAACAATCGTATGCCAAGTATGTGAAGGAACAATCGGACACTTTGAAGATGAAAAAACGACAGTGCTTTACGGAAAATGCGGAACAAATTGTGACTGTGCTAGTAGAGATAATGCGAAAGCTTAATGATAAATAAATAGATTACTATTAAAACTCAGGGGGAAATGAAAAATGGGAACAATCGTATGCCAAGTATGTGAAGGAACAATCGGACATTTTGAAGATGAAAAATCAACAGTACTATACGGGAAATGTGGATCTCATTGCGACTGTGACCATAAAGAACATTCAAAAGCTTAAATAAAAAAAGCGCCTACGTATGTAGGTGCTTTTTTTAATAAACTGTAGTTGTGTTGCCAATTGTTGCAACAATTGCATCATCTCTAATCGGAATAAATCCTATGGATGTTTGTGGTGTGCTAGGAGAAGCGTGGTAGCTCATGAGACGGCTATCAATACGGGTAATAGTATCGGTTAAGAAAGCGGAAATAAAAGCGTAAGGGACTCGTCGCTCATTTAACGCGTATATAATTTCTTCTTTTGTTTTTACACCTACGCCATGCCCATAAAAAAAGAAATTTCCTAGATAGATTGTATTTTCTCCTTGCCACTCAATTGTAGCTGGATTCACTTGTGGATTTTTAAAGTAAACGAGATCACCCGGGACAAGGTCGCCACCCGTCTTTGTTATGAGCTTTAAATCTTGATCGTAGTCCCACGTATAAAGTAAAAGGTTTGCAAAGAGACGGTTGAAAGTTTCTTCCTCATATAATGTTAGTAAAGCTTTGTAAAAAATAATGATCATAGCGGTGGCACATTCAGTTCCATATAGTTTCCCGTTTTTGAAAATATCTTGTATGGCAATGGAAGGAGGTATGTTTGGAAGGAGCTCGAATCCTCCAAGAGACGTTCTTTTCCAATACTGGGGGTTGCAAAAAGATTGTTGAAATGTGCGAAACTGAAAACCACTTTGAAAAAGTTCTAATGCAGAAGTAATAATATTAACGCGCAAATTTAGATCAAAGCTGAGTTCATCAGATGTTCGGAAGGAATAGGTTTCTTGGTTTCCTGCCATTATAGATAAAATTTGTTGTTTCTCAGCTGCAAATGGCTCATATTCATTTGTGATATAAGGATGTACAATAGAACGGCCTATTACAATCATAATAGTATCCCCACCTATACGTTACATTACATAATATCGTATGAGAAAAGGGAAAAAGGGTGAAAGAAAAGCCTATCAACTGATAGGCTTGTACTCTTTAATCACGCGTAATGTTTGTAATGTCATATCTTCAGGACCTTGTACAGGTAAACCTGCTTCTAAGTTTTTACGAATATACTCTAAGTTATCTTGTGTAATAATTTCCCCCGGAGTAAAGATTGGAATCCCTGGCGGATAAACCATAACGAAATCAGCTATAATACGACCTGCTGCATTTTCAAATGGGATGACTTCTGTTTCCGAATAAAAAGCATCTCGAGGAGAAAGTGCTAACACAGGTATTTCTGGAATTTCTACTTGCACTTGAACACCTTTATCAGCTTTATTTTTAAACGTTGCTGATAAATCTTGTAATGCTGCAATAAGTGTATTTGTCTCGCTTTCTGTATCCCCAAAAGTGACAAGACATAGTATGTTGTATAAATCTGAGAGCTCTACTTCAATATTATATTGCTCTCTAAGCCATACTTCAGCCTGATGGCCTGTAATACCTAAATCTTTTACAGATACAATTATCTTTGTAGGATCATAGTTAAAAGTAGCATCCGTACCGAGCATTTCTTTTCCTGGACAGTAAAGATGTTCAATACCATTTATAGCATCACGAACTTGTTCCGCTAATTGTATTGTTTGTTCTATGAGTACCGTTCCTTCTGTAGCAAGACGTTTTCTAGCAACATCTAGGGAGGCTAACAAGATGTAAGACGTTGATGTAGTCGTAAGCATGCTAATAATAGATTGAACATGTTTTACGTTCACAAGGCCTTCTTTTACATTAAGAATAGAACTTTGCGTTAAAGATCCACCTAATTTGTGAACACTTGTTGCTGCCATATCTGCACCGGCTTGCATCGCTGATATCGGCAGTTCATCGTGAAAATGAATATGAACACCATGAGCCTCATCAACGAGTACAGGGATATCGTAAGAATGTGCTAATTGTACAATCTGTTCTAAGTCCGCAGCAAAGCCAAAGTATGTTGGGTTAATAACAAGTAAGCCTTTCGCATCTGAGTGCTCTTCAAGTGCCTTTTTGACAGATTGAATTGTGATTCCATGTGAAATACCAAGTTTTGGATCAATTTCAGGATGCATGAAAATAGGTTTTGCACCTGAGAAAATAATAGCTGACATTACTGATTTATGCACGTTTCGTGGTACTAGTATTTTGTCACCAGGACCGCAAACGCTCATCACCATTGTCATAATTGCGCCACTTGTACCTTGAATAGAAAAGAAAGTATGATCCGCACCAAATGCAGCGGCTGCTAAATCCTGTGCTTCTTTAATCATACCTTTTGGATGATGTAAATCATCGAGCGGCGCAATATTAATTAAATCAATTGCTAATGCATTATGCCCAATAAATTCGCGAAATTCAGGATCCATGCCCTGTCCTTTTTTATGACCTGGAATATGGAATTGAATTGGATTTCGCTTACTGTGCTCAACTAAAGCGGTAAACAATGGTGTTTCGTATTGGGACAATCTATACACCCCTTCTTTTTTAATATTTATTAGAGTTTGTTTTATATAATCTTGTTCTAAAAAAAGTTAAGTTCTTTTTTAGAATGAGACTTGTTTTTCTGCCATTCACAAAAGCTTTTTTGAGATGGGAGCTTCACTTTATTTTCTATAAAACAAAAGCATTATATCACCAATAATTATAGATGTATAGCAAAAAATATTTTTACGGTGAGTATGTTAAATAGTAGCTTCCTACTAACTTCTAGTGGAAGGCAATTCCATTAAAATGAATAAATAGTGTATAATGCAAAGTGGCTATAATGAAGTAGAAAAAATCACTTTAAGATAGCGTATTGAAATAAGAAGAAAAGATAAATGAGGTGCGAAATGGAATATCAATATCCGTTAGATTATGATTGGTCAAATGAGGAAATGGTTACAATTGTGAAGTTTTATGAAGCGATTGAGAAAGCATATGAAAAAGGAATTATAAGAGAAGAATTAATGGGGTTATATCGTCGTTTTAAAGAGATTGTTCCATCGAAAGCAGAAGAAAAGAAAATTGATAAAGAGTTTCAAGAAGTAAGTGGATATTCTATATACCGTGCGATTCAGAAGGCTAAAGAAATTGAAGAAGAAAAGCTTGTGAAAATGTAAAAAATATTTTGAAAAATAAAAACTGAAGTGATATAATGTGATAACAACTAAAAACGGACAATATAAATTGTCCGTTTTCTACTATCGATTACAAAGTGCATATAAAGGAAGGAGTGATTGCATCGTAGATTCAATCTTAGCAAGGAATTGTTCGTTGGTCATTGCTGAAAACTCCTCTGGTGATATATGAATACCAACTAATAATTCTGCTTTTTTTACAGTAGCTAGACGTTCAATCATCTTTTGTAAATCATTTGTTTCAAGTGTTTTATGTAATTTTACACTTGGTTTAGTATGGTCAATGGACCAAACGAAATCATTTGGAATATTTGTTTTTAAATCATTTATATGTTCTAAGAAGGCGTGAGCCGTCTCCACTTTTTGTGGACACTCATAGATTAAACCAAAGTATATGAAGGCATGAGTACCCCATAATCCAATTTGGAAATGTGGTAGCATTTTATATCCGCGTTTATTTGTTGAAAAAGCAACCCAAGTATCGTTTGGTGGATTGACTTTGCGACGTGCGTGTTTTGCTACATGATAAAAAAAGTTCTCATCAGTTTGTTTGGATAAATACGCTGCAAACTGTTCCCCTAAAGCTTCTAGCTTAGGATGAATGTTCGTTTTAATTGCACTCATTCGTTCTTCGAGACCATCAACTGTAAAGACCTCAAAATCAGTTGATTTGAATGTTTGTAGTGTCATGATTGTTCCTCCAACTCCTATTTTGCTTTTATTTTAGCATAGCTTGTACTATTCATAAAAAAAACAGCACAAAAAAATTTAAATAAAAAAATATAATTTTGTTGCATAGATGATTTATCCAACATAGTATAGTATAAAACAAAAAATCAGAAAATTGAATTAATTCTAGTCCGAGGGCAGACGAATATTGGGAGGAGGCAAATAATATGAGACAGGTGATTAATGCGTTAAAGAGAACAGATGCTGAAAAGAGAATACCGGTGCTACGTTTGGAGCTAGATTATGAATTAGCAACTTTATATGATGCGATGATGGAAGATGATAAACAGAAAAAAGAAGAGTGTGTACAAAAGTTAGAAGTGTTAAGACTTGAAATGATTCGTTTAGAAGCGTAATAATAGTATATGTATAAAAAATTAGTTGGTGCGAACCTTATAAAGGGTTCGTTTTTTCTGTGAACAGTATAGATCGGAGTGTTTAAACATGCAAGAAGTATGGAAAGACATCGATGCACACGCCAAACAGTGGATTCGGGATGCGGGAGAGCATTTAATGGCATCAATGAAAAAATCACTTATTATAGAAACAAAATCAAATGCAGCTGATTTAGTAACAAATATGGACCGAGAAATAGAACAGTTTTTAATTGGGAAAATTAAAGAAACATTCCCACATCATCATATTTTAGGTGAAGAGGGCTATGGAGACGAGGTAACTTCTTCCGACGGGGTTGTTTGGTTAATTGATCCAATTGACGGCACGATGAACTTTGTTCACCAAAAAAGAAATTTTGCGATTTCAATTGGAATTTATGAGAACGGTATCGGAAAGATTGGACTTATTTTTGATCCAGTTCATGATGAATTATATCATGCGTTAAAAGGGGCTGGAGCATTTTGTAATGAAGTACCAATACCTTTATTAGAAAAAGGTATTGTAGAGCAAGGTATTGTAGCTTTAAATGCGATATGGCTTACCGACAATCCATTGCTTAATATGGAAAGTATGATGGCACTTGTTAAGAAAGCAAGAGGAACGAGATCATATGGCTGTGCAGCATTAGAGATGGTATACGTTGCAACTGGAAGAATCGATGCATATGTAACGCCTAGATTATCACCATGGGATTTTGGCGGGGGACAGATAATTGTAGAGGAAGTTGGAGGCAAGGTAACAACATTCTCCGGAGCGCCACTTTCTATCGTAGAGAAGAGTAGCGTATTAGTTGCGAAGCCAGGGGTGTATGAAGAAGTGTTATCGTTTATATCCAAGTAACAAAAAAAGTAAGAGGCTGTATACAGGCTTCTTACTTTTTGACGTTATTGCGATTTACGCATTTTTCTTTTTGTTACAAAACCGTATCCAACTGTAACAAATGTGCCGATAATGCAAATAATAATACCGATTGGACTATTTTCAGCAATCATAATGCCGATACCAATTAAGAAAATAACACCGATAATTGCAGTTAATAAAAAGCGATATTGAATGTGTTCCATTTCTTCACCCTCCAATCTCATTTTACTTTCACAAAAGTAAGAATACAACTATATTTTCATTCTTGATTTTATTTTAATTGCTATTGTATCCCCTTCGCTCTTATAATAGAGAAGGATTAAAAAGACATTAGGAGTTGGACATGTTGAAAAAACGACAAGATTTACGTAATATAGCAATTATTGCCCACGTTGACCATGGTAAAACAACACTTGTTGACCAGTTATTACGTCAAGCGGGGACTTTCCGTGCGAACGAACACGTTGAAGAGCGCGCAATGGATTCAAATGATCTAGAAAGAGAGCGCGGTATTACAATTTTAGCGAAAAATACTGCGATTCACTATGAAGATAAAAGAATTAACATTTTAGATACACCAGGTCACGCTGACTTCGGTGGAGAAGTAGAACGTATTATGAAAATGGTTGATGGTGTTTTACTTGTTGTTGATGCATATGAAGGTTGTATGCCACAAACACGATTTGTTTTAAAGAAAGCTCTTGAGCAAAACTTAACTCCAATCGTAGTTGTAAATAAAATTGACCGTGACTTCGCTCGTCCTGATGAAGTAGTTGATGAAGTAATCGACTTATTCATTGAACTTGGTGCAAACGAAGATCAATTAGAGTTCCCGGTTGTATTTGCATCAGCGATGAACGGAACAGCAAGCTTAGATTCAAACCCAGCAAATCAAGAAGAGAATATGAAATCATTATTTGATACAATTATTGAACATATTCCTGCACCAATTGATAACAGTGAAGAGCCACTTCAATTCCAAGTAGCACTTCTTGATTACAACGACTATGTTGGACGTATCGGAGTTGGACGTGTATTCCGCGGTACAATGAAGGTTGGACAACAAGTTGCTTTAATGAAAGTAGACGGAAGCGTAAAACAATTCCGCGTAACAAAATTATTTGGTTACATGGGATTAAAACGTCAAGAAATTGAAGAAGCAAAAGCTGGAGACTTAGTAGCTGTTTCTGGTATGGAAGACATTAACGTTGGTGAGACAGTATGTCCAGTTGAACAGCAAGATGCGTTACCATTATTACGTATTGATGAGCCGACACTACAAATGACGTTCCTTGTAAATAACAGTCCATTTGCAGGTCGTGAAGGTAAATACATTACATCTCGTAAAATTGAAGAGCGTCTTCGTTCACAATTAGAAACAGATGTAAGTTTACGTGTAGACAATACAGAGTCACCAGATGCATGGATTGTATCTGGACGTGGAGAACTACATTTATCTATCTTAATTGAAAACATGCGTCGTGAAGGTTATGAACTACAAGTATCTAAGCCAGAAGTAATCATTAAAGAAGTTGATGGCGTAAGATGTGAGCCTGTAGAGCGTGTACAAATTGATGTACCTGAAGAATACACTGGTTCTATTATGGAATCTATGGGTGCACGTAAAGGTGAAATGTTAGATATGGTGAATAACGGAAACGGTCAAGTTCGCCTTACTTTCATGGTTCCAGCACGTGGTTTAATTGGTTACACAACAGAATTCTTAACATTAACTCGTGGTTACGGTATTTTAAATCATACATTCGATTGCTACCAACCAGTACACGCTGGACAAGTTGGTGGACGTCGCCAAGGTGTTCTAGTTTCACTTGAAACAGGAAAAGCATCACAATACGGTATTATGCAAGTTGAAGACCGTGGTGTAATCTTCGTTGAACCAGGTACAGAAGTATATGCTGGTATGATTGTTGGAGAACACACTCGTGAGAATGACTTAACAGTTAACGTTGTGAAAATGAAACAACAAACTAACATTCGTTCTGCGACGAAAGATCAAACTTCAACAATGAAAAAACCACGCTTAATGACTTTAGAAGAGTCATTAGAGTACTTAAACGATGACGAGTTCTGTGAAGTAACTCCAGAATCAATTCGTTTACGTAAAAAGATTCTTGATAAGAGCGAACGTGAAAGAGCTGCTAAGAAAAAGAAATCTGTAGAAGCGTAAAAAAAACAGCTACCTTAATTTTAAGGTAGCTATTTTTTATGTTTATTTTTTAGAATATTTACTCTTTTTTATGGACAGTATTTTTTTGGCGAGTTACTCTTGTATTAAGTACATAAATAAAAATGTATTTTGTGAGAAAGGGGGATGGATTATGTTAGAAAGAATGTCGTTTTTTGCGAAATTATGTAAAGTTGATGAAAATCCAGAACTAGGGATGTGGTTACTGTATGGCACCATTATTATATTAAGTGCACTTGTTTATAATTTAGGTTTTGCGAGAAAATTATCCATAATAAAAAATATAGTGATATATATATCGTTAGCGATTGGGTGTACAGTGTTAACTTTCTTTGCAGTTTTTTTACCTGTTGGAGAGGGGCTTGTTGTAGCAGCGATTGTACTTGGGATTTATAGGTTGCGATTACGTCAAGCAAGACAACAAAAAGCAGGATGAGGGGGGAAGTTTTATGCGTTCAGTACAAGATGCGTTATATAATTGGTTAACAATTAAAACAGTTGCCGAAGCACGTCCGGATGATAGTGCTGCAAAAGAAACGTATTTGTTATTTCAAAATATGATATATGAAGAACACAAATTGAGGAATGTGGAAGTTAAAAAGAACGAGGAAATGTATTTAGTTACATATGAAATAAATGGAGAAAGAAAATCTGCAAGGTTTCCATTAGAAGCTATTGATTGTTTCTTGGATCAAATGAATCGCGAACCTGAAAAATATAAATAAGTCCTTTATCAATATGATAAAGGACTTATTTATATATTACCAATCGTCTTCGACTTTTTTATCACGATATAATCGGAAATTACCACTTGCATGACGTTCCATCGTACGTTCTGCAATTCGTTCTGAACATTCCATGCACATATATGTATGAATAGGGCGATTACGCAGTTTTTTTGCCATAGGATTTTCATCATCTAACATATCTTTTTTATCACAAATCATACATTTGACTCTCATTTCGTCACCTCAATACGAATTCTATCAGTATAAGTATATCATGGAAGTGTAATATTTTTGAATAATAGTGGGAAAAAATAATATTTTCGCAATTCGAAAAATAGGTTATGATAAGGATATATGAAGTATATTTGGAGGTGGAAATATGGCGAATGTAGTAGAGCCTACATTAACAGATGATTTAGTACAAACGTTGCGTAAAGAGTGTATTGTTATGGTAGCAACAACAGATTTTGAAAAACAAGTTCCTAACGTAAGTGCTATTTCTTGGGTGTATGCATTGAGTAAAACTAGTATTCGATTTGCAGTAGATCAACGTTCACGTATTGTGGAAAATTTACGACATAGTACGGGAGTGGTATTGACTATAATGGCGAATGAATCCGTATTTTCCATAAGTGGTGCAGGTGAAATTTTGACTGATAGAATGGAAAGCATTCCTCTAAAATTAACTGTAATAGAAGTAAAGGTGCAAGAAGTACGTGATGTTATGTTTTATGGTGCGAAACTTGCAATTGAACCAACATATGAAAAAACATATGATCTTCGTGCAGCAAAAAAGCTCGATAACCAAGTGTTAACGGGAATGAAAGAATTATAAATGTGATAAATAAGAAAGTCAGGTATTAACTTTTGTAATCAGTTATTGTGATTTTATGTTAATAATTATAATTAAAAGTAATATATTGAATAGAAATGAATAAAAAATAAATAAAAGGTTTAATGGCTATAAATTTCGATTCTACCTCGTTTATACGGTACATATAATTATAACAATGGTTCGTCCATATTATATGGATGAAACCCTTGTTCTACAAATTTAAAAGTGGAGTCAGGGGGTAACAGGTTGGATAAAATTTATGTGTTAGATACGAATGTACTTTTGCAGGATCCTTTATCTATTTTTTCATTTGAAACCAATGAAGTAGTGATTCCAGCAGTTGTATTAGAAGAGGTTGATTCGAAAAAACGTTATATGGATGAAGTAGGACGAAACGCTCGTTATGTATCTAAGTTAATAGACAAATTTCGTGAAATAGGAAAGCTGCATGAAAGTATTCCGCTAGAAAACGGCGGTACATTTCGTATTGAATTAAATCATCGTTCGTTTGTCCAACTACAAGATATTTTTGTAGAAAAAACAAATGATAATCGAATTTTAGCTGTAGCAAAAAATCTATCTTTAGAAGAACAAGAAAAAGAGGACGGGAAGTCTGTTATTTTAGTAAGTAAAGACGTGCTCGTAAGGGTTAAAGCGGATGCAATAGGTTTAAAGGCGGAAGACTATTTAAGTGATCGCGTTATTGAAGTGGAAAATATATATTCAGGATTTTTAGAAGGGTATATATCAAAAGAGCAATTGGATTATTTTTATGAAAAAGGCGAATTGCCTTTATCCGAAATTGCAAATCATCCTTTTTATCCAAATCAGTTTGTAGTAATGAAAGATGCATTAGGTGGATCTAGTTCAGCACTTGGTATTGTGGATCATTTAGGTAAGAAGGTAAAGAAACTTATTTTTCACAATGAACAAGTATGGGGAATACGACCACGAAATGTGCAGCAAATTATGGGGTTAGAATTGTTGCTTCGTGAAGATATTCCACTAGTCACGCTAACAGGGAAAGCTGGTACAGGAAAGACATTACTAGCTTTAGCTTCGGGGCTCATGCAAACGGAAGATTTAGGGCTATACAAAAAACTACTCGTTGCACGGCCAATTGTTCCAGTCGGGAAAGATATCGGTTATTTACCGGGAGAAAAAGAAGAAAAGTTAAGACCGTGGATGCAACCGATTTTTGATAATCTAGAGTATTTATTTAATACGAAAAAACCAGGAGAGTTAGATGCTATTTTAGCTGGAATGGGTTCGATAGAAGTAGAAGCTCTTACGTATATACGCGGGAGAAGTATTCCAGATCAGTTCATTATAATCGATGAAGCACAAAATCTAACGAAGCATGAAGTGAAAACGATACTAACAAGGGTAGGAGAAAAAAGTAAAATCGTATTAATGGGCGATCCTCAGCAAATTGATCATCCGTATTTGGATGAGTATAATAATGGTTTAACATATGTTGTAGAGAAGTTTAAAGAGCAACGTATTAGTGGTCATGTGAAATTTGTGAAAGGGGAGCGATCTAATTTAGCTCAACTAGCAGCAGATTTATTATAAAAAGGAGTGAGCTGAAGCTCACTCCTTTTCTTTAAATAATTGTAAATTTACGGATGTTACAGATTGGATTTTGTCTATTAGATCCATCGTTGTAATATAAATGAACAGGTCCATCTTCTTTTAATGGTTTTCCTTCTTTCGAAAAACCAAGAATAGCATTTTTGACTGTTTCTAATGGAAGCGTTATTGTATCATCTACTGTTTCAATCTCGACTTGCGTAGCGTCATCTGAAATTTCGGCGTTAGCAAGAAAAGGTTGAAATGGTATACCGAACGTTCCAGTAATTAGCTGTTCTTTTTTATATTTCTTTACACTTTGTTGTATCGGCGGGAAAGCAGCACCATCACGGATTTCGCGATCCCAATGTTCTGAAGTGTTTTTTAAGTAAGCTTCTAGTTCTGAAGTGTTTTCTCTCGTTTCATCAAAGTAAGTTGTCAAATCTACTTTTCGATCATCAAAGATCCAAACGGTTGGATCGATAGTGATTGGAAAACGAACTTTTCCATTAATAAATAAAATTTCGCTCATTGTTGTTCCCCCATTTGTGTTATACTCCCACTTTTCAGTATAATAGTATTAGGCACTATTGTCACAAAAAATGTTTCTATTGCAATTTATTAAAACTATCGCTAATATTAATAGATAGGAGAGAGTAGGACGGAAACGGAGGGAATCAATTTGGCGTCTGAGACAGTATCAAATCATCAGGAAAAGGCACTAGCCCTTCTACAAGCGGATGCGGAGAAGATTTTAAGACTTATTAAGGTGCAAATGGACCATCTTACAATGCCGCAATGTCCATTATATGAAGAAGTGTTAGACACACAAATGTTTGGACTATCCCGCGAAGTCGATTTTGCAGTTCGCCTTGGTCTTATTGCAGAAGAACAAGGGAAGGCAATGTTAGGAGAGCTTGAACGTGAGTTATCTGCACTTCATGAAGCATTTACAAACAAACAACAATAACGGGTTCAAATAAGGGGGCTCAAACTGAAAAAGTTTGAGCTTTTTATTTGTATAATAAAGCAGGAAGAATCAATGTACATATGGAATACAACAATAATTAAATTGAAACAGAGAGAGGAAATGAAATGAAAAGAGTATGGAAATCAATGGATTATTCATTGTTACTTCCTCTTGTTATCTTATGTGTGCTGGGAGTTATAATGGTATATAGTTCTAGTTCCATTGTTGCGATTTCATCGAAATATAACTGGCCGGCAGATCACTTTTTTAAAAAACAGTTAGTTTCTCTTGCTATTGGAACGGTAATGCTAGTGATTGTTGCTGTAATTCCTTACAAATTTTGGAGGAAAAAAATAGTTCTTGCAGCTATGGGATTAGGGGGTATTGGCTTACTGACAGCAGCCTTCCTTTTCGGTAAGGTAATCAATGGTGCAAAAGGATGGATACTGGGTATACAACCGGCTGAGTTTGTAAAAATAGCAGTAATTATTACGCTAGCAAGTTTTTTTGCTAAGAAACAAGAGAGGCAAACCCCTTTTTTACAAGGGATAATACCGCCTCTATTTGTTGTCGGTGGATCGATGGTATTAATTTTATTACAAAATGACTTAGGGACTGACATATTAATAGGTGGAACAGTGTTAATTATGTTCTTCTGTTCAGGAGTTAATGTTAACTTGTGGATAAAAAGGTTTATATTAACATCTATAGTGTGGATTCCATCATTGTATTTTATTGGTAACTATAAATTGAATAATTACCAAAAAGCTCGATTTTCAGTTTTTCTTGATCCATTTAACGATCCTCAAAATGATGGATTCCAATTAGTTAATTCATTTATTGGAATTGCCTCAGGTGGATTAAATGGTAGAGGATTAGGGAATAGTATACAAAAGTATGGCTACTTACCAGAGCCGCAAACGGATTTTATTATGGCAATTATATCTGAAGAACTAGGTTTTATAGGTGTAGCTATCATTTTAATCTGTTTATTACTTATTATTATTCGTTCGTTTAGAGTAGCACAAAAATGTAAAGATCCATTTGGTAGTTTAATTGCAATCGGAATTGCAAGTTTAATTGGCATACAAACTTTTGTTAATGTTGGTGGTATGTCTGGATTAATCCCGCTTACAGGGGTACCTTTACCGTTTATTAGTTATGGTGGTAGTTCTTTATTGGCTAATTTAATTGCGATGGGTGTATTGTTGAATATTGCTAGTTATGTGAAACGACAAGAAAAAGAGCAAAATACGATAATGAAAGAAAGAGAACAAGATGGACCACGTCTTGTAGTTGTAAAATAAAAAACACATTGTGCTTTAGAGCATGATGTGTTTTTTTTTTTTTTTTAAAGTAGTTTTAAATATGATGTATTAATTTATATTTTAGTTAAAGGGTATATCACATTTGGGTGAAAGTGATATACAATTAAGTTGTTAGAAAAGGAAGAGGTATGCTATACTATTTTTGTGAGACAAATTGCTCAGAAAACTTATCATTTGTTAAAAAATAAGGTATGATGGATAAAAATAAAGTGAAGCTTTCTAAGTATAATATAATGTAGAAAGTGAAGAACTTCACGCTCTTTAGGGTGTGTACATATTTTATCTCTAGAGTGGTAGGAAAGTAGAGGGGGAAAATCATGACAAAGCTGCAACGTATTCAAAAAGTATTGGTAGCTAACCGTGGAGAGATTGCAATTCGTGTGTTTCGAGCTTGTTCGGAACTGGGATTAAAAACAGTTGCAATCTATTCTAAAGAGGATAGTGGTTCTTATCATCGTTATAAAGCCGATGAATCCTATTTAGTTGGGGAAGGAAAAAAGCCAATTGATGCTTATCTAGATATTGAGGGCATTATTGAGATTGCGAAAAGTAATCATGTAGATGCAATCCACCCTGGATATGGTTTCTTGTCAGAAAATATTCAATTCGCAAAACGTTGTGAAGAAGAAGGGATTATCTTTATCGGCCCAAAAAGTAAGCATTTAGATATGTTTGGAGATAAAGTAAAAGCAAGAACACAAGCGCAGCTAGCACAAATTCCAGTTATTCCTGGTAGTGATGGGCCAGTAGATTCATTAGAAGAAGTCAAAGAATTTGCTGAAAAGTATGATTACCCGATTATTATTAAAGCTTCCCTTGGCGGTGGCGGTCGTGGTATGCGTATTGTACGTAATAGTGAAGAATTAAGAGAATCGTATAATCGAGCGAAGTCAGAAGCAAAAGCAGCCTTTGGTAATGATGAAG
Organism: Bacillus tropicus; assembly: GCF_001884035.1. Classification (GTDB taxonomy): domain Bacteria; phylum Bacillota; class Bacilli; order Bacillales; family Bacillaceae_G; genus Bacillus_A; species Bacillus_A tropicus. Next base: position 559,399 of record NZ_MACG01000077.1, read on the forward strand.
TATACGTAGAAAAATTCGTTGAAAAACCTAAACATATAGAAGTTCAAATTTTAGCAGATGAAGAGGGCAATGTTGTTCATTTATACGAGCGAGACTGTTCTGTACAACGTCGTCACCAAAAAGTAGTAGAAATCGCACCTAGCGTGTCGCTTTCAGATGATTTGCGTCAGCGTATTTGTGATGCTGCTGTGAAATTAACGAAAAATGTAAATTATTTAAACGCAGGAACAGTTGAATTCCTTGTAAAAGATGATAATTTCTATTTCATTGAAGTAAATCCGCGTGTTCAAGTAGAACATACAATTACAGAAATGATTACAGGAGTAGATATTGTTCAATCGCAAATTTTAATAGCTGATGGACATGCATTACATAGCAAATTGGTAGGTGTTCCAAAGCAAGAGGAAGTTGTTGTACATGGATTTGCAATACAGTCTCGAGTAACGACTGAGGATCCGCTAAATAATTTCATGCCGGATACAGGAAAAATTATGGCGTATCGATCAGGTGGTGGCTTTGGGGTTCGTCTTGATACAGGTAATAGTTTCCAAGGTGCTGTTATTACACCGTACTATGATTCTTTACTCGTAAAAGTTACAACATGGGCGCTTACTTTTGAACAAGCTGCTGCAAAAATGGAACGTAACTTAAAAGAATTCCGTATTCGTGGTATTAAAACGAATATTCCATTCCTAGAGAATGTAGTAAAACATAAAAACTTCTTATCAGGGGAATATGACACTTCATTTATTGATGCGTCACCTGAACTATTCTTGTTCCCGAAACGTAAAGACCGCGGAACGAAAATGTTAAATTACATCGGGACAGTAACAGTAAATGGCTTCCCGGGAGTAGGGAAAAAAGAGAAACCAATTTTCCCAGATGCTCGTATACCGAATGTATCACACTCAGAGCCAATCCAAAATGGAACGAAACAAATTTTGGATGAGCGTGGAGCAGACGGATTAGTGAAATGGGTACAAGATCAAAAACGTGTACTTTTAACGGATACAACATTCCGTGATGCGCATCAGTCATTACTTGCAACGCGTATTCGTACAAAAGATTTACATCAAATTGCAGAGCCGACAGCGAGAATGTTACCGAACTTATTCTCAGCAGAAATGTGGGGCGGCGCAACGTTTGATGTTGCATATCGTTTCTTAAAAGAAGATCCATGGGAACGATTACTAGATCTTCGTGAAAAAATGCCAAACGTTTTATTCCAAATGTTACTTCGTTCTTCAAACGCAGTTGGATACAAAAACTATCCAGATAATTTAATCCAAAAATTTGTGGAATGTTCTGCTCAAGCAGGCATTGATGTATTCCGTATTTTTGATAGCTTAAACTGGGTGGAAGGCATGAGAGTTGCAATTGATGCTGTACGAGACACTGGTAAAATTGCAGAAGCAACAATGTGCTACACGGGAGATATTCATGATCCACTGCGTAGTAAATATGATTTAAATTACTATAAAAATTTAGCAAAAGAATTAGAAGCATCAGGAGCTCACATTTTAGGTATTAAAGATATGGCGGGCTTACTAAAACCAAACGCAGCATATGATTTAGTTTCAGCATTAAAAGAGACAGTATCAATTCCGATTCACCTGCACACACACGATACGAGTGGAAATGGTATATTAACGTATACGAAAGCGATTGAAGCAGGTGTTGACATTGTCGATGTAGCAGTAAGTTCTATGGCTGGCCAAACGTCACAACCAAGTGCGAATACGCTATACTATGCGTTAGGTGGCAACGAAAGACAGCCAGACGTTAATATAGATTCATTAGAAAAACTATCTCATTACTGGGAAGATGTACGTAAATACTACGCATCGTTTGAAAGTGGTATGAATGCTCCTCATACAGAGGTATATATGCACGAAATGCCAGGCGGACAGTATAGTAATTTACAACAACAAGCGAAAGCGGTTGGCTTAGGGGATCGCTTTGATGAAGTGAAAGTAATGTACCGTCGTGTGAATGACATGTTTGGTGATATTGTTAAAGTAACGCCATCGTCTAAAGTTGTTGGTGATATGGCATTATTCATGGTTCAAAATCATTTAACAGAACAAGACGTTTTAGAGCGTGGACATTCTATGGACTTCCCAGGATCTGTTGTTGAAATGTTCTCTGGAGACTTAGGACAACCATATGGTGGTTTCCCGAAAAAGTTACAAGAAATTATTTTAAAAGGGAAAGAACCATTAACAGTAAGACCAGGTGAATTATTAGAACCAGTAGATTTCGACGCGTTAAAAGAAGAGCTATTCCATAAACTTGGACGTGAAGTGACGATGTTTGATGTAGTTGCATATGCTTTATATCCAAAAGTATTTATGGATTACGAAAAAGTTGCTGAGATTTATGGAAATGTATCTGTGCTTGATACACCGACATTCTTCTATGGTATGAGACTTGGGGAAGAAATCGATGTGGAAATTGAACAAGGTAAAACATTGATGGTTAAACTAGTATCAATCGGAGAGCCTCAACCAGATGGAAATCGTGTTCTTTACTTGGAGTTTAATGGTCAACCACGTGAGATTGTTGTGAAAGACGAAAGTGTGAAAGCAACAGTTGCACAACGTGTGAAAGGAAACCGTGAAAATCCAAACCACATTAGCGCAACAATGCCAGGAACGGTTATTAAAGTAGTTGTAAAAGAAGGCGATGAAGTGAAAAAAGGCGATTCTATGGCAATTACAGAAGCGATGAAAATGGAAACGACAGTTCAAGCGCCGTTCAATGGCAAAGTGAAAAAAGTATATGTTAACGATGGAGATGCAATTCAAACGGGTGACTTACTCATTGAATTAGATCACTAAAATAAAAAAGAGTTGTGGAAACACAGCTCTTTTTTATTACGAAAAAATACCTTGCCAATTCGGCAAGGTATTTTCATTTATTTTGTTTGTTTAGAAGTTGATGCAGCTTCTTTTGCATTCACTTTACTTCTTGTACCTAACATAACTAAATAGCATAGTACAGCAAACAAGCAAGAAATGAATAGTGAATGTAATAATGCCATTGATAAACTAGCATTTGTAAATACGACTAAAATTCCTACTATAGCTTGAAGTGTAACAAGGATAAATGAGATGATCCATCCCCAGTATACGACAGGCTGCTGTTTGTAATGGCGGATAGCGAGAATCATCGCGTATAGTATCCAAGCGAAAATTAACATCGCTGCAACTCTATGTCCCATTTGAACCCATTCATGTAATTGAGTTGGCATAGGTCTATTTTTGCTACATAAAGGAAAGTCTGGACAGGCTAAGCTAGCTCGTTCGTGACGTACTAAAGCCCCTGTGTAGACGACAATATAACTGTAAATTGTTACACCATAAATATGAAATTTCATTTTTTTGTCCATAATAAGTGAACGTGCATCAAATTTTTGGTCAATTTCAAAGATAAGACACGTTAATAAAATGACAGAAGCAAATGAAATTAAGGAAATACCGAAATGGATAGCAAGTACAGCTGGCATTTGCCCCCAAACAACCGCTGCGGCTCCCATTAATGCTTGTGCAACTAAAAATACGAAGGATAAAATTGCTAACGTTTTTGTTTCGCGCACATGTTTATAATATTTCCAGGACAAAATACAAAGGAGAGTGACAAGAATTCCTGCTGATCCTGATGTAAGGCGATGACTTAGTTCAATAATAGTTTCCATTGATAAATTAGATGGAACAAATTCACCGTTACAAAGTGGCCATGATTTACCGCATCCTTGGCCAGAGCCTGTTTTTGTAACTAAGGCGCCTCCTAATAAAACTATTAATAAATCAAGACTCGTAATGACTGCTAACCATTTAATAAAGCGTTGCAATCTATTTCACCATCTTTCTGCTATGAAGTTATTGCGAAATATTTTCATTCCATTATGTATAGAATAAAACGCGCTAGTTCCTATGATATATAAAAAATAATAAAATAGCAAAGAAATGGAGGGGGGAAGACAGGGGAGAGAAAACGGGTGTAGAAATAAGATTTATAAGGAAATTTTTAGGTGAAAAATAGGCTATTTTGAAAAGAAATGGGGAGAATACGTGTTAAATATGACAAAAAAGTTTATTATAGAAGGTAACATCATGTTATGATATGGATAAGTAAGAATTAAGTTTTTTATATTCGACACAAAAAGTTCATGTTTTCTTCACAAAATGTTCGGGAAATATGATTTAATATATTGGAGTATGGGCGTAGATTAGTAGTAGAATGGGTTAACAATGTTTCTACTGTAATAATATTGCTATATAGAAGCGAAATATTTCAATTTGAAATAGGCGCAAAAAGAAAGATGAAAGTTTTAAGAGGGGGTTAAAGTGATGAACCATGCAACAAGTGAGCTGCATGATGAGTCTGCTGTTACAAGCGTACCGGAAACAACCCGGCTACAAGATTTAAAAGCACTCGTTAAAATGGGGATTGTAAACTCAAATACACTTACTGTATTTACAGGATTTTGGTTGGCATTACACTTTAATGGATTAAGTGTAATGGACAATCTGGATAAGTTATTCTTTACAATCGTTGGTTCTGGATTAGTTATGGCAGGGGTATGTTGTTTAAACAACTACATTGATCGAGACATCGATCCATTAATGGAAAGAACAAAGACCCGTCCAACGGTTACTGGAAAGTATAAACCAGGATTTGCACTTACATTTGGACTAGTCATATTACTTCTTGGTTTTGTATTTTTATTATTAACAACACCAATGGCAGTCTTAATGGGATTTATTGGTGCTTTCACATATGTTGTTCTATATAGTTTATGGACAAAGAGAAAGTATACACTAAATACTGTTGTAGGTAGTATATCTGGTGCAGTTCCACCTTTAATTGGATGGGCAGCAATCGATCCATCTTTAGGCCATCCAATTGCTTGGATGTTATTTTTAATTATGTTTATTTGGCAAATCCCACATTTCCTTGCATTAGCAATGAAACGTGTTGATGAATATCGAAATGCAGGAATTCCAATGCTTCCTGTAGTTCATGGATTTGAAATTACGAAACGCCAAATTATGATTTGGACAGTATGTTTATTACCACTACCATTTTATATGAGTGGACTAGGGATAACATTTATGGTAATTGCAACACTGCTTAACATCGGATGGATCGTTTTAGGATTTTATGGCTTCCGTAAGAAAGATGACATCAAATGGTCTGTGCAAATGTTTGTTTATTCCCTAAATTATTTAACAATCTTATTTGTATCAATGATTGTAGTTACATTCTTCTAAGACAACGACATAATTGGATTTCTTTACGTTGAGATTTACTTTACTTAACTATAAAGTACAATCTAATTCACAAGGAAAGTGGGGGTTGTTTGTATGAAGAAACAGTGGCGACTGCTTTCGTTCGTTTCACTGCTGGCTTTACTGTTAGGGGGATGCGGTAAAGCCTTTCAATCTACTTTAATTCCGCAAGGAGAAGTAGCAAAAATGCAATATGATCTGCTCTTACTAGCAAGTGCAATCATGGTAGGAGTAGTACTAGTAGTTACTATTATTTTCTTATATGTAATTGTGCGTTTCCGACAAAAGAAAGGTCAGGAAGATTATATTCCGGAGCAAGTTGAAGGGAATCACAAACTAGAAATTATATGGACAGTTATTCCGATTATTCTTTTGCTAATCTTAGCTGTTCCGACGGTTACATATACATTCAAACTTGCTGATGTAAGTGCGATGGAGAAAAAGAATATTGATAAAGATACTATCGTTGTTGATGTAACAGCGAATCTTTATTGGTGGGAATTTTCTTACAAATCAGAAAAGATAGTAACTTCTCAAGATTTAGTCATCCCCACAGGTAAGAAAGTGTATTTGAATTTGAAGGGTGCCGATATTAAACATTCGTTTTGGGTTCCATCTTTAGCTGGGAAAATGGATACAAATACAGATAATGTGAACAAAATGTGGTTAAAGGCAGATAAATCGGGCACTTATAATGGTTTTTGTACAGAATTTTGCGGCCCATCACATTCTTTAATGCAATTCAAAGTGAAAGCTTTAGATGAAAGCGAGTACAAAAAATGGCTTGCTGATATGAAGAAAATTGATGGGAAGAAAGAAGTAGCTTCAACAAAGGCACAAGAGGGCCAAGAAATATTTAATAAAAGCTGTATTGGTTGTCACGCAGTTGGATCTAATGATAGTAGACCACCTTCCGCTCGTATCGCACCAAACTTAGCAAACTTTGCGGATCGCGATACAGTTGCCGGCATTGCTGAAAACAATGAAGAAAACTTAAAAAAATGGCTGAAAGATCCTGAAAATATGAAACCAGGAAATAAAATGACTGGTAAATATGGCAACTTAACAGACGATCAAATTGATGCATTAAATGCATACTTACAAACGTTAAAAGTTGAAAAGTAAAGAGGGATTATTCGCGAAGGGGAGGTTGAAAACGTGAGTTCTGTAGCAAAAAAACAGGGGATGGGTGCTGTCATATGGGATTATTTAACGACAGTAGACCATAAAAAGATTGCCATTCTCTATTTAATTGCAGGTGGATTGTTTTTTATAATAGGCGGAATAGAAGCTCTATTTATTCGCCTTCAGTTAGCGATTCCTAACAACGCTTTTCTTGTTGGGGATGCTTATAATCAAGTATTAACTATGCACGGTACAACAATGATTTTCCTCGCAGCTATGCCACTCGTGTTTGCATTTATGAACGCCGCTGTACCACTTCAAATTGGTGCGCGTGATGTAGCGTTCCCGTTTTTGAATTCACTCGGATTTTGGTTATTTTTCTTTGGTGGAGTATTTTTAAATTTAAGTTGGTTTTTAGGTGGAGCACCTGATGCAGGATGGACATCTTATGCATCTTTAGCTCTAGCCTCTAAAGGCCATGGTGTTGATTTTTATGTGCTCGGCTTGCAAATCTCTGGTATTGGTACATTAATTGGAGGTATTAATTTCCTTGTAACCATTATTAATATGCGTGCGCCAGGGATGACATATATGCGTATGCCGATGTTTACATGGACGACATTTGTAACATCTTCGTTAATATTATTTGCTTTTCCGCCGTTAACTGTAGGATTAGGACTTTTAATGTTAGACCGCTTATTTGGAACAAGTTTCTTTAATCCAGCACTGGGCGGGAATACAATTATATGGGAGCATTTATTCTGGATTTTCGGTCATCCAGAAGTATATATTCTTATACTCCCAGCTTTCGGAATATTCTCAGAAATCTTCGCGACGTTTTCGAAAAAACGATTATTTGGTTATTCGTCGATGGTGTTTGCGACAGTATTAATTGGATTTTTAGGATTTATGGTATGGGCGCATCATATGTTTACTGTTGGGCTTGGTCCAGTTGCAAATGCTATTTTCTCAGTTGCAACAATGGCGATTGCGGTTCCGACCGGTATTAAAATATTCAACTGGCTCTTTACCATGTGGGGCGGAAGTATTCGTTTTACGACACCTATGATGTGGGCAGTAGCCTTCATTCCATCATTCGTAATGGGAGGAGTTACAGGTGTTATGCTAGCATCTGCACCAGCTGATTATCAATTTCATGATAACTATTTCGTAGTAGCTCACTTTCATTATGTAATCGTAGGCGGTGTTGTATTTGGTTTACTTGCAGGAGCACATTATTATTGGCCACTGATGTTTAATAAAGTATTGAATGAAACGTTAGGAAAGATAACATTTTGGTTATTCTTTATCGGTTTCCATTTAACGTTCTTCATTCAGCATTTCCTTGGGTTAATTGGTATGCCACGTCGTTACTACACATATCTTGAAGGTCAAGGATTGGAAATGGGCAATATGATTAGTTCTATTGGAGCGGTATTTATGGCTCTTGGAACGATTGTTCTTCTATTCAATGTAATTAAAACAACGGTATCAAAAGAAAAGGCTGGTCGTGACCCATGGGATGCACGCACGTTAGAATGGACAATGCCAGCACCTACACCGGAATATAACTTTAAACAATTGCCATTCGTTCGCGGATTAGATCCGTTTTGGATTGAAAAACGTGAAGGGAATAAAGAGATGACAGCGGCAGAACCAGTTGGTGATATTCATATGCCAAATCCATCATTTTCACCATTTATCATTTCTTTAGGATTGTTTATAGCGGCATTCGGTGCAATGTATATGCAGGGTGGAAAAGATAAGTTTTGGTTATTAGTAGCAATTATTGGTTTAATCATTACGTTTGGTACAATGTTCCTACGTTCAGTAATTGATGATCATGGATATCATATTCATAAGGAAGATTTAGAAGATAAGGGGGGCAGGGCATAATGCATGTAGATGAAAAATTAACGAATGAAACATTTCCAGCAGAGCCTGAAAAAGCAACCCTTGAGGGGAAAAATAAGTTTGTTGGTTTTTGGTTATTTCTTGGAGGCGAAACAGTATTGTTCGCTTCCTTATTTGGCACATATTTAGCGTTAAAAAATTCTACAAATGGCGGACCAACATCTCAAGAGATGTTCCAAATGCCACTCGTTTTCATTATGACGATGCTTTTATTAACGAGTAGCTTAACGAGCGTATATGCGATGTATCATATGAAAAACTTTAATTTTAAGAAAATGCAACTTTGGTTACTGGTAACAGTGCTGCTAGGATTAGGATTTTTAGGGTTTGAGATATATGAGTTTTATCATTATACGCATGAATTTAAGCATACTATGAGAAGTAGTGCATTTGGTTCCGCGTTTTATGCTCTTGTTGGTACACATGGACTCCACGTATTGTTTGGGTTGTGTTGGATTTTAACATTAATCTTTAGAAATGCGAAGAGAGGTCTAAATTTATACAATGCACCGAAGTTTTATGTTGCATCGATTTATTGGCACTTTATTGACGTAGTTTGGGTGTTTATTTTCACTGTAGTATATTTAATGGGAATGGTGGGATAAACAATGGCGATAAAGCAAACGAATAATCCTAAAGTTGATCTTGTTTATCGGAAGAGAAAAAGTGCGGAGGAAATGAAGCATCAAGTTATTACATTTGCATTAATGATATTTTTAACATTAGTTGCATTTGTAGCAGTAGCATATCCGAAAACTTTCAGTCCGACTTTCTCAGTACCATTTATTTTACTATTAGCGGTGGTACAAGTAATTTTTCAATTGTACTATTTTATGCATATGAGTCATAAAGGACATGAAGCAGCGAGTTTCTTTCTTTATTCTGGTCTGTTAATCGGGTTAATTACAATTTTAGCTTTTATGACAATTGTGTGGATTTGAAAAGTGAAGAGGGAGCTTGTGTTGTCACAGCTCCCTCTTCATATTATGTGAAAGGATAACCTTAAGAAGGTAGGTGTGACAATGAGTAACTTGTGGATATTTGGTTTTCAAGCGCTATGGAGTCCAATCTTTTTATTATTTATGCTTTCGATCCTCATTGGATATTTTTTAATTATTGGGCCATATAGAATGCGATTTGAACATGCGACGAAGGTAAGTAAGAAGCAAGTTTTTTATTTTACGACCGGGATTGTTCTTTTGTATTTTGTAAAGGGAGGGCCAATTGATTTAATTGGTCATATTATATTTAGTGCACATATGTTTGAAATGGCAGTCATGTATATTGCCGTTCCGCCGTTATTGTTGCTTGGTACACCAGTTTGGTTATATCGTTATATTACTTCTTTTAAGTTCGTTCAAATTATATTGAAGATATTTGCTAAGCCACTTATTGCATTGTTTGTATTTAATGGCCTGTTTTCTTTTTATCATTTACCAGTTGTTTTTGATACAGTAAAACAAAGTCAAATTGCTCATCCTATTTGTCTCGCTATATTGTTCTTTACGGCAATCATGATGTGGTGGCCGATGCTAAATCCATTACCAGAATATCAAACGTTAAGTGATATAAAGAAACTTGGTTATATGTTTGCTAATGGTATATTATTAACGCCAGCTTGCGCGTTAATAATTTTTGCGACGGCGCCGTTGTTTGCAACGTATACGGATCCGGGTGCTTGGATGAAGGCGATGGAACTATGTGTACCAGCGGGAACTTTATCTGATTTAAATATAACTGGACCAGAATTTTTACACTGGATGCCGGTCGTACAAGACCAACAAACAGGCGGCATCATTATGAAAATTGTCCAGGAAATAGTGTACGGTACAATTATTGGCTATGTGTTCTTTCGATGGGCGCGTCGAGAACGTGAAAAGGATAAAGAGCAGTTACAACAATTGCCGCCGTATTTACAAACGAAGTAAAAAAGTGTATGGGTTTCCATACACTTTTTTAGTTTTACTAAACTTTAATAGATTGAATTTTCTAATTATTTATGTTAAGTTAGTGTAGGCATGTACTAAAAGTGGATATAAGATTTACTACTAGCTTTAATGCATAATAATTCCATGTGTAGTACAAGTTTTTTAGAGAGTTACAAATTTATATTGTTATCTTTAATAAAACAAGGACTATTTTAAGGGGGAATTTAAATGGGTAGTAGTGGAAGTATGGTAAAGCCAATTAGTGGTTTTTTAGCAGCATTAATACAATATCCAGTACCGGTAGTAGAGTCACGTGCAGACATTGATAAACAAATTAAACAGATCATAAAAACAATTCATTCAACTAAAGCAGGGTATCCTGGATTGGAATTGATAGTATTTCCAGAATATAGTACGCAAGGGCTTAATACAAAAAAATGGACTACAGAAGAGTTTTTATGTACGGTCCCTGGGCCAGAAACAGACTTGTTTGCTGAGGCATGTAAAGAGTCTGAAGTATATGGTGTTTTTTCTATAATGGAAAGAAATCCTGATGGTGGAGAACCGTATAATACAGCAATAATTATTGATCCACAAGGTGAAATGATTTTGAAGTATCGTAAGCTAAATCCTTGGGTGCCAGTTGAACCTTGGAAGGCTGGAGATTTAGGTTTACCTGTTTGTGATGGACCAGGAGGAAGTAAATTAGCTGTTTGTATTTGTCATGATGGTATGTTTCCTGAAGTAGCTCGTGAAGCAGCTTATAAAGGTGCAAATGTCTTGATTCGTATTTCTGGATATAGCACACAAGTTAGTGAACAATGGATGTTAACTAATCGTTCGAATGCATGGCAAAATTTAATGTATACATTGTCGGTGAACTTAGCCGGTTATGATGGTGTATTTTATTATTTTGGTGAAGGACAAGTATGTAATTTTGATGGGACTACTTTAGTGCAGGGACACCGAAATCCTTGGGAGATTGTTACTGCTGAAGTATATCCAGAGCTAGCAGATCAAGCTAGATTAGGATGGGGTCTCGAAAATAATATATATAATCTAGGTTCAAGGGGATATGTAGCGACTCCTGGTGGGGTGAAAGAAAACCCATATACGTTTGTAAAAGATTTAGCTGAAGGTAAATATAAGGTTCCTTGGGAAGATGAGATTAAAGTAAAGGATGGAACTATTTATGGGTATCCAGTCAAAAAGACGATTCATTCTTAAGTAAGATAAATAGAACAAGCGCATCATATTGATGCGCTTGTTCTATTTACTCAATGATTTGGAATTCTTTTAACTCTTTTTCGATATTTTGTAGGAGTTGTTCGCTTTTTTGAATGACATTCGTTGGGAAAGTTTCACCATCACCATATTCAACGCCGTGAGGATAATAATGTTTACCTAATAAGGGAGGGAGTAGCTTTATTTCAGCGTGTCTGCTGCCAATGTCACCTTCAACAGCTAAACCTTGTACACGTAAATAATAAACATCGTTTAATATTTCGAATTTATAATCGTATGTAACTCGTTCATAATCCCACTGTCCAGCAAGTACAAAATGGTTCTTTTCCATAATCTCTGTTAATAGTGTTAAATCAACGACTGCCCCATTAAATTTCGTATTTGTAAATTGCATAAAATACCTCCTTTTTTAATGTTACACCATTATTTTTATAATAGTATGAATAATAAGAAAGTGCAATTCATATTGAGAGAAAAGGGATAATCCAGACTTTTTTTGCGAAAATATGATATAGTGAAAAGAGTACGGTACACACAAAAAAAGGAAAGAAAAGGATTTGTGTATATCTCAATTTTATGTTTTCTGCAGGAGGTATATCGATTGAAGAAATTATTGCGTATCGTAATGATTACAATTTTAATTTTAGCTGTTGATTTATACGGGAAATTACTCGTTTCACAATATATATTAACCCCATCTCAATCAAAGCAAGAAAATAAAATTGTGAAAAAGAAAAAACAAGTAAATGAAGACTCTTCCGATACTGTTTTAAATATGATTGGTGGGGACTCTGAAAATTTATTAGCAAAATGGGGCGAACCTTCTCGAATAGAGCCATCTGCTTATGGATATGAATGGTGGGTATACAATCAAGATTTAGCTCAGTATGTTCAATTTGGGGTTGCTGAACGTAAAATTGTAACGGCGTATGTCGCTGGTGAGCAAGTTAAGGTGCCACCTTATTATATAAATGAAAAGTATGAAGATGTGTATAAAAAGAATCCACTTTCTCATGAGATTTCGTTAAAAAGAGGAAAGAATAGTTATCAATTTGAGTTATCTGATACCGAAGTGATGGAACAACCATTAGTACCAGTAGAGGATGGTTGGGCACAATTATATTTTGATCATTTTACGCATGAGCTTGTCGGTGTTCGTTATATGGATGACGAAACGTTATTGCGTCAAAGACCGTATCAGCTCGTTTATTCGGGTGAATTATTAGCAGAACAACCATTAACTCCAGATAAAATGAAACAAATAGAGAATGGGAATATGCAACAAATTTTTGATTTAACAAATATTATTCGAAGTCGTCATAATTTACCGTTATTAGCGTGGGACCAACAAACGGCAGAGGTGGCAATCGGTCATAGTAAAGATATGAAGGATAATAATTACTTTTCACACGATTCACCTACATTAGGTACGTTAGGAGATCGTTTACAGCGCGGGAAAGTAGGATTTCAACTTGCCGGTGAGAACATAGCGGCGCAACATAGTGATGGGGTTGCGGCATTGCAAGGTTGGTTAAATAGTGAGGGACATCGAAAAAATTTATTGAATGAACAATTTACAGGATTAGGTGTTGGCGTATACGATAAGTTTTATACACAAAATTTTATTCGGAAATAAAATGAAACTGTAAATTGTGGATGGGAATCTTCCCCTATGCAAATAGTAGGATAAAAAGGTGCATGAATCGTCTAAAAATAGGCGAACCATGCGCCTTTTTTTTCTTACTATATAGTAGGTAGATATACATGAAGAGGTGAGGATTATGCCAACAACAAAAGGACCGTTACATCCATCGGTTCAACAGTTTAAAGAGTTTGTAAACCATCACCCTAAAATGGTTCATGAAGTTCGAAGTGGTCATAAAACTTGGCAACAGTTTTATGAGGAATGGTACTTACTTGGTGAAGAAGATCCGATATGGGCAACTTTTAGACCTGATGGAGCGCCTCCTTTTTCTTCGGTAAAAGAAAATAAAAAAGAAAAAGAAAAAGATAATCGAACTGAAGAGGAAAAAACTGCTGATGTGATGGGACAAATGCTTTCTTTCTTTAAAAAGCTAGATGTGGAACAAATGCAACATCATTTAGCTAATGTGACGAGTGCTATTGGTAGTGTGCAACAAGTTTTTCAACAATTTCAAGGAAAACGCACGCAGCAAGAAGAGAGTACTTCAGAAAATAATCCATTTTTCTTTCAGAAGGATTAGGGGGAAAGCGGATGAGAGCAGAAATTATGGAGTTTATAAAGGCTGATGAGGATTTATCTCGCTACATTAGGGAGCAACCGTACTGGTATAGAAAGCTAACGAGAAATCCTGAAGAAAAAGAGGCATTTGAGTTAGCGGCTATGCAACATTTCAAAAAAACGATACCAGATAAAGTTGAGAAGTTTCAAAATCAATTGGCGGTTGCTTCCATTATGATTGATATGTTTCAGTATATGAAGCAGCAAAATGCAACATAATTGGAAGGGAAAACTATGTCCGTCATGCAGAACTTTTGATACAATAGAAGCGGATTATTTAAAAAGGAGTTGCAGCATGAGCATGACGGAAATTTGTTTAGTACGACATGGACAAACTGATTGGAATTTTCAAGAGATTATTCAGGGACGTGAAGATATTCCGCTTAATGAAGTGGGGAAGAAGCAAGCAAGTCAAAGTGCAGCTGCTTTGCAAGCGGAGGCATGGGATATAATTATAAGTAGCCCATTAATTAGAGCGCAAGAAACAGCTAAGGAAATTGCAGGGGCAACTGGATTACAATCAATTTTATTAGATGAGCGATTTGTTGAACGTAATTTTGGTGAAGCTTCTGGAAAGCCGGTTGCGACTGTTAGGGAATTAATTGCAGAAGGTAAAGTTGAAGGTATGGAGCAAGATGAAGAAATTGTAGCTCGTTGTTTTGCTGCTGTAAAAGATGTTGCAGAAACTCATTCTGGCAAACGTATTATCATTGTAGCCCATTCACATGCGATAAAAGCAATTTTACATGCAATTGCACCGGAAGATATTTCGTTTAAGACACCGTTAAAAAACGCATGTATTAGTTATGTGAATGAAAATAGTGGGAAGTGGGATGTTCTTAAATATAATATTGCGGAACATATTAATGTATAAATGTGTACTGAAATTATATGAAAAATAGTTAGAATGATATCTTTCTGTTTGGTGAGACACTTCAATTAGTAGTTCTATTCTAAATGTGGTATGATAAATACTCGGAGGTGTCTCTCATGATTGTAGCGACGCTAGAAAGCGTATTAATATTAGATAAGGCAGAGCAGCTTGCAAAAGCGATCATCTGTTCAGATATAGCAGAAGATTATCGTAAATGTTATAAAGATTTACATGAAGATATGGAAGTTCAGACGTTAATTCAGCAATTTACAGAGATGAAAGAACGATATGAGGAAGTGCAACGTTTCGGTAAATATCATCCTGACTATACTTTCGTTTCGACGAAAATGAGGGAATTAAAGCGTTCTGTAGATTTACATGATAAGATTGCAGCTTTTAAACGAGTAGAAACGGCTTTACAAAAGTTGTTAGATGAAGTTAGTGTAGCAATCGGTTCTGAGGTGTCATCTTCCATCAAAGTTCCAACAGGAAATCCATTTTTTGATGCTGGTGGCTGTGGTGGCGGTTGTGGTACCGGCGGAGGTTGCGGTTGTAAAAAAACGGGGTAAATCACCCCGTTTTTTAGAAGATAGAAGAAAACGTATACAGAGTTTGTCCTGTAATGTCATAAATTTCTGATTGGTTTTCATAAAATATATGTTTTTAAAAGGAGAAGATGGAGAAGACTATGTTCGGGCAACGACAAAGTATGATTGTTTATTTACATTCATTGAAACATGCCAAGATTTTAAGGAAATATGGTAACATACATTACATATCAAAACGCTTAAAATACGCAGTAGTATATTGTGATATGGAACAAATTGAGCATATGATGCAAAAGTTGAACAAACTTCCTTTTGTGAAAAAGATAGAACAGTCGTACCGCCCGTATTTAAAAACGGAATTTGAAAATTCACGTCCTGATCGGGCAAAAGAATACGATTATAGCTAATAGAAAAAATCCCCTGCTAATTTTAGCAGGGGATTTTTCACTTGAAATAACACATTATTTCATTGGAGGAATAAAATTATTCATTCGTAAAATACCAATTAAATGATTGAAAAACAGTTCTTTTTCTGGGAAAGTTGTGGATGGTTTTACCGTAAAAGTAGTCACTTTCTTTCCAAGTTGTTCTGCCGTTTCTTCAAATAAAATGACGCGTTTACTTTTTTTATTTTCAAGTACAGGAATGCCTTCACGACATATGTATAATGGTTGGAAATCACCAGTAGTAGTTGGTTTTAATATTACAACAAGTGAGCACACTTTTTTTTCATTTTTAATCGTTTCAAATTGTAACATATGTGTTATACGTTCTTGATTTGCTTTGGCAATTTCAAGTAATTCATATAAATCAGAGTAGCCCTCTCCGAGTTCTATAAAGCGTTGAATCATATTTTTTCCTCCTCTTTCTTTTACTGTACCATCTCACTTTTTAAATGAAAAGTAGACAAAGAAAAAAAACCCTGCAAAGCAGGGCCCTTCTTATACTAGCATGTACTAGTAAGAAGGCAAAGGGAGAGGAGAAACCGGAGGAAGAACTTATGGGGAAACGTAAGTCTTCTCCGCGGTTGGCAACAACATCGAAGGTGATGTTGTTATAATTATTTATGTCCAATCTAAATGAAGATATACATGATGAAATTAAATTTTATGTTGGGCTTTTTATTTTTCTTTTTTTTATTTTATGATAGGATAAAAAAGATAAAGTGAAACTTTAATCAGTAGGGGCATTTCCCGCTGATGATTAGCCCGCGCCAATCGGGCTTTTGCGGGCAGTTGGAGCTCCCGCCTAACTTCTTTGCTCTAGCTGAATTTTGAGGTGGGATTTTTACTGTCCGTTAACGCGGGGTAAAGCGAAACGAATAGTTCGTGTTAGCGAATGGTGAGATGAATACATAAAAATGCAGAGCGGTTAAGCTAAGTTCTTCTAGTGTTCGTTGAAAGATGAATGGAATCGTAAAGTTTGGTAGCGGTTACCGAATGGAGAAGGGCTTTCTATAATTGCTCGATAGATTGAAATAAAGGTAGTGACAACAGATGAGAGTAGTTTCAGGAAAATGTAAAGGACACCCGCTTAAAGCGGTGCCAGGTAATACAACACGTCCAACGACAGATAAAGTAAAAGAATCAATTTTTAATATGATAGGCCCTTATTTTGATGGGGGTGTTGCTCTTGATTTATTTGGCGGTAGCGGTGGTCTTGGAATCGAAGCTATAAGTAGAGGAATTGATAAGGCGATTTTTGTTGATCGAGATAATAAAGCGATAAAGGTAATCCATCAAAATTTAGAAAGTTGTAGAATACAGGAACAAGCTGAAGTATATCGGAATGATGCAGAACGTGCGATAAAAGCACTTATAAAACGTGAAATATCATTCGATCTTATATTAATTGATCCTCCATATAAAGATCAAAAAATTATATCTTTAATTAGTGTAATGGATCAACATGGATTGCTACATAACGATGGTTTAATTATGGCGGAGCATGGTAATGATGTAGTTTTACCTGAGTCTATAGGAAGACTTGTAAAAGTGCGAGCTGAAAATTATGGCATTACAGCGATATCGATTTATAAGTATGAAGGTGAGGGGACGGAATGACAAGTATAGCTATTTCTTCGGGAAGTTTTGATCCAATTACCCTTGGGCATCTGGATATTATTAAAAGGGGAGCGAAAGTATTTGACGAGGTATACGTAGTAGTTTTAAACAATTCGTCAAAAAAACCGTTTTTTTCAGTGGAAGAGCGTTTAGATTTAATTCGAGAAGCAACAAAGGATATTCCTAATGTCAAAGTAGATTCACATAGTGGACTACTAGTTGAGTATGCGAAAATGCGTAATGCAAACGCAATTTTACGTGGGTTACGAGCGGTTTCTGATTTTGAATATGAGATGCAAATTACTTCTATGAATCGAAAATTAGATGAGAACATTGAAACCTTTTTTATTATGACAAACAATCAATATTCATTTTTAAGCTCGAGCATTGTGAAAGAAGTTGCGAGATATGGAGGAAGTGTAGTAGATCTTGTACCTCCTGTTGTAGAACGTGCTTTAAAAGAAAAGTTTCAAACCCCGTTAAAGTGAACGGGGTTTTTCTTTGTTGCTCCGAAAAAATAATAAGATGACATATACATATAAACAAAATAATGTAAATGTCGGTCCATAGTGTACAAAAGATGTCCAAATTTCGTGTAGTATAGAAGAATGATTCGATAAAAAGACAGGGATATCTTTTTGCATAGGTGAAAAAGAGCTTACTTTTTCATAAAATGGTTTCCAAAATATAAAAGTAAAAATAGGAGCAAGAATACTTTGGATAATTCGTGCGAAAAAATAGGGCTTAAATCGGATGTCGGTTTCAGCTAATATGCTAGCGACTTGCGCCTGAATAGAAAGGCCGCTAAATGCTAAAATAAAGCTTGTTACCATAGCTTGCTGCAGGAGGGGTGTTTCATTTATTTGACTAATCATTTGGCTTCCGAGTGTCATTTCAAAAATGCCAGATAATATTGGGATACTAAATTCGGTAGTTAGTTGGAAGAATGATAAAATATGTTGCATAATAAAAGAGAGGGCTGCTGTAATATGAAATACAGTAATCATTTTATTTAAAACAGAGAATAAAATAATGAATCCACCAATCATAAGTAACGTTTGAATAGAAGAAACGATAGCGTCCCCAAGTAATTTTCCTATTGGTCTTTTTTCTTGCATACGTGTCTCGTGTAGGATTGAAAAAGGGTTTTGAAAAGTGTGTTTTTTAGTAGCATGTTTATCGTGCGTGGAACTGTTGTTATTGCCGTAAAAACGCATTAGTAACCCGACGGCAAAATTACTTAAATAATGTGCAGCAGCTAATACGATTCCTAATTTCGGATTATTGAAAAAACCGATAGAAACAGCCCCGAAAATAAAAAGTGGATTGGATGAGTTTGTAAAAGATACGAGGCGCTCTGCTTCAATTTGTGTTAGTTGATTGCTTTTGCGCAGTCTAGCGCTTAATTTGGCGCCAGCGGGAAATCCTGAAGCCATTCCCATTGCCCAAACAAATCCGCCTATTCCTGGAACGCGGAAAAGTGGTCGCATAAGTGGTTCTAATATAACGCCTATAAATTTTACAACACCAATACTAATGAGAAGTTCGGCAATGATGAAAAAAGGTAAAAGTGAAGGGAATACAACTTCCCACCATATATTTAACCCTCGAATGGAAGCTTGTAAAGCTGCTTGGGGGTGGAGTACAAGAGAAAAGGTTAAAAAAAGTGTTGATATGGTAAGGAAAGCCGTTTTCCATTTTTCATACATGTAAGTAAATCCCCCTTTGTCCCAAAAAACGTTCATTTCAGTATACGTGGATACGTAGTGAATTTAGACCATAAGTATGAAAAAGGAATGAAAAAAATTAAAGGGTGAGAAAAATGAAAGAACCGAAAATTGGCTTAGCTCTTGGATCTGGGGGCGCAAAAGGTTTTGCTCATATTGGTGTTATAAAGGTTTTAAGGGAAAATGATATACCGATTCACCTGATTGCAGGAAGTAGTATGGGGGCTTTAGTAGGTACATTTTATGCAGCTAGTTCAAACGTTGAAAGACTGTATAAACTGGCAAATGTTTTTAAGAGGAAATATTATTTAGATTTTACGGTCCCGAAAATGGGGTTTATTGCTGGAAAACGTGTCAAAGATATGATTAAAATGTTTACATATAATAAAAATTTAGAAGAGTTAGATATCCCGACGGCTGTTGTGGCTACTGATATCTTGAAGGGGGAAAAAGTAGTTTTTACAAGTGGTCCAGTTGCAGAGGCGGTGAGAGCTAGTATTTCTGTACCTGGAGTGTTTGTGCCAGAGAAAATAGATGGACGATTATTGGTAGATGGCGGAGTAATTGATCGCATCCCAGTATCGGTTGTGAAAGAATTAGGTGCCGATATTGTCATTGCTGTTGATGTATCCCCGATTAAAGTGAATGGAGAGGTTACGTCTATTTATGATGTAATTATGCAGAGTATTGAAATTATGCAACATGAGCTTGTGATGAATCGGCAAATTGCATCTGACTTAATGATGCGCCCGGCTGTAGAACAATTTAGTTCCCGTGCTTTTACAAACATTGAAGACATTATTCGAGTTGGAGAGGTAGAAGCGGAAAAGCATGTTGCAAATATTCATTTATTAATTGAGCAGTGGAAGGAGAAACATAATGTTTAAGCGTTTTCGGTTTGTATATGCAATTTTAATAGGGGTTATATTGGCAATGTTACTTGTTTACGTACGCCTGCCATATTATGTAACAAAACCAGGAATGGCTGCTAAATTAGAGCCTTACGTTCAAGTTGAGGGGGGAACAAAAGAATCTGGTGATTTTATGCTTGTTACCGTTTCGATGGGACCGGCAAATGTGGTGAATTTAATAGCGGCACAGTTTAATAAATATACACATATTTCGAAAGCGGAAGAAATATTACAAAAAGGTGAAAGTGATGAAGAATATCAATTTCGCCAAAATTATGCGATGAAAGATTCGCAAAATGCAGCGATCTACAATGCTTATAAACGTGCAAATCGTACTGTTTCTTTTGAAAATAAAGGTGTGTTGGTTGCTGGTGTAGCGAAAGGGATGCCGTCAGAAGGAAAGCTTAAACTTGGAGATGTCATCATTGCCGTCGACGGAAAAATATTTGAAAAGACGGAACAATTTATTGAATATATGACAGGGAAAAAAGAAGGAGATACAGTAAGTATTGAGTACAAGAGGGATGGAAAACAGTTAAAAGAAAATTTAAATGTAAAGACTATTCCGAATGGAAATGGACGTGTTGGTATAGGTGTTTCTATCGTTACGGAAAGAGAATTAGTGGTAGATCCGAAAGTGAAAATTGACTCTCATGAAATAGGCGGACCATCGGCAGGTTTAATGTTTACATTAGAAATATATAATCAACTGGTGGAAGATGATTTAACAAGAGGGCATGAAATAGCTGGAACAGGGACGATTAATGAAAAAGGAGAAGTTGGCCCGATTGGTGGCATTCAGCAAAAAGTGGTCGCTGCAAGTGATGCTGGTGCTGAAGTGTTCTTTGCGCCAAATGAAAAAGGTGCGGAAAAATCGAATTATAAAGATGCACTTGAGGCTGCGAAAGATATTAAAACAAAAATGAAAGTTGTACCAGTTGATACGCTGGATGATGCATTAATGTATTTAGAAAAAATGGGCGAGAAAAAATAAACCTCTCTGAAAAAGAGAGGTTTTTTATAGGAATTTTGCAGTTGTTTCATCATAACGAATTGGATGGTGTGTTGCATCTTGTTTTAGTAGTTGTGTTCGTAATGGTTCTTGCATGATGGAGAAATATACAGAATTGGCTTTTCGCTCTATGTGTAAAGTAGGATGGTCAAATGTTTTTGTGTGGGTAAGGATCGGAAGCTCTATTTTTTTCTTGTTTTTTGAAAGGTAAGTTTGTCCTTTTTGTGACATACCTAGTAGACGAATGTACGGTGCATGCTGCTCTATATTTGCGCTATGTATTTCTTCTTTTGTTGTATTTGTTAAAATGTGTGTACAGGCTCTTTGTAATCTAGTCCACGTATAACGCTTCGTTTTTAATGCTTCCATGAATGAATGGAAGGAGGGACTGGTTTGTATTTTTGATAAAATACGATGCTCTAAACCTTCTTCTACTTCATATATATGTCGTAAGTCTTCTGGAGACATCGTCATGAGTTTGTATTTGAAAAATGAAAAGTACTGTTCCCAATTATGTAAAATCCCGTAGTTTTGTTTGTAACTTGCTAAAAGAGCAGCAGTCGCTTTTGGGATAAAAGGCTCAATTTCTTCGAAGGAACTATTTTCGCTAAAAAGTTGTTTGCGAATACTTGTTGCACTTGCTATATGTTGGTCGTTAAATGTTTCATCATGATAATGAGATGCGAATCTTTTTATCGTTTGTGCTTGTATAGAACTATTTTGCGTCAGGATTGCTTTCATGTATTGGAAACCTAAAATATTATTTGGTTGAGACATGTCTATGTTTTTTTCAGAAGGTAAAATGTGTAGGAAAGCTTCTGATGTAGCCTTTGCGTAACTATTACCTGCGTTCATATATTGCTTTACAAGACGATTAAAAGTCTCTTCTTCATTTTTTTGCACAGAAATGGTGTTATAAAAATTTTCTATTTTTCCATCTTCACTACCGAAACAAATTTCAGAAACGTGTAGGGCGTTTAAAATGGAAATAGCGCCATTTGCAAAGGTTTCAGCCTTTTGTGTTGCAAAGGCATATGGAAGCTCTACAACAAGGTCTACACCGCATGATAAGGCCATTTTGGTGCGATACCATTTGGATATGAGTGCAGGCTCACCGCGCTGTAAAAAAGGGCCACTCATAACAGCGATTGTAATATCAGAGTGTGTTAACTTTTTTGTTTGTTGCACATGATAATCATGACCGTTATGAAAAGGGTTATATTCAACAACAATACCACTGGCTTTTATGGTAATCTCTCCTTTCGATGTAGCATCTTTTTGAAAAACGTGATACTCTATATAATATTTACTATGATGACTTCATTATAGTGTAAAGAAAAAACATTGACAAATATAAAATGGCTAGCTATAATTTTGTTTGTTGCCTTGAGGTGATATGATATGAAATGGTCCATCCATCAATTGAATAAATTGAGAAATAAAGGATTGACATTGGATGAGATGGTAGATGTAAGTGAGCTAAAAGAGGTCGAGAAAGATATTCGTGAAATTAATCCTGTTCATGTAACAGGAAGAGTTGATTTTGGCTCCGGTAAGTTTACGTTCCATCTACATATAACTGGAAGCATGGTTTTACCGTGTTCTCGCTCTTTAGTAGATGTGACATTACCATTTGACATTAAAACAACTGAGGTGTTCCAAACTTCGCAAGAAGAATTTGAAACTGAAGCTGAAATTCATTGTTTAGAAGGAGAAGTACTTGACTTACTGCCCGTAATCAAGGAAAATATACTTTTGGAGATTCCAATGCAAATTTTCAGTGATGATGTTTCTGGTGGAGCACCGATGCAAGGTCAAGACTGGCAAGTGATTTCGGAAGAAAACAAAGAAAAGACTGTTGATCCAAGATTAGCAGGACTTGCGAAGTTTTTTGACAAATAATCGGAAGACTGGTTCAGGCCTTCATATGAAAATAACTATTTCTTTTAAGGAGGTGGGAAGAATGGCTGTACCTTTTAGAAGAACTTCTAAAACAGTAAAAAGAAAGCGTCGTACGCATTTCAAATTATCAGTACCTGGTATGGTAGAGTGCCCAAGCTGTGGTGAAGCGAAATTAGCTCACCGTGTATGTAAAGCATGCGGTACTTACAAAGGTAAAGAAGTAATCAGCAAGTAATTGCGGGAAAATAAACGTAGAAGATATCTTCTACGTTTATTTTTTTTTGTCTTATTCTTCATTTGTTGTATTCTATCTTTTCTAGTAACTGCATATGTTTAATAAAAAATGCATAGGGAGGACTAGAGAGATGGCGACAACGAGACAAGATGCTTGGACTGATGATGAAGATTTGCTTCTGGCAGAAGTAGTACTCCGGCATATTCGAGAAGGTGGAACGCAATTATCTGCCTTTAAAGAAGTGGGAAGACATTTATCTCGTACACCAGCAGCATGTGGCTTTAGATGGAATTCTTACGTTAGAAAGCAATACAAAGAACGTATTGAAGAAGCAAAGCAACTACGTAAAGTAGAAAATTATGAAGTGAAAGAGACAAAGGTATCAGAGCCTACGTCAATTACATTGAATGATGTTATTGATTTCTTGCAAAATTATAAAGATGAAAACTCTTTAATGGTGTTGCAACAGCAAATTGAATCGTTACAAACAGAGAGAGAAAGTCTTTTGGAACGATTATCAGTATATGAGGAAGAATATAGAACATTGCTTGATTATATCGATCAAAAAAGAAGTGTAATGGTAGCAGAAAGAAATAACGCTCGTTCGAATGGGAAATTAGAAAAGTTAAAGAAATAAAAAAACAGCTGCTATGTAGCTGTTTTTTTATTTCTTATGCAGACTCTTCGTTTGTAACCGCATTCAAATTTGTTTCTGGGCTCCAAACATAAAAATCACCATTAGGTACTGATACAGGCTGGAAATTTAATTTATCCCAAAAACCAGCTGAATGGATACGTGCGATCGTTTTAATTGGGAACTGTAGACTCTTCGCATAATTTACAAGCATTTCTCCGAATCCTTGTTTTTGGAAAGTTGGTAACACTTCAAGTTTATAGAGTTCTAGGTAAGTACCTGTAATTTCGAATGGTTCCCCGCCGTCCCTTTTCATATATAGACTCATACGTGCAATGAGTGATCCGCCATAATAAATACCGTAAAATGGAGATTCACTGTCGTTTTCAATAATATTTGCTTGTAATTCTTCTAACATGGATAGTTCTTGAGCTCCGCAACCTTTAAATTTTTTAAACTCGTCTAATGTTTTATAATTGATGAGCAAGCGCTCAACTTTTGGGAATCCCATAACATCACATCCTTTTCTTATCTTGTTGAATGCAGAAAAGTAAAAATATTTATAATAATATTATAACTCATTTTTTTATTTTTATGAAGATGATAGTATATTTCTTTTATTATTTTTTTGAGGATTTGCTAAACTAAGAGTAGGAGCATATTAATAAGTAGTATATACATATTGGAAGAAGAGGTGGCATTTGTTTGTCAAAAGTAATGAAGTTATAAACTGTGTTAATGTAATTGAAGAGGATAAAGTGAAACTGTAATTGGTGGCGTTTGTTCATCTTTAGTTAAATATAATTCCGCACGAATCGGGTGTTAGCGGAATAAAAAGGGAGGGGAAAAGGGACTCATGTATCGTGTTCAAATGAGTTCCTTGTGTGAAAATGAAAATCGGAGTTGTGGGACCAGGGGCTATCGGTCTATTGTATACATTTTATTTACAAAAAAGTAATCAAGATGTTACGTTGTTTACAAGGACAGCTAAGCAGGCTGAAGAATTAAATATAACGGGTGTAACTTGTATTAGGGCGGGGAAACGTGAAACGGTATTCCTGCAGGTATTGCCGATAGAAAGTATGCTAGACCAGCAGCTAGACTATATATTTATTGCTGTTAAGCAATATCATATAACTGACATACTACCTTTTGTGCGAGGGAAATCCTCATTAATCTTTTTGCAAAACGGAATGTCACACCTTCATGCTATGCAGAAAATAGAGAATGAAAATATTGCAGTTGGAATTGTGGAGCATGGTGCAAAAAAAGAAGAAAGACATACCGTTTATCATACAGGGATAGGTGTAACGAAGTTTGGAATTGTGCAAGGTCGGTCTATACATTTTGAGAAAATATTTAATTGTTTTCCCTTTCCTCATTTTCCGATTCGAATAGAAGATGATTGGAAGGATGTTATGCACAAGAAATTGGTAGTTAATGTGTGTATCAATCCATTGACGGCATTATTACAAGTCAAGAACGGAGAATTGATTGCGAACCCGTTTTTTTATCAGATGATGGAGCAAGTATTCCACGAAGTCGTTTTTCTCGTTAAAGAAGAAAAAGAAATGGTATGGGAAATGGTACGTCATGTATGTGAAAGAACGTCTCATAATACATCATCTATGCTGGCAGATGTAAGAGCGAATAGACAAACAGAGATTGGTGCGATTGTTGGATATGTATTAGAAGAAGCTAAGAAACAGCAACGATTTGTTCCGACACTTCAATTTTTGTACGATGCAATAAAAGGATTAGAAGTAAAAGTATAAGTGTAATTCTTTGCTTTTACGTGAAACATTGACTACAATGTGGATTGGTGAGAGAACAGGATACGAAAGGAAGAATTATATGGAGATAAAAGAAATCTCTGTTCCGCAACAAGGTGTTGTAGCGGACTATATGAACGGTAAAAAAGAGATACAGTCGTGTTTTGATTATATGTTAACAGAAGATGCTTTTAAACAGCGTGTACAAGATTTGCGTGAGAGGGAGTTTTTCCGCCAAGATTTAGTAGCGCATTTATTAGAATATAATACAAAATTACAAGCGGGAGAAGCTACAATTCAAAATGTAAAAGCGCTTGGAGATGAAAATACATATGTTGTTATAGCTGGACAACAAGCTGGGTTATTAACTGGACCGCTTTATACGATTCATAAAATTATTTCAGTTTTACAGCTTGCGAAGGAAAAGGAAGAAAGTTTAGGTGTTAAAGTTGTTCCTGTTTTCTGGATTGCTGGTGAAGACCATGATATGGATGAAATTAATCATACTTTTGTAACGAAGAATAAAAAAATAAAAAAGACAATTTTTCATGATCGTAATCCGAAAAAGGCGAGTGCTTCAGAGTCCGATCTTTCTTTGGAAGACTGTAGAAAATGGATTGAAGAAATTTTTAAAACATACCCTGAAACGAATTTTACAAAGGATGTACTACAATTTATTGATGATTCTTTAGGGAAATCAAATACGTATGTAGATTTCTTTGGTCACCTTATTATGAAAATGTTCGTGAATTCTGGTTTAATTCTTGTCGATTCGCATCATCCTGAATTAAGAAAATTAGAAGTGCCGTTTTTTAAACAAATTGTAAGTAAGTATAAAGAAGTGCAAGAAGGGCTTCATAACCAACAGGAAGTAATTAAAGAATTAGGATATAAACCAATTATTGAAACAAAGTCTAATGCAGTACATATATTCATGGAAATTGATAATGAGCGAGTATTGCTTGAAGACAATCAAGGGAAGTTTGTTGGGAAGGATGGGACGTATTCCTTTTCATATGAAGAATTGATTGAAGAGATGGAAAGAAGCCCAGAGCGCTTTAGTAATAATGTTGTAACGCGCCCTCTTATGCAAGAGTATGTATTTCCTACGTTGGCGTTTATTGGAGGGCCAGGGGAATTAGCTTACTGGAGTGAATTGCAACAAGTCTTCCATACTATCGGTTTCCGAATGCCGCCTGTCGTTCCTCGTATTACAATAACTTATGTTGAGAGAGATATAGCGACAGATTTACACGATTTACACTTGCAAGAGAGTGATCCGTTTTTAAATAACGTAGATAAGTTGCGTGAAAACTGGTTATCTAATCAAATAGAGGAACCGATAGATGAACGATTTGTAGAGGCGAAAAAAGAAATAATTGATATTCATAAGTCATTACAACAGTTTGTGAAGAAAATAGATCCTGGATTAAGTGCGTTTGCAGGGAAAAATGAGTTCAAAATTAATGAACAAATTGAACTGTTGGAAAGAATGTTGAAAAGAAATGTTGAGAAAAAACATGAAGTGGAACTAAATAAATTCCGTCGCATACAATTTGCACTCCGTCCATTGGGAGCGCCACAAGAGCGTGTGTGGAATGTATGTTACTATTTAAATCAGTTTGGTTTGGATTTCGTTGATCGTGTAATGGAAAAATCGTTCTCTTGGAATGGAAAACATCACGTTATAAAACTATAGAATCTTGCTCTTAGGAGCAGGATTTTATTTTTATCCTGTTGAATTTACTGTGAAGTGAAATTTTTCTGAATTATTAATTTTAAAAAAGGTGAATATCGTAATTATGCAGGATACTTAAATATATGACAAAATAGCACAAAATGTAAACGTATTATTATCTTTTTCGACAGTTTTTTATTTAAATTCCCGCAAAAGATGATAAAATTTAGTATATAATAAAAGAAAATAGCGATTTGTATAGTATGCTGCCTTTGTAGGCAAGTTAAATGAGTCGTTCTTTCATAGTATTTTGTTCTCTAGTCGTGAAATAGGCGTTTAGAGGAGAAGATACATTCAACATAATTAATTGGAAAAAGAGTAGGTGCAACAATGTTTAATCACGTAACAGTGCTTTTGAAGGAAACAGTAGATGGCTTAGATATAAAGCCAGGTGGTACATATGTAGATTGTACACTGGGGGGAGGAGGACATAGTTCTTATTTATTATCCCAATTAACTGAAGGCGGAAGATTGATCGCGTTTGATCAAGATGAGATAGCAATTCAAAATGCGAAAGAAAAATTCTCTTCATACGGTGAGCAGTTCATAACAGTAAAGAGTAATTTCCGTTACCTATCTGAAAAACTACAGGAATTAGGTATAACAGAAGTAGACGGTATTTTATTTGATTTAGGTGTTTCATCCCCGCAATTAGATACACCAGAGCGTGGCTTTAGTTACCATCATGATGCACCGTTAGATATGCGAATGGATCAAGATGCCCCATTAACAGCCTATGATGTTGTAAATAGCTGGTCATATGAACAACTTGTAAGAATTTTCTTCCAGTATGGCGAAGAGAAATTTTCAAAACAAATAGCAAGAAAAATTGAAGCGTATCGTGAGAATAAAGCTATTGAAACGACAGGGGAATTAGTAGAACTAATTAAAGAGGGTATTCCAGCTCCTGCACGTAGAACGGGTGGACATCCTGCGAAGCGAGTGTTCCAGGCAATCCGTATTGCGGTAAATGATGAATTGAAAGTATTTGAAGAAGCTTTGGAATCTGCAATTGAGATGGTCAAGCCAGGCGGAAGAGTTAGTGTTATAACATTCCATTCTTTAGAAGACCGTATTTGCAAAACGACGTTTAAGCGAAATAGTACAACGCCACAATTGCCGCCAGGATTACCGATTATTCCTGATGAATTTAAGCCGAAATTAAAGCTTATTACAAGAAAACCGATTTTACCTTCTGATATAGAGTTAGAAGAAAATAATCGAGCGCGTTCTGCGAAATTGAGAATCGCTGAAAAACGATAAAAAGGGGAGAGAGGTATGAGTAACTTAGCTGTAAAGTACAAGCAACAAGCGCAAGAAGAGGTTCAGATTCAAACGCCCCCACAGCAGATGGTTCAGCCAAAAGCTAAAGCGAAGATTACAAGAATCGAAAAACTGTTGTATGTAGCATTTATTGGCTTTTTATTGTATGCCTGTGTAGCGTTTATTGGAAATAAAGCAGGTCTTTATCAAGTTAATGTAGAAGCTGCGACGATAGAACAAAAAATTGTACAGCAGCAAAAAGAAAATCAAGAGTTACAGGCTGAAGTAGAGAAGTTAAGTCGTTACGAACGAATCTCTGAAGTTGCAAAAAAACACGGGCTAGAAATTAATGCGAATAATGTGAAGGGCCTCAAATAAGGCAATAGGTGTGAAGGGAAAATGAAGAGAAATATGACTAAATTTCATACCAATAAGGGAGCAGGGTATTTTATGATTTTATTCCTCCTGCTCTTTTTGCTGTTATTAGCCCGATTTTTTTACATACAAGCGACAGGAACAGTGCATAATCAGGATTTGGATAAACTCGCTCAGCAAAAACATAGTAAAACAGGAATTCTCGAAGCAAATCGCGGGACGATTTATGATCAAAACGGCCATGTATTAGCACAAGATGCAAACTCTTATAAACTTGTAGCGGAATTAAAAGGTGCGAATCAGGTTGAGAATAAAGAGGATACCGCAAAGAAAATTGCGGGCGTACTCGGAAAAGATGAAGAGAAGATTTTAGCTACATTAAATAAAAAAGATAAAAGTCAAGTTGAATTTGGAACGCTAGGTAAAGATTTGACGAAAGAACAGAAGGAACAAATTGAAGCATTGAAATTGCCAGGCATATCTTTTATTACTGAAAATGCAAGAGTGTATCCGAACGGTGATTTTGCGTCTTATGTTATAGGTCATGCTAAACCGAATGAAGAAGGAACTTCGGTAGGACAATTTGGTTTAGAAAAAAGTTTAGATAAGTATTTAAGTGCTTCTAACGGAAAAGTAGCTTATACAGGCGATCGTAAAGGTGTGTCTCTTGACGGTGGAAAAGTGAATGTAAAGGCACCTAAAAACGGCGATAACGCGTATTTAACGATAGATCAACGTATTCAAAGTTATTTAGAAGATGCGATGAAAGCTGCGAGTAAGCATTATGAACCGGAAAGTTTAATAGGAATTGTTGCGGATCCAAAAACAGGGAAAATATTAGCGATGTCTAGTAAACCTAGTTATGATCCAAATAGTCGTCAAATTAAATATTTTTTCAATGACGCAATTGCAAATGCATTTGAACCTGGATCAACAATGAAAATTTTCACGCTAGCAGCAGCTATTAATGAAGGCGTGTATAAGGGACAAGATTATTACCAGTCTGGTACATATCAAGTCGGGAACCGCAAAATAAAAGATCATAATGGCGGCGCTGGATGGGGATCTATCACATTTGATGAAGGAGTAGAGCGCTCTTCCAACGTAGCGTTTGCTATTTTAGGTGATCAAAAACTTGGTCCAGACCGTTTCCGAAAATATATCCATGCTTTCGGATTAGATGAAAAAACGAATATTGATTTACCTGGTGAAGGTTCAAATACCATTGTATTCGATCAGCAAATACAGCAAGTAACAACAGCTTTTGGACAAGGTTCTACTGTAACACCAATTCAGCTTGTGCAAGCTGCAACTGCTATTGCGAACGATGGGAAAATGATGAAACCTTATACAATTGATAAAATTGTAGATCCGATAACAGGGGAAGTAAAATTAGAACATAAGCCAGAAGAAGTGGGCAAACCAGTTACAAAAGAGACAGCAGCACAAGTAAGACAGTTATTAGAACGTGTTGTTACATCACCGAAAGGAACAGGAACTGCTTATAAAGTCGATGGATATTCAGTTGGTGGTAAAACAGGAACAGCGCAAATTCCGGATGGAAAAGGTGGCTATATGACGGGAAGAGAGAATTATATATTCTCGTTCTTAGGTATGGCACCTATGGACGATCCGCAACTTGTTGTGTATCTAGCTGTTAAACAGCCAAAATTGAAAGATGATGAGAGCGGCGCACAACCTTTAGCTGATATTTTTAAATATGTAACGAAGAATAGTTTAGAGTATTTAAAGATTAAGCCTAATGAAGTGAAAGATCCGAAGAAATATGTGAAAGAGCAACAAACTGTTGTTCCAGATGTCACCGAAAAAACGATGGAAGAAGCGAAAAAAGCCATTGATAAAGCAAAACTTCGTCCAATTGTATTAGGTGAAGGGAAAGTACAGCAACAAGTACCGAAAGCAACCGAACAAACATTGAAGGGTGACCGAGTCTTCTTAGTGGGAGATAAACCTACAATGCCGAATATACAGGGTTGGGCATTGCGTGATGTTATGAATTTAGCAAAAACATTAAAGCTTAACCTAAAACCTACTGGTACAGGATACGTAACCGAACAAAGCGTGCCAGAAGGAACATTGTTGCAACCTGGTACAGAGTTAGGTGTAACACTTGTACCGCCACTTGAACCACAACAAGAAGCAGAAAAACCGTAATGGTAAAAGAGAAGATGTTCTAATTAAATAGGTACAAGCATATATTGGAACAAGCTAGGCGTAAGGGAGGCTTGTTCCAATATGCGTGTATCAAATGTAACAGTTAGAAAACGACTTATTTTTATACTCATATCAGGTATACTTATTTTCACTATCATCGATATTCGTCTTGGATATGTGCAATTTTTTCTTGGGAATATGTTAACGGATCGTGCGAAAGATTCATGGAGTCGTAATATTACTTTTGAACCTGAACGTGGGAAGATTTTAGACCGAAATGGTGTGGAACTTGCTACGAATAAAAGTGCTCCAACTGTCTTTGTTGTACCGAGGCAAATTGAAAAACCAGCAGAGACTGCAGAGAAGTTAGCTGCAGTATTAGGTGTGGAAAAAGATGAGATTTATAAGAGAATTACAAAAAAAGAATCAATTGTACGGTTAGATAAAGGCGGAAGGAAAATATCACATGATAAAGCGAAAGAGGTAAGAGGATTAAGTTTGAAAGGTGTTTATATCGCAGAGGACTCTATCCGGTACTATCCATTTGGCAACTTTTTATCACACGTATTAGGGTTTGCAGGTAGTGATAACCAAGGGCTTATGGGACTCGAAAAATATTATGATAAAGAACTAAATGGTGATGAAGGTCATGTGCGTTTTTTTGCAGATGCAAAAGGACAAAGGATGCCTAATGTTGGCGATGATTTCAAAAAACCAGAAGCTGGTTTGAATTTAGGCTTAACAATTGATGCACGTATTAATAGAATTATGGAAAGAGAAATGAATATTGCAGAGTCGACATATAATCCAGATGGTATGATTGCGATTGCGATGAATCCGAAAAACGGTGAAATTTTAGGTATGTCAAGTCGACCGAGCTTTGATCCAGCAGATTTTCAAAGTGTTTCTCCAGAAGTGTATAATAGAAATTTACCAGTATGGAGTACGTATGAGCCTGGTTCAACATTTAAGATCATTACGTTAGCTGCAGCTTTGAATGAAAATTTAGTAGACTTAGAGAAAGATACGTTTTATGATGATGGAGCAGCTGAAGTTGGTGGAGCTAGATTGAAATGCTGGAAAGCAGGAGGTCACGGTAGCCAGACGTTTTTAGAAGTAGTTCAAAACTCTTGTAACCCAGGATTTATTGAACTGGGTGATCGCCTTGGTAAAGACCGATTGTTTAAATACATTCGTAATTTCGGATTTGGACAGAAAACAGGAATTGATCTGCAAGGTGAAGGTAGTGGGATTTTATTTAATTTAGATAAAGTCGGTCCAGTCGAGCAAGCAACAACTTCATTCGGCCAAGGTGTTTCCGTTACGCCAATTCAACAAGTGGCGGCTGTAGCAGCGGCTGTAAATGGCGGGACATTGTATCAACCGTATATAGCTAAAGAATTTATTGATCCGAAAAACAATCAAGTGGTAAGTAAAAAGACACCTGTGGAAAAAAGAAAAGTTATTTCCAAGGAAACTTCAGAAAAAGTTCGGTATGCATTAGAGAATGTTGTAGCAAAGGGATCTGGTAAAGGTGCTTTCATTGATGGGTATCGTGTAGGTGGGAAAACAGGTACGGCCCAAAAAGTGAAAGATGGTAAATATTTAGAAAATAATTATATCGTATCTTTTATCGGTTTTGCTCCAGCAGATGATCCGGAAATTGTTGTTTATGTTGCTGTTGATAATCCGAAAGGTGTAACGCAATTTGGTGGAGTAGTAGCAGCTCCAATTGTTGGGAATATTCTTCGGGATGCACTTCCTGTTATGGGAGTGAAACCGAGAAAAGAACAGGTTGAGAGAGAATACAAATGGGGCGATATACCAACTGTGGAAGTTCCTAATTTAATTGGTATGAAAAAGAAAGACTTACAGACGCAACTCGTCGATTTGAAGCTTGATATAAGTGGAGACGGAGAGAAAGTCATTAAGCAGTCCCCAGAAGCAGGAGCTAAAGTGAAAGAAGGCTCAAAAATTAGAATTTACTTCGGGAATTAAAGGTAACCTAGTACGTTTTATGGTACAATTGGTGGAAGTGAGTTCTTTATAGAAGAGTTACTTAATTTGAGGCCGTAAGAGCCTCAGTTATAAATAGGTCTATTTATTAGACACAGTAGCACTTACCTCCTATTTTACATAATTAGGAGGTAGCGTGTTGCTTATTAATAAAAGAGATAAATACACAATGTAGAGAGGGTTTAGTGAAATGAAGTTGCATACACTTGTATCATGTTTGCATGATTTTCCAGTTGTTCCAAAAGAAAATCCAGAAATCACATCTATAGAAGCTGATTCACGTAAAGTGAAAGAGGGAAGCTTATTTGTATGTATGAAAGGATATACGGTTGATAGCCATGATTTTGCTAAGCAAGCAGCGGCACAAGGAGCGGCTGCTATTGTTGCGGAAAGACCAATTGATGTTGACGTTCCAGTTGTACTTGTGAAAAATACTTTTCGTTCGTTAGCGGTTTTAGCTGATTATTTTTATGGTCAACCAACACACAAGTTACATTTAATCGGTATTACAGGTACAAATGGAAAGACAACAACATCGCATATTATGGATGAGATTATGCGCGCACATGGTCATAAAACGGGGCTAATTGGAACGATTAATATGAAAATCGGTGATGAAACATTTGAGGTGAAAAATACAACGCCAGATGCACTAACACTTCAACAGACGTTTGCAAAAATGGTTGAACACGGTGTGGATAGCACAGTAATGGAAGTTTCGTCACATGCTTTAGATCTTGGCCGTGTACACGGATGTGATTACGATGTAGCAGTGTTTACAAATTTAACACAAGATCATTTAGATTATCATAAAACGATGGAAGAATATAAACATGCAAAAGGGTTGCTGTTTGCACAACTTGGCAATAGTTATAATCATAATCGTGAAAAATACGCGGTACTGAATAACGATGATGCTGTAACAGCGGAATATATGAGAAGTACTGCAGCAACTGTTGTAACGTATGGAATTGATACAACAAGTGATGTTATGGCCAAAGATATCGTTATGACAAGTGGTGGGACTACATTTACGCTTGTAACACCATATAAGAGTGTAAATGTTACGATGAAATTAATTGGGAAATTTAATGTATATAACGTACTAGCTGCAACAGCGGCAGGACTTGTTTCTGGTGTAAGTTTAGAAACAATCATTGATGTAATAAAGGAACTGGCTGGAGTTCCAGGACGTTTTGAAGTAGTTGATGGTGGACAAAATTATACAGTTATTGTTGATTATGCACATACACCAGATAGCTTAGAAAATGTATTGAAAACAGCAAAGCAGTTTGCAAAAGGTGATGTATATTGCATTGTCGGTTGTGGCGGTGATAGAGATCGAACGAAGAGACCAATCATGGCAAGTGTTGCAACACAATATGCAACTCACGCAATTTACACTTCAGATAATCCAAGAAGTGAAGAGCCAGGAGCTATTTTAGATGATATGGTACATGGTGCAAATGGAAATAATTACGAAGTAATTATTGATAGAAAAGAAGCGATATACCATGCAATTGCTAATGCGAAAGCTGAAGATATTGTCATTATTGCTGGTAAGGGTCATGAAACATATCAAATTATTGGTAAAGATGTTCATCATTTTGACGATCGTGAAGTCGCTAAAGAAGCAATTACAGAGCGTTTAAACAACGAAGAGTAACAACGTGAGAGGAGGACTACATGTGCTTGAGCAAGGTTTATTAGTAACGGCTGGGGTAGCATTCTTAATTTCTGTTGCCCTTTCGCCATTGTTTATTCCGTTTTTAAGAAAATTAAAGTTCGGACAGAGTATTCGTGATGAGGGACCAAAGTCACATCAAAAAAAATCAGGGACCCCGACAATGGGTGGTATCGTCATATACGTATCTATGATGGTAACTTCACTTATTATGGCGATTAAGTTTAATCGTCTAGGTGCAGAGGTTTCGTTATTACTATTAGTGACGTTTGGTTACGGATTGATTGGATTTTTAGATGACTACATAAAGGTAGTTAAGAAGAGAAATCTTGGTTTAACATCAAAACAAAAATTAGTAGGTCAGCTTGTTATTGCTATTGCGTTCTTTTTAATTGGAAAAGGGCAAGCGTTCCACACATACATCATGATTCCGGGAACAGATGTTAAGTTTGAATTAGGTTGGGCGTATTTTGTACTTGTACTATTTATGCTTATTGGTGGATCAAATGCTGTTAACTTAACTGACGGTTTAGATGGTTTATTATCAGGAACTGCTGCTATTGCATTTGGAGCATTTAGTATTATTGCTGTAGCACAAGAGCAATTTGGAGTAGCGATCTTCTGTATGGCAGTTGTAGGAGCTGTACTTGGATTTTTAGTATTCAATGCGAATCCAGCAAAAGTGTTTATGGGAGATACAGGTTCATTAGCTTTAGGTGGAGCCATTGCCGCTGTAGCGATTTTATTAAAACAAGAATTGTTACTTGTAATCATTGGCGGAGTATTCGTAATGGAAACTTTATCGGTTATTATTCAGGTCATTTCATTTAAAACAACAGGAAAACGTGTCTTTAAAATGAGTCCACTACACCATCATTATGAATTATGTGGTTGGTCAGAGTGGCGTGTCGTTGTGACGTTTTGGTCTGTAGGATTTTTATTAGCTGTGTTAGGAATTTATATCGGGGTGTGGATGTAATTGAAAACTGTAACTGAATTTCAAAATAAAAATATTCTTGTATTAGGCATTGCAAAAAGTGGTTATGCAGCAGCTACATTGTTACAGAAGTTAGGGGCAAATGTTATTGTAAATGACGGAAAGCCTTTAGCAGAGAATGTACTTGCAGCAGAATTACAAGCAAAAGGAATGGACGTTGTATGCGGTGGTCATCCTTTAGAATTATTAGAGAGAAACATTTCTCTTGTAGTAAAAAATCCAGGAATCCCGTATTCTAATCCAATATTAGTTGCTGCGAAAGAAAAGCAAATTCCAATTGTTACGGAAGTTGAATTAGCATATCGTATTTCAGAAGCACCATTTGTTGGGATTACGGGGTCTAACGGTAAAACGACGACGACAATGCTTACATTTGAAATGCTAAAAGAAGGACAAAAGCATCCCGTAATTGCAGGGAACATTGGAACTGTAGCGTGTGAAGTTGCACAGGATGCGAAAGAAAATGAAGTTGTAGTTACAGAACTTTCATCGTTCCAATTGATGGGAGTAGAATTGTTCCAACCTAAAATTGCTGCGTTTTTAAATTTATTTGAGGCCCACTTAGATTATCATGGGACGAAGAAAGAATATGGTTTAGCAAAAGCAAATATTTTTAAAAACCAAACAGAAAATGATTATAGTGTAATAAATGCAGATGATGCAGATGTGATGGCTTTATCTGCTTATAGTAAAGGGCAAAAAGTACTATTCTCAACAACGAAAGAAATTGAAGATGGTGCGTGTATAAAAGATAATGCTCTTTATTTTAAAGGTGAGAAAGTTGTTGCAGTAGGCGATATCGTTTTACCTGGTCAACATAATTTAGAGAATATTTTAGCTGCGATGAGTATCGCAAAATTATTGGGTGTTTCTAATGAAGCGATTACGACGGTGTTAAAACGCTTTACAGGTGTTAAACATCGTTTAGAATACGTAACAACTATTAGCAACCGTAAGTTTTATAATGATTCAAAAGCAACGAATATGTTAGCGACAGAGAAAGCTTTATCTGCGTTTACACAACCGATTGTGTTATTAGCAGGTGGGCTTGATCGTGGGAATGAATTCGATGATTTAATTCCGTATTTCAAAAATGTTAAAGCAATTGTAACATTTGGACAAACAGCTCCAAAATTAGTAAGAGCTGCAGAAAAAGCAGGATTAGAGACAATTGAAAGTGTCGATACTTTAGATGAAGCGGTAGTGAAAGCTTATGCTCATTCTACAGATGGCGATGTAATTCTTCTTTCTCCAGCATGTGCAAGCTGGGATCAATTTAAAACATTTGAAGAAAGAGGAGACATTTTTATACAAGCTGTGCATAAACTTATATAAAGTAAATCAAAACATCAGTAGGCTAACACCTACTGATGTTTTGTTACATAGGGCAAAAGTTTCTGCCTAAAGAGGTGGTGTTTATGGGTAATGAAGAAAACGCCTGATTTTATTCTCATCATCGTTACACTTGCGTTGTTAACAATCGGAATGATTATGGTTTATAGTGCGAGTGCGGTTTGGGCCTCTTATAAAATGGGGGACTCATTCTTTTTTGCAAAAAGGCAATTGCTATTTGCAGGTCTTGGTGTAGTGGCTATGTTTTTTATTATGAAAATTGATTATTGGGTGTGGCGTACGTATTCAAAAGTAATTTTGCTAGTTTGCTTCATTCTTCTTATTCTCGTTCTTATTCCTGGAGTAGGCCTTGTTCGAGGAGGAGCGCGAAGTTGGATTGGAATCGGGGCATTTTCTATTCAACCGTCCGAATTTATGAAGTTTGCGATGATTATTTTCTTAGCGAAATTTTTAGCGGAACGACAAAAATTAATTACCTCTTTTAAACGTGGTTTACTACCAGCTCTAGGTTTTGTATTTCTTGCTTTCGGAATGATTATGTTACAGCCAGATCTTGGGACAGGAACGGTAATGGTTGGGACATGTATCATTATGATATTTATCTCAGGAGCAAGGGTCTTTCACTTTGCAATGTTTGGTTTGCTTGGTGTAGCAGGATTTGTAGGGCTAATTGCATCAGCACCGTATCGGATGAAACGTATTACATCATATTTAGATCCGTGGTCAGATCCGCTTGGAAGTGGATTTCAAATTATTCAATCGTTACTTGCAATTGGACCTGGGGGATTATTCGGGCTTGGACTTGGACAAAGTAGACAAAAGTTTCTTTATTTACCTGAACCGCAAACAGACTTTATATTTGCAATCTTATCCGAGGAATTAGGTTTTATTGGTGGTTCATTTGTGTTATTATTATTTAGTCTATTATTATGGCGTGGGATTCGTATAGCTTTAGGAGCGCCAGATTTATATGGTACGTTTTTAGCAGTAGGTATTGTGGCGATGATTGCGATTCAAGTAATGATTAATGTTGGTGTTGTAACAGGGTTGATGCCTGTTACGGGTATTACTTTGCCGTTTTTAAGTTATGGTGGATCAAGTTTGACATTAATGTTAATGGCAGTAGGTGTATTATTAAATATAAGTCGCCATTCTCGCTACTAAACCCTGTTTTATAAGACAGGGTTTTTCGTATGTGCACGAAGAAACAAGATGTATATAGAAATAAATACGACTGAAATAAGAAAAAGAGAAGCGGAGGAGTTAGTAGTGCGTGTATTAGTAAGTGGTGGGGGCACTGGAGGTCATATTTATCCGGCTCTTGCTTTAATAAGAGAAATAAAAAAATTAAATCCGGAAGCAAGGTTTTTATATATTGGTACGGAGAATGGATTAGAGAGCACAATCGTGCCAAAAGCAGGTATACCGTTTCAATCTATTGTTATAAGTGGATTTAAGCGTAAAATATCGTTAGATAACGTGAAAACGGTAATGCGTTTCCTAAAAGGTGTACAAGATAGTAAACGATATATTCGTCGTTTTAATCCAGATATTGTAATTGGAACTGGTGGATATGTATGTGGACCTGTTGTATATGCTGCGGCAAAATTAGGTATTCCAACTATTGTACATGAACAAAATAGTGTACCTGGTGTAACGAATAAATTTTTAAGCCGCTATGTTGATAAAGTTGCCGTTTGTTTTGAAGCGGCTGCAGAACATTTTCCACAGTCAAAAGTGGTTATGACAGGAAATCCACGGGCATCAGAAGTAATGGATCAAAATGGAATGAAAGGAAAACGTTCAGTAGGTTTATCCCTTCCTAAAAAATCCGTGCTTATTTTTGGTGGAAGCCGTGGAGCTAGACCAATTAACGATGCTTTCGTAGAGGCAATTGAACAGTTTGGAAATAAAAGTTACGAAATATTGTATGTAACGGGTGAAGTTCATTACGACAAAGTGATGGAAGCAGTGAAGCAAAAAGGGAATCCGAATAATGTTATTATTAAACCTTTTATTCATAATATGCCAGAAGTACTTACAGGTGTAGATCTTGTTGTCTCAAGAGCTGGGGCAACAACACTTGCAGAATTAACAGCGTTAGGTAAACCAAGTGTGTTAATTCCGAGTCCTTACGTAACAAATAACCATCAGGAAAAAAATGCACGTTCTGTTGTCGATAAAGGAGCAGCAAAAATGTTGCTTGAAAAAGATTTAACAGCTGAAACACTTATTCGTGATATTGATGAGATTTTATTAGAGGCACAAACATTACAAAATATGAAGCTTGCTGCTGGACAGTTAGGTATTCCAGATGCAGCGAATAAGCTGTATGAAGTAATGAATAAGCTTGTAAAAAAATAACGTTAGGTGAACGCCCTGCATACTACTGTAATAAGGATGCTTAGTATGGGGGAGATTGTTTATGGAGCAATTAGTAAATGAGCTTATAGAAGCAAATGTTGGTCGCGTGTTAGTGGATGAACCGTTAGCACGTTATACCACTATGAAAATAGGTGGACCAGCTGATATTTTAATTGTGCCAAAGCATGTTGCCGGTATTGAAAAAACGTTGCAGTTAGTAAAGAAATATAAAACAAAGTGGACTGTAATTGGTCGTGGTTCGAACCTTCTTGTATCTGATCTAGGTATAGAAGGTGTCGTTATTCGTTTAGGAGAAGGATTAGACCACTTAGAAGTCGAAAAACATAGAG
The DNA here is from genome assembly GCF_001884035.1 of Bacillus tropicus. Classification (GTDB taxonomy): domain Bacteria; phylum Bacillota; class Bacilli; order Bacillales; family Bacillaceae_G; genus Bacillus_A; species Bacillus_A tropicus. The sequence goes on from NZ_MACG01000077.1 coordinate 599,161, forward strand.
TAAGAGTTGGTGGTGGGTATCCCCTTATTAAATTATCAACTTTACTTAGTCGTCAAGGATTAGCCGGTCTGGAGTTTGCAAGTGGTATTCCAGGAAGTGTTGGCGGTGCAGTGTATATGAATGCAGGAGCACATAAATCAGATATATCAAACATATTATCAAAAGCTCTTATTTTGTTTGAAGACGGAACAATTGACTGGTTAACGCATGAAGAAATGGAGTTTTCCTATCGTACATCTGTATTGCAAACGAAACGTCCTGGTATTGTTTTGGAAGCTGAGTTTCTATTACAGATAGGAGAGCGTGAGGGTATTGTAAGTGTCATGCAAAAGAATAAAGATTACCGCCGTGAAACACAGCCATGGAATCATCCTTGTGCAGGAAGTGTGTTTCGGAATCCAATTCCATACTTTGCAGGAGATTTAATAGAAAAAGCGGGGCTTCGTGGTTATCAAATAGGTGGAGCTCAAATTTCTGAAATGCATGGGAACTTTATTATTAATACTGGTGGAGCTAGCGCGCAAGATGTATTATCTTTAATAGCATTAGTAAAACAAACAATCAAAGATAAATTTAGCGTAGAAATGCATACAGAAGTAGAAATCATTGGAAGATAACGGTTATTCGTTCCGCTCATTATCATTTATGTTATAATAAGAAGATAAGAACGGCATGAGGAACATGCCGTTCTTTATGTTACGTAGGGGGATCGTACATGAAAAATAGTAAAGTGATTAAACTACAGGATCGTGTACCAAAGTTAAAAGATCAACAGAAAAAAAACAAGAAAAATGTTAATCATCGGTTGATTTTATACATATCAATTTTATTTTTATTAGTGCTCTTTTTAATTTATTTTCGGTCTCCGCTTAGCAATATAAAAAAGATAAGCGTGTTTGGAAATCATTATATGACAGATGAACAAGTGATGAAGGAATCAGGTGTGACATATGATACAAGTTATTTCCGAGTGACAGCACATAAAGCAGAAGAAAACTTAACGAAACGAAAAGAAATTAAAGCAGTAAATGTAAAGAAACGTTTTCCAAATAAAATTGACGTTCATATTGAAGAATATTTAACGATTGGTTATATAAACAAAGATGGGAAATTACAACCGTTATTAGAGAACGGGAAAACACTTGATGTACTCCCGAACGGAAAACTTCCTGTTGCAGCGCCAATTTTTGAACCTTTTAAAGAGGAAAAAATGAAGGAGTTAATTGCTGAGCTTGAAAAATTAACCCCAACTATTTTAAGGTCTATTTCTGAAATTCGTTATTCACCGACGAATGCGAATGAAGACCACCTTACTTTATATATGAATGAAGGGTATGAAGTGAGCACTACGATTCAAAATTTCGCAAAACGTATGGAAGCTTATCCACTTATCTTAAAAACAATTGAGCCGGGTAAAAAGGTATTAATTGACTTAGAAGTAGGGGCATATACGAAAGAATTAGGTGCGGAAGAAAAAAAAGAATAGAAAGATAGTGTTCGCTACGTTATTGTAGAAAAAAACAAAACGGATGTTCTGTTAAATGTGCCTGAATTTACAAGAATGGTTCATTTGATGAAAAAGATGTAAAAATTCTTAGATTCATACTAGGATTGGTACAAGTTTCACTTTTCTATGAGTACATCTTAGTGTAGACTTATACTTGGCGGTAATCTTTACACTTGAAATGAAATTATTTCAAGATAAGCAGTTATTCACAGTTTACTGCGATATTCTTAAATGAATGTTAAATAAAAATAAGAAAAATATAGGGTTAAAAAAGGGAAACGTATAAAGACGTTGAATATTTTTCTTATAAATAGTAAAGTTGCGATTGTTGTTCCATATATTGAGTTGTATGGTATAAATAAAGAAGGAGGTGCCAAAGAATGAACAGCAATGAAATATATGTTAGTCTTGACATCGGTACATCCAATGTTAAAGTCATCATTGGTGAAATGGTTAATGACAGCTTAAACATTATTGGTGTTGGAAATGTAAAATCAAATGGTTTAAAGAAGGGATCGATAGTTGATATAGACGAGACTGTTCGATCAATTAAAAAAGCAATTGAGCAAGCTGAGCGCATGGTGGGTATCCACATTGAGCAAGTTGTAGTAGGTGTCAATGCAAACCAGGTACAGCTACTTCCTTGTCACGGAGTAGTCGCTGTTTCAAATGAAGATCGTGAAATCGGGAATGAAGATGTCTTACGCGTTCTAGATGCAGCACAAGTTGTGTCAATTGCTCCAGAACGTGAATTTATTGATGTGGTACCTCGACAGTTCATTGTAGACGGTCTTGACGAGATTAACGATCCGCGCGGGATGATCGGTGTAAGATTAGAAATGGAAGGTACACTTATTACAGGCTCGAGAACTTTACTACATAACCTACTTCGTTGTGTAGAAAAAGCAGGTCTTGAAATTGTTGATATTTGTCTTCAACCTTTAGCGGCTGCAACAGTTGCTATATCTTCAGATGAAAAAAATAGAGGAGTAGCCCTTGTTGATATGGGGGGAGGCTCTACAACTTTATCTATTTTTAAAGATGGAGAGTTACAGGCAACGAGCGTATTACCATTAGGTGGAGACCATATAACTAAGGATATTGCGATTGGGTTGAAAACTTCAACAGAAAATGCAGATCAAATTAAGTTGAAATATGGACATGCTTTTTATGATACAGCGTCTGAAGAAGAGATGTTTACGGTTCCTATTATGGGAAGCGATCAAACAGAACAATATTCTCAGTTGGAATTATCGGATATAATAGAGGCTCGTGTAGAGGAAATTTTAATGTTTGTTCAAGATGAAGTGCGTAAGTTAGGCGTAAAGCAAGTAGCTTCTGGTTATGTATTAACTGGTGGAATTGCTTCTATGCCAGGTGTTCTTGATCTTGCATATGATATTTTACATGAAAATGTTCGTATAGCAACTCCTGATTATATTGGTGTGCGTGAGCCCCAATATACAAGTGGAGTAGGATTAATTAAACATTCTTATCAAAAAGCTAAATTACGCGGGAAAAATGTGCAGGAAAAGCAAGAGCATTTTGAACCAGTACCAGCACCAGCTCCAACGCCGGTACAACAGCAACCTGCGAAACAAAAAACGCGTAATCAAAACAATAATAATCAAAATGATGACCGTATGATGTCAAAAGTAAAACGTGTATTCCGTTATTTATGGGATTAAAATTGGACACGAAAAATGAGGTTCTAGGGGGATTTCGACATGTTAGAGTTTGATACTACTCAAGATCAATTAGCGAATATAAAAGTTATCGGTGTCGGCGGTGGCGGAAACAATGCTGTAAACCGTATGATTGAACACGGTGTACAAGGTGTAGACTTTATCGCTGTGAATACTGATGCACAAGCATTAAATCTATCAAAAGCTGAAACAAAAATGCAAATTGGTGGAAAATTAACACGTGGACTTGGTGCAGGTGCAAACCCTGAAGTAGGGAAAAAAGCTGCAGAAGAAAGTAAAGAACAGATCCAAGAAGCACTTCGTGGTGCTGATATGGTATTCGTAACTGCTGGTATGGGCGGCGGAACTGGAACTGGTGCAGCTCCAGTTGTTGCTCAAGTGGCAAAAGAATTAGGCGCATTAACAGTTGGTGTTGTAACACGTCCATTCACATTTGAAGGACGTAAGCGTGCAACACAAGCGGCATCTGGTATTGCGGCATTTAAAGAAAATGTAGATACACTTATTGTAATTCCAAATGATCGCTTATTAGAGATCGTTGATAAAAACACGCCAATGTTAGAGGCATTCCGTGAAGCAGATAACGTATTACGTCAAGGTGTTCAAGGTATTTCTGATTTAATTGCAACACCAGGTTTAATTAACTTAGACTTCGCAGACGTAAAAACCATTATGTCTAATAGAGGTTCTGCTTTAATGGGTATTGGTTCTGGTAATGGAGAAAATCGTGCTGCTGAAGCTGCGAAAAAAGCGATTTCTAGTCCATTATTAGAAACATCTATTGATGGAGCTCAAGGTGTTATCATGAACATTACTGGTGGAGCTAACTTAAGCTTATATGAAGTACAAGAAGCGGCAGACATTGTAGCTTCAGCTTCAGATCCAGAAGTAAATATGATCTTCGGTTCGGTTATTAATGAAGGATTAAAAGATGATATCGTTGTAACTGTAATTGCAACTGGTTTTGATGATACAATTGCAACTCAACCACCAAAACCAATTATCCGTCCGAATGTGAATCACACGCAACAACAGCAACAGCCAGTAGCTCAACCACCAAAACAACGTGAAGTAAAACGTGAAATGAAGCGTGAAGAGCCGGTTGTACATGAGCGTCATTCAGATTCAGATGATATCGATATTCCAGCATTCTTACGTAATCGTCGTAGACGATAAAAGAAAAGGAGCATTTATGCTCCTTTTTTGTTTTATACAAGGAAAAGATCTGCTAAGCAGGTCTTTTTTATTTTATGTATTTCAATCTATCCTGCTCTTTACCGGATAGCACGATTAGTGCGTGGTGATTAAAGTTTCACTTTATATGTAAGTAAAAAAATATAGCATTCTATGAAACATATACTTTTATTTTTTACCGACAGATTATGTCTAGAAAGCACAAAATAACAAAAAAACACCTCCGCAAATTGACACACTTTCCTATTGGATATGCATTATACTAGTCTCAACTTAAAAAAAGAGGTGAATTGTTTGGTTGTTTACGCCGACGTTGTTTGGTTGTTAAACGCCTGCATTGATTTTCTTTTACTTTTATTAACAGCTACCGTGTTAAAAAAGAAGATCAAAAGATGGAGGCTTGTGTTAGGGGCATTTATAGGTTCAACCATTGTTATTTTTGCCTTTACTCCTTTTGCTTCTATGATGACACATCCGATTATGAAACTACTGTACTCGTTACTTATTGTGTATACAGCATTTGGATTTACAACATTTAGAAATTATGCACAAACCGTTTTTACTTTTTACTTTGTAACCTTTATGGTTGGCGGAGGATTAATTGGAACTCATTTCTTTTTGCAAACGAATGAAATGGTAAATGGATTGGTTCAATCTCAGTCAATTTCTTACGGTGATCCAATTAGTTGGTTATTTGTTATTTTTGGTTTTCCAGTAATTTATTATTTTTCTAAAAAGCGTATTGAAAGCGTAGAGGTCACGAAAATACACTATGACCAAATTGTGAAGGTGAAAATTCAATTGGCCGAAGAAGAACTCGAACTGGCAGGTCTTATTGACAGTGGGAACCAACTTTACGACCCATTAACAAAAACACCCGTTATGATTATGCATGTTTCATCATTAGAACATTGCTTACCATCTTGGTTAACAGAACAAATTTATTCCAAAACAGAAATTCCTCAAATCCCAGAAAATGATTCTGGTTGGGCGACAAAATTACGCTTAATTCCTTTCCGTGCAGTAGGAGTAGAAAGTCAATTTTTGTGGGCAATTAAGCCTGACAGTGTGCAAGTTGATCATGAAGGTAGTTCTATTGTTGTAAACAAAGTATTAATTGGATTAAATACACAACAAATGTCTACTAATGGAGAGTATCAATGTATTGTGCATCCAAAAATGTTAATTTCGCAAAAAATGGTAATTGCTTAATAATGGGAGGCGGGATAATATGATGAAATTAAAATTTTATTTAGTATACCTTTGGTATAAAGTATTGTTGAAATTAGGAATTAAGACCGATGAAATTTATTATATTGGTGGAAGTGAAGCGTTACCACCGCCGTTAACGAAAGAAGAAGAGGAAGTTCTTTTGAATAAATTGCCAAAAGGAGATCAGGCGGCGAGATCTTTACTGATTGAACGCAATTTACGGCTAGTCGTATATATAGCAAGAAAGTTTGAAAATACAGGGATAAATATTGAAGATTTGATTAGCATTGGAACAATCGGGCTTATTAAAGCGGTAAATACATTTAATCCAGAAAAGAAAATAAAGTTAGCAACATATGCCTCACGTTGTATCGAAAATGAAATCTTAATGCATTTGCGCCGGAATAATAAAAATCGTTCAGAAGTTTCTTTTGATGAACCGCTTAACATTGATTGGGATGGGAATGAACTTTTATTATCGGATGTATTAGGGACAGACGATGATATTATTACAAAAGATTTAGAAGCTACTGTTGACCGTCATCTTCTAATGAAAGCATTACATCAATTAAATGATCGTGAAAAACAAATTATGGAACTTCGGTTTGGGCTTGCTGGAGGAGAGGAAAAGACGCAAAAAGATGTAGCGGATATGCTTGGGATTTCACAGTCATACATTTCGCGTTTAGAAAAAAGAATCATAAAAAGATTACGAAAAGAATTTAATAAAATGGTGTAAAGAATAAGACCAGCCGTTATGTAGGCTGGTCTTATTCTCTTTAGTTGTATGAGGAAGGACAGCGAAAATGAAAAATGAAGAGAAAACCGCATGCATAAAATCCCCTTCAAAGGAAATACTTTACACTGTACAGCAACTCCCGATAGGAGGGAACACTTTGACGAGAAACAAAGTAGAAATTTGCGGTGTTGATACAGCTAAACTTCCCGTACTAAAAAATGATGAAATGCGTAAATTATTTCGTGAAATGCAAAGTGGAGAGATAAGCGCAAGAGAGAAATTAGTGAATGGAAACTTACGTCTTGTACTGAGCGTCATCCAAAGATTTAATAACAGAGGAGAATATGTTGACGATTTATTTCAAGTTGGTTGTATCGGACTTATGAAATCCATTGATAACTTTGATTTAGGCCAAAATGTAAAATTTTCAACGTATGCTGTGCCGATGATTATTGGGGAAATACGCAGATATTTGCGTGATAACAATCCGATTCGCGTATCTCGCTCATTACGAGATATTGCGTATAAAGCGTTACAAGTAAGAGAAAAGTTGATTGCAGAAAATTCAAAAGAACCAACAGCAATGGATATTGCAAAAGTACTTGAAGTAACTCATGAAGAAATTGTTTTTGCTTTAGATGCAATTCAAGATCCAGTTTCATTATTTGAGCCGATTTATAACGATGGGGGAGATCCTATCTTTGTTATGGATCAGTTAAGTGATGAAAAACAAAAGGACGAGCAGTGGGTTGAAGAGTTAGCACTAAAAGAAGGAATGAAGCGTTTAAATGATCGTGAAAAAATGATTATTCGAAAACGTTTCTTCCAAGGAAAAACACAAATGGAAGTTGCAGAAGAAATTGGGATTTCTCAAGCGCAAGTGTCACGTTTAGAGAAATCAGCTATTAAACAAATGAATAAAACGATTCAAGGATAAGGTTTCACCATTTATGGTGAAACCTTTTTATATATCATATAGTTTGTTTGCGCTCATAGTAGGGTAGCTGTGTTCATATAATGAAAATAATATGAGGTTGGCAAGAGGGTGCTTCCTGTTAATTTGAGAAACAATGTTTTTCGATTCGTCATATATAAGGGAGAGGATGAAAGTGATACGAATTTCGGAATTGCAGATGAAAGATATAATAAATGTTTCAGACGGGAAAAGGCTAGGTAATATTGGAGATATCGAAATCGATATGAACACAGGGAAGATCGAGTCTATTATTATTTCCAAACAGGCACGTATGTTAGGGATTTTTGGGAAAGATATAGAAATTGTAATTCCTTGGAAAGAAATTGTGAAAATTGGGGAAGATGTCATACTTGTTAGAGTAAATACTGTTAATTCTGTAACAGAATCAATACAAACACCGACAATTTCATAAAGAATATTACAAATTCCTCTTTTTTTTCTGTTAGGATTATGAAAAAATAAAAGTATGGTAAAATAGACAGGAAGTACCATGCTTTTTTATGTTATTTTAATTAAAAGGAGCCGCTTTATGATAATAGAACCATTTAAATATGTGGACGGTATACTGTATTTACAAGCGTGGAAAGAACTTGGGAACATTACTGCTGGATTTACGACAAAAGATGGTGGGATAAGTACGGGCTCCTTTCATGCGATGAATTTAGGATTACATGTGAATGATATTGTGGAGAACGTTCATGAAAATAGACGCATTTTAGCAAATAAGTTACAAAAACCATTAGAAAACTGGATTTGCTCTGAACAAGTTCATGATCATCATGTTGAAAAAGTAGGACAACAGGAAAAAGGAAGTGGCGTTTATTCATATGAAGACGGCATTTCAAAAACAGATGGCATTTATACGACTAATAATGATGTTCTGCTAACATCTTGTTATGCGGATTGTGTTCCACTCTATTTTTATGCACCATCACATGGTATGATAGGACTTGCGCATGCTGGATGGAAAGGGACTGTAAAAGAAATTGCAAAGGAAATGATTCAAAAATGGAATGCAGTAGGGATTTCAAGTGATGAAATTCATGTTGCGATTGGACCAGCAATTGGATCTTGTTGTTACGTTGTTGATGATCGAGTGTTAACAGCAGCAGAGCAAGTAGTAAACGGTTCTGTTCCTTATAAGAAAATTTCTGACGGACAGTACGCAATTGATTTAAAAGAAATTAATCGTATATTATGTGTACAAGCAGGCATAAAAGAAGAGAATATTGTAATGTCATCTCTTTGTACAAGCTGTGAAGAGCAACTATTTTTCTCGCATCGACGTGATCAAGGTAAGACAGGGAGAATGTTGAGTTTCATAGGTTTTAAGGAGGAAGAAAGCAAGTGACAGTACAAAAAAATTTAACAACTGTAAACGAAGCAATTAAACAATCTTGTGCACGAGCAGGACGTTCGTTGCAAGATATTAAACTCGTTGCGGTTACAAAAACGGTAGGAATTGAAAAAACAAACGAAGTAATTGAAGCTGGAATTATCGATTTAGGTGAAAATAGAAATGAAGGTTTCTTACAGAAGTACGAATATTTCGGTTCAAAAGTGAATTGGCATTTTATTGGATCATTACAAACGAGAAAAGTAAAAGAAATCATTAATGAAATTGATTACTTACATTCGTTAGATCGTCTTTCACTTGCAAAAGAAATTCAAAAACGTGCGAATAAGAAAGTGAAATGTTTTATTCAAGTGAAAACATCATTTGAAGAATCAAAGCAAGGGTTGGCAATAGAAGAAACCATTCCTTTTATTCAAAGTTTGCAAGAATTGGATAAGATTGAAGTGGTAGGACTAATGACAATGGCTCCGTTTACAGAAGAAGAGGAAGAAATCAGACGCTGTTTTAAGGAGTTGCGTATGCTACAAACAGAGGTGCAGGAGCTAGAATTATTACATGCGCCATGTAAAGAATTATCAATGGGAATGTCTAATGATTACACGATTGCAATTGAAGAAGGTGCTACATATATTCGTTTGGGGACGATTTTAGTAGGAAAAGCGTAAAAGGAAGGAGAATCTTATTATGAGTTGGTCAAAAGTAAAATACTTCTTTTTTGATACACCTGAAGAAAAAGAAGCAGCTCAATATAGTTATGAAAAGGAGCAAACAGACATGAAGAAGCAGCAAGATCCGCCAGAACAACAAGATGTTACGTTTCCAAAAGCGCAAACGAAACAAAATGTTGTGAGCATTGAAACAGCAAAGCAATCTTCAAAAGTTGTTTTATTAGAACCACGCACATATTCGGAAGCGCAAGGGATTGCGGACCATTTAAAAGGTAGACGAGCTGTTGTGATTAATTTACAACGAATGTCTACTGATCAAGCTGTACGTATCGTTGACTTTTTAAGTGGTACTGTATACGCTATAGGCGGGGACATTCAAAAAATAGGACCGAAAACATTTATGTGTACGCCTGAAAATGTAGATATAGTTGGTGCAATTTCAGAGTTATTCGGTGAAGAAGAAGACACAAATATAAAGAGGTGGTAATACGCCATGGATACAGTTTTAAGGATTTTAGTTACTGCTATCGAGATATACTCGTGGGCACTTATTATTTACATTCTCCTTTCATGGTTCCCAGGTGCAAAGGAATCAACTTTCGGAGACTTTCTTGCGCGTATTTGTGAACCGTATTTAGAACCATTTCGCAGATTTATTCCACCGCTTGGTATGATTGACATCTCACCACTCGTTGCGATTTTTGCGTTGAGACTTGCTACAAGTGGTTTAGTAACTTTATTCGGCTATTTCTTATAGTAAGAGGTTATGTGAATGAGCATCTATGAGCATTTCAGACCCGATGAAGAGGTCTTTGTGGATAAGGTGTTAGAGTGGAAGCGAGCAGCGGAGTACCATCAAGTGAAGTTAACAGACTTCCTTGATCCAAGACAACAACAAATTGTCACTATGGTAATAGGACAAGGAGATGTTGCTGTACAGTTTGATGGTGCAACGTCTCAAGCAGAGCGCAAAAGAGCACTCATTTATCCGGACTATCTAGTAGTAAATGAAGAGGAATTTCAAGTAGAAGTATTGGAAATTGACTATCCTTCCAAGTTTTATACGCTAGAGCATAGGCAAATATTAGGTACATTTATGTCTCTTGGTTTAACGAGAGAAAAATGTGGTGATATTTTGCTTCAAGAAAATCGTGCCCAAATTGTAGTTGCGAAAGAAGTTGTATCTTATATTGAGATGAACTTACAATCTATAGGGAAAGTAAAAATTTCCTTATCACCAGTGCAAGGAGAAAAAATTCTACAGATACAAGAAACGTGGGGAGAGAAATCTGGAACGGTTTCTTCACTTCGTTTAGATGTTATGTTAGCTGAAATGTTACATATATCTAGGCAAAAAGTACAACCTCTCATAAAAAATGGTTTAGTAAAAGTGAATTGGAAAACAGTGGAGCAAACCTCTTATGAATGTTATCCAGGAGACGTTTTTTCAGTGAGAGGATATGGGCGCAGTAAATTGTTTTCTGTAGAAGGTAGAACAAAGCGCGACAAATGGAGAATTTTGTATGGTATACTAAAATGATTGATTTTTTAGAAGGAAATCCTCCTATTTTGTCGAAGAAAAGATATAATTGAAAGAGGAAATTTAGATAACTACTTGGAGGTGGCGTTGTGCCGTTAACACCATTAGATATTCATAACAAAGAATTTGGTCGCGGATTCCGTGGCTATGATGAGGATCAAGTAAATGAGTTTCTTGATCAAATTATCAAAGATTATGAATTAGTCATTCGTGAGAAAAAAGCTTTAGAAGAAAAAGTTGCGCAATTAGAAGGGAAGTTAGATCATTTCTCTAATATTGAAGATACGTTAAACAAATCTATCGTTGTTGCACAAGAAGCAGCGGAAGAAGTAAAACGTAATGCGCAAAAAGAGGCAAAATTAATCGTACGTGAAGCTGAAAAGAATGCAGACCGTATTATTAACGAAGCGTTAGTAAAATCAAGAAAAGTTGCTTTTGATATTGAAGAGCTAAAGAAACAAGCAAAAGTATTCCGCACTCGTTTCCGTATGTTATTAGAAACACAGCTTGAAATGTTAAACAACGATGATTGGGACAAACTAATTGAGTTAGAAGACGAAGTAGATGAGCTGTTGAAAAAAGAAGAAACAGTGTAAGCTTGACGTTTTTCTCATTATTACATATAATTTTAAACAACATATTTATTAAGAAAAACGAAGATAGGGATAAGTACCTTTTTCATACCTTATATAGCGAACTGAGGATGGTGTAAGCTCAGGATAAGGAGATAATGGGAATATCACCCTGGAGTTCCGCGCTGAACAAATAGAGTAAGCGTAGGCGTATATTCGCGTTAAGAATATAAAGAGGATTGTATACATACGTATAGGATCTACTAGGGTGGTACCGCGGGAGACTTTCTCGTCCCTTTTTGGGATGAGAAAGTCTCTTTTTTATTCCGTTTTTTAGGTCTTTCTTTTATACATGTAAGGAGGAATTGAGCATGGAGTACAAAAATACATTACTAATGCCAAAAACAGAGTTCCCAATGCGTGGGAATTTACCAAAACGTGAGCCTGCAATGCAAGAAAAGTGGGCGGAAATGAATATTTATGAAAAGGTACAAGAACATACAAAAGGTCGTCCTTTATTTGTACTGCATGATGGACCTCCATATGCGAATGGTGACATTCATATGGGACATGCATTAAATAAAGTATTAAAAGACTTTATCGTTCGTTATAAATCAATGACTGGTTTCTGTGCACCATATGTCCCAGGTTGGGATACACACGGTTTACCAATTGAACAAGCTTTAACAAATAAAGGTGTAAAGCGTAAAGAAATGACAGTTGCTGAGTTCCGTAAGTTATGTGCAGAGTATGCATATGAACAAGTAGAACGTCAGCGTGAGCAATTTAAGCGTTTAGGTGTACGTGCTGACTGGGATAACCCATACATCACTTTAGAGCCAGCTTATGAAGCACAACAAATTAAAGTGTTTGGTGATATGGCGAAAAAAGGTTATATCTATAAAGGACAAAAACCAGTTTACTGGTCACCAACGAGTGAATCAGCTTTAGCAGAAGCTGAAATCGAATACCAAGATAAAAAATCAGCATCTATTTACGTAGCATTCCCTGTAAAAGACGGAAAGAACGTATTAGAAGGTGATGAGAAATTCATTATCTGGACAACAACACCTTGGACGTTGCCAGCAAACTTAGGTATTTCTGTTCACCCAGAACTTGAATACAGCATCGTGAAAGTAAATGATGAAAAATATATTATTGCTTCTGAACTATTTGAGACAGTTGCAAAAACGTTAGAGTGGGAAAACGCTGAAGTTGTGAAAACGGTAAAAGGTAGCGAACTTGAGTATACAGTTGCAAAGCATCCATTCTACGATCGTGATTCATTAGTTATGCTAGGCGATCACGTAACAACAGATGCAGGTACAGGTTGTGTTCATACAGCACCAGGACACGGGGAAGATGACTTCATTGTTGGTAAAAAGTATGGCTTAGAAGTACTTTGCCCAGTTGATGATAAAGGTGTGTTAACAGAGGAAGCACCTGGATTTGAAGGCTTATTCTATGATAAGGCTAACAAGCCAATTACAGAAAAATTAGAAGAAGTAGGTGCGTTACTGAAACTAACATTCATCACGCATTCATATCCACATGATTGGAGAACGAAAAAACCTATTATTTTCCGTGCGACAGCACAGTGGTTTGCATCTATTGAAGCATTCCGTAAAGAGTTATTAGAAGCTGTTGCGGAAACAAAATGGGTACCAGCATGGGGCGAAACTCGTCTTCATAATATGGTTCGTGACCGTGGTGACTGGTGTATTTCTCGTCAGCGTGCATGGGGTGTGCCAATTCCAGTATTCTATGCTGAGAATGGTGATCCAATTATTACGGATGAAACAATTAACCACGTAGCAGATTTATTCCGTGAACATGGTTCTAACGTATGGTTTGAGCGTGAAGCGAAAGATCTATTACCAGAAGGATTTACACATCCAGGTAGCCCAAATGGTGAATTCCGTAAAGAAACAGACATTATGGATGTATGGTTCGACTCAGGTTCTTCTCACCAAGCGGTATTAGAAGAGCGCGATGACTTACAACGTCCAGCTGATTTATATTTAGAAGGATCTGACCAATATCGTGGTTGGTTTAACTCTTCATTATCGACAGCAGTTGCTGTAACAGGTAAAGCGCCATATAAAGGCGTACTAAGCCATGGTTTCGTATTAGATGGTGAAGGACGTAAAATGAGTAAGTCGATTGGAAATATCGTCGTACCGAAGAAAATTATGGATCAATTAGGCGGAGATATTTTACGATTATGGGTATCTTCTGTTGACTATCAATCTGATGTACGTATTTCGGATGATATTTTAAAACAAGTAGCAGAAGTGTATCGTAAAATCCGTAACACATTCCGTTTCTTATTAGGAAACTTAGACGACTTTAAGCCAAGTGAAAATACAGTAGCTGTAGCTGAACTTCGTGAAGTAGATCGTTACATGTTAGTAAAATTAAATGACTTAATTACAAAAGTAAAAGAAGCATATGAGACATACGACTTCGCTGCTGTATATCATGCAATTCATAACTTCTGTACAATTGATTTAAGTTCATTCTACTTAGACTTTGCAAAAGACATTTTATACATTGAAGGTGCGAACCATGAAGATCGTCGTGCAATTCAAACTGTATTATATGATGTTCTTGTTGCATTGACGAAGCTTGTAACACCAATCTTACCGCATACAGCTGATGAAGTATGGCCATACATTCCAGGTGTAACAGAAGAAAGTGTACAATTAACGGATATGCCAGAAGCTGTACAATTAGATGGTGCAGAAGCATTAAAAACAAAATGGGATGCATTTATGACATTGCGTGATGACGTATTAAAAGCGTTAGAAGTAGCTCGTAATGAAAAGGTAATCGGTAAGTCATTAAATGCAAGCATTACGCTATATCCAACTGCAGAAATGAAAGCTATGTTAGAGTCTATTAACGAAGACTTAAAGCAATTATTCATCGTTTCTGAGTACAAACTTGGTGGCATGATGGAAGAAGCGCCAGCAGATGCACCGAAGTATGAACATACAGCGGTGGTTGTTGCTCAAGCAACTGGCGAAACATGTGAACGTTGTTGGGTAGTTTCAGAAACAATTGGTAAAGATGCTGAACATGAAACATTATGTGAGCGTTGTGCAACGGTTGTTAAAGAAAATTATGTAAAATAATAAGGAATGACTGCACGTAAAGTGCAGTCATTTTTTTGTTAACAGTATATCGAAATAACTTTCGCACTCTTTCCTATGAAGGAAAAATGTGTGAGAGGTAAGCATATAAATTTCGGACACACTAATCGTACATTGCAACTGGGAGGAATGTACACGTGAATGAAATGTATATGGAAATCAAAGAAGAATTGCAATTGATGCGTAAAGAGTTACAAGAGAGGCTAGCTAAAGAGGTTATGTACAAATATAATACAGAGTTTAGCGAAGAGCTTGGATATGAAATTAAGGAAGAGATAAAGAAAAAACTGTTATTACATGATATAAAAGAGGATTTAAAAGATGTAGAACGTGCATTATTTAAAATGGAAATAGATATGTATGGTATTTGTGAAGACACAGGGAGGGTAATTTCGGTAAAACAAATGAAAACAATGCCGACTGCCCGTACCATTCATGAATTTTTCTATGAAAAAGTAAATGTATGAATGTGCACAACGATATTATATTACCTTTTTTTAATTTATTTTATTCTTCTATAAAGGTTCATTGTGAAAAGGTTGCAGCTATGCTAAAATTTTGAGGTACACTGTCTTTGTGGGGGAAATGAAAATGATATATTATGTAATAGCGTTATTTGTCATTGCCATCGATCAAATATCGAAATGGCTAATTGTAAAGAACATGGAATTGGGTACAAGCATTCCGATTATCGATAATGTATTATACATAACATCACATCGAAATAGAGGAGCTGCCTGGGGCATTTTAGAAAATAAAATGTGGTTCTTCTACATTATTACAGTCGTTTTTGTAGTATTTATCGTATTTTATATGAAAAAATATGCGAAAACAGACAAGCTTCTAGGAATTTCATTAGGTCTAATTTTAGGCGGAGCAATTGGCAATTTTATTGATCGTGTATTTAGACAAGAAGTAGTGGATTTCATTCACGTGTATATTTTCTCGTACAACTATCCAGTATTCAATATAGCTGATTCAGCATTATGTATTGGTGTTGTATTAATTATTATTCAAACATTATTAGAAGGCAAGAAAACGAAGGAGTAATTGAATGAGTGAAGTAGTACAAGTAACAGTTGCAGAAGAACAAAAAAATGAGCGAATTGATAAATTCGTTGCAGGAATAAATAATGAATGGTCACGTACACAAGTACAGCAATGGATTAAAGATGACGTCGTGACAGTTAATGGAAAAGCGGTAAAAGGGAATTATAAAGTTAAAGAAAATGATGAAATTACAGTGACGATTCCTGAGCCAGAAGAGTTAGATATTCAGCCAGAAGATATGAACTTAGAAATTTATTATGAAGATGCAGATGTATTAGTTGTTAATAAGCCACGTGGTATGGTTGTACATCCAGCGCCTGGTCATACAAGTGGTACGCTTGTGAACGGTCTTATGCACCATTGTACAGACTTATCTGGCATTAACGGTGTAATGCGTCCAGGTATCGTGCATCGTATTGATAAGGATACATCAGGCCTATTAATGGTTGCTAAAAATGATATGGCACACGAATCACTTGTAAATCAACTTGTAGCAAAAACAGTAACGAGACGTTACAAAGCGATTGTACACGGTGTAATTCCGCATGATAAAGGAACGATTGATGCTCCGATTGCTCGTGATAAGAAAGAACGCCAAAGTATGACGGTTGATGAAAATGGTAAGCATGCTGTTACGCATTTCCAAGTGTTAGAGCGATTCAAAGATTTCACACTTGTAGAATGTCGCTTAGAAACAGGGCGTACACACCAAATTCGTGTTCATATGAAATATATTGGCTATCCACTTGCAGGAGATCCAAAATATGGACCGAAGAAAACATTAGACATGAATGGACAGGCACTTCATGCAGGAATTTTAGGATTTGATCACCCTCGTACTGGTGAATATATTCAGTTTGAGGCACCGATTCCAGAAGTGTTTGAAGACGCATTAAATATTTTACGAAAATAGTATTGACAAATCATAAGAAAACTGAGATACTGACAACAGTTAAATAATGATCCTTTAACACAGCCCCGTGAGGTTGAGAAGGTAACGGTTTGAAATACATAGGGTATGCTGTACCCTTTTTCAAAAGTCCTCTCGCACACGCTGAGAGGACTTTTTTTATACCATTACTCTCACGCAAGAAAAAAGCTTGGAGGTGTAGAGCATGCAAGAGAAAGCTGTCGTTTTAGATGACCAAATGATTCGCCGCGCTTTAACACGAATTAGTCATGAAATCGTGGAACGAAATAAAGGTGTCGATAATTGTGTTCTTGTCGGTATTAAAACTCGTGGAATTTTTATTGCACAACGTTTGGCAGAACGAATTGGTCAAATTGAAGGAAAAGAAATGGAAGTTGGAGAGTTAGACATTACGTTATATCGAGATGATTTAACACTACAATCGAAAAATAAAGAACCACTTGTAAAAGGTTCTGATATCCCTGTAGATATTACGAAGAAAAAAGTTATCCTTGTGGATGATGTATTATATACAGGCAGAACTGTTCGAGCAGCAATGGATGCTCTTATGGATTTAGGTAGACCATCACAAATCCAACTAGCGGTTCTTGTTGATAGAGGTCATCGTGAACTACCAATTCGCGCTGATTATGTAGGAAAGAACATTCCAACATCAAGTGAAGAGCGTATTGAAGTTGATTTGCAAGAGACAGATCAACAAGATCGAGTAAGCATATACGATAAGTAAAGCCCTTTTAAATGTAGTCCTGTGAGGCTGCCAAAGGGTCTTGGCTTTCATATGTCAAATTTGGCATACGAAAGTGTAGGACTCTTTGTGCACAGGCACAAAGAGTTTTTTTATTGCAAAGATTTAAACTGAAGGAGGATGTAACAATGGAACAAAAGCCAGTGTTAGACGTTAATGAAGTACCGAAACCGGGAAAATGGTTATTTTTAAGTATACAACATTTGTTCGCGATGTTTGGATCAACAGTGCTTGTTCCGTTTTTAACAGGATTGAATCCGTCAGTAGCATTAATATCAAGTGGATTAGGAACGTTAGCGTTTCTTCTTATAACGAAAGGTCAAGTACCTGCCTATCTTGGATCATCATTCGCCTTTATCGCACCGATTATAACAGCGAAAACGGCAGGGGGACCCGGAGCAGCAATGCTTGGTGGTTTGCTAGCAGGACTTGTATACATCTTAATCTCACTCGGAATTAAGAAATCAGGATCAGAGTGGATTATGAAATTACTACCACCAATCGTAGTTGGTCCAGTAGTAATGGTAATCGGGCTAGCTTTAGCACATACAGCAGTTAACATGGCGATGAATGGTGCGGATGGCAAATATAGCTTTACACACTTTTCAGTAGCATTAGTAACATTAGCAATTACAATCATATGCTCAATATTCGGAAGAGGATTTTTCAGTATCATACCAGTGTTACTTGGCATTATCGGCGGATATATCTTTGCTTACTTCCAAGGGCTAGTAGACTTAAAGCCGGTAGCTGAGGCAAAATGGTTTGTTGTACCAGATTTCACAGTACCATTTGTAACATACACACCAGAGTTTTCATGGAAGATTGTACTCTTGATGGTACCAGTTGCACTAGTAACAATTTCAGAACATATCGGACATCAAATTGTATTAGGAAATGTTATTAAAAGGGATTTAATTGAAAAACCAGGTTTACACCGTTCAATCTTCGGTGATGGAGTAGCAACATTAATCGCATCGCTAATCGGTGGACCACCGAATACAACGTATGGTGAAAACATCGGCGTGCTAGCAATTACAAGAGCGTACAGTGTATACTTATTCATCGGTTCAGCGGTATTCGCAATCATGTTCGGATTTATCGGTAAGATTTCTGCACTGATTCATTCGATCCCAACACCAGTAATGGGTGGTGTATCAATCTTACTATTCGGTGTAATCGCATCAAGCGGATTACGCATGATGGTAGACGATAAAACAGATTTAAGTGACAAACGAAACTTAATGATTGCATCAGTAATACTAGTAATCGGTATTGGTGGAGCGGTACTTCACGTAGGAGAATCATTCCAAGTAGAAGGAATGGCACTAGCAGCAATTGTAGGTGTACTGTTAAATCTACTACTACCAGAAACGAAACAAATAAAACAATCTAAGCAGATTGCTTCATAATAATAACCTTTTAATTCAGTCCTGTGAGACCGGAAAGGGTGGCTTCTTTCTTGCACCCTAGTCTTACACGACTAGGGTATTTTTATGCAAAGGTTGTTATAAAAATACAAAAGTGGTAACATAAAAATCAGAAAGATGAGGGATGACGATGAGCCATTTGTTAACGATGAGTGAATTATCGGAAGTAGAAATTTCAGAAATCCTAAAAGACGCAGAAGATTTTGCGAATGGGAAAGAGAGCAAAACGACAGAGCAAACTTTTGTTGCGAACTTGTTCTTTGAGAATAGTACGAGAACAAGATTTAGCTTTGAAGTTGCTGAGAAGAGATTAGGACTTGATGTTTTAAACTTTTCAGCTGATGCATCTAGCGTACAAAAAGGAGAAACTTTATACGATACGATAAGAACACTAGAATCAATCGGAACAAAAGCAGTGGTCATCCGCCATGAGCAAGATCGCTACTTCGATGAACTAAAAGATCAGGTGAATATCCCGATCTTAAACGCTGGAGATGGATGTGGAAACCACCCAACGCAGTGCCTACTGGATCTTCTCACAATTAAACAAGAGTTTGGAAGATTTGAAGGTTTGAAGATTGCCATAGTAGGAGATGTTCGTCATAGCCGAGTAGCACGTTCTAATGCAGAAGCATTAACGAAGCTGGGTGCAACAATTTACTTTGCAAGTCCAGAAGAGTGGAAAGATGAAGACAACACATTTGGGACATACAAACCATTAGATGAACTTGTTCCGGAAGTGGATGTAATGATGTTACTTCGTGTACAACATGAGCGTCATGATCATTATGAAACAGACATTATGAAAGAGTATCATGAGAAACACGGATTAACAGTGGAAAGAGAAAAGCGTATGAAAGAAGGAAGCATTATTATGCATCCAGCTCCTGTAAACCGAGATGTTGAAATTGCAAGTGAACTTGTTGAGTGTGAGCGTTCACGCATATTTAAACAAATGGAAAATGGAGTTTACGTAAGAATGGCTGTACTAAAACGCGCCTTACCAAATGTATTAGGAGGAATGAAACATGAATTACTTGTTTAAAAATGGTCGTTATATGAATGAAGAAGGAAAAATCGTAGCAACGGATCTTCTCGTACAAGACGGTAAAATCGCTAAGGTAGCAGAAAATATTACGGCAGATAATGCTGAAGTAATCGATGTGAACGGAAAGTTAATCGCACCTGGATTAGTAGATGTACACGTACACCTTCGTGAACCAGGTGGTGAACATAAAGAAACAATTGAAACAGGTACGCTAGCAGCGGCAAAAGGTGGATTCACTACAATTT
Source organism: Bacillus tropicus (assembly GCF_001884035.1). Lineage (GTDB taxonomy): Bacteria > Bacillota > Bacilli > Bacillales > Bacillaceae_G > Bacillus_A > Bacillus_A tropicus. The sequence continues at coordinate 619,236 of NZ_MACG01000077.1, forward strand.
GCGCAATGCCAAATACACGCCCAGTACCAGATTGCAGAGAACATATGGAAGACTTACAAAATCGTATTAAAGAAAAAGCGCATGTTAACGTACTACCATATGGAGCAATTACAGTACGTCAAGCTGGTTCTGAAATGACAGATTTCGAAACATTAAAAGAGCTTGGAGCATTTGCTTTCACTGATGACGGTGTAGGCGTACAAGATGCTAGCATGATGTTAGCTGCTATGAAGCGTGCAGCGAAATTAAATATGGCAGTAGTTGCGCACTGTGAAGAGAATACTCTTATTAATAAAGGTTGTGTACATGAAGGGAAGTTTTCTGAGAAACACGGATTAAACGGTATCCCATCAGTATGTGAATCTGTACATATTGCAAGGGATATACTGCTTGCTGAAGCGGCAGATTGTCACTATCACGTATGTCACGTAAGTACGAAAGGTTCAGTACGCGTAATTCGTGATGCGAAACGCGCTGGAATTAAAGTAACAGCAGAAGTAACACCTCATCACCTAGTGTTATGTGAAGATGATATCCCATCAGCTGATCCTAACTTTAAAATGAACCCACCGCTTCGCGCTAAAGAAGATCATGCAGCATTAATTGAAGGTTTATTAGATGGAACAATCGATATGATTGCAACTGATCATGCACCGCATACAGCAGAAGAGAAAGCACAAGGAATTGAAAGAGCACCATTCGGAATTACTGGTTTTGAAACAGCATTCCCACTTCTATACACAAACCTTGTGAAAAAAGGAATTATTACACTAGAACAGTTAATTCAATTCTTAACAGAAAAGCCAGCTGATACATTCGGATTAGAAGCAGGTCGCCTGAAAGAAGGTAGAACAGCTGATATTACAATCATTGATTTAGAACAAGAAGAAGAGATTGATCCAACAACATTCTTATCAAAAGGAAAAAACACACCATTCGCAGGTTGGAAATGCCAAGGATGGCCGGTAATGACAATCGTTGGTGGTAAGATCGCATGGCAAAAGGAGAGTGCATTAGTATGAAAAGACAACTTATCTTAGAAGATGGAACAGTATTAATTGGAACAGGTTTCGGAGGAGAAATCGAAAAGTCAGGTGAGGTTGTATTTACAACAGGAATGACTGGATATCAAGAAACATTATCTGATCCATCATATTGCGGTCAAATTGTAACATTCACGTACCCATTAATCGGAAACTACGGCATCAACCGTGACGATTTTGAATCGATTCACCCATCTGTAAATGGTTTAATCGTAAACGAAATTTGTGATCACCCATCAAACTTCCGTAATGAAATTTCGTTAAATGACTACTTAAAAGAAAGAAACATCCCAGGATTAGCAGGGATTGATACGAGAAAATTAACGAGAAAAATTCGTCAATACGGTACATTACGCGGACGCCTTTGTAACATGGATGCAGATGTAGAATACATCGTGAGCCAATTAAAAGCGACAGTATTTACAGATCATGTAAAACGCGTATCAACGAAAGATCCATACCCAAGCCCAGGCCGCGGACATCGCGTTGTACTAGTAGACTTCGGTATGAAACATGGTATTTTAAGAGAATTAAATAAACGTGATTGTGATGTAATTGTAGTTCCTTACAACACAACAGCTGAAGAAATTTTACGTCTTAGCCCAGATGGAATTATGTTAAGTAACGGACCTGGGGATCCAAAAGATGTACCAGAAGCAATTGAAATGTTAAAAGACATTATCGGTAAAGTTCCTTTATTCGGAATTTGCCTAGGACACCAACTATTCGCTTTAGCATCTGGTGCGAATACAAGTAAGTTAAAATTCGGTCACCGTGGTTTAAACCATCCGGTAAAAAATATTGCAACTGGAAAAGTGGCAATTACATCTCAAAACCATGGTTACGCAGTAGAAGAAGAATCAGTTGAAAATACAGAACTTGAAATTACACATGTTGCTTTAAATGATGGAACAGTAGAAGGTCTTCGTCATAAGAAGTTCCCGGCATTTACAGTTCAATACCATCCAGAAGCTTCAGCAGGACCAGAAGATGCAAATGATTTATTCGAAGATTTCTTAACAATGATTGAAAACTTCAAGAAAGAAGGGGAAGAGTTATGCCAAAACGCCTAGACATTAACACAATTTTAGTAATCGGATCAGGACCAATTGTAATTGGGCAAGCAGCGGAGTTTGACTACTCTGGTACACAAGCTTGTCAATCTCTTAAAGAGGAAGGTTACAAAGTAATCCTTGTTAACTCTAACCCAGCAACAATTATGACTGATACTGCAACAGCAGATAAAGTATACATTGAGCCTTTAACATTAGAATTCGTAAGCCGAATCATTCGTAAAGAACGTCCAGATGCAATCTTACCAACATTAGGCGGTCAAACAGGTTTAAACATGGCTGTTGAACTTGCAAAATCAGGCGTACTTGAAGAGTGCGGAGTTGAAATTTTAGGAACAAAATTATCAGCAATCGAGCAAGCAGAAGATCGTGATTTATTCCGTACATTAATGCAAGAGTTAAATGAACCAACACCACCAAGTGAAATTATTCATAACCTTGACGAAGCATATGGCTTTGTAAACGAAATTGGTTATCCGGTAATCGTTCGTCCAGCATTTACATTAGGCGGAACGGGCGGCGGAATTTGCCATAATGAAGAAGAGTTAATTGAAATCGTAACAAGTGGTTTAAAACATAGCCCAGTAACACAATGTTTATTAGAGAAAAGCATTGCTGGCTGTAAAGAAATTGAATATGAAGTAATGCGTGATTCAAATGATAACGCGATTGTAGTATGTAACATGGAAAACATCGATCCAGTTGGTGTTCATACAGGTGATTCTATCGTAGTAGCACCGAGCCAAACGCTAAGCGATCGTGAATACCAAATGTTACGTAACACTTCATTACGAATTATTCGTGCACTAGGAATTGAAGGTGGATGTAACGTTCAGCTTGCACTAGATCCATATAGCTTCCAATACTATGTAATCGAAGTAAATCCACGTGTAAGTCGTTCATCTGCACTAGCATCTAAAGCAACAGGATATCCAATTGCGAAATTAGCAGCGAAAATTGCAGTTGGCTTAACATTAGATGAAATCGTAAACCCAGTAACACAAAAAACATACGCTTGCTTCGAGCCAGCGTTAGACTATGTTGTTTCAAAAATTCCACGCTGGCCATTTGATAAGTTTGAATCAGCGAACAGAACACTTGGAACGCAAATGAAAGCAACTGGTGAGGTTATGTCAATCGGACGTAACTTAGAAGAATCATTATTAAAAGCTGTTCGTTCTTTAGAACTTGGTATTTATCACTTAGAATTAGACCACTTAAAAGAACTTGATAAAGAAACAATGAAAAAACGCATTATTAAAGCAGATGATGAGCGACTGTTTATCGTAGCAGAAGCAATTCGTCAAGGTGTAACGAAAGAAGAGATTAATGAATGGTGTGAAATGGACTTCTTCTTCTTACAAAAAGTTGAAAATATCGTAAATATGGAACGCGAAGTAAAAGCGAATGTAGGAAATATGGAAGTACTACAAACTGCAAAAGAAATGGGCTTCAGCGATCACTACATTGCAGCAGCTTGGAACAAAACAGAGCGCGAAATTTACGATATGCGTAAAGAAAATAATATGACGCCAGTATTCAAAATGGTAGATACTTGTGCGGCAGAGTTTGAATCTGCAACACCGTATTACTACAGCACATACGCTGATGAGAACGAATCAATTGTAACAGATCGTAAGAGTGTAGTAGTTCTAGGATCTGGTCCGATCCGCATTGGTCAAGGTGTTGAGTTTGACTATGCAACAGTTCACTCAGTATGGGCAATTAAAGAAGCTGGATATGAAGCAATTATCATTAACAATAACCCAGAAACTGTTTCAACAGACTTCAGTATTTCTGACAAATTATACTTTGAACCATTAACGATTGAAGATGTAATGCACATCATTGATTTAGAAAAACCAGAAGGTGTTATCGTTCAGTTCGGTGGACAAACAGCAATTAACTTAGCGGCGAAATTAGAAGAACATGGTGTGAAGATTTTAGGAACATCACTTGAAGACTTAGACCGTGCAGAAGATCGTGATAAATTCGAAGCTGCTTTAACAAAACTTGGTATCCCACAACCAGTTGGTAAAACAGCAACGACTGTAGAACAAGCGGTAGCAATCGCAGAAGAAATTGGTTACCCAGTATTAGTAAGACCATCTTACGTACTAGGTGGACGTGCGATGGAAATCGTATATCGTCAAGAAGAACTACTGCACTACATGAAAAATGCAGTTAAAGTTCACGCAGATCACCCAGTATTAATCGACCGTTACATGGTTGGTAAAGAAATTGAAGTAGATGCAATTTCAGACGGTGAGAATGTATTCATTCCGGGTATTATGGAACATATTGAACGCGCTGGAGTTCACTCTGGTGACTCAATTGGAGTATATCCACCACAAAGCTTATCTGAAAAATTAAAAGAACAAATCATTGAACATACAATTGCACTTGGAAAAGGATTAAACATTGTTGGATTACTAAATATCCAGTTTGTAGTATTCAAAGATCAAGTGTACGTAATTGAAGTAAATCCACGTGCGAGCCGTACAGTACCATTCTTAAGTAAAATTACAGGTGTACCAATGGCAAATGTTGCAACGAAAGTTATTTTAGGGCAAGACCTAGTAGAGCAAGGATACGGAACGGGCTATCACCCAGAAGAGAAAGAAGTATATGTAAAAGCTCCGGTATTCTCATTCGCGAAACTACGCTCAGTTGATACAACATTAGGACCTGAAATGAAATCAACAGGGGAAGTAATGGGTAAAGATTTAACGCTTGAAAAAGCATTATACAAAGGGTTAGTTGCTTCTGGAATTAACATCCCAACGCACGGATCAGTAATCATTACTGTAGCGGATAAAGATAAAGAAGAGGCGATGGAAATTGCAAAACGTTTCCATGAAATCGGCTATAACTTATTAGCAACAGCTGGAACAGCACAATCATTAGAAGAGCAAAATATCCCAGTACAAGTTGTAAACAAAATTGATTCTGAAGACTACAACTTACTAGATATTATCCGTCAAGGAAAAGCGCAGTTTGTAATCAATACGCTAACAAAAGGTAAACAACCAGCGCGTGATGGTTTCCGCATTCGCCGTGAATCAGTAGAAAATGGTGTAGCTTGCTTAACATCACTTGATACAACGAGAGCAATCTTACGAGTATTAGAATCTATGACATTCTCAGCTCATTCAATGAAAGAAATTACGCAAACAAAGCGTCACGAGGTGGTACATGCATGATGCAAAAGCAAAATATGATCGTCGTTAATCAAAAAGAAATCGCAAAGAACATTTACGAATTAGTGCTTCAAGGAACATTAGTACAGCAAATGAACGAACCAGGGCAGTTTGTACACATTAAGGTAGCAGAGGGCATTGCGCCCCTTCTGCGTCGCCCGATTAGTATTTGTAATGTAGATCAAGAGAAGAACGAATTTACAATGCTATATCGTGCGGAAGGACAAGGGACAAAAACATTAGCAACTAGAAAACAAGGTGAAATGGTAGACGTACTAGGACCACTAGGACACGGTTTTCCTGTAGAAGAAGCAGAAGCTGGTCAAACAGCTTTACTAGTAGGCGGGGGAATTGGTGTACCACCACTTTATGAATTATCACAGCGCCTCGTTGCAAAAGGTGTACGTGTAATTCACATCTTAGGTTTTCAAACGAAAGATGTTGTTTTCTATGAAGAAAAATTTGCAGAACTTGGTGATACGTACGTTGCGACAGTAGACGGTACACACGGTACAAAAGGATTTGTCACAGATGTAATTGATCATTACGGAATTGACTTTGATATTCTTTATTCATGTGGTCCGTTAGCGATGCTTCGTGCATTAGAAGGACGTTACAAAGAGAAAAAAGCCTATATTTCGTTAGAAGAACGTATGGGCTGTGGTATTGGAGCTTGTTTCGCATGTGTATGCCACTTACAAGAAGATCCAAGTGGTCATTCTTACAAGAAGGTGTGTAGCGACGGACCAGTATTTCCAATCGGGGAGGTTGTACTATGAACAGATTGCAAGTTGAATTACCAGGATTATCATTAAAAAATCCAATTATACCGGCATCTGGATGCTTTGGATTTGGTCGTGAATATGCACAGTTTTATGATTTAAGTGTACTAGGATCAATCATGATTAAAGCGACGACAGAACAACCACGCTATGGAAATCCTACGCCTCGTGTTGCTGAAACACCGGGTGGCATGTTAAATGCAATCGGACTTCAAAACCCAGGATTAGAAAAAGTAATGAATTCTGAATTACCATGGTTAGACCAATTTGACCTTCCAATCATTGCGAACGTTGCAGGCTCACAAGCTGAGGATTACGTAGCGGTTGCGAAGGAAATTTCTAAAGCGCCTAATGTCCATGCACTAGAATTAAATATTTCTTGTCCGAACGTAAAAACAGGTGGTATCGCCTTTGGTACAAATCCTGAAATTGCTGCTGATTTAACGAAGCGAGTAAAAGAGGTTTCTGAAGTACCTGTATACGTGAAGTTGTCACCGAACGTGGCAAACATTGTGGAAATTGCAAAAGCGATTGAAAATGCAGGTGCAGATGGTTTAACGATGATTAATACATTGCTTGGTATGCGTCTAGATTTAAAAACAGCTAAACCAATTTTAGCAAACCGTACAGGCGGATTATCAGGTCCTGCGATTAAGCCAGTAGCAATTCGTATGGTACATGAAGTAAGCCAAGCGGTTAACATTCCAATTATCGGAATGGGTGGTATTGAAACAGCGGAAGATGTAATCGAATTCTTCTACGCTGGCGCGAGCGCAGTTGCAGTAGGTACAGCGAACTTTATCGATCCGTTCGTATGTCCGACAATTATTGAAGAGTTACCAGCATTACTAGATGAATTAGGATTTGATCACATTTCGGAATGTCAAGGAAGGAGCTGGAAGCAAACATGTCACAGTCGTTAATCGTTGCACTAGATTTCCCAGGGAAACAAGATGTAGAACAATTCTTGCGCCACTTTGAAGGGGAAGAGTTATTTGTCAAAGTTGGTATGGAGTTATTTTACAAAGAAGGCCCTGCGATTATTACGTACTTAAAAGAAAAAGGACATAAGATCTTTCTAGATTTAAAACTTCATGATATTCCGAATACAGTAAAAAGCGCTATGCGTAGCCTAGCTAGTCTAGATGTAGATATGGTAAATGTTCATGCTGCTGGGGGAAGCAGCATGATGAAAGCTGCGATTGAGGGATTAGAGGAAGGTAAGCAAGAAGGAAAAGAGAGACCGATTTGTATTGCAGTTACACAACTAACAAGCACTTCGGAAGCTATGATGAAAAAAGAGATTGGTATTGAGAAAACGTTAGAAGAAGCGGTTGCTCATTATGCAAAACTAACGAAAGAAAGTGGACTTGATGGCGTTGTTTGCTCAACACTTGAAGTTCCAAAATTACGTGAAGTATGCGGAAATGAATTTGTAACAGTAACACCGGGGATTCGTCTTGCAAGCGATGATGTAAATGATCAGGTGCGCGTAGCAACACCGAAACGTGCGAGGGAACTTGGTTCAAGCTATATCGTAGTTGGACGTAGTATTACAAAAGCAGTAAATCCGCTTGAAGCGTATAAAACAGTAAAACAACAGTGGGAAGGTGTAACAGTATGAAAAAAGAAATCGCATCGCATTTATTAGAAATTGGAGCAGTATTTTTACAACCGAATGATCCATTCACATGGTCTTCAGGTATGAAATCACCAATTTATTGTGATAACCGTTTAACTTTATCTTATCCGAAAGTACGTCAAGCGATTGCAGCTGGATTAGAAGAGTTAATTAAAGAGCACTTCCCAACTGTAGAAGTTATTGCAGGAACAGCAACTGCTGGTATTGCGCACGCTGCATGGGTAAGTGATCGTATGGATTTACCAATGTGCTACGTACGTAGTAAAGCAAAAGGTCACGGTAAAGGGAATCAAATTGAAGGAAAAGCTGAAAAAGGTCAAAAAGTTGTAGTAGTAGAAGACTTAATTTCAACTGGCGGTAGTGCAATTACATGTGTAGAAGCACTTCGCGAAGCTGGCTGTGAAGTATTAGGAATCGTATCAATCTTCACATACGAGCTAGAAGCAGGAAAAGAAAAGTTAGAAGCAGCGAACGTAGCATCATATTCTTTAAGTGATTACAGTGCATTAACTGAAGTTGCAGCAGAAAAAGGTATGATCGGACAAGCTGAAACGAAGAAATTACAAGAGTGGCGTAAAAATCCAGCTAACGAAGCTTGGATCACAGCGTAACACGAAAAAAAACGACCGCGGGGGAACGCGGTCGTTTTTTATATCATTGTTAAAACTTCATGTAAAGAATAGATAGTAGGAACATCGCACTTGAGTTGCGAGTTATTCCGATTTAACCATATCCCTTGCATTCCAGCTGCTGTACTACTAATTGCATCAGTCTCTAATCGATCGCCAATATAATAGCAATCTTTCATTTCAAGATTCAATTGTAATACGGCTTTGTGAAACATTTCAGGGTCTGGTTTTGATATCCCGAGTTCACTAGAAGTAAAAATATATTTGAAATATTGTAGAATGTTTAGAGCAGTTAATTTTTCGATTTGTTGTTCATAGTCACCATTACTAATAATACCTAATGAGTGTCCTCTTTGCTGTAAACTTTGTAATGTATAGAGTACATCTTCAAACAGGGTCCAGTTTTTCTTATATAGTTCTATATATTGATTGAATCTATGCTGAGATTCTTCGGTTGATACGTTTACTCCATATGTTTTAAATAAATGATACGTTCGCATTACTTGTTGTTCTTGAAAAGATAATTCCTTGGATAAAAATTTGTTGAAATATTCTTCGGATAATTCATGCCATAGCTTCATAGCCTCTAATTCGTTTCCTGAAAAAATATCATTATACTTTTGGAAGAAATGTGAGATACCATTTTTCTCAGCGGTATCGTAATCAAGTAACGTTCCATCAATATCAAAGAAAATCATAGTATAATCTCCTTGCTAACAACTACTTAGCGTTTTCCACAACTTCATATCCTCTCACAAACAATAGAGTCATATAAGAAACAATAAATGAGAAGATGCTGTACATGCCAACCCAAAAGAAAAATTTTGGAGTAAAGACGATAACACCTATTATTAAAAAAGTAGCAAACGTTACAATCGGCATTACGTAATACGTTTTCGTTTTGCGCGTTCCAATAACAGATACGATAAAGATAAATAATGGACAAATTAATAAGACGAAAGTCAATTCATTCATAGGTATATCCCCTTTTCTAATTGCAGTAATCTGTTTCTCGTAAACGTTTTGAAATAATTACTCTCCTAATATAATTTCGCTAATTAATAACGAATCCCTCTTGAAAATTGGTAATTCATGATGAATTTTACAAGCAAAAAACGTAAGCAAGAGAACGCTTGCTTACGTTATAGGATAAACATCGCAACAATCGTGGTGACAATTAAACCGATAACAACCGGTAAAAAGTTTCGGCGTGCAATTTCAAATGGATCGACCTTACAAATGGCAGCAGCAGGAATAAGTGCCCAAGGAATTAACGTCCCGCCCCCGGTCCATATAGCTGCAATTTGCCCGAGTGCTGTTAATGTAGCTGTTCCATGTCCAAGTGCTGTTCCAAAAAGATTGGCAATGGAACCAGCAAGCGAAATGCCGGAAAATCCTGATCCATCTAGACCAGTAATGACACCAACGATAGTTAGTGTTCCTGCCGATACATATTGGTTTAAAGGAACAGTTTGAGATAAAGCGATTCCTAAGTCATTAATGATTCCATGTGAACCTTTCGGCAAATAGTCTCCAATAATTTTTACAAATCCGCTATCTCCTAAATAAAAAAGTGCAGCAATTGGAATAACTGGGCCGAAAATTTTAAATCCAAATTGGAGCCCTTCTATAAAATAATCGGTCGTTTTATTTAGTCCATTACCTTTGTAGGCGATTAGTGAAATGATGATAATCATAATAACAGTTGTTCCGCCGATAAGTGCAGTTGCGTCACTTCCTTGTAGTTTAAATTGAATCATGCAAAGGATATCAATGATATATATGATAGGAATACAAATAGCGAGCCATTTTTTTATGCGAGGAGATAATGAAGTGAGCGTTTTAGAAGACTCAGTTGATGGAATAGATTCTTGTATAGATAAGCCTGTATGAAACTCTTTTCGTAAGAAGAAAAAAGCGACGGAAGTTGTCACAACGCCCATAACGATAACGAGTGGAACACTTGCAGATACGACGCTGGAAACAGGGAGACCAGCAGCGTCTGCGGTTAATTTTGGTGCGCCTTGTATAACGAAGTCACCGGACAAAGCAATCCCATGACCGAATAAGTTCATAGCAATCGCTACTCCAATTGGTGGAAGACCGACGCGTACAGCAACCGGTAATAAAATAGCTCCCATTAATGCGACAGCTGGAGAAGGCCAAAAGAAGAAAGAAATTGTCATCATTAAAAGACCGATAATCCAGTAGGCGAGGGTAGGGGTACGAATCATCTTTGTAAATGGTGAAATCATCGTATCATTTATGCCGGTATGAACGAGTAAATTGCTCATGGATACGATAATAGAAATGATTAATATAGTTGGTAATAGCTCAGTAATGGCGTAAATAAAACTTTGAAAAATACCGCTAATAGCAAGAGGGATAGAACTTGTAGCAGTTAATGCTAATAAAAAGATAAAAGCGATACAAATAATTGTCGTATCTTTTCGGAGAATAAAAAAGGTAATAATGGTGAGTAAACAAATAACATAGAGAGCGTGTAATAGCGTTAATTCAACTCCCATAACATTCACATCCTTAGGCGTTCGTGTAGTTTATTGTATGAAAGTAGGGAAAGTGTGTGAGTATAAGAAACAGAAATAAAGGTAAAATTTCATGTACTGTAATGGTAAGAATAAAAAATGGATGTTACAATACAATTAATCCTAAAAATGGAATTAAAGGAGGGCTTATGCGCAAAATAATTGGGTTTTGGGGCTTTATTCTCTCTTGTAGTCTATTAATCATTTTAAATTTGTTTACAAGCAATGAATGGATCAGTATTATACCTGTTTTCGGATTTGTTTTTGTACTGCTATATAACTGGGATGATATGAAACAATATAGCAAGAAAAGTATTGGAATTATGATAGGTATCATCGTTGTTTGTTCATTATTCGTAGGGGTTATTTTAATAGAGGGTCAGAAACAAATGGAGAAAATGTCTATTTTTCAAGAATGGATGTCGTCTGTAAAAAGTCTTTATATTGTAATTGTAGTAGTTATTTTTCTAAGAATTGTTATAAGCATAGCAAGTTACATATTAAAGGAGAAGTAGAATGGGGGAATACGAATGAGAGAGAAAATAGGTTATTATGGTGTGCTCGTTTGTTTACTATTATCAGTTATTTCAGGGCAATTCTTTAAAAGTGAATGGGTACCAGTTATATTATGTATAGGAGTATTGATTTTTGCTCCTATGTATCGCTGGGATGAGTGGAAAGCATATAGCCGAAAAAAGAAAATTGTATTCAGTATTGAGTTTGTCATGATAATTAGTACGATTCCGTTTTTGTTACTGAAGGGAAATGAGATAATAGATGGAATTGTAATGTTTCAAGGGTGGTTGTTTATTGCGAAATTGCTATATTTAATTTGCATTTTAATGTTGGTAGCGGTAGTCACTAAAACAGTAAATGAAAAGCTATTCGTTAATGAATGAAAGAAAATGCCATCTTATTCGGTGGCATTTTCTCATTTTCAATTCCCCTCTTTAAACGGAATACTCCAGAGAAGGAATTCTATGTGTAGAGAAAAAATCAAGTTGGAAATTTCAAAATATTAACAAGGGATTATAATTAGTTCTCTATTTGATTTTGTAATAACTTCATATCCGTCTTTTGTAATGACGATATCATCTTCAATTCTACAACCGCCCCAATTTGGTATGTAAATACCAGGTTCAACGGTAACAACCATACCTTCTTCTAACGTAGCCTTACTTTCTTGGGATAGGCGAAGAGGTTCATGTATTTCTAACCCAAGACCATGACCGGTAGAGTGTCCAAAATATTGACCGTATCCATGTTCTGTAATGTAATCTCTCGTTATATCATCGATACTTTTCGCAGTTTCTCCAGGCTTAATCGCTTCAGTCCCACGTTTTAACGCTTCTCGTACAACATTGTATATCTTTTTGAATTCTTCTGGCGGTTCCCCGATTGCTACAGTACGTGTTATATCGGAACAATATCCGTCGTAAAGTGCACCGAAATCTAATGTAACGATGTCGCCTCGTTCGATTATTTTATTTGATGCAACTCCATGAGGAAGTGAAGAGCGAACGCCAGAAGCTACAATAATTTGAAATGATGAGGATGTAGCTCCTTTTTTTCGCATGAAAAATTCTAACTCATCTCGTACATCATTTTCACTTATTCCCGGTTTTAGAAACGTAAGAATGTGGTGAAATGCTTCGTCCGCAATATGAGCTGCAATTTTCATTGTTTCTATTTCAGGCGTGTCTTTAATGATACGAATATTTTCGATAATTTCGCACACTTGAATCATTTCCGCATGTACGTATTTTTGCAAGTTTTTATATTGTTGCAATGTCATGTTGTTTTCTTCAATTCCAAGTTTTTGAATGTTTAATTTCGATACTTGATGTGCAATTTCTTTTTCTAAATTTCCTTTATGCATAACAATTTCAGCATCTTTTATTTGTAATTTTGCTTGATCTACATAGCGGAAATCTGTTATAAAAACAGCGCGATCGGCAGAGATTAAGACGACGCCGGCACTACCTGTAAAGCCTGTTGCATATTGGCGGTTTTCTTTTTTTGTAATAAGTAACCCGTCAATTCCGTACTTATGTAGTTGTTTTTGGATATTAGTTATTCTTATATTCATTTTAATGCCTCCTTTTTATATTTAATAAAGCAAAAATTGTGCCAGTATACTTATTGACAATAAAAGAGGAGAGAGAATTTTGTGTCAAAAAAACTAGACAAATATAAAATGAGGATGTCAAAAATTTATACAGTAATGTAAACTTGCATATTATAATCTTTCAATTTTAATATTATATTTTTTGTATAAATAAATGGTGATAATTGGTATAATAAGGGGTCGTTGTGTTTTCTTGTAGATAAAGGTGCGTAACGAATAAATAGGGATAAGGAATGTGAGTATATGAAGAAATTAAGTAAAGTCATGTCATTTTGCTTCGCTGTTAGTATGCTAGTTGTAACAGGGTGTGAAAAAAATGAAATCAAAGTTCAAGCAAATGAAACGATTGAACAGCTTGATGAAGCGCCAGAAGTGACAGAAAAAGAAGCGAAAAAGATTGTAAGAAAGAGTGTAGATGCAATAGCAAATGCATTTAGTGAGATGGAAAAAGAAAATGGATGGAGCCGAAATAATCCTGGAGATTTAGAGACAGCTAAAAAAGGAGTTAAGGGGCTAGTTTCAGAAAAGTTTGTAGAGAATCAGCTTCCTAAGTCGCTTGATACATTTAATAGATCTAGAGAGACAGATATGTTGCCATTCCCTATTAATATTGAACCAGAAATGAGATTAACGTATACACAGAAAGATAAAAATTTAACGATTGAAACGATTATACCTTCAAATGATATGGGAAATGAAGCAGAGATATGGGAATTTATTTTCGTTTATAAAGATGGAAAATGGTTAATGGATAAATGGTCAGCGCATACACCGAGAGATTTAAAACTTACGAAGGAAGAGGCTAGTGAGTTTCTGAAAATTCGTGGCTTTAAGAATGTTGATTTTGTTAAAGAAGAAAACAGTGGTGACAAAAAATATATTTTTAAAGAAAATACTAACTCAATAGCTGTGGATGCAAAAACATCCGTTATTACATATAATTTAGATGAGCAAAAGCAGGAAAAAGTGGCGAAAGAAAATAGTAGTCAAGAACACGAAAACATTAAGGAAAATAGCATGAGTACGCATGCTACTTCTAAAGAAGAGAAGCAGACTAAAAAAGAAACTTCGTCAGCAGTAGGTAAAAGTAAGGTTTTAAATGAGTTAGCGGCTCTAGAAAATCAAGAAACACATGCAAATGTTGCGTCAGATAATGATATAGTAAATGAAATAGAAGGAAATTATGAACTGTGGGATAATAAACTAAATGAAATTTACAGTATATTAAAAAATACGATGTCCCCTGATGCATTTCAGTCATTAAAAACGAAACAAATTGCGTGGGTTAAAGAAAAGGAAAGTAAGGTTAAAGCGATTGGTACTGATACAAATAACGGGACGATGAGACGTATAGATGCTTCAGAAGAGAAATACAAGATGACAAAAGAAAGATGTTATGAATTAGTGAATGTGTATATGAACTAGTTGGAACGAATATAAAAATGCGTTGCTTATGAGCAACGCATTTTTATATTTAAGCTTTTAATTTCATTACAGTATCAGCATCTGGTGTAACATATACGGTTTGCTGATTGTCGTACGTAACAAAACCAAGTTTTGCACCACTCGGTTTTTTCACATGGCGTATTTTTGTGAAATCAACAGGTACAGAACTAGACTCTTTTGCTTTACTGTAATAAGCAGCAATTTTGGCAGCTTCCAATAAAGTTTCTTCAGCAGGTTCTAAAGAACGAATGACAACGTGAGAACCAGGTATGTCTTTCGTATGTAACCAAATTTCATCACGGCGGGCAAATTTCGTTGTTAAATAATCATTTTGCTTATTGTTTTTACCGACGAAAATTTCTGTACCATCACTAGCCAAATATTTATCTAATACTGGTTTAGTAGGCTTTTTCTTTGCGTTTTTCGTTTTACGGTTGCGCATATAACCTTCTTCAGCTAATTCTTCACGAATTTCTTCAATATCTTTTGAAGAAGCAGCTTCCATTTGTTGAAGTAAGCTATCGAAATAAAGAATTTCTTCTTTTGTTTTTCCGATTTGTTCTTCAACAACAACAACTGAATTTTTCGCTTTTTGGTACTTTTGGAAATAGCGTTGTGCATTTTCAGATGGTGTTTTTAAAGGATCTAATGCGATCTTTACAGTTCCGCCATTTTCATCGTAATAGTTAACGACTTCAATATCTTTATCGCCTTTTTTCAAAGCGTACATATTGGCTGTAAGTAGTTCTCCAAATAGTTGATATTTATCTGCTTTTCCAGCATCTTGTAATGTTTTTTCTAGTTTAATGAGTTTTTTCTCATTTTTACTTTTTTCGTTTTGCATAAAGCGCTCTAAATCATGAGCTTGTTGTTTTACACGGTCACGCTCTGCTTTTCCGAAAAAGAAACGGTCTAGCAATTCACTAACAGACGAGAATGTCTTGTGTTCTCCTGCTAAGTGCGCAAGAGGGAAAAGATAAAAGAATTCTTTCCCATTTGAAGTAGTCATTGTTGGTGAATATGTATGAGTTAATAATGGTTTTTGTATGGAGAAAAATGCGTCAGCTAATGCTTTTTCATTTACCATACCTGCTTTTTTCACTACTTCTTTTGCAAATAATGGTGATATTCCGGTAAAGGTCCCGACTAGCTGTTTATCCATGTTTCCAGATAGAAAGTCTAGCGGTCTAATAAATTCATCATTTGTTTCGACCTGAAGTGGGTTAATTTTATGCTGTGCTGGTGGTGCAATATATTCAGCTCCAGCGTATACAGTTCGATGTCGATTTACTGCTAAAGAAACGTGTTTTAAGCTATCTAAAATATTATTTGTTTTTGTGTCTACTAAAATGATGTTACTATGTCGTCCCATAATTTCAATTACTAATGTTTTTAGCGATTCATCACCAATTTCATTTCTGCTACGAACGGTAATTTGAATAATACGCTCTAAATCAATTTGTTCAATTTTTTCAATGAATCCACCTTCTAAATGCTTACGAAGAAGCATGCAGAACATTGGTGGAAGTGCAGGTGAATCGTAACTTTGATTTGTTAAGTGTAAACGTGCATATGTCGGATGAGCGGAAAGAATCAATTTTTGATTTTTTCCGTTTGCTCGAATATGTAATAAAATCTCGTATTTTGAAGGTTGATATATTTTTGAAATTCTTCCCGTGTAAAGAGAATTTGTAATTTCATGTGTAATTGCTCTTGTAAATAATCCATCGAATGCCATGATTGAACACTCCTTTCTAACTAAAAGTTAATTATAGCATTTTTTTGGACGAGGCTGAATAAGCTTTCAATAGAGTATGTCTGGAATCAGGAGGTCGATAGCAGGATGAACTGGTATGGAATGCGCGCACATGAAGTGGAAGAAAGAACGAATACGAATGTGAAGGTTGGACTTACAGAGAAAGAAGCAGAAGGGCGAATAAAAAAATTTGGTACAAATGAACTAGATGAAGCGAAAAGGCCTTCTGCACTAATGGTATTTTTGGCGCAATTTAAAGATTTTATGGTGCTTGTTTTGTTTGGTGCAACAATCGTTTCTGCTTTTTTAGGGGAATACATTGATTCTATTGCGATTGTGGCAATTGTTATTATCAATGGTATTCTTGGCTTTTTTCAAGAAAGAAAGGCTGAAAAGTCATTGGAAGCTTTAAAAGAGCTAGCCGCCCCGCAAGTTACTGTACTGCGGAATGGAAAGTGGGTAAAGGCGCCGTCTAAAGCACTCGTTTTAGGTGATGTTATTAAATTTTCTAGTGGCGATCGTATTGGAGCTGATGTACGCCTTGTTGAGGCGTCGAGTTTATATATCGAAGAATCAGCTTTGACAGGAGAGTCAGTACCGGTGCAGAAGAAGGTAGAAGCATTGCAAGGGCAAGATGTTTCAATTGGTGATCAAAAAAATATGGCTTTTATGGGCACGATGATTACACGAGGATCTGGAACAGGAGTCGTTGTGGCAACAGGTATGAATACAGCAATGGGTCAAATTGCAAATATGTTACAAAATGCAGAGCAGATGGAAACACCACTGCAAAGAAGATTAGAGCAACTTGGAAAAATATTAATTATTGTGGCTCTTGTTTTGACAGCGCTTGTCGTGTTAGCTGGTGTGTATCAAGGGAATGAAGTGTATCATATGTTTTTAGCTGGTGTGTCGCTAGCTGTTGCTGCTATTCCAGAAGGATTGCCGGCAATTGTTACAGTAGCCTTATCGCTTGGTGTACAGCGTATGATAAAAAAGAGAGCAATTGTAAGAAAGTTACCAGCGGTAGAAACGTTAGGTTGCGCTTCTGTTATATGCTCTGATAAAACAGGAACGATGACGCAAAACAAAATGATGGTAACACATATGTGGTCAGGTGGAGAGTTGTGGAAAGTGACAGGCCAAGGGTATGAACCTAATGGCTCTTTTATGAAAGGTGATAAAGAAATTAATCCAGCTAAGACGAAAGCACTTTATCAACTACTCACATTTGGTTCACTATGTAATAACGCAAATATTATTCAGAAGAAAAAGGCGTATGTATTAGATGGGGATCCAACTGAGGGAGCACTTGTAGCTGCAGCAATGAAAGCGGGGATAACACGTGAGGCACTGAAAGGGAAATTTGAAATTATTCGTGAATTTCCATTTGATTCAACTCGAAAAATGATGAGTGTTATTGTACGAGATCGAGAAGGGAAAAAGTTTGTCGTTACGAAGGGAGCGCCAGACGTCCTCTTGCAAATGAGTCAAACGATTTTATGGGGAGATAGGCAGCAACCATTAAGTGAGTTGTATAGAAAAGAAGTACAGGCGGCTATTCATAGCTTAGGTAGTCAAGCACTTCGAACAATTGCAGTTGCATTTAAGCCATTAAAAGTAACGGATTCTACCGAACATGAAAGAGACGTTGAAAAGGATTTTATGTTAGTTGGGATACAAGGTATGATTGATCCGCCAAGACCAGAGGTAGAGCAGGCTGTAAAAGAGTGCAGAGAAGCTGGTATTCGAACAGTGATGATTACAGGTGACCATAAAGTTACAGCAATGGCGATTGCAGAACAATTAAGCATTT
This sequence comes from Bacillus tropicus, assembly GCF_001884035.1. Classification (GTDB taxonomy): domain Bacteria; phylum Bacillota; class Bacilli; order Bacillales; family Bacillaceae_G; genus Bacillus_A; species Bacillus_A tropicus. The sequence continues at coordinate 637,297 of NZ_MACG01000077.1, forward strand.
TACCACCAGGTGGACGCGTTGTTGAAGGGGTAGAACTCGCAAGTATGGATGTAGAAGAATTAGAAAATGTTGTAGAAGATACGTATGTATTTGCTCGAGTATCACCAGAACATAAATTGAAAATTGTTAAGGCGTTGCAAAATAAAGGACATATAGTAGCGATGACAGGTGATGGGGTAAACGATGCTCCGGCTATAAAAACAGCTGATATTGGGATAGCGATGGGAATTACAGGGACAGATGTTGCGAAAGAAGCTTCTTCTCTCGTATTGCTGGACGATAATTTTGCTACGATAAAATCAGCAATTAAAGAAGGTAGAAATATATATGAGAACATACGTAAGTTTATTCGTTATTTATTAGCATCGAACGTAGGAGAAATTTTAGTCATGCTATTTGCAATGTTGCTTGCATTACCGCTGCCAATGGTTCCAATTCAAATTTTATGGGTGAATTTAGTTACTGACGGTTTACCGGCGATGGCATTAGGTTTGGATAAGGCTGAGGGAGACGTGATGAAGAGAACGCCGCGTCATCCGAAAGAAGGGGTATTCGCTAGAGGGCTTGCTTGGAAAATTATAAGCCGTGGCTTTCTAATTGGGGCAGTGACACTAGTAGCATTTATTATTGCATATAATCAACATCCCAATGAACTGAAATATGCACAAACTGTAGCGTTTGCAACTTTGGTACTTGCTCAGCTGATTCATGTATTTGATTGCCGAAGTGAGCATTCTGTTTTCCACCGCAATCCGTTTGGAAATGTGTATTTAGTAGGAGCGGTTATCATTTCATTACTACTCATGCTCGTCGTTATATATTATCCACCGTTACAGCCGATTTTTAGCACGATGCCAATACAAGCGAGAGATTGGTTGTTAATTGGAGGTTTATCATCAATTCCGACCTTCTTATTAGTAGGCTCTTTATTAACAGGGAAAAAGGGTAAGAAGGAAAAGCCAATATTATATAAGAAGGGATTAAACTTGAAATAGTCAATGATATGAAAATGTGATATAATTTACAGAAGGTAGTAGAGCCTTGTCTCTATTACCTTTTTCATTGAGTTATTTCATGGCTTGGATGTGATAAAAAATGATTTGTAGTATGACAGGATTTGGAAGGTCGAAAGTAGAAAGTGATGCTTTTCAAATTACAGTAGAAATGAAATCGGTGAACCACCGTTTTCTAGAGATGAGTATTCGACTACCGAAGCAAATGATGGTATTTGAAGACAAAATTCGTAAAATAATTGCACAGCAAGTTCGCCGTGGACGTATTGAAGTGTCTATTAGTATAGCGGGTGAAGGGCTTGTTGAAAGAAAATTAAGTGTGAATTGGTCGCTTCTTGAGCAGTACCAATCGATTATGGAAGATATAAAAGGAAAATTTCAATTACAAGATTCTATTACACTCGAGCAATTAATGGCAATGCCAGAAGTAACGGCGATTGAAGAGGTAGAAAACGTAAATGAACAATTTGAAAACAGTTTATATGAGGCTGTTCGCCAGGCTGCTCATATGTTAAAAACGATGAGAGATGGCGAAGGAGAACGATTACATAAAGATATAGCGTATCGTTTACAAGAGATTCACAATTGTGTAAACGCAATTATTCCGCATGCACCAATTGTTACACAAAAATATCGTGAACGATTAGAAAATCGCTTAAAGGAATTACATAATCAAGATCTAGATGAACAAAGATTGCTAACAGAAGTTGCAATCTTTGCTGAGCGTTGTGATATTCACGAAGAGTTAGTTCGTTTGCAAAGTCATTTAGAACAATTCCGTGAAACACTGCAGATTGAAGAGCCTGTTGGAAGGAAAATGGATTTCATCGTGCAAGAGATGCATAGAGAAATTAATACGATTGGTTCTAAGGCAAATGACTTAACAATTTCAAAATATGTTGTAGAAATGAAAAATAACCTTGAAAAAATTCGTGAACAAGTACAAAATATTGAGTAGCTTTCAAAAAATATATAAAGTTATACGTGGTGGAGAAATCGGATAGACTTACTAGGAGGCGCAAACTATGGCCATGCGGTTTTTAAATATTGGATACGGAAATATTGTATCTGCCCATCGAATTATTGCTATTGTAAGTCCGGAGTCAGCTCCTATTAAACGAACAGTACAAGAAGCACGCGAACATAATGCTTTACTTGATGCTACGTATGGGAGAAAAACAAGGGCGGTTATTGTTATGGATGATGGGCATGTTGTATTAAGTCCAATTCAGCCAGAGACGATTGCACATCGTTTGAATAATAAAGAAGATTTAAGTGAGGAAGGGTAGGTTTTACATATTTATGAGAAGTAGAAGAGGATTGCTCATCGTTCTTTCAGGACCTTCTGGGGTTGGTAAAGGAACGGTTCGAAAAGAGCTGTTTAGTCATGAGGATACACGTTTTCAGTATTCCATTTCAGTAACGACACGTAAGCCACGTGAAGGTGAAGTGGATGGTGTGGATTATTTCTTTAAAGAGAGAGAAGAGTTTGAGGAAATGATTCGTAATGAAAAATTACTTGAGTGGGCTGAGTTCGTAGGTAATTATTACGGAACACCAATTGATTATGTTGAAAAAACATTACAAGAAGGAAAAGATGTATTCTTAGAAATTGAAGTGCAAGGAGCAATTCAAGTTAAGAAAGCTTTCCCAGAAGGTGTATTTATTTTCTTAGCACCTCCAAGTTTATCTGAACTAAAGAACCGAATTGTCGGTCGTGGTACAGAAACTGAAGATGTTATTGAAAATCGTTTAACGGTAGCGAAAGAAGAAATTGATATGATGGACGCTTACGACTACGTTGTAGAAAACGACCAAGTTGAACTAGCTTGTGAAAGAATTAAAGCAATTGTGGTTGGCGAACATTGCCGCCGCGAAAGAGTAGCAAAATATTATAAAGAAATGACGGAGGGTCTATAATTATGTTAAATCCATCAATTGATTCATTATTAACAAAAATCGATTCTAAATATACACTTGTAACAGTGGCTGCAAAACGTGCGCGTGAAATGCAACTTGCTAATAACTGTGTTGTAGAAAAACCAGTCTCTCATAAATGTGTAGGTAAAGCATTAGAAGAAATTGATATTGAAGCGTTAAGCTACGTACCAAGTGAAGATAAAGTAACTGAATAAGACTTTGTCTTCGACAATTTAAAACATAGACTTTATAATTTTCTATGTAACGGTAACAACCTATTTACAAGTAGGTTGTTATTTTTTTACGGTAGGGAAGAAATATTGATACTGATGAGCTAATGATCTTGTTTCAGTATTATAAGTTTGAAAAAGAAAGAGGACGAGCCATATGCTAAAAGGGAAAAAGATACTTTTATGTGTAACAGGAGGCATTGCGGTCTTTAAAGCGGCTGCGTTAACGAGTAAATTGACACAAGCTGGTGCTATTGTAAAAGTAATGATGAGTGAGTCGGCAATGAAATTTGTTACACCTCTTACATTCCAGGCGCTTTCTCGCCATGATGTATATACGGATACATTCGATGAGAAAGACTCAGCTGTTATTGCTCATATCGATTTAGCAGATTGGGCAGATGTTGTACTTGTTGCACCTGCTACAGCCAATTGTATTGGAAAGTTAGCTAACGGTATTGCAGATGATATGATTACAACTACTTTGTTAGCTACTACAGCCCCAGTGTGGATTGCACCTGCTATGAATGTGCATATGTATGAAAATAAAATTGTTCAAAAAAATATGATGACGTTAAAAACGTTAGGATATACATTTATTGAGCCTGGAGAAGGTTTTTTAGCGTGTGGTTATGTAGCGAAGGGAAGATTAGAAGAACCTGAAGCGATTATTGCACGGTTAGAAGAGGCTTTTTCGGAACAAAAACCACTGCAAGGAAAAAGAATATTAATAACTGCTGGCCCGACTCGTGAAAAGATTGATCCAGTCCGTTTTATGACCAATTTTTCTTCTGGAAAAATGGGATATGCAATTGCGGAAGTGGCGGCCAACTTAGGTGCTGAAGTCATACTTGTTTCGGGACCGACAGCATTAAATCCACCATTGCATGTAACTACAATGCAAGTGGAATCGGCACAAGATATGTTAGAGGCAGTTATTCAACATTATAAAAACGTAGATGTTGTCATTAAAACAGCAGCGGTTGCAGATTATCGTCCGAAATATGTTCATGATAATAAAATGAAAAAGAAAAATGGCGATGCTGTAATTGAACTTGAGAGAACAGTAGATATTTTAAAAACGTTAGGTGAGATGAAGGACAAACAGTTACTTATCGGCTTTGCGGCTGAAACGACAAACGTAGAGGAATATGCAACGAAAAAATTACGTGAGAAAAATGCGAATATGATTGTTGCAAACGACGTAAAGGCGCAAGGAGCGGGATTTGGTACAGATACGAACATTGTAACAATGTATAGAAAAGATGGAGAAGTTATAGAGTTACCACTTTTAACGAAGAAAGAGGTTGCTCGTGAAATATTAAAGCAAATTGAAATGATGTTAGAAGATGATCGTCTATGAAATTTGCAAGTGTAATTGTTGATGTACCTGCACGTCAGACAGATCGACCATTTGATTATATTATCCCTAAAAAATGGGAAGATATTGTCCAGACAGGCATGCGTGTAGTAGTTCCGTTTGGCCCAAGGAAATTGCAAGGTTTTATTATTGGTATTAAAGATTCTGTTGAAGTAGAAAGTAAGAAGTTAAAGACAATCCATGAAATTTTAGATGTAACACCGGTTTTAAATGAAGAGTTGTTAAAGCTTGGGTATTGGCTTACAAGTGAAACGTTATGTTATATGATTTCAGCTTTTCAAGTTATGCTTCCAACGGCTATAAAAGCAACATATAAAAAACGTCTACAGCTTCGTAAACAAGAAGAAGTAGCACCTGAACTACTGTTTTTATTTCAGGATAAAGAAGCGATAGATTGGGAAGCGATTGAGACGCAACCACATCTATACCGCACGATTCAACAAGAAATTAAACATGGCACGATTGAAGTCGTGTATCACGTAAAAGATAAAGTACAAAAGAAGAAACAAAGAGTCGTTCAACCGGAGTTGCCAGAAGATAAATTGGAATTAGCAGCATTTGAACTGAAAAGTAAAAAACAACAAGATGTCCTCTATTATTTTGTGGAAAATTATAAAAGTGTGCCGTTGAAAGTAATAACAGAAGAGTTGCAAATAACAGATGCTCCAATTAAAGCACTTGTTAAAAAGGGGCTAATCTCAGAAAAGTATGTGGAAGTATATCGGAACCCGTATGACGATGACGATTTTGAACAAACGAAACCATTCCCACTTACTGAGGAACAAAAGCAAGTTATTACACCGATTTTATCATCAATTACAAATGAAACTTACAATCCATTTTTACTATATGGTGTTACAGGAAGTGGAAAAACAGAAGTATATTTACAATCTATAGCAGCGGTGCTCGAGAAAGGAAAAGAAGCTATTGTGCTTGTTCCTGAAATTGCACTAACGCCTCAAATGGTAGATCGTTTTAAAGGTAGATTTGGCTCACAAGTTGCAGTTCTTCATAGTGCGCTGTCTGTTGGAGAAAAATATGATGAATGGCGTAAGATTTTAAGAAAAGAAGTGAAAGTCGTGGTTGGTGCACGCTCAGCTGTATTTGCTCCTTTTGAAAATTTAGGGATTATTATTATTGATGAGGAACATGAATCGAGCTATAAGCAAGAAGATAATCCGAGGTATCATGCAAGGGATGTAGCTGTGTGGAGGGGACAATATCATAAATGTCCTATCGTTCTTGGTAGTGCAACACCCACGCTTGAATCGTTTGCAAGAGCGAAAAAAGGTGTGTATGAATTACTGACGATGGAAAAACGTATGAACGAACAAGCTTTACCGACAGTAGAGATTGTTGATATGCGTGAAGAACTTCGTGATGGGAATCGCTCCATGTTTTCAAAGGCACTGCATGAAAAAATAGCAGATCGATTAGAAAAGAAAGAACAAATGGTGCTCTTTTTAAATAGAAGGGGGCATTCTACATTTGTTATGTGCCGTGATTGCGGGTACGTTGTACAATGTCCGCATTGTGATATCTCGCTGACATATCATAAAATGAACCATCGTTTAAAATGCCATTATTGCAGTTACGAAGAAAATATGCCGACTGCGTGTCCTGCTTGTCAAAGTACATACATTCGTTTCTTTGGTACAGGTACGCAAAAGGTGGAAGAAGAAATTACAAAACTATTTCCAGAGGCACGAGTCATTCGAATGGATGTAGATACGACGAGTCGTAAAGGGATGCACGAGAAATTGTTAAAGGCGTTCGGGGAAGAAAAAGCAGATATATTACTTGGAACACAAATGATTGCGAAAGGGTTAGATTTTCCGAAAGTAACGCTTGTTGGGGTTTTAACTGCTGATACGATGCTTCATTTACCTGATTTTCGGGCGAGTGAAAAGACTTATCAGTTATTGACACAAGTAAGTGGACGAGCAGGCCGACATGAATTGCCAGGAGAAGTTATAATTCAAACGTATACGCCAGAACATTACAGTATAGAGTTAGCAAAGAACCAACAATATGATGTGTTTTTTGACCAAGAAATGCAAATGAGACGAACGAGACAATACCCACCTTATTACTATGTTGTACTTGTGACGGTATCTCATCCGGAATTATTAAAGGCGGTACAAGTGACGGAAAAAATTGTCGGTCATTTACGGTCGCACTGTTCGCAGCAAACAATGGTGTTAGGACCGGTTGCTTCAGCAATTCCAAGGATAAAAGATAGATATCGTTATCAATGCATGATAAAATACAAACGGGAACCAAACTTAAAGAACGTGCTCAAAATGGTAAATGAACATTATCAAGCAGAAATGCAAAAAGAGCTACAAATCTCAATTGATTTTAATCCAACAATGTTAATGTAGCGGAGGGAAATATGGCAGTTTTAGAAATAGTAAAGCATCCAAATGAAGTGTTAGAAACACCGTGTGAAAGAGTAATTAACTTTGATAAAAAGTTAGTGAAATTGTTGAAAGATATGCATGAAACAATGTTAATTGCGGACGGAGTCGGTTTAGCTGCTCCTCAAGTAGGGGTAAGCTTGCAAGTGGCGGTAGTTGATATCGGTGATGATACTGGGAAAATCGAGTTAATTAATCCATCGATACTAGAAAAACGTGGTGAACAAGTAGGTCCCGAAGGCTGTTTAAGCTTCCCGGGACTTTATGGTGAAGTAGAACGTGCGGATTATATTAAAGTACGTGCGCAAAATCGCAGAGGTAAAGTATTTTTACTAGAAGCAGAAGGGTTTTTAGCGCGTGCAATTCAACATGAAATCGATCATTTACACGGTGTGTTATTTACATCGAAAGTGACAAAATATTATGAGGAAAACGAATTAGAATAGGTATTAAAAGGAGCGGTTTTTAAATGATAAAAGTAGTATTTATGGGAACACCGGACTTTTCAGTGCCGGTGCTTCGTCGTCTTATTGAAGACGGCTATGATGTAATAGGTGTTGTGACGCAACCAGATCGTCCGGTAGGTAGAAAAAAAGTATTAACACCTACACCTGTTAAAGTGGAAGCAGAAAAGCATGGTATTCCGGTGTTACAGCCGTTAAGAATTCGTGAAAAAGACGAATATGAAAAAGTATTGGCATTAGAGCCAGATTTAATTGTAACAGCTGCGTTCGGTCAAATTGTACCAAATGAAATTTTAGAAGCACCGAAGTACGGATGTATTAACGTCCACGCTTCTTTACTTCCTGAACTTCGTGGTGGTGCGCCAATCCATTATGCAATTATGGAAGGGAAAGAAAAAACAGGTATTACAATTATGTATATGGTAGAAAAATTGGATGCTGGTGATATCTTAACGCAAGTAGAAGTGGAAATTGAAGAGCGTGAAACGACAGGTTCGTTATTTGATAAATTAAGTGAAGCTGGGGCACATCTTCTATCTAAAACAGTACCTTTACTAATTCAAGGTAAGTTAGAACCAATTAAACAAAACGAGGAAGAAGTAACGTTTGCATATAATATAAAACGTGAACAAGAGAAAATTGATTGGACAAAAACAGGTGAAGAAGTATACAATCACATTCGCGGATTGAATCCATGGCCAGTTGCTTATACAACTTTAGCAGGACAAGTTATTAAAGTATGGTGGGGAGAAAAAGTACCTGTAACGAAATCAGCTGAAGCAGGTACGATTGTTGCGATCGAAGAAGACGGTTTTGTTGTAGCAACTGGTAATGAAACGGGTGTTAAAGTTACAGAATTGCAACCTTCTGGTAAAAAGCGTATGAGTTGTTCACAATTTTTACGTGGAACAAAACCTGAAATTGGAACGAAGTTAGGAGAAAATGCATGAGACAAAATGTTCGTGAATTAGCTCTTGATGGTTTAATTCAAGTAGAAAAAAGTGGTGCATACAGTAACTTACTTTTAAATAATCTAATTGAAAAAAGTACAATTGATAGAAAAGATATTGGTTTATTAACTGAGATTGTATATGGAACAATCCAACGTCGTGATACATTAGATTATTATTTACAGCCTTTTTTAAAAAAGAAAGTTGAAGCGTGGGTAAGAGTATTACTTCGCTTATCTTTATATCAAATGATTTATTTAGACCGAGTGCCCGAAAGAGCGGCTATTCATGAAGCGGTTGAGATTGCAAAGCGTCGTGGGCATAAAGGAATTGCTGGTATGGTGAACGGTGTATTACGTTCGATTCAAAGAGAAGGTGTACCTTCTGTAGATGAAATCAAAGATCCAGTAGAACGTTTGGCAATTGCAACAAGTCATCCAATTTGGCTTGTCCAAGAGTGGACTTCAGAATATGGTTTAGAAACTGCTGAGAAAATGTGTGAAGTGAACATGTTACCGCCTGTACCAACAGCGCGTGTGAATATTGATAAAATAACAGTAGAAGAAGCAATTGCATTATTAGCTAGTGAAGGTATAGAAGCAAAGCGTGGCGATTTATCAGATGATGCAATTCAAATTGAAAAAGGGAATGTAGCGCACACAGATGCGTTTAAAAAAGGTTTTCTTTCTATTCAAGATGAAAGTTCTATGTTGGTAGCACGTGCCTTAGAACCAGATGAGGGGGATGTAGTTCTTGATAGTTGTGCTGCTCCAGGTGGAAAAACAACACATATCGCAGAGCGATTAAAAGGAACTGGTCAAGTCATGTCCCTTGATTTACATGCACACAAAGTACGTTTAATTAAACAACAAGCAGAGCGACTTGGTCTAGAAAATGTCGAAACAAAGGCATTAGATGCTAGAAAAGTGCAAGAACACTTTGCAAATGAAACGTTTGATAAAATATTAGTAGATGCCCCATGTTCTGGATTTGGTGTAATTAGACGTAAGCCTGATATTAAGTTAGGTAAAGATAAAGGCGATAGTGAAAGATTATCGACGATCCAACTTGCAATACTAGAAAAAATCGCACCGTTATTAAAACAAGGTGGTCGCCTTGTTTATAGTACGTGCACAATTGAAAAAATAGAAAATGAACAAGTAATAGAACGATTTTTACAAGAGCATCCTGAGTTTGAGTGGGATACTACGATAAAAGAGCGTATGCCAGAAAAGTTAGGTTCGTATATTGATGAAGGTCAAGTACAAATTTTACCGCATTATTTTGCAACAGATGGCTTTTATATTGCTTGTTTAAGGAAGAAGGTGTAGCATCGTGGAAACGACTGTGAGAAAACAAAAGAAAAATTTAGAAACGAAAAAACCATCAATTTACTCTTTACAACTTCATGAAATGCAAGATTGGTTAAAGGAGCAAGGAGAACCAAAGTTCCGTGCTGGACAAATTTTTGATTGGTTATATAAAAAACGTGTAAAAAATTATGAGGATATGTCAAACCTTTCTAAAGGATTGCGTGAAAAATTGTCGAATTCCTTTGATATTACTACTTTAAATACGTTAGTAAAACAAACGTCTTCGGATGGCACAATTAAATTCTTATTCCAATTATACGATGGATATTCTATTGAAACGGTATTAATGCGACATGAATATGGAAATTCCATTTGTGTAACAACGCAAGTAGGTTGTCGTATTGGATGTACGTTCTGTGCTTCAACGCTTGGCGGTTTAAAGCGAAACTTAGAAGCTGGAGAAATTGTAGCGCAAGTAGTAGAAGTGCAACGTGCACTTGATGAATCAGAAGAACGTGTAAGTTCTCTTGTCGTTATGGGAATTGGAGAACCATTTGATAACTACGATAATTTAATGGGATTTTTACGCATCATTAACCATGAAAAAGGACTTCATATTGGTGCGAGACATATGACGGTTTCGACAAGTGGGATTATCCCGAAAATTTATAAGTTCGCTGAAGAAGACTTACAAATTAATTTTGCGATTTCACTGCATGCTCCAAACTCAGAATTACGTTCAAAATTAATGCCGATTAACCGTGCTTATAAGCTACCTGATTTGATGGAAGCTATTAAATACTATGTAAATAGAACAGGGCGTCGTATTACTTTTGAATATGGACTATTTGGAGGAGAAAATGACCAAGTTGAGCACGCTGAAGAACTTGCTGCGCTCTTAAAAGGTGTAAAATGTCATGTGAACTTAATTCCGGTAAACTACGTACCTGAACGTGATTATGTACGTACGCCACGTGAACAAATTTTCTTATTTGAAAAAACGTTAAAAGATCGTGGAGTAAATGTAACGATTCGCCGTGAACAAGGTCATGATATTGATGCAGCCTGCGGTCAGTTGCGTGCGAAGGAGCGCAAAGAAGAGACGAGGTGACGAGATGAAAGCCGTGTTTCTATCAGATAAAGGAAAAGTTCGTCAACATAATGAAGATAGTGCAGGAGTTTTTCACAATTTAGATGGAAATATTTTAGCGGTAGTAGCAGATGGAATGGGAGGTCATCGAGCTGGTGATGTAGCTAGCTCGATGACCATTCAATTATTCCACGATTATTGGAAGCAAACACATAATATGAATGAGCCAAAAAAAGTAGAAGAGTGGTTACATACTAGTGTTGGGATTATTAATGAGCGTATATATGAGTACTCTAAGCAACATGTAGAATGTAATGGCATGGGAACAACACTTATAATAGCAATTTGTACGCCGAGCTTTGTGACAATAGGTCATATAGGGGATAGTCGTTGTTATATGGTATCAGAGGGAGAAATCTCACTTGTAACGGAAGATCACTCACTTGTAAATGAACTTGTGAGACATGGTGAAATTTCAAAAGAAGACGCAGAATATCACCCGAAAAAGAATGTTTTGTTAAGGGCATTAGGAACAGAAGAGAAAGTCGGATTAGATGTTAAAACGTTGGTGCTTGAGGAAGATGATCAGTTACTTCTTTGCTCTGATGGATTATCTAACAAAGTTTCTATTGCTGATATGCAACAAATTTTACGGTTAAATGAACAGCTAGAAACTAAGGGGCAACGTCTCATTCAATTGGCGAATGATCGTGGTGGGGAAGATAATATTACCCTTGTTCTGATTGATTATGCGGGTTCGACAAACGAAAGTAGGTGAAGTGCAACGTGCTGATTGGAAAACGCTTAAATGACCGTTATAAGCTGCTGAAAATGATAGGTGGCGGTGGAATGGCCAATGTATATTTAGCTCATGATGATATACTGGGCCGGGATGTAGCGGTAAAAATATTACGACTCGACTATTCAAATAACGAAGAGTTTATTAAACGTTTCCATCGAGAAGCGCAGTCTGTTACAACGTTGTCGCATCCAAATATTGTGAATATGTATGATGTCGGGGAAGAAGATGGTATATATTATCTTGTAATGGAGTATGTACCAGGACAAACATTGAAGCAATACATAATTGAGCGAGGGATGTTATCGATAGGAGAAGCTCTTGATATTATGGAGCAGTTAACATCCGCCATGGCACACGCCCATCACTTTGAAATTGTGCACCGTGATATTAAACCGCACAATATTTTAATTCGAGCTGATGGAGTAATAAAAGTAACAGATTTTGGAATTGCGACAGCTACAAGTGCAACAACAATTACACATACAAATTCAGTACTCGGTTCGGTGCATTACTTATCACCAGAACAAGCACGCGGCGGGATAGCAAATAAACAATCAGATATTTATTCCCTAGGGATTGTTATGTTTGAGTTGTTAACAGGAAGACAACCGTTTTCTGGCGAATCTGCTGTTGCTATAGCTTTAAAACATTTACAAAGTGAAATTCCGTCTCCAAAAAGATGGAATGAAAATATTCCGCAAAGTGTCGAAAATATTATATTAAAGGCAACTGCGAAAGATCCGTTTCATCGATATCAATCTGCGAATGCGATGAAACGAGATATTGAAACTGCGCTATATCCAGAGAGGATAAATGAGCAGCCATTTTACATACCGGAAGATATGGAAGCGACAAAAGCGATTCCGATTATTCAACAAGAACAATTATTCGAAAATGTTACTGATGAAACAATTGTTTTAAAAGGAAGTAAAGTGGATGAACAGACAAGAAAAGAAGAAACGGATTTAAATAAGAAGAAAAAACGAAGTAATAAATGGCTCAAAATTTTAATTACAACATTTTTACTTTTAGCAATCGGAATAACGTTAGCGCTTACTGTTATTCCAGGATTCTTTATTCCAAAAGATGTAAAAGTCCCTGATGTGTCTGGTATGAAATATACGACAGCAGTAAATACATTAGTTGAAAAGGGTTTTGAGGTTACGGAACCTAATATTGTATATACAGATGATGTTGAAACCGGTGATGTCATAAAAACAGACCCTGTGGCAGGAAGAGTTGTGAAAGAAAACTCTAAAATTACTATCTATCAATCAGGTGGAAAAAAGAAAAGTAAGATGAGTGATCTCACAGGAAAAGATTTTGAGAGCATAAGGTCTGAATTAGAAGAAAAATATAAACAAGTTACAATAAATTATATTGAAAATGATAGACCAAAAGGTGAAATTGTTGAGCAAATTCCGACGCCAGATCAAATGGTAGTAGAGGCGGAACAAGACCTGAAAATTTGGGTAAGTAAAGGTCCTTATCAAATTAGACCAGGTGACTTTTCAGGATGGACTGAAAATAGTGTTAATGGTTATTTGAATGAGAGGAAACTAACTCCAGATATAAAACGAGAGTATTCCGATACTGTTGATAAAGGGCTTGTAATTTCCCAATCTCCAAAACCGGGAACGGCGTTAAAAGAAGGAGATAAAGTGACGATTATCATCTCAGAGGGCCCTAAGCCGAAAGTAACGAAAACCGTGAAAGTGGATAATATTTCTATTCCGTATGAGTCTTCTATAATAGGTGAGAAAAAACCACAAACGATAGAAATTTATAAAGAAGATATGCAACAAAAAATGGATAGACCAATTGAAACTAGAACAATTTCAGAGTCGGCAACTATTTCATTAGAATTTGTAATTCAAGAAGGTACAAAAGGACACTATAAAATTGTACGAGATGGTGTAACAATTATTGACAAAGAAGTACCATATCCAACTCAATAATAATGAATTCCATTTTCTTTCTAGAGGGAATGGAATGTATTACTCCTGCCTGTTATGCTGTCTACATATAGTGGACCGTATAACAGGCAAAAATATATGGTTCAAAAAGCTATAAAAGTGATCCTGTTATAAATAATATTTTAAATTTAATGGTAGATTAAACGTATTAACTTGTATATATGACGGGTTTTGAAATCTTTATTTAAAAAATTATAATCCATTCAATATGAATTACAGCTTCACTTTATACAGAATAAAGGAGAATTATATGCCAGAAGGAAAAATTGTAAAAGCTCTAAGTGGATTTTATTATGTGCAGCATGAAGAAGGAATTACACAATGTCGCGGGCGTGGTGTGTTTAGAAAAAATAAAATTACACCATTGGTAGGAGACCAAGTTGTCTTTCAGGCTGATAACCCAAGTGAAGGTTACGTGCTTGAAGTATTTGATCGAAAAAATGAACTTGTTAGGCCCCCTATTGCCAATGTTGATCAAGCAATTCTCGTTTTTTCTGCAGTAGAACCAGATTTTAATCCGGGACTGTTAGATCGATTTTTAGTGCTGATTGAATATCATAACATTAAGCCGATTATTTGTATTAGTAAGATGGATTTAGTGGATAAAAAAATGAGAGAGACTGTTGAATCTTATGCAAATGACTATCGTGAGATGGGATATGATGTATTATTTACTTCTATAAATACATCGGAAAGTATTGATATTTTAAAACCGTTCTTAGAAGGTTGTGTTTCCGTCGTTGCGGGGCAATCTGGTGTTGGAAAATCTTCTATGCTTAACGTCTTACGTCCAGAATTAGAACTGAAAACGAATGATATTTCCTCACATTTAGGACGCGGGAAACATACGACAAGACACGTAGAATTAATTGCGATTGGAAGCGGACTAGTTGCAGATACACCTGGTTTTAGTTCACTCGATTTCATAGATATAGAGGTAGAAGATCTTACATATTGTTTTCCAGAGTTGAAAGAAGCGAGCCAATACTGTAAATTTAGAGGGTGTACACATCTTTCTGAACCGAAATGTGCTGTGAAAGCTGCGGTTGAAGAGGGGAAGATTACAGAATATCGTTATAAGAATTACAAACAATTTGTAGAAGAAATTAGAGAGAGAAAGCCGAGGTATTAGTTATGATTAAAATTGCACCATCGATCTTATCAGCAGATTTTTCAAAATTAGGGGAAGAGATTAAAGATGTAGAAAAAGGCGGAGCGGATTACATTCACGTCGATGTAATGGATGGACATTTCGTGCCAAATATTACGATTGGACCATTAATTGTAGAAGCAATTCGTCCGATCACATCGTTACCGTTAGATGTACATTTAATGATTGAAAATCCTGATAACTATATCCCGACTTTTGCAAAAGCGGGAGCGGATATTATTACTGTTCATGTAGAGGCGTGCCCTCATTTACATCGTACAATTCAGTTAATTAAATCTCATGGCATTAAAGCGGGAGTTGTATTAAATCCGCATACGCCAGTTTCAGTGATTGAGCATGTATTAGAAGATATTGATATGGTATTACTTATGACAGTAAATCCTGGATTTGGTGGACAGAAATTTATCCATTCTGTATTACCGAAAATTAAACAAGTTGCAGAAATGGTTAAAGAGCGCAATCTAGAAGTAGAAATTGAAGTTGATGGTGGTGTAAACGCTGAAACAGCAAGACTTTGTGTGGAAGCAGGAGCAAATGTACTTGTAGCTGGGTCAGCAGTATACAATCAAAAAGACCGCGGTGAAGCAATTCGTATCATTCGTGGATAATGAATGAACGAGTCTTTATCCCAGTGAATCTTCTAGTGTAGTAAGTTTTCACTATTTATAAAGGATAGAGAAAAAATATGTAAAAAGGCAATCTACCGAATGGCAGATTGCCTTTTTACAATAGAAGGGGAAGGAAACATGATTATTCATATTTTAGCGGGAGGACCTGCGGAATATTGTGCAGATTTTTCTCCATACGAAAATGAGAAAGTAGTGTGGGCGGCAGTTGATAGAGGAGTATATCGTTTATTAAAAAGAGGTATTACTCCTGCTGTTGCGTTTGGAGATTATGACTCGGTTACTGAAGAGGAATTAGTATGGATGGGGCAACAAACAAATGATTTACATATTGTTCCTCGTGAAAAAGATCAAACAGATTTAGAAATTGCGATTAACTGGGCGTTAGAACAAAAGCCGGCACTAATTCGTATTTTTGGTGCTACTGGTGGAAGACTTGATCATGGCTTAGCGAATATACAGATGCTTTTAAAAGGATTAGAAGTAGGAATAGAAATGTGTATTGTAGACAATAAAAATGAAATAAGTGTAAAAAAAGTGGGTACACATATAATTGAAGAAAATAAAACTTTCCCTTATGTATCTTTTGTGCCTGTTACTGAAATAGTGGAAGGGATTACATTACTTGGTTTTAAATATCCTCTAACTAATAAAACAATAGAGTGGGGATCAACACTTTGTATTAGTAATGAACTCGTTGAGGAAAAAGGTACTTTTTCATTTACTTCTGGCATATTAATGGTGATAAGAAGCACTGATTAAAGAAACAATTTTGCTCCTTACATCATATATTGAACAAGTGGAGTAATGGGGATTAGGAGGGAAACCATGAGATTTTATACAATTAAGTTACCTAAATTTCTTGGTGGAATTGTTCGTGCCATGTTAAATACCTTCAAAAAAGATTAAAAAAAGCACCTATTACCGGTGCTTTTTCCATTGGTATAGTAAAAAAAGAGCCTAGCGGCTCTTTTTTTTATTATTAAACACGTTCGATTTTGCCAGATTTTAATGCTCTAGCAGAAACGTAAACACGTTGAACTTTTCCGTCGATGCGTACGCGAACTTTTTGAAGGTTAGCGCCCCACTTACGTTTTGTAGCGTTCATTGCGTGAGAACGAGAGTTACCAGAACGAGCTTTTCTTCCAGTAATAGCACAAACACGAGCCATTTATATTTCCCTCCCTTGATACCTTACCATACGTAATTTTTCAATGTTAGTCTTTTATGCGATGCTAAAAACACTACTATAATTTAACACAACTAAAAAGAGAATGCAACACTGTAGAAAAAAGAAATCAAGAAAAATTACTTGACACTATATGTCAATGAAGAAAAGTTGAAATCAAGAAAAATTGCTTGACATATTATAGTGATACATGTTGTATAATAACAATGGACTATTTTGCTCATCATAAAACAGTGTAGTTTTCAACATAAAATATGAGAGTGAAAAAGAAAGAACGATGGAATTTTCTTTAAAAAGATTATATGATAGTAACTAAAGTAGTCTAACTCACTTTCACCATTTATGAAGGGGGAAAACGAGATGTCAATTGAAATTAAAACGAAGTACGGTCAAATTGATATTAGTACAGATGTAATTGCAACAATTGCTGGAGGTGCCGCGGTAGATTGCTACGGTATCGTAGGTATGGCATCAAAAAATCAGTTAAAAGATGGATTAACAGACATTTTACGAAAAGAAAACTTCACTAGAGGTGTTATTGTTCGTAAAGATGAAGATGAAGTACATATTGATATGTATATTATTGTGAGCTATGGTACGAAAATTTCAGAAGTAGCACATAACGTGCAGACGAAAGTGAAATATACATTAGATCAAACTGTAGGACTAGCAGTAGATTCTGTAAATATCTACGTACAAGGAGTTAAAGTAATAAACTTGTAATGTGCATTAAGGAGGAAAATCTGTGTCAATTCAAAAAATTGATGGAAAACGTTTATCACAAATGATCATTCAAGGAGCAAATAATTTAACAAATAATGTTCAGCTTGTTGATGCATTAAACGTATTTCCAGTTCCAGATGGCGATACCGGTACAAACATGAACTTATCTATGACTTCAGGCGCACGTGAAGTGAAAGCAAATCCTTCACAACATGCTGGTAAAGTCGGCGTAAGTTTAGCCAAAGGATTATTAATGGGAGCTCGTGGTAACTCTGGAGTTATTTTATCTCAGTTGTTCCGTGGTTTCTCGAAATCCATTGAACAAAAAGAAGAATTAACAACAGTTGATTTTGCTGCAGCTTTAGAAGCTGGAGTAGAGGCGGCTTACAAAGCGGTTATGAAACCGATTGAGGGAACGATTTTAACGGTTGCAAGAGAAACGGGTAAATATGCAGTAACAGTTGCGAAAAAACAGCGCGACTTTGTTTTGTTTATGGAAGACGTTGTGAAAGAAGCAAACGCATCGTTAAATCGTACGCCAGATTTATTACCTGTATTAAAACAAGTTGGCGTTGTAGATAGCGGTGGTAAAGGTCTTGTAGTAGTATACGAAGGGTTTTTAGCTGACTTAAAAGGAGAAACGATTTCTTCTGATGCACCTGCCCAACCATCTATGAATGAGATGGTACGTGCAGAACATCACCGTAGTGTACAAAGCCAATTGAGTACAGAAGATATTAAGTATGGATATTGTACGGAGTTCATGGTGAAATTAGAAGCTGAAAAAGTGAAAGAACATAATTTCTCTGAACAAAAATTCCGTGAAGATATTAGTGTGTATGGTGATTCACTACTAGTTGTATCTGATGATGAAATTGTAAAAGTTCATATTCATGCAGAGCATCCTGGAGACGCTATGAACTACGGACAACGTTACGGTAGTTTAATCAAGATTAAAGTAGAGAATATGCGTGAACAGCATACCGCTTTATTAGATGAGCCTGCTATGATGCCTGAGCCAACTAGCCAGTCTAAAGAGAAACAACCGTACGGTATCGTAACTGTAGCTATGGGATCTGGTATTAAAACTTTATTTGAAAGCATTGGCGCGACGAAAGTTATCGAAGGTGGCCAAACGATGAATCCGAGTACAGAGGATATCGTGAAGGCGATTGAAGAAGCAAACGCTGAAAAAATCATTATTTTACCGAACAACGGGAATATCGTAATGGCAGCAGAACAAGCAGCGTCAGTTGTGGATCAAGAAGTGATTGTAGTTCGTTCAAAAACAGTTCCTCAAGGTATGGCTGCAATGTTAGCATTTAATCCAGTTGGAACGCTAGAAGAAAATGAAGAAAACATGAAAGAAGCTTTATCTCATGTGAAAACAGGTCAAATTACGTATGCTGTACGTGATACGGAAATTGATGGTGTGGCAATTCAAAAAGATGATTTCATGTGTATCGCAGATGGGAAAATCGTATCAACAAATGCTGAAAAAGTAGGGGCTGCGAAGCAATTACTAGAAGCGCTAATTGATGAAGATTCTGAAATCGTAACAATTCTACAAGGTGAAGATGCAACTGATGAAGAAGTAGCTGAATTAGTTGAATTTGTAGAAGAGAATTTTGAAGATGCAGAAGTAGAAGTACATGCTGGAAACCAACCGGTGTATTCTTTCATTTTCTCTGTAGAATAAGAAAAAATTCGTTTTGAAAATAAATGGATTACTTACTTGCTAATGGATAATAAGTAGTAATATGAAGTTTATTACTAGTTTTTATTCAAAAGGCTAGCATATTGAAGATAAAAAAGAGCCTTGCTGCTAATAGTGAGGCTCTTTTCTTTCGTGTTGCTTATGAGGGATTTGAGTAGTTTCTCTTAGAATGCCTATGATAGAATATATAGGGTGAAAGAGAGCGATTACAGATGTCAATCATGTTAATGGATAATGAATCAAAAAATAAGGTGACGGAGCGTGAGAATCTTGAATGAAGTTGTACAAGTTCCTGTTACGGATGTAAAGGGAATCGGAGGAGAAACATCTGAATTACTACACGAGATGGGAATTTATACAGTTTCTCATCTATTAGAACATTTTCCGTACCGTTATGAAGACTATGCGATGAAAGACCTTGCTGAAGTAAAGCATGATGAACGTGTAACAGTTGAGGGGAAAGTTCATAGTGCTCCTTTACTGCAATATTATGGGAAGAAGAAGTCGCGTCTTACGGTTCGTGTCCTCGTAGGTCGTTATTTAATTACAGCTGTATGTTTTAATAGGCCGTACTATAAGCAGAAGTTAAATTTAGATGAAACGGTAACGATTACTGGCAAATGGGATCAGCATCGTCAAACGATTGCGGTATCAGAACTTCATTTTGGACCGGTTGTACGTCAACAAGAAGTAGAGCCTGTGTACTCAGTGAAAGGGAAACTTACAGTAAAACAGATGCGCCGTTTTATTGCACAAGCGTTAAAAGAGTATGGAGACTCTATAGTTGAAGTGTTACCTGATGGGTTGCTAAGCCGATATAAATTATTGCCGCGTTATGAAGCGCTTCGGGCGTTGCATTTTCCAGCAGGTCAGGAAGATTTGAAGCAAGCGCGCCGCCGTTTTGTATATGAGGAGTTTTTCTTATTTCAGTTAAAAATGCAAACGTTACGGAAAATGGAGAGGGAAAATTCGAAAGGGACGAAAAAAGAAATTCCTTCAGAAGAATTGCAAGAGTTTATCGATGCACTTCCGTTTCCGCTAACTGGTGCGCAACGCCGAGTTGTAGATGAAATTATGAAAGATATGACATCTCCTTATCGAATGAATCGTCTGTTGCAAGGTGATGTAGGTTCTGGTAAAACGGTGGTTGCTGCAATTGGTCTTTATGCAGCGAAATTAGCGCATTATCAAGGTGCTTTAATGGTTCCAACAGAAATTTTAGCAGAACAACATTATCAATCGCTCGCAGAGACGTTCTCGCACTTTGGTATGCAGGTTGAATTGTTAACAAGTTCAGTTAAAGGTGTGAGACGCCGAGAGATTTTGGCGAAATTAGAACAAGGAGAAATAGATATCCTTGTTGGAACACATGCTTTAATTCAAGATGAAGTTATCTTTCATAGGTTAGGTCTCGTTATTACTGATGAACAACATCGATTTGGTGTAGCGCAGCGACGAGTTTTACGTGAGAAAGGTGAAAGTCCAGACGTATTATTTATGACAGCGACCCCGATTCCACGTACGTTAGCAATTACTGCATTTGGAGAGATGGACGTCTCTATAATCGATGAAATGCCAGCTGGTAGAAAGGTAATTGAAACATACTGGGCAAAACATGATATGTTAGATCGTGTTCTCGGTTTTGTAGAGAAAGAGATAAAAAAAGGAAGACAAGCATATGTTATTTGTCCCCTTATTGAAGAATCTGAGAAACTTGATGTACAAAATGCAATCGACTTACATAGTATGCTGACTCATCATTATCAAGGGAAATGTCAAGTTGGATTAATGCATGGAAGATTATCATCTCAAGAAAAAGAAGAGATAATGGGGCAATTTAGTGAAAATAAAGTGCAAATTCTTGTGTCGACAACAGTTGTTGAAGTAGGTGTGAACGTACCGAATGCGACTGTAATGGTTATTTATGATGCAGAGCGTTTCGGTTTATCACAGCTTCATCAGCTAAGAGGACGTGTTGGGCGTGGTAGTGAACAATCGTATTGTTTATTAATCGCGGATCCAAAATCGGAAACGGGAAAAGAACGAATGCGTATTATGACCGAAACGAATGATGGATTTGTATTGTCGGAAAAAGATTTAGAGTTAAGAGGTCCTGGAGATTTCTTTGGGAGTAAGCAAAGTGGTTTACCAGAATTCAAGGTTGCTGATATGGTACATGATTATCGAGCGTTAGAAACAGCTAGACAAGATGCGGCGTTACTAGTAGATTCAGAAGCGTTTTGGCATAATGATCAATATGCGTCGTTGCGTACGTATCTTGACGGGACAGGTGTGTTCCAGGGAGAGAAGCTCGATTAAAGGGAGGCAACAAAAGTTTTTGTTGCATTCTACTTTTAATGATTATATACTACTGTTAGTACCTAGTCATAAAAATGGATGGTGCGGTATGAAAAAAAGAAGAAGTAAAAAAGAAAGACAAGAATTATTACAACAAACGATAGAAACGAATCCTTTTATTACGGATGAAGATTTAGCAGAGAAATTTCAAGTGAGTATACAAACCGTACGTCTCGATCGTATGGAATTATCTATTCCTGAATTAAGAGAAAGAATTAAACATGTAGCTACAAAGCAACATGAAGAAGATGTGAAATCTTTACCGTTAGAAGAGGTTGTCGGAGAAATTATTGATATAGAATTAGATAGACATGCAATTTCTATCTTTGAAGTGAAGGTAGAACACGTATTTAAAAGAAATCAAATTGCTCGTGGGCATCATTTGTTTGCACAAGCAAACTCACTAGCTGTTGCGGTTATTGATGAAGAATTAGCTTTAACTGCAAAGTCTACCATTCGATACATTCGTCCTGTAAAATTAGGAGAGCGTGTTGTTGCAAAAGCACGCGTGGAAGATGTAGAGAATGACAAAGGGCGGACGGTTGTCAAAGTGCGTAGCTTCGTTGGAGAAGAACTTGTTTTTACAGGCACTTTTGAAATGTATCGATCTAGTAATTATAGTGAGGAAGGTAACAACTTATGAAAATCGCAATAGATGCAATGGGCGGCGATCATGCTCCAAAGGCTGTCGTACTAGGAGCAATGAAAGCTATTAAGGAATATTCTGATTTACATATTACGTTAGTAGGGAAAGAAGAGGAAATTCGTCAATACTTAACGAGTGAAGAGCGAATTACTATACTTCATACAGACGAAAAAATCGAATCGACAGATGAACCAGTAAGAGCGGTTCGTCGAAAAAAACAAGCTTCAATGGTACTAGCGGCGCAGCAAGTAAAAGACGGCGTAGCGGATGCTTGTATATCAGCTGGTAGTACAGGTGCTTTAATGGCGGCCGGATTGTTTGTTGTAGGTCGTATGGAAGGAATTGAGCGACCAGCTTTATCCCCTACAATGCCGACTGTTGATGGAGAAGGTTTTGTTATGTTAGATGTTGGAGCGAACGTTGATGCAAAACCAATTCATTTATATCAATATGCAGTAATGGGATCTGTATACGCTGAGAAAGTAAGAGGAATTAAAAATCCTCGCGTTGGACTTTTAAATGTTGGAACAGAGGATGGCAAAGGGAACGAGCTTTCAAAACAAGTCTTTGCAATGCTTAAAGATGCGCCGATTAATTTTGTTGGAAACGTTGAATCAAGAGACTTGTTACAAGGTGTAGCAGATGTTGTTGTATGTGATGGTTTTACAGGTAATGTAGCGCTAAAATCTTTAGAAGGAACAGCACTTGCATTGTTCTCTATGTTAAAAGAGCAGTTAATGAGTTCGTTTACGAGCAAATTAGCAGCGGCGGTATTAAAACCAAAACTTATGGTATTAAAAGATAAAATGGATTATTCGGAGTATGGAGGAGCGGCGTTATTTGGATTGAAAGCTCCAGTCATTAAGGCTCACGGTTCTTCTAATGACCAATCGATATTTAGTGCGATTCGTCAAACGAGAGAAATGGTAGCGAAAGAAGTTATTCCTACTATTTCAAGCGTAATGGAGAAAGAGCCACTCCAATAAGAGGAGGATTTGAAATGGGAAAACTAGCATTTCTTTTTCCGGGCCAAGGTTCACAGGCAGTTGGAATGGGTAAACAGTTAGCAGAGAATAATAAAGAAGTTGCAAATGTATTTGCGAAAGCAGATGAGGTGTTGCAAGATTCACTTTCAGAAGTGATTTTTGAAGGGCCGCAGGAAAAGCTTACGTTAACGACAAATGCGCAGCCAGCTTTATTAACAACGAGTTTTGCTATTTTGACAGCTTTAAAAGAGTATGATATTACACCAGACTTTGTCGCAGGGCATAGTTTAGGTGAGTATAGCGCTCTTGTAGCAGCGGGTGCATTAACTTTTGAGGATGCAGTATATGCTGTAAGGAAACGTGGGGAATATATGGAAGAAGCTGTTCCTGGCGGAGAAGGTGCAATGGCGGCTATTTTAGGTGCTGATCCACATATGCTGAAACAAGTTACTGAAGAAGTAACAAGTGAAGGATATGCAGTGCAAATCGCTAATATGAATAGTACGAAGCAAATTGTGATTTCTGGAACAAAGCAAGGAGTCGAGATTGCTTCTCAAAGAGCGAAAGAAAATGGTGCAAAGAGGGCAATTCCACTTAAAGTAAGCGGACCGTTTCACTCTGCACTTATGAAGCCAGCAGCGGAAAAATTCCAAAGTGTCTTAAATGAAATTACAATTCGAGATACGAATATACCGGTAATCGCAAATGTAACAGCAGACGTTATTACAAGTGGTGCACATATTCAAGATAAGCTAATCGAACAGCTCTATTCGCCTGTCTTATGGTACCCATCCATTGAATACATGGTGGATCAAGGGGTGGATACATTTATTGAAATTGGACCTGGGAAAGTACTTGCTGGACTTATGAAGTCAATTGATTCATCAGTGAAAGCATACGCGATATACGATGAAGAGACATTAAAAGATACCATTTCAAATTTGAGAGGAGAAAACTGATGTTAAAAGGGAAAGTAGCATTAGTAACGGGCGCTTCACGTGGAATTGGTCGTGCGATTGCGATTGATTTAGCAAAACAAGGGGCAAATGTTGTAGTAAATTATGCTGGTAATGAGCAAAAGGCAAATGAAGTAGTAGATGAAATAAAGAAATTAGGTTCGGATGCAATTGCAGTGAGAGCAGATGTTGCAAATGCTGAAGACGTTACAAATATGGTGAAACAAACTGTAGATGCATTTGGACAAGTTGATATTCTTGTAAATAATGCAGGTGTAACAAAAGATAATTTATTAATGCGTATGAAAGAAGAAGAATGGGATACAGTTATTAATACAAACCTAAAAGGTGTATTCTTATGTACGAAGGCGGTATCTCGTTTTATGATGCGTCAACGTCATGGGCGTATTGTTAATATCGCTTCTGTTGTTGGAGTAACGGGTAATCCAGGACAAGCAAACTATGTTGCCGCTAAAGCAGGTGTAATTGGATTAACAAAAACTTCAGCAAAAGAGTTAGCGAGCCGCAATATTACTGTAAATGCAATTGCTCCTGGATTTATTGCGACGGATATGACAGACGTATTAGATGAAAATATAAAAGCTGAAATGTTAAAATTAATTCCTGCAGCTCAGTTTGGTGAAGCGCAAGATATCGCAAATGCTGTAACGTTTTTTGCTTCTGATCAAAGCAAATATATTACAGGTCAAACGTTAAATGTTGATGGCGGTATGGTAATGTAATAAAAGAATCGATTTCAACTAGTTTTTTTCGACAATATTTAATATAATATTTGAGGGGAGGTGAATGGAATGGCAGATGTTTTAGAGCGTGTAACAAAAATTATCGTTGATCGTTTAGGAGTAGAAGAAACAGAAGTAGTACCAGCTGCAAGCTTCAAGGAAGATTTAGGAGCAGACTCCCTAGATGTAGTAGAACTTGTAATGCAATTAGAAGACGAATTCGAAATGGAAATTTCTGATGAAGATGCTGAAAAGATTGCTACTGTTGGCGATGCTGTGACTTACATAGAGAGTCATCTATAATGCTTGAATGAAGTCCCGTTTTTTAGCGGGGCTTCTCGGCTTATATCTGGAGGGACCTATGCCGTACCGTAAATATAGAGAAAAAAAATACGAAACAAAATATCGTGAAGCGTTTAAAGTATTTCAAGAAAAGATAGGTATTACGTTTACAGATGAAAAATTATTGATTCAAGCATTTACGCATTCATCGTATGTGAATGAGCATCGAAAAAAACCACATGAAGACAATGAGCGTCTCGAATTTCTTGGAGATGCAGTATTGGAACTTACTGTATCGCAGTATCTGTTTCAAAAATATCCGACAATGAGCGAAGGAGAGTTAACAAAACTACGTGCAGCAATTGTATGTGAACCATCTCTTGTTCGTTTTGCAAACGAGTTGTCATTTGGTAGCCTTGTTTTATTAGGAAAAGGCGAGGAAATGACAGGTGGACGTGAACGACCAGCTTTATTAGCGGATGTCTTTGAAGCGTTTATTGGTGCCCTTTATCTTGATCAAGGGCTAGAAACAGTATGGGGCTTCTTAAAAGAAATTGTATACCCTAAAATTAATGAAGGTGCTTTTTCTCATGTGATGGATTATAAGAGTCAATTACAAGAGTTGATTCAGCGTGATGGTAGTGGCAATATCGAGTATCAAATTTTGCAAGAAAAAGGCCCAGCCCACAATCGAGAATTTGTGTCACGTGTTACGTTAAATAACGTGGCTTTAGGACTTGGTAGTGGCAAGTCGAAAAAAGAAGCGGAGCAACAAGCTGCTGCAGAAGCGTTGAAAAAGTTAAAAGAACAACTATAAGGAATCCCCCTTTGAATGAGGGGGATTCCTTGTGCATAGAATGAAACTTTCCTTTCATTTGTGAATAAAAGGAAAGGAAATCCGTATAAATGTTGTTTTTGTATAAATAACATTTATAGCAACGGAGAATAGGAGGAAGGCCTTTCGTGTTTTTAAAAAGATTAGAAATAGCAGGATTTAAGTCTTTTGCTGAGCGTGTATCTGTCGATTTCGTCCCAGGTGTAACGTCTGTAGTAGGACCTAATGGAAGCGGAAAAAGTAATATTACTGATGCCATTCGCTGGGTACTTGGTGAACAATCGGCAAAATCATTACGTGGTGCAAAGATGGAAGATATTATTTTTGCAGGTAGTGATACGAGAAGAGCAGTTAATGTTGCTGAAGTAACGATAACTTTAAATAATGAAGATCAACGTTTACCGATTGAATATAATGAGGTGTGTGTAACGCGTCGTGTATCTCGTTCTGGTGATAGTGATTTTTATATTAATAAACAATCATGCAGGTTGAAAGATATTATCGATTTATTTATGGACTCTGGTATGGGAAGAGAAGCTTTTTCGATTATTAGCCAGGGGAAAGTGGAAGAGATTTTAAGTAGTAAATCAGAAGAACGTCGTGGTGTATTTGAAGAAGCGGCGGGAGTGCTGAAATACAAACTTCGTAAAAAGAAAGCTGAAGGTAAATTAGCAGACACACAAGAAAACTTAAATCGTGTACAAGATATAATTCACGAATTAAGTAGTCAAGTAGAACCTTTAGAAAGACAAGCTTCTATTGCAAAGGATTATCTCGAGAAAAAAGAAGAATTAGAGAAAGTAGAAGCAGCGCTTATTGTACATGAAATTGAAGAATTGCATGAGAAATGGGAAGCGCTTCGAAATCAGTTTGGGCATAATAAAAACGAAGAAGCTAAAATGTCAACGCATTTACAAAAAGGTGAAGAAGAGCTAGAGGAATTACGAGGCCAATTACAAGCAGTAGATGAGTCTGTAGATTCCCTGCAAGAAGTACTTTTACTTTCTAGTAAAGAGCTAGAAAAGTTAGAAGGACAGCGTGAGCTATTAAAAGAAAGAAAGCAAAATGCAACGACGCATTGTGCACAACTTGAACAATTAATTGTTGAATTAACAGAGAAAGCTACAAGTTATGATGGTGAAATTGAATCGAGTACAGAAGTGTTGATGCAATTTGTAAATCATGTAAAAGAGTTGGAGACGAAATTGCATGATAATGAGCAATTGCTTGCGACGTTTGCTGACAATTTAGAGGAACGAATTGAGAATTTAAAAGGTGACTATATTGAACTTTTAAATCAACAAGCTAGCCATCGTAATGAGTTATCAATGATTGAAGAACAATCTAAACAACAAAACTCAAAAAATGAACGCCTTGATGAAGAAAATGCGAAATATGTAGAAATGCGTATGGAAATTACAGCGAAAAAGACAAAACTTGTGGAAAGTTATGAACAAGTAAAAGAAAAAGTAGCTGGAATCCTTTCGAATATACAAAAGACAGAAGCGGCACTTGGGAAATGCAAGGCGCAGTATAGTGAAAATGAAACAAAACTGTATCAAGCGTATCAATTTGTACAACAGGCACGTTCTCGAAAAGAAATGCTAGAAGAAATGCAAGAGGACTACTCTGGTTTCTATCAAGGGGTACGTGAAGTATTAAAAGCTCGAGAAAATAGGTTGCAAGGTATTGAGGGTGCTGTTGCAGAACTGCTAACGGTACCGAAAGAATATGAAATTGCAATGGAAATTGCTCTAGGTGCAGCGATGCAGCATATAGTTGTACAAAAAGAAGAACATGCTCGTAACGCAATTGCGTTTTTAAAACAGAATAAACATGGACGAGCAACGTTTTTACCGCAAGCTGTTATTAAAGGTAGATCGTTATCATTTGAGCAATTACGTATTGTAAATCAGCATCCATCATTTGTAGGTGTGGCGGCAGAACTTGTGCAATATAACAATAAATATGAAAATGTAGTTTCAAATTTATTAGGTACTGTTATTGTTGCAAAAGATTTACGTGGGGCGAATGAGTTAGCGAAACAACTACAATACCGTTATCGCATTGTAACAATCGAAGGTGATGTAGTGAACCCTGGCGGTTCTATGACAGGTGGAGCGGTAAAACAAGCGAAATCTTCTTTATTAGGACGTCAACGTGAATTAGAAGAGTGGACGAGCAAGTTAACTGATATGGAAGAAAAAACGACGAAGTTAGAAAACTTTGTTAAAGCAGTAAAGCAGGAGATTCAAGAAAAAGAAGTGCAAATACGCGAACTAAGGCAAAGTGTAGAAGCAGAACGTGTAGATGAACAGAAATTAAGAGAAGAAATTAATCGCTTAGAATTAGAAGAACATCGTATTAACGATCGTTTATCTATTTACGATTTAGAGATTGAAGGATTCTTACAAGATCAAGTGAAGATACAAGGGCGTAAAGACGAGCTAGAAAAGATTTTAGCAACTCTTCAAGCGGAGATTACGGAATTAGATAACAAGATTGTAGCTTTAACAAAACAAAAAAGTGAGCAACATTCTTCGAAAGAAAAAGTTCAAAAAGAAATGACTGAATTGAAAGTGTTGGCGGCTGAAAAGCAACAACGCTTATCTAATCAAAAAGAAAAAGTTGAACGATTGACGAAAGAAAAAGAAGAAACGGATGCAACACTTGTCAAAACGAAAGAGGATTTAGCATTCTTAAAACAAGAAATGACATCGAATTCAAGTGGTGAAGAGCAAATTACGAATATGATTGAGAAGAAAGCATATGATCGTAATCAAACTTCAGAGTTAATTCGCTCTCGTCGCGAACAACGTGTATCGTTACAAGAGAGAGTAGAACAGTTAGAGCGTAATCTGAAAGAAACAACAGGTAAACATAAATATATTCTTGAGATGTTGAAAGATCAAGAAGTAAAAATAAACCGACTTGATGTAGAGTTAGAAAATAGATTACAACATTTACGTGAAACATATACGATTTCATTTGAAGCGGCAAAACTGAAGTATACAATGGTGATGCCTGCTGAGGATGCACGTAAAAAGGTGAAACTAATTAAACTCTCCATCGAAGAGCTAGGCACAGTAAACTTAGGAGCAATTGAAGAGTATGAGCGTGTGGCAGAGCGTCATACATTCTTACTAGAGCAAAAAGATGATCTAGAAGAAGCAAAAACGACGTTGCACCAGCTTATTACTGAAATGGATGAAGAAATGAAAAAACGCTTTTCTACTACATTTGAAGGAATTCGAATGGAGTTTCAATCGGTGTTCTCTGAATTATTTGGAGGCGGTAGAGCGGATTTAGTCATGACGAATCCAGAGGACTTATTAAATACGGGTATTGATATCGTAGCGCAACCGCCAGGGAAGAAACTGCAAAACTTAGGTTTACTTTCAGGTGGAGAACGTGCTTTAACGGCAATTGCGCTTTTATTTGGTATATTAAAAGTGCGCCCAGTCCCATTCTGTGTACTAGATGAGGTAGAGGCTGCTCTTGATGAGGCAAACGTTGCCCGTTTTGCCCAGTATTTAAAGAAATTTAGTGATGAGACACAGTTTATTGTAATTACACATAGAAAAGGTACAATGGAAGAGTCTGATGTATTGTACGGTGTAACAATGCAAGAGTCAGGGGTATCTAAACTTGTTTCGGTTCGTCTAGATGATGGAGAAGAATTAGTTGCAAGCAAATAGGAAGGATGGGACAGTATGAGCTTTTTTAAAAAATTAAAAGAAAAAATTTCAAAACAAACGGATACGGTAACAGAGAAGTTTAAACAAGGATTAGAAAAAACGAGAAATTCGTTTGCAGATAAAGTAAATGATTTAGTCTTTCGTTACCGTAAAGTAGATGAAGATTTCTTCGAAGAATTAGAAGAAATCTTAATCGGTGCAGATGTTGGCGTTTCAACAGTGATGGAATTAATCGACCAGCTGAAAGAGGAAGTGCAACGCCGTAATATTCAAGATCCAAGAGAAGTACAAGCTGTTATTTCGGAAAAATTGATAGAAATTTATAAAGGTGACAGCGATTTTACTAATGAAATTAATATGCAAAAGGATGGCTTGACAGTTGTTTTATTTGTTGGTGTTAATGGTGTAGGTAAAACGACAACAATTGGTAAGATGGCTCATAAGTTTAAATCAGAGGGTAAGTCTGTCTTATTAGCGGCAGGAGATACATTCCGTGCTGGAGCGATTGAACAATTAGAAGTATGGGGCGATCGCGTTGGGGTAGAAGTGATTAAACAAGGATCGGGGTCTGATCCAGCAGCGGTTATGTATGACGCTGTACAAGCTGCAAAAGCACGTAAAGTAGATGTATTACTATGTGATACAGCAGGACGTTTACAAAATAAAGTGAACTTAATGAAAGAGTTAGAGAAAGTAAAGCGTGTAATTGAGCGTGAAGTACCAGGAGCTCCTCATGAAGTATTACTTGTTATTGATGCTACAACAGGACAAAATGGTTTAAGTCAAGCGAAAACGTTCCGTGAAGCAACGAATGTTACTGGTATTGTTTTAACGAAGTTAGATGGAACTGCTAAAGGTGGTATTGTATTAGCGATTCGTAACGAAATGGATGTACCGGTGAAATTCGTTGGGCTAGGAGAGCAAATGGATGATCTGCAACAGTTCGATCCAGAACAATATGTATATGGTTTATTTGCGAACTTAGTAGAAACAGAAGAAGTATAAGCGAAAGAAGCGGTATTTTCCGCTTCTTTTTCTATAAAAATATGTGATGTTAAGAAAAAAACTTGACACTCTTTTGTACTCCATGTAAACTAATTCATGTAAAGGGAAATCACTTAACAAAGGATGATCCAACATGCTCGAAAAAACAACGAGAATGAACTATTTATTTGATTTTTATCAATCGTTGTTAACGCAAAAACAAAGAAGTTATATGTCGCTTTATTATCTAGATGATTTATCTCTTGGTGAAATTGCGGAAGAATTTGATGTAAGTCGCCAAGCCGTGTATGATAACATTAAACGGACTGAAGCGATGCTTGAAGAATATGAAGAAAAATTAGTATTACTTCAAAAGTTTCAAGAGCGACAGCGACTTGTTGCAAAGCTAAAACAGCTAATCAGCGAAGAAGAGCATGTGAATGAAGAAATGAAACAAGTTGTTGAAGCTATCGAAAAATTAGATTAGGAGGGCGGCAATATGGCATTTGAAGGATTAGCCGACCGACTTCAACAGACGATGCAAAAAATCCGCGGCAAAGGAAAAGTTTCTGAAGCCGATGTGAAAGAAATGATGAGAGAAGTTCGTCTAGCTCTTTTAGAAGCGGACGTTAACTTTAAAGTAGTAAAAGATTTTGTAAAGCGTGTGTCTGAACGTGCTGTCGGACAAGATGTAATGAAAAGTTTGACACCTGGACAACAAGTAATTAAAGTTGTACAGGAAGAACTTACAGAACTTATGGGTGGAGAGCAAAGCAAAATTGCTGTTGCTAATAAGCCACCGACTGTTATAATGATGGTTGGTCTGCAAGGTGCAGGTAAAACGACAACAACAGGTAAACTTGCGAATTTACTGCGTAAAAAGCATAATCGTAAACCAATGCTTGTTGCGGCAGATATTTACCGTCCTGCAGCGATTAAACAGCTTGAAACATTAGGGAAGCAATTGGACATGCCTGTTTTCTCTTTAGGAGATCAAGTTAGTCCAGTTGAAATTGCGAAACAAGCGATTGCAAAAGCAAAAGAAGATCATCACGATTATGTTTTAATTGATACAGCAGGTCGTCTGCATATTGATGAAGAACTAATGGATGAATTAGCGAAAGTGAAAGAAGTTGCGAAACCGGATGAAATTTTCCTAGTTGTCGATGCGATGACGGGACAAGACGCGGTAAATGTAGCACAAAGTTTCCATGAGCAGTTAGGTTTAACAGGTGTTGTATTAACGAAATTAGATGGTGATACGCGCGGTGGTGCGGCATTATCTATTAAAGCTGTTACAAACACACCTATTAAATTTGCTGGTATGGGTGAAAAACTAGATGCAATTGAAGCGTTCCATCCAGAACGTATGGCATCCCGTATTTTAGGGATGGGAGACGTCTTAACATTAATTGAAAAAGCGCAAGCTACAGTTGATGAAGAGAAAGCAAAAGAACTTGAGCAAAAAATGCGTACGCTTTCGTTTACGCTTGACGATTTCCTAGAACAACTTGGACAAGTACGTCAACTTGGACCGCTTGACGAATTGTTAGGAATGCTTCCTGGTGCAAATAAAATTAAAGGGCTGAAAAATGCACAAGTTGATGAAAAACAAATTGGGCATATTGAGGCAATTATTCGTTCTATGACTAAATTAGAGCGAGAACAACCGGAAATAATCAATGCTAGTCGCAAAAAGCGCATTGCCAAAGGTAGCGGTACAACGGTACAAGAAATCAATCGTCTAATCAAGCAATTTGATGATATGAAAAAAATGATGAAGACGATGACTGGAATGCAAAAAGGTAAGAAAAAAGGACTAGGTGGATTGAAGTTTCCATTCATGTAAGGAAAAAAAGATGGCTCTGTTAAGAAAAAATACTTTACAAAGCAATAGTCTTTTTGCTAATATAATTATCTGTGTGAAATAAATTCGGAGGTGCTTTATAAATGGCAGTTAAAATTCGTTTAAAACGTATGGGAGCTAAAAAAACTCCTTTCTATCGTGTAGTTGTTGCAGATTCTCGTTCTCCTCGTGACGGACGTTTCATTGAGGAAATCGGTACTTACAATCCGGTTGCTCAACCAGCTGAAGTTAAGATCAACGAAGAAGCAGCATTAAAATGGTTAGGAAATGGTGCTAAACCATCTGATACAGTTCGTAACTTATTCTCTAACCAAGGTATCATGGAGAAATTCCACTTATCTAAACAAGGTAAGTAATTGAGGCAATGACTATGAAGAAGTTAGTCGAGACGATTGTCAAGCCTCTTGTCGATCATCCTGAAGATGTAAAAGTTACACAGGAACTTTACAACGGAGAGATAAAGTATCGATTAACTGTACATCCTGAGGATGTTGGAAAAGTCATTGGAAAGCAAGGGACAGTTGCGAAAGCAATTCGAATGCTCTTGTATTCAGTGGGACATCACAATAGTGAAAAAGTAACACTGGAAATTCAATAAACGTAAAAAGGGCGAGGAGTTATTTCCTCTCCCTTTTTTAACATTTAAAGAGAAATTGCATGTTCCATATATGAAATGGGGATGCTTAATTTATATAGAAACCAGAGGTGACATACTGTTTATGACAAAATGGTTTAACGTAGGGAAAATTGTAAATACTCATGGCGTAAAAGGAGAAATTCGTGTGGTTTCTCGTACTGATTTTCCAGAAGAGCGATATAAAGTAGGGAATACGTTATACATATCGAATGAAAAAGGTGGAGAGCCTTTCCCAGTAAAGATTACTTCTCATCGTCAACATAAAACATTTGATTTATTGACATTTGAAGGATATGGGAATGTAAATGAAGTAGAACAGTTTAAAGGTTCTCTTTTAAAAGTACCTGAAGATCAATTAGGCGAACTGGCTGAAGGTGAATACTACTATCATGAAATTATTGGTTGCAACGTTGTAACGGAAGAAGGAGAAGCGTTAGGGACAATAAAAGAAGTTTTATCCCCTGGTGCAAATGATGTTTGGGTAATTAAACGTCCAAAAGGTCAAGATCTGCTAATTCCTTATATTGATGATGTCGTACTTCAAGTTAACATTGAGAATAAATTAGTAACCATTCATGTAATGGAAGGGTTGCTATAATGAAAATTGACATTTTAACATTGTTTCCAGATATGTTTACAGGTGTGTTTGGATCTTCAATTTTAAAGAAAGCACAAGAAAAAGAGGCGGTAGAGCTTCGTGTTGTCAATTTCCGTGATTATACAACGAGTAAGCATAATAGCGTAGATGATTATCCGTATGGCGGTGGCGCTGGGATGGTATTAACCCCTCAGCCTATTTTTGATGCTGTAGAAGATTTAACGAAAGAGACAGAGCGTAAGCCGAGAGTTGTCTTAATGTGCCCGCAGGGTGAAAGATTCACTCAGAAGAAAGCGGAAGAGCTTGCAGAGGAAGAACATTTAATCTTTGTATGTGGGCATTATGAAGGGTATGACGAACGAATTCGTGAACATCTTGTAACAGATGAGATTTCTATTGGTGACTACGTATTAACGGGTGGAGAGTTAGCCTCTATGGTTATTACTGATAGTGTTGTACGTCTCTTGCCAGGTGTACTAGGAAATCATGCTTCGCAAGTCGAGGATTCGTTTAGTACAGGTTTATTAGAGCATCCTCATTATACACGTCCAGCTGATTTTCGTGGTATGAAGGTGCCGGATGTATTAATGTCAGGAAATCATAAAAATATCGATGAATGGCGACATAAAGAATCACTACGTCGTACGTACACGCGTAGACCGGATTTATTGGAAGAAAGAGAATTGTCTAAGCAAGAAAAGAAATGGTTAGAACAGATTAAAGAAGGCAAATAAGGACTTGATATATTTGCTATTGCAACAGTTCTAGCAATATGCTATTATAACACTTGTGCTGCTGAAATCAGTAGCCGTATTAACGATGTTCCGCTGTAATTTATTTAGACTTTATAAGAGCATCTGTTTAAAGGAGAGAATTTAATATGCAACAATTAATCGCAGAAATTACAAAAGGCCAATTAAAAACTGACCTTCCTTCATTCCGTCCTGGAGACACTTTACGTGTACACGTAAAAGTAGTTGAGGGAACTCGTGAAAGAATTCAGCTTTTCGAAGGTGTTGTAATTAAACGTCGTGGTGGCGGAATCAGTGAAACATTCACAGTTCGTAAGATTTCTTACGGTGTAGGTGTAGAGCGTACATTCCCAGTTCACACGCCAAGAATCGCGAAAATCGAAGTACTTCGCCGTGGTAAAGTACGTCGTGCTAAGTTATACTACTTACGTAACCTTCGCGGTAAAAAAGCACGTATTAAAGAAATTCGATAAGACATGTATGGGAGCTTGTAAATGCACAAGCTCCCTTTTTCCAATCTATATAAAATTTTGATATAATACGATCAGCTTACATAATCGTGGAGGGGAAAAGCATGAAGAAAGAAAAGAGTTCACTTTGGGAATGGATCAAGGCAATTTTGATAGCTGTTGTATTAGCAGGTGTTATTAGACAGTTTTTCTTTGCGCCAATTCTCGTAGATGGAGTATCGATGGCGTCTACTTTACATGATCGCGATCGAATGATTGTTAATAAAATTGGTTATCACATAGGAGATCCGAAACGATTTGATATTATTGTATTCCGAGCAACGGAAGATAAAGATTATATTAAGCGTATTATCGGCCTACCAGGCGATGAAATAGAGTATCGTAATGATAAACTATATGTTAACGGGAAGGCTTATGAGGAGCCGTATTTAGACAAGCAGAAAAAACAAATTGCTGACGGACCGCTTACATATGATTTTACTCTTGAAGAAATGACAGGGAAGAAAACTGTTCCAGAAGGTCAATTATTTGTTTTAGGCGATAATCGTCGTTTTAGTAAAGATAGCCGTTCGATTGGTACAATTTCAATGGACCAAGTGATTGGAAAAGCAAATATACTATATTGGCCGTTAAAAGATGCTCGTATTGTGAAATAAAAGAAAAAGAAGGTGGCAACATGGTAATTCAATGGTTCCCGGGACATATGGCAAAGGCTAGACGCCAAGTAACAGAAAAATTAAAGTTAATTGATGTTGTAATTGAGCTTGTAGATGCTCGATTACCTTTATCTTCTCGAAATCCGATGATCGATGAGATTATTACACATAAACCGAGGCTTGTTGTTTTAAATAAAGCGGATATGGCAGATGATCGTTTAACTAAGCAATGGATCGCATATTTTAAAGAAAAAGGCCATATGGCAATTTCGATTAACGCACAGGCTGGACAAGGCATGAAGGAAATTGCAGCGGCTTGTAAAGTGTTAGTGAAAGAGAAATTTGATAAAATGGTTGCAAAAGGTATTAGACCGAGAGCGATTCGTGCATTAATAGTAGGGATACCGAATGTTGGTAAATCTACGTTGATTAATAAGTTAGCGAAGAAAAATATCGCTAAAACAGGAGATCGTCCTGGTGTGACAACAGCTCAGCAATGGATTAAAGTTGGGAAGGAAATGGAATTACTTGATACACCAGGTATACTATGGCCTAAATTTGAAGACCAATTAGTTGGGTTACGTCTAGCTACGACTGGTGCAATTAAAGATTCTATTTTAAATCTACAAGACGTAGCCGTTTATGCGCTACGTTTTATGGAAAAACATTATCCGGAGCGATTAAAAGAGCGCTATAATTTAAATGACATTCCAGAAGATATCGTGGAGTTATTTGATGCGATTGGAAAAAATAGAGGCTGTTTAATGGGCGGCGGAATGATTGATTATGATAAAACATCTGAACTTGTACTTCGTGAGCTTCGTGGTGGCAAACTTGGAAAAATGACGTTTGAAACACCAGAAGAGTTTGCAGAGCAGACAGAAGATGCAGAAAAAGTAGAAGAAGTATAAGACGTGCGTTTGTACGTCTTTTCTTTTTTGTATATAAAGGGAGTGGCATGAATGCAAAAAGTGACTATTCAAGAGGCGGAACATTTACTGCAAGAAATTATGAGTGAAGAGGACGACCGCTTTCAGATATTAATGAAAGATGAGCGAAAAGGGGTACAAAAGCTCATTTCGAAGTGGTATAAACAAAAAGAGTTAGCACAAAAGGAAAAAGAAAAATTTCTAGAAATGTCTAAATATGAAAATGCGTTACGTGAAAAAGGTCTCACATATATCGCAGGTATAGATGAAGTAGGTCGTGGACCGCTAGCTGGGCCTGTTGTGACGGCAGCTGTTGTTCTTCCGGAAGACTTTTATATTCCAGGGTTAAACGATTCGAAAAAGCTGAGTGAGGCGAAGCGAGAACGTTTTTATGATGAAATTAAAGCGCAAGCAATTACAATTGGAGTTGGAATTGTATCACCGCAAGTTATTGATGAGATAAATATTTATCAAGCGACGAAACAAGCGATGTTAGATGCTATTGCGAATTTATCTTGTACACCACAATATTTATTAATTGATGCGATGAAACTCCCTACACCAATTCCGCAAACATCTATTATTAAAGGTGATGCAAAAAGTATTTCTATTTCAGCTGCATCTATTATTGCGAAAGTAACGAGAGATCGTATGATGAAAGAGCTTGGAGAAAAGTATCCTGCATATGGATTTGAACAACATATGGGATATGGCACAAAACAACATTTAGAAGCGATTGAAGTACATGGCATATTAGAAGAACATCGAAAATCGTTTGCGCCAATTAAAGATATGATTCAAAAATAAGCTGCGAAAACGCAGCTTATTTTTTATTTTGACATATAAACATTACTATTTTCAAAAAAGAATAAAGCGATTTCAGTTTTCTGACACTTTATTGTAGACAGCGTGCCAATCATCTTATACAATGGCAATGTAATGTTTTTTAAACATTAAAAAACTTTTCGAGTAAAACAGGAAAACAGGGGAGGATGGGACCATGAATATCCATGAGTACCAAGGTAAGGCAGTCCTTAGAAGCTATGGGGTTAGCGTTCCGAACGGGAAGGTTGCATTTACAGTAGAAGAAGCTGTAGAAGCGGCGAAAGAATTAGGAACGAATGTATGTGTAGTGAAAGCACAAATTCACGCTGGTGGACGCGGCAAAGCTGGCGGAGTAAAAGTTGCAAAAAATTTAGATGAAGTTCGTACATATGCAGAGAGCATTTTAGGAACTACACTTGTGACACATCAAACAGGTCCTGAAGGTAAGGAAGTAAAACGCTTACTTATCGAAGAAGGTTGCGATATTAAAAAAGAATATTATGTAGGTCTTGTTTTAGACCGTGCAACTTCTCAAGTTGTTTTAATGGCGTCTGAAGAAGGCGGAACAGAAATTGAAGAAGTAGCAGAAAAAACACCTGAAAAAATCTTTAAAGAATATATTGATCCAGCAGTAGGCTTACAAGGCTTCCAAGCACGTCGAATTGCATTTAACATCAATATTCCAAAAGAGCTTGTAGGACAAGCTGTGAAGTTTATGATGGGCTTATACCGTGCGTTTATCGAAAAAGATTGCTCTATCGCGGAGATTAACCCACTTGTTACAACAGGTGACGGTAAAGTTATGGCATTAGATGCGAAATTAAACTTTGATTCTAATGCTTTATATCGCCATAAAGACATTTTAGAACTACGTGACCTTGATGAAGAAGATGCAAAAGAAATCGAAGCTTCTAAATATGACTTAAACTACATTCCTTTAGATGGAAATATCGGTTGTATGGTTAATGGTGCAGGTTTAGCGATGGCTACTATGGATATCATTAAACATTACCATGGCGATCCAGCTAACTTCTTAGATGTTGGTGGCGGTGCGACGGCTGAAAAAGTTACAGAAGCATTCAAAATTATTCTTTCTGACAAAAATGTAAAAGGTATCTTCGTTAACATTTTTGGTGGCATTATGAAGTGTGATGTTATTGCAGAAGGTGTTATTGAAGCAACGAAACAAGTAGGTCTTGAATTGCCTTTAGTTGTACGTCTTGAAGGTACAAACGTAGAGTTAGGTAAGAAAATTTTAAATGAGTCTGGCTTAAATATTGTTGCAGCAGAATCTATGGCAGACGGTGCACAAAAAATTGTTTCACTAGTGGGCTAATAGAAAGCGGGGGAGAAAAATGAGCGTATTAGTTAATAAAGATACAAAAGTTATTGTTCAAGGTATTACAGGTTCTCAAGGTTTATTCCATACAAAACAAATGATTGAATACGGTACGAAAATTGTCGGTGGTGTAACGCCAGGTAAAGGTGGCACTGATATTGAAGGTGTACCAGTATTTGATACTGTAGAAGATGCAGTGAAAGCAACAGGCGCAAACGCTTCAGTTGTATACGTTCCACCCGCTTTTGCGGCTGATGCAATTATGGAAGCAGTTGATGCAGAAATTGATTTAGTAGTATGTATTACTGAAGGGATTCCTGTATTAGATATGGTAAACGTAAAGAGATATATGGCTGGTAAACATACACGTTTACTTGGACCGAACTGCCCAGGTGTTATTACGCCTGATGAATGTAAAATTGGTATTATGCCAGGATACATTCATAAAAAAGGTCATGTAGGTATTGTATCTCGCTCTGGTACATTAACGTATGAGGCTGTACATCAGTTAACACAAGAAGGTATTGGCCAATCTACCGCTGTAGGTATAGGTGGAGACCCAGTTAACGGTACAGACTTTATTGATGCGTTAAAAGCATTTAATGAAGATGAAGAAACACATGCTGTAATTATGATTGGTGAAATCGGTGGTACAGCGGAAGAAGAGGCAGCTGAATGGGTAAAAGCTAATATGACAAAACCTGTTGTAGGCTTCATTGGCGGCCAAACAGCGCCTGCTGGCAAACGTATGGGCCATGCTGGTGCGATCATTTCTGGCGGTAAAGGAACTGCTGCAGAAAAGATTAAAACGATGGAAGCTTGTGGTATTAAAGTAGCGGAAACTCCAGCAGTTATGGGTGAAACGTTAATCTCTGTCTTAAAAGAAAAAGGTCTATTTGAGACTTGTAAAAACTACTAATCTGTTGAAAGACACCTTCTTGCTTGAAGGTGTCTTTTTACAAACTTCTTGTTTACATAATAAAAATTATGGGTAAGGAGAATCGAGATGAAAAGAGAACGATTATTACATCTTCATTACTTGTTAGCAGACCATTGGAAGGCGATAGAGAGGCTATTACATGTCGATCCAGAATTGAAGGGAATATACAATTTTAATGCAAAACAAATCGAATGTTACACTGGAATATCCTCGAAAAAATCTTCAGAATTAGTAAATTTTCTTCAAAGTTCAAATCTCCCACAATATATATCTTATTTAGAGGAAAATCGAATCTTTTATATGACAATATGGGATGAAGATTATCCAAAATTATTACGTGAAATACAAGATCCTCCCTTTGTATTATATGGAAAAGGAGAGAAAGATTTTCTTAATAAAGCGAATAAATTAGCGGTTGTTGGAACGAGAGAACCGACTTTATATGGACATGAAAGTTTGAGATTTATTTTACATCCATTATTAGAAAAGGAATGGCTTATTGTCAGTGGATTTGCAAGAGGGATAGATACGATGTCTCATGAAATTACAGTAAGACGGCGCTGCCCAACAATTGCGATACTAGGACATGGATTATCGTATATATATCCAAAAGAAAATCGATGTTTATATGAAGCGTGGAATGAATATATATTGTTATTAACAGAGTATCCTCCGCACTATGCACCGAAAAAATGGTATTTTCCAAAAAGGAATCGGATTATTAGTGGCATAAGTAAAGGTGTTTTAGTTGTAGAAGCGAAATCGAGAAGTGGAACACTTATTACCGCAGACCTTGCTCTAGAGCAAAATAGAGAGGTATTTGCACTTCCTGGACCTATATTTATAGATAGTGCATCAGGAACAAATCATCTCATTCAACAAGGAGCGAAACTAGTAAGAAATGCAGAAGATATACTGGAAGAGATTTTAAATTAACCTTATATTTTTATGTTTTTATTAAACAATTATTGACAAATGGTAGATAGGCACTGTATGGTATATTCATTCTTGATTGACAAAAACAAGAGAAATCAATAAGATTAATGAAGACTTGAATCCACCTCTTAAGGAGGCACTAGCATGTCAGATTACCTCGTAATCGTGGAGTCGCCTTCTAAGGCGAAGACCATTGAGAAATATTTAGGGAAAAAATACAAAGTTGTCGCGTCTATGGGACACGTTCGCGATTTACCTAAAAGCCAAATGGGGATAGAAGTAAAGAACAACTTCACCCCGAAGTATATTACCATTCGTGGTAAAGGTCCCGTCTTAAAAGACTTAAAATCAGCGGCAAAAAAAGCAAAGAAAGTCTATCTCGCGGCCGATCCAGACCGCGAAGGGGAAGCTATTGCTTGGCATTTAGCCAATACGTTAAATGTGGACGTTGAATCAGATTGCCGAGTTGTGTTTAATGAGATTACAAAAGATGCAATAAAAGAATCATTCAAACATCCTCGTGCGATTAACATGGATTTAGTAGATGCACAACAAGCAAGACGTATACTAGATCGTCTTGTTGGTTACAATATTAGTCCTTTATTATGGAAGAAAGTAAAAAAAGGATTAAGTGCAGGACGCGTACAATCTGTAGCAGTTCGTTTAATTATCGAACGTGAAAGAGAAATTCAAAGTTTCGAGCCTGAAGAATTCTGGACAATTAAGACAGAATTTGTGAAAGGGAAAGACACATTTGAAGCAAGCTTTTACGGTGTAGATGGTGAAAAAGTTCAATTAACGAATGAAACACAAGTGAATGAAATAATTGAACAGCTGAAAGATAATGCGTTCTCAGTTGAAAATGTAACGCGAAAAGAGCGAAAACGTAATCCTGCATTACCATTTACAACATCTTCCTTGCAACAAGAGGCAGCGCGTAAGTTAAACATGCGAGCAAAGAAAACGATGATGCTTGCGCAGCAATTGTATGAAGGGATCGATCTTGGAAAACAAGGAACTGTAGGTCTTATTACGTATATGAGAACTGATTCAACACGTATCTCAGAAACAGCTCAAACAGAGGCACGTACTTACATTACTGAGGCGTTTGGTACGGAATACATAGGAACAGAAAAGAAGAAAGAAACGAAGAAGTCGAACGCACAAGATGCGCATGAGGCAATTCGTCCCACTTCGGTAATGAGAAAGCCAGAGGAACTAAAGAGTTTCTTAAGTCGTGATCAACTTCGATTGTATAAATTGATTTGGGAGCGATTTGTTGCAAGTCAAATGGCGTCTGCTATAATGGATACTGTGACAGCGAGACTCATTAATAATAATGTTCAGTTCCGTGCAAGTGGATCGGTTGTAAAGTTCCCAGGATTTATGAAAGTGTATGTAGAGTCGAAAGATGATGGGGCTGAAGAAAAGGATAAGATGTTGCCACCTTTAGAAGTAGGGGAAACCGTATTTTCTAAGGATTTAGAACCGAAGCAACACTTTACACAACCACCGCCGCGCTATACTGAGGCTCGTTTAGTAAGAACACTTGAAGAGCTTGGAATTGGAAGACCGTCGACTTACGTACCGACACTTGAAACGATTCAAAAACGTGGATATGTAGGTTTGGATAATAAACGCTTCGTTCCAACTGAACTTGGTGAAATAGTAATTGAACTTATTTTAGAGTTTTTCCCAGAAATTATTAACATTGAATTCACTGC
Organism: Bacillus tropicus; assembly: GCF_001884035.1. Taxonomy (GTDB): domain Bacteria; phylum Bacillota; class Bacilli; order Bacillales; family Bacillaceae_G; genus Bacillus_A; species Bacillus_A tropicus. The sequence goes on from NZ_MACG01000077.1 coordinate 679,443, forward strand.
TAACATGGAGCAAAGCCTTGATGAAGTAGAAGAAGGAAATGCGAATTGGGTAAAAATTGTGGATGATTTCTACGTAGGATTTGAACCGCGTTTAGAAAAAGCGGAAAAAGAAATGCGTGAAGTAGAAATTAAAGATGAACCAGCTGGGGAAGACTGTGAATTATGTAATCACCCAATGGTCTTTAAAATGGGTAAATACGGGAAATTTATGGCTTGCTCGAATTTCCCAGATTGTCGTAATACAAAACCGATTGTGAAAGAAATCGGTGTTACTTGTCCGAAATGTGATAAAGGTCAAATTATTGAACGTCGTAGTAATAAAAAGAAACGTCTTTTCTATGGGTGCGGTACGTATCCAGAGTGTGACTTTGTATCTTGGGATAAGCCGATTGGCCGTAAATGTCCGAAGTGTGAAGGTATGCTAGTAGAGAAGAAGTTGAAAAAAGGCGTACAAGTACAATGTATTTCGTGTGATTATGAAGAAGAACAACAAATGTGAGCGTAACTGCTCACATTTTTTTCGGGAAGAAAAGGAAAGGTGATAAATATATGACAACACAAGTAGTAAACGTCATTGGCGCAGGTCTTGCAGGAAGTGAAGCAGCTTACCAAATTGCAAAACGTGGTGTCCAAGTAAGATTATACGAAATGAGACCGGTAAGGCAAACGCCAGCTCATCACACAGATAAATTTGCAGAATTAGTATGTAGTAACTCGCTTCGCGCAAACACATTAACAAATGCTGTTGGTGTTATTAAAGAGGAAATGCGTTTAATGGATTCTGTTATTATTCGTGCAGCTGATGAGTGCTCTGTACCAGCAGGAGGGGCTTTAGCGGTAGATCGTCATGAATTTGCGGCAAAAGTAACGGAATATGTGAAAAACCATCCGAACGTAACTGTGATGAATGAAGAGATCACTGAAATTCCAGAAGGTCCTACAGTGATCGCGACAGGTCCACTTACGTCGCCTGATCTTTCTGCGCAATTAAAAGAATTAACGGGTGAAGACTACTTTTATTTTTATGATGCTGCAGCACCGATTGTTGAGAAAGACAGCATTGATATGAATAAGGTGTATTTAAAGTCTCGTTACGATAAAGGTGAAGCGGCATATTTAAACTGCCCAATGACGGAAGAGGAATTTGACCGTTTTTACGAGGCTTTAATCGCTGCTGAAACAGTACCTTTAAAAGAATTTGAAAAAGAAATTTTCTTTGAAGGTTGTATGCCAGTAGAAGTTATGGCAAATAGAGGAAGACAAACACTAGTATTTGGACCGATGAAACCAGTTGGATTAGAAGATCCGAAAACAGGGAAAACGCCATATGCTGTTGTTCAGTTACGTCAAGATGATGCAGCGGGGACGTTATACAATATCGTAGGTTTCCAAACGCATTTAAAATGGGGACCGCAAAAAGAAGTGTTACAGTTGATTCCGGGACTGGAAAACGCAGAGATTGTACGTTATGGTGTAATGCATCGTAATACGTTTATTAATTCACCTAACTTGCTTCGTCCAACATACCAATATAAACAACGTGATGATTTATTCTTCGCTGGTCAAATGACTGGAGTAGAGGGGTATGTTGAATCGGCGGCTTCTGGACTGCTAGCAGGTATCAACGCTGCTCGACTTGTAAAAGGTGAAGAGCCGGTTGTATTACCACCTGTAACTGCAATGGGAAGTATGGCGAATTATATTACTGCAACAAACGCGAAAAACTTCCAACCAATGAATGCAAACTTCGGTCTGTTTGCACCGTTAGAGAAGAAAATTAAGAAGAAAGCAGAACGTAATGAAGCCTATGCAACACGCGCTTTAGAAACGATTCAAAATTTTGTAAATATTTAGTTAAATTTCTTGCAAAGGCTACTAAGTTGTGATACGATTTAGTAGCCTTTATTGAGGTGAATTGTGTGAATGTGAAGAAATTGTTACAATTATTCGTTGGATATTTACAAATTGAAAGAAATTATTCAAAATATACAATTGCAAGTTATCAAAATGATTTAGAACATTTTGTGCAATTTATGGAGCGAGAAGGCATATCCTCTTTTTTAGATATTACATACGCGGATGTTCGTTTGTACTTAACGACGTTGCACGATGAAAAGTTAGCCCGTAAATCTGTCGCAAGAAAAGTATCAAGCTTACGAAGTTTATATCGTTTTTTGATGCGTGAAGGTTATCGAAAAGATAATCCGTTTGCACTTGCGTCACTCCCCAAAAAAGAATTGTCAATCCCAAAGTTTTTATATGCTGAAGAATTAGAGGAATTATTTGAAGTTTCTGATACGGAAACACCGTTAGGTCAAAGGAATCAAGCTCTATTAGAATTGATGTATGCGACTGGGATCCGTGTGAGTGAATGTGTCAATTTACAACTTACCGATATTGATTTTGCGGTGGGAACAATTTTAGTAATGGGAAAAGGGAAAAAACAAAGGTATATTCCGTTCGGGAGCTATGCACAAGATGCTTTAATTACTTATATAGAGAACGGGAGAAAACAGTTAGCCGAGAAAACTGAAGAACAATCTCATATGGTATTTTTAAATGCGAAAGGCACGCCGCTGACAAGTCGAGGGGTACGCTATGTATTAAATGAACTCATTAAGAAGGCTTCACTGACAATGCGGATAAGTCCTCATATGTTAAGGCACACATTTGCTACACATATGTTAGATGAAGGGGCAGATTTACGTACTGTACAGGAGCTACTCGGTCATGAAAATTTGTCTACAACACAAATTTATACGCATGTCTCTAAAGAAAGATTGCGTTCTGTCTACATGAAGCATCACCCACGGGCATAAATTGCTTTTAAAGCTATAAAAACATATAAAGGAGTTTTTTCTATGGGAAATTTCCACGCTACAACGATATTTGCAGTTCATCATAATGGAGAATGTGCAATGGCTGGAGATGGCCAGGTGACAATGGGAAATGCTGTTGTAATGAAACATACGGCTCGTAAGGTTCGTAAACTTTTCCAAGGGAAAGTTTTAGCTGGTTTTGCAGGTTCGGTTGCTGATGCATTCACTCTTTTTGAAATGTTTGAAGGGAAATTAGAAGAGTACAATGGAAACTTGCAGCGTGCTGCTGTTGAGATGGCGAAACAATGGCGTGGCGACAAAATGTTACGTCAGCTAGAAGCGATGCTTATTGTCATGGATAAAACAACTATGCTCCTTGTTTCAGGTACGGGAGAAGTGATTGAACCGGATGATGGTATTTTAGCCATTGGATCTGGCGGGAATTATGCGCTTTCAGCAGGTCGTGCTTTAAAGCAATATGCAAGTGAACATTTAACAGCGAAGCAAATTGCGAAAGCGAGTTTAGAAATTGCTGGCGATATTTGTGTGTATACAAACCACAACATAATTGTGGAAGAATTGTAGAATCGTAAGGGAGGCATTTTATATGCATTTACATTTTACTCCGCGTCAAATTGTGGAAAAATTAGATCAATACATTATCGGTCAAAAAGATGCGAAGAAAGCGGTTGCTGTAGCTTTAAGAAATCGATACCGCCGAAGTAAATTAGCTGAAAATTTACGTGATGAAATTGCACCTAAAAATATTTTAATGATTGGACCGACGGGTGTTGGTAAAACAGAGGTAGCACGACGAATGGCGAAACTCGTTGGAGCACCTTTTATTAAGGTTGAAGCTACGAAATTTACAGAAGTTGGATATGTGGGTAGAGATGTAGAGTCAATGGTGCGTGACCTTGTGGAAACGTCAGTACGTATCGTGAAAGAAGAAATGGTAGTTAAAGTACAAGACAAAGCAGAAGAACAAGCGAACCAACGTCTTGTTGAAATTTTAGTGCCGAGTCCAGAGAAGCAATCTGGATTTAAAAACCCATTAGAAATGCTATTTGGTGGCGCTCAAAATTCGAATCAAACAACAGATTCACAGGAAGATGTTGAAATCGAAAAGAAACGTCAAGATGTGGAAAGAAAGCTTGCTGCAGGACTTCTTGAAGATGAAATTGTATCGATTGAAGTGACTGAACAACAGTCTTCTATGTTCGATATGTTGCAAGGAACTGGCATGGAACAAATGGGAATGAATTTCCAAGATGCATTAGGAAGTTTTATGCCGAAAAAAACAAAAAAACGTAAACTTTCTGTAAAAGAAGCAAGAAAAGTCTTGACAAATGAGGAAGCACAGCGCTTAATTGATATGGATGAAGTTACACAAGAGGCTGTTTATCGTGCTGAACAGCTCGGGATTATTTTTATCGATGAAATTGACAAAATTGCTGGTAAGCAGTCGAATAGCGTAGATGTATCACGTGAAGGTGTGCAACGTGACATTTTACCAATTGTAGAAGGATCAAATGTTGCGACAAAATACGGATCAGTAAAAACGGATTATATTTTATTCGTTGCAGCTGGAGCGTTTCATATGTCTAAACCGTCAGATTTAATTCCGGAATTACAAGGGAGATTTCCGATTCGAGTAGAATTAACAAAATTATCAACTGATGATTTTGTTAAAATATTAATCGAGCCTGACAATGCTTTAATTAAACAATATATGGCTTTATTAGCGACTGAAGGTATAGAAATTGAATTTTCAGACGAAGCTATTCGTAAGATTGCTGAGATTGCTTATCAAGTTAATCAGGATACAGATAATATTGGAGCAAGAAGACTTCATACGATTATGGAGAAGCTCCTTGAAGATTTATCGTTTGAAGCATCTGAAATTACGTTAGAGAAAATAACGATAACACCTCAATACGTTGAGGAGAAATTAGCAACGATTGCTAAAAATAAAGATGTGAGCCAGTTTATTTTGTAATAGTGTCATCAGGTGACTCGCCCTAGTTTCCAAGTGATGAAAAAATATGTGAGTAACATGTAGGAGGAACTTTTGAAATGGAATTATTAGCAAAAACAAGAAAATTAAATGCGTTATTACAGAGCGCAGCAGGAAAGCCTGTAAACTTTAGAGAAATGTCTGACACAATGTGTGAAGTAATCGAAGCGAACGTATTCGTAGTAAGCCGTCGTGGTAAATTACTAGGTTATGCAATTCACCAACAAATTGAGAATGAGCGTATGAAACAAATGCTTGCAGAACGTCAATTCCCAGAAGAGTATACGCAAAGCTTATTCAACATTACAGAAACATCTTCAAACTTAGATGTAAACAGTGCTTACACAGCATTCCCAGTAGAAAATAAAGAATTATTTGGTCAAGGTTTAACTACAATCGTACCGATCGTTGGTGGCGGTGAGCGTCTAGGTACATTAGTTTTAGCTCGTCTTGGTCAAGAGTTCTTAGATGATGATTTAATTCTTGCTGAGTACAGCTCAACTGTTGTAGGTATGGAAATTTTACGTGAAAAAGCAGAAGAAATTGAAGAAGAAGCACGTAGCAAAGCTGTTGTTCAAATGGCGATCAGCTCATTATCTTACAGTGAGTTAGAAGCAATCGAGCACATCTTCGAAGAATTAAACGGAACAGAAGGTTTACTTGTTGCAAGTAAAATTGCTGACCGCGTAGGAATCACTCGTTCGGTAATCGTAAATGCACTTCGTAAATTAGAAAGTGCTGGTGTAATTGAGTCGCGTTCTTTAGGTATGAAAGGAACATACATTAAAGTATTAAACGACAAATTCTTACATGAACTTGCTAAATTAAAAACAAACTAATTTATAAAACTCTCCTCATTTTTTTGAGGAGAGTTTTTTTTGTATAACAGATTGATGTTGTTAGTAAATAGCGGCATAATCACATCTTATTGAAAAACTATGAATTGCATTTCACTTTTTTGCTTAAAAGAAATGCAGGTTGGTAATACTAGAATTTGAGTATGAACAAAGAAAGTTTTACATTGTTCGCATTTTCGACTTGATTGTAATATTTCAGTATGATATAGTAAGCAGTGGTGTCAGTACAAAGTACACACGTTTACTGATTTAAGTGTTGGTGCTACGTTTGTAGTTTCGCTTAGAGATGAAGTAAACGGAGGATATCAAAAACCATTTAGGAGGAACTATATTATGTCAGTAATTTCTATGAAGCAATTGCTTGAAGCTGGTGTTCATTTCGGACATCAAACTCGTCGTTGGAACCCAAAAATGAAGCGTTACATTTTCACAGAGCGTAACGGTATCTACATCATCGACTTACAAAAAACTGTGAAAAAAGTTGAGGAAGCTTTCAAAGTTATGCGTGACATCGCTGCTGAAGGCGGAGACATCTTATTCGTAGGTACTAAAAAACAAGCACAAGAAGCTATTAAAGAAGAAGCAACTCGTGCTGGTATGTACTTCGTTAACCAACGTTGGTTAGGTGGAACTTTAACTAACTTCCAAACAATCCAAAAGCGTATCAAGCGTCTTAAAGACATCGAAAGAATGCAAGAAGATGGTACTTTCGAAGTACTACCTAAGAAAGAAGTTGTTCAACTTAAAAAAGAGTTAGAGCGTCTTGAGAAATTCTTAGGCGGTATTAAAGATATGAAAGGTCTTCCAAGTGCATTATTCGTAGTAGACCCTCGTAAAGAGCGTATTGCAGTTGCTGAAGCACGCAAATTACACATTCCAATCATCGGTATCGTTGATACAAACTGTGATCCAGACGAAATCGATCACGTTATCCCAGCAAACGATGATGCAATTCGTGCTGTAAAACTTCTTACATCTAAAATGGCAGACGCGATCCTTGAAGCAAAACAAGGTGAAGAAACTGTTACTGCGTAACAAAGTTGGAAAGGTGATAAGGGGTTCGGCCTTTTATCACCTTTTTTAAGGTATAAACACCTTTATAAAAGGTATAAATACATATTTTAGGAGGATGAAAAGTATGGCAATCACTGCACAAATGGTAAAAGAATTACGTGAAAAAACTGGCGCAGGTATGATGGACTGCAAAAAAGCTTTAACAGAAACTAACGGCGACATGGAGAAGGCAATTGACTTCTTACGTGAAAAAGGTATCGCGAAAGCTGCTAAAAAAGCAGACCGCATCGCTGCTGAAGGTTTAACTTTCATCGAAACAAACGGTAACGACGGTTTAATCTTAGAATTAAACTCTGAAACTGATTTCGTTGCGAAAAACGAAGGTTTCCAAACATTAATTAAAGAATTAGCTGCTCACTTATTAGCTAACAAACCAGCTAACGTTGAAGAAGCTATGGCTCAAACAATGGAAAACGGTAAAAAAGTTGAAGAGCACATCAACGAAGCGATCGCTAAAATTGGTGAAAAACTTACACTTCGTCGTTTCGAAATCGTATCAAAAACTGATGCAGATGCATTCGGCGCTTACCTACACATGGGTGGACGCATTGGTGTATTAACAGTTCTTGAAGGTTCTACTGATGAAGCGGCTGCTAAAGATGTTGCAATGCACATCGCTGCAGTTAACCCTAAATACATCGACCGCGATGCTGTAACAGCTGAAGAAGTTGAGCATGAGCGTCAAGTATTAACACAACAAGCATTAAACGAAGGCAAGCCTGAAAAAATCGTTGCAAAAATGGTTGAAGGCCGTCTTGGCAAATTCTTCGAAGAAATTTGCTTACTTGACCAAGCATTCGTTAAAAACCCTGATATGAAAGTTCGTCAGTTCGTTGAGTCTAAAGGCGGAACATTAAAAGGATTCGTTCGCTACGCTGTTGGTGAAGGTATCGAAAAACGCGAAGACAACTTTGCTGAAGAAGTAATGAACCAAGTAAAAGGTAGTAACTAATACAGATTAGGGAACACATTGTGTTCCCTTTTTTAAAATAAAGATGTAAGCAATTGGAGGTTCATTATGAGTAAACCGAAATATAATCGTGTCGTTTTAAAGCTGAGTGGAGAAGCTTTAGCTGGCGAGCAAGGATTTGGAATTAACCCAGCTGTTATTAAATCAGTTGCGGAACAAGTGAAAGAAATTGCAGAACTTGATGTAGAGGTTGCTGTTGTTGTTGGTGGCGGTAACATTTGGCGTGGAAAAATTGGAAGTGAGATGGGCATGGATCGTGCAGGAGCAGATTACATGGGCATGTTAGCGACAGTTATGAATTCGTTAGCTCTTCAAGATAGCTTGGAGAATATCGGAATTCAAACTCGCGTACAAACTTCAATTGAAATGCGTCAAGTGGCAGAGCCTTACATTCGTCGTAAAGCAGTTCGTCACTTAGAGAAGAAACGTGTTGTTATCTTTGCAGCAGGTACAGGTAATCCATACTTCTCTACAGATACAACAGCAGCATTACGTGCAGCAGAAATTGAAGCAGACGTAATTTTAATGGCGAAAAACAATGTAGACGGCGTATATAATGCGGACCCATCTATTGATCCAACAGCTACGAAATACGAAACGCTTACTTACTTAGATGTATTAAAAGAAGGTTTAGGTGTAATGGATTCTACAGCTTCTTCTCTATGTATGGACAATGATATTCCATTAATTGTATTCTCAGTTATGGAAAAAGGTAATATTAAACGTGCCGTTTTAGGCGAAAATATCGGAACAGTTGTAAGGGGGAAATAAATATGGGACAACAAGTATTAAAGTCTTCAAATGAAAAAATGGAAAAAGCAGTTGCTGCTTATTCTCGTGAATTAGCAACAGTTCGTGCTGGCCGTGCAAACGCGTCTGTATTAGATAAAGTACAAGTTGATTACTATGGTGCACCAACACCAGTTGTGCAATTAGCGAACATTACAGTTCCAGAAGCACGTTTACTTGTAATTCAACCGTATGACAAAACTTCTATTGGCGATATCGAAAAAGCAATTTTAAAGGCAGATTTAGGCTTAAACCCTTCTAATGACGGAACTGTAATTCGCATTGCGTTCCCTGCATTAACAGAAGAGCGTCGTCGTGATCTTGTAAAAGTTGTGAAAAAATATGCTGAAGAAGCGAAAGTTGCTGTTCGTAACGTACGTCGTGACGGTAACGATGATCTTAAGAAGCTTGAAAAAGCTGGCGAGATTACAGAAGATGATTTAAGAGGATATACTGAAGATATCCAAAAAGAAACAGATAAATATATTGCAAAAGTTGACGAAATCGCAAAAAACAAAGAAAAAGAAATCATGGAAGTGTAATAGCGATACTTTCGCAAATATGACCCTCTTCTTAAGGGGGTCTTTTTACACTTTTAGGCATACGTCTGCTTGCTGGAGGGTATGAATGATGTTTAAAAACTTTCCTTTTTTTAAAGGTAAAAAGGACACATCGTTTGATCATCTCGTTGAAGAAGTGAAAAAAGGATACATCCCAGAGCATATTGCCATCATTATGGATGGTAATGGAAGATGGGCAAAGAGGAGAGCGATGCCTCGTATTGCGGGACATCATGAAGGCATGCAAGTTGTAAAGAAAATCACAAAATTTGCAAGCAAACTTAATGTGAAAGTATTAACTCTTTATGCTTTTTCAACTGAGAACTGGAAAAGACCAAAAAAGGAAGTTGATTATTTAATGAAGCTTCCAGAAGAATTTTTAGGTACATTTTTACCAGAATTGATTGAAGAGAACGTACAAGTCCGAGTAATAGGGCAACAAGATCGTCTTCCTACGCATACACGCAGAGCGATGGAGAAGGCCATGGAAGAGACGAAAGAGAATACGGGATTAATTCTGAATTTCGCGTTAAACTATGGAAGTCGAGATGAAATCGTTTCTGCTGTGCAACATATGATGAAAGATCATGAGGAAGGAAAAGTTCGTGTTGAAGATGTAAGCGAAGAAATGCTTTCTTCCTACTTAATGACGAGTTCTTTACCTGACCCAGAGTTGTTAATCCGTACGAGCGGAGAGCTACGTATTAGTAATTTCATGCTATGGCAAATTGCATATTCGGAATTTTGGTTTACAGATGTGTATTGGCCAGATTTTACCGAGGAACATTTGCTAAATGCGATTACAGACTTTCAACATAGAGGGCGCAGATTCGGAGGCGTGTAGAAAGAGAGGGTTTGGTAGTGAAACAGAGAATTATTACTGGAGTGGTTGCTGCCGCGCTATTCATTCCCATCGTAATTTACGGTGGCGTGCCTTTTACGGTTTTAGTGTATGCACTTGCTTCTATAGGTTTATATGAATTAATTCGTATGAATAAGCTTACGCTTATTTCAGTACCAACAGTTTTAGCTGCAGTATTATTATGGATTATTTTAATTCCAAGTAGTGCATCAGAACTGTTTACTTGGATTGGATTAGGTAAATTAGAAATCACATTTGTGATTGTTTTATTACTTTTGTCATATACAGTCCTTTCTAAGAATACATTTACTTTTGACAATGCTTCATTTTTACTAATGGCAACAACATATGTTGCAATGGGATTCTTATATTTGAATGAAACGAGAATTTTAGGAATTAAATATGTGTTTTGCGCATTATTCGTTATATGGGCTACTGATTCAGGCGCATATTTCGTAGGAAAAGCATTAGGAAAAAGAAAATTATGGCCAGAAATTAGTCCGAATAAAACGATTGAAGGTTCATTAGGCGGCATCGTTTGTGGAATTATTGTGGCGCTTGTTTACAACATGTTCTTCCCAGTGGAATCGAATGTAGTAATTTTAATTGTGTTGACAATTATCATTTCTATTTTTGGACAAATTGGTGATTTAGTACAATCTGCATTTAAACGTCATTATGGCGTAAAAGATTCAGGTACAATTTTACCTGGACATGGTGGTATATTAGATCGAACAGATAGTTGGTTATTCGTTTTACCAATTCTCTACTTCTTATTACAATACAATTAATAAATGAACGAGGGGTTGGAGTCATGAAAAACATTAGTTTATTAGGTGCAAGCGGATCAATTGGTACACAAACTTTAGATGTATTACGCTCGCACCCAGACCAATTCCGTCTCGTTGCTTTTTCTGTAGGGAAAAATATTGACTACGCAGTAAAGGTCATTCAAGAATTTTCTCCGCAAATTGTCTCTGTGCAAAGAGAGGAAGATGTTTTAAAATTACAAGCTGTCTCTGGTAATACAAAAATCGTATATGGTAGTGAAGGACTTTTAGAAGTAGCATTACATCCAGATGCGGAGATAGTAGTAAATGCTGTTGTAGGTAGCGTAGGGTTGTTACCAACACTTCGTGCAATTGAGGCGAAAAAAACAATTGGAATTGCAAACAAAGAAACGTTAGTAACTGCAGGGCATCTTGTAATGGAAGCAGCACGAAAACATAATGTTTCGTTACTTCCAGTAGACAGTGAACATTCAGCAATTTTTCAATGCTTGAATGGTGAAAATGAAAAAAGAATTTCTCGACTAATTATAACGGCTTCTGGTGGAAGTTTCCGTGATAAAACGAGAGATGAATTGCATCATGTGACCGTAGAAGATGCGCTTCGACATCCAAACTGGTCAATGGGTTCGAAAATTACAATTGATTCTGCTACAATGATGAATAAGGGGCTAGAAGTAATTGAAGCACATTGGCTTTTTGGTATCCCTTATGAGCAAATCGATGTTGTTCTACATAAAGAAAGTATTATTCATTCTATGGTTGAATTTGAAGATCGTAGTGTGATGGCACAGCTTGGCTCACCTGATATGCGAGTACCAATTCAATACGCACTTACATATCCTGATCGATTACCTCTTTCAGACACAAAGCAGTTAAATTTATGGGAAATGGGTACATTGCATTTTGAGGAAATGAACCAAGAACGTTTCCGTTGCTTGCGCTTTGCGTATGAAGCTGGAAAAACAGGTGGAAGTATGCCAGCTGTAATGAATGCAGCGAATGAAGTAGCTGTTGAAGCTTTTTTACAAAAGAGAATTGGTTTCTTAACAGTGGAAGACCTCATTGAAAAAGCAATGAACCATCACAATGTCATTGCACGTCCGAGCTTAGAGGAAATTCTGGAAATTGATGCAACCACAAGACGGTTTGTGATGGAACAAATTTAGCAAAGGTGGTATGGAATTGAATACAGCGATTGCCTTTATATTAATTTTCGGTGCACTCGTATTTTTCCATGAGCTAGGGCATCTATATTTCGCAAAAAGAGCAGGTATTTTATGCCGTGAGTTTGCGATTGGTTTTGGTCCGAAAATATTCTCATTTGAAAAGAATGAAACGGTGTATACGATTCGATTACTGCCCCTTGGTGGCTATGTAAGAATGGCTGGCGAGGATGCAGATACAGTTGAGTTAAAGCCTGGGAAAAAGGTTGGCCTTGTATTAAACGAAAAAGACGAAGTTGTAAAATTAGTCTTTGATGGATATGAAAAGTATCCAAATGTTCGCGTTATTGAAGTCGAACAAGCTGATTTAGAGCATAATTTAACAATTTCGGGTTATGAAGAGTACGAGGAAGAGCTTCAAACATTCCGAGTGAATGAGAAGGCTCGTATTATTACTGCCGGTGAAGAAATTCAAATTGCTCCGTATAATAGACAGTTTGGCTCTAAGAAATTAGGTCAACGTGCTTTAACGATCTTTGCGGGTCCTGCAATGAACTTCATTTTAGCATTTGTTATTTTTGTGATTCTTGGATTTGTACAAGGTGTTCCTGTTGACAAACCAATGGTCGGAAAAGTGATGGAGAATAGTGCAGCAGAGCAAGCTGGATTAAAAGAAAATGATACAATTCAAGCTATTGATGGGAAAAACACAAGTACATGGAAAGATGTTGTTACCATTGTACGTGAAAATCCGAATAAAGAAATTACGTTACAAGTAAAGCGTGATAGTGAACAGTTTAATGTGAAAGTAACGCCAACGCTTGATAAAGAAGGTAAAGAAGAAGTTGGTAGAATCGGTGTTTACTCTCCTGTAGAGAAGACAGTGATGGGTTCTATTAAATCAGGTTTTGAACAAACATACCAATGGACGAAACTAATTTTTGAGTCTCTTGTGAAATTAGTAACTGGTCAATTCTCTATTAATGAGTTGTCAGGTCCAGTAGGAATTTATAATCTAACAGATCAAGTTGTAGATTATGGATTTACGCGTGTATTAAGTTTAGCAGCTGTTTTAAGTATAAACCTTGGTTTATTTAATTTACTACCAGTTCCTGCTTTAGACGGTGGACGTTTGTTCTTCTTCCTAATTGAGGCATTGCGCGGGAAACCAATTGATCGCCAAAAAGAAGGAATGGTTCACTTTATTGGTTTTGCATTATTAATGTTACTTATGTTAGTTGTAACTTGGAATGACATTCGTAAGTTTTTCTTGTAAAATAAAGTGAAACTTATAATGAAATAGAGCTCGTAGAATAAAATCCCTCACCTAACTCGAGGTGAGGGGTTTTCCTGCGTGTAAGAGTAAAATGAAGAGGTGCGAATAGATGAAACAAAGTATGGTATTCAGTCCTACATTACGTGAAGTTCCAGCTGATGCGGAGATTAAGAGTCATCAGTTATTACTTCGTGCAGGTTTTATGCGTCAAAATGCTTCTGGTATTTATAGTTTTCTACCATTTGGATTAAAAGTACTACACAAAGTAGAACGTATCGTTCGAGAAGAAATGGAGCGCGCAGGTGCTGTAGAATTATTAATGCCAGCGATGCAAGCTGCAGAATTATGGCAAGAGTCAGGTCGTTGGTATTCATACGGATCTGAATTAATGCGTATGAAAGATCGTAACGCTCGTGAATTTGCATTAGGAGCGACACATGAAGAAGTAATTACGGATCTTGTACGTGATGAAGTGAAATCATATAAAAAATTACCGCTAACATTATATCAAATTCAAACAAAATTCCGTGATGAACAAAGACCTCGTTTCGGTTTATTACGTGGAAGAGAGTTTCTAATGAAAGATGCATACTCTTTCCATGCTACACAAGAGAGCTTAGATGAAGTGTACGATCGCTTATACAAAGCATACTCTAACATTTTTGCTCGTTGTGGTTTGAATTTCCGTGCGGTTATTGCTGATTCTGGAGCAATGGGCGGAAAAGATACACATGAATTTATGGTATTATCTGATGTTGGTGAAGATACAATTGCATACTCTGATACATCTGATTATGCAGCGAACATCGAAATGGCTCCTGTTGTAGCTACGTATACGAAGAGTGACGAAGCAGAAAAAGCGCTTGAAAAAGTAGCAACACCAGATCAAAAAGCAATTGAAGAAGTATCTGCATTCTTAAACATCGAAGCTGAAAAGTGCATTAAGTCTATGGTATTTAAAGTAGATGAGAAATTAGTAGTTGTACTTGTCCGTGGTGATCATGAAGTAAACGATGTAAAAGTGAAAAATGTGTACGGTGCTTCAGTTGTTGAGCTTGCCTCTCATGAAGAAGTAAAAGAATTATTAAATTGTGAAGTTGGTTCATTAGGGCCGATTGGTGTAACAGGTGATATCGAAATTATCGCTGATCACGCTGTAGCATCAATTGTCAACGGATGTGCAGGAGCGAATGAAGAAGGGTTCCATTATGTAAATGTAAATCCAGAACGTGACTTTAAAGTAAGTCAATATACGGATTTACGATTCATTCAAGAAGGAGACCAATCTCCAGACGGAAACGGAACAATTCTTTTCGCACGCGGAATTGAAGTTGGTCATGTATTCAAATTAGGAACTCGTTATAGTGAAGCAATGAACGCAACATTCCTAGATGAAAACGGAAAAACACAACCACTTATTATGGGTTGTTACGGCATTGGTGTGTCTCGTACAGTGGCAGCAATTGCAGAGCAGTTTAATGATGAGAACGGTTTAGTTTGGCCAAAAGCTGTTGCACCGTTCCATGTGCATGTAATTCCAGTAAATATGAAATCTGATGCACAACGTGAAATGGGTGAAAACATCTATAACTCATTACAAGAGCAGGGATATGAAGTATTACTAGATGATCGTGCAGAACGTGCAGGTGTTAAATTTGCGGATGCTGATTTATTCGGTCTTCCAGTTCGCGTGACAGTTGGTAAAAAAGCAGACGAAGGTATTGTAGAAGTGAAAGTACGTGCTACAGGCGAATCTGAAGAAGTGAAAGTAGAAGAGCTTCAAACATATATTGCTAATATTTTAAAATAAGAAGAGGTACCTCATAACGAGGTACCTTCTCTTTCTTTGTAAACGTATTTTGTAAAAGAAGAAGGGAGAAATCTTTCTTTGTAGTACGTTTCAATTTATAATAGCAAATGGAAGGAGAGTGCTTATGTCTTTAACAAATGAACAACAAGAGCGATTTCAAATTTTGCTCCAGCAGTTGCAAATACCAGAAGACCTTATAAATCAATATTTACAAGGCGGTGGCATTGAAAAGCTAGTTATTGATAAAGCGAATAAAAGTTGGCATTTTGACTTACAAGTGCCGCGTATTTTGCCTACAGAATTATATGAATTGCTAGAAACAAAGCTTAAGCAATCATTTTCTCATATTGCAAGAACAACATTTGCATTAGAAACAGAGAACAAACAATTTACTGAAGAAGAAGTGAGGGCGTATTGGCCACTTTGTACGGAACGAATTACATTTTCACCTATGTTTGCTTATTTAAAGAAGCAACTTCCGCAGGTCAATGGAGTGAAGTTACTTATAAATGTGAATAATGAACTGGAATCTACTGCTTTAAAGAAAAACGTTGCGAAACCAGTAGGAGATCAATACGAGGCTTTTGGATTCCCGCGTTTCCAGTTAGACACACATATACAGCAAAATACAGAAGAAATGCAAAAGTTTCGTGAGCAAACGCAGCAAGAAGACCGCGAGCGTGTTATACAAGCTATGGAAGAAATGGCGAAGAAGCAAGCTGAAGAAAGCAGCGTTGTGCATGAAGGGCCGATCACACTCGGGTATCTTATTAAGCCGGATGAAGAGATTACACCGATGCGAGAAATTCAAGATGAAGAAAGAAGAAAAACGGTGCAAGGATATGTCTTCCATGTGGAAACGAAAGAGCTTCGTAGTGGTCGTACGTTATTAACTTTAAAAATAACGGATTATACAGATTCAATTATGATCAAAATGTTCTCACGTGATAAAGAAGATATTCCAATGCTACAATCCTTGAAAAAAGGAATGTGGGTGAAGGCTCGTGGTTCTGTCCAAAATGATACATTCGTTCGAGATTTAGTAATGATTGCAAATGATATTAATGAAATAACGGGACCGTCTCGTAAAGATAAAGCGCCAGAAGGTGAAAAACGAGTAGAGCTTCATCTTCACACTCCGATGAGCCAAATGGACGCTGTTACTCCTGTTTCTAGACTTGTGGCCCAAGCAGGTAAATGGGGGCATGAGGCTATTGCGGTAACGGACCATGCTGTTGCACAGTCTTTCCCAGAAGCATATTCTGCGGGTAAAAAGGCTGGGGTTAAAGTTATATATGGTGTCGAGGCAAATTTAGTTAATGATGGTGTACCGATTGCATATAACGAAGCGCATCGTCTACTTGCAGATGAAACATATGTTGTCTTTGACGTTGAGACCACCGGCTTATCTGCTGTGTATGACACTGTTATTGAGTTAGCTGCTGTAAAAGTAAAAGGTGGCGAAATTATTGATCGCTTTGAATCTTTTGCAAATCCGCATCAACCGTTATCGGCAACAATTATTGAATTAACAGGTATTACAGATGATATGTTAACCGACGCGCCAGAAGTGGACGAAGTGTTTAAAAAGTTTGAGGAATGGATGGGTGACCATACACTTGTTGCTCATAACGCAAGCTTTGATATGGGCTTTATTAACGTAGGTTTTAAAAAGGCCGGATTAGAAAAAACGAATAACCCAGTTATTGATACGTTAGAACTTGCAAGATTCTTATTCCCAGAAATGAAAAACCACCGATTAAATACGATGTGTAAAAAGCTTGATATTGAATTAACGCAACATCACCGTGCGATTTATGATACTGAAGCAACGGGATATTTACTTGTAAAAATGTTAAAAGATGTAATTGAAAAAGGTTTTGAATATCACGATCAATTAAACGATAGTATGGGACAAGGGGATGCATATAAACGCGGGCGTCCAAGTCATATGACATTACTTGCTACATCAGATGTTGGATTGAAAAATTTATATAAACTTGTTTCATATTCTCACCTGAATTACTTTTACCGTGTACCACGTGTACCGAGGTCACTATTAAAAAAATATCGTGAAGGAATTTTAGTAGGAACGGCTTGTGATAAAGGTGAAGTATTTGAGGCAATGATGCAAAAGGCTCCTGAAGAGGTAGAAGAAATTGCACAGTTCTATGATTACATTGAAGTAATGCCTCCAGAGGTGTTACGTCATTTAGTAGAGCGTGAACTTGTTCGAGATGAGGGGCAATTAAAAACAATTATTTCGAACTTAGTAAAACTAGGTGAGACGTTAGATAAACCAGTTGTTGCTACCGGAAATGTGCATTATTTAGATCCAGAAGATGCAATGTATCGTAAAATTTTAGTTAGTTCACAGGGCGGAGCCAATCCGTTAAATCGACATTCATTACCACCTGTACATTTCCGTACAACGGATGAAATGTTAGAGTGTTTCTCATTCTTAGGTGAAGACGTAGCGAAAGAAATTGTCGTAACGAATACACAAAAGATTGCATCATTAATTGGCGATGTCCATCCAGTAAAAGATGATCTATACACGCCGAAAATTGAAGGTGCAGATGATGAAACGCGTGATATGAGTTATAAAATGGCGCGTAGCATTTATGGTGAAGAGTTACCTGAAATTGTAGAAGCGCGTTTAGAAAAAGAATTAAAAAGTATTATCGGGCATGGATTCGCCGTAATTTATTTAATTTCACATAAGCTTGTGAAAAAATCGTTAGTAGACGGATATCTAGTAGGTTCACGTGGATCGGTAGGTTCATCATTCGTTGCAACGATGATGGAAATTACAGAAGTAAACCCATTACCACCACACTATGTATGTCCGAAGTGTAAGCAATCAGAATTCTTTAATGATGGTTCTGTAGGGTCTGGTTTCGACTTACCGGATAAAGAATGTCCTGCTTGTAATATTCCATATGTAAAAGATGGACATGACATTCCGTTCGAAACGTTCCTTGGATTTAAAGGAGATAAGGTACCCGATATCGATTTGAACTTCTCTGGTGAATACCAACCACGTGCCCATAACTATACGAAAGTACTGTTCGGTGAAGATTATGTATATCGTGCAGGAACGATTGGTACAGTTGCGGAAAAAACTGCTTATGGATATGTAAAAGGTTATGCAAATGATCATAACTTAACGATTCGAAATGCAGAAATTGACCGCTTAGTAGCAGGATGTACCGGTGTAAAACGTACAACAGGACAGCATCCAGGTGGTATTATCGTTGTGCCAGATTATATGGACATCTTTGATTTCTCACCAATACAGTTTCCGGCAGATTCAATAGGGGCTGAATGGAGAACGACACACTTTGATTTCCACTCGATTCATGATAATTTATTGAAACTTGATATACTAGGACACGATGATCCGACTGTTATTCGTATGTTACAAGATTTAAGTGGCATTGATCCGAAAACAATCCCAACGGACGATCCAGAAGTAATGAAAATTTTCTCAGGGCCAGAATCGTTAGGCGTAACGGAAGAACAAATTAACTGTAAAACAGGTACACTTGGTATACCAGAGTTTGGTACGAAATTCGTAAGACAGATGTTAGAAGAGACGAAACCGACGACATTCTCAGAGTTAGTCCAAATTTCTGGATTATCACATGGTACGGACGTATGGCTAGGTAATGCAAACGAGTTAATTTATAACGGTACATGTACGCTGAGTGAAGTTATCGGTTGTCGTGATGACATCATGGTATATTTAATCTATCAAGGTTTAGATCCATCATTAGCCTTCAAAATTATGGAGTCAGTACGTAAAGGTAAAGGGGTACCAGAAGAATGGGAAGAGGACATGAAAAGTAATAATGTACCAGGTTGGTATATTGATTCATGTAAGAAGATTAAGTACATGTTCCCTAAAGCCCACGCAGCTGCATATGTACTTATGGCTGTGCGTATTGCATACTTTAAAGTACATTTCGCGCTTCTATTCTATGCGGCATACTTTACGGTTCGTGCAGATGACTTTGACGTAGAAGCGATGGCGAAAGGTTCAGCATCTATACGTGCAAGAATTGATGAAATTGCGCAAAAAGGTTTAGATGCAGCGCCGAAAGAGAAGAGTTTATTAACAGTACTAGAAATGACACTTGAAATGTGTGAACGTGGATACTCATTCCAAAAGGTTGATTTGTATCGTTCACATGCAACAGACTTTATTATTGATGGAGACTCATTAATTCCTCCATTTAATGCGGTACCTGGTCTTGGTACGAACGCAGCTTTAAGTATTGTGGAAGCTCGCAAAAATGGAGACTTCTTATCAAAAGAAGACTTGCAGCAGCGTAGTAAGGTTTCGAAAACAATTATTGAGTATTTAGATAGTCAAGGTTGTTTAGGTGATTTGCCGGATCAAAACCAGTTATCACTGTTCTAATAGGCAGGAAAAGTCTTTGCAAATCAACATTTGCTATGGTATACTATTAACCGAGATAACCATGTCATGTATATTGTGTGAAAAAAAGAGTGGGGAAACCCACTCTTTCGTGTTACTATCTACATTTTATTGATGTGGAGAGGTAAGAAATTTCTGTCGTATATACATATTTTGTTACAAGTTTTACTTCTTAAATTTGGTAATACTAAGACAGATATTCCCTGCTTAACGGCAGGGGCTTTTGTTAGCTAACGAGAAAGAATAAGATAGACCGTTCTATGGGCGGGGTCTTTTCTTGTAAATGGTACATGGCGGCAGGAAGGAGGCTGTTTATGGATAAGAAAGTCACAGAAGTTGTAGAAGCATTTGCGCAGCCAATCGTTGAAGAGTTAAATCTTGAACTTGTAGATGTAGAGTATGTGAAAGAAGGACAAGACTGGTTCTTACGCGTATTCATCGATTCTGAAAAGGGAGTCGACATTGAAGAATGCGGTGCGGTGAGTGAACGTTTAAGCGAAGCTTTAGATAAAGAGGATCCAATTCCTCATCTTTACTTTTTGGATGTGTCATCTCCTGGAGCAGAACGCCCATTAAAGAAAGAGAAAGACTTCCAGCAAGCGGTAGGAAAACAAGTGGCAATTAAAACATATGAGCCGATTGATGGTGAAAAGATGTTTGAAGGGAAAATGCTTTCCTACGATGGTACTACAATTACATTATTATTAACAATTAAAACACGTAAAAAAGAAATCCAAATTCCAATGGATAAAGTTGCAAATGCGCGACTTGCTGTTACGTTTTAGTTAGAAGGGGGATCTTCATGAGCACTGAGTTGTTAGATGCCTTGCTCGTATTAGAGTCAGAAAAAGGAATTAGCAAAGATATTATTATTGATGCGATTGAAGCAGCGTTAATCTCTGCTTATAAACGCAATTTTAACCAAGCACAAAACGTTCGTGTGAGCTTTAACCCACAAGTGGGAACAATCCAAGTTTTAGCACGTAAAGACGTTGTTGATAATGTGTTTGATCCACGTCTTGAAATTTCTGTTGAAGAAGCAAGACAAATTAATCCAAACTATCAAGATGGTGATGTACTAGAAATTGAAGTAACACCAAAAGATTTCGGTCGTATTGCAGCACAAACTGCAAAACAAGTTGTAACACAACGAGTGCGTGAAGCTGAACGCGGTGTTATTTACTCTGAGTTTAGTGACCGTGAAGAAGATATCATGGTTGGTATCGTACAACGTCAAGATGCTCGTTTCATCTATGTAAGCTTAGGGAAAGTAGAAGCTTTATTACCTGTAAGTGAGCAAATGCCGAACGAACAGTACAAACCACATGATCGTATTCGCGTATTCATTACAAAAGTAGAAAAAACAACAAAAGGACCACAAATTTACGTATCACGTACACATCCTGGTCTTTTAAAACGTTTATTCGAAATGGAAGTTCCTGAAATTTATGATGGAACGGTTGAAATTCGTTCTGTAGCACGTGAAGCAGGAGATCGTTCTAAAATCTCTGTACATGCAGAGAACATCGATGTTGATCCAGTAGGTTCTTGTGTAGGACCGAAAGGACAACGTGTACAACGAATTGTAGACGAACTAAAAGGTGAAAAGATTGACATCGTTCGCTGGTCAAATGATCCAGTAGAATATGTTGCCAATGCTTTAAGCCCATCACAAGTTGTTAAAGTACTTGTAGATGAAGAAGAAAAAGCAACAACTGTTGTTGTTCCAGACCACCAACTGTCATTAGCTATCGGTAAACGTGGACAAAATGCACGTCTTGCAGCTAAATTAACAGGTTGGAAAATTGATATTAAGAGTGAGTCTGATGCGAAACAACTTGGTATTGTAACAGAAGAAGATAGCGTAGTCGCATTCGGATTCGATTCAGTTGAAGACGAAATCGAATAGAGGTGATGAGTATGAGCAATCGAAAAGTTCCGTTACGAAAATGTGTTGCAACGCAAGAAATGAAATCAAAACGAGAGCTCGTTCGCATTGTTCGTTCCAAAGAGGGAGAAGTGTCTATTGATTTAACTGGAAAGAAATCAGGACGAGGTGCTTATTTATCAAAAGATAAAGAAAGTATTCTTCAAGCTCAAAAGAAAAATGTTTTGGAACATCATCTAAAAGCGAAAATCGACAGTTCTCTTTATGAAGAGCTTCTTGAGCTTGTTGAGAAGGAGTCGAAATAAGTGTCCGATTGGAAATCGTTTTTAGGACTAGCAAACCGGGCTCGAAAAATTATTTCGGGTGAAGAACTCGTTTTAAAGGAAGTACGAAGTGGCAAAGCAAAACTTGTATTGCTATCTGAGGATGCGTCAGCAAATACTGCAAAGCGCATTACGGATAAAACGACGTACTACAACGTACCAATGAGAAAGGTCGAAAATCGACAACAATTAGGGCATGCGATTGGGAGAGATGAGCGAGTCGTTGTAGCTGTGTTAGATGAAGGCTTTGCGAAAAAGCTGCGTAGCATGCTCGATACAAATTACCGGGGGTGAAGGTATGAGTAAAATTCGAGTGCATGAATATGCGAAAAAACATAATATCTCAAGTAAAGATCTTATGACAAAACTAAAAGAAATGAATATCGAGGTTTCGAATCATATGACAATGTTAGACGATGAAGTAGTAAACAAATTAGATAATGAGTATCAAGCTGAAAAACCTTCTGTTGCAGATGAGTTTGAAGTAGAAGAAAAAGTTGTTCGTAGTAAAAAGAACAGCAATAAGAAAAAGAAAAAAGGCAAAGGAAACGAAGATAAGCGTCAAGAGAACTTTGCTGGAAGACAACAAACACAAACTGTAGAAACACCAGATAAAATTACTTTCTCTGGAAGCCTTACAGTAGGTGATCTTGCTAAGAAATTAAGCAAAGAGCCATCTGAAATTATTAAGAAGCTCTTCATGCTTGGAATTATGGCAACAATTAACCAAGACTTAGATAAAGACACAATTGAGTTAATTGCTAACGACTACGGTATTGAAGTAGAAGAAGAAGTAATTGTCAGCGAGACTGAGTTTGAAACATTCATCGATGAGCAAGATGATGAAGAGAACTTAAAAGAGCGTCCAGCTGTAGTTACAATTATGGGACACGTTGACCATGGTAAAACAACATTACTTGACTCTATCCGTAACTCTAAAGTAACTGCTGGCGAAGCAGGTGGAATTACTCAGCATATTGGTGCATACCAAGTTGAAGTAAATGACAAGAAGATTACATTCTTAGATACACCTGGTCACGCGGCGTTTACAACGATGCGTGCTCGTGGTGCACAAGTAACGGATATTACAATCCTTGTTGTTGCAGCTGATGACGGTGTTATGCCACAAACAGTTGAAGCAATTAACCATGCGAAAGCAGCAGGAGTACCAATTATTGTTGCTGTGAATAAAATGGATAAACCAGCTGCGAATCCTGATCGCGTAATGCAAGAACTAACAGAATATGAATTAGTTCCAGAAGCATGGGGTGGAGATACAATCTTCGTACCAATCTCAGCCATTCAAGGCGAAGGAATTGACAACTTACTAGAAATGATTCTTCTTGTAAGTGAAGTAGAAGAATATAAAGCAAATCCAAACCGCTATGCAACTGGTACTGTAATTGAAGCACAGCTTGATAAAGGTAAAGGAACTATCGCGACATTACTTGTTCAAAACGGTACGCTTCGAGTTGGAGACCCAATCGTTGTTGGTACTTCATTCGGACGTGTTCGTGCAATGGTAAGTGATATTGGTCGTCGTGTAAAAGTTGCTGGTCCATCAACTCCTGTTGAAATTACAGGTTTAAACGAAGTGCCACAAGCGGGAGATCGTTTCATGGCATTCGCTGATGAGAAGAAAGCTCGTCAAATCGGTGAATCACGTGCACAAGAAGCGTTACTTGCTCAACGTGGTGAAAAATCTAAATTAAGCCTTGAAGATTTATTCCAACAAATCCAAGAGGGCGATGTAAAAGAAATTAACTTAATCGTGAAAGCAGACGTACAAGGTTCTGTAGAAGCAATGGCAGCATCACTTCGTAAAATTGATGTTGAAGGTGTTAAAGTTAAAATTATCCATACAGGCGTAGGTGCGATTACAGAATCTGATATCATTTTAGCTTCTGCATCTAATGCAATTGTAATTGGATTTAACGTACGCCCAGATGTGAATGCGAAGCGTACAGCGGAATTAGAGAACGTTGATATTCGTTTACACCGCATTATTTATAAAGTAATCGAAGAGATCGAAGCAGCGATGCAAGGTATGCTAGATCCAGAATTCGAAGAAAAAGTAATCGGTCAAGCAGAAGTACGTCAAACGTTTAAAGTAACAAAAGTTGGAACAATCGCAGGTTGTTACGTAACAGACGGTAAAATTACACGTGATAGTGGCGTGCGTATTATCCGTGATGGCGTAGTAATTTTCGAAGGACAACTTGATACGTTAAAACGTTTCAAAGACGACGTAAAAGAAGTTGCACAAAACTATGAGTGTGGTATTACAATTGAGAGATATAATGATCTTAAAGAAGGGGACATTATTGAAGCATACATTATGGAAGAAGTGAAGCGATGATCATCGCTTCACTCTCATTCGAGTGTATGATTTACGATGTGCATTCTTTAAAAGAGAAACGAGCAATTTTGCAACGGGTGCTAACTCGAGTGAAGCAGCGTTATAACGTAGCTGTTTCAGAAGTAGGGCATCAAGATGTATGGCAACGTACGGAAATTGCAATTGTTTCTGTATCCTCTAATCGTGTTATTTGTGAAAAAGAAATGAATCGTGTACTTGAGTACATCGATTCATTTCCTGAAATTGAACGCACAATAACACGATTGGAATGGTATTGAATGAGGTGAAGAGTTATGAAATTACGTGCAAACCGTGTAGGCGAGCAAATGAAAAAAGAATTAGGCGACATCATCAGTCGTAAAATTAAAGATCCACGTGTCGGATTTGTTACTGTAACAGATGTACAAGTGAGTGGAGATTTACAAATTGCTACAGTGTATATTTCTGTTTTAGGTGATGAAGAACAGAAAGAAAATACACTAAAAGGTTTAGCGAAGGCAAAAGGCTTCATTCGTTCAGAAATTGGCCAACGTATTCGTCTTCGTAAAACGCCTGAAATTTCCTTTGAATTTGATGAGTCTATCGGATATGGTCATCGAATTGATACACTTTTACATCAAATTAATAAAGACGGTAAACGTGAAGAATAATGGATAGACATTTGTCTATCCATTTTTTCAATGTAAAATAAGTTTTGGGTAATGATTATGAAAGAATTACGATGAGGTGAACATATATGGAAGGTGTAGTATTATTACATAAGCCAAAAGGCATGACGTCACACGATTGTGTATTTAAATTAAGAAAGATATTGCGTGAAAAACGAATTGGTCATACAGGAACATTAGATCCAGATGTAACAGGAGTATTGCCTATTTGTGTTGGGAGAGCAACGAAGATTGCACAATTTTTAACAAGTGAGACGAAAACATATGAAGGTGAAGTAACACTTGGATTTTCAACAACAACTGAAGATGTTTCTGGTGAAGTTGTTGAAACGAAACATGTAGATCGTGTTATTACTCGTAAGGAAGTAGAAGGGGCTCTTGCTGCATTAACAGGTACGATTGAACAAATGCCTCCGATGTTTTCAGCTGTAAAAGTTAACGGGAAAAAATTATATGAATATGCAAGAGCAGGACAAGAAGTTGAACGTCCAGTTCGTACAATTACAATTCATGAATTTGTATTACTAGATGACCGTGAAGTGTTTGAGGGAGAAAATATTTCATTCCGTTTCCGTGTAACGTGTAGTAAAGGAACATATGTAAGAACGTTAGCCGTAATGATTGGGGAAAAACTTGGTTTTCCATCACATATGTCTCACCTTGTAAGAACAGCTTCTGGCGAATTTTTATTAGAAGATTGCATATCATTTGAAGAAATTGAAGAAAACGTGCAAAATGGAACAGTAGAGTCTATCTTCATTTCAATTGATGAAGCGTTAAGTAAGTTCCCGAAAATGGTTGTAGATGAAAAGCAAGCAGAGAAAATAAAGAATGGTATGTTCTTAAAAAATGAATTGGAAATAACGGCGCCATTTATAACAGTGTTTAATAAAAATGATCGCTGCCTTGCAATTTATGAGCACCACCCAAAACATCCTGGTATGCTAAAGCCGATGAAAGTACTTGTGAATAATCAAGAACTAAAGCTATAATGAATTATTGGAAGGATTATTACAGAAAAAGGTGAATTCAAGCGTGAAACTTATTCATTTAACTCATCCACATGAACAAAATAAATTAGAATTACCACCTACTGTAA
The DNA here is from genome assembly GCF_001884035.1 of Bacillus tropicus. Lineage (GTDB taxonomy): Bacteria > Bacillota > Bacilli > Bacillales > Bacillaceae_G > Bacillus_A > Bacillus_A tropicus. Next base: position 705,212 of record NZ_MACG01000077.1, read on the forward strand.
TGGCATTAGGATTTTTTGATGGCATTCACTTAGGGCATCAATGTGTGATTCGAACTGCGAAACAAATAGCAGATGAAAAGGGATATAAAAGTGCAGTGATGACATTTTATCCGCATCCATCTGTTGTTTTAGGTAAAAAAGAAGCGCATGCCGAGTATATTACACCAATGTGTGATAAAGAAAAAATAGTCGAGAACTTAGGAATCGATATATTATATGTTGTTAAATTTGATGAATCATTTGCAGGCCTATTGCCACAACAATTTGTAGATGATTATATTATTGGTTTAAATGTAAAGCATGTAGTAGCAGGATTTGATTATTCATATGGACGTTTAGGAAAAGGAAAGATGGAGACTTTACCATTTCATGCAAGAGGGGAGTTTACACAGACTGTGATTGAAAAAGTTGAATTTCAAGAAGAGAAAGTAAGTTCTACAGCATTACGAAAGTTAATTCGAAATGGAGAAATGGAACAAATTCCATCTATTTTAGGTAGAGCGTATACAGTAAGCGGAACGGTTGTACACGGTGATAAACGTGGACGTCAAATTGGTTTCCCGACAGCGAATGTAGGTTTAAGTGAGGAGTATCTATTACCGCCTGTAGGTGTTTATGCAGTGAGACTAAAAGTTCACGATGAATGGTACGATGGTGTATGTAATATTGGATATAAACCAACCTTTAAAGAAGATGAGCGTCAACTATCTATTGAAGTGCATTTATTTGAATTTAACAAAGACATATATGATCAAAATGTTACAGTAGAGTGGCATATGCGTATAAGAGAAGAGAAGAAATTCAATGGCATCGATGAGTTAGTTGAACAAATCGCAAAAGATAAGAAAACAGCACAAGAATATTTTGCGAACGAAAAGAATATACTTGCTTTTTCAAATGAAAAGTAGTATTCTATGTTATGTACTTTATGACAACCATTGCTTGGCATTGCGACTCACCGACGCTTGCTAGGTAATCGGGGGTTTAATTAATAGGAGGTGAAATAGGATGGCTTTAACACAAGAGCGTAAAAATGAAATCATTGCACAATTTAGAACTCATGAGACTGATACTGGTTCTCCAGAGGTTCAAATTGCTGTCCTAACGGAGCAAATTAACACTCTAAACGAGCACTTACGTACTCACAAGAAAGATCATCATTCACGTCGTGGTCTATTAAAGATGGTTGGTAAACGTCGTAACTTACTAACTTACCTTCGTAATAGCGATATCACACGTTACCGTGAATTAATCACAAAGCTTGGCTTACGTCGATAGTCAAAGAAGCGGGAATATTCCCGCTTTTTTGTTAGGTAAAAATATATCTTCTACTCTTTATAGCTTACTTCATTTTCGGTAATACTAGAGGTAGAATATTGTGATATACTATCCATTTACATAGAAGAATTGAATACTTTAAATTGAGAGGGGTACTTAAATGAGTCAAGAAAAGCAAGTCTTCTCGATAGATTTAGCTGGTCGCCAGCTAACAGTTGAAACAGGTCAGCTTGCAAAGCAAGCGAACGGAGCAGTATTAGTAAGATATGGCGATACAGCGGTTCTATCTACAGCAACTGCATCAAAAGAAGCAAAAAATGTAGATTTCTTCCCACTTACAGTAAACTATGAAGAGCGTTTATATGCAGTCGGAAAAATTCCTGGCGGTTTTATTAAACGTGAAGGTCGTCCAAGTGAAAAAGCAATTTTGGCAAGTCGTTTAATCGACCGTCCAATTCGTCCACTTTTCGCTGATGGTTTCCGTAACGAAGTACAAGTTGTCAGCATCGTAATGAGTGTTGATCAAGATTGTTCTTCTGAAATGGCAGCTATGCTTGGTTCTTCATTAGCGTTATCGATTTCAGATATTCCATTTGAAGGTCCAATTGCGGGTGCAACAGTTGGTCGTATTAACGGCGAATTCGTTATCAACCCAACAGTAGAACAGCAAGAACAAAGTGATATTCACCTTGTTGTAGCTGGTACGAAAGATGCAATTAACATGGTTGAAGCAGGAGCAGATCAAGTGCCTGAAGAAACAATGTTAGAAGCAATTATGTTTGGTCATGACGAAATTAAACGTTTAATTGCATTCCAAGAAGAGATTGTACAAGCTGTAGGTAAAGAGAAATCAGAAGTGAAACTTTATGAAGTTGACGCTGAACTTAACCAAGCTATACGTGAAATGGCTGAGAAGGATATGCATTCTGCAATTCAAGTACATGAGAAACATGCACGTGAAGATGCAATTAACGAAGTGAAAAAGCGTGTAATTGAACATTACGAAGCGCAGGAAGCTGACGCTGATACATTAGGACAAGTAAATGAGATTTTATATAAAATTGTAAAAGAGGAAGTACGTCGTCTTATTACAGTTGAAAAAATTCGCCCGGATGGCCGTAAAGGTGACGAAATTCGTCCATTAGCATCAGAGGTTGGCATTTTATCTCGTACACACGGTTCTGGTCTGTTCACACGTGGACAAACACAAGCATTAAGTATTTGTACATTAGGCGCATTAGGTGATGTACAAATTTTAGATGGTCTTGGTGTAGAAGAATCAAAACGCTTTATGCACCATTACAATTTCCCATCATTTAGTGTTGGTGAAACAAGACCGATGCGTGGACCAGGTCGTCGTGAAATCGGTCACGGTGCACTAGGAGAACGTGCTCTTGAGCCTGTAATTCCATCTGAAAAAGATTTCCCATACACAGTACGTCTTGTATCTGAAGTTTTAGAATCAAATGGTTCTACTTCACAAGCAAGTATTTGTGGTAGTACTTTAGCAATGATGGATGCTGGTGTTCCACTTAAAGCTCCAGTTGCAGGTATTGCAATGGGTCTAGTTAAATCAGGTGAGCATTACACAATTTTATCTGATATTCAAGGTATGGAAGATCATTTAGGTGATATGGACTTTAAAGTAGCAGGTACAGCACAAGGTGTAACTGCACTACAAATGGACATTAAAATCGATGGTCTATCTCGTGAAATTTTAGAAGAAGCATTACAACAAGCGAAAGTTGGTCGTGTGCACATTCTAAATCATATGTTATCTGTTATTGCAGAGCCACGTACTGAATTATCAGCGTACGCTCCAAAGATTATTACAATGACAATTAACCCAGATAAAATCCGTGATGTTATCGGACCGAGCGGTAAACAAATCAATAAAATTATTGAAGAAACTGGCGTTAAGATTGACATCGAGCAAGATGGTACAGTATTCATTTCTTCAATAAATCAAGAAATGAATGACAAAGCTAAGAAAATTATCGAAGATATCGTTCGCGAAGTACAAGTAGGTGAAATCTACGAAGGAAAAGTGAAACGTGTTGAGAAATTCGGTGCTTTCGTTGAATTATTCAGCGGTAAAGATGGATTAGTTCACATTTCTGAACTTGCACTTGAGCGTGTAGGTAAAGTAGAAGACGTTGTGAAAATTGGTGATGTAATTACAGTTAAAGTCATCGAGATTGACAAGCAAGGTCGCGTGAATCTATCTAGAAAAGTATTGCTAAAAGAAGAGCAAGAAAAAGAAGCTGCTAAAGAAGAAAACAAACAAGAGCAGCAATAAGTAAAAGCCAGTTTAACTGGCTTTTTTTGTTATGTAAAAATATGATTTACATATATTTTTATGTCAGTATAGGTATAGTTTTTATTATAACGCTCAAATTAACAAAGATAAGAAGAAAAATGGTTTTTATATAGTTAATGGGAGGGTTTATATGAAAGCTCGTATATTGGCATACATATGTATATTCTTTTTATATGTCAGTGTAGGCTCTTATTCCGTTTTTGCACAGGATAACTTATATGAAGAAATTCAAAAGCATGCAAAACAATATGAGATTGCACCGCAAAATGCGATGATTGATAAGATATGGAAAGCGACACCAGGATATAATGGAAGACAAGTTGATATGGAAGCATCCTATAACAATATGAAGAAGCTAAAGAAATTTGATCAAAAACATCTTGAATTCAAGGAAGTATCGCCGAGTGTCCACTTAGAAGATTTATCACCAGCGCCAATTTATAGAGGGCATCCCAATAAAAAGATGGTGGGATTAACAATAAATGTGGCATGGGGAAATGAGTATTTGCCTCGTATATTAGAAATATTGAAAAAACATGATGTGAAGGCGACTTTCTTTTTAGAAGGACGTTGGGTGAAAGAAAATTTACGATTTGCAAAAATGATTGTCGATGCAAATCAAGAAGTCGGAAATCATTCTTACACACACCCTAATATGAAAACGTTATCGTCTGATGAAATAAGAGACCAGTTACAAAAAACAAATCGAATGATCGAAGCAGCTACGAATCAAAAGGTAAGATGGTTTGCACCGCCGAGTGGTAGTTTTCGGGATGAAGTCGTGAAAATTGCAGATGATTTTCAAATGGGAACGATTATGTGGACTGTCGATACAATTGATTGGAAGCGACCTGAGCCAGATGTACTATTGCAGAGAGTAATGAGAAAAATACATCCAGGTGCTATCGTATTAATGCATCCTACTTCGTCCACAACAGAAGCATTAGATACAATGATTACAAAATTGAAGGAACAAGGATATAAAGTAGGGAATATAACAGAATTACTGGATGAAAAACGTGTGGATTAAATACATTTGCATGACATTCATCCTTAAACTTGTTATCATTAAATAATAGCACTTATTTAGAGAAACTGGCAGTAGGAGGAAAGTTTTTGATTAAAAAATATACTTGTAAAAATGGTGTAAGAATAGTTATGGAGAATATACCAACTGTAAGATCGGTTGCGATTGGTATTTGGATCCATGCAGGATCAAGAAATGAAAATGAAAAAAATAACGGGATTTCTCACTTTTTAGAGCATATGTTCTTTAAAGGGACGGAAACACGTAGTGCACGCGAAATTGCAGAATCATTTGATAGCATTGGTGGGCAAGTGAATGCTTTTACTTCAAAAGAATACACTTGTTATTATGCAAAAGTGCTAGATGAGCATGCTAAATATGCTTTAGATGTATTAGCAGATATGTTCTTTAATTCAACATTTGATGAAGAAGAACTGAAAAAAGAGAAGAATGTTGTATGTGAAGAAATTAAAATGTACGAAGATGCTCCAGATGATATTGTGCATGATATGTTAACGAAAGCAACATATGAAACACATCCGCTTGGATATCCTATTTTAGGAACAGAAGAAACGCTTAATACGTTTACAGGTGATACGCTACGCCAATATATTAAGGATCATTACACACCTGAAAATGTAGTTGTATCAATTGCAGGAAATATTGATGAAGCCTTTTTACAAACGGTAGAGCAATATTTCGGTAGTTATGAAGGAACGACAAACCGTGAACAAGTACATAGCCCAATTTTCCATTTTAATAAGGTAGCACGTAAAAAGGAAACAGAACAAGCTCATTTATGTCTAGGATATAAAGGCTTACAAATGGGACACGAAGATATTTATAACTTAATTGTATTAAATAACGTTTTAGGCGGTAGTATGAGTAGCCGTTTATTCCAAGAAGTACGTGAGCAACGCGGGTTAGCTTACTCAGTATTTTCTTACCATTCTTCTTATGAAGATACAGGTATGTTAACACTGTACGGTGGAACAGGTAGCCAACAATTAGATACACTGTATGAAACAATGCAAGAAACATTAGAAACATTGAAAAATACAGGTATTACAGAAAAAGAGCTTATGAATAGTAAAGAACAATTAAAAGGAAACTTAATGTTAAGTTTAGAAAGTACGAATAGCCGTATGAGCCGTAATGGTAAAAATGAATTGCTACTTCGTAAGCATCGTTCACTTGATGAGATTATTGAAAGTGTAAACACTGTAACAAAAGAAAATGTTGATGAGTTAATTCGTAACATGTTTACAGATGAATTCTCTGCTGCATTAATTAGTCCAGATGGAAAACTTCCAAAAGGAATAAAACTATAATTGCTTTATATGAAGTATGTAAAAATAACCGTATCTCTTTTAAACGAGATACGGTTATTTTTTTTAGATATACAGAATAGGTACTAATTATAGATAACTTACATTCATAATTTCGTTAGGGGGAGAGTGTATGCGATTAAGTGAATTAAGTGGTAAAGAGATTGTAAATTTAGAAAGAGCAGAAAAAATGGGGGTTTTAGGTTACGTCGATTTAGAGATTGATGAAAAGGATGGACAAATACAGGCTCTTATTATACCTGCTGGGAAATGGGGAGGTTTCAAAAAGGAACCACAAGAAATAAGAGTAGCATGGAGGCAAATTAAAAAAGTGGGGCAGGATATGATTCTTTGTGATATTACAGATCGTTCAAATTCGAAGTGAAAGATGGCCATTTTGGTCATCTTTTTTTGTTCATTTTACTAAGAGCAAAATCCAACATAATGTCTTCTCCTATACTGAATTTGAGGTGGGAGCCTTCCTGCATATAAATAGTGGGATAAATGATAGGTGCTTTTTGTTTTTCAATCACCTAAAACTCGTACATTACATATGATGTGGAGGAAAAAGAAAAAGTAGGCACTTTTCTTATAAATGACAGAAAAAGAAGGTGAATTAGGGAATGTTGACTGAGATGCATATTGCTGTCATAGGAGGAGATGCAAGACAGCTAGAAGTAATTCGCAAGCTCGTTGAATTGGATGCGAAACTTTCATTGATAGGGTTTGATCAGTTAGACCATGGCTTCACAGGGGCAGCAAAAGAAAGTATACAAAATTTAGATTTCACTTCTTTGGATGCAATTATTTTGCCGGTTGCAGGTACAAATGCCAAGGGAGAAGTAGATACTATTTTTTCAAACGAAAAAGTTTCTATAACGAAAGAACAAATTGAAAATACACCAGAACATTTTACTATATATTCAGGTATTGGTACACCTTACTTGGAAAATCTCGTATCTACGACAAACCGTAAACTTATTAAATTATTTGATCGTGATGATGTGGCAATCTACAATTCTATTCCAACTGTAGAAGGTACATTAATGATGGTAATTCAACATACCGACTATACAATTCATGGTTCTAATGTGATGGTTTTAGGATTTGGTAGAACAGGGATGAGTGTTGCCAGAGCATTTCAATCATTAGGAGCCCATGTCAAAGTTGGAGCAAGACGATCGGAACATATTGCACGTATTACAGAAATGATGTTTTCTCCTTTTCACATGCAGAACATTGAGAAAGAAGTAGGGAATATCGATATTGTCATTAATACAATTCCGCATCTCGTTGTGACAGCAAATGTCATTTCAAAAATGCCGGCTCATACGTTAGTAATTGATTTAGCCTCTAAACCAGGTGGTACCGACTTTAGATATGCGGAAAAAAGAGGAGTCAAAGCGCTGTTAGCACCTGGATTACCAGGTATTGTTGCTCCAAAAACAGCAGGACAAATTTTAGCGAACGTTCTTTCTCAGTTACTAGCAGAAGACGTAATAGCAAGAAAGGAGAATGGGGAATGAATTTAAAGGGGAAAAGAATAGGGTTTGGTTTTACTGGTTCACATTGTACGTACGAAGAAGTAATGCCTCATTTAGAAAAATTAATTGCTGAGGGAGCAGAAGTACGTCCAGTTGTTTCTTACACTGTTCAATCAACAAACACGAGATTTGGAGAAGGGGCAGAGTGGATTAAAAAGATTGAAGAAGTAACAGGTTTTAAAGCGATTAATTCAATCGTTGGTGCAGAACCGCTAGGACCTAAAATTCCACTAGATTGTATGGTAATTGCACCACTAACAGGAAATTCTATGAGTAAGTTTGCAAATGCAATGACAGACTCTCCGGTATTAATGGCAGCGAAAGCGACGCTAAGAAATGGCAAGCCTGTCGTATTGGCTGTTTCGACGAATGATGCTTTAGGGCTTAATGGAGTCAACCTAATTACACCAACAAGGTGACGACAAAGCGCGAACGCTTATATGTCGCCATCTTGAGGGAGCTTCGGGTAAAGCACAAGTTCAAAATCATCGAGCCTTTGCCATTTTTCTTTCTTATAAACAGCCTTTTCTAAAACCGACTTTAGGAGGCTGTTTTTCTTTTTCGGATCATCTGTTTTAAAGTACAGATCAAGAACATGCTCCACTTGAGGTATTGTATCTTTCTTCACTTTTTCCTTCTTAATTTCTGTTTTAATTTCTTTCTTTAAGTTTTCCATTGTAGAAGTAATTTCATTGATACGGTCAGAAACGGCTTTCGAACGTTCTAAAAATATATCTACAGTGTAAACACCACGCTCTAATAAATCGTGTAAATTATTTTTCTGTTTTTGGACATCCACTAATTCTTTCTCAAGCTTTCGTAATGCAGCTTCATTTATTTGAATCACTTGTGTCGCTTTTAATTTGTCACCTTGCTTATGTTTTTCGAAATCAGCTTTATAATTGATATACCATTCTTTTAATGCCTCGAGTAAACGTTTCTCAATTAATTCCGTATAGCTTGATTTGTTTTCACACCCACGGTGCTTACAATCCATTGTTTCCTTTCGGTTCTTCGGATAACGCTGGACCATGCTATAACCACATTTGCTACATTTAATAATGCCAGCTAGAGGATTTCTAATGCCGTTCGTATTGTAAGGAACGTGATATCTTGAGTTTAATTTCTCTTGTACTTGCTCAAACAAACTTTCGGGAATGATTGGCTCATGTTTGCCATCAGCAATAATCCAACCTGATTTATCTTGGCGTGCACAACTTCTTTTTACAGCATCAGGGCGTTTTACTTCTTTTCGCTTTTGCCACGTTACTTTTCCGATGTACACATTGTTCTTTAATATATCCAAGATGCTATAGGGGTTCCATTCATTACCTAACTTACTTTTGTAGCCAAGATCATTTAACTTGCTTCGGATTGCATTAGCGCCCATATCCTCGTTTGCATACCAATCAAATATCATTCTTACAACAGAAGCTTCTTCTGAATTAATCGTTAAAGTACGTTCTCGCTTATTTAAACGATGGATATCATATCCGAATGGTGCATGTGTGCCAAGGTAATTCCCAGCCTCTACACTAGCAACACGACCGCGTTGCATACGGCGTGTAATAATCTTTAACTCCTTACGTGCCATAAACGCTTCAAATTCGCTGTATTCTTCATCCCACTCATTATTAAGGTCATAAGTCTTCCTAGGTGTCATAATCTTCGTATTCGAGCGTTTAAACGTCTCTAAAATGATTCCTTGTTCTTTCATACCACCACGACCTAAACGGTCCATATCCATACAAAGAACAACATCATATTTATTATCTTCAATTTCCTCAAGCAGTGCTAACATCTCAGGACGTTTCACTAAGCTCTCACCAGAAACGATTTCCTCACGAACAGCTAAAACATTTAAGTCCATTTCCTTCGCTATTTTCAGCAGGGTGGTACGGTGTTTTGCTAATGTTTCGCCTTCGCCGCGTGCTTCGGCTTCGAGATCGGCACGGGATTTTCTTAGGTAGATTGCAGTTTTCATAGATAGACCTCCTTATAGTTAATTCATATACGAGAAATGTATACATAAGAAGTAGAAATGGCTATTTGAGGTAGCGGAAGTAATGGCATGTTTGTTTTAAGAAAGTTTGATTTTATATTCATGAATCATTTCTTAAGAAAGTATGTAAGATTCTTAGCTGTTTTCCGATGCTTTAAAGATTGGTCTGATTTGAAATGGTTAGTAACTAATATGGCAGTACTAACAAGTCAGCAACATACAAATATAGAAAGCACTTCAAGAGGTGAAACCATGAGCCAACAAGAAGAATATGCTGCTTCCTATGAATTCGGGAAAACGAAAGTGTATATTGTGGCCCCAGAGCCGAAAACAAAAAAGGATATTGAGAAAATCCTTCGAATATATTACAAGGCTAGTTGGGCTATTATCGATGAATTGCAAACAAAAGAAAATATTGAGGAGTAATTCCTCTTTTTTTGCATAGAAAATAGACAGGTTGTGTTTGAAATAACTATTTTAATTATTTAATAAAATAATATAAAAATAATTAAATATTCTGTCCGTAATAGCAAAAGAAAACGGATGTTGTGAAGAGGAAATAGTAACAATGGAGAAAGGATTTACAGTATGTCTTGAAATTATATAAAGGCTTGAAGGAACTTTAATTTCAAGTATTGGAGTGAAGCGATGATGCCCAAGCAACTAACAATCTTTGATGTGGAAGCAGTCGTAGCATTTGATCCTAAGAAAGCTCAAATCCATCGTTTAAATTCAAAACTAAGGTATACAGATTTGGTTGTGCAAATACTACGTCAGGCAAAAGCGATTGAAGGATTAAAACCTAAGACAAATATGCAATGTTGCATATTTGTCTTAGGTTTTAATCCTTTGAGAGAAAGGAAGAATATATGAAGACGAGACGTGAGCAACTAGCTTATATGGTTGGACTAGTAAAATACAGCGTAGATCTTGGTTTGGCAGCGGCATATCAATTTGGTGAAAGAAATGGAATTAAAGAAAACATTTATGTGGGGCTTCGTTCAAAAGGAGAACAAAAGGCTGAGTGGTTAATGGAGCAATTAATGAATTTAAAATTAGTTAAAAATAGAAACAGGGTAGCAGTTCTGTATCTAATGGTATTTCATGAAACGATTAACGCTTGTGTGAGATTTTTACACGAAGAAGAAAATTAAGACAAAATGCTATTTTAGGAAAGAGTAACTCTTACCTTACTCTTTGTTTATATACTACAGGAATGATAATGAAAATCCAAGGCTCCTTATATTGAGAAATAAAGAAGAATCATTTTAAATAATTTTATTATTGTTATAAATAAAGGAGCAGTTAGCTAAAACTAACTGCTCATCTCCAAGGGGAAACAAGGAGAAAAACTAATGTCATACACATTATTGAAATAATATTGGGTTTTATTCGCATTCGCTGTAAAATTCATATTTAAATTAAAATTGCTGTTATTAATATTATCATTCCTACAAGAAGCAAGAATTCGAGCGAAATCCAAAATACACTTTTCTGTATTTTTTTAAATTCTTGTATTAAAGAGAAGATGGAACTAATTGCTACGAAGATGAAAAGAATGAGTCGTATCATATCTGGCATTTTAACCACTCCTAAGGTTTGAGTAGACTCATTAATATAACGATTTTTTAATTTTTGGATAATTAAGGGTGAGAATTAAGCAAAATTTAAACAAAATAATCCTTTAAAGGAGATGTTCAATAATGGGATACATTGTAGATATTTCAAAGTGGAATGGTGATATTAACTGGCTTGTAGCAAAACAGTAGTTTTATGAACAAAAAGTATTGTCTGGTTCAATATGTAGGGAATTATATATTAATTTTCATATTTATAGATGGTAGTGTAAATATACACTGTTTATATATATCTATGAGTAGTGTCTGTAGAACGAATAGAATAATTTGAAAAAATCCCCCTTTTGCACCCATATGCAGAAGGGGATTTTTATTTTTATGAGACTTAACATTTCCCTTTAGATAATGCCTTTAGTATTGGATTAACAATCCTACCAATTAAACGAAATTCTCTAAATATTGACTGGAAAAACTTCATATAAAAATCTCCCTTAAATTAAGTGAATCATACCAAATTATACAATATTTTAAAAGTATGATTTTTTCTGCTTAAATCCCTAATTCAAAGATATCTTTTGTAAAATAATCTTCTCTAATTCGATAAGGAAATCTCTGTAGTATTCGGATTGATAGTGACTTACCGACTTGCCCTCTGGATGATCTTCATATCCTAAATATCCTTTTTTAGTTAAATCTAAAACCGAAGCATTTGGAAATCTTTCCAGAAAAACCATCTCCATATATTCAAACAAGTTGTTTGAAACCCTACTGTCCAAAACTTCCTCTTTATTAAAACTGTTTACCTTGCCGCTTTTATCAATATATTTTAAAGCCGTTCTTGCACGTTGTAAAATAACCCTATTAGGATCGTATAATTTTTCAAGTTTATCAGCGAATTTATCGAATGATTTCTTCCAAATAGCCAGATAGTTCTCATCGTAATGAGTAATAATTTTAGAATTACCTAAATGATAAATGTAATCCGTCCCTCTCAATGTATAAGAATCCGTAATCATTACTCCGTCTTCAAAATAAATCAATGGCCTAACGGCATCTGCGTAAAAATCGATAATTAAAAAATCAGAGTTTGAATTTAATAGATTTTCAAAAAAATTCTTTTCGAAATCATTTTTTATATTTCTTTTTTGGAAGTCAGTACATTCACCTAAATATGTCTCTTCAAAAACCTTCGGCTTCGCCATCATGCTAGGGATAGATGAGTGAAAATTCGTATGCACTACTTCAAAATTTTCTTTATACTTTGGATTAAAGAACTCTTTTGTTTGGAAAGCGGATCTGCTAAAGCATGAACCGGACACTGCAATCTTTACCTTAGTGAAAAACTTGTCTTTTTCTACTCTTAGCGCTAAAGTTTTAAACTTTGTAATATAATTCTCAATTTCAAATGTCTCAGCCTTAAATTTTTCTTTATTTAATTGATCACATTCAAGCATTAGCTCAAAATGTGTTTGGGAGTCAGAATCATAAACAGTGATATAATAATCCCATATAACTAACTGCAATGTTGGTTTTATCTCATTTATTTTAAGTGTAAATGTACTTTCTTCTTTATCAAATACTTTTTTTACAGGTTCTAAATTTGAATAAGCCAGACCGTTATTGTGCCTTGCTTTTATATAACAACTTTCTATGGTGTAACGATTTTTTGTCTCTATCATGAGATTTAATTGCTCTTCACTGCATGTAGTTTTTATTTGTGAAATTACCTTCGTTTCATTCCTGTTTGTTGTGAATTGAAGATTATTGCCATCAACTTTAATTTTCCAGTCATACAAATAATCCGAATGTAAAATGTCATCTTGCTCTTTATCCAAAATGATAGGTAATTCAGATTTAGTCTCACCTGAAACAAATCTTAAAAAAACATCCCAAGTAGCATTGTGCTGTACGTTTTTTGGAAACTGCATTTCGGAACTATGTATTGGCTTAATAATATTAATATTTGAAGCTAATACATACTCATTGTAATGAACGTATAAATCTTGTCTACTTCTCATTTTCATAATTAAATCTACACTTTCATAATCGAAATCCACATTCTGTAAAATTAAACATAAATCCTTTTCATGGTTACGTAGACTGGCTTTAACAGCACAATTTACCATTTCAATTTTAAGCGATAGATTCTTTCTTGCATTTCTATATATGAAAAAACGGTAATTTGTTTCTTTAATATTTATAGGCTTATTTAAAACAGAACCCTCACAACTTATATTGGATCCATTTACATAAATATCATAAAGTTGATTATCCCTCATGGTGTTGCAATTTAAATCAACTGCATAAATATATAAATCATCAACGACTTTCACTTCTGATTCCAAAACCTTAGGTATGATATTGTTTGTTGCTCTCTCCTTTAAAAACACTGAATCGAATGCAGTTTGAGAAACTAACTTAAATCGCCCTTTATCTGTTAAATAAGTATGTATCATATCTTCACTCCTGTGTACAATATTACAAAAAATAATTAAGATAAATTAATATAAAGATAATTATATATCTATTGTACTAAATTTTACTAGTTTGTCATTAGCTTCCGCATTATAAGAGATACTCTCACAATATGAAACTCCTGATTTTATAGTGCATATCAACGTTGGGCGGCTTTTTTATTTCCGTTCAAAAATTTATTGTATATATATAGAAAGAAAAATATACAGTGTACTTTGTCGTCATCCTCTTGGTGTCAACCTCATGCGCCTAATGGCCACAAAAAACATCTACTTCGTCCCATTCGGTCAAGATGCACCAGAGAAAAAACCGAACTCAATGGTAGCTCGCATGGAGTTACTGGAAGATACAGTATTAGAAGCGCTACAAGGGAAGCAATTGCAACCGGTTGTCGTAGAAAAATTCAGATATATGAATTAAAAAACGAAAAAAAACGGACAATTTTTGATGAAACCATCATTCTTACTGTAGAATATGATAAAATTAACGTTATTAAGATTAGAAGGGGTATTGTATACTCCTTCTGATCCTAAGTTATAGAAGGATTGGTATCTAGAAAGGGGCATAGTGATGGAAAAGCAAAAAACTTTTCATGTCGCTGTAGTTGGAGCAACCGGCGCAGTTGGTGAACAAATGTTAAATACTTTAGAGAAACGAGAATTTCCAATCGGGAAGTTAACGTTACTTTCATCTAAACGATCTGCAGGTAAGAAACTTGTATTTAAAGGCGAAGAATTTACAGTTCAAGAGGCAACTCCTGAAAGTTTTGAAGGAGTAGATATCGCACTATTTAGTGCTGGTGGATCTGTATCAAAACAATTAGCGCCAGAAGCAGCAAAGCGCGGTGCGATTGTTGTTGATAATACAAGTGCATTCCGTATGACAGAAAACGTGCCACTTGTTGTGCCTGAAGTAAATGAAAACGACTTAAAAGAACATAATGGTATTATTGCAAATCCAAACTGTTCTACAATTCAAATGGTAGTAGCTCTTGAACCAGTTCGTCAGCAATATGGTTTAAAACGAGTAATCGTTTCCACATATCAAGCTGTATCAGGTGCTGGTGCGGCAGCGATTGAAGAACTTCATGAACAATCACAAGCAATCTTAAATGGCGAAGAAGTGAAGGCGAATGTTTTACCTGTATCAGGTGATAAGAAACATTTCCAAATCGCTTTCAACGCGATTCCACAGATTGATAAGTTCCAAGATAATGGATTTACATTTGAAGAAATGAAAATGATTAATGAAACGAAAAAAATTATGCATATGCCTGAATTAGAAGTAGCGGCAACATGTGTACGTTTACCAGTTGTATCAGGTCACTCTGAGTCTGTTTACATTGAAGTAGAAAAAGAAGGCGTAACAGTAGAAGAATTAAAGAACTTACTTGCAAATGCGGAAGGTATCGTTCTGCAAGATAACCCAGAAGAGCAGTTATATCCAATGCCAGCTACTGCAGTAGGTAAAAACGAAGTATTCGTTGGAAGAATCCGTAAAGATTTAAATAACGATAAAGGATTCCATCTTTGGGTCGTATCTGATAACTTATTAAAAGGCGCTGCATGGAATTCTGTTCAGATTGCAGAGCGCTTAGTAAAATTACAATTAGTGTAAACGGCTAAGAGAAGGTGCAAAATATGAAAATTATTGTTCAAAAATTTGGTGGCACATCTGTACGTGATGAAAATGGACGTAAGCATGCGCTTCATCATATAAAAAAATCGCTAGATGCGGGTTATAAAGTAGTTACTGTCGTATCTGCTATGGGCCGTAAAGGTGAACCATATGCAACGGATACGTTGTTAAGTCTTGTAAATCAAGAGGAATCTCATATTTCTAATCGTGAGCAAGATTTATTATTATCATGCGGAGAATTAATCTCAGCAATCGTCTTCTCTAATATGTTAAATGAGAATGGTATAAAAGCAGCTGCATTAAATGGTGCACAAGCTGGGTTTGTAACAAATGATGATTTTACAAATGCTAAGATTATTGAAATGAATTGCGATCGTATACATGAAGAGCTAGAAAATGTAGATGTAATCGTCGTTACAGGATTCCAAGGGCAAACGAAAAAAGGTGATACGACAACACTTGGACGCGGAGGTAGTGATACTTCAGCTTCAGCTTTAGGTGTTGCGCTTCATGCTGAATATATCGATATCTTCACAGATGTAGAAGGTGTGATGACTGCGGATCCTCGCATTGTAAAAGATGCACGTCATCTTCAAACTGTAACGTATAACGAAATTTGTAACATGGCTTACCAAGGTGCAAAAGTCGTTCATCCACGTGCGGTTGAAATTGCGATGCATGCAAAAGTGCCGCTTCGTGTACGTTCTACGTATTCTGATAGCGAGGGTACGCTTATTGCAGCATACGATGGTGCTACGAAAGGGCAGGATGTAGAAGAACGTCCGGTTACAGGTATTGCCCACGTATCAAACGTAACGCAAATTAAAGTGCTTGCAAAAGAAACGGCATACGATATACAGCAACATGTATTTAAAGAAATGGCAAACGAAGGCATTAGTGTTGATTTAATTAACATTTCTCCTACTGGTGTAGCTTACACAGTAAACGATAATGTATCAGCTCGTGCTGTTGAAGTGCTAAAACAACTTGGATATGAGCCAATTGTGACAGAACATTGTGCGAAAGTATCTATCGTTGGAGCTGGAATGGCAGGCATCCCAGGGGTTACTGCGAAAATCGTTACAGCTTTAGCGGAAAAAGGTATTCAAATTCTGCAATCGGCAGATAGCCATACGACAATTTGGGTTCTTGTAAAAGAAACTGATTTAGTGGAGGCTGTAAATGCATTACATAGTGCGTTTGAGCTTTCAAAAGAAAAGCAACTGGAACAATAAGGAGTGAGACCATGATAGATTTTGGGACAATTGCAACCGCGATGGTAACACCGTTTGATATAAACGGCAATATCGATTTTGCAAAGACAACGAAATTGGTAAATTATTTAATAGATAACGGTACAACAGCAATCGTGGTAGGAGGAACGACAGGAGAATCTCCTACATTAACTTCAGAAGAAAAAGTAGCGTTATATCGCCATGTCGTATCTGTTGTCGATAAAAGGGTGCCCGTAATCGCTGGAACAGGTAGTAATAATACGCATGCTTCTATTGACTTAACGAAAAAGGCAACAGAGGTTGGTGTTGATGCAGTAATGCTAGTAGCACCGTATTATAACAAACCGAGTCAAGAAGGAATGTATCAGCACTTTAAAGCAATTGCTGAAAGCACGCCACTTCCGGTTATGCTATATAACGTTCCAGGGCGATCTATTGTACAAATCTCCGTTGATACAGTTGTTCGTTTATCAGAAATAGAAAACATTGTTGCGATTAAAGATGCAGGCGGCGATGTGTTAACAATGACAGAAATCATTGAAAAAACAGCGGACGACTTTGCAGTATACAGCGGTGATGACGGTTTAACGTTACCAGCTATGGCAGTTGGAGCGAAAGGTATCGTTTCTGTAGCATCTCATGTTATCGGAAATGAAATGCAAGAAATGATTGCAGCATTCCAAGCAGGTGAGTTTAAGAAGGCGCAAAAATTACATCAGTTACTTGTAAGAGTAACGGATTCATTATTTATGGCGCCAAGCCCAACGCCAGTAAAAACAGCGTTGCAAATGGTTGGATTAGATGTAGGTTCTGTACGTTTACCACTTCTTCCATTAACAGAAGAAGAAAGAGTAACGTTACAATCTGTTATGCAATCTATCCCTCGTTAATAAAAAATGACCTAGTGTAGAACTAGGTCATTTTTTATTTGTATGAAAATCTTTTTCTTTTCTTACCTATATATGTTCTTATAAGATCATTAACCGGTTCTTTATTATATATTGCAACATGTAAAAGGAAATAATCGTACCCCTTTAAAGGAATTAAAAAATCATAGTCATTATAGAATAGACATTTGTATAAACGTAATAAACTACCGGTTTTGTTTTTTAGAGAAAATTCCTCAAATATGACGTAATTCATAAAAAAACTCCATTTTGTAAGTGTTTTTGTTCAATTTTAGAAAAATAAGTCTTGAAACTCCATATTATGAAATGAATTTAGCGTATTTATGGCTATTTCTTCAAAATAATAGGTAGTATAAAATCAGAGTAAATAAATAGGAACTCTATTTGATATTTTCGTTATAATTCCGTTGTTTTACTTTTTCTTTCGCACGATTTAACTTGTGTTCTATTTCTTGTATCAGGTATAATATGGCTAAGTAGCTTAGTACGGGTATGCTTAGCAAAATTGGTAAAAATTATAATTTGATTACATTTTCATATCATATCGAATAAGATATTTGATTTATATAATGAAAGAGAGGTGAAACCTGGTTTAAAAAATAAACAAGGACATGATATCGCATAACGGTAAGGATATTCGTCTTGGACGGTGAATATATGGTGGTTGTAGAGTTTCCCCTGGTGTCTCTGCAATTTTAGTGAAATCAGTGTTTGAAAGATTTTTAAACCAGGCAACAACATGAAGAGAAAAGAGAATGAGTCTGTTAAAGTATTTGCTCTTGGTGGAGTAGGTGAAATCGGGAAAAACATGTACTGTGTTGAAATTGATTCTGAAATCTTTATTGTAGATGCAGGGTTAATGTTCCCGGGAGATGAAATGTTTGGAATTGATATCGTTATTCCTGATATTACATATTTAGTAGAAAACCAAGAGCGAGTAAAAGGTTTATTTATTACTCACGGTCATGAAGATCATATTGGTGGCATTGTTTACGTACTTCGTAAATTATCAATTCCAGTGTATGCAACGAAATTAACGGTAGGACTTATACAAGAAAAACTTGGCGAAGCGGGTATGTTAGGCCGTGTAGACTTAAAAACAATCGATTCAAATTCAACAGTAGAGTTTAATACTACAACGGTGTCATTCTTTGGAACGACACATAGTATTCCAGATTCTGTTGGTGTTTGTTTCCATACATCCAAAGGTGCAATCGTATATACGGGAGACTTTAAATTCGATCAAACTCCAATTGGAAATAGTGGAGCAGACCTTGGGAAAATGGCTCAAATCGGAAATGAAGGCGTTCTATGCTTATTATCTGATAGTACAAATGCTGAGCGTCCAGGCTATACAGGTTCTGAAAAAGAAGTTGGTGTAGAAGTTTCTAAAGTGTTCTACGGCGCAGAAGGACGTATTATCGTTGCTTCATTTGCATCGAATGTACATCGTATTCAACAAGTATTTGATGCAGCTGCTGAAACAGGACGAAAAGTAGCGGTTGTAGGACGTAGTATGGTGAAAGTGGTAGACATCGCAAGACGTCTTGGTTATTTAGATGTTCCAGAAGGTATGGTTATTTCACTACAAGAAGTAGACAATTTCCCAGAGAAAAAGGTAGCTATTTTAACGACAGGTAGCCAAGGGGAACCGATGGCAGCCCTTTCTAGAATGGCGAAGCAAGCTCATAAACAAATTTCAATTCGTAAAGGTGATACGGTTATTATTGCGGCTTCTCCAATTCCGGGTAATGAAATATCTGTATCAAAAATTATTGACTTGTTATTTAGAGCGGGAGCTGAAGTTGTTTATTACGGTGAAAGAAAAGTTCACGTTTCAGGTCACGGTAGCCAAGAAGAATTAAAACTAATGTTAAACTTAATGAAACCGAAATATTTTGTACCCGTACATGGTGAGTTTCGTATGCAAAAAGCACATGCATATTTAGCTGAAGATGTAGGTATTGCAAGAGAAAATATCTTTATCGTAGAAAAAGGCGATGTAATTGCTTTTGGTGACGATGAAGCAAACTTAGTTGGTAAAGTGCAAGCTGGTAATGTGTTAATTGATGGGTTAGGTGTAGGCGACGTTGGTAATATCGTTCTTCGAGATAGAAAAATGTTATCTCAAGATGGAATATTAGTAGTTGTTGTAACACTGGGTAAAGATGAAAAGAAAATTATATCTGGTCCAGAAATCATTTCACGTGGTTTTGTGTATGTACGTGAATCAGAAGCATTAATTGACCGCTCTACAGAGATTGTACGTATGATTGTTGAGCAATCAATTAAAGAATATTCAATTGAATGGTCTATGTTAAAACAAAATATTCGTGAATTATTAGGGCAGTTCTTGTACGAAGAGACGAAGAGAAAACCTATGATTTTACCGATTATTATGGAAGTATAAAAAAGATCACCTTTACGGGTGGTCTTTTTTCTTTTTCAACTCTATCGAATGAAATTTATAACTTAAGAAATACTAGTTATATACGAGTGAAAGGGGATGCGATATGACAGAACGTGATCGTTATACAAATGAAGAGAAAGAGGCTGAACCGAAAGAAACCGGAAAAGAAGCTTCAATAGTGGAAAAAATTCAACAGCTTGGACAAACGAATGTACCACAAATGAATGAATCACGTATTCATTGTTTAACAATCATTGGACAGGTGGAAGGTCATGTTCAGTTGCCGCCGCAAAATAAAACAACAAAATATGAGCATATCATTCCGCAAATTGTTGCGATAGAACAAAATCCGAAGATTGAAGGTTTACTTTTAATATTAAACACAGTTGGAGGTGACGTTGAAGCTGGGTTAGCAATTTCTGAGATGGTTGCTTCGCTTTCAAAGCCAACGGTATCACTTGTTCTGGGCGGAGGACATTCTATTGGTGTGCCAATTGCTGTTTCTACGGATTATTCATTTATTGCAGAAACTGCGACGATGACAATTCATCCGATTCGTCTAACAGGTCTTGTTATAGGTGTGCCGCAAACATTTGAGTATTTAGATAAAATGCAAGAAAGAGTCATTCGATTTGTGACGAAACATTCAAAAGTAACGGAAGATCGTTTTAAAGAGCTTATGTTTGCGAAAGGGAATTTAACGCGAGATATTGGTACGAATGTAATTGGTGGAGATGCAGTGAAGTATGGTCTTATAGATGATGTCGGTGGTATTGGAAATGCGATTCGAAAATTAAACGAATTAATAGATGCTCGCGGGGATGATCGTGCAGAAGGGACAATATTACAATGATTTTATATACAATTATGCCAGAGCAACTCGTGTACCCAGCCGATTATTCGCAATGTGAAAATCAGAAAGTCGTAAATATAAACGGTGTTGAATTAATGGTTTCTGAAGAAGAACATGGGTGTTATTCTATTGTGCGTGTGTTAAGTACGGATCCATATCACTACTTAGAATTTGAGCCTGGTCAGAAAATAACCTTTTAGCAAAAAGAAGGATTTTGTTTAGAAGCTATGGTATAATATAAAAAACAAGACGGTTGAGCAGCCATGAGAGGGCTGCTTTCTTCTGTTTATTTAACATTTTACAAGAAGTGTAAAAATAGAAGATATAAAGACCTGAAAAAATAGAGAAAACAAACATATAAGCAGAGTTTTTTAGGGAGTTTTACTTATATGTAGAACACGAGGTGAAGAAATGGCAAAACAAAAGCAAAGAGGGACGAAGGCAAAGGCAAGACGTACGATAAAGCCAACTTTGTATTATGAAATCGTCGGTTTAACTCTTTTTGCACTTTCAATCATTACGATTTTACAGCTAGGCGTTGTAGGGAAATCGTTTGTGTTATTTTTTCGCTTCTTCTTTGGTGAGTGGTACATAATTGGTGTTTTAGGTGTAATAGCTTTATCAGTTTCATTCGTTATAAAACGTGGATGGCCGAACCTTTTAAATAAACGGTTAATCGGTTTTTATTTAATAGTATTGGCGATATTAATGTTTAGTCATATTACATTATTTAACCTTCTTACGAAAGATGGAGCAGTGCAAAATACTTCTGTTATTGTGAGTACGAAAGATAATTTCTTTCTTGAAATGAAAAAAGGGCCAGATAGCGTTCATTTAGGTGGTGGCATGTTTGGTGCGCTTATGTTTGCTACATGTTACTTCTTATTTGACGAAGTGGGAGCTTATATTATTGGTATTATTTTAGTTATTCTCGGTATACTTTGTATAACAAATAAGCATATTGGAGAAGTGTTAGCTCCAGTTGGTAGAATTCTTAGAAGTCAATTTCAAGTGATGCAAGGGGACTATAAAGATTGGAGAGCTAAAAGAACGGCTGAACAAACAGAAAAGAAAAAAACAACAAGAAGCACAAGGAGCAAACGTGCTGCAGAACAAGAAGAAATTATTGAGCCGATGGAAGAAATCTCAATTGATCCTCCGATTATTTCGAATTTCACTGAGAATTATCCTGTAAATGAAGAAGAGGATAAACGAATTGAAGTAGAGCAAGAAGAGTTAATCACTTCACCGTTTATTGAAGAGACTCCACCAGTTGAAGAGCTGAAGAAAAAGCGTGGAGAAAAAATCGTTGAATCGCTAGAGGGTGAAACACAAGCACCTCCTATGCAATTTTCAAATGTAGAAAATAAAGATTATAAGCTTCCTGCTCTTGATATATTGAAATTTCCAAAGAATAAGCAAGTTACAAATGAAAATGCGGAAATTTATGAGAATGCTCGTAAATTAGAACGTACTTTCCAAAGCTTTGGAGTGAAAGCGAAAGTAACAAAAGTACATAGAGGTCCTGCAGTTACAAAATATGAAGTGTATCCTGATATGGGAGTAAAGGTAAGCAAAATCGTCGGTTTAAGTGATGATTTAGCACTTGCGCTAGCTGCGAAAGACATTCGTATTGAAGCACCTATTCCCGGGAAATCAGCTGTAGGAATTGAAGTTCCGAACTCAGAAGTCTCTATGGTAACGCTTAGAGAAGTTCTTGATTCTAAAGCTAACAATCATCCAGAAGAGAAGTTATTAATTGGTCTTGGACGAGATATTACAGGTGAGGCTGTATTAGCCCGTTTAAATAAAATGCCCCATTTACTAGTTGCAGGTGCGACAGGTAGTGGGAAAAGTGTATGTATTAACGGTATAATTGTTAGTATTTTAATGCGTGCAAAACCACATGAAGTAAAATTAATGATGATTGATCCGAAAATGGTAGAGTTAAATGTATATAACGGTGTGCCTCATTTGTTAACACCAGTTGTAACTGATCCGAAAAAGGCATCGCAAGCATTGAAAAAAGTTGTGAGTGAAATGGAGCGCCGTTATGAGTTATTTGCTCATAGTGGTACGCGTAATATTGAAGGATATAATGACTATATAAAAGAACATAATAGTCAATCAGAAGCGAAACAACCAGAATTACCGTATATTGTAGTAATTGTGGATGAGTTAGCAGATTTAATGATGGTTGCTTCGTCGGATGTAGAGGATGCGATTATGCGTTTAGCGCAAATGGCTCGTGCTGCTGGTATTCATTTGATTATTGCAACGCAACGTCCGTCAGTTGATGTAATTACGGGAGTTATTAAAGCGAATATTCCATCACGTATTGCATTCGCTGTCTCTTCTCAAACAGATTCTCGTACAATTCTTGACGGCGGTGGTGCAGAGAAACTGCTAGGTCGTGGAGATATGCTATTTATACCAATTGGTGCATCGAAGCCTGTACGTGTACAAGGTGCGTTTTTATCAGATGATGAAGTTGAGAGAGTTGTAGAATATGTTATTGGTCAGCAAAAAGCGCAATATCAAGAAGATATGATCCCGCAAGATGTTCCTGATACGAAGCAGGAAGTAGAAGATGAATTATACGATGAAGCAGTTCAGCTCGTAGTGGAAATGCAAACAGCATCTGTTTCTATGTTGCAACGTAGGTTTAGAGTTGGTTATACGCGTGCTGCCCGTTTAATTGATGCAATGGAAATGAATGGTGTAGTAGGTCCTTATGAAGGTAGTAAACCACGAGAAGTGCTCATTAATGATGTACAAGAAAAAAGTTCATAAAAAAAGCCTAATTGTTTTTACAATTAGGCTTTTTTATATGCTGGTTTTGTTATATACTATATTCAGCGATAAAGAAAGGGCTTACATTTAAGGTGGTTCTTTAGAATACGAATACTTTGGTGTGGTTTTTTGTGAACGTTCGATATTTCATGTAGAAAAATGTTAAATTTTGTTGACACGTATGGGAGCAAGTGGTAAGATTACTTCGAAAAGAATCACTGCCTCATATAATCTTGGAGATAAGGTCCATAAGTTTCTACCTGGCAACCATGAATTGCTAGACTATGAGGGGAAAAGTGTGTAACAAAGGATGTAAGAGATCTTTGTGCCGAACTTTTTCTCGCTATGAGGAATGTTTATGGTGCAAAGTTTTTTTTATGCAGTAAAGAGTGAAAATTTTATCTTAAAAAATTATTAATATTTATTCGACAATTATGCCTATTTTTACTGTTTAGCAATTTTTATTATGTTGTAAGTTGAAAAAAGAGAAAAGAAGTCTTACATCAGAGGTCGAATAATTGAAATGCGGGGGAGTCTTATGTCAGTAAAATCCGATAGTCGTCACCTATATTTACGGGTGATTGATCACATCAAAGAAAAAATTAAAGATGGGGCTTACAAAGAAAGACAAAAGTTACCATCAGAGTTTGATTTAGCGAAAGAACTTGGCGTAAGTAGAGCGACTTTAAGGGAAGCGCTGCGTATTTTAGAAGAAGAAAATGTTGTCATTCGTAGACATGGTGTAGGAACATTTGTAAATGCAAAGCCGTTATTTTCTTCTGGGATTGAACAACTTTCTAGTATTACAGATATGATTTCTAGTGTGGGGAAAACACCAGGAACTATCTTTTTATCATCATCTACAACAAGTTTAACAGAAGAAGAAAAAGAGAAGTTTAATAGTGAAGATGGTTTTAACGCAGTGATGATTGAGCGTGTGCGTACAGCAGATGGGGAACCTGTTGTATATTGTATCGATAAACTTGCAAAAGAAATCTTGCCAGATTTATCGGGATACAACGAAGAATCATTGCTTACAGTGATACATAACAATACGCACAAACGTATCACATACGCAGTTGCTCATATTGAGCCGATTGGCTATCACCCAAAAATCTCACCGATTTTAGAATGTGAACCGGAAACGGCACTGCTAGTGTTAAAACAAATGCACTATGATCAAAATGATGAGCCAATCTTATATTCTATCAATTACTTTAGAGCTGATAAATTTAGCTTCCACGTATTAAGAAAGCGTATGTAGGTAAATTCCTTTTTAGGGAGGTGACAGCAAGAAGTAAGGGACAGCAGCGTAAGAATAAATAAATATATATCATTTTTGGAGGGGTTTCTAGTATGAAGAAAAAAGCAGGCCTTTTATTATCATTAACATTAGCAGCAAGTACAGTTTTAGGTGCATGTGGTAACTCGGATAAGGCGAGCAGTGACAAGAAAGACACGAAAGACAATAAAGACTTCAAGGTTGGTCTCGTAACAGATGTTGGGGGCGTTGATGATAAATCATTTAACCAATCTTCTTGGGAAGGGTTACAAAAGTTTGGTAAGGACAATGGTTTAAAAGAAAAGACAAATTACCGTTACCTTCAGTCTGAAAAAGAAGCTGATTATATTCCGAATTTAAAAAAATTCTCAAAAGATAAATATGATTTAACTTTCGGAATTGGTTATAAATTAGAAGGTGCAATTAAAGAAGTTGCAAAAGAATCTTCAAAACAACAATTTGCAATCGTAGATACTGTTGTAGATGCACCGAACGTAACGAGCATTACATTTAAAGATCATGAAGGATCATTCCTTGTAGGTGCGGTAGCGGCTATGTCAACAAAATCAAATAAAGTAGGATTTGTTGGTGGAATGAAGAGTGATTTAATTAGTAAATTTGAAAATGGATTTAAAGCTGGTGCAAAGGCAGTAAATCCAAACATTGAAATCGTATCTGAGTATGCAGAAGCATTCGATAAGCCTGAAAAAGGTACAGTTCTTGCTTCAGCAATGTACGGACAAGGCGTAGATGTAATTTATCATGCTGCTGGTGGTACAGGTAACGGTGTGTTCACTGAAGCGAAAAATCGTAAGAAAAAAGGTGAAAATGTTTGGGTAATCGGTGTTGACCGTGACCAACACCAAGAAGGTATGCCTGAAAATGTAACATTAACTTCAATGATAAAACGCGTTGATGTAGCTGTAGAAAAAGTAGCTAAAGAAGCAAAAGATGGAAAGTTAAAAGGTGGAAAAATTGAAGCGTTTGGCTTAAAAGATGACGGTATTGGTATTTCAAAAACAACTGATAACGTGAAAAAAGTTAACCCTGAAATTTTAACAAAAGTAGAAGAATTTGAAAAGAAAATTACAGACGGTGAAATTAAAGTACCAGCTACAGATAAAGAGTATAAAGAATATGAAGCTTCTCTAAAAAAATAAATAGAGAAATAGCAAAGGTTAGTTCATAGAACTAACCTTTGTATGTATAAAACTTCCGAATTGCTTAATAAGTTAATAGTGTAATAGGGGAATGTTCCCTGTTAAAAGGAGGAACACAATGGAATACGTAATTGAGATGAATAACATTACGAAAGTATTCCCAGGCATTGTAGCGAATGATGATATTACGCTGCAAGTAAAGCAGGGTGAGATACATGCTTTACTTGGCGAAAATGGTGCAGGGAAATCCACATTGATGAATGTACTATTTGGTTTGTACCAACCAGAACAAGGTGAAATTAAAATTAAAGGAAAGTCTGTAAACATTACCAATCCGAATGTGGCAAATGACCTTGGTATTGGAATGGTTCATCAGCACTTTATGCTTGTTCATAATTTTACAGTTACAGAGAATATTATTCTCGGAAATGAACCGAAGAAAAAAGGGAAAATTGCTGTTGACGAAGCTGCTAAAGAAATTCAAAAACTGTCTGAACAATACGGCTTAGCTGTAGATCCATATGCGAAAATACAGGATATTTCAGTTGGTATGCAACAGCGTGTTGAGATTTTGAAAACTCTTTACCGTGGTGCAGAAATTTTAATATTTGATGAACCGACAGCTGTGTTAACACCACAAGAAATTCATGAGCTAATTCAAATTATGAAAAAGCTTGTGCAAGAAGGAAAATCTATTGTTCTTATTACACATAAGTTGAAAGAAATTATGGAAGTTTGCGATCGTTGTACGATTATTCGTAAAGGAAAAGGGATTGGAACGGTTGACGTTGCAAATACGGATGAAAATAAACTTGCAGAATTAATGGTCGGACGTCAAGTGAATTTTAAAACAGAAAAAATAGACGCGAAGCCAAAAGAAGAGGTACTTTCAATTGCAAACCTTGTTGTTCACGATGCACGTCAACTACCTGCTGTAAAAGGCCTTGACTTAACTGTTCGTGCGGGGGAAATTGTTGGGATTGCAGGAATTGATGGAAACGGACAAAGTGAATTAATAGAAGCAATTACTGGTTTACGAAAAGTTGAGTCAGGTTCTATTGCAATTAGAGGAAAAGAAATAACAAATTGGCCTGTTAGAAGAATAACAGAAGAGGGAATTGGTCATATTCCAGAAGATCGTCATAAACACGGACTTGTTCTTGATTTTTCTGTTAGAGATAATATAGTGCTGCAAACGTACTATAAAAATCCGTTTTCAAAGAAAGGGATTTTAAATTTCAGCAAAATTACAGAAAAAGCAAAGGCTCTTATTGAACAGTTTGATGTACGTACACCTAGTGAGCAAACGTTAGCACGCGCTCTATCTGGGGGGAATCAACAAAAAGCAATTATTGCACGTGAAGTAGACCGTGATCCGGATTTATTAATCGCAGCACAGCCAACACGTGGTTTAGATGTAGGAGCAATTGAATTTATTCATAAGAGATTAATAGAGCAAAGGGATAAAGGAAAAGGTGTATTACTTTTATCACTAGAGTTAGATGAAATCTTAAATGTTAGCGATCGAATTGCTGTTATTTATGAAGGGAAAATTGTAGCAATTGTTGATGCGAAAGAAACGAATGAACAACAGCTTGGGTTGTTAATGGCTGGAGGAACAAAGAAGGAGCAGGTGGGTACAAATGGCTAAAAAACTTTTAACAGAACGAACGATAAATATTTTAGTCCCAGTACTATCCGTTATTTTCGGCTTACTCGTTGGAGCAATTGTAATGCTAGTTAGTGGCTATGACCCAATTGTTGGTTATAGTGCACTTTGGACAGGTATGTTCGGTAGCGCAAGTGCGATTGGTGAAACGCTTCGTACAATGATACCGCTTATTCTTGCTGGTTTATCGGTGGCGTTTGCATTTCGTACAGGTTTATTTAATATCGGGGTAGAGGGTCAATTGTTAGTTGGTTGGCTTGCAGCAGTTTGGTTCGGTTATGCAGTTTCGCTACCAGCTGTTCTTCACATTCCGTTATCAATTTTATTTGCAGCATTAGTAGGTGGAATTTGGGGTTTCATCCCTGGATATTTAAAGGGGAAATTTCAAGTTAATGAAGTTATTGTAACAATTATGATGAACTATATTGCGTTATACGTAACATATGACATTATTAAACGTTTCTTACACGAGGGTAATGATAAAACGTATGACATTAAAGAGAGTGCGTCATTATCTTCAGACTGGCTTGCTAGTATTACTGACGGTTCGCGCCTTCACTGGGGAATTGTTGTGGCAATTTTAATCGCTATTTTAATGTGGTTCTTATTAGATAGAACAACTTTAGGTTACGAATTAAAGTCGGTAGGATTTAATCAGCATGCTTCTCAATATGCAGGTATGAAAGTTTCTCGTAACGTAGTATTCTCTATGACAATTGCTGGTGCATTTGCGGGGATTGGTGGAGCGATGGAAGGATTAGGAACATTCCAGAGTATGACAGCAATGTCTTCGTTTACAGGAGTAGGATTTGATGGGATTGCTGTAGCCTTACTTGGTGGGAACAATCCGTTTGGTATAATCCTTTCAGCTTTATTATTTGGTGGTTTGAAAAGTGCTTCCCCTCAAATGAACTTTGAGGCAGATGTACCATCAGAGCTTATTAATGTAATTATTGCATGTATCATCTTCTTTGTTGCATGTAGTTATGTGTTAAGATGGGCGCTTACACGCATGAGCAAGGAGGGGAAATAAATGAGCTTTTTAGATATATTAGCCATTCTTGTGACGGGTACGTTATATACATCAGCACCTATAATTTTTACAGCGCTAGGTGGTGTATTTAGTGAACGATCGGGTGTTGTAAATATCGGATTAGAAGGACTAATGCTATTTGGTGCATTTATTGGAGTTGTTACAAACTTATTAATGGGTGATACTTGGGGCACGATGACTCCGTGGATTGCGTTATTATTTGCGGCAATTGGTAGTGGATTATTTGCATTACTTCATGCGGTAGCATCTATTACATTCCGAGCGGATCAAGTTGTAAGTGGTGTAGCGATTAACTTCTTATCTCTTGGATTAACGGTATTTGCAATTAAGAAGATTTTTGATAAAGGACAGACTGACTTTATTCAGTACCGTATTGAAAAGATTGATATTCCAGGTCTTTCGGATATTCCGGTTTTAGGGAAAATATTCTTCTCTAACGTACCGATAACGTCGTATATTGCTATTATTTTAGCATTCGTTGTTTGGTATGTTATTTATAAAACACCGTTCGGTCTTCGTCTTCGTGCGGTTGGTGAGCATCCAATGGCAGCGGATACGATGGGGATTAACGTATATAGAATGCGTTATATTGGCGTTTGTATATCAGGGGTGTTTGCTGGAATTGGTGGAGCGATTTTTGCAATGTCAATTTCTAATAACTTCTCAGGAGCAACTATTACTGGACAAGGTTTCTTAGCATTAGCTGCTATGATCTTTGGGAAGTGGAATCCATTAGGTGCATTAGGTGCAGCGCTATTCTTTGGTTTTGCACAATCATTAAGTGTAACAGGTGGAACAATTCCTGTATTAGATCAAATTCCGAGTGTTTTATTAACGATATTACCGTATGTATTCACAATATTAGCACTTGTTGGTTTTGTAGGTCGTTCTGAAGCTCCGAAAGCATTAGGAACTCCTTATGAAAAAGGAAAACGATAAGTATAAAAAAGCTCGCACATTAGTGCGGGCTTTTTTACATAGACTATATTTAATACGGAATTTTACTATGTTCCTTACATATTACCGTTTTTAGAAAGGGCCTAATGTAAGTATAGTGAGGAAGAAAAGTTGATTTTTCATTTCTAAAAACTGTATATTGAAGAGGAATATTCCTATATACGTAAAGGAGGGCTATAAATGAAACTGATGGAACAACAGTTACATGAGTTAGGTGGTTTACGAGTACATATTATTCCAACTGATAAATATAAAACAAATACATTTGTATTTCGTTTTAAAGCACCTTTAAATGAGGAGACGGTGACAGAGCGTGCCCTATTGCCATACGTATTGCAAAGTGCGACAGAAAAGCTTCCTTCTGTAATTCGTCTTCGTCAATATTTAGAAGAATTATACGGATCTTCTTTGGCAGTAGATGTAAGTAAAAAAGGAGAAGATCATATCATCTCTATTTATGTAGACATTGCAAATGAAGTATATTTACATGATGCACCACCGTTATTTGAAAAAGCGCTTTCTATGTTATCGGATATCGTTTTACATCCAGCAACAGAGGGGAATGGTTTTCTGCCTTCTATTGTAGAAAGTGAAAAGAGAGCGCTCTTGCAACGAATTGAAGCGACTTATGATGATAAAATGCGTTATGCAAACGAGCGTTTAATTGAAGAAATGTGCAAAGTAGAACCGTATCGCTTAAGCGCAAATGGGAAAAAAGAGAGTATTTCTTCTATTACAAATGAAAGTTTGTATCAATATTATCAAAAAGTGTTAGCTGAAGATGAAATGGATCTATACATTATTGGTGATATTTCAGAAAACGCAGTTGATCTTGTAAGTAAGTATTTTTCTATTTCAGCGCGTCCTGTGAGGGAAAGGAATGTACTTCTTCATAAGAGAAATAATGAAGAAAAAGAAGTTGTGGAAAAACAAGAATTAAAACAAAGTAAACTGCACATTGGTTATCGTACATTTATTACGTATAAAGACGAAGATTATTTTGCACTGCAATTGTTCAATGGATTGTTTGGAGGATTTTCTCATTCAAAGTTATTCGTTAATGTTCGTGAAAAAAATAGTTTAGCGTACTATGCAGCATCCCGCTTTGAAAGTCATAAAGGCTTACTATTTGTCATGTCAGGGATCGAAGCGAAAAATTATGAAAAAGCTGTTGAGATTATTAAAGAGCAAATGCTTGCAATGCAAAATGGTGATTTTTCTGAAGAAGAGATGCATCAAACGAAAAGTGTCATTCAAAATCAAATATTAGAAGCAATTGATACACCGCGCGGATTTGTGGAAATGCTGTATCATGGTATTATTTCAGACCGTACGCGTCCGGTTGAAGAATGGCTTACAGGCATTGAAAGTGTGACGAAAGAAGAGATTGTGAAAGTTGCTAAAAATATTGAACTAGATACAATTTACTTTTTACACGGAACGGAGGGAGAATAAATGGAGAAAATTGTTTATGAGCAATTGAAAGAGACACTCTATTATGAAAAACTTCCTAATGGATTAGATGTATATATTTTACCGAAGCAAGGATTTAATAAAACATTTGCAACGTTTACGACAAAATATGGTTCTGTGGATAATACATTCGTACCACTAGGTAAAGAAGAAATGATTCGTGTGCCTGATGGAATTGCTCATTTTCTTGAGCATAAATTATTTGAAAAAGAAGACCATGATGCTTTCCAATTGTTTAGTAAACAAGGGGCTTCAGCAAATGCTTTCACATCTTTCACAAGAACAGCTTACCTTTTTTCATGTACATCAAATGTAGAACAAAATTTAAATACATTGTTAAACTTTGTACAAGAGCCTTACTTCTCTGAAAAAACCGTTGAAAAAGAGAAGGGTATTATTGGGCAAGAAATTCAAATGTATCAAGATAATCCAGATTGGCGCTTATATTTTGGATTAATTGATAGCTTGTTTGTAAAGCACCCAATTAAAATTGATATTGCAGGGACGATCGAGTCTATTAGTAAAATTACGAAAGACCTACTATATGAATGTTATGAAACGTTTTATCATCCAAGTAATATGTTAATGTTTGTTGTAGGTGCAATTGATCCAGAAAAAACGATGGATTTGATACGTGAAAATCAAGCGAAAAAAGATTATAAAAACCAACCAGAAATAGTACGTTCATTCGAAGAAGAACCAGATGAGGTAAATGAAAAGAAGAAAATTATTTCAATGCCTGTACAAACTCCGAAATGTTTAGTTGGTATTAAAGCGACAAACTTAAAAGAAAAAGGGGAAGCCCTTTTAAAACAAGAAATTGCGCTTACGTTACTTCTAGATTATTTATTTGGAAAAAGCTCCGTTCATTACGAATCTTTATATAATGAAGGACTCATTGATGATTCGTTCTCATATGATTATACG
Source organism: Bacillus tropicus (assembly GCF_001884035.1). Classification (GTDB taxonomy): domain Bacteria; phylum Bacillota; class Bacilli; order Bacillales; family Bacillaceae_G; genus Bacillus_A; species Bacillus_A tropicus. The sequence goes on from NZ_MACG01000077.1 coordinate 737,122, forward strand.
GAAGAGAATAACTTCGGTTTTGCAATGGTTGGTGGCGATACGAAGCAACCTGATGAGCTGGAAGAGCGTTTGAAAGATATTTTATTAAATACAAATTATGATCAATTAGATGAGGCGGCATTAGCACGAGTAAAGAAAAAGAAAATAGGTGGCTTTTTACGTTCCTTGAATTCACCGGAATATATTGCAAATCAATTTACACGATATGCGTTTAATGAGTCGAGTCTGTTTGATGCATTGACTGTATTAGAAAGTTTAACTGTTCAAGATTTACAAGAAGTAGCCAAATTACTATTATCAGAAGAAAAAATGAGTGTTTGCCAAGTTTTACCTAAAAAATAAAAGGTTTCATAATAATACCTTCATCTTATCATTGATAAATTGTAAGATGAGGGTATTATTTATTTGTAGAAAAAAGATTTTGTTGAGATAAGAGAGGAATTGTATGAAAAAGTATGCATTAGTAACTGGAGGAAGCGGAGGAATTGGCTCTGCTATTTCAAAACAATTAATTCAAAATGGATATACAGTATATATTCATTATAATAACAGTGAAGAGAAAGTGAATGAGTTGCAGAAAGAATGGGGTGAAGTGATTCCTGTTCAAGCGAATTTAGCTTCTACTGATGGGGCAGAGCAATTGTGGAAACAAATTGAACATCCTCTTGATGTTATCGTGTATGCAGCTGGGAAGAGTATTTTTGGACTCGTAACAGATGTAACGAACGATGAATTGAATTACATGGTAGAACTTCAAGTGAAGAGTATCTATAAATTATTATCAATGGCACTGCCTTCAATGATTCAGCGGAGAAGCGGTAATATTGTACTTGTATCGTCTATATGGGGACAAATTGGCGCATCATGTGAAGTGCTTTACTCGATGGTAAAAGGTGCGCAAAATTCATATGTGAAAGCTTTAGCAAAAGAAGTTTCATTAAGTGGAATAAGAGTGAACGCGGTGGCGCCAGGAGCAATTGAAACGGAAATGTTAAACGTATTTTCAGAAGAGGATAAGAATGAAATTGCGGAAGAGATTCCGTTAGGCAGGTTAGGGCTACCGGAAGAAGTAGCGAAAACAGTGTCATTTCTCGTATCACCAGGTGCATCTTACATAACCGGACAAATTATCGGAGTAAATGGCGGTTGGCATTGTTAAAAATTTCTTACATAAAAAATAAAAAACTGTACAAATTAAGCATGATTCTATTACTAAGTAGTGAGGTGCTTACACATGTCAGTTTTAGATAATTTTGATCAATGGAAGAGCTTTTTAGGAGAACGCTTAGAACAAGCGGAAGGAAAAGGGCTTAATAGTGGTGCTGTATCAGATATGGCATTTCGTGTTGGTGATTATTTGGCAAATGAAGTAGAAGCGCGCAACGATCAAGAGAAATTGTTGGCTGAGCTTTGGAAAGTTGCTGATGAACAAGAGCAACATACAATCGCAAACTTAATGGTAAAGTTTGTACAACATAAGTAAAAAATAGAGAGGAGATTCTCCTCTCTATTTTTTTTGTATAATAATTGCAAGGGATAGATTATACATTTAGCTTCCCTATTAAGGGGAAATCATATAATATAGTACGTAGGTGTAAAGTAAGCAAGGGGAGTGATCTTGGATGATTGAATGGTATTTTGAATATGAAATACATAAAAACCGACCTGGCTTGCTTGGTGACGTTTCTTCGTTAATCGGTATGCTCGGCATTAATATTGTCACAATTAATGGTGTAGATAACGCAAGGCGTGGATTACTCCTTATGTGTGATAATCAAGAGCAAATCTCTAGACTTGAATCAATTTTAAATACGATGGATAACATAACGGTAACGAAATATCGTCCGCCAAAGCTAAGAGATAAGCTAGCGGTTAGACATGGTAGGTACATACAACGAGATGCAGATGATAAGAAAACATTTCGTTTTGTGCGTGATGAATTAGGGTTACTTGTAGACTTTATGGCTGAAATAATGAAAAAAGAAGGTCATAAACTAATCGGGATACGAGGAATGCCTCGTGTCGGAAAAACAGAATCCATTGTTGCCGCAAGTGTTTGTGCAAATAAAAGATGGTTATTTGTATCATCTACTCTTATTAAGCAAACTGTTCGTAGTCAATTGATTGAAGATGAGTATAGCGACGACAATATTTTCATCTTAGATGGAATCGTGTCAACAAAGCGTGCTAACGAAAGGCATTGGCAGCTTGTTCGTGAAATTATGAGATTGCCTGCAACAAAAGTTGTGGAACATCCTGACGTATTTGTGAGTCAGTCAGAATACACATTGGATGATTTTGATTATATTATCGAGTTGCGTAACGATTATGATGAAGAAATTCAATATAATTTAGTAGATGAAATTGAGCAAGGTACGCAAAATAATTTCTCTATGTTTGACTTTTAAAGAAATATTGAGGTGTTAGTAGTGACAGAATTAGGACAAAAGCTGAAAGAAGCAAGAGGAACGAAAGGCTTGTCTATTGATCAGCTGCATGAGATTACAAAAATTCAAAAACGTCATTTAGTAGCGATTGAGGAAGGCAATTATGATGTATTGCCAGGGGCTTTTTATGCGCGTGCATTCATTAAACAATACGCAGATGCGGTTGGATTAAATGGAGAAGAACTGCTTGTAGAATATCAGAGTACGATACCACAATCTGAAAAACGCGACGTTCCGCAAGTTTCAACTGGACAAAAAACACAAGAAACAATGCAAAAATCATCATCATGGCCAATTGCAGATCATATGCCAAAAATCTTAGTTGCGCTTTTAGTAATCGCAGTTGGAGTGGTAATTTGGTTTGTTTTCCAAGCGTTAACTGGAAAAGGTGATGAGAAAGTTCCGAATGCTCAAAGTGAGAAAATTGAAGTTAAAAAAGCGGAAAACTCTCCGTTAGATACGAAGAAAGATGAAGTGAAAGCGGAAGAGCCAAAAAAAGAGGAACCAAAGAAAGAAGAACCGAAGAAAGAGGAACAACCAGCACAGCCAACTGGACAACAAGAAGTAAAAGTGGTTGGGACAACTGGTAAAGTATCTACTTTGGAAATTCATAATAATAAAACATTAGAACTGGAAATATCGGGTAAAGGTGCGAGTTATGTAGATGTTAAAGATGATGCGGGTAATGAAATTTTAAACACTACAGTACAAAATGGTCAAACAGAAAAACGAGATTTATCAACAGCAAAAGAAGTGCGACTTAATATTGGAAATGCAACGAATGTTGAAGTTAAACTGAATGGCCAAGTGGTCGCTTACCCATTGGATCCAGAAAAAGAACTTCACCAAAGATTGGTGATAAAAAACCAAGGGGTAGAGCAACCTGCACAATAACAGTCATCGCTTCGATGACTTTTTTCAATGAACAAATGTTTTTGATATGATGGAGGAATAGCTGTGAATTTACCAAACAAAATTACAATATCTAGAATCTGCTTAATTCCAATTTTTATGGTAATTATGTTAGCACCCTTTGATTGGGGTTCATACACAATTGGTGATGTTGATTTACCAATTCAACATTTAGTAGGAGCGCTTATCTTTATTGTTGCTTCGGCTACAGATTGGATTGATGGACATTACGCAAGAAAGTATAATCTTGTAACGAATTTAGGGAAGTTCCTTGACCCGTTAGCGGATAAATTACTTGTTTCAGCGGCACTTATCACGTTAGTTGAAATGCAATATGTACCTGCTTGGATCGTTATTGTTATTATAAGCCGTGAGTTTGCGGTAACTGGTTTACGTCTTGTACTTGCTGGAACAGGGGAAGTAGTTGCGGCAAATCAGCTAGGGAAAATTAAGACATGGACACAAATTATCGCGATTGCGGCATACTTATTACACGATGTACCTTTAAATTTAATCCATATTCCAGTTGCTGATATCTTTATATGGATTGCATTAATTTTTACTGTTATTTCAGGATGGGATTATTTCTGGAAAAATAGAGCTGCTTTTGTAAACTCAAAATAGAAGTTTATGGGGGAATTGGGATGAATGCTGAAATTATTGCGGTTGGAACGGAATTATTACTTGGACAAATTGCAAATACAAACGCCCAGTTTTTATCTGAAAAGTTAGCTTCAATTGGCATTAATGTGTACTACCATACTGTAGTTGGAGATAATAACAAACGATTACAGCAGGCGATTGAAGTTGCAGAAGAACGTGCGGATATGCTTATTTTTACAGGTGGATTAGGCCCGACAAAAGATGATTTGACGAAGGAAACAATTGCGTCTAGCTTAGGGGAAGAGCTTGTATATGACGAAAATGCATTAGCATTAATAAGCGATTATTTTAAGCGTACAGGTCGTGAGTTCACTGAAAATAATAAAAAGCAGGCACTCGTTTTAAATGGAGCAACTGTATTTGCAAATGATCACGGTATGGCACCTGGTATGGGTTTAAATAAGAACGGAAAAGTTTATATCTTATTACCAGGACCGCCGAAGGAAATGAGGCCAATGTATGTAAGTTATGTAGAGCCTTTTTTACGTAACTTTACAACAGGAGAAAACATTTATTCTCGCGTGCTTCGCTTCTTCGGAATTGGGGAATCTCAATTAGAGGTGAAAGTTCAAGATTTAATTGATGGACAAACGAACCCGACAATCGCCCCGCTTGCGAGTGATGGAGAAGTGACATTACGTTTAACTGCGAAGCATCAAAATGCTCATGAAGCGGAGAAACTCATTCAGCATATGGAAGATTTGATTTTAGAAAGAGTAGGAGAATTTTTCTACGGGTATGACCAAGAGTTTCTGCACTATAAGGCGATAGAGTTATTGAAGAAAAAAGGATTAACTTTAGCATGTGCAGAAAGTTTAACAGGTGGTCTCTTCGGTAATCAAGTAACAGAAAGTGCTGGTGTGTCTTCCGTATTTAAAGGCGGTGTCATTTGTTATCATAATGATGTGAAGCAACATGTTTTACATGTACCTGAGGAAGTGTTGTCTACTGACGGTGCAGTTAGTAAAGAATGTGCTCGTTATCTTGCGGAAAATGTTAAAGAATTATTAAAAGCGGATATCGGAATTAGTTTCACTGGGGTAGCAGGACCAGGTGTTTCAGAACATAAAGAGCCGGGAACAGTATTTGTTGGATTGGCGATGAAAGATGAACCAACTGTAGTCTTTCCTCTAAATTTAAGCGGAAGTCGTCAACAAATTAGGGAACGCTCAGCAAAATATGGATTTTATCATTTGTATAAAAAGCTAGAAGAGATATAAGTCTCTTTTAGCTTTTTTAATGGTTAAATGCAGTTTTATTTAATGGAAAATAAAAAAATCGAATAAATGTTCGATTTTTGTTGGCAAATTGAATTGAAAATAGGTATAATAAGATTAGCAATTCAGTTAAGGAGGAATTTTGAATGAGTGATCGTCAAGCGGCATTAGATATGGCGTTAAAACAAATAGAGAAGCAATTCGGTAAAGGTTCAATTATGAAATTAGGAGAACAAGCGGAGCGTAGAGTTTCTACAGTTTCTAGTGGTTCTTTAGCACTTGATGTGGCATTAGGGGTAGGCGGATACCCACGCGGCCGTATTATCGAGATTTATGGACCTGAGAGTTCAGGTAAAACAACAGTTTCATTACATGCAATTGCAGAGGTACAGCGTCAAGGTGGACAAGCAGCATTCATCGATGCGGAGCATGCAATGGATCCTGTATATGCACAAAAATTAGGTGTTAACATCGATGAATTACTATTATCACAACCTGATACAGGGGAGCAAGGTTTAGAAATCGCAGAAGCACTTGTACGAAGTGGTGCGGTTGATATTATCGTAATTGACTCTGTAGCAGCTCTTGTACCGAAAGCTGAGATTGAAGGAGACATGGGTGACTCACACGTAGGTTTACAAGCTCGTTTAATGTCTCAAGCACTTCGTAAACTTTCAGGTGCAATCAATAAATCAAAAACAATCGCAATCTTTATTAACCAAATTCGTGAAAAAGTTGGGGTTATGTTCGGAAATCAACTACAAGTTGCTTAATCAGAGTGTAGTACTTGAATCTTTATTTGTCTTCTTCATCTAAGTCTTTATAAGGGATTTCTTATAAGGAGTGATTAAAGTGGCAGTGACAATTGGTAATAGAACTTATCGAAACATAGAACAATGGCAAGTGGATTTTATTGTTAAACATGCGGATAGAAAATTAAAAGATATAGGTAAAGAAATTAATCTGGATGAAAGGCGAGTAGGTGAAATATTAAAGCTACTCGGAGTTAAAAGAAACAGACATAGGAAGATTTACTTACCTAAAACCGCAGAAGTTGAACAAGAGTTGAAAAATCCATATTTATCACATGTTGAAATTGCCGTTAAGTATGGTGTATCCGATACATGTGTTGCTAAAAGGAGAAAAGAGCTTAATGTAAAGGTCAGAAAGAAAAATTATGATACTTTACTGGAACAACAAATTGAAGAGATATTGTTAAGCTTAGATTTGGCGTTCATTAAGCAAAAAAGAATCGATAAGTGGTCTATTGATTTCTACTTAGGTAGAAAATATTGTTTAGATGTCCATGGGAAATGGGCACACTCACTCTCGAAAATAAAAGAACGAGATAAAAGAAAGCTTTTATTAATGGAAGAGAGCTGTTATAAATATCTTGTTATACACGAAGAAGAGCTAGTAAATAAAGAAAAAGTCTTGCAAAAGATTAAGGAGTTTACTATGGGTTTCCCTTGCTAGTGATAGCATGTTAAAAAACCTTGTGAACCTTATTGCCTAAGGGTGTAACTATTCATATAGTTGCTAACGGTGAAGCCCACCATTATTTAGGGTAATACCGTGCCAAGCTCCATAGTGATATGGGGAAGGTGTAGAGACTACCGAAAAGGACTTTTAGTTAACTGAGTAGGGTACGGCAGATGATAGGCTACTGCTGGAAGTGCAAGGCTCTCTGTAAAGAGATGAAGAGATAGTCCGGACTATAGAGATGGAAAATCTATAGATAGTGCCAGAAACAACTCCAGGTGGTCGTGCGTTGAAATTCTATTCAACTGTTCGTCTTGAAGTGCGTCGTGCGGAGCAATTAAAACAAGGTAACGACATCGTTGGTAATAAAACAAAAGTAAAAGTAGTTAAAAATAAAGTGGCACCACCATTCCGTGTTGCGGAAGTTGATATTATGTACGGAGAAGGTATTTCAAGAGAAGGTGAAATCTTGGATATGGCTTCTGAACTTGATATCGTTCAAAAGAGCGGTGCTTGGTACTCTTATAATGAAGAACGCTTAGGACAAGGTCGTGAAAATTCGAAGCAGTTCTTAAAAGAAAATACGGATTTAAGAGAAGAAATTGCCTTCTTTATTCGTGAGCATCACGGAATTAGCGAAGATTCAGGTGCTGAAGGTATGGAAGATCCAAGTCTTCTTGATTAAAAATAAAAGACACGGCTTCGTGTCTTTTATTTTTGTATCATTATGAAAGCGTTCTATATCGTTGGAGATAAAATATTTAATCTACCTAAAAGATTATGTATAAAGAGGGATATATGCACGTTTTACATGAATAAACTGGAATTTACTAAGGTTTTCCAGGATAATATGCTGTCTGCTTTTTACATTCATATATAAATTAGGGCTGAAGGTAAAGAAAGTAAAAGTAGACAACGCTTGACAATGAAAATTGCGATAGATACAATGAGAATGTATATTTTTTCTTATATACGAAACACTCTTCTCAAGAAGAGAAGTAATATTCGGAGTAAGACTTAAATCTTGCCGAAATAATAATATGACATTTTAATTGTGAAATGAAGAAAGTCCCTTAAAAAAGCGGGACGACGGTCTTTGCTGTATGTTGGTATTCAATGTACATGCCGACAGTCTTTTTTCATTCATAGCAAGGGGAGGTGAAATCATGAGTAGTACTGCAGTTTGGATACTCATCTCCATTTTGCTTGCAACAGTCGGTGCAGTTGTTGGCTTTTTTGTTCGAAAGTCTATTGCTGAAGCGAAGATTAATGGTGCAGCTAATGAAGCGAAACGTATTATAGATGAAGCGAATCGTGAGGCTGAAGCACTGAAGAAAGAAGCGCTTTTAGAAGCAAAGGATGAAATTCATACACTTCGTACAGAAGCTGAATTAGAAATTCGTGACCGTAGAAGCGAATTACAAAAACAAGAAAATCGTTTAATGCAAAAAGAAGAGAACCTTGATCGTAAAGACGAAACGCTCGATAAACGCGAGCTACAGTTAGAAAAGAAAGAGGATTCTCTTGTAGCGAGACAACAACAGATTGAAGAGTTGGAAAGCAAAGTGGGAGAGTTAGTTCAAAAGCAACAAACAGAATTAGAGCGCATTTCCAATCTGACACGCGAACAAGCGAAAGCAATTATTCTTGGTAAAGTAGAAAGTGAAGTTTCTCATGAAATTGCCGTAATGGTAAAAGAAAGTGAAGTTCGTGCGAAAGAAGAAGCGGATAAGAAAGCAAAAGAGATTTTATCTCTTGCAATGCAAAGATGTGCAGCTGATCATGTTGCTGAAACAACCGTTTCGGTTGTAAATCTTCCAAATGACGAAATGAAGGGACGTATTATCGGACGTGAAGGTCGAAATATTCGTACGTTAGAAACATTAACAGGTATTGACCTAATTATCGATGATACACCAGAAGCTGTTATCCTTTCTGGATTCGACCCAATTCGTCGTGAAACAGCTCGTATCGCTCTTGATAAACTGGTACAGGACGGACGTATTCACCCAGCGCGTATTGAAGAGATGGTCGAAAAATCAAGACGTGAAGTGGACGAGTATATTCGCGAAGTCGGAGAGCAAACAACGTTTGAAGTGGGTGTTCACGGATTACATCCAGATTTAATTAAGATTTTAGGTCGTTTAAAATACCGTACAAGTTACGGGCAAAACGTCTTAAAACATTCTATGGAAGTTGCATATTTAACTGGACTTATGGCGGCAGAGCTTGGTGAGGATGAAAAACTAGCAAGACGTGCTGGTCTATTACATGATATCGGTAAGGCGATTGATCATGAAGTAGAAGGTAGCCACGTTGAAATTGGTGTCGAACTCGCAACGAAATATAAAGAGCATCCTGTAGTTATAAACAGTATTGCATCTCACCATGGGGACACAGAACCAACTTCTATCATTGCAGTTTTAGTTGCAGCAGCAGATGCTTTATCAGCTGCAAGACCGGGAGCTCGTAGTGAAACACTTGAAAACTATATTCGTCGTCTTGAAAAGTTAGAAGAGATTTCAGAGTCTTATGAAGGCGTTGAAAAATCATTTGCAATTCAAGCAGGACGTGAAGTTCGTATTTTGGTAAAACCAGATACAATCGATGATTTAGAAGCTCATCGTTTAGCTCGTGATATCCGAAAACGTATTGAAAATGAACTGGATTACCCAGGACATATTAAAGTAACTGTTATTCGTGAAACACGTGCAGTGGAATACGCAAAATAAAGTGGTGAAACACCACTTTATTTTTTTGTGTTGGAATTGGATAAAATAAAGACAGTTAGTTATATAGCATAAAAGTGAAACAAACTTATAATAAACATATTATAAGGAATTTACTTAATGCTATAGCAATAAAAAATGCAGTACATAGAAAGGGTAAGACATATGAGAATATTATTTGTTGGGGATGTAGTAGGATCTCCTGGTAGAGGTATGATTCAACAATACGTACCGGCATTAAAGAAAAAATATACACCTACAGTAACAATCATTAATGGAGAAAACGCAGCAGGTGGCCGTGGAATTACAGAAAAAATATACCGTAACTTTTTAGAGTGCGGAGCACAAGCGGTTACACTTGGAAATCACGCTTGGGATAATCGTGAAGTATTTGAATTCATCGATGATGCAAAATATCTTGCAAGACCAGCTAACTTCCCAGAAGGAACTCCAGGAAAAGGGCTTATTTTTGTGAACTGTAATGGAACAGAAGTTGCAGTTATTAACTTACAAGGACGTACATTCCTTCCTCCAATTGATTGTCCATTCCGTAAAGTGGATGAATTAATTAACATTGCGAAAAAACGTACGAATATTATCTTTGTTGATTTCCATGCGGAAACTACAAGTGAAAAACAAGCGTTAGGTTGGTATGTAGATGGTCGTGCTACAGCGGTAGTAGGTACACATACGCATGTTCCTACAGCAGATAATCGCATTTTACCAAGCGGGACGGCATATATCACAGATGTTGGTATGACAGGACCGTACGATGGGATTTTAGGCATGGACCGAGAAGCAGTATTGAAGAAGTTTTTAACAAACTTACCAGTGCGATTTGAAGTAACAAATGGTAGAACGCAATTAAGTGCAGTGTTAATTGATGTGGATCCTAATACAGGAAAAGCTAAGAAAATTGAGCGTATCTTAATTAATGATGATCAACCATTTTTTGAGTAATCTCTGTTAAAATTTAGATAAGTTATTATTTTTTAATTTTTTAGAAAAATTACAGAAATTTAGCAGGAATACGTGTCATTCCTCGTGAATATAAGTTAAAGTGAAATAATTGCTAATACTTTTTATAGAAACGAGGAGGAAACGCGGAATGGAAATATTAAAAGTTAAAGCAACGTCGGTCCCTAATTCTGTAGCTGGTGCACTTGCAGGTGTTATTCGCGAACGCGGAACAGCAGAAATTCAAGCCATTGGTGCAGGTGCATTGAACCAAGCGGTAAAGGCAGTAGCAATTGCAAGAGGATTTGTAGCGCCTAGTGGTTTGGACCTGATTTGTATCCCAGCGTTTACGGATATCATGATTGATGGGGAAGAACGTACAGCAATAAAATTAATTGTAGAACCTCGTTAAGTTTAAACAACCTGTTTGCAGTATGCAAACAGGTTGTTTTTATAATGGAGGAATGAAAATGAAAATTTTTGATGCTCATTGTGATGTGCTTCTTCAGTTATGGAGTGCACAAGGGAGAAAGGATTTTAAACATGATTCGCAATTACATATTACATTTGAACAGTTAAAGAACAGAAAAGGAAGTATACAATGTTTTGCTATATATGTGCCAGAAACAGTGGCATATGAAAACCGATTTGAAGTAGCATTGCAAATGGTAGATATTTTTTATAATGAAATTTTATCCCTACCAGGTGTGAAGTTTATTCAGACAAAAGATGATATTAACATGTTAAAACAGGACGAGATTGGAGCGATATTAACACTAGAAGGATGCGAAGCAATTGGAAAAGATGCAATGAAATTACGGTTGTTGTATCGCCTAGGAGTACGTTCTTTTGGACTAACATGGAATTATGCCAATCTATTAGCTGATGGTGCGCTAGAGACACGTGGGGCAGGTTTAACGACTTCTGGTAAACATGTTGTACAAGAACTGAATGCGTTACATGTATGGACTGATGTGTCTCATTTGAATGAAAGAAGTTTTTGGGATGTTATAGAAATTGCAAAAAATCCTATTGCTTCCCACTCAAATTGTATGAAACTTTGCCAGCACCCACGTAATTTAAACGATGAACAACTTAAAGCTCTTATAAAGCGAAATGGCATGATCGGTGTCACTTTTGTACCGCAGTTTCTAGCAAATGAAAAACAAGCGAATGTAGCAGATATAGTAAGACATATCGAATATATTTGTTCATTAGGTGGAGAGAACAATATAGGGTTTGGTTCGGATTTTGATGGGATAGTAGAAACAGTTGTAAATGTATCAGCGTATCGAGATTATGAAAATGTAATGAATGAGCTTTGTAAACACTATGCTGCATCTACTGTAGAGCGATTTTTATATGATAATTTTGTTGAACATATCGGCTTTTAAGATTTTTGTTTTAAAAATCCAGAAAAATTAGAATTAATTCATTTGATATTATTGCTTTTTTTAAGACCTAATACTAGAATGAAAAACAAAATAGCTTTATACTAAAGATTCAGGGAAATCAGAAGAGGCATAATTTGCGTCCATTGTAGTTTATTTGCATAAAAAATGCTAAACTATTACTGTAAAAAAATACACTACAATGAATGCAGCCAAAAGGGGTGTAGGAGATGATTAGTCAACTTTCATGGAAAGTTGGAGGCCAACAAGGTGAAGGAATTGAAAGTACAGGAGAAATCTTCTGTATTGCATTAAACCGATTAGGATATTACCTATACGGTTACCGCCACTTCTCATCACGTATAAAAGGCGGCCATACAAATAATAAAATTCGTGTAAGTACAACAGAAGTACGCGCGATCTCAGATGATTTAGATATTTTAATTGCTTTTGATCAAGAAACAATTGATTTTAACTTCCACGAACTACGTCCGGGCGGGATTGTAGTTGCAGATGCGAAATTTAATCCGACAATACCTGACAATACAGATGTAAATCTATATGTGATACCGTTTACAGATATTGCTTCAGAATTAGGCACATCATTAATGAAAAACATGGTTGCTGTTGGAGCATCAAGTGCGGTATTAGGATTAGATGAAACAGCTTATTTAGATGTTGTTGAAGAGATCTTTGGTCGTAAAGGAGAGCAAGTTGTTCAAAAGAATATGGACGCAATTAAGCGCGGCTCTCAATATATGAAAGAGTTACTAGGTGAGAAAGTAAACATGATGCAGCTTGAAAAAGCTGATGGTCAGAAGCGCATGTTTATGATTGGGAACGATGCGATCGCATTTGGTGCAGTAGCTGGTGGTGCTCGCTTTATGTCTGCATATCCAATTACACCTGCATCTGAAATTATGGAATACTTAATTAAAAAATTGCCAAAAGTCGGTGGAACAGTAATCCAAACTGAGGATGAAATTGCAGCTTGTACAATGGCAATCGGTGCAAACTATGCTGGTGTTCGTACATTAACTGCATCTGCTGGTCCAGGTCTATCTTTAATGATGGAAGCGATTGGTTTAGCAGGTATTACAGAAACGCCATTAGTAATTGTTGATACACAACGTGGTGGTCCAAGTACAGGATTACCAACGAAACAAGAGCAGTCTGATTTAATGGCAATGATTTACGGTACGCACGGTGAAATTCCAAAAATCGTAATGGCGCCAAGTACAGTTGAAGAAGCATTCTATGATATTGTAGAAGCGTTTAACTTATCTGAAGAATATCAAGTACCTGTTATTTTCTTAACAGATTTACAGCTTTCTTTAGGGAAACAGACAGTAGAACCACTTAAGTTAGATAAAGTGGAAATTCGTCGTGGTAAGCTTGATTTAGAAGCGGAATTACCAGAACGTGAAAATAAAGCATACTTCAAGCGTTATGAAGTAACAGAAGATGGCGTTTCACCACGTGTTTTACCTGGTATGAAAAATGGTGTTCACCATGTTACAGGTGTAGAGCATGATGAAACGGGTAAACCATCTGAATCAGCATTAAACCGTAAAGATCAAATGGACAAACGTTTCCGTAAAATGGAGAACTTGAAGTTTAATACCCCTGTTTATAAAAATGTTAAGCATGAAGAAGCAGACGTATTGCTTGTTGGATTTAACTCAACTCGTGGTGCGATTGAAGAAGCAATGGAGCGCTTAGAACAAGAGGGTATGAAAGTAAACCATGCTCATGTGCGTTTAATTCACCCGTTCCCAACAGCTGAAATCGATCCACTTGTGAAAAATGCGAAGCGTGTTGTAGTGGTAGAAAACAATGCAACAGGTCAACTTGCTAACATTATGAAAATGAATCTTGGTAACGGTGAGAAAATTTCTAGTCTTTTAAAATATGATGGGAACCCATTCTTGCCGAAAGAGATTTACAACGAATGCAAAAAAGGGGTTGTATTAAATGGCAACATTTAAGGACTTTCGTAACAGTGTAAAACCAAACTGGTGCCCAGGTTGCGGAGACTTCTCGGTGCAAGCTGCAATTCAACGTGCGGCAGCTAACGTTGGCTTAAATCCAGATGAACTTGCTGTCATTTCTGGTATCGGCTGTTCAGGTCGTATTTCAGGCTATATTAATTCATATGGTGTGCATAGTATTCATGGTCGTGCCCTTCCAATTGCACAAGGTGTAAAAATGGCAAACCGTGATTTAACAGTTATCGCATCAGGTGGTGACGGTGATGGATTTGCGATTGGTATGGGACATACGATCCATTCTATTCGTCGTAACATTGACATTACGTACATCGTAATGGATAACCAAATTTACGGATTAACAAAAGGGCAAACTTCACCACGTAGTGAAGCTGGATTTAAAACGAAAAGTACACCACAAGGTTCAATTGAACCGTCACTAAATATTATGGAAATGGCTTTAACAGCTGGTGCAACATTTGTGGCGCAAAGCTTTTCAAGTGATTTAAAAGAATTAACACAAATTATTGAAGCTGGTATTAACCATAAAGGATTTTCATTAATTAACGTGTTCAGCCCATGTGTTACTTACAATAAAGTAAATACTTACGATTGGTTTAAAGAGAATTTAACAAAACTAAGTACAGTAGAGGGATATGATCCGTCTAATCGCATGATGGCTATGCAAACATTAATGGAAAACAACGGATTAGTAACAGGTTTAATTTATCAAAATACAGCGCAACCTTCATACCAAGAACTAGTAAAAGGCTATAGTGAGAAGCCTTTAGTGCAATCTGATTTAAATATGGATCAGAAAATGTTTGATGAGCTTGTTGCTGAATTTATGTAATGTAAGAAGAGGAGGTTGCCATTTGGCAACCTTTTTTAATGAGTAAAAATATAAGGTAGTCTTATTTACTTAGAAAATTCAGAATGGTAAAATAATATATAAATCGTTGTATGAAAATTGCATGTTCATTAACTAGGAAATGTAATAATAGGATAAGCCTTCTTCTTTGTAAAAATTGGCGAAACACTTCATACTATGGTAATGTGTATAGGGATAAAGCAATATGCTTTTGAGTAGGACAAAAGAAATACAAAAAGGGAATGTCTATTTGTGTGGGGAAGACTTCATTCTTATAGATGATTAGATTGATTACTCAAGTTTCAAAGGACAAGTATCTCTCAAGCTATCTAACCATTTTTGAGGTGGGTCTAAGCGCATTAAAATGGACTATAGAGTGTGTATAGTTAAGGGTGAAAGGAGATTACCGATGAACGAGCAACAACGATTAGCAAGTCAACAAGTGAATTCCTCTACGAAAAAAGAAGAGAAAGATTATAGCAAATACTTTGAAAGTGTATACCAACCACCTTCCTTAAAAGACGCGAAAAAGCGAGGGAAAGAAGAAGTTAAAATTGAACGGGATTTTGGCTTACCTGAAGAGTTTCGCAATTTTGGTACAGGAAGAAAGTTTTATATTCGTACATATGGTTGTCAAATGAATGAGCACGATACAGAAGTAATGGCGGGTATTTTCACTGCACTTGGATATGAACCAACCTTTTCAACTGAAGATGCAGACGTAGTATTATTAAATACTTGTGCCATTCGTGAAAATGCTGAAAATAAAGTGTTCGGTGAACTAGGTCATTTAAAGTCACTAAAACGAAGAAATCCGGACCTTTTGATTGGTGTATGTGGTTGTATGTCTCAAGAGGAATCTGTTGTAAATAAAATTATGCAAAAAAATCAGCATGTAGATATGGTGTTTGGAACGCATAATATTCATAGACTACCGTACATTCTAAAAGATGCAATGTTCTCGAAGGAGACGGTAGTTGAAGTTTGGTCCAAAGAAGGAGACGTAATTGAAAACCTTCCGAAAGTACGCCGTGGTGATATTAAAGCTTGGGTAAATATTATGTATGGCTGTGATAAGTTCTGTACATATTGTATCGTACCGTATACACGCGGAAAAGAGCGAAGCAGACGTCCAGAAGACATTATCCAAGAGATTCGTCATTTAGCTGCGAATGGTTATAAAGAAATTACGTTACTTGGACAGAACGTAAATGCATATGGTAAAGACTTTGAAGATATAGAATACGGTCTTGGCGATTTAATGGACGAGCTCCGTAAAGTTGATATTGCCCGTATTCGTTTTACAACGAGCCATCCACGCGATTTCGATGATCACTTAATTGAAGTGCTTGGAAAAGGCGGAAACTTAGTAGAACATATTCACTTACCAGTTCAATCTGGAAGCACAGATATGTTAAAAATTATGGCGCGTAAATATTCACGTGAGCATTATTTGGAGCTTGTAAGAAAAATTAAAGAAGCAATTCCAAACGCGGTATTAACAACTGATATTATCGTCGGTTTCCCAAATGAAACAGATGAGCAATTTGAAGAAACGATGTCGTTATATCGTGAAGTAGGATTTGATACTGCCTTTACCTTTATTTATTCTCCGCGCGAAGGTACACCAGCTGCAAAAATGAAAGATAATGTACCGATGGAAGTAAAGAAAGAACGTCTTCAACGCTTAAATGCATTAGTAAATAAATTGGCAATTGAAAAGAATGATCGTTATAAAGGTCAAATTGTAGAAGTGTTAGTTGATGGGGAAAGTAAAAATAATCCAGAAGTACTTGCAGGTTATACTCGTACGAATAAACTTGTAAACTTCGTTGCTCCAAAGTCTTTAATTGGTCAGCTTGTGAAAGTAAAAGTAACGGATGCAAAAACTTGGTCTCTTAACGGAGAATTAGTTGAAGAGCCGATTGAGGTGGAATAATAGATGAAAGTATATTCGAAAGATGAAATTGTTGAGCAAGCGAAAGAATTAGCCAAAATGATTTCTGAAACAGAAGAAGTTGATTTCTTTAAGAAAGCAGAGGCGCAAATTCATAAAAATGAAAATGTAAAGCGCGCAATTGATGAAATTAAAGCACTGCAAAAACAAGCAGTAAACTTGCAGCATTACGGGAAATGGGAAGCTTTGAAAAAAGTAGAAGCTGAAATTGATGCCCTGCAAGATAAGCTAGATAGTATCCCAGTTGTACAAGAATTTAAATCTTCACAAACATATGTAAATGACTTACTACAGCTAGTTGCAAGTACGATTTCTAACAACGTAACAGATGAAATATTAATTTCAACTAATGGCGATGTATTGAAGGGTGAAACGGGCGCAGCGGTAGAAAGTAAAAAAGGAAATTGTGGTTGTTAAAGAGATGTCTAATTGACATCTCTTTTTTTAGTGAATTAAACGTAAGTTCTTCTCAAAAAAAGAATGACACATTCCGCTATTGTCACGCATATGATTAAGTGAATAGTGATTGAGGAGGGTTACGAATGTCCGAATTTAGAGAGATTATTACAAAAGCAGTGGTTGGAAAAGGACGTAAGTATACAAAGTCAACGCATACATGTGAATCGAATAATGAGCCAACAAGTATTTTAGGGTGCTGGGTAATTAACCACTCGTACGAAGCAAGAAAGAATGGAAAACATGTGGAAATTGAAGGTTTCTATGATGTGAACACTTGGTATTCATTCGATGGCAATACAAAGACAGAAGTTGTAACAGAACGTGTAAACTACACAGATGAAGTAAGCATTGGATATCGTGATAAAAACTTTTCTGGTGATGATTTAGAAATTATTGCTCGTGTTATTCAGCCACCAAATTGTTTAGAAGCTCTTGTATCACCAAATGGTAATAAAATTGTTGTAACGGTAGAACGTGAATTTGTAACAGAAGTAGTTGGCGAAACGAAAATTTGTGTAAGTGTAAACCCTGAAGGTTGTGTAGAATCAGACGAAGATTTCCAAATCGATGATGATGAGTTTGAAGAGTTAGATCCGAACTTTATCGTTGACGCAGAAGAAGAGTAATAGAAAGCTAGGGAGAAGTTCTTCCTAGCTTTTTACTTTACATATGTGGTGCTTGAATGAACATGATTCCTAATGAAATGTGCTATAATGAAGAAAGACTCCTGAAATAGGAGATAAGAGTGTCCGTGAAATGTGACATATATGAGTATAGATTATTATGTAAGAATTATGGAGGATAAGTATGACGCAATATACGCCTATGATACAGCAATATTTAAAAGTTAAGGCAGACTATCAAGATGCCTTTTTATTTTTCCGCTTAGGTGATTTTTATGAAATGTTCTTTGAGGATGCTGTTAAAGCAGCCCACGAACTTGAAATTACATTAACGAGCCGAGACGGTGGTAGTAGTGAACGTATACCGATGTGCGGTGTACCGTATCATGCGGCTAAAAACTATATTGAACAACTTGTTGAAAAAGGATATAAAGTAGCGGTTTGTGAGCAAGTAGAAGATCCAAAAACAGCTAAAGGTGTAGTACGCCGTGAAGTCGTACAATTAATTACGCCAGGAACGATGATGGAAGGGCGTACGATTGATGAGAAAGAAAATAACTTCTTAGCCGCATTAACACATTTTGAAGATGGATCATATGCATTAGCTTGTAATGATTTAACGACTGGACAAAATACAGTAACGTTATTGACTGGTTCAGTAGAAGATATTTTATTAGAAGTGTATGCAACTGGCTCGAAAGAAATTGTTGTAGATTCTTCCTTTTCTAAAGATGAACTAAACAAGTTAACTGAAACGTTAAAAATGACGATTTCATATGAAGATGCAACGGCAATTCCTGAAGGGCTAGAACATCTTGTGAAAAACGTTTCACAAGCAAAGTTAATTAAAGCAGTTGGACGCTTATTTAACTATGTAATAAGAACGCAAAAACGTTCATTAGATCATTTACAGCCAGTGGAAATTTATTATACGAATCAATTTATGAAAATTGATGTGCATTCAAAGCGAAATTTAGAGCTGACAGAAACACTTCGAACGAAAGAAAAAACAGGATCATTATTATGGCTATTAGATAAGACGAAAACGGCTATGGGTGGCCGTATGTTAAAACAGTGGATGGAACGTCCACTTATACAGAAAGAACGAATTGAAGAGCGTTTAGAAATGGTTGAAACGTTTGTAAATGATTACTTCTTGCGTGAAGATTTAAAAGAAAAGTTAAAAGAAGTATATGATTTAGAACGTTTAGCAGGGAAAGTTGCATTCGGTAATGTCAATGCAAGGGACTTATTACAGTTAAGACGATCTTTACTGCAAGTACCAGCTATTTTAGAAGCGATTAGTTTGTTAGATAACGCGTATGCAGCGAGATTAATTCAAGGTGCAGATCCATGTGAGAGCTTAACAGAATTACTAGGAAGAAGTATTCAAGAAAATCCACCGCTTTCTATTAAAGATGGAGATATTATTAAAGATGGTTATAATGACAAGCTTGATCAATATCGTTACGTGAGTAAAAACGGAAAAACGTGGATTGCTGAGCTTGAAAAACGAGAGCGTGATATTACAGGAATTAAATCGTTAAAAATCGGATACAACCGTATTTTTGGTTACTACATTGAAGTAACGAAAGCGAACCTTGGAGCATTACCAGAAGGCCGTTATGAGCGTAAACAAACGCTTGCTAATGCGGAACGTTTCATTACAGATGAACTAAAAGAAAAAGAAACATTAATCTTAGAAGCTGAAGAAAAAATTGTACAACTAGAATACGATTTATTTACAGCGCTTCGTGAAGAAGTAAAAGTATTTATTCCGAAATTACAGCATTTAGCGAAAGTGATTAGTGAATTAGACGTACTGCAAAGTTTTGCGACAGTGAGTGAAGAGGAACAGTTTGTAAAACCTGTACTAACAACGAAGCGCGAAATCTTTATTAAAGATGGTCGTCATCCTGTCGTTGAAAAAGTATTGAACGGGAAATTGTATGTACCGAATGATTGTATTATGCCAGAGAATATGGATGTATTTTTAATTACAGGACCGAACATGTCTGGTAAAAGTACGTATATGAGACAATTAGCACTTGTAACGGTTATGTCGCAAATCGGTTGTTTCGTACCGGCAACAGAAGCAGTATTACCTGTATTTGACCAAATCTTTACGAGAATTGGCGCAGCAGATGATTTAATTTCAGGTCAAAGTACATTTATGGTCGAAATGTTAGAAGCGAAAAATGCAATTGCAAATGCATCAGAAAGAAGCTTAATTTTATTTGATGAAATTGGACGCGGTACATCTACGTATGATGGTATGGCACTTGCACAAGCAATCATTGAACATATTCATGACCAAATTGGGGCGAAAACGTTATTCTCTACGCATTATCATGAATTGACGGTGTTAGAAGAAAGTTTAGATCAACTGAAAAATGTACACGTTTCAGCTATTGAAGAGAACGGAAAAGTAGTATTCCTTCACAAAATTCAAGACGGGGCAGCAGATAAAAGTTACGGAATTCACGTTGCGCAACTTGCGGAGCTTCCAGATAGCTTAATTGCTCGTGCGAAAGAAGTGTTAGCACAATTAGAAGGACAAGAAGAAATTATTATTCCAAAGCGTGTAGAAGTGAAAGCGCAAGAGCAAGAAGTAATTTCAGAACCTGTAGTTGTAAAAGAAGATCCAGTAGAAATAGAAGAAACGAAGGTAGAGAATGAAGAAGAATCACAACTATCCTTCTTTGGTGGAGAACAGTCCCCGAAAAAACAAGACAAGCCAGTTCTAGATGCAAAAGAAACGGCAGTACTTGCGCAAATTAAAAAAATTGATTTACTTGATATGACACCTTTAGAAGCGATGAATGAACTGTATCGCCTACAGAAAAAGTTAAAGAAAGGATGAGTAAGTAGATGGGGAAAATTCGCAAACTCGATGACCAACTCTCAAACTTAATTGCGGCAGGGGAAGTAGTAGAGCGCCCTGCCTCAGTCGTAAAAGAACTTGTGGAAAATTCTATCGATGCGAATAGTACATCTATTGAAATCCACTTAGAAGAAGCTGGTTTATCGAAAATTCGCATCATTGATAATGGAGATGGCATTGCAGAAGAAGATTGTATCGTCGCTTTTGAACGACATGCGACGAGCAAAATTAAAGATGAAAACGATTTGTTTCGCATAAGAACACTCGGTTTCCGCGGCGAGGCATTGCCGAGTATTGCCTCAGTTAGTGAATTAGAATTAATCACTAGCACAGGTGATGCACCTGGTACGCACCTTATTATTAAAGGTGGAGACATTATAAAGCAGGAGAAAACAGCGAGCCGAAAAGGAACAGATATTACAGTACAAAACTTATTCTTTAATACACCAGCGCGTCTTAAATATATGAAAACCATTCATACAGAGCTTGGTAATATTACAGATATCGTGTATCGTATTGCAATGTCACATCCAGAAGTATCATTAAAGCTATTTCATAATGAAAAGAAATTGCTTCATACATCAGGAAATGGTGATGTAAGACAAGTACTTGCATCGATTTATAGCATTCAAGTTGCAAAAAAGCTTGTTCCAATTGAAGCTGAATCTTTAGATTTCACCATTAAAGGTTATGTAACATTACCAGAAGTAACGAGAGCATCTCGTAATTATATGTCAACGATTGTAAATGGCCGTTACGTTCGTAATTTCGTATTAATGAAAGCTATTCAGCAAGGGTACCATACATTACTGCCAGTCGGAAGATATCCAATCGGCTTCTTATCGATTGAAATGGATCCGATGCTTGTTGACGTTAACGTACATCCAGCGAAATTAGAAGTTCGTTTTAGTAAAGAACAAGAATTACTAAAGTTGATCGAAGAAACATTGCAAGCAGCATTTAAAAAAATACAGCTCATCCCAGATGCAGGTGTAACAACGAAGAAAAAAGAAAAAGATGAAAGTGTGCAAGAACAGTTCCAGTTTGAGCATGCGAAGCCGAAAGAACCATCTATGCCGGAAATCATTTTACCGACAGGCATGGATGAAAAACAAGAAGAACCACTGGCTGTGAAACAGCCAGCACAACTGTGGCAACCGCCAAAGCAAGAATGGCAACCACCACAGTCGCTCGTAAGAGAAGAACAAAGTTGGCAACCATCTACTAAACCGATAATAGAAGAACCGATTCGAGAAGAGAAATCGTGGGACAGTAACGATGAAGACTTTGAATTAGAGGAATTGGAAGAAGAAGTTCAGGAAATAAAAGAGATCGAAATGAACGGTAATGATTTACCGCCGCTTTATCCAATTGGACAAATGCATGGAACATATATTTTCGCTCAAAATGATAAAGGCTTATATATGATTGACCAGCATGCCGCACAGGAACGTATTAATTATGAATACTTCCGTGATAAAGTAGGAAGAGTAGCGCAAGAAGTACAAGAACTACTCGTACCATACCGTATTGACTTATCTCTTACTGAATTTTTACGTGTCGAAGAGCAGCTAGAAGAACTAAAGAAAGTCGGTCTATTCTTGGAGCAATTCGGCCATCAATCCTTTATCGTCCGCTCGCATCCAACGTGGTTCCCGAAAGGACAAGAAACAGAAATTATCGACGAAATGATGGAACAAGTCGTCAAACTAAAAAAAGTTGATATTAAAAAGTTACGTGAAGAAGCAGCCATCATGATGAGCTGTAAAGCATCGATTAAAGCAAATCAATATTTAACGAACGATCAAATATTTGCTTTACTGGAAGAACTTCGTACAACAACAAACCCGTACACATGCCCGCACGGAAGACCGATTCTTGTGCATCATTCTACTTATGAGTTGGAAAAGATGTTTAAGAGGGTTATGTAGGGATACTGTTCATAGAGAAAAAATGATTTCTAGTTATTTTAGTAAAATATAAAGAGAAATAAAAAGGAGCGATAGTAACAATTCGCTCCTTTTTAATATAATTCTTTTACAACTATATGTTAAAAATTCATTTATAAACTAGAGATAACCTCAACCTATTTGTAATTTATATGTACGTTCTTAATTTGTTTGTAAGGAAAGAGGTTTTTAATTTACAGACTTATCGGAATTATGTAAAGTGTAGATAAAACCATAAAATGGGGTGTTCTTTATGTGTACTAGTTTGACATTAGAGACAAAAAACGGTCAGCATCTTTTTGCAAGAACGATGGACTTCACATTAGATATGAATCAAGAAGTAATAATCATTCCTCGGCATTACCAGTGGAATAATATAACTGGTGAAATCATTAATACGAAACATGCTACGGTCGGAATGGGAATTAATCATCAAGGAAGGATCATTATGGCGGATGGAGTAAATGAAGCAGGTATGACATGTGCAACACTCTATTTTCCAGGATTCGCTACTTATAGTCAAAGCATAGATGACAATAAAACGAATTTAGCTCCATTTGATTTTGTAGCTTGGAGTCTTACACAATTCAATTCTGTCAAAGAGTTAAAGAAATCTGTAGATAGCATTACCTTTTTGGATATACCATTACCGGATTTAGGACTTACGCCACCGCTACATTGGATCTTAGCCGATAAATGGGGAGATTGCATTGTACTGGAGCCGACAAATGAAGGATTAAAGATGTATGATAACCCACTAGGAGTGATGACGAATAGTCCGGAGTTTAATTGGCATTTGCAAAATTTAAGACAATATATTGGCCTTAAATCGCAGCCATTCGCGCCAACAGAATGGAGTAATTTACCATTAAGTGCTTTTGGCCAGGGCTCAGGCTCAATGGGACTTCCAGGGGATTTCACCCCGCCATCGAGGTTTGTGCGGGCAGCATATGGCAAACAAAACATTCAAGGTATAGATAGTGAAGAAGAGGGAGTATCCGCCCTTTTTCATATCTTATCAAATTGCGAGGTACCTAAAGGCGGAGTAATAACAGAAGAAGGGGCATTAGATAATACCATATATACAAGCGTAATGTGTATGGAGTCCGGAACATATTATTATCATACTTACGATTGTAGACAAATTATAGCTGTTCATTTATTTCATGAAAATTTAGATACAGATGAGATTAAAGCCTATCCGTTCCAACGAAAACAAAAAATATTTTATGAAAACTAAGTAGCTTTGAAACAATGTTTGGTGCATTTTTGAATATATATAATAGAGCAATAATGGTTTATATCATTCTTGGGTGCTTCTTTAACTTTGGGATTTATCATAAATCTACTCCTTTCTTCAATGACTCCAACGAGTAGAATGTTGCTGCTAGGAGCATTAGCTAAGGAGCAGTGAAGGTGGAATTTATTTATAAATAGTAAAGAACCAAAAAGGTGTGGAAAATATCCATACCTTTTTGGTTCTTCTATTATCTATGTATAAAAAAGCGCTGTATATCAGCACTTTTTAAAAGTACATGAGTTGTATAAGAAAAACTTATATATTACCTATAACTATACAAGGTCTAATATAGATTCTTATTTGATTAATTGTTATAAGAGCCTATACGCTTATTTATTTTTATTATTATTAATTTTTTCTGTATATAGCACCTGCTCTTTATAATGCTTCTTAATTGGGAAAGTATGTGTACCAGAGCCGTTTTTGAAATTTTTATTGATAGGGTTTTTTAGCGGAATTGTTGTAGTTTCAGTAAATTCATATGGGTAGTTTATTTTAGATTTATCTTCAAACATGAAAATGCCTCCTTCTTAGGATTTCCTGAATTCTTTACTATAACATGATATGCATATAGATTTTTTTTGGACTAGTTATTTATATAGGTTAATGGAATTTAATTACGAAACTACTGAAATATTTTAAAGGAAAATAATTTGTGAAATATATGATATTGATTTTTGTTATTTGTTTGGGGAGGTGTTTTTTGTATATATATTCGTTATAAATTGTTTTTATAATATGATTCATATAGGTTTTTCCTGATAATATAATGCGGAATATTATAGTGTTATTATGTTATTAGGAACATTTAATGCTGTTTCATAACTGAAAGGGAATTGAAAAAAAACTGAAACTTTTCTCATAAAAATTCAATCTAACTTGAAAAATGAAAGGAAAATGAAATTTTCCAAAAGATATTCTTTGTTAAGATAAAAAGCATACATAAATAAAGTGTTGACATATCTTAAAAACGTATTTTCAAGATATAGTGGGGGAAAAGATGAGAATAGAAAAACAATTAATAAAAAAGATGTATTATGAAACATTCCTAATGGAGAATGTAACAAAACCACCTCTTGACGTACTTGGAGAAGCTTATGTAAACGAAGAAAAAAATGAGATTTCTGATGGATCTTATATTCGTTTTGCGCAAGGTGAATTTTATTATCAGCATCAAGATTTTGAAGCAGCTATTTTTAAATGGGAGAAGGTTAGTAATGAATTAGCACCATGGGCACAAAAAAATATTGCGGATGCTTATTTCGAACTGAATCAATTAGCAGTTGCTGAAAATGTTTATACTTCCATTGCTACTGATAATATAATATTGATGACAGAAATTAGATTACAATTACTTTCTCTTTACATAGAGCAAAATAATTTTGAAGCAGCTTTCGCTGTTATTAAAGAAGCGGTTTCTTTAAATCCGGATTATCCGAATGTCACAAAAATTGCCCGTTCCTTTTATGAGGAACAACAAGATTTTGATAGTGCAGTAGAGCTTGCTGTGAATGAGTTAATTCGAATAGAATCTTATCCTTGGTTTGAGGTGTTAAAAGGATATATCGATAAAGGATTTACTAAACATATTTCACCAGATTATTTTTATGATGCATTAGTTACATTAAATAATGTAGATCAAGTACAATTTACGCAAATGGTTTCATCACTTTGGAACAGTTATAAAAATGAACAAAATTACTTATTGTGGCTTAACACAATAAATGAATTTTTCTTACATATTGAAATAGAGTCGTCCGATATATGGGACAAAATTTCTTCTCTTTACGAAGAAACATACTTTGCATTAATTCAAGGGCAATATATGCTTAAACGATTACACGATATCATTCCAAGTCTTTTAACAAATTGGTTAAAAGTAGTCAATCCGTCTTATGCTGTATTTCCATCAGCAGCTGTATTGGCATGGGATGAGATTTTTCCATCTAAAATAGATTCAGGCGATATACAACATGCGGAAAAGCTACTGTCATATTCTATGAATCATGTGAATGGTTTAGAGTACAGTCTACATCTGTTTGAATCTATTACACAGTGGGCACAAAAGAACAATATAGAAATAGGTCAACGATTTAGATGGTTAGTTGACGAACTTGCAGATTTAAGAACAAATCGTATTTTAGTAACAGGAACTTCAGGGAACGGAAAAACTACATTTATCAACTCTATATTAGGAGAAAATATATTAGAAAAATCAATTTCAAATGTAGTAGTTTTAAAAAATGATGCTCATACAGAAATTAACGCCATAACAGATGCTGCAATTACAACAACGGAAGATATCTCTGATTATCATAATATGATGTCTCAACACCATCAAACGTATAGAGATAGAGCATGTGTTGAATTTAAATTACCATGCAGATTTTTAAGTGAAAATAAACTTACATTTGTAGTTACACCCGGCTTTAATAGGAATAACGACACTAGGGATGAGGTATTTGAATATCTAAATTCTGTAGATGAATTATTGTTTGTATTGAATGCGGATTCACCTTTTACTGATAAAGAGCGTGATATTTTATTAAGCATTCAAGAACATACACCAAATTTACAAGTGCATTTCTTATTAAATAAAATCGATAACATTTATAGTGAAGCAGAAGTAAAAAGAGTATTACATGATACGGCAGCGAGAATAAACACATATTTCCCGCGTGCGAGGATTTTCCCTTACTCTTCGTTATATACAAGTAATCAACAATTGAATGAGTTAACTGAATTTATTCATTTTAACTTTAATTATAAAAATATTGATGCAGAACGTACTGAAAAGCTATTGTTCTTCATCCGAAAAACAATTACATATCTTTTAGCTAAACGCGTTGAGAAAGAAAACAATCTCGTGGATGCGATTAAGTGGAATGAAGATATGCTAGTGAAACTAAATGGTAGCATGAATAACCTTACTGCATTTGAGAGGGAAAAAGTTCATTTCATTACACAATCATATCGTACAATGAAAACGGAAATTACGAATGATCTTACTGAAAATATACCGAAGATATTACAAAGTTGTTCTGATTTAATGAGTGAAGAAAGCGATTTCGGTCACATGGATATGGAACTAAATAAAGCAATGAATGAAAGAGTGCATAAATATTTAGAACAAACTGTATTACCTAATCTTGCTCTTTCTATGCAAAATTGGATTGCAACTTCTCATAATGAGCTCATTCAAAGTCAGTCGTACTTAGAAGAACTTAGTGAAGGACTTAATTCTTTATTTGGAGAAAATCGAATACAGTTAGAATGTGATTTTAAAGTGCTTGATGACTGGCGCAGAGATACTGACAGAATGACGACTAGAATACAAATGGATGAAGTAAATATTTTACGTCGATTTACGCCAGCCCAATTTTTACTGAAAAGTGCCGGTAAATTATTTGGAGTTCTTCCGAAAAACAAAACTATGCTATATAACAAATACAAACAGTATGTAGAAAATGAAGATTATACTGAGGTAACGGATTCTATTATGAAGAAATTTTTCTTGCAATTTGAGCTGTTTGAAAACACACAAGAGCGAGATATTCATATATTCTTTAGGAATCCATTTAACTCCTTGAAACAAGCTGTAGAAAATATGCAATTAGAAATACAAGAAAAACAAGAGATGTTACATAAAATGAAATCAAATCCTGAAGTTTATCATGATTCTATCATGCTCTTTGAATTGAGATTACGTCAATGTGAAGTAATTTTACATATAGGTGATGATCATACTTATACAGATGTAACTTTAGAAACAAGTGCAGAATAAAAGTAAAAGATATGAGGTTTTTCATTTGAAATAGCATCATGTGTTATAAGAGATGAAAAGGGAGCAACTGTAATGAGTTGCTCCCTTTTCATATTCACATTATTTTTCAGTTTCTTTAATTTTAGTTTGTACTTCGCCAGTTTTAATTTTATTACTTTCTGAGAAACGTAGTAAATCTCCTTCAATAATTTTGTCAGACATTCGTAATTCATTTTGTGCACGGTTAATGAGTGCTTGTGCTTCTTTTTTTGGTAAACCTACAATTTCACCTGTTATGCGGTCATAGAAAATATTGTTTTTGTATGCATACTTGTCTGTAATAAAGCTACCATCACGTAAAACAACAAAACCGGTATATTCATCTGAAAACATATCATGACCAAAACGAATATCGTTCGTAGTATCAATTCCTAATAAATTGAGAATAGTCGGTTTCATATCGATTTGTCCCGTAGGCTTTGAAATCGTTTGACCTTCTGTTTGTCCAGGGACATGAATATATAAAGGTGTACGTTGTAAATTTAAAGTATCAAATTCGGTTATTTGATCTTTTTCTAAAAACTGTGCCATTGCGCGATTATGTTTTTCAGAAATACCATAATGATCACCATATAACACAATAATAGAATCATCATACATTCCTTCGGCTTTTAAACGCTCAATAAATTTTTTGATGGATTCGTCTAAGTAACGTGCTGTTACGATGTAACGATCAAATACGCCATTACCAGAGTTATATGGTTCAATGAATTTTGTATCTTCATCATACGTAAATGGATAATGGTTCGTTAAAGTGAGGAAACGAGCGTAAAATGGTTGATCAACAGTTTTTAATATATCTACAGATTGATCAAAGTATTCGATATCTTTTAAGCCCCAATTTAAATTTGTTTCAGGTGTAATTTTGTAATCAAGTTCATTATAGTAACGATCATAACCGAGAGCAGAGTACATGATATTACGATTCCAAAATGTTGCGTTATTCGCATGGAATACAGAAGTGAAATAACCTTGCTGACGTAAAATTTCTGGAGTAGCAGTATAATCGTTGTTACCGTGTGTAAAGAATACAGCTCCTCGATTTAATGGATATAACGACGTATCAATTAGAAATTCAGAATCGGATGTTTTTCCTTGCCCAGTTTGGTGGAAAAAGTTATCAAAGTAATAGCTTTCATTTATGAATTCATTCAAAAATGGTGTGACTTCTTGTCCGTTAACTGTTGCGCCTATTAAAAAGGTTTGTAAGGATTCAAGAGTAACAACAATTACGTTTTTTCCTTTGGCTACACCAAACATATTAGGATTCGGCTCACTTTCGTTTGCCTTTACGTAGTTTTCTGTTTCTTGTAATTTACTACTATCGGCAAGTGCTTTTTGTGATCCTGCTTTTACTTGCAGTGTTAAGTCGTATACTTGATGCGTGTATAGTCCTAAATTTTTCACAAGCATGACTCGGTCGAATGATCTTGTTAGTAATTCAGGTCGTTCTTTTTCTGCAAGATGTAGATTTGAAAAAAATACACCAATCGTTAAGAGAAAATATAACAAGCGTGCCGAATGAGTTATACGTCCTGTTTGGAAGACTAGTGCCTTCTTCTTTAATAAAATAAAGAAGAAAATAATGTCTACGAATGCGAGTATAATTTTGTAGTTTAATATTTCTATAATACTACCGCCTAATTGGCCAAAGTTTGATGTTTGTCCAAGTACTGGTAACGTAACGAAATCGCTATAAAAATCATAGAACATTACATTCCCAACGAGTACGATTGTTAATAAGAAATTAATACATAGCGCGATATAATTTCGCTTTTCACCGGTTGCAAATAATGCTAATCCGACAAAAGCTAATGATGCAGCGAGAGGGCTAATAAACAAAATAAGCTCTTGTGTAGAAGACTCAATCTTTAAATCAAAACTGAATCTTGTAATAAGATATGTTTTTAACCATACTGCTAAAGCAATTATTAAAACAAAACTTATATTTTTCATTTGTAAATTGATTTTATTTTTCATTTTTACTCCTTCTTTATACAATTTATTTAACTTGTGTTATATATTATATTTTTATAACTATTAGAGTGTAATGAACCAATTAGTTAATGGTTTCTAAAGGTAATAATATGAAGTATTCACATACGTACAATAGGGAATTTTAAATCATAAATCTATTTTTTTAGAACAGAGCTGAAATAGTCATAGTTGTAGTAAAAAATACTTATAGACATCCTAACATATTAAACACTATGGTGATGTTACAAAATATCGAACAAATGAAGGTGAAACTGAATAGAAGCTTGTAAAACTGTTGACATTCAATTTATTAGAATTGAATGTCAATAGTTATATATACACGTTTATATTACATATGTATCTCATAAAATCTCGATTCCTTGTGGGATAATCGTTAGCGGAGGGAGGATAGTGATTTATGCTATTACTACATAAATAAAGCGTTGTGAAACTTAAAATATTTGATTGGTATCTTAATTATGCAATTAGATGTCAGATAAATATTTTCCAACATACAACCCACTTGCAGCGGCTTGAGATAATGAATGAGTGACGCCTGAACAATCTCCAACTAAAAATAGTCCATGCACACTCGTTTCAAAATGGTTATTGATTTTTATCGTAGGAGCATAGAACTTTCCGTCAATTCCATATAATAAAGTATCTTTATCGATCGGTTCTTGAATAAATTGTTCTAAGCGTAATAAAAATTCTTTAATTCCTTCAATATATAATGGAGGAATTTCTGTATTCAAATCTCCATAATCTCCTTGTAGTGTAGGATGTATACGGTTATGTTTCATACGGTTATTCGTTGTAGGTTGTTTATTTAGTAAGTCCTCTAAGCGCTGTATAACAATCCGATCTCGTCCTTGGTTAATGCCTTTAATAATTGAGCTTGCATACAGATTTGCTTCTTTGAGAGTTGGAAAATAGCGCGGGATAAATAAAGTGAAATTTAAGTTAGGTGTGCTAGTTCCTTTCTCTCGAAAATTTTGACCGTCAGGCATAACTAAACCTTCTTCGTACTTTCTAATAATGCGTCCTTTTGGATTCATACAGTACGTAGTGGCTGTGAAACTTTTATGCTCATACGAAAGTTTTGTCTCAAATGTATCTTTTAATATAGAACGTAATTGGTGTTCTTTCATCTCTACCCTGATACCTAAATCTACACGAGTTTGTTCCTGAAAAATATGTAGAGAAGTGCACATCTCCTTTAACCAATCTGCTCCGGAACGCCCAGTTGCAAATACTAGTTGCCTAGATTGAAATGTTCCTTCATTTGTATCTATAGTAAAATGATCTTTCTGTTTCATAATATGTTGTACATCTATATGAAATTGTATATTTATTTTCGTAAGTAAAAATTCATAGAGTTGCTGAAAAATGTCACTTGAAAGGGTAGTACCAAGATGCCGTACTTCTGTTGTTAGCATTTGTAAACCACACGATTCAGCTCTCTTATTGAGATTTGGATTTTCTGTAGAATATATTGAAACTGAATTTCCTCCGAACTGACATAGAATTTCATCTACTTCAGCCATAAGTTGTATAAAACCCTCTTTACCAACTTTTTGCTCAAGTTCTCCACCAAATCCGTTTGTATAATTAAATTTCCCTTCAGATTTTCCTAAACCAGCAAATCCGAAATATTTATCACATGTAGTACAATTACACGCTTTTCCTTCGTCTAAAGGACAATGGCGATTTTCTAGCGCTTTACCTTTATCAAGAATTAAAACCTTTTTGTTACTTTTAGCTAGTGAATAAGCCATAAAAATGCTACTTACTCCAGCGCCGATAATTGTAACATCATACATATTCTTTCACCTGCTAACGAATAGTTTGTTTTTATTTTTCTAGTGTATAACAATTTTATGAAGTTAAGAAATAGCTTTTCTTAATAAAGAGGGAGTTTTTGAACTTGATGCATTTTAATTTCTTTGACTGGTGGAGTAAATACAAATGTTTGCATTTGAAAGAAGAGATAGTTTTAAAAGATTACTATGTCATATGATTAATAAAATCTTACATATAAAAAAACAGACCTTTTAAGTGAATAGGTCTGTTAAAGAATTAAAAGCTTATTTAGCGAAGACGTGGTTACCGATTACTGCTACGGTTTGACGTGTCGTAATCCATTTGTCTGTTGATGTTTTCGGATTATAGAAATAAAGCCAATCAGAATGTATTCCATTTGTGGAGATAGCCTCTTCTACAGCCATTTTTGCTTCTGGGCTTGCAGGATGATTAATTCTTCCATCTGTAACAGGAGTAAATGCATATCCATGTTTAATAGGTTCATAAATAACGCCTGTTATTGTATTTGGAAACCCTTTTGCGTTTACGCGGTTTAGTATAACTTTTGCTACAGCCACTTTACCTTTATAGGATTCGCCACCTGCTTCAGCAGTAACTAAGCGTGCCATTAAGTTTTTTTCTTTTTCTGAAATGCTTGAGTTTATTTTCAAATGTTGTCCTGTATAAAGCTTGTTTCCGACTGTATTGTTCATTTGTTTTATAGATTGGACGGTGACATTGTAACGCTTTGCTATCGTTTCTAATGAATCTCCCTGTTGTACTTGATAAATAATTTGTTCAGAAATGTTTGCAGGTTTGATATTTTCACGAACAGTAATTTCATTTGAGTTTGTGGCCCCTGGAATATGTAACTGTTCGCCAATGAAAGTTTGATCGTTTCCTTTATGATTAGCCTGTTTAATGGATTGTATTGAAACGCCGTATTGTTTACTAATGCCCCAAAGCGTATCGTTCTTTTTTACTGTATGAATGGTAGAAGCTTCAGCTGTACTTTGACTACATACGAATGTAATTGCAGCCGCAGATATAGGGATTATATGTTTTATTTTTAGTAATTTCATTGTAAATCCTCCTAAGAAAAAATTAAGATGAAAATATTAAGTAATGTAGTTTGAAATGTATATATGCGTAATATATTAACGTAAGTATATTAGCACATATAAAATAAATAATCACCATAAGTTTCATATTCGTGTAGTGAAGAGTCCGAATATGAAATATTGCATATGAAAATACATTGAAGTTCATATTTTTGATTACTATAATCTATTTAGTAGAAAGGGAATATGTTATAGAAATTAAAACATTATAGATTAATATAATGATTAATAATTATTAATAGGAGGATTGATGGAATGAAAATATTTCAAAAAATGTGTGCGTCAACTGTAATCATTACAACACTTTTAGGAACAGGAGGCACTATCAATAGTGTACATGCTGATTCTATAGAACAGCAGAGTAAATTAGGGATAGAAGAAACAGATAAGCAAATCATTGTAAAATTTAAAGCGGATTTGGATTTGCCATATGAAGATGGTATTGAAAAACAAATACAATCCCAAACGAATGATAAAGTAATAAAAGATCTTTTGACAGAATATCCAGATGTAACATTTACTCGTTTATTCACATCTATAAGTCCGGAACAAATACAAAACCTTGAAGTGAAAGCACCTAATCATGTATCTACAAGTTTATTAAACTACTATATTCTTCAAAATCAAAATAGTGGGTATGAAGAAGAAATAGTAGATAAGTTAAAGGCATCTTCTTTAATAGAAGATGTCTATATGAAGAAACAAGAGAAAATAATGCCACCTGAAGTGCAATCATCAAGTGTAGCTCTTAATCCTAATAATAATCCTAGATTTAAAAAACAAGGTTATCTTGAAGCAGCTCCATACGGTATTAATGCGCCTTTCGCCTGGGGAATTCAAGGTGGTAATGGAAATGGTATCACTTTTGTTGATATGGAATACGGATGGCTATTAAATCATGAGGATTTAGTACATCAAAATATTGAATTAATGTCTGGAAGAAATATAGATCAGCATGTCGGTCATGGGACGTCTGTACTAGGAATTGTATCCTCTGAGGACAATGAAGTTGGGAATATTGGAATTGCGCCAAAAGCGAAAGCAAAGGTTATCTCTCAAATAAGAGATAACGGACAGTATAATACGGCTGATGCAATATTAAGTGCTGTAAATCAGTTAGAAGCTGGGGATGTTTTATTGTTAGAGGCACAAGCATCTTTCGATGGATATGGTGATAAATATTTACCTGTTGAAGTACAACCAGATATCTTTGATGCGATTCGAGCTGGTACAGATAAAGGTGTTGTCATTATAGAAGCTGGAGCAAATGGTTGGAATGATTTAGATCAATTTAAAGATAGGAATGGTAAACAAGTTTTAAATCGTAATAGTAAAGATTTTAAAGATTCAGGTGCAATTATGGTAGGGGCTGGCTCTTCATCTTTCCCTCATGAACGTATGTGGTTTTCGAATTATGGAAGCCGTATTGATGTGTACGGATGGGGAGAAAATGTAGATACAACTACAGCTGAGCAAAGTCGAAGTGCTATAAATCTTTATACACCTAGCTTTAGTGGAACGTCGAGTGCGTCACCTATTATTGCCGGGGCAGCGACTTTAGTACAGAGCATTGCTAAAGAAAATTTAGGACAACCATATAGACCGAGTGAACTAAGAGCAATATTAAGCAACAAGAACACAGGAACAAAATCTAAAGATCCATATGTAGATAAAATCGGTGTTTTACCAGATTTGAAGTCTATACTAGTTAACTTAGGTTATGAACAAAGAAAACCAAACGGTGGGAATGAGTTACAAGTAATAGAAAATGAACCAAATAATGAGCCTAGACAGGCAAATAAAGTTAACTTTCATACACCGATGAAAGGAACGCTACATAATAGTGATAGAGTAGATGTATTTACTTTCCAAATTGATTCGCCGGAAAATATTAATATATCCCTACTAAATGAACAAAATATCGGAATGACATGGGTACTTCATCATGAATCAGATTTAAATAACTATGTAGCATATGGTGAAAATGAAGGGAATGTAGTTAAAGGCACTTATAATGCACAGCCAGGTAAATATTATTTATACGTCTATAAATATGAGAATAAAGATGGTTCATATGTATTGAACATAAAATAAGCAAAAGGAACTTCAGATGAAGTTCCTTTAAATTTTTCTAATTTAGTATATGTGAATAATTTTTCAACTTTACTTCTATGCAATATTTCATATTGATGAAATGTTATTTATTTTTTATGAACTAGCTTATATTATATTCAATAAGTTTGATATAAAACAGAAAAAGGAGAAATAATAATGAGCAGTAAGAAATTTATTTTGAAATTATTAATATGTAGCACGATACTTAGTACCTGTGTACTTGCTTTACATGATAAGCAAGTAGTTGCAGCTAGCTCTGTTAATGAGCTTGAAAATTGGTCAAAATGGATGCAACCTATACCTGATAATATCCCGTTATCACGAATTTCAATTCCAGGAACACATGACAGTGGGACGTTCAAGTTGCAAAATCCGATTAAGCAAGTATGGGGAATGACGCAAGAGTATGATTTTCGCTATCAAATGGATCATGGAGCTCGCATTTTTGATATAAGAGGACGCTTAACAGATGATAATACGATAGTTCTTCATCATGGGCCATTATATCTTTATGTAACCCTGCACGAATTTATAAATGAAGCGAAACAATTCTTAAAAGATAACCCGAGTGAAACAATTATTATGTCTTTAAAAAAAGAGTATGAGGATATGAAAGGAGCAGAAGATTCCTTTAGTAATACGTTTGAAAAAAATTATTTTGTTGATCCTATCTTTTTAAAAACAGAAGGAAATATAAAACTTGGAGATGCTCGTGGGAAAATTGTACTACTAAAAAGATATGGCGGTAGTAATGAATCTGGAGGATATAATAATTTTTATTGGCCAGATAATGAGACGTTTACGACAACTGTAAATCAAAACGTAAATGTAACGGTACAAGATAAATATAAAGTGGGTTATGATGAGAAAGTAAAATCTATTAAAGATACAATCAATGAAACGATGAATAATAGTGAGGATTTACATCATCTATATATTAATTTTATAAGTTTGTCTTCTGGTGGTACAGCATGGAATAGTCCATATTACTACGCCTCTTACATAAATCCTGAAATTGCAAACTATATAAAACAAAAGAATCCTACAAGAGTAGGTTGGATCATTCAAGATTATATAAATGAAAAGTGGTCACCATTACTGTATCAAGAAGTTATAAGAGCGAATGAGTCACTTATAAAAGAATAAAGATGATGAGAGTAAGAAGCGATAAAATACGGTGCTTCTTATTGAAAATACAGTCTGTCTTGTAAACGGGACAATTTTCGAATTATCTCAATCGATGTTTCATTATGAAAAGGCCAAACTTTTAAATCGGATTAATTTCAAGTGAAAAATGAATATAATTTATTTTGCGAAAAAGCAACTGATCATAAGGGATCCGTTGCTTTTTATTTTCCAAGTGGATGAGCAAAAAAACATAAAAGTGGTTGGTCCGTTTTTTACAAACATCCATTATGATAAGAGAAGAAAGATAGTATGTTATTAGCGTTTTAAAAGGGAAGTTCTTAATTAAAATAGACTGGCCTTAGAGAGGTGAAAATACAATGATTTTTGCAATTTCACTAGTCGTTATTATTGTAATTGGATTGCTGTTTGGGACCGTGCTAGTTGCACGAAATGTGGAGGAGAATTACGGCAAGTCCACAAAGAGAAATGTGAAAAATTTATCTGCAATCTATATTCTCCTTCTTTTTGTTCTACTGCTAGGGGTAACATGGTATGCGGTAATAATTTGATAGTTTGTAACAGAACTAAAGCGAGAGTATGAAGCTAGAATTTCAGAAGCTATCGAGTAATCAGAAACAGAGCTATTTTAATATATCCATTTTAGGATGAGAAAATGTGACTAATTAATACTATTTTTACGGTAAATACTGTTAGTAATAAATTGAGGATAGTTAGCTTTGAAAGGAGGCAACTATATGGAATGGAAACCAAATCGTGCAGATAAGACGCCTGTATATAAACAAATAGCGGATTATATTGAAAGAGGTATTTCTTCAGGTGAGTTTCCTTCTGACAGTAAGTTACCTTCTGAGCGTATGTTAGCAAAAGAATTACAGGTGAATAGGAGTACGATAGTAGCTGCATATGAAGAATTAAAATCACTTGGAGTAGTAGAACGGCAAAAAGGAAGCGGAACACGGGTGAATACAGACATATGGGGTGTTTCACATAAACGAATACCGAACTGGGGTAGGTACGTTGAGGATGGATCGTTCTTACCTAACGTACCACTCGTTCAACAAATTAGAACGGAAACACAAAAAGAAGACTTAATTAATTTAGCGAGTGGTGAATTGTCACCAGAATTAATTCCGAGTGATAGATTCCGAACAATTTTGTCGGAGAAAACATTTATGGAAAACCTCGGTTATGACCATCCACTTGGAAATGAAATGTTGAGAAAAACAATTGCAGTACATGTTCAGCAATATAAACAAATTGAAGCAGATTCGAATTCTATCCTTATTACATCAGGAGCACAACAGGCACTTAATCTTATCGTTCAATGCTTATTAAAACCTGGCGATGCGATTGCAATTGAAGACCCTTCGTATTGTTTTTCACTGCCGATGTTTAAATCTGCTGGCTTAAAAATATTCCATCTACCTGTTGATCAGCATGGAATGAATCCAGATGACTTAATTGAATTGCATAAAAAGCATCGTATTCGTATGGTATTTTTAAATCCGGATTATCAAAATCCAACTGGAACCGTGCTTTCATTAGCAAGACGTAAAAAGATTTTAGAACTGTCTTCTGAATTTGGTATACCGATTGTAGAAGATGATCCGTATAGCTTAACTTCATTTAATGGAGAAGTGAATCCAACATTAAAATCAATGGATCAAAACGGCAATGTTCTTTATATAAGTTCATTATCAAAAATTGTTGCATCAGGATTACGTATTGGTTGGGTAATTGGCCCAATACGTGTAATAGAACGTTTAGCGGATGCAAAGCAGCAAGTTGATTTTGGCCATAGCGTATTTACGCAGTGGGTGGCAAATCAATTTTTAGAATCAGAAGATTTTGATGCACATATTACAATGCTCCGCGGACAATTAAAGGAAAGAAGAGATGCGTTAATTAGAAAGCTTGAAGAAATATTAGGGGACCAGGTTGAATTTTTTGTTCCAGAGGGTGGAATACATTTATGGTGCAAAGTGCAAGGAACGTTTGATGAATATCATTTATTAGGTGAATCTATACGAAATGGTGTAGCATTTGTCCCGGGGAGTGTTTTAGGTACTAAAAGTGAATATGTTCGTTTTACTTTTGGGAGAGTAAATGTCGAACAAATTCAGCTGGGAATGACGAGATTTGCAGAAACGTTAAATGAGATTTCATAATAGTAATGCGTAATATTGAAATGAGGGAAAGAAATGAAGTACGTGATGCTTTTACTTCAAGTAGGCGTGCTATATGTATTTAGCTTAGTTGGTACTTGGATTCAAGGAGTATTCCATCTATCAATGCCAGGAAGTTTAATAGGGATGTTAATGCTTTTTCTACTCCTTTCTATTCGTATTTTACCATTAAAGTGGTTTGAGGAAGGTTCGGAAAAGTTAATCGTATTTTTACCGTTATTTTTAATCCCTTCGACAACAGGACTGATGGAATACGGGTCTTTTCTTTTTAGTAAGGGAAGTAGTATATTCCTTTTAGTAGTTGCAAGTACGGTAGTAACTTTGATTGTTTCAGGGTATATAAGTCAATTAGTAGTAACATCCAAAAAATAAAATCGACAAGGTGCACGATGCAAATGGTCTTAATTATTATTACTGTAGTAATTTATTTATTGGCGACAAAGTTATATAAAAAATTTACGTTTCCATTTACGTTACCGGTGTTAACAGTTACTACAATTATGATTTGTTTATTTGTGATTTTTGGTATTTCTCATCATGAGTATAGGGAAAATGGGGGAGACATTCTTTCAAGCTTATTGAGTCCTGCAATCGTAGCGTTAGCGATACCACTATTTAAAGAGCGAAAGATACTGATGAAAAACTTTTTATCGATACTAATCGGCGTAGTGACAGGTATACTGGCTTTAACGACTATGAATGTAGTGATTGGTGGAATGTTAAATATAGATAAGGAACTTATACTAACTACCCTGCCACAATTAGCAACGATGCCTATTGCTATTTCATTAGCGGAGCAAATTGGTGGCATTCCATCTATGACTGCTAGTTTTGTAGTTGTTGCGGGAATAGCAGGTGCTATGATTGGACCAACAGTACTTAAGTTGTTCCGTATAACAAGTACGATTGGAAAAGGCGTGGGAATGGGCTGCGCATCACATATTATCGGGGTAAGTCGTCTCGTGAAGGAAGGCGAGAGAGAAGCGACAATCGGTTCGGTGACGATGATTGTTACGGGAATACTTATTAGTATATTCATACCGTTTGGAACGAAATTTATATTTTAACATGTAATGGAGATGATGAAAATGACAACATGGTTTATAGTTACATTATTTATTTTTGGTGCTCTTAAAGTATTAGTTTCTAGTATGCCGACTTCTGTTGTAGAATCAATTATTAGTAAATTTGAATTGCATCAAAAACTTGAGGAAGAGAATACTTCTATATCGATAGATGGAAAAAATATAGAGGGAGAAACGAAACTACAAGTTATTCATGAATTTAATGAAGCTCTATTTTTAGATAAACATTATTTTCCGCCGCACGGGGAAGGAACACCAATCGTGATTAAAACGAAGAAAGGGGATAAAGAGATTAGTTTTTCTCTATATAGCCATGAAGAACATGTTGATGTAATAAAGCAATATAAAAAGAAAATTGTTGCCTATCGTTTACGTTCAAAAAGTCTTCAAACTCTTGCACCATTAGTAATAACCGAAGAGTATGCTTAAGAAGAGATCTATAAGGATCTTTCAGACTGTAGACAAACTATTTTTTAAGAGTTCAGATGCTAAAAATAGTTTGTCTCTTACTTTATAGTGAATTTATCTAATAAGATATATACGTAGTGTTTTCTATGCTACAATTTACTATAAGTGAGGAAGGAAGGTGTCTTATGAAAATATCCGTTTATGTTGCAAGTGCATTTAGCAAGGATCATAAAGGCGGAAATAAAGCAGGAGTGGTATTTACTGAGAATAATACATTGACCACAACTCAAAAAATGGCAATAGCTAAACAACTGGGCTATGCGGAAACCGCATTTATATCAGAATCTGAAATTGCTGATTATAAATTTGAGTATTTTACACCAAAAGAAGAAGTTGATTTATGTGGTCATGCCACAATTGGCTCTTTCGTGATACTGATGCATTTAAATAAACTTTTCAGGAATCGCTATACGATTGAAACGAACAGCGGTGTTCTTACTATTACCATAAAAGATGACATCATATTTATGGAACAAAACAAACCGATATTCTATGATGTTGTATCTCCAAACGAGTTCATTGACTGTTTTGACATGAAAGCTATAGACGATAAATATCCAATTCAAATTGTCTCCACGGGCTTAAAAGATATTTTAATTCCTATAAAAAGCGAAACAAGATTACATACACTGCAACCTAATTTTGAAAAAATTAAAGAAATCAGCAAGTATTATAATGTTGTCGGAATGCATCTATATACTTTTAATGACAATCGAATTATATGCAGAAATTTTGCTCCACTATACGACATCAATGAAGAAGCAGCGACTGGAACTTCAAACGGTGCATTAGCTTGCTACCTTTATGAACAGCACAACTTGCAAAAAGAAGTCTATGCATTTGAACAAGGTTATTCTTTACACTCGCCTTCTGAAATATTAGTTAAATTAGCAACCAATAGCAACAATAAAGTAGAAAAAGTTTATGTTGGTGGCAAAGGCTATTACTGTGAAACTAAGTATTTAAATGTAGAAAATATTGATTGAAAATAAAGAGGTCTA
Source organism: Bacillus tropicus (assembly GCF_001884035.1). Taxonomy (GTDB): domain Bacteria; phylum Bacillota; class Bacilli; order Bacillales; family Bacillaceae_G; genus Bacillus_A; species Bacillus_A tropicus. The sequence goes on from NZ_MACG01000077.1 coordinate 777,679, forward strand.
TAAGGATCTCTTTATTTTTGTATGAAATAATATACTTTCCAAATAAAAGAAAAGAAAATCATATAGCCAAATAAAGAATATGTATGATTCCAATCCAAGCTATGAATAAAGAAACCGAATCTTTCAGCAATCTGTTCAAAAATGCTAGCACAAATACCGATTGAAATAATAAAAAGAATTCTAGAAACTGCAGAAAAACTTTTTGAAATTTGTATGAAAATCGTTGTTAAAATTGGTAGTACAAAGAAAGTAAAGCCGATGTTAACTGAAAATATGGAGGGAAAGGGTCTAACCGGAAAGGAATATATTTGTTTTGCAACAAAAAAAGCATCTAAGTAAGTTCCGATAATAGAAGAGAGTAAGATTGTAATGACTAATGCGAAAAGGTTATTCTTCTTCTCGAAGGAGAACATTTTTCTTTGCAAGAATGGCAAGTTCAATTTTTTCGAGTGTTTTACAGTAGTCTTCTGTAATTTGTCCATTTATGTTTTCCTCCTTATCCACTAAATAATTTACGACTTGCCAGTCCGTAAACCAATCTTCACTGTCAACTTCTTCATGCTCTATATCTCGCCATGCGTAGATGAGTGCAGGACTGTATATACGATAAGCGCCATTACGCAACTGACATTTCTTTATTCGGCGTTTATAAAACTCACGGGAAAAAGATTCATTCACACTTGAAAATAAATGAGGCCAGTAATCTTTCCTTGAGCCGGTATGAGGATGGTGTTGGGCCCAGCTTATTACTTGAGATAAAACATGTGTATCCCGAAATAATAATGAATATAACCTTTTTCCAATTAAGATCCGTTCGTGTAAGGAAGTGAAATGTTTCATTGTATCACCAAACAGTAATACGTTTTGTTTCTTATCATTTGCGTAGAATGGGAACAGGATATGATTAAACTGAAAGAAATCAAATAGTTTAAATCCAATACTATTTAGTACAGTCTTTTTAAAGTGTACATTTTGAATCACTCTTTTTTCTAAGTAGTTTTGTTCATTAATAATAGTTGCAATTGCTAATGTTTTTTTGTTACCTGTTTTCCAAAAATCGTTCCACATCGTTTCCATAAATGTAGAAACATTTAGGTGAGGGAGAAGGTGAAATAGCTTTTGTGCTCTTTTTACACTTTGTTCATAAAGTAGAAATTGAGGATATACATCTTGAAAAATAAGCCAATTCCCTCTTTCTAAAAAAGAAAAAAATGTGATTTGCTCTTTCTCTGATAAAATTTTTGTATATAAATCTCCCTTTAAATCAGTCATATTCCAACCGCCGTTACGTGATACCATATGCCCAAGTAGTGCCCAATGTATTTCCGGATATTGAACGTAAAATTGGTAGTATGCACGTGTTCTTGTGACATTATTTTTATTTAGCTGTTCTGTCTGCATTTTTATGTTGCTGATGATGATTTGCTCTTCTTTCGTTAATTTATACATCGTGCCAGAATGAATGAGTTTGCTTTTTTGTTTCAATTCATTTTTTACATCAAATAGGGAGAGAGGCAGTGCTTTGGAAGGTCCGTTATATGTATGATTTGAATTGCTTCGGTACATTCCGTTACCTCCCTTTTTCATAAATTTAAACATGACTATTGGCTATGAATCATTCTATTTATTTTATTACGAGTATAAGAAATAAATGAGCGCTGTTTATTACAAGGCATTTATTTATCATACAAACAGTATAAAAAATCTTACTGTTGTGAGGTGAAATGAAAAACAGAAACTATTTTTAATAGTTTCTGTTTTTTTATTTTGTCAATTAAATGTAACAAACGACGATTATGATTTGAATCAATTGAAAATAATTCAAAAAATGTTAATTGAAATGCTTGTAGGAGGAAAAGGAATGCTAAATAAAATAATTTTAATCACTGGTGGCACAGGTTCGTGGGGACATGAACTTATAAAACAACTATTAGAAAAATCACCGAAAGAAATTAGGATTTTTTCAAGAAATGAAACGGTTCAGTTTGAAATGCAGCAACAGTTTATAAATGATGATAGATTAAAATTTATTATTGGAGATATTCGTGACAAGGATCAATTAGTTTATGCATGCCAAGGTGTACATTATGTATTCCATCTTGCAGCTTTAAAACATGTTCCAGTATGTGAGTATTATCCTTATGAAGCTATAAAAACTAATATACATGGTACGCAAAATGTAATCGAAGCATCTTTACAGATGCAAGTTGAGAAAGTTATATATGTTTCAACGGATAAAGCAGCCGATCCATCAAATACGTATGGGATGACAAAAGCAATTGGTGAGAAGTTAATGGTTCATGCGAATGTACAAACGAAGAAAACAAAATTTATTTGTGTTCGTGGTGGAAATGTTTTAGGGACGAGTGGAAGTGTGGTACCGCTTTTTAAAAAACAAATTAAAAAATCTTCACAAGTAGGGATTACCGATGCAAATATGACTAGATTTTTCTTAACAATTGAAGATGCTGTTGCATTGTTATTTAAAGCCGTATATCAAGGTATAGGCGGGGAAATCTTTGTTATGAAAATGCCGGCATGTAAAATAACAGATTTAGCAGAAGTGTTAATTGAAGATTCAAAAAAAGAAAATGTGAAGTTAAAAGAGGTAGGGATAAGACCGGGGGAAAAATTAAGTGAAATGCTACTATCTGAGGTAGAGAGTAAAACAAGTATAAGTTTTGATCAAAATTATTTTGTGGTGCTACCGACTATTCCTATAGAAGGACTTCAAGAATATTATGCTAGTTATCCGCTAGTGGATATGAAGAGTTTTAGTTCTCAACAAGACTTACTTGCAAAACATGAAGTGAAACAAATGCTATTAAAAGGAGGATTTTTGCGATGAAAAAAAATGCGAGCCTTTTAATAACGGGTGCAAATGGTTTCACAGGACGCCATGCTTGCCAATATTTTTTAGAGCAGGGCTTTCATGTGATTCCTATGTTTCAAAATCGTGCACATAGAGAAAAAATTAGAAATGGTATTACTTGTAATTTAACAAATAAGAGCGAAGTAATGAAAGTAATAAAACAAATAAAACCAGATTATGTATTGCATTTAGCAGGAAGGAATTCAGTCATAGAGTCTTGGACAGCTGCACTTGAATATGTAGAGATTAATGTAATAGGGACGTTATATTTATTAGAAGCAATTAAGCAAGAAGCCTCGCATTGCAGAACATTAGTTATAGGATCTGCTTTGCAAGCAGATAGTATAAACGAAATAAAAATTTCAAATCCATATAGTTTAAGTAAAACGATGCAAGTCATTATTGCAGAGGCTTGGGGAGGATTAATGGATTCAAATATTATCATTGCAAAGCCCTCAAACTTAATTGGTCCAGGAGCATCAAATGGCATTTGTTCAATTCTCGCAAAAAAAATGATAGATATAGAATCAGGTAGAAGTAAAGCCATTATTGAAGTAAACAGTTTGAAAGATAGTAGAGATTTTCTAGATGTACGTGATGCGGTTAAAGCATATCATGTGTTATTACGAGATGGAATAAATGGAAAACAGTATAATATCGGATCAGGAGTGAAACGATCTTTATTAGAGGTACTAGAACAATATAAAGAATTAACTCAGCTGAATTTTTTCATAGAGGAAACAGAGAAAAGTGGGAGTGACTCAAACGATAGTTTAGAAATAGAGGAAATAAAAAGGTTAGGTTGGATCCCAGAAATTCAATTTCATCAATCATTAAAAGATGTACTTGAGTATGCGAAATGTAGTGACATCTGCATGCAATGAAAAACAAAAAGGGTGTAAGAAATATATGAGTGGCTATGAAACAATAAATAATCAAAATACACTATTTCTTTTAATTGTTGATACGCTGGACTGGAAGGATGAAGAAGAGCATGCTTTGCGTATCTATGAGGCGATAAATAAATGTCGAGCCTATGTGGAAGGAAAAAAGGGTGATCGGAAAAATACAGTAATAGATGCAGGAACTAGGCCTGTAATCCGAGTTTTTGCTCAGTATGAATGTAGTGAGTATGGAAATGATTTTTATGAACTCATGAAAGATTTTTTGCAAGATATAGGATTTGAGTTAAAGGTTTATATAAATAATGGTAAGGTCATTTACATTTAATAGATTAGTATAAAATAAGATTTTTTAATCATAAAGGTGGAGATAAATTATGAATAAAAAGATTCTCTTTACTGGGGGCGGTACAGCCGGACACGTAATGATTAATATAGTATTGATTCCTAAATTTATGGAAAAAGGATGGGGAGTTGAGTATATTGGATCTCAAAATGGAATTGAAAAACTATTAGTTCAAAATGTTAAATACAATATTGTTTCAACAGGGAAGCTTAGGAGATATTGGGATTTGGAGAACTTTAAAGATCCTTTTAAAATAATAAAAGGTTGCATTCAAAGCTATAAATTAATGAAACGAATAAAACCAGATGTTATTTTTTCGGCAGGAGGATTTGTTTCTGTTCCTGTAGTAATAGGAGCATGGATGAATAAAGTACCCGTAATAATACGTGAACCAGATAGTACGTTAGGATTAGCAAATAAAATAGCATTACCTTTTACTACAAAACTATGTACAACATTTCCTCAGACAGGAGAAAATGTAAGTAATGAGAAGAAGGTTTATGTAGGACCAATTGTAAGGGAAGAAATTGAGAGAGGCAACGTATTGCGGGGAAGAAGCTATTGTAAATTTAAGCAAGATAAACCGGTATTGTTAATTATGGGTGGGAGTCAAGGTGCTCAATGGATAAATGATATGGTAAGAAAAAGTTTGGAAACATTGTTATTAAATTTTAATATTGTTCATATATGCGGTAAAGGGAAGGTAGATTCATCTATTGGCATGGAAGGTTATATGCAATTCGAATATATAGGGGAAGAATTGCCGCACATACTAAATATGGCGAGTGTTGTAGTTTCCAGAGCGGGTTCTACTGCTATTTCTGAATTGTTATTTTTGAAGAAGCCGATGTTGCTTATCCCGTTAACTAACAGTTCCAGTAGGGGAGATCAAGTTTTAAATGCTGAATATTTTTCACGGCAAGGATATGCGGAAGTTATACTCCAAGACAGAGTAAGTACGAATACATTTATACATGCAGTAAATAAGTTGTATACAAATAAGGAGAGATATATTCAAAACATGAATGGATATAAGAAAACCAATAATGAGGGGATTCATCAATTAATAGATATAATAAATGAAGTAGTGAAGTAATAGAAATGTAAATAAAAAACAAAAGGAAAGAAGATCTCTTCTTTCCTTTTTGCTATAGTTGTTCAAATTCATTATTACTTATAACAATTAGCCATGTACTATGGGTGAATCCCGATTTCTAATAGTTCAGTAAATGCATGCGTATGGATAGGTTTACTATAATAGTACCCTTGAATAAACTGACATTTATTTTTTTGAAGGAAACTCACGTGTTCTTTCGTTTCTACACCTTCAGCAATGACAGACATTCCTAATGTATTTGCTAATGTGATGATTGTCTTAATAATTTCCATTCCATCGTCACATGTTTCAGACATTGTAATAAATTCTCTTGGGATTTTTAACGTATCGATTGGATATAAAGGTAAGTAAGCTAGCGAAGAATAGCCTGTACCAAAGTCGTCGATTGAAATGTGAATCCCTAAACTTTTTAGTGTACGCAGTTTTATCAATGTTTCTCGCTCATCCATCATTGCAATTCGCTCTGTTAACTCAAGATCGAGAGAACTTGCTGGTAAACCTGTATTTGCTAAAGTAGAAGAAATAGACTTTACAAAATCCTCTTGTTCAAATTCTTTAGCAGATAAATTTACACCTATTTTTAAATGTGAATATCCGAGTGAGTGCCAACGTTTCATTTGCTCACAAGCCTGCTCTAATGTCCATTTTCCTATTGGAATGATTTGTAGTGTTTCTTCTGCAATCGGAATAAACTCGTATGGAGAAATAACGCCTAATTCGGGATGATTCCACCTGATTAGAGCTTCTGCACCGATAATTTTATTAGATTCACTATTAACTTGAGGTTGATACAAAAGGAATAATTCTTCATTTTGTATTGCATTAGGTAAATCTTTTTCTAATCGTAATCGTCTTTCAATTTTTTTAGCAATTACATCGTCATAAATAGAGACAGCGTTAAGCTCTTTTGCCTTTGCATCATACATTGCAACATTAGCATTTTTCAAAAGTGTAGCGGTATCGATTCCAGAATGTGGATAAATAGCGATGCCGATACTCAGTGATAAAGTTAATGTATATTCATGTATGACAAACGGCTTTTCTATGCTTTCAAATAATTGGTTACATAACTCGAATAAGGCATATTCGTCAGTATAATTTTCAATTAAGATTGTAAACTCATCACCACCAATTCTTGACAGATGAGTATGTGATGGAAGACATGATTGGAATCGCTTTGCAACTTCTTCTAATATGTAATCTCCGGCCGAATGTCCAAGTGTATCGTTGATTGCTTTAAAGCGATCGAAGTCTAAATATAATAATGCAAACTCGCTTTCTGTTTTTTTAGCACTTTTTATAACTTTTTTTAATTTCTTATGGAAAAAGGCACGGTTCCCAATTTTCGTTACAGTATCATGGAATGCTAAATATTTTATTTCTTCTTGCTGTTTTTTTAGTGCAGTAATATCTTTCACCATAATATAGCTTCCTGAAATTTGACCGTCTATCATAATAGGGACGATGGTAACGTATAAAAAATAAGTAAAGCCATCTTTATATTGAGAACTAAGTTGTATGGATGCCGATTCTTGTTGTTTCACTTTTTCTAATGCTGATGCTAGTTTATGTTTATCTTCATCTAAAATAATCGAAAAACAAGTTTCACCAAGTAACTCGTCTGTTGGTGCACCAAGTAGTATACTTCCAGCTTTATTTACATTTAAGAATACGCCATTTAAATCAATTGTAAAAATAGGATCAGGGTGATATTCATATAATGATTTGAATTTTTGTTGCTTTTGAGATAGAGCCTCTGATTTATGAACTAAATCTGAAGTCCGTAAAGTAACTTTTTCTTCTAATTGGGCATTAAATGCCTGTAAACGTTTGGTTAGGGAATTGTTTTGCATACGTACAATAGAATGACGAATGAGTACGAAAATAAAAGTAATACAATTTCCTGTAATGAGAGTTGAAGATGATGTTTGTTCTTTTAAAGTAAACCCGATTAGTATTGCAACGGCAAGATAGGGAAATGCAGCTAAAGCCTTTTTTCCTATTATAGGGTTAACAATGAAATAATTTTTATGGCTATTATGATCTTCTGAAATAGATCCAGCTATTGCAATAAGTAATATAGGTATTCTATATAAAAGACGTAATAATGTTATCGTTTCAGTTGATAAATGGTTATTTAGGTAAAAATAAATATAGTTAAAAGTTGCAGAACTTATTAATACAAAAATAAAGATGTAAATTTTTCGTTTGGAATTAAAAATTGTTGGACGAAAAAAAAGACTAACACCTAATAGAAGAAATAATAAATCTGCAATTGGATATAGAAATGAAAGGAAAACATCTCCTAGTGAAAGAGAGAATATATTTAAATTTGGTTGATTAAATAAATACCACTCCAATGTGAATATAGAAGTAAGTACTATGCATATATCACAAATAAAGAACGCTTTTTCCCATTTATCGCATTCTTTTAAGATTTTATAGCAGAAAGCGATAAGACAGAAGAGTAGAAAAAACATGTAAAATACATCAGAAATAGTAAAACGATGTATTGGAATTTCGAAGAAGCTATCTTGATATGTATATACTATTTTTCCAAATAAAAAACTACCAATTGCTATTGTGATACATATCCAAAACGGATTTGAACTGACTTTTTTAGAATATATAGAGTAAATGAGTGATACAAATGTAATGGCTTCAACAATAAGTGAAGCAAAGCGTACGTCTGAATTTGAAAAATGAGTAGGGAACAGATAAAAAAACATAAAATAGATTGAATAACATATTAATGTTCCAATTAATATACATAGTTGTAAATTTTTATTAAATTTCAATAAAATCACCTTCTTTAATTATGCACTATGTTCGTAATATCTATACATAATAATATTATTTAAGAATTGTATCAGATTTCCTTATAAAAATCATGTTTATAAGGAAAGTATCGAAAAGTATAATTATTCTTAAGATTTAAAGATATTGAGTTTGATAGTATATACTGCATCAAGATTTTAAATAGAAATTGTATATTTAGTCATCTTTTGAATTGTAAAGGTTTTTTATTGATTTGGAAGTGGAGATGCAAAATTGCATATAAAATGATGAGGATTTTCTTCTTAGGTGAGCTTTTGATTGTTATAGGCTTTTTTAAGTAAGGATATCATTTGTAATCTGAAAATTAACTCTTGTAAAAATATTGGGGGAGTATATAAAATAAGAACGTGTATTCTTACAGAGTAGATAGCGTATCGATTAAATAGGGAGGACTTTTTATGTTATTTCGAATTGAAGATGCAGAAATATACTATGAAATTGTTGGAGAAGGAAAACCAGTCATTATCATACATGGCTGTGCTCCTGACCATAGGTTAATGATGGAATGTATGGAATCAGTATTTCAGAAGTATGAAGGTTATAAGCGAATATATATTGATTTACCTGGAATGGGAAAATCGAATGCTCCAGATTGGATAAATAGTTCAGATCGTGTAGTAGAAGTGCTTATCCCATTTATTGAAGAAATCATTTCTACTGAAGAATTTTTATTGGTAGGAGAGTCATATGGAGGCTATTTAGCCAGAGGAATACTCACAAAGTTGTTTGAAAGAGTTAACGGATTATTATTAGTATGCCCTGTTGTTGTAGCGGAGCCAGAAAAAAGGATCCTTCCAGATAAACAAGTAATTTTACAAGATGAGGAACTTTTAAATAAGCTTACTTCTACGGAAAGAGCAGCATTTTGTGAGTTAGCAGTGATAGCAAATGAATATACATATAAGCGATTTCAAGAGGAAATTAAGCCAGGACTAGATATTGCTAATTATGAATTTATTGAAAGACTGCAAAAGAATTACTCTCTTACTATGGATTTTCACCGTAAGAAATATGAGAAACCCGTTCTTTTATTAGCCGGAAGACAAGATATATCGGTAGGTTATCAAGATATTATAGAAATTATTGATGATTATCCAAGAGCGACATTAGCGGTGTTAGATATGGCAGGGCATAATTTGCAAATTGAACAGCCTGAATTATTTGAGAGTTTAGTAGGAGAATGGATTAGACGAACAAATCAGCAAAGTTTATAAAAAACGAATGAATATTTTCAAGGAGGAAGTATGAATACATATATTTATATGGTTAGGCATGGTAAATCACCAAAACTAGAAGGGAGTGAAAGAACACGGGGATTAACTGAAAAGGGAAGTTTAGACGCTCATAGGGTAACGGACATATTAAAAGCAGAGGCAATTGATACTTTCATTTCAAGTCCGTATAAAAGGGCTGTGTTAACGATAGAAAAAGCAGCCGATTTCTATGAAAAAGAAGTATTAATATATGAAAATCTCAAAGAGTGTATGTTTTTAAGTGAGGATCAGGTTATATCAGATAAAGAAGTGTATCCACTTGTAAAGAAGATGTTCTCTAATCCGGACTTTGCACGAAGGGAAGGAGAGTCATATACGGATTGCCAGAGAAGAGTAGTGAAAGTATTAAAAGAAATCTTAATGGATTTTCAAGGACAAAAAATTGTAATTGGTACACATGGGCTTGTCATGACATTAATGATGAACTATTTTGATGAACAATATGATTTTGAATTTTTAATGAATACGTCAAAACCAGATATATATAAGATGGAGTTTAAAGAAGAACAATTAATGAATGTAGAGAGATTATGGAAAGCGGAATAAAGTTGGGTGAATGGATTTTGTTGTGAAATTTACTTTTATAGCAAAATCTTTTTTATTTCAATAGAAATCATTTTTATCAACTATTTTTAGAATGTTAAATCAATAAGTAATTATTCAGTATTTGAATAAATTAGGAGAGAATTGGTTTAGGGAAACAATTTTAAATGTGTCAAAATTCCAAGCAATGGATTTATATTCAATTGGAGAAAAAGATGTAGCATTTTGTCGTACTGTCCTCGTTTACATTTCATTACATTACATATAGGCTTTGTGATGTAAAGGGGAAAATCGCCTTTACACAAAATCTATAAGGGGGACATTGTAATGAAAAAGATTAAAAAGTTTGCGGGAGTAGCTTTAGCGGGAACGATTGGATTAAGTGGACTACTGTTTTTAGAACCAAGTGTAAGCGCTGCGGAATCACAGCAAGTGAAAGAGGGAAATTTCAATGCAATTGATGTATCGATGAATCTAAATGAATTATATGTATTAAGTGGCAGAAGCATTGATGTTCTTTCTGGAGATAAACAAGCAATTCAGCTAAATAAATACACAATTAGTTTTAGTAAACCAGGGAAGTATGTGATTCAAGTAAATGGCTGTATTTATAACGATGTATATACTTTTATTGTGAATGAGTAGTATATATTCTTAAATTGTGAGATGAAAAAGAAACACCCTATTTGCGGTGAGAATCGTAAATAGGGTGAATGATTTGTATTAAGTTGTAATTTAAATATGCTCACTAACTTTATCTTTGTTTTGTAAAGTATGAAAAAGTGTTTGAAACACCTTAAATGATTGCTGAAAGATTGGACTTTGAATAAAAGTATATAAAAAAGTTACGATAAAAACAGGACCACCGAGCATAAATCCAATAACTAGTACAATACATTCTACAATGATTCGAGCACGGCTAATAGATAGACCTGTTTTATCTGAAATAGTAAGCATGAATCCATCACGAGGTCCAGCACCAATTCCAGCCGCAACATACATACCTCCACCGATACCTGTAATGGCAATACCAGAAAATAAAATGAGTAAGTTTATCCATAAATAATCACTAGCGTTTGGAAGAATATTTGATTGTAAGAAAAAGTCCATAATAGGACCGATAAGTAGTGCATTTAAAAATGTTCCCACATTTATATATTTTCGATCTACTAGTAAAGAAATGAGAACGAGACATAACCCACATATGACACTCCACGTACCAATCGTCCATCCAAACCTTTGGTAGAGAGCCATATTTAAAACTTCCCAAGGATGTAAACCAAGAAATTTTACTTTGACTGCAAGAGCATTTCCAAGCCCAAAGAATATTAACCCTAAGAAAAAAAGAAAATAGCGAAAGAGGGCTAGCCTCATCTTTCATACCTCCCATATTTATAATTATGTATGTTACATGTTAAAGTTTAAATGTACAAATATTATGTCTTTTTTAAATTTATTGTAAATCATTAAAAATGTGGATGGAATATAGACCTTTACAGTCAAAAAAGTTAAAATATTTCGTCTCAAGGATTATAATAGAGAAAGAAATAGAAAAGGGAGTGAATGAATTTGAAACAAGAACTTATTGAAAGATTTACGAGATATGTAAAGATTGATACGCAATCAAATGAAGATAGTCATACAGTGCCAACAACACCAGGACAAATTGAGTTTGGTAAGTTATTAGTTGAAGAGTTAAAAGGAATTGGGTTAACAGAAGTAACGATGGATGATAACGGGTATGTAATGGCAACACTTCCGGCTAATACGGATAAGGATGTTCCTGTAATCGGCTTTTTAGCACATTTAGATACAGCAACAGATTTTACAGGAAAAAATGTAAAACCACAAATTCATGAAAACTTTGACGGGAACGCAATTACGTTAAATAAAGAGCTAAATGTTGTGTTAACACCAGAACAGTTCCCAGAGTTACCATCTTATAAAGGGCATACCATTATTACAACTGATGGTACGACACTTCTTGGAGCAGATGATAAGGCTGGTCTGACTGAAATTATGGTTGCAATGAATTATTTAATACATAATCCGCAAATTAAGCATGGAAAAATTAGAGTTGCGTTTACGCCGGATGAAGAAATTGGCCGTGGCCCAGCACATTTTGATGTAGAAGCGTTTGGCGCATCATTTGCTTATACGATGGATGGAGGTCCATTAGGTGGTTTAGAGTATGAAAGCTTTAATGCTGCAGGCGCTAAGTTAACGTTTAACGGAACGAATACACATCCTGGAACAGCGAAAAATAAAATGCGTAACGCAACTAAACTTGCGATGGAGTTTAATAGCTATTTACCGGTAGAAGAGGCACCAGAATATACAGAGGGTTATGAAGGATTCTATCATTTACTTTCTTTAAATGGTGATGTTGAGCAAAGTAAAGCGTATTATATTATTCGAGATTTTGATCGTGAAAATTTTGAAGCGCGTAAACATAACGTTGAAAATATTGTGAAGCAAATGCAAGAGAAGTATGGACAAGATGCAGTCGTTTTAGAAATGAATGATCAATACTATAATATGCTTGAAAAAATCGAACCAGTGAGAGAAATTGTTGATATTGCATATGAGGCAATGAAAAGTTTAAATATCGAACCAAATATTCATCCGATTCGCGGTGGAACAGATGGATCACAATTATCGTATATGGGATTACCAACCCCAAACATTTTCACAGGTGGTGAAAACTATCACGGTAAATTTGAGTATGTTTCGGTAGATGTTATGGAAAAAGCGGTTCAAGTTATTATAGAAATTGCAAGAAGATTTGAAGAGCAAGCTTAAAAAAGAACCAAGTAGTGCAAAAACACTACTTGGTTTTTTAATATAATACTCGCCACAAATAAAAAGTTGCGTAAGACTCCCAGTTGATCCAATTCGCCGCAAAATCTTTTATTTCCTGTTTAGTCGGTTTACTTTCGGAACCTGTTATATATTTAATTGCATTGTGCAAACCAACATCGTCAATTGGAAAAGCGGAAGGGAATCGTAAACAGCGCATTAAAACATAGTGAGCAGTCCACGGACCTATACCAAGTATAGCAGTTAATTGTTTTTCAGCAATCTTTACATCTTGTGTTTGTAGTAAAGATTTTTTTGATAGTTTTCCTTCTGTAATAAGCTTTGCAATACCGATTAAATATTCACACTTTCGAGTTGTCATTTTTAAATTTTTGAGATCTTCTACGTGTAAATTGGCAATCGTTTCAGGAGAAGGGAATATCCAATGTTTTCTATCGTTCCATTCTACATAACTTCCAAATGTCTCAACTAATCTTCTTTTTAGCGTATAAGCATATGTGAGGTTAATTTGTTGACCGATAATTCCCCAGGAAAGTGCTTCAAATAAGTCTGGAATACCTAAGGTACGAAGGCCATAATATTGTTCAATTGGTCTTTGAAGGAGTACATCATGTTTAGCCAATGTATAAAAGGGGGCTAAATCAGTAGTTAAATCAAACCACTCGTTCACATAGTTAGCTACAGCTTCGTGTATCAATTCTTCAGATGTATATAATTCTTCTAAAAAACATATCTGAATATTTCCATCTATATTCATACTAATTTCAACTAAAGGATTTATATCGTGAACAGGGATAACTTTATAAATTTTGTTATCTTCAATGTGGAACATACACTCATTGTTAGAACGCGATAAATAGCGTAAATTTTCTTGGAAACTAAATTCTGTTGGAACTGCTAAAATTAATGCGCTAGTATAGTTTGCTGTCATATGCATTCTACCTGCGACTTTTCTAATGTAAGCAACGCTTTCTTCATTTCTAATCCACCTCTAAAGCCGGTTAGTTTACCATTCTTTCCAATAACACGATGGCAAGGAATTGTAATAAGAAGAGGGTTGGCAGCGATAGCGGTAGCAACAGCACGCACAGCAGTAGGCTTTTTTATTGTTTCGGCAATTTTTGAATAAGAATATGTCTCCCCATAAGGAATTTCACGTACCGTATTCCAAACAGATAATTGAAATTCAGTTCCGTAAGCATCGATAGGGAATGTAAAAGCTTCTCGCTGGATCTCTAAATACTCGATAATTTCTTTCGTATATGTTTGTAGATAATCGGGATTACAGGTCAAAATATGTTGAGGCAATTTTTTTCTAGCCCATATATTTAATTCTTCAAAGGTTTCGTCTTGTGATCCAATGAAACATAGTCCAGTTTCAGTTGAAGCAATATAAAATTTCCAATTTTTATGTGTAAGTAGCGTCCAATATATATAATTATTTTTGTAGGAATTCATTATTGTATCCCTCTTTCATTTCGTTCTTTTTTCGATATTCAGTAGGAGTAAATCCGGTTTTCTTTTTAAATAAAGTTGCGAAATACTCTGGGTTTTCTATCCCGACAGCAGTACTAATTTCTTTAATGGATTGATTGGTTTGTAAAAGGTGTTCTGCCGCTTTAACAATTCTGAACTTCTGTATATATTCTATTGGACTTATTCCTGTCATTTTTTTGAAAGTGCGTTGTAAATGAAAGGGGCTACCATGGCACATTTCCGCAAGTCTGTCGAGAGTTAATAATTCATCAAAGTGTTTTTCAATATAATCTTTAATTTGTTCTACCCACTCTTCATTAGGTAAAGTGAGCCCATTCGGTTTACAACGTTTGCACGGGCGAAAGTTTTCACTTAATGCGTGCTCTGCATGGTGAAAAATTCGTACATTGTTTTTATTCGGTATTCTTGATTTGCAGGATGGCCTGCAAAAGATTCCAGTTGATTTCACAGCATAAAAGAACTTGCCATCATAGGAAGAATCATTATGAATAATTGCTTGCCAACGCTCATTTGTTAACGTAACTCCTTCATTGTGCAAAGAACATCACCTCTGAAATTAGTATAACCTGAATAAAGTGCGTATGTATGTATTCATAAATGTAAGAGCAAGATTACAAAGGTGAAAATATGATTGTTTTTCTATTTTGTGATAGCATGAAATTTGGAAAGAAACATCAAGAGGAGGACTATAAGTGAAGTTCATTTCGTGGAATGTAAATGGTTTGCGAGCAGTTATCGCAAAAGGTGGATTTTTAGAATATCTCGAGGAATCAAATGCTGATATATTTTGTTTACAAGAGATTAAATTACAAGATGGACAAATTGATTTAAATCTAGAGGAATATTATACATACTGGAATTATGCTGTAAAAAAAGGATATTCTGGGACGGCTATTTTTTCGAAAAAAGAACCACTTTCTGTTACGTATGGTTTAGGCATTAAAGAGCATGATCAAGAAGGACGAGTTATTACTTTAGAGTTCGAAGATTTTTACATAATTACGTTATATACACCAAATTCAAAACGAGGATTAGAACGATTAGATTACAGAATGAAATGGGAAGATGATTTCCGTGCGTATATAAAAGGATTAGATGAGAAAAAACCAGTTATTTTTTGCGGAGACTTAAACGTTGCTCATAAAGAAATTGATTTGAAAAATCCAAAAAGTAATCGTAAAAATCCTGGGTTTTCTGATGAAGAAAGAGAGAAGTTTACATGTATTTTAGAAGAAGGATTTATTGATACATATCGTTATCTATATCCTAATCAGGAAGGCGCATATTCGTGGTGGTCGTATCGAATGGGAGCGAGAGCAAAAAATATTGGGTGGCGTTTAGATTATTTTGTTGTTTCTGAAAGAATGAAAGACCAAATAACAGAGGCGAAAATTAATAGTGAAGTAATGGGTTCAGACCATTGCCCAGTTGAATTACATATAAATTTCTAAAAAAAGAAGTATCCCCCTAACATTAGGGGGATACTTCTTTTTTTAATTCAGTTTGTTAAAATTTTTCAAATCTTTCTTGAAATAATTGCATATTAAATATATACTTAGTAACGATAATCATTATCAATGAAAAGGATTATCAATGGATGGGGTGTAAAAGAATTATAGCTTAGGGGAAGTGAACGAGAATGAGTTTTGGATAGAATTATTAATCTAATGAAATATATATGTGAAACAAGTTTCATATAGTTAAATTTTATTGAGAATATAGTTTTGAAAATTCGAGAGGAGATATATAAAGATGAATAAGAAGTTATTTACATTAGGGATGGTTACAGTTTTAAGTGTAGGACTAGCAGCATGTAATAGTGCGGATAAGACTTCAGGAGAACAGAAGCAGCAGACAAAAGCTACGGAAACGAAAAAAGACGAAAAACGAAAAATTACATATTTAGGTAAAGAATATACAGTACCAGCAAAAGTAGATAAAATTGCGACAGCTAGTTTAGAGTCAATGGAAGATGCAGCGGTACTTGGTATTAAGCCGGTAGGTGCCATTACTGTTGGGGGGAAATTACCGAAGTATCTTGAAAAAGATTTAGAAGGTGCAAAATCTGTTGGTGAGAAAATGGAGCCGAATTTTGAAACATTACTTCAATTAAAACCAGATGTTATTACATCAAGTACGAAATTCCCAGCAGAAACAGCTGAAAAATTTACGAAAGTAGCTCCTACATTCCCGGTATCACATGTTTCAACAAATTGGGAAGATAACTTAAAGTTAATGGGAGAATTAACTGGTAAAAAAGATAAAGCGGAAAAAATTATTAAAGATTACAATGCAGATGCTGAAAAAGCAAAAGCAAAACTAGGGGATAAATTAAAAGACAAAAAAGTTCTTGTTATTAGACTTAGAGCAAACGAATTATTTCTATACCCAGAAGGAGTATACTTCAACCCTGTAATTTATAAAGATCTTGGATTAACTGCTCCAGAACAATTGAAAACTGTAAAAGCACAAGAGAAAATTTCATTTGAAAAACTTGCTGAACTAAACCCAGATTATATTTTCTTACAATATGAGACAACTGAAAATAAAAACCCGAAAGTGCTAGAAGAAATTGAAAAGAATCCAATTTGGCAAAGTATGAATGCTGCGAAAGAAAAGAAAGTATTTGTAAACGTTGTAGACCCAATGGCACAAGGTGGTACAGCTTGGAGTAAAACAGCATTCTTAAAAGAAGCAGTGAAAAATTTATCTAAATAATACAATAAGTAAGGTGCGTTGAATGATATGCAGAAAACAAATGCAGTACCAGTGACTATATTATGTGTAGCACCCATACTCATCTTATTTACAGTTATACTTTCTATTTTGTATGGGGCCAAAAGTATTGATGCTGAAACAGTGTGGAACGCATTATTTCATTTTGATTCAAGAGATGTAAATCATAATATTATTATTACTTCACGTTTACCAAGGGTAGTTGCAGCTCTTTTAGTCGGAGCATTTCTAGCCATATCAGGAGCACTTATGCAGGGGATGACAAGAAACTATCTTGCATCCCCTTCTATTATGGGTGTGACAGATGGGGCAGCCTTTGTTATTACACTTTGTATGATTTTTCTCCCAGGAATGTCATCCATTGGTATGGTGATATGTTCAATGATTGGTTCTGCACTAGGAGCCGGTATCGTGTTTGGTTTTGGTTCGCTCCTTCAAAATGGTTTATCGCCAGTTAGGTTAGCAATTATTGGAACAGTTATTGGCACATTTTTAAGTAGTGTATCGGCCGCGATGGCTTCATATTTCCAAATTTCTCAAAATGTTAGTTTTTGGTTTAATGCAAAGTTAGACCAAGTGGACCCTAATATCATTAAAATTACGATACCGTTTGGGATAATTGGAATAATTTTAGCACTGTTAATATCAAAATCTATTACGATTCTTTCTTTAGGTGAAGAAGTTTCTATTAACCTAGGTCAACGTACAAAACTAGTTAAAGCGATGGCGATTTTATCCGTTATTTTTTTAACAGGAACAGCAGTTGCTTTAGTGGGGAAAGTTGGTTTTGTAGGTTTAATTATTCCACATATTACTCGCTTTATAATTGGGGTAGATTATAAGTGGATTTTGCCATGTGCAGGCGTTATTGGTGGCGTTTTCTTAGCATTATGTGATGTTTTAAGTAGATTTGTAAACTATCCATTTGAAACACCGATTGGAGTCGTTACCTCCTTAATTGGAATTCCTTTCTTCCTTTATTTAATCCGTACAAGAGGAGGAGAGAGACATGCTTAAAAGTTCAAGTCAACGTTTTGGAATGACGATGGGGATTATTATATTTTTAATACTATGTGCTATTTATATTAGTTTAACGAATGGTACGTTTGACATTACGATTACAGAGGTATTTAAAACACTCCTTAGAATAGATCCAGTACCGGACCATGATTTAGTTATTTTTGAGTTTCGTCTTCCGCGCATCGTAATTGCTGGATTAGTAGGATTAGGCCTAGGCGTTGCAGGTACTGTAATTCAAGGGATTACAAGAAACGGACTGGCAGACCCAGGTATTTTAGGAGTAAATGCGGGAGCAGGAACAGCGATTGTCATCTTTATGTTTTTCTTTCAAGGACAATTAAAGAGCACAGACTGGGTTTCTATTATGATGATGCCGATGTTTGGTTTAGTCGGCGGATTAGGTGCAGCTATCATCATTTATCTGTTTTCTTGGAAAAACGGTAAGTTAGATTCGCAGCGTCTTTTATTAACAGGGATTGCGATTGGATCAGGATTTGGAGCATTTTCTATGTACCTATCACTCAAAATGAAGTCAACCGATTTCGAGATGGCTGCAGTTTGGGTATCGGGGAGTATATATAATGCAAACTGGAAGTATATTATTGCAATGTTGCCGTGGCTTATCATATTAATTCCGCTTATACAAAAGAAAGCTTACTTATTAGATTTATTTCAATTGGAAGAAACGAGTATTACAAGTTTAGGTGTTTCAGTAGAAAGAGAGAAATCTATTTTACTACTAAGTAGTATCGGACTTGTCAGTGCATGTGTTGCAGTTTCAGGAAGTATTGGTTTCATTGGACTAATGGCACCGCATATAGCGAAAAGACTTGTTGGTATTCAGCATAAGCATATCATTCCTACGTGCGGAGTGATCGGAATGTTCCTTGTAATTGCTTCAGACTTTATTGCAAAAACAGTCTTCATACCTGTAGAGTTACCAGTTGGAATCGTTATTTCTATTGTCGGTGTACCGTATTTCTTATATTTACTTTATAGGGCGAAAGCGTAAGAGGAGGAATAAAAGTGAGTATTTTAAGTGCAAAAAATTTAGAAACGAGTTATGAAAAGCTTACAGTGTTTCGCGATTTAAATGTGGAAATACAAGAAGGAAAAGTAACGACAATTATAGGACCAAACGGGTGCGGTAAATCCACACTGTTAAAAACAATGGGAAGAATTTTAAAGCAAAAGAGCGGTAAAGTCTATTTACAAGGGCAGGATTTACATACAATTCCAACGAAAGAAATTGCGAAGCAGTTAGCTTTACTTCCGCAAACTCCAATTGCGCCAGGAGAGCTTAAAGTAGAAGAGTTAATTTCTTATGGGCGTTATCCACATCGAAATAATGTAAATAAGTTAACTTCAAAAGATAGAGAGATGATTGACTGGGCTTTAGATATAACGAAAACTTCTGAATTTAGAACGAGACAATTAGCAAATCTATCTGGTGGTCAAAGGCAAAAGGTATGGCTAGCGATGGCTTTAGCACAAGAGACAGAAGTGTTACTACTAGATGAACCAACGACATATCTTGATATGTCTCATCAATTAGATGTATTACAAATTGTGGAGAAGTTAAATAAAGAACATAATTGTACGGTCGTAATGGTATTACATGATATTAACCATGCAGCGAGGTTTTCAGATGAAATTATTGCAATGAAGGAAGGGGAAATCATTACAACTGGTATCCCAGAAGAAATCATTACAAATGAAGTGTTAAAAGAAGTATTTCATATTGATGCGCGTGTCATGATTGATCCGTATAATGGGTCTCCTGTTTGTTTCGGTTATGATAGCGTTGTACCTCAAGAAGAAAAAGTAGAAATATATGTAACGAGTTAAAAAGGGGGGATATAAGATGAATATTACGATTGAAAAACAGCAGATTATAACATCTAATACGGAACAGTGGAACATGTATTCAAAAATAGAAGGTAAGGAATATCAAATTCATATTTCAAAGCCGAGGCAGCCAGCACCAGAATCAGGCTATCCTGTTATATACGTATTAGATGGCAATGCCTTTTTTCAAACATTCCATGAAGCGGTTAAAATACAATCAGTTAGAGCGGAAAAAACAGGTGTTGCACCAGCCGTTATAGTAGGTATTGGTTATCCGATTGAAGGGGCATTTTCAGGTGAAGAAAGATGCTATGATTTTACGCCTAGCGTAATTTCAAAAGATGCGCCTTTAAAACCAGACGGTAAACCGTGGTCTAAAACGGGAGGAGCACATCATTTCTTTACTTTTATTGAAGAAGAATTAAAGCCGCAAATTGAAAAGAATTTTGAGATTGATAAAGGAAAGCAAACGTTGTTTGGGCATTCTTTAGGTGGCTTATTTGCTTTACATATACTATTTACAAATCTAAATGCGTTTCAAAATTATTTTATAAGTAGTCCATCTATTTGGTGGAATAATCAATCTGTACTTGAAAAAGAAGAGAATCTTATAAATGAATTAAACAATGCAAAAGTTGAAACAGGAGTATTTCTTACAGTTGGTTCACTAGAACGAGAGCATATGGTTGTAGGGGCAAACGAATTATCAGAGCGCCTTTTCCGAGTAAAACACGATCAGTTTCGATTTACGTTTTATGAGGCGGAAGGGGAGAACCATGCATCTGTTGTACCGACTTCTTTAAGTAAAGGGTTGAGATTTATTAGTTACGTATAGAAGATGGAAAAAGGTAAGCAATTGCTTACCTTTTTTCGTTATTGTTTAAAGGAAACGTATCCATCAATTAAAAAGCGAGTGATTGGAGTGAATCCACATTCTTCCATGATAGTTAGTAAATTGGTTTCGGAAATAGGGAATATTTTTGTTCCAAAAGAATTTTCAAATCGGTTCCAATCTTCTAATGGAATTTGATTTTGCATCATATAGTTGAGCTAAGCATTTAATTGTGCAGAAAACATACTTGTATGGGGTACACCATTTATTGAAGAGAGAAAGAAGTGGCAAAAGAATTGTGCATTTCTACGTATACAGTTCAAGATCATTTAAAGTCAATTTTTGAAAAGGTTGGAGTATATAGTAGAAATGAACTTATATGGGAGCTATTTTCTAAGTTTTGTTTTTTAAACGAGGAATAATAAAAGAAAAATGGTTTAATTTATTCAGTATTAACGGTCGGCCGCTGCGGGGTAATAATCAGTGGGATTTTTAATATAAACGAGAAACATTCAAATAAATATTTGAATGTTTCTCGTTTATAAGGCATACTACATACATAATCAAATATATATTTGAATAAGAGGTGTTACATATGAGTGAAGAGCATTGTGAACTTTGTTATCATGATGAGCAAAAAGTAAAACATGCAAGTGATATGCTAGAGAAAGAGAATATAAGTAGTGTAGCGAAGATGTTTAAGGCACTTGCAGATGAAACACGTTTAAAAATTGCTTATGCGTTGTATACAGAAAAGGAACTTTGCGTACGTGATGTCGCAAGTATTATTAATGGTAGTATAGCAACAGCATCGCATCACTTAAGATTATTACAAACGATAGGTTTAGCAAAAAAGCGTAAAGAAGGAAAACTTGTTTTTTATTCATTAGATGATTCTCATGTAAATGGATTAATTGAATTAGCGTTTAGTCATAGTAGTGAAATAAACAAAAAAGAACTAAATATGTAACGATGCATTTTCATAAAGATACTTCTTTATGAAAATGCAACTTTCAAAGGAGAGGAGATAATAAGTATGGTTAAACTTGTATAAATAAGACATGGACAAAGTGAATGGAATGTTGAGAATCGATTTACAGGTTGGACAGATGTTGATTTATCAATGAAAGGTATGAAAGAAGCAAGAGAAGCTGGAATAATGCTGAAAGCTAATGGTTTCTCGTTTGATATCGCATATACATCTGTTTTGAGAAGAGCGATGCGTACTCTATGGATTACTCTCGAAGAAATGGATTTGATGTGGACACCTGTTTACAAAACATGGAAATCAAATGAGCGTCATTACGGTGCGCTTCAAGGATTAAACAAAGAAGAAACAGCAAGAAAATATGGTGATGAACAAGTAACTTTATGGAGACGTTCAACAAATGTGCACCCACCAGCACTTACAAAAGATGATGAAAGATATGAAGTAGCACATCCGAAATATAGAGATTTAAAAGAGTATAAGTTTCCCCGTACAGAAAATCTCGAAGATACAGAGAAACGAGTTGTTTCCTATTGGAATGAAGAGATAGTCCCTAATGTAAAAGCTGGTAAACAAGTAATTATTGCAGCACATGGAAATACAATACGTGCTTTAGTAAAATATTTAGATCAAATTTCAGATAAAGATATAGAAAATGTGAACATTCTAACAGGAACACCATTGGTTTATGAATTGGATAACGACTTAAAACCGATAGGCCATTATTATTTAACTAGGGAAATAGAAATTTTAGAAGGAAGTTTGGTATAAAATAAACGCCTAATTATACCCTACCTATGTATTGTATAATTAGAGCGGAGGTGATTTATAGTGTTACATTATACGGTTGTAAATAAAAAGAATTGTGAGTCATGTGAATTATGTACTTCTATAGCACCTGATATATATCAATTAGATGAAAAAGGAAAATCATTTGGTGTATTAGATAATAATCAAGGGAAAATGGGGATTCCAAAATTTTTCTTACAAGCGATGCTTGCAGCTAGTGACAGCTGTCCAATAAGTTCAATTCAAGTAAGAAAAGAGGCATTTATAAGGGAAGTGAAAATCCAATACAGGAATTATTAAAGACAAAACAAAATTAAGAGGAGGAATTTACATGGGACATTATCACAGTCACCAACATCATGGGCATGATCACGGGCATGCACATGGCCATCATCATTTTGAGGAAAGTAGGAAAGGTAATAGAAAAGGATTAATTACAGCCTTAGTGATTACAGCAACTATTATGTTCCTTGAATTTTTCGGGGGACTAGTTACAAATAGTTTGGCCTTATTATCAGATTCAGGACATATGTTAAGCGATACAAGTTCATTATTATTAAGTTTAATTGCTATTGGATTAGCAGCTAGAACGGTTACTTCTAAAAAAACGTATGGATATTATCGTTTTGAGATTTTGACGGCATTAATTAATGGAATTACGTTATTTATTGTAGCAGGGCTTATCGTATGGGAAGCAATTGGTCGTTTTTTTGAACCACCAACTGTTGCAAGTGGTCCAATGATGTTAATCGCATCAATTGGTTTACTAGCAAATTTAATTAGTGCATGGGCACTGATGAGACAAGGTGATGTGAAAAATAATGTAAATTTACGTAGCGCGTATTTACATGTTCTTGGAGATGCTTTAGGATCAGTGGGAGCATTAGTAGCAGGGGTACTTATGTCGTTATTCTCATGGTATATAGCAGATCCAATTATTTCAGTAGTTGTTGCTTTATTAATTTTAAAGAGCGCGTGGGGAGTAACAAAACATTCCATTCATATACTTATGGAGGGTACACCCGTTGCAATTGAACTAGAGAAAGTGAAGCAAGCGATTAAAGGAGTAGAAGGTGTACGTGATTTACATGATCTTCATATTTGGACAATTACATCTGGATTAGACGCATTAAGTGTCCATGTAATGATTGATAAAAAACAGGATGATCAAGCAGTACTTCAAAATATTATTGATATGTTAAAACAAGAGTTCCATATTGAACATGCTACAATTCAAATTGAAACACTTAACATTAAACATAATGAAATGATTGTCTAATAAAACGCAAACAAAAGGCTATGGAGAATTTCTCCATAGCCTTTTGTTTTGACAAGTAGAATTGTCCTTTTTGAAAGTTTTGTTTCAACTTTTCGTCTAAAGAGACAAAAAGTTGTCACAATTCAGTCACAATTAGCATAGACATAGAATAGACGAAATGAACTTATTTCAAAAAAGCTTGATTCATTCCAATCATGATTCGTAGAGCTGAAAAAGCATGAATGAAAAGTTCACTATATTCTCAAGGAGGTAGATCGTATGAAAACTATTCTTGCTATTGCTGGACTTATTTGGGTTTTATCGCATGGCATCCCAATTTATGAAGGAGAACAAATTCGTAGTGCTCTGAATAAAAATTTTAATGAATATCATATCATTGATCGGCAAGATAATGTTGTGACTGTTCGTGTAAATGACTGTTTTCATACGGTAACCGTCGAAGGAACTTCAGTAGTGAATGATGCAAAAGTATGTGATCAGCAATAATTATATAGTGGAAGAAAAAAGTCTCAATTTACATATGTGAAGATTGAGGCTTTTATATTTTGGGATGAATAATAAGCGGGGATGGACAACCCCCGCTTATTATTGTTTTCTGAAAAAAGTAAAGGGTATAATGAAAATTGAGACTGAGAAGCTAACAATGTGTTAAGAATAATCATAAAGTGGAAATATACTCGTGTGGGGTATCATGCATAGATATTTAATGCTATAATTGATATACTCATAAAAACAGTTGTTTTATTGGATGAAGAGAAACTTTAAGAAGGTGATAATATGGATCATAAAGAGCATGAAGCAGTAACACATAGATCAGAAAAAGAAAAAGAACAAATTATAAATAGATTAAAGAGAATTGAAGGACAAGTCCGCGGTATTCAAAATATGATTGAAAATGATCGTTATTGCGTGGATATTTTAGTGCAAATTTCAGCAATTAATGCAGCGATGAAAAAAGTAGGAATGGGTGTATTAAAAAACCATACAAGTCATTGTGTTTCAGGTGCTATTAAAGATGGAAATGGTGACGAAGCAATTGAAGAATTAATGACAGTATTTGAACGTTTTTCAAAAGCGTAAAAACAAGCTAGTATGTAACTGGCTTGTTTTTTTTACCTATATGTAGGGTTTAGAAGTATTGGTGTGAAAAAGTGTATGTAAAATAAAGTTTTAAAAAATAATTGAGAAACCATGATATAAAACCATTGATTACCTTAGGGGGGTATGGTAAGATGTAATTGTGATTAACAAACAATAAAGAAACAAGAGGAGGATTTTAAATGGAACAGTTAACATTACAAGTTGAAGGTATGTCTTGTGGACATTGTGTAAATGCTATCGAAAGTAGTGTGAAAGAACTAAACGGTGTTGACCAAGTGAAAGTTCAATTAGCAGAAGGAACTGTTGAAGTTACTATCGACTCGTCAGTTGTAACATTAAAAGATATCGTTGCTGTAATTGAAGATCAAGGATACGATGTTCAATAATTATTTTTAGATATGGAAATAAATCGTACTTTATAGAAAGTACGATTTATTTTGCTAATAATTATACCTCATAAGGGTATATAGAGGTGAGAGACATGAATGAACAAAAAGAGGCCAATCTTCAAATATCAGGAATGACATGTGCAGCATGTGCAAATAGAATTGAAAAAGGTCTAAAAAAAGTAGAAGGTGTTCATGATGCAAATGTAAATTTTGCACTTGAAAAAACTAAAATAATGTATGATCCCCAAAAAACAAATCCGCAACAGTTTAAAGAAAAAGTTGAATCGTTAGGATATGGAATTGTAAGTGATAAAGCTGAATTTACTGTTTCAGGAATGACATGCGCAGCATGTGCCAATAGAGTAGAAAAGCGTTTAAATAAGTTAGAAGGTGTGAACGAGGCGACAGTAAATTTCGCTTTGGAATCGGCTACAGTAGATTTTAATCCTGATGAAATTAATGTAAATGAAATGAAGAGTGCAATTACGAAATTAGGATATAAATTGGAAGTGAAATCAGATGAGCAAGATGGATCAACTGATCATCGCTTACAAGAAATTGAGCGACAAAAGAAGAAGTTTATTATTTCGTTTATTTTATCATTCCCGTTACTGTGGGCAATGGTAAGTCACTTCTCATTTACATCGTTTATTTATTTACCTGATATGCTTATGAACCCTTGGGTGCAGCTAGCTCTTGCAACGCCAGTTCAATTTATCATTGGTGGACAGTTTTATGTTGGGGCTTATAAAGCGTTACGTAATAAAAGTGCTAACATGGATGTTCTTGTGGCACTTGGAACGTCGGCCGCCTATTTCTATAGTGTATATTTAAGCATTCAATCTATCGGTTCTTCGGAACATATGACAGATTTATATTTTGAAACGAGCGCGGTACTTATTACACTAATTATTTTAGGTAAATTATTTGAAGCAAAAGCAAAGGGACGTTCATCAGAAGCAATTAAAAAGTTGATGGGTTTACAAGCAAAGACAGCTACAGTTGTGCGAGATGGAACAGAAATGAAAATTTTAATCGAAGAAGTAGTAGCTGGTGATATCGTTTATGTAAAGCCTGGTGAAAAAGTTCCGGTAGATGGTGAGATTGTAGAAGGAAAGTCAGCAATAGATGAATCGATGTTAACAGGTGAAAGTATTCCAGTTGATAAAACAATTGGGGATGTAGTAATCGGTTCTACAATGAATAAAAATGGATTTTTAAAAGTGAA
Organism: Bacillus tropicus; assembly: GCF_001884035.1. GTDB lineage: Bacteria > Bacillota > Bacilli > Bacillales > Bacillaceae_G > Bacillus_A > Bacillus_A tropicus. The sequence goes on from NZ_MACG01000077.1 coordinate 804,098, forward strand.
AGCAACTAAGGTAGGAAGAGATACTGCATTAGCTCAAATTATTAAAGTAGTAGAAGAGGCTCAAGGTTCAAAAGCTCCTATTCAAAGGGTAGCAGATCAAATTTCAGGTATTTTCGTACCGGTTGTAGTTGTGATTGCTATTATCACATTTGCAGTGTGGATGATATTTGTTACACCAGGTGATTTTGGCGGGGCACTTGAAAAAATGATAGCAGTACTTGTTATCGCATGTCCATGTGCATTAGGTCTTGCGACGCCTACATCTATTATGGCTGGATCAGGAAGATCAGCTGAGTATGGTATTTTATTTAAAGGCGGGGAGCATTTAGAAGCAACGCATCGATTAGATACAGTTATTTTAGATAAAACAGGTACTGTGACAAACGGGAAGCCAGTGTTAACAGATGTAATTGTAGCAGATGGATTCTATGAAGAAGAAATACTACGTTTAGTAGGTGCAGCAGAAAAAAATTCTGAACACCCACTTGCAGAAGCGATTGTAGAAGGAATTAAAGAAAAGAAAATTGATATTCCAAGTTCAGAAACGTTTGAAGCGATTCCTGGATTCGGTATTGAATCAGTCGTAGAAGGGAAACAATTATTAATTGGTACACGCCGATTAATGAAGAAATTCAATATTGATATTGAAGAAGTTTCTAAATCAATGGAAGAGTTAGAACGAGAAGGCAAAACAGCAATGCTTATTGCGATTAATAAAGAATATGCTGGTATAGTTGCCGTTGCAGATACTGTAAAAGATACTTCAAAAGCGGCTATCGCAAGACTTAAGAAAATGGGTCTAGACGTTGTTATGATTACAGGAGATAATACACAAACTGCTCAGGCAATCGCTAAGCAAGTAGGTATTGATCACGTAATTGCAGAAGTATTACCAGAAGGAAAAGCAGAAGAAGTGAAAAAATTGCAAGCGCAAAGTAAGAAAGTAGCAATGGTTGGAGATGGAATAAATGATGCTCCTGCTCTTGCAACGGCGGATATTGGTATGGCAATTGGAACAGGAACGGATGTAGCGATGGAAGCGGCAGATATTACATTAATCCGTGGTGATTTAAATAGTATTGCTGATGCAATCTTTATGAGTAAGATGACGATAAGAAATATTAAGCAAAACTTATTCTGGGCACTAGCTTATAATGGCTTAGGAATCCCGATTGCAGCGCTTGGTTTCTTAGCGCCTTGGGTTGCAGGAGCAGCGATGGCATTTAGTTCTGTATCGGTCGTATTAAATGCATTACGATTGCAAAGAGTGAAGTTAAAATAATAAAAATTTAAATCTATAGAGTAATTGCATAGGCTTTTATACAAAAAACAATACTTTGAAATAAGTATTGTTTTTGTTTATATAGAAAGAAAAAAGATATAATAAAGCAGAAATATTGAATACTAGATAGTAGAAAAATTAAATGATAGTGTAGTAAGGAGGTTCATATATGTTAAAAGATACGATCATTAGAACATTCCATAAAGAAGATTTAGAACAAGTATTACAGTTGTTCTATGAAACAGTTCATACAATTAATGCTAAAGATTATAACGTATTACAGCTACAGGCATGGGCACCAGAGCGACTAGATAGAGAAAGCTGGTTACAGTCTTTAGAGAAGAACATTAGTTATGTAGTGGATCATAACGGTGTGATAGTTGGATTTGGAGATTATAATGAGGATCATTACGTAGATCGTTTATTTACACATAAAGATTATCAAGGTAAAAGGATAGCTTCCTACATATTACAGAAGTTAGAAAGAGAAGCAGCGAACCTAGGGCATAGGGAAATCTATACAGAAGCGAGTATTACAGCAAAACCTTTCTTTGAAAGTAAAGGCTTTATTTGCATCAAGGAACAAAAGAAACAGCATAATGGTCAGATTTTTATTAACTATGTAATGAAAAAAATAGCCCTCTCGTAAACGAGAAGGCTATTTTTCATTATTTTACAGCTTCTTTTAGTTCTTTACCAGCTTTGAAAGCAGGTACTTTAGAAGCTGCGATTTGCATTTCTTCACCAGTTTGTGGGTTACGGCCTGTACGAGCAGCTCTTTCGCGAACTTCGAATGTACCGAATCCGATAAGTTGTACTTTTTCACCAGCAGCTAAAGTGTTAGTGATTGATTCTACTACAGTTTGTACAACTACAGTAGCTTCTTTTTGAGAAATCTCAGCATTTTGTGCTACGTTTTTAATTAATTCTGTTTTGTTCATGTTTTTCACCTCATATGTAAATAATGCTATTTAAGTTGTTATTATAACGTATAAAACATTCGAGAACAAGTGTACGCACATATATTCGTAAAAAAAATGGAATTTGTAATATTTTTCAGGATTGCTATATAGTCGTTTAATTTAAGCGGATGCAGATTTTTTCTCTAATGCGGTTTGTTCTTCTTTGGAAGGCATCTTCTTTTTATAAGATATGAAATAAGGTAATGCCACAAATAACATACCTCCTACTAAGTTTCCGAAGAAAACAAAAATGAAGTTTGGAAAATATTCAATCCACGTTAAATGACCAGCAAAAATTGCAGCTGGGACGACAAACATATTGGCTACAACGTGTTGAAATCCAATCGCAACAAAAGTCATAACTGGGAACCAAATGCCGATAATCTTTCCGATAAATTCTTTACTTCCCATACTGAGCCAAACAGCTAAACAAACGAGCCAATTACATCCGATTGCAGAAATGAAAGCTTGTAGTGGTGTATCTTGTAGTTTAGCTTGCGCAATAGAAACCGTTTTCGCTAAAAAAGCTCCCTCTGTTAATCCGACGATATGACCGAAAAAATAAGCAATGAATACAGCACCTATGAAGTTGCTCAATGTAACAATAATTAAATTTCGTATGAAATAAAATAAAGTAATTTTCTTTTGAAGCCAGGCCATGGAAACTGTCATCATGTTACCAGTTACTAGTTCACCTCCTGCAAGAATAACGAGAATAAGACCGATAGGGAATACAGCGGCACCTAGAAAACTAGTAAATGATCCCCAAGACTTTGGCATTGTTCCAATAACATGAATATCGAGTAAATACCCTAATGCTATGAAAGCACCGCCAAAAAATCCGAGAATTAGCATAGGGAGTAATGATAAATGAGCTTTTTTTCTTCCGGAATTAGCAGCAAGTTCCGTAATTTCTTCTGGTGTAAATACAGACATGAATAATCTCTCCTTAATAAAATGATAAAAAATAAATGGAACATTTTTAAAAATCTATGTATTATAAAAATATGTTATGACTTCTGTATAAATTTGTCAAAGTGTGCAGGGATGGAATTGGATATAACTAACGTTTTTCGTGTTGTCACATTCATGTAACAATAAGGCTTTAAAGTACTTCTAGAGGTGAGAACATGAATACGCATCACGTAAAAGAAGAACAAAAAAAATCAATCGTCAAGATATCTATAATCAGTTTCGTAAGTATAGTAGTGATTTCTATAAGTTTGTATTTCTATGCGACAGAAATAGAACGAAAACTAGTAACAGTTACGTGGAATGAAATAGAAGCTTCTACAATCCCTAAAGAGTTTCATAATAAAAAAATATTGCAGTTCTCAGATGTACATTTAGGACCAGAATTCACACTGAAACAATTAGAAAATTTGGTGGACAAGATGAATGCATTAAGTCCAGATGTAGTCGTTTTCACAGGGGATTTAATAGATAAGTTTGGATCGTACAAAGCCGAAAGAGAAGAAGCAAAAGGGATTTTACAAAAAATACATGCGCCCTTAGGGAAATATGCAGTGTTTGGGAATCATGATAGAGGCGGGGGAGGTAGTTTATTTTATAAAAAATATATGGAGGAAGCTGGCTTCGTGGTGTTAGTCAATGAAGTGCAGAAAATTAAAGCGGAAAACGGCAAGTATATTACAATATCAGGTTTGGATGATTTTTTATTAGGAAAGCCAAAAATAGACGCGACTTTAAAACAAGTAAGGCAACAAGATTTCAATATGTTATTAGTACATGAGCCGGATGTTGTAGACAAAGTAGCACGTTACCCAGTTGATTTTCAAATGTCAGGCCATAGTCACGGAGGACAAGTTCAAATTCCTTTTATCGGTCCATTAATTACGACAAAACTAGCTGAGAGTCATGTTGAAGGTATGTATAAAGTAGAGGGGAAGAATAAGCCGTTATATTTATATGTAAATCGTGGTATTGGGACAACCCGAATGCCTGTTAGATTTTGGAGTGTACCTGAACTTTCAGTATTTGTATTGAAGCAAACTAGTAACTAATGTATTCAATTTCACATCATCATTCTCAATTTGATGAACGAGCGATGTTAATCGGTGGTAAATTACTTTTAAGTCTTGTAAAAAGTTATGTAAGAGATGGGAAAGAATCCCTTCATCATGTAGAAGTGAAAAAGTAATTTACATAAATAAAAAACAACAATAGGTCATATAAAACCTATTGTTGTTTTTTTATTATTTTTGCAAGGGAATAGCATCAAAATATGTTCTATAGTTACTAGAGAATTCAAAGTTATTTTTTGCATCCCAATTAATAGACCAAGACATTAGACCACGGAATGCAGGATAGCCGCTCTCATTTGAAAGTTTATACTTTCCGCCGAAAGGAATGCCTTTAATGATATAATCTAAAGCTTTTTTCATTTCAGTTGGAGAAATATATCCACCACTTGGAGCGGCCGCTGGTGCTGCAGGAAGTCCAATCATTACTTGATCCGAACGAAGAGCTGGGAAAATGTTATTTGCATTACCACCTACAGGAAAACCATGTAAGAGCATATCTGCCATAGCGACTTCGTAGTCTGCAGTACCTTGATTGTAGTTATTACCGTCCATTCCAATCCCGCTACCAGCGTTGTAGTGTTGAACGTGAATGTATGTTAGTTTGTCTTTTACTCCGTAAATAATCGGTAAATATGCACCCCAGATGCTTCCATATGCGCTATAACCGCCTTGAACATAAGCTGTTTCAGGAGCCATGCTTAATAGAAAGTCGGGACCGTAATGATCTGAGATTGTTCGAATAGCCGAAATAAGATTTACGATTTGAGGAGTCGTTGGGTTTTTGAAATTAGTGTCATTTCCGTTTAAGTAAATTCCTGATTCAAGGTCAATATCTATTCCATCAAAACCGTATTTATCGATTAGAGACTGTATGGAATTAATGAAACGTTGCTTAGCAGCATTGTCAGGAAGTAAAACGACCCCATTTTGTCCACCTATTGAAAGAACTACTTTCTTTCCTTTGCTTTTTAAATAAGAAATATCTGATTTGAATTCTGCATCTGAACCATACACAGGAGAAAATTCAACAGTAGAACGATCACCACCAGTTTCCCCAAAAGATACATTGATTACATCCCATTTTGGTGAAACGTCTCTTAATTTAATAATGCCAGTACCGTTATCAAAGTTATGCCAGTATCCAACGAGTAGTTTTGATCCTAAATTGTTTGCCGCTTGTGCTTGAAAGGGGGCTAGTGGTAGCAGTAAAAAAATTACTAACGTACAACAAATGAATTTGAACTTGTTTAACATATCAACACTCCTATACAAAAAGTTGTCTAGATGTATAATCTTGTTTATTTAATAATATCTGAAAATTCATTCTTTTGTAAGACAACTATAATTTTCTCAACAATTGTATATGGAAAATGATTAAACCTAATGTAATAATTTCTGTAGGAGCTTGCATTACAATTGTTAAATTCAGAATATTTTGATATATTTTAAAGTATAGGACAAGGTTTTTCGCATAATACTCTTACATAAAGTGAAACTTTAATCAGTGGGGGGCATCCCCCGCTGATTATTAGTTGAACCAATCGGGCATTTACGGGCAGTAGATTCCCGCCTAACTTCTTTGCTTCCGCTGAATTTTGAGGTGGGGGTTTTACTGCCCGTTAATGGGGGGTAAATTTCAAAATTACGTTTGGAAGGGGATGTACAAGAGTTGGAAAAAAATCTTAAGAAAGACCTCAAAATACGCCATATTACAATGATTTCAATTGGTGGCGTAATAGGAGCTGGTTTGTTTGTTGGAAGTGGGGCGGTTGTACATTCAGCCGGACCAGGTTCTATCGTTTCATATGCATTAGCAGGACTTCTAGTTATTTTCGTTATGAGAATGCTTGGAGAAATGGCAGCTATTAACCCGACAAGTGGGTCATTTGCAACATATGCAAGAGAAGCAATTGGTCCATGGGCCGGTTATACAATTGGGTGGCTATATTGGTTTTTCTGGGTAATTGTTATTGCAATAGAAGCCACAGCAGGTGCTGGTATTATTCAATACTGGATTCCAGAAATCCCACTTTGGTTATTAAGCCTAATATTAACGATTTTATTAACATTGACGAATGTTTTTTCGGTGAAATCATTTGGAGAGTTTGAATATTGGTTTTCTTTTATTAAAGTAATAAGTATCGTTTTGTTCCTTTGTCTTGGACTAGCTGTTATTTTAGGATTTGTACCAGGAACGGAAGCACCTGGCACTTCAAATTTAGTAGGACAAGGAGGATTTATGCCAAACGGTATAAGTTCGGTGCTACTTGGAATTACTGTCGTTATATTTTCATTTATGGGATCTGAGATTGTTGCAGTAGCTGCTGGAGAATCTGCTGAACCTGTAAAAGCAGTAAAAACAGCAACAAATAGTGTGATTTGGCGTATTCTCGTATTTTTCATTGGATCGATTGCTGTAGTTGTTACACTTCTTCCATGGAATTCAGCGAACATACTAAAAAGTCCGTTTGTAGCGGTACTGGAACATATAGGGATACCAGCGGCAGCACAAATTATGAATTTTATCGTTTTAACAGCTGTACTTTCATGTTTGAATTCTGGTTTATATACGAACTCAAGAATGCTTTTTTCAATGGCAGAAAGAGGAGATGCTCCAAAGGCATTTTTGAAATTGAATAGTAGTGGTGTTCCAGTTCGGGCCGTTTTATTCGGAACGTTCTTCGCTTATATTGGAGTTGTTTTTAGTTACATATCTCCAGATAAAGTCTTTTTATTTTTAGTCAATGCATCTGGCGGAATTGCGTTGCTCGTTTATCTCGTTATAGCTGTTTCGCATTTAAAGATTCGTAAAAAAATGGGGAAAGTAGAACAACAAAATTTGAAAGTGAAAATGTGGTTTTTCCCGTATGTAACGTATGTTACAATTGCCGCTATTATAGCAGTTTTAGTTGCGATGCTTGCAATTGAATCTTTACGTTCACAAGCACTTTTGACGATGCTTGTTACTGTTCTTATCATAATTTCTTATTTTATTTTTAATAGAAATAAAAATAGTACAGTATCGAATACTACAAGTAAGAATGAGGAATCTGTTCGATTCTAATTTCTTGTTTTAGAATAGAGTCACACCCAATCATTGCTATAAAAGAATCATATATAATCATAGAAACAAGTAATTACTATTGTCATAGTGAATATAAACTTTTTTCTTGACTTTTTATACGAAGGCGAGCAGAATGGTAAAAAAGGAAGGGGGGATGACGATGGAAGATTACGTATTAGAGCTGTATAACCTGTTATATACGACAGAATGGCAAGATATTGTTTCGTTTCTAGGAATCGTATTTTGTATGAAAATTGTAATTGTATATATGGAAGAGCAAGGTATGTTCTATTCCTTCTCATCCCCGTTCGATATGCAACGCGAGCCGTTGCTAAACTATGCCAAGGTAAATTACGAACAATTTCCTTTTGTATTTTTCTTTATGATTCGATTTATTACAGCAATTGTAAAGAAAAAGGAAAGTGACGATGAAGAGTGCCATTCAACTTGTAATATAGCGAATGTTTTTTAAGCTAAATACAAGGAGGAGATTTATATGTGGTTTCGATTTCTTATGATTGGTTTCTTTTCATTAACAGCAATTTCTTTAATGGGATATCAAGTGTCTGAAATTTTTCAAGCATATAGCGATACATTTTTTAATAAAAACTAATCGCATTGCTATTTGAATAATAAAGCGATAAAATCCTTCTTAAGAAGTTTTATTAAGAAGGATTTTTTTCTTTGATTTGTCTTGCTGTGTCAAACTATTGTCACATTTACACTGTGAATAGTATGTTAAAATAGTGAGGTTACGTATACATATTTGAAGGAAGAGGGAGTGACCATTTTGGTGGATCAATCAACAAATCAGAAAAGCTATGCTCCTATTGTGATAACGCTTTCTGTAATTGTAAATGCGATTATTTTATTTTTGTTCTTTGGACCTGTTGGCTATGAAGGAGAAGTACATTTTGATGTAACGATTTTACCAATGTTAAACGCAATTTTTAATAGCTTTACGTTCGTATTCTTATTAGCAGCTCTGTACTCTATTATTAAGAAGAACGTGAAAATGCATCGTGGTTTTATCCTAGCAGCATTTACGACGACATTGCTATTTTGTGTTTCTTATTTATCGTATCATTACTTAGCGCCGGCAACACATTTTGGCGGAGAAGGATTCATTAAATATGTGTATTTCATCATTTTAATTACACATATTATCCTAGCAGCAATTATTGTACCACTTGCATTGTTTGCGCTTGTATTTGGTTTTACAAATCAATTAACGCGTCATCGTAAAATTGTACGTTGGACAATGCCGATTTGGTTATATGTAAGTTTATCTGGTGTTATTGTTTACTTAATGATCTCACCTTATTATCAATAAAAAAATCTCAGCCTGTAGGCTGGGATTTTTTCGTTAGGCAAATATTTTTGTGAAATGAAAAAAATATGGTATACAAAAGTATAGTTGCTTTTCATATAGAAGGGATGGTAAAGGGATATGCAAAATTTTGTATTTCGTAATCCAACGAAACTTATTTTCGGTAAAGATCAATTAGAACAGTTGAAAACTGAAATTCCACAGTTCGGTAAAAAAGTTCTTCTCGTGTACGGGGGAGGAAGCATTAAAAGAAACGGTATTTATGATAATGTAATTTCTATTTTAAAGGATATAAATGCGGAAGTATTTGAATTGACAGGTGTTGAACCGAATCCACGTGTATCAACTGTAAAGAAAGGAATTCAAATTTGTAAAGAGAATGGTGTTGAATTTATTTTAGCAGTTGGTGGAGGAAGTGTAATTGACTGTACGAAGGCAATTGCAGCTGGTAGCAAATATGATGGAGATGTATGGGATATTGTAACGAAAAAAGCATTTGCTAATGAGGCATTACCATTTGGTACTGTACTTACGCTTGCGGCAACAGGATCTGAAATGAATGCTGGTTCTGTCATTACAAATTGGGAAACGAATGAAAAATATGGCTGGGGTAGCCCAGTTACTTTCCCTCAGTTTTCAATTTTAGATCCGGTCCATACTGCGTCTGTGCCAAGGGATCAAACAATTTACGGTATGGTAGATATTATGTCACATGTATTAGAGCAATATTTCCATCATGGAACAAATACAGAATTACAAGATCGTTATTGTGAATCTGTTTTAAAAACAGTAATTGAGACAGCTCCTAAGCTTTTAAGTGATTTAGAAAATTATGAGTATAGAGAAACTATTTTATATTGCGGTACTATGGCGTTAAATGGCATTTTAGCGATGGGGGTAAAAGGAGACTGGGCAACTCATAATATTGAGCATGCAGTTTCTGCGGTTCATGACATACCACACGGGGGTGGCCTTGCGATTTTATTCCCGAACTGGATGAAGCATGTTGTAGATGAAAATGTAAGTCGTTTTAAACAGTTCGCTATTCGTGTATTCGATGTAGAAACAGATGGGAAGACTGATCGAGAAATTGCGTTAGAAGGAATTGAGACTTTACGTCAATTTTGGACTTCAATTGAGGCACCAGTAAAGTTATCTGATTACGCTATTGGAGAAAATGAAATTGATGTAATGGCGGATAAAGCGATGGCTTATGGCGAATTTGGTAACTTTAAAAAATTAAATAAAGACGATGTTTTAAGCATATATAAAGCTTCCTTATAAGTGAATCGAGTAAAGAAACCCATTTGATATAACGTTCAAATGGGTTTCTTTTTTGTTGTTTATAAACACTTGTGATTGTTTTTGATTATTTGTGAATGTTTTTGGTTGATTTTTGTGATCGTTTTCATTATACTGTAATCAAAGAAGAGGTGAATAAAATGTTAACTCCTGAACGTCATCAAATGATATTGCAACTTGTAAAAGAGCAGAAGGTTATTAAATTACAACAGTTAGTGGAAAGAACAGAAAGCTCTGAATCAACAATTCGTCGTGATTTAGCGCAATTGGAAAAGCAAAGATTATTAAAAAGAGTTCACGGTGGTGCGGCTGTTTTAACAGGAAAAGGACAGGAGCCAACGATGGTTGAAAAATCATCCAAAAACATTCAAATAAAACAACAAATTGCGAAGTATGCGGCAAACATAGTTGAACAAGGTGATTGCATTTATTTAGATGCAGGAAGTACAACATTTGAAATGATTCCATTTTTAATAAATAAAGATGTTACAGTCGTTACGAATGGACTTATGCATATTGAAGCTTTAGTTGAAAATAATATTCGTGCATATTTGCTAGGTGGAATGATGAAGAGTAGGACGAAAGCTTTAATCGGTGCAATGGCGCAGGAAAGTATGCAGAAGTATCGTTTTGATAAATGTTTTTTAGGAGCGAATGGTGTACATGAACAGCTTGGTTTTACAACACCAGATCCAGAAGAGGCACTTTTAAAACAAATGGCATTAACATTGGCAAACGAAGGATATTTCTTAATTGATGAAAGTAAGTTTTCAGAAGTTGCGTTTGCGAAAATTGCCGATGTTGAAGAGGCAAATATTATTACAAACCATTTAGAAATTGATTTAGAAAAATATATAAGACAAACCAATGTAATTGAGGCTGATAAACAATGATCTATACAGTAACTTTAAATCCATCTATTGATTATGTAGTACAAGTTAATTCCTTAGATTTAGGCGCAGTAAATCGAGCGGAGAAAGATATGAAGTTTCCTGGAGGAAAAGGAATTAATGTTTCTCGCGTTCTTCATCGTTTAGGTGTTGAAAATGTAGCGCTTGGATTTACTGGTGGATTTACCGGTGGATTTATTAAAGATGTATTACAGGCGGAAGGTGTAACAACAAACTTCGTCCAAGTAGATGGAGATTCTCGAATTAATGTGAAAATAAAAGGGCAAGAAGAAACAGAATTAAATGGGCAAGGGCCTGGTGTGACAAATGAACAATTTGAACAATTAATGAAACAAATCAAAAGTATGCAAAAGGGAGATTGTGTTGTACTAGCTGGAAGTGTACCGGCGTCTATCCCCACTACTTTTTATGAATCAATCGCAGTGTTCGGAGCGGAAAAAGGTATTCGTGTAGTAGTAGATGCAAGTGGTAGTGCGCTGCAGCATGTAGTTAAAAATAAACCATTTTTAATAAAACCAAATCATCATGAACTTGGTGAGTTATTTGGAGTAGAAATTTCAACAGCAGAAGATATTTTACCGTATGGAAGAAAATTAATTGAACAAGGTGTAGAGCACGTTATCGTATCAATGGCCGGAGATGGAGCTTTATTGTTTACGGCAGAAGGTATATATGAAGCAACGGTTCCAAAAGGTGTTGTAATTAATTCGGTTGGGGCTGGAGATTCTCTTGTTGCGGGATTTGTAGGTAAATATGAACAGACAAAAGATATTGAAAAGGCATTTCAATATGGCGTTGCTACAGGGAGTGCAACAGCATTTTCAGCTGATTTATGTAAAAAGGAAAAAGTAGAAGAATTATTGTCGCAAGTAATTGTAACTAAGCGATAGGGGGAAGCAACATATGAAAATTACAGAACTATTAAAAAGGGATACAGTTATTATGAATTTGACAGCTTCAAATAAAGAAGCTGTCATAGATGAATTAGTTGAGAAATTATACGGCGCAAATCGTTTGAATAGTAAAGCGGAATTTAAAGAAGCTATTTTAAAACGAGAGTCCCAAAGTACGACTGGAATAGGGGAAGGGATTGCTATACCTCATGCGAAAACAAAAGCTGTTAAGCAACCAGCGATTTGTTTTGGTAGAAGTGTAAGCGGTATCAACTATGAATCGCTTGACGGACAGCCTGCGCATTTATTCTTTATGATTGCTGCGAGTGAAGGGGCGGATAATACGCATTTAGAAACGTTATCACGCCTATCTACACTATTAATGGAGGAAGGATTTCGTAAGCAACTGTTAGAAGCAAAGGATGAAGAGGAACTTCTTCGTCTATTTGATGAAAAAGAAAATGAAAAAGAAAATGAAAAAGAAGAAGAAGAGGTAGAAGTTGCACAACCAGAAGGGAATGAACCGTACGTATTAGCTGTTACAGCTTGTCCAACTGGAATCGCTCACACATATATGGCTGCGGATAGCTTGAAAGCGAAAGCAGCAGAGTTAGGAATAGCGATTAAAGTTGAAACGAACGGATCAACAGGTATAAAAAACGGTTTAACGAAAGAGGACATTGAACGAGCTACAGCTATTATCGTAGCGGCAGATAAACAAGTAGAAATGAACCGTTTTGCTGGGAAGCATGTTATTCAAGTGCCAGTCGCTGACGGGATTAGAAAAACGGAAACGCTTCTTAATCGAGCTGTAAAACAAGACGCACCAATCTTTAAAGGTGTAAAAGAGGATGGAAAGGCAGAAAATACGGAGAAAGAAAAAGGATTAGGAATTTATAAGCATTTAATGAACGGCGTAAGTAATATGCTTCCATTCGTTGTTGGTGGTGGGATTTTAATAGCGCTAGCGTTTTGGATTGGTGGTATTAAGGCGGAAGGACCTTTAGCTGAATTGTTAATGTCTATTGGAGGAGGGGGAACAGGGGCATTTTTATTCCTCGTACCAATTTTAGCTGGATTTATTGCAAGTTCTATTGCTGATCGCCCTGGTTTCATGCCTGGTGTTGTAGGTGGGTTTTTAGCTGCACATGCAAATGCTGGCTTTTTAGGCGGATTAATTGCTGGTTTCTTAGCGGGATACGTTGTATTAGGGTTAAAAAGATTATTTTCAGGACTACCAGTACAATTAGAAGGAATTAAACCTGTATTGTTATATCCGGTCTTTGGATTGTTGATTACAGGAGTTGTTATGCAAAAAGTAGTAATTCCGCCTGTAGTAGCATTGAATGAAATGTTAACAGGATGGTTAAATGGTTTGAACGGTACAAATGCTATATTACTAGGTCTTATATTAGGTGGTATGATGGCAATTGATATGGGTGGTCCAATTAATAAAGCTGCATTTACATTTGGTATTGCTGCAATAGAAGCACAGAATTTTGGCGTGCACTCAGCAGTTATGGCTGGTGGTATGGTACCGCCACTTGCGATTGCATTCGCAACTACTTTCTTTAAATCAAAGTTTACAGAAGCGGAACGTAAATCTGGTTTAACAAATTATATTATGGGAGCATCTTTTATTACAGAAGGTGCGATTCCATTTGCGGCAGCAGATCCAGTTCGAGTAATTGTCAGTTGTGTTGTCGGTTCAAGTATTGCAGGTGCATTATCTATGTTATTCCAAATTACATTACCGGCACCGCATGGTGGATTGTTTGTTATCGCATTAGTAAATAAACCAGTGTTATATATTTTCTCGATATTGATAGGGGCAGTTGTTTCTGCTCTTATGATGGGGATTTGGAAAAAGAAAGTTAAATAATACGTGTAAAGGGAGTAGCTTTTATTAGCTGCTCCCTTTTATTACAAAAAAGGAGGTTAATAATTGGAGAATGATGAATTTTGGTAAAAGATGTAATGAAATATGATTTTTTTGTAACAAAAAAGTAATACTGTAATTTTTTCTGGAAAAAAATTCTGGTGCTTGTATGTGGAAAATATATGAAAACTATTGGGAATTTTATTGGAAATGTAATTCATTAATATGGAAATTTATGTTACAGCTCATTAATCGTATATTACGAATGGTTTGTAATTGTGTGTTTTCTAAAAATCTTAAAAATCCGTTGCTATAATAAAAATACGAAAACAAAGCAAATGGAGGCTATTCATGAAAAAATTATTAGGTATAGCAACGGCGGCAGTTTTTGGTCTTGGGATTTTTGCAGGTTCTGCGAAAGCGGAAACGATTGTAACAACAGATGTATTAAATGTTAGAGAAAACCCAACTGTAGAGTCAAAGCTTGTAGGTAAAATGTTAAGTGGAAATAAATTAGATGTTATAAATACAGAAAACGGATGGACAAAAATTAAATTAAATGGTCAAGAAGCGTTTGTAAGTGCTGAATTTACAAAAAGTACATATTATGTAACGGCAGGCGTGTTAAATGTTCGTGCTGGAGCGAATACTGACTCTGAAATTCTTGGTAAATTGAATAAAGACGATGTAATTGAAACGACAAATCAAGTTCAAAATGAATGGCTACAATTTGACTACAATGGAAAAACAGGATATGTTCACGTGCCATTTTTAACAGGGACGGCACCTGTAATTGAGAAGAAAGAAGTTGTAACGCAAGAAGAAGTACCGGTAAAAGTAAATACGCCGGTTAAAAATAATAAAGTAGTTAAGAACAAAGAGTCTGTTAAGAATGTAGAATCAAGTAAATCAGTGGCAAAACAGCAGTCAACTACGAAACAAGTTGCAAAATCTAATGAAACAAGTGCACCTGCTGGTGGACGTGAAATAACAGTAGAGGCGACAGCGTATACAGCAGATCCGAGTGAGAATGGTTCGTATGGTGGTCGTGTATTAACTGCAATGGGGCATGATTTAACAGCGAATCCAAATATGAAAGTAATTGCTGTTGACCCTAAAGTAATTCCACTTGGATCAAAAGTATGGGTAGAAGGATACGGAGAAGCGATTGCTGGAGATACTGGTGGTGCGATTAAAGGAAATCGTATTGATGTTCTAGTTGGTTCAGATGGTAGTGCTAATAGCTGGGGGCGCAAATCTGTTAAAGTGAAAGTTATAGAGTAGTGTATATGTATTAATATAAAAGGCGGTTGCTTGAAAGTATGTAAGCAACCGCCTTTTATGGATTATTGAAAAGAATAAATTGTTTTACCTGTAATAATTTTATAGGCACTGCAAAATTGGTTTTGTATATACTCTGTATCTTTATTTTCTGGATGTAATGTTGTTTCTTGGAGAGTAGAATGAAAAGAACGTAGTAAACAATTTAAGGCGAAGTATAATTCTTCTTGTGAACAATTTTGTTCTTTTGTAGCAGTAGCTAAAATGAGGTCTTTTGTCAAAGATGAAAAATTGATAGTGGATTGTTTCATAGTTAACTCATCCTCTCGGAGGTATTTTTAATCATGTATATGCGGAATTGGACAAACTATGTTCTTTTTTTATTTATAATTTCATGTACCGTAATGAAAGAACTTGCAATCATGCCGTTAAAATTGGTAAGATTGGATATAATCAATAGATGGAGTACATTACATAAAGAGAGTTGAATGATATGGGAGAAGTGCAACGTGAAAAAGTTGCTGTCATCATTGGCCCAACTGCTGTTGGGAAGACGAAGTTAAGTATTGATCTTGCCAAAGCGTTAAATGGTGAAATTATAAGTGGAGATTCCATGCAGATTTATCGTACGATGGATATTGGAACCGCAAAGGTGACGAAAGAAGAGATGGACGGAATTCCACATTATATGGTCGATATAAAAAATCCAGAAGAATCATTTTCAGTTGCCGAATTTCAAGAACGTGTTCGTAAGCATATTCGAGAGATTACAGAGCGTGGTAAATTGCCAATTATCGTTGGTGGAACTGGTCTGTATATACAATCTGTTTTATTCGATTATCAGTTTACGGATGATGCTGGTGATGCTATATACCGAGAACAAATGGAAAAGTTAGCATTAGAACGTGGTGTGGAATATGTACATAAGAAATTACAAGAAGTAGACCCAGAAAGCGCTGAGCGTATTCATACAAATAATGTACGCCGTGTCATTAGAGCGTTAGAAATTTTCCACACGACGGGTGAAAAAATGAGTGATCAACTTGAAAAACAAGAAAACGAGTTATTATACGATGTTTCCTTAATTGGCTTGACAATGGATCGAGAAATGCTATACGATCGCATTAACTTACGAGTTGATATAATGATGGACCAAGGTTTATTAGAAGAAGTAGAAGGATTGTATAATAGAGGGATAAGAGATTGTCAATCTATTCAAGCGATTGGGTATAAAGAGATATATGATTATTTTGAGGGTCGTGTATCTTTAGAAGAAGCGGTATCACAATTAAAGACGAATTCACGTCGTTATGCAAAACGTCAATTAACGTGGTTCCGTAATAAGATGGATGTCACATGGTTTGATGTTACAGACGGTGAAAAAACGTCAGAAATTTTACGATACATAGAAGGAAAGCTACAACTAAAGTCGAATAATAGTAAGTAGAGAAAAAGAGGAGGATTCGACATGAAGCAATCAATCAATATTCAAGATCAGTTTTTAAATCAACTCCGTAAAGAGAATACGTTTGTTACGCTGTACTTATTAAATGGTTTCCAGCTTCGTGGATTAATTAAAGGATTTGATAATTTTACAGTCCTACTGGAAACAGAAGGTAAGCAACAGCTTATTTATAAACATGCAATTTCTACATTCGTACCACAAAAAAATGTTTCAATTGAATTAGAGTAGTAATGAATTATTGTACATAACAAAAAAAGAGCGAGTTTCTCGCTCTTTTTTTATTTGCCATAAACAATAAATAGTGAAAATTAAGCGATTCTAAATACAGTTAGACGAATGTTAGTGTTTCCTGTTGCAGGGATCGTAATCTCATTAAGCGTAGATTGGACAGAAATGTTTGCGCCAGCTCTTAACGTTTCGATTGTAGTAAATGAAAGTGAGTCGCCTATTAGATTTGAAGAGAAGTTGTCAGTTGCGACTGCTCCATTAATTGAAATGCCTACTCCAAGAGGAGCGCATCCTGGCGCAGTGGTAGAAATAGATACGCTAATTACATAAATACCACCGTTGATAACAGTAACTGTATCTGTGCCGTTGAAGATAATGTTGTTTACATTAATTGCAGTATTAAAAATGAAGTTGTTAAATTGGAGTACTGTTTGTTGAATGTTGTTTGTTACAACAATTGTTGCTACAGGGAAGCTAGGTCCAGTCGGCCCGGTCGGTCCTGTAACTCCTATACCAGTAGCGCCCGTTGGTCCTTGAGCACCTTGAGGTCCAGTAGCGCCGGTAGCACCCGCTGGTCCTTGAACACCCTGAGGTCC
>NZ_MACG01000078.1 GCF_001884035.1 Bacillus tropicus
CGTTTCACGTTGTTTGTTTCGTTCAGTTTTCAAAGAACTACTTGGTCGCTCATTTGCGACTTCCTTATGTTAACATTTTCATCTTTCAATGTCAACTAAGTTTTTTATTTCGTTTGTCGCTTTCGACGTTAATGTCATCGGCGACTTGTTCTATATTACACCCCTATACTCTAATCGTCAATACCTTTTATCCTTTTTATTTTATAAATTATAAAGGATATTTTTATACTCCGTCCCTAGAGATGAATAAGCTAGTGCATTCACTTTCATAATCGACACTTTATACTTTCTATAGAATGAATATCAAGCCAAACAAATATATATTAAAAGTAGCTTTTTTATTTCGATTACATTCACGATTATCTCCTACCACTTCTCTCTAGGAATTATAAATACACCATACATTTACTAAAATCTAATAAACTTAGGAGGCGTTATGAAATGCATGTTAATAAGAAAATCATTTATGTATCCCATGATGCCCATTTCCACGGAGCACAGCTGCTTTCTTTACATACTATTAAAGCTCTTAAAGAAAACTTTCATTACTCCGTCGCAATTATTTCTATTGGAACGGGCGTTTTAATCCACGATTTTCAAAAATATGGTCCTGTTTATTGCCTTGAGAAAGACTACCCAACGGAAACAAAGGTCGAATCATTAATAAAGAAGTTATTGTTACAAGACTATACCCTCGCCATATGTAGTACCGTCATAAGTGGTGATATAGCTGCATTACTAGCGAAACATAATATAAAAGTTATTTCATTAATACATGAATTGCCGCATTTAATACAGCAGTACTCTGCTGAGGGAAAAGCGAGAAACATTGCCAAGTCTGCTCACAAAATCGTCTTCCCTTCACAATACGTGTATGAAAAATTCCGTACTATCACCCAATTAGACCATCAAAAGTGCCACATCCTCCCTCAAGGTTTGTTTAACCACAATCCTTATAAGAACAATATTACAAAAGCGAGAAACGAATTACGAAAAAAACACAACCTGCCTCTAGATAGCAAAGTCATTTTAGGGGTAGGTTTCGCAGATCATCGAAAAGGGATAGATTTATTCTCACTTATTGCTTACTCAGTAAGAAAGATTCATAGAAATATTCATTTTATCTGGGTCGGGAGAACAGATGTTCACTTTTTAAACACGCTATCACCAAGATATACAGCACATTTCACATTAGTGGAGCCTACTCCAGATATCGGTTTATATAACGCTGGGGCTGATTTATATTTATTAACTTCAAGAGAAGATCCTTTCCCAAACGTTGTTTTAGAAGCATTAGATACAAAAGTCCCTGTTATAGGATTTAAAAATGCTGGAGGTTTTGAAGATGTTGTTACAGAACAAACCGGCGCATTAGTAGACTATTTAAACTTACCGATGATGCTGGAAAGAATATATGAATTTATCGGGGATGAAGATTTACGATTACAAAAAGGGACCTTTGGCCAAGAACTTATTGAAAAAGATTTCAACTTTCTTCATTACGTTTACCAATTATTAAACTTGCTTGAGCATAATTATAAAAAAATAAGCGTCATTGTACCGAACTATAATTACGAAAAATACTTACCCGAACGAGTTAAATCAATATTAAATCAAACATATCCCATTTACGAACTAATTTTTCTAGACGATGCCTCTACTGACAATAGCGTATCTATATTTGAAAAGCTGCTCTCTAACGAAAATAAACACCACCTGAAAGTTCAGCGGATTATTAATGATAAAAACTCTGGTTCTGTATTTAAACAATGGATAAAAGGTGTCGCTGCAGCAACCGGTGATTATATTTGGATTGCTGAGGCCGATGACTTATGTGATCAGACATTTTTAGAAGAAGTAATACAAGGGTTTCATATAGATAGTGATGTTGCCTTAAGCTACACACAATCAAAACAAATAGATGAACAAGGAAATATCTTGGCCAATCATTATTTGGATTACACAAATGATATTGATAAGGAAAAATGGCAGAGTTCTTATGTCCGAAAAGGCATAGATGAAATACAAGATACGTTACTTATCAAAAACACCATACCTAATGTCTCAAGTGTCGTTTTTAAAAACATAGATATAAAAACAACAGAAAAACAATTGGAAAAGTTTAAAGTAGCCGGTGATTGGTTTTTCTATGTTTCTATCCTTAAAGAGGGGAACATTTATTTCAATCCAAAACCCCTAAACTATCATAGACGACATACAAATAGCGTAACAAGAATAGAAGATTCATATTCCCATTACAATGAAGTTGTACAAATGCAGAATTTCATTAAAGAAACCTTTGCTATCGACGACATTTCAAAAAAGAAAATGTACGCATATAGAAAGTACCTTAAATCATATTTGAAGGTTTAATTATATATTTTCTTTATCATCAGTATCTCTTATAGGACATTACTATTATTTGAGGGGGGTTACTCTTTGAAAGAATTTATAGAGGCAAATAAAGATTTGATTTCTCAAATTGCACAGAACTACAATGTAAATGCAAGTATCCATCCAGAAGATCATATCTTTCAATTCCTTGTCACGAATCCAGTCTTTCCATCTAAAAAAGAAGCAATAGATTATTATTTTAAAGATGGAAGAAAATCAGCAGAAACACTCTTAGATTTAATGACTTCCTTTTATCCCCCTGTAAATACTCCAATTAAATTATTAGAATTCGCATCCGGATATGGCTGCGTAACACGTCATTTATTAAACCTACAAACGAACTTACGTATAACTACCTGTGATATACATGAAGAGGCTATTACTTTTATTGAACGCACATTACATACTTCATCTATCTTATCTCACACAGAACCTGAACAAGTAAAATTATCATCTACGTATGATATCGTTTTTGGTCTATCCTTTTTTTCTCATATGCCTGATACAACTTGGTTTCGTTGGCTTCAAACATTGTATAATGCTGTTTCTCCCGGCGGATTATTCATTTTCACAACTCATGGATATCAAAGTAAAAAGTACTTCGGCTTTCCAGATTTAAATAAACAGGGTTATTGGTTTCTCCCCTCTAGTGAACAACTGGATTTAGATGTGCATCAATATGGGCAAACGATCGTTAGTCCCTCTTACGTATGTGACAAAATTAAATTATTACCTTATAATCCTATCATCAAAAAATACACTGAAGGTTTTTGGTGGGAACATCAAGACCTTTGGGTAATAAAAAAAGAAATAAAATAATAAACCACGCTCTACTTATACAGAAGTAGGGCATGGCTTATTATTTTTTACTATATAAGAACTCTTCAATCCATAGCTTATTTAATCTAATTCCACTTTTGAAATCTATTTTCGGTTCCCAATTACAATCTCGTCTTACTCTATCTATATTTAAAATGATTTTTTGAACATTTTCTTGCTTTTGTTTATAGCAAATAAAGTCCACTTTTCTTTCCGTTAATTTCTCTAATTCTACTATAATTCGTTTTAAAGAGAGGCCCTTACCGCTCCCTATATTATACACACACGATTTCAAGCGATTTAATTGCGATAGTTGTATAGTGACTTCCACTAAATCATCGATATAAATATAATCTCGAATAATCTCTTGTGGATTTCCGTATATGTTAATCTTTTCATTACTGAGATGCTGATACAAAAAACAATTTATTGCTCCAACTTTCTTTAACGGGTTTTGATATTTTCCATACGGATTAGAATATCTACATACAACATAGTCCATTCCATACTTTTTCTTATAAAAGTACAAATAATTTTCAAGCGACACTTTTGTTATTCCATAAGGAGAAAGTGGTTTTAATGGATGCTTCTCATCAATAGGTAAATATTCTGGTTCACCATAAACCGTGCCTCCAGAAGATGCTAATACAATTTTTTTAACCGGAAAATTTTTAACACTTTCCATGAAATTAAGAAAAAAAAAGCTACTGTTTATATCTTCGAAAACATCTTCAATTGAAGTTGCTACATTAGACGTTGCTGCTAAATAAATAATAATATCTACATTCACTAAGGCTTTATATATATCTTCAACATTTGCTAAATCACCTTTAATAAATTCAATCTCACTTATAATATTTTGAGGGAAATTATTTATATGCCTGGAAAATACTTTTACATTTTGACCTTGTTTCAATAAACCTAATGCGAGGTTAATACCAATGAAACTATTTCCACCTACTATTAAATAATTATTCTTCCCCATAATATCCTCTCTAGTAATAAGATTTTTGCTTATCACACCTGGAAATACAATTAACTGAACTTGGACACTTCTATTATTCCTTCTCTTATAATTGTATGCCCCTTATACTTTTTCATTATCTTTATTTTATATTTACCTTTTAGAATTACCACCTTATTTAAGATGGCCGCAAGAAACACTCATAATATTTACTCATTCCCATGAATATATTGGATTAATAAAAAATCCACTTCCTATCCCCTTAAAAAAGGAGTGTTAAACTCATGAAAAATATAAATCAAAAGTTTTTAGAGTACATAATTCTACATAAAGATCGAATTCCGCATTTCCATAAGGATTTTCCACTGATACTATTTTGGAGCCATAAAAGCGGGTGTACCTCATTAGCCAATTGGTTCTTTTTTCAAATTGGCTTACTTTCTGAAGCACAGAAATACAATGATTTTATTCATTATTATGAGTTCTGGGTATATAAAAATAATAAAGATTACATACCAGCGTTGCAAAGTAGTCTTTTAGAAGCAAAAAAAGATGTTTGTAAACTTGTGCGAAATCCCTATACAAGGGCCGTCAGCTCATTTCTCTTACTCGCTGATAATCCATATGCTAGCCCTCAATGGGAAAATATACGTAAGTGTTTTTATAATGACAAATATAGTAAGAAAGGGATATCATTTAAACAATTTTTATATTACGTTCAGGCATTTGGTACCAATTCTCTAGCAATAGATATACATTTTAGTCAACAATATGTTCAAGGCGAAGAAGCCTTCATCCAACACTACATACCTTTAGAAGATTTTAATAACCAAATTACAAAAATAGAAGAAAAATACGGTTTAATTAAATCTGACCTAGCAATACTTACAAATTCAGATCATAATCGTGGTCCAAAGATGATTTATACAGGGAACTATGCAGAACTTAGCATTATAGATAAAGACTTCCCACAATTTCCAACATATGAAAGCTTCTATGATAAAGAAACAATGGATTTAGTTACAGAAATATATGCACAAGACTTTGAAATGTATCCGTACACAAAAGGGATATTTTAAGTTGATACATTCTTCAACGAATAAAAACGAATGTATCGCATAGCATAAAGTGAAACTTTAATTAGCGTTGGGCTCTCCCCGTCTACTATTTCCAGCCACTCTCTGTTATTTCGCTGATTGTTAACGTGTGTGTCATATGCATTCTTTACACAGAGGTGATGTCGTGTGGAAGATAAGTTAAAATACAATAATGGATACTGCGTTATTTGTGAGAAGGAAGCTACATTTATAGAGCATAATGATTGGCTTAGAGATCATTACTTATGTTCTACATGCCACTCTATACCTAGGCAGCGAGCTTTAGTCCATGTTTTAAATACCTTTTTTCAAAAATGGGGTTCCTATCATATCCACGAGTCTTCACCGGGAGGGATTACAACTCAACTACTCATAAAAAACTGCAAAAACTATACATATTCTCAATACTTTAAAAACTACCCTCTCGGTCAATACTTTCAAGGAATTAGATGTGAGAACTTAGAAAACATGACTTTTCCAAATGAATCTTTTGATTTGTTCATTACGCAAGATGTCTTTGAACACGTAATGGAGCCAGAGAAAGCCTTTAAAGAAATAGAACGTGTATTAAAGCCTGGTGGTGCTCATGTGTTTACTGTCCCTTGGTATCATACACTCCCAAGGACTTTACAAAGAGCAAGAATAAATAAAGAAGGAATTGAGTATATGGAAGAGCCAATTTATCATGGAAATCCTATTGATGAGAATGGATCTTTAGTAACATTTGATTGGGGGCAAGATATGATTGAATATATTTACACACATGCAAACATGTATACAATTGTTTATTTACAAAAGGATAGATCACTAGGATTAGATGCTGAATTTCTACATGTTTTTATTAGTAAAAAACACGAACATAATTTTTAGGCACTATATAATTTGGAGGTTAACAAATGAATAACTTTAAGTTAGGAAGTGATTTTGATAACCTTGTTAGCCCTCTTTCTGATGTTGAACTTCTAAATCTACTTATACAAAGTTGCTCACAAACAAAGATAAACAGCATCCCAGTACATACGTTCTCTACCCCGAGAAATTAAATAAAAGTTTGTAAGTACTTTCTATGAACATGCTCTTTATTAAGCATATTTGTTTTATAGCCATGTAAAAACATATGCCCCCAATTTAGGTTTTTCCTTGAATAAAGAACGTAAAGTTTTGGACCGTGGTACGGATAGAAAAGAATTATACGTTCCTTCTCTAAAGATTTCCATATCAAGTAAATTCTAAAACGAATTCATTATAGAGCATACAAAAATAGTAGGTAAATATCATACCTCACGCTTTAAACTGGATTCATAAAATCCAAAAGTAACTTCCCACCAATTGAACTACGAAGAACATAAGGGGGATATATCTTGAAAATAATTGCTTTTTACTTACCACAGTTTCATCAAATAAAAGAAAATGACCGATGGTGGGGGAAAGGTTTTACTGAATGGACAAATACTAAAAGTGCACGGCCTTTATTTTCAAAACATTATCAACCTAGGGAACCTTATCAAGACTTTTATTATGACTTAACGGATCCATCCGTAAGAAAGTGGCAAGCAGAAATCGCTAAAGCACACGGCATATATGGTTTTTGTTATTACCATTACTGGTTTAAAGGAAAAAGACTATTGGAGACACCCTTTAATGAAGTACTTAAGACGGGAGAACCGGATTTTCCATTTTGCCTTTCTTGGGCAAATGAACCTTGGACAAAAACTTGGGATGGTCTTGATAGTCATATATTAATGCCTCAAAATTATGGAGAGTTACCGGATTGGAAAGAACACTTCGACTATTTATTACAAGCTTTCCAAGATGAAAGATATATTCGTATAGATGATAAACCACTATTCATTATTTACCGTCCTGGGCATATCCCTGACTGTGAGCAAATGCTTAATTACTGGAATACACTCGCACAAGAAAAGGGTTTGAAAGGTATATACTTTGTAGAAACATTAAACAGCTTCCCACTTCCTAATATAGATGGGTTTGATGCTAGCATTCAATTCGAGCCTTTTTATACAATTGCTCATGATAGCTCTTCAGACATAAATAAAACAATATATGAGTCTGGTAAACAAATAAACGCTTGGGACTATGATAAAGTTTGGATGTATATACTAAAGCGATCTCTTCCAGAGAAAAAAACATTTCCCGGTGCCTTTGTTGACTGGGACAACACAGCACGCCGCAAAGACTTAAATAGTAGCATCTTCCTAGGCTCTACTCCTGAGAAGTTTACGATATATTTAAGTAAGCAAATCCATCGTACCTATTCTCTTTACAACAGCGAGTTTTTATTTATTAATGCGTGGAATGAATGGGCAGAAGGTACTTACTTAGAACCAGATAAAAAGCATGGATTCGCCTATTTAGAAGGAGTTAAGCAAGCAATTATTAGAGGTATGAAAGCATACAAAAAAGACGAGTCATTCTGACTCGTCTTACAGTTGCTTGGCGACGTCCTACTCTCACAGGGACAAGGTCCCAA